>NZ_JBITYN010000009.1:0-468433 GCF_044545925.1 Streptomyces sp. NPDC053367 | reverse complement strand
ACACCGCGCGTGAACGGATACGCGCCCGGCTCACCCAGCTTCTCCGCCGGGTCCCAGCCCTCCAGCGCGTCCGGCCCGTACACCGGCTCGATGGGCAGTCCGGACTCCGACTCGCGTGCCATGGTGTGCCTCCGCGTAGCTTCATTACTCGCCAGTACAATCCGACCCTCGCCACGGACTGTAGCGGCGGCCGTGCACTCCGGTGGAGGGCCCCACGCTGGGACCTTGCTCACAACCATGCCGTGCCGGATGCAACCCGTCACGCGCGGGGAGACATCTCTGGGGGCGATAGGGGTGCCGATGGGGGTGCGACATGCGGAGTCCGGGGTTGCGCAAGGCGGTCGTCGCGGTGGTGGCCGTGCTCGCGGTGGGCGGGTGCCGGGCCGAGGGCGGCGCGCAGGGGCAGGGGGTGCCGCCCGTGAAGGTCACCAGGACCGGGCCGGCCGGCCCCGGGGAGGACGGCAGGCCCGGGAGCGCCGCCCCCGGCGCCCCGGCCGCGCGCGTGCTGTGGGCGCGGGGCGCGGACGGGCGGGACGTCCGGGAGGTGCAGGCGCGGCTGCGGCAGATCGCCTGGCTCTTCGAAGGGCCGACGGGGACGTACGACGAGGCCACCGAGGAGGCGGTGAAGGGGTTCCAGGGCAAGCGGGGGCTGCCGCGCACCGGGCAGGTGGACACCGTCACCTGGCGGCGGCTGCTGGGCATGACGCACGAACCCGGGCGCTGGGAGCTGTATCTGATGGGGGGCCAGCCGGCCGACGCGCCGGACCCGCGCTGTCTGACGGGCCGGGTGCTGTGCATCAGCAAGGAGAGCCGGACGCTGCGCTGGATGGTGGACGGACGGACCCTGCTGACCGTGCCGGTGCGGTTCGGGTCCGAGTACACCCCGACCAGGGAGGGTGAGTTCCGGATCTACTGGAAGTCACGCCACCACGTGTCCACGCTCTACGACTCCCCGATGCCGTACGCGATGTTCTTCAGCGGCGGCCAGGCGGTGCACTACTCCGCCGACTTCGCGGCCCGTGGGTACGCGGGGGCCTCGCACGGCTGCGTCAACGTACGGGACGAGGCGGCGATCGCGGATCTCTTCGCTCAGGTGCGCGACGGCGACAAGGTCGTCGTCCACCGGTAAGGCTCCGGCGGCGGGACGTGTGGGGCGCGGGCGGGACCGGGGGAACGTGTCCCACCCGCGCCAGGTGCACGAGCCACGGGTACGGGGGGAACCCCGGCTCTGTGCGAGGCCGATGACCAGTCGGCTCACTTATTACTGCGTCGCGGCCCGCGAAAACGTCACACCTGCACCGAGAAAATTTCGGCGCCCGAGAAATCGCAGGTCAGCGGCTTGCGTGGGCCCGGCTCTGCGAGGGTTGCGGGGACACGGGGGGCTGCTTGGGCAGGGCGGGGCCGAAGGCCGGCGGGCTGCCGGCGGAGCGGTCGCGCCGCCGGTGGCCGTCGCCGGTCCGGTCGCCGCTGCCGCCGCCGACCTGGTCGCCGTCGCCGACCTGACTGCCGTCGCCGGCCTCGCCGCCGCTGCCGCCGTCGCCCCGGCCGCGGTCGCCGTCGCCCCGGCCGCCGGCGCCCGTGCCGTGGCCCGGCTCGTCCTTGTCCTTGTCCTTGTCGTCGGATTCGCCGCCGCCGTTGCCGCCCTGGTCGCCGGTGCCGCGGCCGTCCTGGCCGGTGCCCTGGGACGTGCCCCCGGTGCCGTTCCCGGCGCGGGTGTCGAGCTCGCCGAGCAAGCCCTTGCAGTACGTCCACACGCGCGTGGAGCCGCCGGCCGCGCCCTCCAGGGCGCGCCTGCGGCCGGCGTCCAGGGCGCGGCCGTCGCGCACGGCACGGCAGGAGTCGACGGTCTCGTGCCGGGTGTCCGCGATACCGGGGCCGTCGGGGGTGGCGCGGTCGCGGCCGCGGACGCCGGCGCCTGCGGAGTCCCGGGCGGTGTCCCGGCCCGCACTGCCGCCGTCGGCGGAGCCGCCCGGCCGGTGCGAGGGACCGCTGCCGTCGGGCGAGGGCGTCACGAGCGGCCGGCGCGTGGCCGGGGCCGCGGAGACCGAGGCGGCGGGGGCGGGATCGGCGCTGTCGAACGGCGTCGGCAGGACTCCGGTTCCCGCCGCGACGGCGACCCCGCCGACCATGCCGGCGGCCAGCGCGGCGGCCAGGCCGTACCGCAGCGGGCGGGTCCAGCGCGGGTGCCGGAGCGCACCGGCCGAGCCGTCGCGGCCGCCGAGCCGGACCAGCCCGGCGTCGGAGCCGCCGCCGCGTGCGGCGGCACCACGGGCCGCCGGGCGCTCGGCGCGGGCGCTGCGGAACGCGGCCAGCGCGGCGGCCTCGCCGGGGAGTTCGGTGCTGGTCGGGGCGGGTGTCGCGGACAGCGCGGCGAGGACTTCGGCGAGCCGCTCGGCCTGGTCCCCGGCATCGGCGCCGACGGCATCCGGAGCCTGCCCGCGCAGCAGTCGCTCCGCCGTTTCGCGGTCCAGCCACCCGTACTGCTCGTCGGCCATCACATGTCCTTCTGCGTCCGCGGTCGCGTATGCGTCACACTCGCGGACGTCACCGTCCTGCCGCGCGGTTCTCGCTGGGCGGGCAGCGCGTCGAGCACGCCCGTGGATTCCGGATCCTCGCCGATGAGCTCCGCGAGCCGCTTCAGCCCCCGGTGCGCGGCGGTGCGGACGGCCCCCGCGCGTTTGCCGAGCGTCTCGGCGGCGGTCTTGGCGTCGAGGCCCACCACCACGCGCAGGACGACGGCCTCGGCCTGGTCCTGTGGGAGGCGGGCGATCAGGGAGAGGGTGCGGCCCGTCGCCAGGGCCTCGATGGCCTCGCCCGCGGTGTCGGACTCGGCGGGCTTGCCGGTCAGCTCGGTCTCGTCGCCGCCGACGGCGGGGCGGCGGCCGCGCATCCGTATGTGGTCCAGGGCGCGGTTGCGGGCTATCCGGGCGGCCCAGCCGCGGAAGCGGTCGGCGTCGCCGCTGAACCGCTCCAGGTCGCGGGCTATCTGCAGCCATGCCTCGGAGGCGACGTCCTCGGCATCCGGCTCCCCCACGAGCGTGCGGACGTATCCGAGCAACCGCGGGTGCACCGCGCGGTACACAGTCCGGAACGCGGTCTCGTCCCCGTCCTGTGCCGCAAGCACCGCGGCCGTCAGCTCCGCGTCGTCCCCCAGCACCGCGCCCCTCTTGCGCACCGATCCGGTCGTACGCCGCAGTCTCAGGGCCACACAGCCCTGGCAGTCCGGCGCGAAAGGCACGTTACGGCGTGAAACCGTTCGCCGTCCATGCGCTACGAAGTCAGATAGAAGATGCAACTAACTCGTGACGCGGTGGACGGCTGCGGGGTGTGACAGAAATCGGCGGCCGGGCGCTGAAGGAAGTACGGGCCGCCGCGCGGCCCGTCCGCGCGACGGCCGGGGCCTCTCCTGTGGGGGGTGGCGGCCCCGGCCGTTGCCTCGGCGCCACGCCGCCCCTGATCCTCAGCTCTCCCGCGTTCTTCCGCGTCGTCTGCGTTCTACTGCGTACGTCTGCGTAGTGCTGTGTACGTCTGCGTAGTGCTGTGTAGATCTGCGTTCTGCTGTGTACGTCTGCGTGCTTCTGCGTTCTTCTGGGTTCTTCCGGGTGCTGCCGCGGGTCTGCCGGGCTTCCGCCCCCGGTTCTCATCCGCTCCTCGGCGCCGCTCCTCGGCGCTTCTACCGGGGCTTCTTGTCCTCGACGGGGCCGGTCGGGGCCGCCACGTCGGGCCGGCCGGTCTCGGCGGGCGGGTCCAGTACCGTCGGCGGGTCCACGGGGGCCGGCGGGACCACGTCCGAGGGGACCGCCCCGTCCGAGGGGACCGCGACGTCCGGCAGGGCCGGCTCGGCCGCCGGAGCCGGGGCCTTCGTGGCCCGGGTGCGTGCGGCGCAGTAGGCGTCGACGCGCTTCTCGCCGCCGGCCGCCTTCACGAGCCGCTCCCAGGCCGTCGCCTCCAGCGCCTCGCCGCGGCCCTCGACCTCCGCGTAGGCCCGGCAGCGGGCCTCGTCGGTGTCCTCGGCCGTCGGGGGACCGCCGGAGGGGCCGGACCCGGTGGCGGGGGTGCCCGGGCGGTCGCCGGGGGCGGCGCCGGCGGAGGGCGCGGTGCCGGACGGGGTGCCGTCGGAGGGGACGCCGCCGGCGGGGGCCGCGGGCCGTCCCCCGGTGTCCTCGGGGCTGTCGTCCGTGCCGCCGACGGCCGCGTAGGCGACACCGCCGAGGGTCAGCCCGGCCAGCAGCACGGCGAGGGTGGTCCGCAGCGGCCGGCCGGCCCGCGCCTCACGGGGCCGCCAGTCGTCGCGCCGCCGGGTCCGCGCCCGCCGGGCACCGCTCTGCCGTGCCGCCCGGTACGCCGCGAGCGCCCGCCGCTCGCCCTCGGAGCCGGGCTCGACCCGCCGCAGGGCGACGGCGAGGTACTCCTCCAGCGCCGCCGTGCCCTCGCCGTGGCCGGGACGGGCGGCGGCAGGGTCGGGTGTCGTGCCGCCGTCCAGCCGCTCGCCCATGCCCGCTTCCGCTTCCATTTCCGCCCCGCTCACCCGGTTGCCCCGGTCCTCCGGGTCCGCCTGGTGCACCAGGCCCGCCGGGTCCACCCGGTCCATCGGGTCCGTCCGTCTCTCCGCCGGTCTGCCGCCGCCGTCGTCGTTCATGTCGACTCACCCAGCGTCCGGGGAGCCTCATCCGTCACACCCAGCTGGCGTGCCAGCCGTTTCAGCCCGCGGTGGGCCGCGGTGCGCACCGCGCCGGGGCGTTTGCCGAGGACGCGGGCGGCCGCGGGCCCGTCCAGGCCCACCACCACACGCAGCAGCACGGCCTCGGCCTGGTCGGGCGGCAGCGACCGGACCAGCTCCAGGGCACGCTCGGTGGAGAGCGACTCCAGCGCCTGCTCGTGCGTGCTGTGCGGGCCGGGCAGCTCCAGCACGTCCTGCTCCAGCGTGCCGCCCCGCGGGCGTACCCGCAGCCGTCGCAGGTGGTCCAGCGCGCGGTGCCGGGCGATCGTCGCCGTCCAGCCGCGGAAGCCCGCCCCGTCACCCTTGAACCGGCCCAGGTCGCGGGCGATCTCCAGCCAGGCGTCGGAGGCCACGTCCTCGGCGTCGTCGCCGACGAGCCCGCGCAGATACCCGAGCAGGCCCGGCTGCACCAGTCGGTAGGCGACCGCGAAGGCGGCCTCGTCGCCGTCCTGGGCCCGAGCGACCGCCGCGCCCAGCTCCCCGTCGTACGCCTGCACGCGCCGGGGTTCCCCTCCCTGGCCCAAGACCGTCCTCGTTCGCACCGGTTGCCTGCGGGAGCGCGCCGTACGGACCTCGTCGTCGGTACTGACGTCCCCCGTCTCAACAGCGCCGGGATTCACAGAAGTGTCACAGCTGTGCGGTGGGCCCCGGGAAGACGCCTCCCGGGGCGGCCGGCCCGGCGTCGGTCACGCCGGGACCGCCCTCACGGCCGGCCCGCCGTCGCGTCCCGGCACAGCAGCCGCAGGGAGCCCTGCCCGGTGAAGCAGCGCCGGGCCTCGTCGATGGGGTCCCACAGCCGGCCGTCGGGGGTGCGGACCCAGTGGTCGCCGCCGGAAGCCCACCACTCGCCGCCGGTCTGCCGGACGACGACCTCACCGGCGTACGCCCCGAGCCCGCGCAGGACCTGCTCCATGGCGGCGTACGGCGGGTCCTCGCGCCGCAGGTCCTCGATCATCCGGTCGACGCGCCACAGGCTCTGCGCCGAGTAGTCCAGGCGCAGCCGCGCGCCCTCCCGCATCGTCGCCACCGCGTCGGCCGCCCAGCGGACGGGCTTGGCGGCGGCCTGGGGCCTGGTCTCGTGATGTGTCGTCGTCAGAGTCGTCACATAGGCAAGAGCGGGGTCGGCGGCGGTTTCGTCACTGTGTTCCGGCCGCTCGCCGCGACCGGCGCGGGATTGCCCCGCCTCCCCCGCACCACGGTCACAGGATCCGCCGTCGGTGAGGGTTCTCAGCCCTGCTGCCGGGTACGGCGCGACACGACGGCGCGCAGCACCCGCCGGCCCTCCGTGGACACGTCCAGGGCGCTGCGCAGCCCGGACGGGCCGTGGCCGGCGAGCAGTTCCAGGACGGTGACCTGGCGGCGCAGTTCGGCGGCGACGAGCGGTGACACGCCCTCGGTGCCGCCCGCGCGGCAGGAGTCGACATCGCCGCTGTCCTCGGCGGGGTCGAGCAGCCGGTGTATCCGGAGCGAGGCGACCGAGCAGGCGTCCGCCCACTCCCGCACCTCGCCGCCCGAGCGCGTCGCGGGCGCGGCGTCCAGCATCCGCCGGGCGAGCAGCGCGGCCTCGTCGGCGCCGGGGCCCGGGGCGTCCAGCTTGTCGCGCGCCTGGTCCAGCAGGCCGCCCCACGCGGCGGGGTCGGCGCCTTCGGCGAGGTTCGCCCACAGCGGGCGCAGGAGTTCGTCGTCGCCGCCCAGCAGCGGCACGCACCGATCCAAACAAGCCAGCCCGCTGGCGGCCAGTCCGCGCTCGTCGGCCTGCGCGATCAGTTCCACCAGGCTCATTCACGCCTCCCTCGACGGGGCGCCATCCGTCACGGAGCCCGCACTTTCCCTTTCTGCGCGTGACGGCCCGGTTCTGTCACAGGGGCAGCCCGCGGTGCGGCCCGGGCAGCCGTGAGGGCACGTTTTCGGCCAGGCCGCGCGCCGCTCACCCCAGCTTGTCGGCGAGGGCCCGGAACTCGTCCCAGCTCAGTGCCGGCGGGTCCGGGTCCCACAGTTTCTGGACGGTCGCCCGCAGCGGCATCCGGATGCCGGCCGCGATCTGCTCCTGCGTCTGGGAGCGGGGCAGGTCGCCCCAGACGGCGAAGGAGCCGCCCAGGATCTGGTCGTCGTGGCCTGCGGGGACGGGGTCGGTGCCGCGCAGCACGCGCGGGGTCCACTGGGTGTAGATGCGCTCGCCGGTGGGATAGACGAAGGTCTGCGGCTCGCCGAGGACGTAGTACAGGAACTCGTCGTTGTAGTTGACGACCCTACGGCCCGCCTGCAGATAGGCGGCGGGCTCGCGGGCGCCGATCTCCTTGCCGGTCCAGTAGGCGACCTGGATGTCCTTGTCGGGCGGCACGTTCGAGGAGCGGTAGAAGCCGTCGTTCCAGGCGAGCGGGGTGCGGCCGAGCGCCCGGACGGTGTCGGCGCGGTCGTTGAGCCATCCGGTGGCCAGGTCGGCGATGCCCGCGCCCGGGCCGTAGGCCTCCCGCGCGGCCGCGGCGAGCTGCGGGTAGGAGCCCTCCGGGTCGGAGGCCATCAGGGCGAGGTACTCGTCGCCGCCGAGGTGCCAGGGCGCCCCGGGGAACAGCTGCGCATACTCGCCGAGCAGGTCGTCGACGAGCTCGGCGGCGTCGGGGTCGGAGATGTCGACCGCGCCGCGCGCGGGTACGCCCTGTGCGTTGCGCAGCTGCAGCTCGGGGTGCGCGTCGAGGACCGCGCCCAGATGGCCTGGCGAGTCGATCTCGGGCACCACGGTGATGTGCCGGCCTGCGGCGAGGCCGACGATCCGCCGGACCTGCGCCTTGGTCAGATGCTCCTCCGAGACGACCTCGGGGTGGGTGTCCGACTCGATGCGGAAGCCCTGGTCGTCGGAGAAGTGCAGACCGAGCTGGTTGAACTTCAGGTCGCCCAGCTCACGGATGCGGTCCTCGATCCAGCCCGCGCTGTAGGGCTTGCGGGCGATGTCCAGCATCAGGGCGCGCACCGGCTTGGCGGGCTCGTCGCGCACCACGCCCTCGGGCGCCGTGCCGCCGCCGCGGACCTCCTGCTTCAGCGTGCGCGTCCCGTAGAAGACGCCGGCGTCGTCCGGTCCGCTGATGGTGACGTGGCCGCCGCGCACGGTCATGGCGTACGACTCCGGGTCCGCGCCCTCGTCGCCGTTCAGCGCCAGCCGTACGTCCCCCGCGCGTACGTCCCCGCGCTCGCCGGCGTACTTCAGTCCGAGCTCTCCGGCGATCAGCTTGCCCTCGTCGCTCAGTTCGGCGTCGCTGACGACCACGCGGTACGACGCCCGCGGGCGCCAGCCGGGTCCGCGGGCGGGGGTGTGGTCGCGCACGGAGGGGATGGTGCGCGGGGCCTCGGACATGGGGTAGCTGCGGGTGGGGCTCGGTGTCGGAGAGGGACTCCGGCCCTGGCTCCGGCTCTGGCTCTGGCTCGGGGAGGCCACGGAGGACCCGCCGCCGTCTCCGCCGGAGGCCCACAGCCCCACGCCCACACCGAAGGCCGCGACCGCCGCGCCGATGATCAGCGCCCGCCGCCGCATGTTCCGCTCCGCTCGCCCCGACCGTCTCGCCGGCGGGCGCCTGTGCTGGCTCACGCGGCCAACCTACGACCGTCGGACCCGCACTCTGTCCACCACACGTTCCGAAACTCTCCCGTCCGGGTGAAAATCGAGCATCCATCGACACGGCATGAGCACGCTCTTATAACGTGGCGGCACATCTCTCACACAATCCCCTGCCGAAACGTGACTCGCCTCCTTCCCGAGCAGACCCGCGCCACGCCTTCCCCGCTGCGGCGCTTCAATGCGACCTCCGCCGACGAGGCCCGGCAGATCCTCCTGTCCTGCCTGCGCAGCCTCCGCTGGGCCGACCGCGTCACGGCCCACCGCCCCTACCCCGACCTCGACGCCCTGCTGGCCGCCGCCGACGAGGCCGCCTACGACCTGACCCCCTCCGACCTGGCCGAGGCGCTGGCCGCCGAGACACTGCCGCCCCTGCCGGAGGCCACGTACGAGGCGGCCCACATGGCGCTGAGTGCGGCGCGCGCCGCCTACGAGGCGAGATTCGGACACGGGTTCGTCATCTATCTGGGTGACACGGCCCCCGACGAAGCCCTCGACCGAACCCTGGAGGCCATCCGCTCACGCCTGGTCAACGACCCGGAGGACGAGCGCCTGGCGGCGGCGGAAGAACTCCGCAGACTGGCGGGAGAGCGTCTGGCGGGGCTCCTCACGGGCGCGGGGCCCCGTCCGCCGGCGGCTCCGCCGTGGGGCGCGGCCGGCCGCAACGCATCAGCAGCCGGCAAATAGCGGCACAATCCGTCACGGATCCGGAAATACTCACCCATCCGCGTGCCACTTTGATCACACCGGTAGGCCCCCGCTAAGCCCACGCGCAGCGCGTCGCTACGATGCTGGGGGCCGGTGGACCGTACCCGGCCGGGCCCGACCGACAGAGAAGCCGGCGCGGCCCTAGTCCCCGCTCCCGGAGGGTTCTTCCGTGCCGGCTGGAACGCTGTACCGCGGCCGGGAAGGAATGTGGTCCTGGGTGGCTCACCGAGTCACCGGCGTCCTCATCTTCTTCTTCCTGTTCGTACACGTCCTGGACACCGCTCTCGTGCGTGTCTCCCCCGAGGCCTACGACGAGGTCGTGGCCACGTACAAGACGCCGATCGTCGCGCTGCTGGAGTACGGCCTCGTCGCCGCCATCCTCTTCCACGCGCTCAACGGTCTGCGCGTCATCGCCGTCGACTTCTGGTCGAAGGGCCCCCGCTACCAGAAGCAGATGCTCTGGACCGTCGTAGGCATCTGGGTCGTACTGATGGCCGGTGCCCTGTACCCGGTCCTCGGCCACGCCGCTCGTGAACTGTTCGGGAGCTGACGCGCATGTCCACGACTGAAACCAAGGCTTCCGGCATCGGCCCGGTGGAGGGCGCGGGCGCGTCCGTCTACAGCGTCGACAACCCGGCGCCGTACATCGAGGCCCCCCGCAAGCGCACCAGGAAGACCCCCCGGTCGACCCGCGGCAACTTCGAGATGGCCGCGTGGCTGTTCATGCGGCTGTCCGGTGTGGTCCTGGTCGTCCTGGTCCTCGGCCACCTGCTGATCCAGCTCGTGCTGGACGGCGGCGTCTCCAAGATCGGCTTCGCCTTCGTGGCGGGCCGCTGGGCGTCCCCGTTCTGGCAGGTGTGGGACCTGCTGATGCTGTGGCTGGCGATGCTGCACGGCGCCAACGGCCTGCGCACGGTCATCAACGACTACGCGGAGCGCGCGAACACCCGGCTGTGGCTCAAGGGCCTGCTCTACACCGCCACGGTGTTCACCATCCTGCTGGGCACGCTGGTGATCTTCACCTTCGACCCGAACATCCGCTAGGCACGGGGCTGCGAGAAACATGAAGATCCACAAGTACGACACCGTCATCGTCGGCGCCGGCGGCGCGGGCATGCGCGCGGCCATCGAGTCGACGAAGCGCAGCCGCACCGCGGTCCTGACCAAGCTCTACCCCACCCGCTCCCACACGGGCGCCGCGCAGGGCGGCATGGCCGCCGCGCTCGCCAACGTGGAGGAGGACAACTGGGAGTGGCACACCTTCGACACGGTCAAGGGCGGTGACTACCTGGTCGACCAGGACGCCGCGGAGATCCTGGCGAAGGAGGCCATCGACTCGGTCCTCGACCTGGAGAAGATGGGCCTGCCGTTCAACCGCACCCCGAACGGCACGATCGACCAGCGCCGCTTCGGCGGTCACTCGCGCAACCACGGCGAGGCCCCGGTCCGCCGGTCCTGCTACGCCGCGGACCGCACCGGCCACATGATCCTCCAGACGCTGTACCAGAACTGCGTGAAGGAGGGCGTGGAGTTCTTCAACGAGTTCTACGTCCTGGACCAGCTGATCACCGAAGAGGACGGCATCAAGAAGTCCGCCGGTGTGGTCGCCTACGAGCTGGCCACCGGTGAGATCCACATCTTCCAGGCGAAGGCCGTCATCTACGCCTCCGGCGGCTGCGGCAAGTTCTTCAAGGTGACGTCGAACGCGCACACGCTGACCGGTGACGGCCAGGCCGCGGTGTACCGGCGGGGCATCCCGCTGGAGGACATGGAGTTCTTCCAGTTCCACCCGACCGGCATCTGGCGCATGGGCATCCTGCTGACGGAGGGCGCCCGCGGTGAGGGCGGCATCCTCCGCAACAAGGACGGCGAGCGCTTCATGGAGAAGTACGCGCCGGTCATGAAGGACCTCGCGTCCCGTGACGTCGTGTCCCGCTCCATCTACACGGAGATCCGCGAGGGCCGCGGCTGCGGTCCCGAGGGCGACCACGTGTACCTGGACCTCACCCACCTCCCGCCGGAGCAGCTGGACGCCAAGCTCCCGGACATCACCGAGTTCGCGCGGACGTACCTCGGTATCGAGCCCTACACGGACCCGATCCCGATCCAGCCGACCGCGCACTACGCCATGGGCGGCATCCCGACGAACGTCGAGGGTGAGGTCCTGGCGGACAACACCACGGTCGTCCCGGGCCTGTACGCGGCGGGCGAGGTCGCCTGTGTCTCCGTGCACGGCGCCAACCGCCTCGGCACGAACTCGCTGCTGGACATCAACGTGTTCGGCAAGCGGGCGGGCATCGCCGCCGCCGAGTACTCGCAGAAGGCCGGCTTCGTCGAGCTGCCGGACAACCCGGCCTCGTTCGTCGTCGAGCAGATCGAGCGGCTGCGCGACTCGACGGGCACCGAGCGGGTCGCCCAGCTCCGCAAGGAGCTGCAGGAGACCATGGACGCCAACGTCATGGTGTTCCGCACCGAGCAGACGATCAAGACGGCGGTCGAGAAGATCGCCGAGCTGCGCGAGCGCTACAAGAACGTGGCGATCCAGGACAAGGGCAAGCGGTTCAACACGGACCTGCTGGAGGCCATCGAGCTGGGCAACCTGCTGGACCTGGCCGAGGTCATGGCGGTGTCGGCCCTGGCCCGCAAGGAGTCCCGCGGCGGTCACTACCGCGAGGACTACCCGAACCGCGACGACGTCAACTTCATGCGTCACACGATGGCCTACCGCGAGGTCGGCGCCGACGGGTCGGAAACCGTCCGTCTCGACTACAAGCCGGTCGTCCAGACCCGCTACCAGCCGATGGAGCGTAAGTACTGATGGCTACCCCTGTTCTGGACAAGGTCGAGGCGGAGTCCGCGGCCTCCCCGTACATCACGGTCACCTTCCGGATCCGCCGGTTCAACCCGGAGGTCTCGGCCGAGGCGACCTGGGAAGACTTCCAGCTGGAGATCGACCCGAAGGAGCGCGTCCTCGACGGCCTCCACAAGATCAAGTGGGACCTCGACGGCACGCTGACGTTCCGCCGCTCCTGCGCGCACGGCATCTGCGGCTCCGACGCCATGCGGATCAACGGCAAGAACCGCCTGGCGTGCAAGACGCTGATCAAGGACATCAACCCGGAGAAGCCGATCACGGTCGAGCCCATCAAGGGCCTGACGGTCCTGAAGGACCTCGTGGTCGACATGGAGCCGTTCTTCCAGGCGTACCGGGACGTGATGCCCTTCCTGATCACGAAGGACACCAACGAGCCGACGCGCGAGCGTCTGCAGTCGGCCGAGGACCGCGAGCGCTTCGACGACACGACGAAGTGCATCCTGTGCGCCGCCTGCACGTCCTCCTGCCCGGTGTTCTGGAACGACGGGCAGTACTTCGGCCCGGCGGCCATCGTCAACGCGCACCGCTTCATCTTCGACTCGCGTGACGAGGCCGGCGAGCAGCGCCTGGAGATCCTCAACGACAAGGACGGCGTGTGGCGCTGCCGCACGACCTTCAACTGCACGGACGCCTGCCCGCGTGGCATCGAGGTCACGAAGGCGATCCAGGAGGTCAAGCGCGCGCTGATCACGCGCCGCTACTGATCCCGCCGTACGGCGACAAGGGCCCCGTCTCCCGGTTCGGCACCGGGGGCGGGGCCTTCCCGTTGCGTCAGCCGCCCACCAGCGGCACGAGCCGTAGGAACGTGACCTCGGTGTCGTGTGCCAGCTCTATCTCCTCGTCCAGGCCGGTCACCTGACGGTCCCCCACCAGGATCAGGAAGCCGTTGCGTCCGAAGGACTCCCATGCCAGGGCGGTCCGGCGGTCGGGGTCCGTCCCCCGCGGGGTGCGCGCCCCGTGCTCGGCGTCCTCCTGGGCGACCCGGCGCCGGATCAGTTCGCGCACGGTGAGCTTCTCCTCGGCGATCTCCAGAGGCCGGCCGTCGCTGCGGCTCCCGGCTGTCGTCTCGTCGACGAACGTCACGATCCCCATGCCGCCGACAGTACGAGGCACCACTGACAATGCCGGGTTCCGCACGGCCGGACACCTAGTCTGATGGCATGTCAGATGACGAGTCGTACGAACTGCTCGGGTTCGACAACGTGCTGCTGCCGGTCGGGCACCTCGGTGAGGCCGTCGGGTTCTACGAGCGGGCCGGTTTCGCCGTGGGCTTCCGGATCGACGAGGCCGGGATCGCGCTGCTGAAGGTCGGCGGCGAGACACCGGGGATCCTGCTGCGGGTGGAGGAGGAGCTGGGGCACCGGCCGCCGCCGTGGCACTCGGCGCGGCTCTGGCTGGAGGTGCCGGACGCGCGGGCGGCGGCGCGGGCGCTCAGGGACGCGGGGATCGCGCTCCTCGACGAGCCCGTCCCGGTGGCCACGGGATGGACGGTGGAGATCGCCGACCCGTGGGGCAACGTCATCGGGTTCACCGACTACACCAAGCGGCCGGAGCTCGGCCGCAGACCGTGACACAGGTCTCCCCACCCTCCGCGCCATTGTGTTGAACGCGTTCAAAAACAGGTCTACAGTCGTCCCTGTCAGCGTTTTGAACGCGTTCAAGAAGGGGGAGGCCATGGACCGCCCGGTCATCGCCTACGTCATCTATCTGGCCGTCAGCATCACGCTCACCATCTGGGTGGCCCGCACCCTCAGCCACAACGGCCGGGTGTTCCTGGCCGACGTACTGCGCGGGAACGAGGAGCTCGCCGACGCCGTCAACCGCCTTCTGGTGGTCGGCTTCTACCTGGTCAACCTCGGCTTCGTCGCGCTCTTCATGACGGACAGCGGAGACGTCTCCGACACCCGCGGCATCTTCGAGAACCTGTCGGCCAAGCTCGGCGTGGTGCTACTGGTGCTCGGCGTGATGCACCTGGGCAACGTCTACGTCCTCAACCGGATCCGCCGCCGGGGCCGGATGGAGCGCGAGCAGGCGCCGCCGGTCGCGCCGCAGGGCTGGACGGCCCAGGCGTGAGCACCGCGCCGACCGCCCCGGACCGGGACGCAGCCGTGGCGCGCGTCCCGGTCCGCCGGCTCACCGTCCTCTACGACGCCGAGTGCGCACTGTGCGCCCATGTGCGCGACTGGCTCGGCCGGCAGCGGCAGTTGGTGCCGCTGGAACTGGTCCCGGCGGGCTCGGCCGAGGCCCGGGCGCGCTTCCCCGGGCTCGACCACGCCGGCACCCTCGACGACATCAACGTGGTGGGCGACGCCGGTCAGCTGTACCGGGGCGCGGCCGCCTGGGTCGTCGTCCTGTGGGCTCTGCGTGAGCACCGGCCGCTGGCCCACCGCCTGAGCACCCCCGCGGGGATGCGCCTCGCCAAGGGCGCGGCCCTCGCGGCGGCGAAGTGGCGGGACGGACGCTGGGGCCGCGACCAGCAGGGCCGGGAGGTGTACCAGCGGGCCGACGGGTGGTCCTACGACCCGTCGCGGGGGTGGCGGTACACGGGGCCGGGGTGCGAGAGCGAGGCCTGCGCGCCGCGGTAGCCACAGCAACCGCAGTAGCCGCAGTAGCCGCAGTAGCCGCAGTTTGGCATGAACCCTTCCAAAATCACGTGAGGGTTGGCACCCTGCCCCCGCAGCTCGCCCCCACACAGAAGGAGTTCGCGTGAGAGGCATACCCCGCATCTCCGGCACCCTCCTCGGCGCACTCGCCGGCGTCACCGCGCTGCTCGCCACCGGTGCCCTGGCCACCCCCGCGGGTGCCGCCGCACCGAAGCCCGACAACCCCGCCGTACGGCAGGTCCCGGCCGACGCGCAGGAGCAGGCCCGTGACTTCTGGACCCCGCAGCGGATGCGCGAGGCGAAGCCGCTGGACCTGCTGGGCGTCGGCCGGGCCGGCGTCCACAAGGCACTGCGCCGGGGCGCCCCGGCCACGGTCGCCCCCACCTCCGCCGGCCCCGGTGTGCTGGCCTTCCCGAACTCCGGCGGCGCCTGGACCGGCGGCGGCAAGGTCGTCTCCACGGCCGGCCGGGTGTTCTTCAGCTACCAGGGCCGTACGGCGTCCTGCTCCGGCAACGCCGTCACCAGCGCCAACAAGAGCACGGTCGTCACGGCCGGCCACTGCGTGAAGCTGGAGGGCGCCTGGCACACCAACTGGGTGTTCGTGCCCGGCTACCACGACGGCCAGGCCCCCTACGGCCGCTGGGCCGCCACCAAGACCCTGTCCACACCGCAGTGGACGGCGAGCGAGGACATCAACTACGACATCGGCGCCGCGGTCGTCGCCCCGCTGGACGGGCGCGCGCTCACCGACGTCGTCGGCGGGCAGGGCCTGGCCTTCAACACCGGGTACGGCCTGCGCATGTACTCCTTCGGCTTCCCGGCCGCGTCCCCGTACGACGGGGAGAAGTTCATCTACTGCAGCGGCACCACCAGCCGCGACTTCGTGCTGTCCGGCGACCACGGCATGGCCTGCAACATGACCGGCGGCGCGAGCGGCGGGCCCTGGTTCAGCCAGTTCGACGAGGCGACCGGCACCGGCCTGCTGTCCTCGGTGAACAGCTTCAAATACAACTTCCTGCCCAACCGCATGTACGGCCCGTACTTCGGCACCGACGCACAGAACCTCTACCAGGCGGCGCAGTCCTCCTGATCCGTACTGGTTAGGCTCGCTCCGTGCCCTCGAAGAACGACAGCCCGTCGCAGAACGACAGCCCCGAGCCGCCCAGCAAGTCCGAGCAGACCCGCGCGCTGATCCTGGAGACGGCCATGCGGCTGTTCCAGGAGCGGGGCTACGACAAGACGACCATGCGGGCCATCGCCAAGGAGGCCGGGGTCTCCGTCGGGAACGCGTACTACTACTTCGAGGGCAAGGAGCACCTGATCCAGGGCTTCTACGACCGGATCGCCGCCGAGCACCGGGCGGCGGTCCGGGACGTCCTGGCCCGCGAGACCGACCTGGAGGCCCGCCTCGCGGGCGTGCTGAAGGCATGGCTGGACGTCGCCACGCCGTACCACGAGTTCGCCGTCCAGTTCTTCAAGAACGCCGCCGACCCGGACAGCCCGCTCAGCCCTTTCTCGCCCGAGTCCGAGCACGCGCGCGCGGAGGCGATCGGCGTCCACCGGGAGGTGCTCGCGGGCGCCACGAAGACCAAGGTCCCGGACGAGCTGCGGGACATCCTCCCCGAGCTGATGTGGCTCTCCCAGATGGGCCTGGTCCTGTACTGGATCTTCGACCGCACGGCGGGGCGTGAGCGCAGCTACAAGCTGGCCGAGCGGGGTGCGCGGCTGACGGCCCGGGGTGTGTCCCTGGCCCGCTTCCGCGTCCTGCGGCCCCTGGTCCGGGAGGTGCACGAGCTGTTCACGGACTTCCTGCCGGGGATGACGCGGGTGATGCCGGACCCGGGGTCCAAGGCGCGGGGGGAGTGATCCACGATCGGGTGAAGCGGCGTGAACGGGACACCGTGGCGTCGGCCTGCCTACGGTGATGCTCTCGACACCAGCCCCTAGGAGGCACGCGATGTCCGCTGCATCCGTGGAGCAGCCCTTCGACGACGAGGAGCCGTTCTCCCTCACGGCCATCGCCGACGAGATCATGGAGCGCCATCCGGGCTACCGCGTCGAGATCATCGGCGGACTCCTCCTCGTGGCCCCTTCACCGGATCCCCGCATGCCCGCGCTCTGACCAAGCTCATGCGCCCCTTCATCGCAGCCGGCCTCGACGACGGCGAGACGGCAGTCCTCCAGAGCGTCGGCCTCTGGCTGCCCACCGGGGCCGAGGACTACGCCATCCCGGACCTCGCCGTGGTGGACGCCGACATCGACGACCACCACGTCAGGAACAACGCCTACGACCCGGTCTGCTTCCGCCTCGTCCTGGAGGTCACTTCCAGCAACCGGGAGGAGGACCTCAAGACCAAGGTCGGCGCGTACGCCGAAGCCGAGGTCCCCGTCTATGTCGTCGTCGACCGCAAGCACAAGCGCCTGCACGTGCTCACAGAGCCGGCCGGGAGCGCGTACAACAGCCACCGCGTCCACGCCCCCGGCGAGACCGTCACACTGCCCGGCACGATCGGCGCCGAGGTCGTCCTCGATGTGGAACAGGTCATCAAGGCGGGGCAGCCGCAGGTCAATTGACGGCGTCCACCTCCCCCTCCCCCACCAGCTCCATGTCGTACACCAGCGGCCCCTCCCCCACGACCACGTGCCGGGCGCGGGAGCCCAGGCCGTGCGCCGTCGCTGCGAGCAGATACGTGCCGGGCGCCGGGACCGCGACGATGTACGAGCCGTCCGCCAGGGCCGTCACCCGGTCCAGCTGACGTCCGCCCCGGGTCAGCAGCGTCACCGCCACGCCCTCCGCCGCCGCACCGTCGGCCGTGCGGATGTAGCCGTGGATCACCGACGCCCCGCCCGCTGAGGCGGCCTTCTCCACCGGCGCCTCGGCCGGCTCCACCGCCAGATGCGGCAGCCGCTTCTCCAGCCCCGCCGGCAGCCACCAGTTGGCCTTGCCGAACAGGTGCATCGCCGCCGGCACCAGCGCCGTACGCAGGATGAAGGCGTCCAGCGCGACCGCCGCCGCGAGGCCGATGCCCGCCATCGCGCCCTCCATGTCGCCGCTGAGGACGAACGCGCTGAAGACGCAGATCATGATCAGGGCCGCGCAGTTGATGACCCGGCTGGTCTCCGCGAGGCCCACCCGGACCGCGCGCGCGTTGTCCTTCGTCCGCACCCACTCCTCGTGCATGCGGCTGACCAGGAAGACCTGGTAGTCCATCGAGAGCCCGAAGAGCAGGGACAGCATGATGACCGGGAGGAACGCCGTGATCGGGCCCTCCTTGCCGATGCCGAGCAGCTCGGTGCCCCAGCCCCACTGGAAGACCGCCACCAGGACGCCGAAGGACGCGGCGGCCGCGACGAGGTTCATCAGGGCGGCGGTCAGCGGGACCAGCAGGGAGCGGAAGGCGACCAGCAGGAGCAGGAAGCCGAGCGCGATGATCGTGGCGACGAAGTACGGCAGGCGGTCGCCGGTGACCTGCGCGAAGTCCTTGAAGACGGCGGTCACTCCGCCGACGTGGGCCTCCGCCCCGGACCGCGGGATCACGTCGTCGCGCAGCCGGTCGATCAGACGGTCCGTCCTCTCGTCCTGCGGGGACGTGGCCGGCACGACCTGGATGACGGTGACGCCGTTCGCCTCGGGCACCGCGGCCACCTGGGCGACACCCTGCGTGGAACGGATGCCGGACACCAGGGACTGGGGGGCCGTGCCCTCCACGACCACCTGGAGCGGGCCGTTCACGCCCGGTCCGAAGCCCTCGGCGAGCAGGTCGTAGGCCTGGCGGGTGGTCTGGGACTCCTGGTGGTTGCCCTGGTCGGTGGCGCCGAGGCGCAGGGAGAGGACCGGCAGGGCGAGGACCGCCATGACGGCCACGGCCAGTACCGCGATCGACCGCGGGCGCCTCTGGACGTACACCGACCAGCGGGCCGCGAGGCCGCTCGCCTCCTCCGGCTCCGGGCCCGCGGCGGCCAGCCGGCGCCGCTGCCTGCGGCTGAGGACGCGCGTGCCGAGCAGGCCGAGCAGGGCCGGGAGGAGGGTGGTCGCGGCGAGGACGCTGAGCACCACCGTCAGCGAGGTCGCGATGACCACGCCGTCCAGGAAGCGCAGGTTCATCACCAGCATGCCGGCCAGCGCGATGCACACCGTGCCGCCGGCGAACAGCACCGCCCGTCCCGAGGTGTTGAGCGCGGTGACCGCCGAGTCCTCCGGCTGCCCGCCGCGCAGGATGCCGCGCCGGTGCCGGGTGACGATGAACAGGGCGTAGTCGATGCCGACGCCGAGGCCGATCAACGACCCCAGCAGCGGGGCGACTTCGGGCACGTCGGTGACATGGCTGAGCAGCATCGTGGTGAGCATGCCGAGGCCGACGCCGAAGACCGCCACGACGATCGGCAGCAGCATCGCGAACAGCGACCCGAAGGCGAGGAAGAGCACGACCGCCGCCGCGACGATGCCGACCAGTTCTGCGGTGCCCTGCGGGGGTTCCTGGGTGCGGGCGATCGCCTGGCCGCCCAGCTCGACCTGGAGGCCGTCGTGTCCGGCCGCCTGCGCGGTGCCGACGACGTCCTCGATCAGCTCCTTGGGGACCGCGTTCGCCTGCTCGGTGAAGGTGACCTGCGCGTACGCGATGCGCCCGTCCCGGCTGATCTGGGCCGCGCCCGCCCGGCCCGAGTAGGGCCCTGCGACCTCGCCGACGCCCTCCATCGCCGCGATCCTCCGCAGCGCGGGCTCGATCCGGGACCGTACGGACCCATCCCGTACCGACCCCTCGTCGGACTTCCACACCACCGTGTCCGTGTCGCCCGCGCGCTCCGGGAACGCCTTCTCCATCAGGTCGTAGGCCCGCTTGGAGTCGGTGTCGGGCAGGGAGAAGACGTTCGCGTAGTCCGTTCCGGCCGCCGAGCCGGCGAAGCCCAGGCCGAACAGCGCACCCACCCAGAGCAACAGGACCACCAGCCGGTGCCGATAGCACCACCGTGCCAATGCCGCCACGATCAACGCCCCTTCGTCTTCCGTCGGTTCCGGTCGGTCCCCCAGGTCCGGCACCAGGATCGGCGGAGGCACCCGCGTGTGGGCGGCGCGGGCGCGGACTCTCAAGGAACTCCAAGGCAAGGACCAGCCCCCGGCGGCGGGGACGCGTCGATACTGGGGGCATGACGACGGCCCCCGGAACCGTGCTGGTCGTGGAGGACGAGGAGAGCATCGCCGACGTCCTCGCCATCGCGCTGCGCTACCACCGCTTCGAGGTGATGACCGCGTCCACCGTCCGTGAGGCGCTCGCGCTCGCCGAGCGGACCCGGCCGGACGCGGCGCTGCTGGACGTGATGCTGCCCGACGGCGACGGACGCGCGCTGGACCGCGAACTGCGCGCCCGGCGCCCGGAGTTGGCGCTGGTGTTCCTCACCGCGCGGGACGCCCCCGCGGAGATCGTCGGCGCCCTGCGGTTCGGCGACGACTACATCACCAAGCCGTTCGACATCGACGTGGTCGTCGCCCGGGTCACCGCCGTGCTGCGCCGCACCCTCCCCGGCTCCGGCGTGCTGCCGCAGCGGCCGCCGCTGCGCTACGGCGACCTGGAGCTGGACGAGACGACGTACTCGGTGCGCCGCGCGGGACGTACGGTCGAGCTGACGCCGACCGAGTACGCGCTGCTGCGGTTCCTGGTGCGCAACGGCGGCCGGATCGTGCCCAAGGAGCAACTGCTGCGGCACGTCTGGCACTACGAGCACGCGCCGCCGGAGTCGACGGTGGTGGAGACCTACATCAGCTATCTGCGGCGCAAGCTGGACGTCCTGGGCGCGCCGGTGATCACCACCCGGCGCGGGGTCGGGTACGGGCTCGCATGAGGCGACGGCGGGCGGGACACCGGCACGGACTGCACTCCCTGCGGGTGCAGCTGACCTTGGCGAACGTGGTGCTGCTGTCCCTCGGGATCGTCGTGGCGACCGCGGTGAGCCTGATGGCGGCCCGGTTCTATCTGCTGGACAAGGTCGACACCGAGCTGAAGGCGTCGCGGACCTCGCTGATGACCGCCGGTTTCACGATGCGGCAGATCGAGTCGCTGAGCGAACTGGGCATCGCCCTGGACAAGTTCGGCGGCGGCTCCGACACCGGCCTGCCCTCGCCGACCGTGCTGTACGTCGCCGTCGGCCGGTCCGGTGACCCGGTGCCGCTCGGCGCGCTGCGGCCCACGCCCCGGCAGCGGGCCCTGGCGGCGGCCGTGGGCGACCCGGTGGCGCTGGCCGCCGACGAGGAGCCGCGTGACGTGCGGGTGCAGGGCGAGCCGTTCCGGCTGGTGGGGGTGCGGCTCACCGACGGCACCGTCGTGCTGATCGGCACGTCCACCGGGGCGCTGCAGGAGGGCATGGGCAAGGCGCTGCGGCTCGATCTCGCCTTCGGCACGCTGCTGCTCGCGGCGCTGGCGTGCGTGACGCTGTTCAGCGTGCGGCGGCGGATGCGGCCGCTGGAGGACATGGTGGAGACGTCGTCGGCGATCGCCGAGGGTGACCTGACCGCGCGTGTGCCCTCCAGCCGGCATCCCACGCAGGAGGTGGAGCAGCTGCGGACCGCCCTGAACTCGATGCTGCACCAGGTGGAGTCGGCCCATCGCACCCGCGAGCGCAGCGCGGCCCAGCTGCGGCGGTTCGTCGCGGACGCCTCGCACGAGCTGCGCACCCCGCTCGCGGCGATCCGCGGCTATCTCCAGCTGTACGACAAGGGCATGCTCCAGGACCCGGCCGAGCGGCAGCGGGCCTGGGACCGGGTGCTGGCCGAGACCGACCGGATGGGGCGGCTGGTCGACGAGCTGCTCACGCTGGCCCGCCTGGACCAGCGGCCCGAACTGCGGCTGCGCCACGTCGATCTGAGCCGGCTGGTGCGGGAGGCGGCCGGCGATCTGCGGGTGCAGCAGCCTCAGCGGCCGGTCGATGTCGACGCGGACGGCGCGCTGCTGGTGCGGGCCGACGAGGCGGGGCTGCGGCAGGTGCTGGGCAACCTGCTGGGCAACGTACGGGTGCACACGCCCGCGGAGGTGCCGGTGCGGCTGGGCCTGGAGCGCGCGGACGGCGTCGTGCGGCTGTGTGTCGCCGACGCGGGGCCGGGCCTCGCCGAGGAGGACGCGGCCCGCGTCTTCGACCGGTTCTTCCGCGCGGGCGGCGGCGCGGGCAGCGGGCTCGGCCTGGCCATCGTCCAGGGGGTCGTGCACGCCCACGGCGGCGAGGTCGCGGTGCGCACGGCCCCCGGCGAGGGGCTCGCGGTGACGGTGACGCTGCCGGAGCGCGGCGGCGGGTGAGCGCCGCCGCTCAGGCTCGGCCGCCCCGGCGTTGCCGGGTCAGATCCAGGTCAGGCGCCACAGGCGGAACACGCCCGTGCCGTCGGAGAGGTACTGGCCGCCGCCGACGTCCACGCTGGTGACGACGTACTCCTTGCCCTGCCACAGCGGGATGACCGGCACGTCCTCGGCGATGGTCTGCTGGAGGTCCTTGAAGTCGTCGGCGGCCTGGCCGCGGTCGGCGTAGCGCTGGCTGCCCCGGATCAGCGTGTCGACCTGCTGCGAGGAGTAGCCGGTGTTCATGGTGCTGTCGGTGCCGACGAGCGGGGAGCCGAAGGTGTCGGCGTCGGGGTAGTCGGCGACCCAGCCGACGGCGTACGCGTCGAGCTTGCCGCCGGCCCAGCGCTTCTGGAAGTCGGTCCACTCGTAGCCCTTGAGGTCGACCTCGAACAGGCCGTCCTTCTCCAGCTGCCGTTCGATCGCCTTGGCCTCGGCCTCCGCTGCGCCGCGTCCCTTGCCGTAGCCGTAGGTGAAGCGGACGGGGAGGTCGACGCCGGCCTCGTCGAGCAGGGCGCGGGCCTTGGCGGCGTTCTGCTCGGGGTAGGTGTCGAAGAAGGACGTGGTGTGGCCGACGATGCCGGCCGGGATCAGCGAGTAGAGCGGGTCGACCGTCCCGTCGTAGACGTTGACGGCGAGGTCCTCGCGGCTGATCAGCCAGGCCATGGCCCGCCGCACGCGCACGTCGTGCAGCGCCCTGCCCTTGCGGGTGTTGAGGTACAGGTTGCGGGTCTCGGAGCCGTCGGCCTCGGACACCCGGATGTCGGGGTCGCTCGCGGACAGCGCGGACAGCACCTTCGGCGGCAGCTGACGCGCGGCCACGTCGATCCGCTTGCTCCTCCAGGCCGCGTCCAGCGCCTCGGAGTCCTCGAAGTAGCGCAGCTCGACCGGCTTGCCGGTCTCCTTCAGCGCGCCGCGGTAGTCGTCGTTGGGGGTGAGGACCGCGCGGCTGTCCTTGGTGTACGAGGTCAGCTCGTAGGGGCCGGTGCCGTCGACGGCGTCGTCCTCGCGCAGGGCGTCCGCGGGGTATGCGGTGCTGTCGACGATCGCGCCCGCTCCGGTGGCCACCTTGAACGGGAAGGTGGCGTCGGCGGACGACAGATGGAAGGTGACCCTGAGACCGTCGGCGTCGACGGACTCGAGGGTGGTGAACAGCGACGCCGGGCCGACGTCCGAGTCGATCTTGCGGAGCCGGTCGAAGGAGAACTTCACGTCCTCGGCGGTCATCTCGCGCCCGCTGGGGAACTTCAGGCCCTCGCGCAGCTCGCAGCGGTAGGTGCGCAGGTCGGTGGCGGTGAAGTCGCACTCCTCGGCCGCGTCCGGCACGGGTTCGGCGCCGCCCGGCTCGAAGGTCAGCAGTGACTGGAACACGTTGCTGAACAGCGCCCAGGATCCGGCGTCATAGGCGCCGGCCGGGTCGAGGGACGTCACGGCGTCCGTGGTGCCGACCGCGATGGCGTCGTCCCTGTCGTCCTGATCCGGCAGCAGCTGCCAGCCACCCACTCCCGCGACCGCCACGACCAGCAGCGTCGCGAGAATCCGCATGCGAACCGAGCGCACCGGTTCCCCTCCCCAGGCAACACGAAGCCACCTCCCCAGTGGCCGGGCTCAATCAATCACACGCTGCTGAGCGGGCGGAAGAGCGATCTGGGAAGTTGAGGAAGAAATTGATGAGAGTCGTTATGCGACCGTTTCCCAGACGGTTATCGGCCAAGCTCGGCCGCCCCGTCAGGCCTGCTTCGACGCCAGTTCCACGACCGTGATGTCCGAGGGCGCCCCCACGCGCGTGGGCGGTCCCCACGCGCCCGCGCCGCGGGAGACGTACAACTGCGTGTCGCCGTAGCGGTCCAGGCCCGCCAGCGTCGGGTTCGCGGCGCCGGCGATCAGGTTGCCGGGGAACAGCTGGCCGCCGTGGGTGTGGCCGGAGAGCTGGAGGTCGACGCCGTGCTCGACGGCCTCGTGGATCTGCACCGGCTGGTGGGCGAGGAGCACGCACGCGCGGGTGCGGTCGCGGTCGCCGAGGGCGCGCGCGAAGTCGGGGCCCTGGCCCTCGCTCTCGCCGGCGATGTCGTTGACGCCGGCGAGGTCGAAGTACGGCAGCTCGGTGCGGGCGTTCTCCAGCGGGCGCATCCCGAGCCGTCGTACCTCCTCGATCCACTGGCCCGCGCCGGAGAAGTACTCGTGGTTGCCGGTGACGAAGTACGCCCCGTGGCGTGCCTGGAGCCCGGCGAGCGGGGCCGCGGCCGGGCCGAGGTTCGCCACACTGCCGTCGACGAGGTCGCCGACCACGGCGATCAGGTCGGGCTGGGTGGAGTTGATGGTGTCGACGACCTTCTGCGCGAAACCGCGGCCGAGGACGGGGCTGAGGTGGATGTCGCTGACGACCGCGATGCGGAAGCCGTGCGCGGCGCGCGGCAGTCGGGTCAGCGGCACGGTGACCCGCTTCACACCGGGGCCGCGCAGCACGCCGTACGTGCCGTAGCCGACGGTTCCGACGGCGGCCGCGGCGGCGGCGCCCGCGACGACCCGGGAGACGAAGACGCGGCGGGAGGGCGCCGGGGGCGCGGGCTCCGGCTCCGGCGCGCGCTCCGGCTCACGGGGCGGTGCGCCGACCGTCGCGGGCTCCGGTTCCGTGCGCCGTACGCGGTCATCGGCCGTACGACGCTCCAGTACGCGCCGCAGCAGCGGCCGCACGGCCTCGCCCACGGCCACGGCCAGCAGCAGGTAGACGGCGAGCGCCATCCACAGGAAGCCCGGCCAGGCGAGCGTCCGCTGCAGCCAGAACGGCGCCTCCGTGCGCTCTGCCACCAGCGCGCCGAAGCACAGCGCCCAGCCGCCCGCGATCAGGGCCGCGCCCGCCCGGCGCACCCAGCCGGGGCCGGCGGTCGTGTCCCGGAACAGGCGGCGCCACAGGTACCAGTTGGCGACGACCATGACGCCGAGTGCGAGCAGTGCGAAGACGATGACCACGCTGTCGTGCCCCTGATCCGGTTGTGGTGTCGATGAGGTTCGGCTCTATGAGGTCCGGCGCAGTGCGCGCAGACCGCGCAACCCGATGGCCCCGACGACCGTCCCCAATACGAAGGAGACGACGGCCAGCAGCAGGTGCACCCAGAAGTACGCCGTCGGGTCGCCGTCCTCGAAGGCGAGCCCGCTGCCGTCCTTGACGAGGTTCTTGACGAAAGTGATCCAGATGACCCAGCTCCAGACCCCGAACGCGAGCAGGAACCAGGAGACGGGGCGGCTGAGTTTCATGGCTCCAGTATCGCCGCCGCCCGGTGGGTTCCTCGGCGGGGGTGGGGAGGGGGGCGGGACTTCCCCTTCCCGTGCATGTACTTTCTCGGTCGTGTCCGCACCCCAGAAGACCGGCAGGCGATCCCTGCTGGTCGCCTCCGCCGCCCTGCTGTCCCTGTCGCTGACCGCGCCGGCCGCCCTGGCCGCGCCGGCCCCGTCGCCGAGCGCGTCGGTGAGCCCTTCGGCGACTCCCCCGGCGAACATGTCGACCGTCGGCGGCGCCCGGCTCGGCCTGCCCGGCACCCAGGTGGAGCTGGCGCCCGGTGTCCCGGTGCTGCCGAAGGGCCTGACCGCGCGGTCGTGGATCGTGGCCGACGCGGAGTCCGGTGAGGTGCTCGCCGCGCACAACGCGCACTGGCGGCTCGCCCCGGCCAGCACGCTGAAGATGCTGTTCGCGGACACGCTGCTGCCGAAGTTCCCGCGCACCGACCGGCACAAGGTGGTGCCCTCGGACCTGGCGGGCGTGGGCGCCGGGTCCAGCATGGTCGGCATAAAGGAGGACGAGACCTACAGCGTCCACGACCTGTGGCTCGGTGTGTTCCTGCGCTCCGGCAACGACGCCGTGCACGTGCTGTCCGCGATGAACGGCGGAGTCGACGCCACCGTCGCCGAGATGAACCGGCACGCCGAGGAGCTCCAGGCACTGGACACCAACGTGGTCAGCCCGGACGGCTACGACGCCCCGGGGCAGGTCTCCTCCGCGTACGACCTGACGCTGTTCGCGCGTTCCGGGCTGCAGAAGAAGGACTTCCGCGAGTACTGCGCGACCGCGCGGGCGGAGTTCCCCGGCGAGACGACGAAGAACAAGAAGGGCAGGCTGGTCCGGCCGTCCTTCGAGATCCAGAACACCAACCGGCTGCTGACCGGGGACTACGACATCTCCCAATACCCGGGCATCGCGGGCGTCAAGAACGGCAACACCACCAACGCGGGCGCCACCTTCACCGGGGTCGCCGAGCGGGGCGGCAAGGTGCTGCTGGTGACGGTGATGAACCCGCAGAAGGACGACCACAACGAGGTCTACAAGGAGACCGCCCGGCTGTTCGACTGGGGCTTCCGCGCGGCCGGCAAGGTGGAGCCTGTCGGTGAGCTGGTGCCGCCGCAGGGCGCTGCGGGGGCGGGCGCCCAGCCCGGCGCGGACACCGCCGGTGAGGCGGGCGGCACGGACTCCGGCACCGCCACCGGGTCGGACTCCGGCCTCTCCGGGAAGCAGGCGGCCGTGGGCGCGGCGGCCGGCAGCGGCAGCGCGGGTGGTGCGGGTGGTGCGGGTGTCGCCCTGGGGATCGCGGGCGGGGTGCTGGCGCTGCTGGCGGCCGGGGTGTTCCTGGTCAACCGCCGGTGGCCGCTGCCGGACCTGGTGCGCCGCCGTCGCTGACCGGGTCGCTCCGCTGCTCCTGGTGCAGATCCTGCTCCTTGCTCCGCGTCGCCGTCCAGGCGGCGCAGAACAGCACCAGTTTCGACGTGAAGTTGATCCACAGCAGCAGGGCGACGGGGACGCCGAACGCGCCGTACATGCTCTTCGCGGCGATGCCCTGGATGTAGCCGCTGAGCAGCAGCTTCAGCAGTTCGAAGCCGACCGCGCCGGTCAGTGCGGCGACCAGCAGGCGGCGGCGCTCCGGTTCGACGCCGGGCAGCAGCGTCAGGACGTACAGCAGGACGAGGAAGTCGGCCAGCACCGCGACGGAGAACGCGGCCAGGTGCAGCAGGACGCTGCCGATCCCGCCGCGCTCGATGCCCAGTTGGTCGACGATCCAGCCGACCAGCGCCGATGCGACCGCGGAGGCCGCCAGCGTCACCAGCAGGGCGCCGCCGAGGCCCAGCAGCACGCCGGCGTCGGCCGCCTTGCGCAGCAGCGGGTTCTCCTCCTTCTCGGGCAGCTCCCACACCGCGCGCAGACAGTCGCGCATCTGGCCGACCCAGCCGATGCCGGTGAACAGCAGCACGGCACCGGCGATGAGGCCGACCGTGCCGGCGTTGTCGACCAGGCCACCGATGTCCAGCTGGTCGGCGATGCCGGGCACCTGGTCGGCGATCTTGTCCTCCAGCTGCTTCTGGCCGTCCTCGTCGAGCGTCGCGGCGGCGATCGCGGCGGCCACCGTCAGCAGCGGGAACAGCGCCACGAAGCTGACGAACGTCATCGCGGCCGCCAGCCGCGTCCACTTCACCCGGTCCAGCCGTTCGTACGACCGCCAGGCGTGGGTCGCCGTCAGCCGGGTGAACGCCGGTCCGACGACGGGGAGCCTCTTCAGCCAGTCCATGATCCGACTCTGCCCTCCGCGCACCCGACCGATGTCTGCGAGTACCCGGAAGTCGTCCCCGATGCGCAGGCTCTAGTTGTATTGATCACAAGCGTTGTTAACGCCGGCAGGTCTTGATCATGGCGAAGACCTCCGGTGTGGTGGAGGTGTCTAGGCTCCACACCACGCACGGAGGTCTTCGTGCCCCACCGTAATGCCCGGCTGACCGTTCACGGCAGGCGGATCCTCATCGAGCGTGTTCTGTCCGGACGTCCGGTCGCGCACGTCGCCGCGGAGATGGGGATATCCCGGCCCACCGCCCACAAACGGGTTCGCCGCTGGCAGGCCGCACTCGGAGGCCAGCCACCGATCAGCCGTGTGAACAACGCTGCGGGTCAATACATCTAGTGCCTGGGCAGGGAGCCCTGCTGCACGGGGGTCGGCGTGGCCTGCTGCGGGACCACGGGACCGCCGAAGAGGTAGTCGCGCAGCTTGCGCCAGACACCGTCCGGGCCCTGTTCGTACAGCGCGAAGCCGGTGCAGGGCCAGGCGGCCTCGTAGTCGGCGAGCTCCTCGAACGCGCGGTCCATGGCCGCCTCGTCGATGCCGTGCGCCACGGTGACGTGCGGGTGGTACGGGAACTGCAGCTCGCGCGCGACGGGGCCGGAGGCGTCCCGCACCTGCTGCTGCAGCCGGGCGCACTCCTCGGCTCCCTCGACGACGTTGACGAACACCACCGGCGACAGCGGCCGGAACGTGCCGGTGCCGGACAGCCGCATCGGGAAGGGCCGGCCGGCCGCTGCGACCCCCGTCAGATGGGCCTCGACGGCCGGCAGGTCACCGGCCTCGACCTCGGTCGGCGGCAGCAGGGTGACGTGGGTGGGGATGCCGTGAGCAGCGGCGTCGCCGAAGCCCGCGCGCCGCTCCTGGAGCAGGCTGCCGTGAGGCTCCGGGACCGCGATCGACACACCGATCGTTACGGTCCCCACGTCGTCTCCTGTCGTCGTGTCGTGTGCGTGTACTGCCTGTGCCGCGTGTACCGCGGGTCCCCGCTATCGACTGTACGGCCACGACTGTGCCGCGGGCAGGCGCAGCCGCAGTGATGTGCAGCGCTCTGCCCGGTCGTACGGGTGTGCGGTGGTGCGCCCCGGTCCCGGCTCAGTGCTTGGCCGGCAGGAAACCCACCCGGTCGTAGGCCTGCGCCAGCGTCTCCGCCGCGACGGCACGCGCCTTCTCCGCGCCCTTGGCCAGGATCGAGTCGAGCGTCTCCGGGTCGTCCAGATAGCTCTGGGTGCGCTCCCGGAAGGGCGTCACGAAGTCGACCACGACCTCGGCGAGGTCCGTCTTGAGCGCACCGTAGCCCTTGCCCGCGTACTTCTCCTCCAGTTCGGCGATTCCCGTACCGGTGAGGGTGGAGTAGATCGTCAGGAGGTTGCTGACGCCCGGCTTGGCCTCGGCGTCGTAGCGGATCACGGTGTCGGTGTCGGTGACCGCGCTCTTGACCTTCTTGGCGGTGGCCCTGGGCTCGTCGAGGAGGTTGATGAGGCCCTTCGGCGTGGACGCCGACTTGCTCATCTTGATCGCCGGGTCCTGGAGGTCGTAGATCTTCGCCGTCTCCTTGAGGATGTACGGCTTGGGGACCTCGAAGGTGTCGCCGAAGCGGCCGTTGAACCGCTCGGCGAGGTCGCGGGTCAGTTCGATGTGCTGGCGCTGGTCCTCGCCCACCGGGACCTCGTTCGCCTGGTAGAGCAGGATGTCGGCGACCTGGAGGACGGGGTACGTGAACAGGCCGACCGACGCGCGGTCGGCGCCCTGCTTGGCGGACTTGTCCTTGAACTGCGTCATACGGGAGGCCTCGCCGAAGCCGGTGAGGCAGTTCATGATCCAGGCGAGCTGGGCGTGCTCGGGCACGTGGCTCTGGACGAACAGGGTGCAGCGCTCGGGGTCGAGTCCGGCGGCGAGCAGCTGCGCCGCGGCGAGCCGGGTGTTGGCCCGCAGCTCCTTGGGGTCCTGCGGGACCGTGATCGCGTGCAGGTCCACGACCATGTAGAACGCGTCGTGGGACTCCTGCAGCGCCACCCACTGGCGGACGGCACCGAGGTAGTTGCCGAGGTGGAACGAGCCTGACGTGGGCTGGATCCCGGAGAGCACGCGAGGTCGATCAGAGGCCATGCCCCCCATTCTCTCAGAGCGCGGGGTGCGGTCCGGGACAGGGCGGGAACAGGCGGGAAACGATCCGTCTCCGGCTCTGTGACAGGGGTGCGGGAGCACGGGAGGGGGCGCGGGAGCGGCGCGGCGCCGACGTGGCCGCGGTGATCGCGTCCGCCGCGGTCCGGGCGGGTTCGGCGACGGTGCGCGGTCCGGCCGCGGTCGCTGCAGGCGCCGGCCGCCGCCTGCCGTCGCCGATGAGACGAGGAACACAGTGCGGACGGCGGCCGGGCCCGCGGAGGCCGGTCCCGTCCGGGCGCGGCGGCAGCCCCCTGGGCGCGCGCCGGGCCGTGCGCGGCCGCCGCGGGTCCCGGAAAGCCGCTGCTCCCGGGATCCGCGGCGGGCGCGGAGGTCAGCCCAGGTCGATCTCCGGGTAGAGCGGGAAGCCGGCCACGAGGTCGGTGGCGCGGCGGGAGATCTCGTCGGAGATCTTCGTGTCGAGGACGTGTGCCGCCTTGGAGGGGGCGCCGGACTTGGTGGTGCCGGGCTCGGTGGCGGTCAGCACACGGTCGATGAGGCCGGCCACCTCGTCCATCTCGGCGGTGCCGAGGCCCCGGGTGGTCAGGGCGGGGGTGCCGACGCGGATGCCGGAGGTGTACCAGGCGCCGTTGGGGTCGGCCGGGATGGCGTTGCGGTTGGTGACGATGCCCGAGTCGAGGAGGGCCTGCTCGGCCTGACGGCCGGTCAGCCCGTACGAGGTGGCCACGTCGATGAGGTTGAGGTGGTTGTCGGTGCCGCCGGTCACCAGGGTCGCGCCCCGGCGCATCAGGCCCTCGGCGAGGGCCCGGGAGTTGTCGACGATGCGCTGGGCGTAGTCCTGGAAGGAGGGCTGCCGGGCCTCGGCGAGGGCCACCGCCTTCGCGGCCATGACGTGCGGGAGGGGGCCGCCGAGCACCATCGGGCAGCCGCGGTCGACCTGGTCCTTGAGGGAGTCGTCGCACAGCACCATGCCGCCGCGCGGGCCGCGCAGGGACTTGTGGGTGGTGGTGGTGACGATCTGGGCGTGCGGGACCGGGTCGAAGTCGCCGGTGAGGACCTTGCCCGCGACGAGGCCCGCGAAGTGCGCCATGTCGACCATCAGGGTCGCCCCGACCTCGTCGGCGATCTCGCGCATGATCCGGAAGTTCACCAGCCGCGGATACGCCGAGTAGCCCGCGACGATGATCAGCGGCTTGAACTCGCGGGCCTGCGCGCGCAGGGCCTCGTAGTCGATGAGGCCGGTCGCCGGGTCGGTGCCGTAGGAGCGCTGGTCGAACATCTTGCCGGAGATGTTCGGGCGGAAGCCGTGGGTGAGGTGGCCGCCGGCGTCCAGGGACATGCCGAGCATGCGCTGATTGCCGAAGGCGTGGCGCAGGGTGGCCCAGTCGGCCTCGGTGAGGTCGTTGATCTGGCGGACGCCGGTCTTCTCCAGGAAGGGCGCCTCGACCCGGTCGGCGAGGACGGCCCAGAAGGCGACGAGGTTGGCGTCGATGCCGGAGTGCGGCTGGACGTAGGCGTGCCGGGCGCCGAAGAGCGCCTTGGCGTGCTCGGCGGCCAGCGACTCCACGGTGTCGACGTTGCGGCAGCCGGCGTAGAAGCGGCGGCCGACGGTGCCCTCGGCGTACTTGTCGCTGAACCAGTTGCCCATGGCGAGGAGCGTCGCCGGGGAGGCGTAGTTCTCGGAGGCGATCAGCTTGAGCATCTCGCGCTGGTCGTGCACCTCCTGGCCGATCGCGTCGGCGACGCGCGGCTCGACGGCACGGATCACGTCGAGGGCGGCGCGGAAGGCGGTGGACTCGGTGGTCAGGGGCTGCTGCTCTGGCATCTCGGCCTCCGGATGGCGTGTGCGTTCACGGTTCACGGGTGGCCCAGGCGCACGGCACTTGATCATCACGCGGGCCGCTCCCCGATGGTCGGTCCCATCCCAGCGCGCCAGTCACGGCCCGGCCCCAGCCTACCGTTCGGTCATGAGCGTGCCGCCCGGGCGTCCACCATGCGAGCGGGACACGCGCACCGGCGCGTGCCTCAGAGGATCACATGCGGCAGGAAGCGCGCGTACTCGTCCGTCACCAGCCCCGACGACTCGCGGATGCCGAGCCCCGCGGCCTCGTCCTCGACGACCCACGCGCCGAGGACGACATGGTTGCCGTCGAAGGCGGGCAGCGGGGCCAGCTCCTGGTAGCAGCAGGGCTCCTCGCGCGGGACGGGGTCCGTGCCGGGGGCGTGCACCGTGACGCCCGCGCCCTCACGGCCGAGGAGGGGCTTGGCGACGTAGCCGGTCGTCGCCGCCAGCTCGCGGGGGCCGTCGAGGTACGCCGGGAGCAGGTTGGGGTGGCCGGGGAACAGCTCCCAGAGGATCGCCAGCAGGGCCTTGTTGCTGAGCAGCATCTTCCAGGCGGGCTCGATCCACAGGGTGGAGCCGGTGCCGCCGCCGTTGTCGAGGGTGTCCAGGAGGTGTCCGGCGAAGCGGTCGGTGGTGAGCCATTCCCACGGGTAGAGCTTGAACAGGCTGCGGATGAACCGCAGCCGCTTGTCGACGAAACGGCCCGAGAGGCGGTCCCAGCCGATGTCCTCCATGGAGATCCACTCGGTGGCGAGGCCCGCCTGCTCCGCGGTCTCCCGCAGATAGGCGACCGTCATCAGGTCCTCGCCCAGTTCGTCGGCGCTGGAGTGCGCGAAGTACAGGGGGCTGCCCGGCGGGAGCAGCGCGGCCTGCCGCTTCCAGGCGGCGACGAGGCGTTCGTGCAGGGAGTTCCACTGGTCGGCGCCGGGGAAGCGCTCCTCCATCCAGAACCACTGCGGGCCGGCCGCCTCCACCAGGGAGGTGGGGGTGTCGGCGTTGTACTCCAGCAGCCTGGCCGGGCCGGTGCCGTCGTGGCGGAGGTCGAAACGGCCGTAGAGGGAGGGGAGTTCGGCGCGGCGGCGCCAGGACTCGGTGACCGCGTCCGCCACCCGCGGGTCGGTGATGCCGAGGTCGGCGAGGCGGTCCTCGCGCACGATGTGGTCCGCGGCGTCGAGGCACATGCGGTGGAGTTCCTCGACGGTCTCCTCCAGTGCCTCGACCTCCTCCAGGGAGAAGACGTAGTAGGCGCTCTCGTCCCAGTAGGGGCGCAGGGAGCCGTCGGGGTAACGGGTCAGCGGGTAGACCAGGCCCTGCTCCTCGACGGTCCGCTGCCAGCCGGGGCGGGGTTCGGTGGTCCTGCGTTCCATGGTGTCCGTCCGTGCGGGTGCGGGCTCAGCCGCCGCCGCTGCCCGAGCCCGAGCAGCCGAAGCCGCCCCGGTCGACGGCCTCGCTGCGGCTGAAGGTGCCGTGGTCGGCGTAGCCGCCGTCGACCTCGGCGTCGTAGTACCAGGCCGCGTCCCGCGCGCCGGCCTCGCCGGACTTGCCGCCCTTGCCGCCCTTGCCGCCCTTGCCCGACGACGAACCGGACGTGCCCGCTTTGCAGTTGCCGTCGGCGACGATCCTGTAGCCGTTGAGGTAGTCGTAGCTGTCGCGGTCCACGCAGCGGCGGTCGGGGTCGGAGCCGCAGGAGGTGAGGGCCGCCGCGACGACGCCCATGCCGCCGAGGACGACCGTGCTGGAGCGCAGCCTTCGCCGAGCCTGTGCCATCTGCCCTGTCTCCCCCGGGAGTTCGATCGCGTGCGCGAACACCTTACGGGAGGGCCGCGCACAGCGCGTCGAGGGTTCCGGCCCAGGCGGAGTCGGGCGGGGTGCCGTAGCCGATGACGAGGGCGTCGAGGGGGTCGACGCGGGCGGCGGGGTGGCGGAAGCGGGACAGTCCGTGCACGGCGAGTCCGTGCCAGGCGGCGGCGCGGACGACGGACTGCTCGGCGCCGGGCGGCAGGCGCAGCACCGCGTGCAGTCCGGCGGCGATACCGGTGACGGTCACCTCGGGGGCGCGTTCGGCGAGGGCGGCGACCAGGGCGTCCCGGCGGCGCCGGTAGCGCAGCCGGGCGGCGCGCAGATGGCGGTCGTAGGCGCCGGAGGCGATGAACTCGGCGAGGGCCAGCTGCTCCATGACGCCGGTGGAGCGGGCGCCGCCCAGCTCCGCCACCTCCTGCACGAGCGGCCGCGGCAGCACCAGCCAGCCCAGGCGCAGGCCCGGGGCGAGGGACTTGCTGGCGGTGCCGAGGTAGGCGACGTGGTCGGGGTCGAGGACCTGGAGCGCGCCGACGGGCTGGCGGCGGTCGTAGCGGAACTCCCCGTCGTAGTCGTCCTCCAGGATCAGTCCGCCGGTGCGGCGGGCCCAGTCGACGAGGGCGGCGCGCCGGTCGGGGCGCAGGGCGACGCCCATGGGGAACTGGTGGGCGGGGGTGAGCAGCACGGCCCGTGCGGCACCGAGGCCGCCGTCCGGGGCGTCCCCGGGCAGCCCCTCGCCCCCGAGGCCGTCCGTGACCGTGCCCTGGGTGTCGAGCGGCAGCGGGACCGTGCGCAGGCCCGCCCGTTCGACGAGGTCCCAGTGGAGGTCGAGGCCGTAGGACTCCACGGCCAGGGAGGTGAGGCCGCGCCCGCGCAGGGCCTCCGTCAGCAGCCGCAGGCCCTGGGCGAAGCCGGCGCAGACGACGATGCGGTCGGGGTCGGTGCGCACCCCGCGGGCGCGGGAGAGGTAGCCGGCCAGGGCGGTGCGCAGTTCGATGCGGCCGCGCGGGTCGCCGTAGCCGAAGGCGTCGTGCGGGGCGGCCGTCAGGGCGCGGCGGGTGGCTCTGAGCCAGGCGGCACGGGGGAAGGAGGCGAGGTCGGGGGTGCCGGGGGTGAGGTCGTAGCGGGGGCGGCCGGGAGCGCGGTGCGCCGGCGGCGGGCCGGCCGGGGCCGCCGGTGCCGCCCGGTCGGCGACGCGGGTGCCCGAGCCCTGCCGGGCGGTGAGCCAGCCCTCGGCGACGAGGTCGGCGTAGGCGTCGGCGACGGTGTTGCGGGCGATGCCGAGGTCGGCGGCGAGGGCGCGGGAGGACGGCAGCCGGGTGCCGGGCGCGAGCCGGCCGGTGCGCACGGCCTCGCGCAGGGCGTCGGTCAGCCCGCGCCGCAGGCCCGGCCCGGCGGGCTCCAGATGCAGGTCGACGCCGAAAGTGGCCCACGATTCCGCCATGGGAATGGACCATACCCCTGGGACGCCTCGCTCCTAGGGTCGAGGACATGACGACGAACGATGCCGGCGAGTACGCCCCCGAACGCCCCGCCCGCCTGCCCTGGGCGGAACTCGCCCCCGATGTCTACAAGGCCATGGTGCGGCTGGAGGTGGCCGCCAAGAAGGGTCTCGACCCGGTGCTGGTCGAGCTGGTGAAGATCCGCGCCTCGCAGGTCAACCACTGCGCGTTCTGCGTGGACATGCACAGCAAGGACGCGCTCGCCGCCGGGGAGAGCGTGGAGCGGATCGTCCAGCTCAGCGCCTGGGAGGAGTCCGAGCACTTCTACACCGAGAAGGAGCTGGCGGCGCTCGCGCTGACCGAGGCGGTGACCGTGCTGACCGACGGTTTCGTGCCGGACGAGGTGTACGAGCGGGCGGCCAAGCACTTCGAGGAGGCGGAGCTGGCCCAGCTGATCGCCGTGATCACGGTCATCAACGCGTGGAACCGGTTCGGCGTGACCTGCCGGCTGGCGCCGGGGCACTACGAGCCGGGGATGTACAAGCAGTGACCGACCGCGCCCGGCTCTTCCGCGCCCTGCACCGCCGCCCGTCCGCCGACGACCCGCTCGTCCTGCCCGGCCCCTGGGACGCGGCCAGCGCCCGGGTCTTCGCGGAGGCGGGCTTCCCCGCGCTCGCCACGCCCAGCGCGGGGGTCGCCGCCTCGCTCGGCTACGAGGACGGGCGGACCCCGGCCGACGAGATGTTCGCGGCGGTCGCCCGGATCACGCGGGCCGTGGACGTGCCGGTGTCCGCGGACGTCGAGGGCGGCTACGGGCTCGCGCCGAAGGAGCTGGTGGAGCGGCTGCTGGAGGCGGGGGCCGTCGGCTGCAACCTGGAGGACTCCGAGGGCGGTGTCCTCCAGGACCCGCGGGCGCACGCCGACCGGCTCGCCGAGATGCGCTCCGAGGCGGCCGACCGGCTGTTCGTGAACGCCCGGATCGATGTGTTCCTGCACGGCGACGGCGACCCCGAACAGGCCATCGCGCGGGCCGCAGCGTACGTCGCCGCGGGCGCCGACTGCGTGTACCCGATCGGCGCCCCGCCGGACCTGCTGCCGCTGCTGCGGTCGGGGATCCAGGGGCCGCTGAACGTGTACGCGCCGGCCGCGGCGGGCGAGGGCCCCTCGCCCGCCGAGCTCGGCGAACGAGGGGCGACCCGCGTCACGTTCGGGCCGGGCCTGCAGCGGCGGGCGACGGCGGCCCTGCGGGAGATCGCGGCCGGACTGGTGAAGTGACCGTCAGGACAGCCACGCCCGCCACGTCGACTCGTGGCCGTCCACCCACTTCTTCGCCGCCTGCTCGGGCGTGAGCTTCTGGTCGGCGATCATCAGGGACACCGCGTTCTGGTCCTCGGTGGTCCACCGGAACTTCTTCAGGAAGGCGGCGGCCCGCCCGCCGTCGCGTGCGAAGTCCGCGTTGAGGTACTTCTGCAGCGGGGTGCGCGGGTAGGCGCAGGCGACCTTCTCCGGGTCGGCGTCGCAGCCGTCCTCGTACGCGGGCAGCTTCACCTCGGTCATGGGCACCTTCTCGAACAGCCACTGGGGTGCGTACCAGTAGGTCAGGAAGGGCTTCTTCGCCTTGGCGAACTGCTGGATCTGCGTGATCTGGGCGGCCTCGGAGCCGGCGAACACCACCTGGTAGTCCAGGCCGAGGTTCTTCACCAGCGCCTTGTCGTTGGTGACGTACGACGGGGAGCCGTCCAGGAGCTGGCCCTTGCCGCCGCTCTCCGGGGTGCGCATCCGGTCGGCGTACTTGTCGAGGTTCTTCCAGTCGGTGACGTCCGGGTGCTGCTTCGCGAAGTAGGCCGGCACGAACCAGCCGATGTGCCCGGTGACCCCGAGGTCGCCGCCGCGCGCGATGGTCTTCTTGTCCTCGACGTACCGCTGCTCCTGGTCCGGGTGGCCCCAGTCCTCCAGGATGGCGTCGACGCGGCCCTGGCTGAGCGCGTCCCAGGCGGGCACCTCGTCGACCTGGACGGTGTCGACGCGGTAGCCCAGCTCGTGCTCCAGCAGGTACCGGGCGACGGCCACATTGGCCTGCGCTCCCACCCAGGACTGCACGGACAGGGTCACGGTCTTCGCGCCCCCGGCGTTCGCGAAGGGCGAGGCCTGCTCGGTCATGTCGGCGGCGCCGCAGCCGGTGAGCAGTGTCAGCGCGCCCACCGCGGCGAAGGTACGGATACGCATGTCAGGCTCCCTTCTTCGCGCGCCGCTCGGTCGGCTGGGTCACGCGGTCGAGCATCAGGCCCAGGCACACGATGGCGGCGCCCGCCACCAGGCCGGTGGCCAGGTCGCCCTGGGCCAGCCCGAGGACGACGTCGTAGCCGAGCGCTCCGCCGCCGACCAGGCCGCCGATGATGACGACGGCGAGGACCAGGACCACGCCCTGGTTCACGGCGAGCAGCAGCGCGGGGCGGGCGAGCGGCAGCTGGACCTGCCACAGCTGCTGCCGGCCGGTCGCGCCGAGCGAGCGCGCGGACTCCAGCGCGGCCGGGTCGACCTGGCGCAGTCCCTGCGCGGTGATCCGGACGACGGCGGGCAGCGCGTAGACGACCGCGGCGGCGACGGCCGGGGCGCGGCCGACGCCGAACAGGGCGACGACCGGGATCAGGTACACGAACTGCGGCATCGTCTGGAACACGTCGAGGACGGGCCGCAGCAGCCTCTCGACCCGCTCGCTGCGGGCGGCCGCCACGGCGACGGCGAACCCGAGGACCAGGGTGACGGCGACGGCCGCGAGGACCTGGGAGAGGGTGTCCAGGGCGGGTTCCCACACGCCCAGCACCCCGATTGCGGCCATGGCGGCGGTCGCCGTGAGGGCGCTGCGCCAGGTGCCGATCAGCCAGGCCAGGGCCGCCACCACGAGCAGCACCGCCCACCAGGGCAGCCACAGCAGGCCGTCGCGCAGCGGGTCGAGGACCCAGGTGGTGAACCGGCCCGCCCAGTCGGCGGTGCCGCCGATCACGGGCACGCCCGAGTACAGGTGCGCGGTCATCCAGTCGACCGCGTGGTTGACGGGGGCGGCGATGTCCAGCTCCCACGCCTCGGGCCACTCCGTGCGGCCCGCGAGCCGCCCGGCGACCGCGGTCCCGGCCGCGCCGGCGAGGGCGTACGGCCACGCCGTCCGCGCCGGCCGGGTGCCGCTGCGGCCCGCCGCGGCGGTGACCCGGTCCAGCACGACCGCGAGCAGCACGATCGGGATGCCGGCGGCGAGGGCCGCGCCGACGTCGACGGAGGCGAGCGCCTGGTAGACGCGGTCGCCGAGGCCGCCGGCGCCGATCACGGAGGCGATGACCGCCATGGACAGCGCCATCATGATCGTCTGGTTGAGGCCGAGGAGGAGTTCCCTGCGGGCCAGCGGGATCCGGGCGGTCAGCAGCCGCTGGCGGGCGGTGGCGCCCAGCGAGTCGACCGCCTCCAGGACCCCCTGGTCGGCGCCGCGCAGGCCGAGCGCGGTCAGGCGTGCCATGGGCGGGGCGGCGTAGACGACGGTGGCGAGGACCGCGGCGGGCACGCCGATGCCGAAGACCAGCACGACGGGCAGCAGATAGGCGAAGGCCGGCAGCACCTGCATGGTGTCCAGCAGGGGGCGCAGGGCGCGGTGCAGCCGGTCGGACAGCCCGCCGGCGAGGCCGAGCAGCGCGCCCACGACGACGGAGGCGAGGACCGCGACGGTCATCAGTGCCAGGGTCTGCATCGTGGGCACCCACATGCCGAGCGCGCCGCAGGCGAGGAAGGCGACGGCCGTGCCGAGCGCGAGGCGGGCGCCCGCCACCCGCCAGGCGACGAATGCGCCGATCGCGGTGACTCCGGCCCAGCCCGCGGCGAGGAGGGTGAGGTAGACGGCGCGGACGGCGAGCACGACCGCGTTGCTGACGTGGCCGAGGCCGTAGAGGAAGACCGGGTGGCTGTCGCGGTGGTCGATGATCCACTCGCCGGCGCCGGTCAGCGGCTTGTCGAGATCGACGGTGAGGGCGGCGGGCCAGGTCGCGTCCGGCCAGCGGATCACGGCCGGCGGCACCAGGACCGCGGCGGCGAGCGCGAGCAGGAGCAGCTTGGCGAGGCCGCGGTGGCGCAGGAAGGCGGGCAGGGTGCGCGGGGGTGTCGCGGTGAGCGTGGCCATCAGACGGCCTCCGCGTTCTCCGCGCCCGGGAGCGGGGCGGGCCGCGGGGCGGGCACGGCCGGTGCGGGGCCGCTCGTGGCGACCCCGGCGACCACCCCCAGCAGCCGCTCGTGGTCGACCACGCCCAGGCAGCGGCCCCGGTCCACGACCCGGGCCGGCCCGCCCGCCCGCGCCACGGCCTCGATCGCCTCGGCGACCGTCGCGCCGGGAGCCACCGCCGGGCCGGAGCCCGCCTCGTCGGCCGACGCGGGGCGCATGGCCGTACGGACGGTGATGACCTGCTCGCGCGGCACGTCACGGACGAAGTCGCGGACGTAGTCGTCGGCCGGGGAGCCCACGATCTCCTCGGGCGTGCCCAGCTGGACGACACGGCCGTCGCGCATCAGGGCGATGCGGTCGCCGAGGCGCAGCGCCTCGTTCAGGTCGTGGGTGATGAACACCATCGTGCGGCCCTCTTCGCGGTGCAGGCGGACGACCTCCTCCTGCATGTCGCGCCGGATCAGCGGGTCCAGGGCGCTGAACGGCTCGTCGAACAGCAGCACCTCCGGGTCCACGGCCAGCGCCCGGGCGAGGCCCACGCGCTGCTGCTGGCCGCCGGACAGCTGGCCGGGCCTGCGCTGTTCGAGGCCCTCCAGGCCGACCTTGGCGACGAACTCGGCGGCCCGCTCGCGGCGTCGGGCCTTGCCGACGCCCTGGATCTCCAGGCCGTAGGCCACGTTGTCGAGGACCGTGCGGTGCGGCAGCAGGCCGAAGTGCTGGAAGACCATCGCGGCGCGGTGCCGGCGCAGATCGCGCAGCCGGGCCGCGTCCATGGCGCGGACGTCCTCGCCGTCGATGGCGAGGGACCCGGCGGTCGGCTCGATCAGCCGGGTCAGACAGCGCACCAGGGTGGACTTGCCGGAGCCGGACAGGCCCATGACCACGAAGACCTCGCCCTTGCGGACGTCGAACGACACGTCCCGGACGGCGGCGGTGCAGCCGGTGCGGTCGCGCAGCGCGGCGGGGCCGAGGGCGGCGAGCTCGGGGTCTGCGGGGACGCGGTCCGCCTTGGGGCCGAACACCTTCCACAGTCCGTCGACGGAGAACACGGGGGTACTCATCACGCATCACCACCGATCAGCTCGGCGGCTTTCTCCCCGACCATGAGCACTCCGATCATCGGGTTGACGGCGGTCATGGTCGGGAACACGGACGCGTCGGCGATCCGGATGCCCTCCAGGCCGCGGACGCGCAACTCCGGGTCCACGACGGCGAGTTCGTCGTCGGCCGCGCCCATGCGGCAGGTGCCCGCCGGGTGGTACACGGTGTGCGCCGCCTTGCGGGCGTACTCGCCGAGCTCCTCGTCGCTCGTGACGTCGGGGCCGGGGCAGACCTCGCGCCTGAGCCAGCCGGCCAGGGGTTCGGCCTTCGCTATCTCGCGGGCGATGCGGATGCCGTCGACGAGGGTGCGGCCGTCGTAGTCGTCCTCGTCGGTGAAGTAGCGGAAGTCCAGCGCGGGCTTCACGGACGGGTCGGGGCTGGTGAGGTACAGCCGGCCCCGGCTCCTCGGCTTGGGGATGTTCGGGGTCATCGAGACGCCGAACTCCGGCCGCTCGTAGCCCAGTCGCTCGGGATTGTCGGTGAAGGGGATCTGGTAGAAGTGGAACATCAGGTCCGGGCCCGGGTGTCCGGGGTCGCGGCGCACGAACAGGCCCGCGTCGGAGTCCATCGCGGAGTTCTCCGGGATGGGGCCGTTCGTCTCCCACACGATCACCGACTCGGGGTGGTCGAGGAGGTTCTCGCCGACGCCGGGCAGGTCGAGCGCCACGGGTATGCCGAGCGCCTCCAGGTCCTCCCGCGGGCCGATGCCCGAGTGCAGCAGCAGCCGGGGCGAGTCGATCGCGCCGGCGCACAGGACGACCTCGCGGCGGGCCCGGAGGAGCAGTTCCCCGCCGTCCTTGGTGCGCACATGGACGCCCTCGGCCCGGCCCTGGCCGAGCTCCAGTCTGTACGCCCAGGTCTCCAGCAGGATCGTCAGGTTGGGGCGCTCGTCCATGACCGGGTGCAGATACGCCACCGACGCCGAGGAGCGCTTGTTGTCCTCGGGGTGGTAGGCGAGGTCGAAGAAGCCGACGCCCTCGGTGAACGGCTGCTTGTTGAAGCCCTCGATCCGGGGGACGCCGAGCGCCGCCTCGGCCGCCTCCACGAAGTCGCGGGCGATGGCGTTGCGGTCCTTCTCGTCGACGGAGACGATGTTGTTCTTCAGCCGCGCGAAGTAGGCCTCCATCGTGACGGCACCCCAGCCCTTGGCGCCGGCCGCCTCCCACTCGTCCCAGTCGGAGGGGAGCGGCTTGAAGGAGATGAGGGTGTTGTGGCTGGAGCAGCCGCCCAGCACACGTGCGCGGCTGTGCCGGATGTGGGAGTTGCCGCGGGGCTGCTCGGTCGTGGGGTAGTCGTAGTCGAGCTCGCCGCCGAGCAGGCCCATCCAGCGGCGCAGGGTGAGGACGTCGTCGCGGCCGACGTCGCTGGGGCCGCCCTCGACGACGGCGACGGTGACGTCGGGGTTCTCGGTGAGGCGGGAGGCGATGACGGACCCTGCGGTGCCGCCGCCGATGACGACGTAGTCGTATTCGTTCATGGGTGTGTCGTGGGACATGGGGAGGGAACTCCAGGGGGTCAGGTTCGAAGGGGGCCGTGGCGCGGACGCCGCCGAAGGGGCGCGGGGAGCTGCGCGACGAGCCCCGACGAAGCCGCAGACGCCGGACGGCATGACGCGGCACTCTCAGAGGCGAGCGGCGAGCGGGCTCAGCCCTTGAACCAACGCACGGGTGAGGGCGCCAGGTTCTGGTAGACGTGCTTGGTCTCGCGGTACTCGGCGAGCCCGGACGGGCCCAGTTCGCGGCCGACGCCGCTCCTGCCGAAGCCGCCCCACTCCGCCTGGGGCAGGTAGGGGTGGAAGTCGTTGATCCAGACGGTGCCGTGCCGCAGCCGGCCCGCGACGCGCCGGGCTCGGCCCGCGTCCGCCGTCCACACCGCGCCCGCCAGGCCGTACTCGGTGTCGTTGGCGAGGGCGACGGCCTCGTCCTCGGTGCGGAACGTCTCGACGGTGAGGACCGGGCCGAAGACCTCCTCGCGGACGACCTTCATCTCGCGGTGGCACCCGTCGAGGACGGTCGGCTCGTAGAAGTACCCGGGCCCCTCGGGGCGCTTGCCGCCGGTCCGCAGCACCGCGCCCTCCTCCAGCGCGGAGGCGACGTACGCCTCGACCTTGGCGCGCTGCTGCTCGGAGACGAGGGGGCCGCACTCGACGCCGTCGTCGGTGCCGCGGCCGAGGCGGATACGGCTTGCGCGCCCGGCGAGTTCGGCGACGAAGCGGTCCCTGACGGTCTCCTCGACGATGAGGCGGGAGCCGGCCGAGCAGACCTGGCCGCTGTGGATGAAGGCGGCGTTGAGGGCCTGGTCGACGGCCGTGTCGAAGCCCTCGTCGGTGGCGCAGGCGTCGGCGAAGACGACGTTGGGGTTCTTGCCGCCGAGTTCGAGGGCGACCTTCTTGACGGTGGGGGCGGCGGCCTGGGCGACCTTGACGCCGCTGGCCAGGCCGCCGGTGAAGGAGACCAGGTCGACGTCGGGGTGCTCGGCGAGGCGGGCGCCGACCGTGTGGCCGGGGCCGGTGACGAGGTTCGCGGTCCCGGCGGGCAGGCCCGCCTCCAGGAGCAGGTCGATCAGGGCGACCGTCGTCAGCGGGGTGATCTCGCTGGGCTTGACGACGAAGGTGTTGCCTGCGGCGAGGGCCGGCGCGATCTTCCAACTGGCTTGGAGCAGGGGGTAGTTCCAGGGGGTGATCAGCGCGCACACGCCGACGGGTTCGTGCACGACGACGCTGTGGATGTCGGGCGAGCCCGCGTCCACGACCCGGCCGGGGGTCTCGGCGGCGACGAGGTCGGCGAAGTAGCGGAAGGCGTCGGCGACGCAGTCGATGTCGACCCGGCCCTCTTCGAGGGTCTTGCCGGCGTCCCGGCTCTCCAGCAGTCCGAGCCGCTCGCGGTCGCGCGCCAGGAGGCCGGCCACGCGCCGGAGCAGGGCGGCACGTTCGGCGGCGGGGGTGCGGGGCCAGGCACCCTGTCCGCCGTCGAAGGCGCGGCGGGCCGCTGCGACGGCGCGGTCCGCGTCCCTCTGGTCGCCCTCCGCGACGACGTCGAAGGTCCGGCCGTCCGCCGGGTCGACGATCTCGCGGGTGGCTCCGGAGAGCGCGTCGTACCACTCGCCGTCCGCGTGGATCGTCCGTCGTGCCTGCTGCCTTGCCATGGTCGGTATTGCCTTCCGTTCCTGTGTGGTTCCCCTGGGTGACACGGGGGTCACCCTCGGAGACCGGGAGCGCATGCCCGTGTGCCCCGGATGCATGCGCGATCGGTGCCGGAAAGTGCGCTGCATCACTGAACATGCGGACAAAAAGGGCGAATCCTACGCTGGGGGGTGATGCGCGCCTGGAGCTGACGGGCGCCTGGAGGTGACGCCATGGCCATGACGACCCTGCTCTCCGCCGCGGTGACCGCCACCCTGCTGCTGGCCCCGGCCGCGGCCGCGGGGGACGACCCCAGCGCCCGGCAGCTCGCCGACGAGGCGCGGGACAACCTCCTCGACGCGAAGTCCGTCCATCTGAAGCTGACGGACCGCGGCAAGGAGGCGGCGGCCGGCCGGACGCAGCCCACCTCCATGGATCTCACCCTGGACCAGGACGGCGACTGCGCCGGCACCCTGCGGATGGGCCGCCACGGCGGCACCGTCGCCGTCGTCAAGCAGGGCGAGCAGGTCTGGATGAAGCCGGACACCGCCTTCTGGAAGGCGCAGGTGCCGGGCGGGGAGGGCGACGCGGTGGCCGAGCTGTTCGAGAACCGCTGGATCCACGGCACCACCCGCGACGCCCTCCTCAAGGGCATGGCCGACACCTGCGACCTCGACAGCCTCCAGGACGACATCGGCTCCGGCGAGGGGACGCCGGCCACGCTGAAGCGGGGCGAGAGGACCGAGCGCCGCGGCACCGAGGTCTATCCGCTCTCCGGCCGCCAGGAGGGCAAGGACCTCACGATGTACGTCACCACGGACTCGCCGCACCGGGTCGTGGAGATCGTCCAGCGCGGCGGCGGCACCGACCGGTCCGTCACCTTCGACGACTACGACGAGCCGGTGCCGACGAGGACGCCGTCGGCGGGCGACAGCGTGGACGTGGACAAGCTGCAGGACGAGCTGCAGAAGATCTAGGAGAGGTCGGGCTCCGGGCCCGCACAGGTGCCGTACGGCGGGCAGAACCAGCCCAACGCGGTGTTCAGCAGCTCCAGTTCGTCCCCGCCGCCGTCGGAGTCGGGGCCGTAGGACGCCACGGCGTAGATCTGGCCGTCGGAGGCGACGAACCGCTCGTCGTAGACGTGCCAGGTGCCCACGTCGGGCTCGCCCTTGATGGAACCGGCCAGGTACTCCAGGCGCGAGCCGGTGAAGTCGCCGTCGTCCAGGTTCTCCAGGGAGAGCTGTACGAAGCCGTCCGGCCTGGGCGTGTCCTCGGACAGGTACAGCGCGAACGACTCGTCCGGCGACGCCTCGGCGACCTGGTACACCTGGATCCGCTGAGTGCCGTCCGGGCTGCGGTAGTTGACCACCGAGATGCCGAACTGCGAGTCGACCTCGCTGCGCGACCAGCCCTCGGGGACGGCGGTGCGGAAGCCCTCCTCGTCCTCGGTCAGCGCATAGCCCGCCGGGGGCGCTGCGAGGGTGGGCGACGGCGGGACGGACTCCTCCTCGGTGGGCGTGGGGTCCGTCGGGGACGGTGACTCCACGCGCGGGGAGCCGCTCGTCGCGGGCGGCCGGGCGTCCGTGCCGTCGCCGTCGTCCTTCCCGGCGACGAACGTCAGCAGGAGGCTCACGGCGACACCGACGACCGCCGCGCCCACGACGACCGACCAGACGACCCGCCGGTCCACCGCGGGCCGGGGCGGTCCGGCGTCGCCGCCCGTCACCACAGGCTGTCCGCCGGGCCACTGCTGCGCGGGCAGGACACCGGGGGGCAGAGAGCCGGACGAAGGCGACATCGGACCGGGCGACGCGGACGGCGCCTGACCTGTCGTGGGCAGCACCGAGCCGGGCGCGGACGGCAACGGGCCGGACGCGGACGGCAACGGGCCGGACGCGGACGGCGCCTGCCCGGACGTGGACAGCACCGAGCCGGACGGAGGCGGCGTCTGACCGGACGCGGGCAGCACCGAGCCGGACGGAGGCGGCGTCGCCGAACCGGGCACGGACGGCACCGAGCCGGACGGAGGCGGCGTCACCGAACCGGGCACGGACGGCACCGAACCGGACGGAGGCGGCGTCACCGAACCGGGCACGGACGGCACCGAGCCGGACGCGGGCAGCACCGAGCCGGACGGAGGCGGCGTCGCCGGACCGGGCACGGACGGCACCGAACCGGAACCGGACGGCATCGATCCGGAACCGGACGGCGCCGGATCGGGCGCGGAGGGCGCGGAGCCCGGTGCCGGGGCCGTGGGGCGGGCGGGTGGCGTGAGCGCGGCGGGACGTTCGCGGCCCGCACCGGGTCCGGCCCCCGCGAACGTCCCCGCGTCCTCGTCCCACCACGCCAGGTCTTCGGCCCCCGGTGCGGCGTCGGACCGCGGCGGGGCGGAGGGGGCCGGGGCCGGGCCGGACGCCTGGTCCTCCCAGCGCTGGGTGTCCTCGTTCCAGTACCGCTGTCCCCCGCTCATCGCGCTCCTCTCACATCCCCACCATCGCGGCGACGGCCCCGGCGGACGCGAGCAGGCTGACCAGGGTCTCGGAGTCGGTGAGGAGGGCGCGCAGACGTTCCCGGCGGGAGGGCGCGGCCTGTCCCGTGCGGGTGATCTCGTCCTCGGTCTCCGCCAGCTCCGCGTCGAGCGCGGCGGTCTGCTCGGTCCCGCGCACACGGGCGAGGTCGGCGCGCAGCTCCCGTACGGCGTTCAGCAGTTCCTCGGAGGCCGGGTCGCGCGGGGCGCCCGCGTGGTGGTGGCTCTCGGCGCGCGCGTGGCTGCCGATGGCGAAGGTGCTGTGGGAGACGTCCCCCATGCGGATGTTCGGCTCATCGCTGGGCATCGCCGGCTGATCCCTTCTGCGGCGTGGCGCCGCCGGAGACGGAGGTGGCGGAGGCGTGGGAGCCGACCGCGAAGGTGCTGTGCGAGACGTCCCCCATGTTCTCGACGTTCACACCGCCGTTGCTGATGTTGACGATCTTCTGCACGAACTCGCCGGTCTGGTAACCGGATTCGTCGAGCGCGGTGCGCACCCCGTGCGCGACCCGGTCCTGCACGCTGCGGAGGTAGCGGACGACGTCCATCTCCTGGAACGTCGACCCGGCGTCCGCCGAACCCAGTTCGCGCACCGACAGCGCCGGCCCCTCCGGCAGCGCGCCCGCGTGGCCGCCGGTCAGCAGCCGCCAGCCGTAGGCCAGGGCCCGCCACAGCACGGCCAGCGCGGACGCCGCCGAGCGCGGGACCCGGGCGAGCGCCCAGGCGGCCTTGCCCAGCGCGTTGTTGTTGCGGAAGCGGTGGGCGGCCCGGTCGGCGTCCTTGAAGTCGGCGCGCACCGGCAGCAGCACATGCGGGGCGATCTCCAGCATGAGCATGCGGCCCTGGGTGTGGACGCGCACGAACACCGTGGTGACGAGCTCCTCCTCCCAGCCGCCGACCCGGACGCGCAGGAAGTGGCGCCGCTTCTCCGCGCCTTCCTCGACGGCCCGCTCCCGGTGCTCGGCGAAGGCCGGGTAGGGGGCGTCCTCGCGGCGCGCCAGGCCCTCGGCGGGCAGGAACACGCACTCGTCGATCTCCAGCCCGCGCAGCCGGTCGCGCACGGTGTGCCCGGCGTGCTCGGCGGTCTCGGCGGGCAGCCGCAGCCGCTCCAGCAGCGGGCGGATCCTCTCCAGCACGGCACGGTTGCTGAGGGGCTGCTGCTTCTTCGCGGGGTCGGGCCGCAGTTCGACGGCGAGCACCCAGGTCTCGTAGGCCGCGCCGGCCCCGCAGAAGGGCCGCGCCTGGTGGTACATGACCAGCGGCGCGTGCTGCTCGGTGCGGATGCGGTCGCGCAGCCGGTGGAACCGCGCGCCCTCGGCGCGTTCGGCCGGGTCGTTCACCGCGTCCGGGAAGCGCTGCGGGGACAGTTCCCCGGCCAGCACCCGCGCGAACTGGCCCCGCCTGCCCGCCTCGCACAGCGCGATCAGCGCGAGCACGGCGAGGCCCAGCCATGCCTGCCAGACGTGGACGGCGGAGGCCGGCTCACCGACGAGGTCCGGCACCCATCCGAACAGGCCCCCGTCGCCGGAGTCGTCGCCGTACAGCCCGAGGCCGTCGGAGGAGCCGTACCCGTAGGAGTCGTAGGAGTCCTCGTCCTCTCCCGCGCCGAACGCGGCCAGCACCATCGCGGCCAGCAGCGCGGCGAACAGGATGCGGCCGTACCAGCGCAGCACGAAGGCGGGCACCAGCCGGTACAGCGGCGGCAGGGCGGCCCGCCCGCGGATCCAGGAGGCGGCCGCGAGCAGCAGGCTGGGCAGGAGGAACACGAGCAGAAGACCGCCGCTCAGGCCCCCGCCGACCACCCACAGCCCCAGGATCGCCGACGCCCAGGCGATCTCCTGCCGCCGGGCGCGCAGCGCGTGCGCCAGCACCCGCGCCGCGTCGAAGCCCAGCGAAGGCGCCGCGATCCGCTGCTCGTTGAGGTGCAGCTCCTCGATCACGCGGTCCCGGTACCCGGCGTCCAGATACACACCCGCACACAACAGCCGCGTCGCCTCACTGGCATGCGGCAGGACGGCCGCCCCGGGCGACACCCCCGAGGACTGCGACTGGGACGGCACATACGCGGTGCTCACACCACTCCCCCGTGGTCTGCATCGGCCTACTGGTGGATCATCTGAGAGATCATCAGCATAGAGGCCGCGAAGCAACCCCGTCCGCCCTTCGGCCGTCTCCCTTCTCACCCCCTTCGCGGGGCAGCCGGTCGCTCCGACCGCCGCCAAACCCTTTGCGTTATGTTCGAGTCGACCATGGGGGAATCGATAACACGGAGGGTAGTCATGCACGCAGGAGCCCCGAGCTGCGACCGATCCGCTCGACCAGCGGATCGCCTGCCCAGGGGGATGGACCTGCTCACAAAGCGCGAGCGTGAGGTCCTCCTGCTGCTGGCCGACGGTCTGACCAACCAGGGGCTGGCACAACGGCTGGGAATCGCGGAACGTACCGTGCGGGCCCACGTGTTCGGCATTGTGCGCAAACTCGAGCTTCGCTCGAGAACCGAAGCGGCCATCATGGGTGACCGCCATCGCTCGGCGCTCGCACCGGAGGCGGCGGGTCAGGGGACGGCATCGCCGGAATCGGCAATGCCACAAGCGGCAATGCCGTAACCGGCCATGCCGCACCTGACAATGCCGCACCTGACAATGCCGTAACCGACAATGCCGTAACTGACAATGGCCGATCTGCCTTCACGCCATGGATAGTTGATGCCGCCCACCGGGGGATTCCCCGGAACGCAGCCGTATCCAGCGTTCATGCACGGCGTGAAGGCAGATTGGAAACAGATGAACAGAAAGGCCATCACCGTGGTCGGCGCGGCCGCCGCCGGCCTCGGCATCGTCCTGGCCACCCAGGCCTCGGCGCAGGCCGACACCCCGGCGGCGCCCGTGACGACCGCGGGCCAGGAGCGGGCCGTCCCGTCGGGGCACGAGCCGCGCATCATCCGGTCGGCGGCCGCGCGAGTCGCGAGCAGCGCCGTCTCCGCCGCGGAGCGGGCCGCCGTGCACGCAAGGGCCGCGGCCGGCACGTCCGCCGTCCGCCAGGCCGTGGGCGACGCGACCCAGGTCGCCCGCATCGCGAGCCTCGGCTCGGCGACCCCCGTCGCCCCGCAGGCCGGTTCCCTCCCGGCCGAATCGATCTTCGACCACTGACCGCGGGTCCCACCGACCCGCCGGTCTCCCGGACGCACCCGATATCCACGCAGCTCATCGACGACGCGCGGGGGCGATCCCCTCTCGTGTCGCGGATTGGACGAACATGAAGCGGAAGGCAATCGTCGTCGTCGGCACCGCCCTTGCCGGCGCGGGCGTCGTGCTCGCGACCCAGGGCTCGGCACAGGCCGGTACCGCGGCCCCCGTCGTCGTCCCGCAGAAGACGACCGCGGCCGTCGACTCCGACAAGCAGCCGCGCATCATCCGGTCGGCCGTCGCGCGGGCCGCCGTGCACGCACGGGCCGCCGTCAGCTCCTCGGCTCTGAACAACGCCGTGGAGAACGCCGCGATGATCGCCAGCCTCGGCTCGGCGCCCAAGGACTCCCCGGGCGCGAAGGCCGTCCCCTCCGAGGGGATCTTCGACGAGTGACACAGCACGTCGCGGCCAGGAGGGCGGTGCTGCTCGTCGGCGCTGCCCTCCTGGGCTTCCATTTTCTCGTCGCGTCCCTCTCCCAGGCCCCGCTGTCGCCGGTCAAGCTGCGCTATTACGAGGCCATGACCGAATACCTGCATCCGTACTTCACTCAGAACTGGATGCTGTTCGCCCCCGACCCGCTCACCGACGACCGGGGGATTCTCGCCCGGGCCCGTTGCACGGACGGCACGGTCACCCACTATTACGACGTCACCACCCCGGCGATCCGCAGCACCCAGGACAGCAGGTTCTTTCCGCCACGCACCGCCCGGCTGATATCCAGCACGCTGCAACAGCTCAACCAGTCCGACCCGGTACTCAGCAGAATCCGGGAGACGGAGAAGGAGAAGAAGAAACCGGTGCTGCCGCTGCTTCCGGCAGAGCGGACCTCGCGGGTGGAGGCCGAGCGGTTTCTCGCCCGGTATTCCCTCACGAAGATGCCGGATGTCTGTGACGGGCGGGCGGAGCAGATCCAGATACGCGTCTATTACCACGAGATGCCCCCGTGGTCGCAGCGAAAGAAACCGGCCACCGAGGGAAAGGTGTCCGCCCAGGATCTGAAGTGGCTGAAGGTGAGTGATCTGCGGTGAAGAACGTTCTCGCCCGGATCGACGCACTGACGTCCCGTCCACTGAGCCTGGTCGGCGTCTCCGGCACCCGGGCGCTGCTCGGGTTCGTGGGTTTCATGTTCTACGCCGGCGAATACGGCGACAGGCGCTACCTGTTCGGCCCGGACGGCGTCCTGCCGTGGCCTGCGTTCACCGAACAGCTGCGGGAGTCGGGCACGTTCAGCCTGTACGCGGTCAGTGATACGACGGTCTGGTTCGAAGTCGTCTTCCACGCGGGCATGCTGGTGGCCCTCGCGGTGACGCTGGGCATCGGCGGGCGGCTGCTGCTGCTGGTCCACTGGGTCTTGCTGTGGTCGATCTACCAGCGCCAGGTGGCGATCCTGGACGGAGGCGACAACCTCGCCTATGTCGTCATCCCCATGCTTCTGCTCACCCGCTGCTACAGCCGGTTCGCGCTCTCCACCGGCCTGGCGGAAAGACTGGGCCGACGCCTCCCGCAGGTCCTGCGCGCCTGCGCCACTCCCCTGCACAACCTGGGCGTTCTCGCGATCGCGGCCCAGATGTGCCTGGTGTACACGACGAGCGGGCTGTACAAGGTGCAGGGCAAGCTCTGGCAGGACGGAACAGCGCTGTTCTACGTCATGCGCGTGCCCGAGTTCACGCTGCCCGGCGTCTCCGAGCTCGTGTACCGCAACGACTTCCTCGTCTTCACCGGCACGTACGCGACCGTGGTGTTCCTCGTCTATTTCCCGCTCGGCGTCCTGGTTCCCGCGCTGCGGCCCTGGGCGGCGATGACCTCCATCGCCTTCCATGTCTCCATCGCGGTCTTCATGGGTCTGACCGGATTCGCACTGACCATGGTGGCCTGCGACCTGATCTTCCTCAGCCGCGGCATCACGGAAGCCCTGGCCTGGTCGCGGCGGTCGGGGACCCTGCTCGCCGGGCAGGTGAGCGGGCGCTGGAGACGGCCGAAAGGTGACGTCGTGCCGGCGTCTCTGACAGAGAATGCGGGCTGACCACAGCACAGCCGGCACGGCCGACGGGGGCACGATGACACCACACGACCACAAGCCGAACCGCCTCGTGGGCCGGTACGGCGGTGCCATGGTGGGGCTCTTCTGGATCACGCCGGAGACGGTTCACCTGGGCGCCCCGCCCGCCACCACGCCCTCCGCGGTCGCCCTCACCCCCGAGGGCCTGGTGACGGTCGGCCCGCGGGAGGCCTTCCTCCCCTGGCGGGACATCGCGTCGGTGCGGGTGGAGGACGTGCCCGCGCGGACGTCCGCACGCCGCACCCTCGTCCGGGCGCTGGAGGTCGTGCTGGGGCCGCAGAGCCCGACCGAGATGACCGTGGCCGTCACGGTCGCGGACGGCTCACGGCTCGCCGTCCCCGTGCACTCCGCCGCCGCGTCGGCCTACACCCTCCGCGAGGCGGAGCTGTCCCAGCGTCTCCTGGACCTGTTCGTCCAGGAGAAGACCTCCCCGGCGGTCCTCACCCATTGGCTGACCACCACCGGCATCCCGCGTCCGCCGCGCCAGGCCGACCGGGAAGCCCTGCTGCACCGATGGACGGAGCACATATGACACGACCCCGCACCGCATCAGGCACCCAGGTGCTCGCCTACGACGGAGACTGCGGCTTCTGCCAGGCCTCCGTCGACCGCATCCGCAGGTCGGCGACACCGGCATGGGAGGCGGTCCCCTGGCAGTCGCTGCCGGACCGGCTCACCGCGCCCCACCTCGAACGGCTGGACCGCGAGGTCCTGCTCCTGCGCTCCGGCACCGTCGTCGCCGGAGGCGCGGACGCACTGCTGCGCTACGTCGGCTCCTCGCCGTACCGCTCCTGGCGGACCCTGTCGGCCCTCGCCGCCCTGCCCGGCATCCGCGGCTGCGCCCGGCTCGTCTACCGCTGGGTCGCCCGCAACCGGCTGCGCATGCCCGGCGGTACGGCGGCCTGCGCGGTACCGGCACGCCCCCGCTGACAGCACCTCCCCGCACCCGACAGCACCTCCCCACGCCCGAGAGGACCCCCGTGCGCCGCGTTCCCACCTGCGTCCTGACTGACGCCGCCCCGCCCGAGGCGGCCGACGGACATGCCGTGGACCGGTACGTCGAGATCGGCTCGCTGACCAAGGTGCTCACCGGTACGGCCCTGGCCCGGATGGCGTCGGCCGGGCTGGTCGGGCTCGACGACCCGGTCGACCGGTGGCTGCCGGTGCCGTCCGGCACGGGCATCACGCTGCGGAACCTGGCCCGGCACACCTCGGGCCTGCCCCGGCTGCCGCCCCGCGTCGGACGCCGGGATCCCTACGCGGCCTTCGGCCAGGACGAGTTGCTGCGCCTGCTGGGCCGGCTGGACACGCTGACGGTGGCCGCGCCCGAGGAGCGGGAGGAGTACTCCAACCTCGGGTATGCCGTGCTCGGCGCGGCCCTGGCCGCCGCGGCCGGCACCGGCTACGAGGAGCTGCTCGCCGAGCATGTGCTGCGCCCGCTGGGCGTGAGCGAGGTGACCGCCCATCCGGAGCCGGCACGGCGGCTGTCCGCGCCCGGACTGCTCGGCAGGCCGCGCAGGACCTGGACGATGGACGGGGCCGTCCTTCCGGCGGGCGGCCTGTGGGCGACGCCCAGGGCCGCGGCCGAACTCGTCGTCGGCCTGCTGGTGGAGCGCCGGCTGGGCGAGCCGGCCCTCTCGTGGCAGACGGCCGGACCACTGCGCTGGCACAACGGCGCGACCCGCCATGCCTCCGTGTTCGCCGGGGCCATGGACGACGGCCGCTGGGTGCTGGTGCACCGGCTGGGCGGATCGCCGCAGGAGACGGACCGGACCGGGATCGAGCTGCTGAAGCGGGAGCAGAACGGCCTCTGAAACACGAGAAAGCCCCCTGCCGCTGCTGCGGCAGGGGGCTTTCTCGATGTGGAGCGCCGGGCAGGCCTTGCACCTGCATCTCCCCGCAGGAAGCGGGGCGTCTTTCCTTGGACCACCAACGCACAGTCGGCTTCCGGGAGTTCCGGTGGCCGGTGTGTGATCGACTATAGCCCACACCGGCCGCCGGGGTCACATCACCGAGGCTCAGATGAGGCCGAGCGCGCGGACCGCGTCGCGCTCCTCCTCCAGCTCCTTGACGGAGGCGTCGATGCGGGTGCGGGAGAACTCGTTGATCTCCAGGCCCTGGACGATCTCGTACTTGCCGTCCTTGCAGGTGACCGGGAAGGAGGAGATCAGGCCCTCCGGGACGCCGTAGGAGCCGTCCGACGGGATGCCCATGGAGACCCAGTCGCCCTCGGCGGTGCCGTTGACCCAGGAGTAGACGTGGTCGATGGCGGCGTTGGCGGCCGACGCGGCCGACGAGGCGCCACGGGCCTCGATGATCGCCGCACCGCGCTTGGCGACGGTCGGGATGAAGTCCTCGGCCAGCCACTTCTCGTCGTTGACGACCTCGGCGGCGTTCTTGCCGGCGACGGTGGCGTGGAAGATGTCCGGGTACTGGGTGGCGGAGTGGTTGCCCCAGATGGTCAGGCGCTTGATGTCGGCGACCGTGGAGCCGGTCTTCTTCGCGAGCTGGGTCAGCGCGCGGTTGTGGTCCAGGCGGGTCATCGCGGTGAAGCGCTCGGCCGGTACGTCCGGGGCGGCGGCCTGGGCGATCAGCGCGTTGGTGTTGGCCGGGTTGCCGACCACCAGGACGCGGATGTCGTCGGCGGCGTGGGCGTTGATGGCCTGGCCCTGCGGCTTGAAGATGCCGCCGTTGGCCTCCAGCAGGTCACCGCGCTCCATGCCCTTGGTGCGGGGGCGGGCGCCGACGAGGAGGGCGACGTTGGAGCCGTCGAAGGCGACGTTCGGGTCGTCGGTGATCTCGATGCCCTGCAGGAGCGGGAACGCGCAGTCGTCGAGCTCCATGGCCGTGCCCTCGGCGGCCTTGAGCGCCGGGGTGATCTCCAGCAGGCGCAGCTTGACCGGCACGTCCGCGCCGAGCAGCTGGCCGGAGGCGATGCGGAAGAGCAGGGCGTAACCGATCTGGCCGGCCGCGCCGGTGACGGTGACGTTCACGGGAGTGCGGGTCATGGCGTTCTCCGTATGAAGCTGGCGGGGGGCGGCACTGCCCCGGGGTGCGGACGTACAGATGATCGATCTCTTGGTATCAAGAGATCCACCAGCGGTCAGGCTATCGCGCCCGCGTGTTCCCGGGCGTCCGGGTCGGTGTGGCCCACCCCACAGGTCGCCACGAAGAACGGCGGCCGCCCGTCCGGGAGAGGAGAGACGGGGCGGCCGCCGGGCGGGGGTACCGATCGGGCCGGACTCCCGTGGGGGTTACCGGTCGCGTGCCCCGGATCCCGGCGGCCATTCCTGCTTCGGGAGAGATTTCCGCGGAATCCTCCCGCGGATCTCCCCGTCAGGCGGTCACTGCGTGCAGCCGGTGGTGCCGGCCGCCAGCGTGACGCAGGCGACCGCGTCGCCGGCGTCCTTCACCGCCACCATCGGCGTGTAGGCGATGGTGTCGCCCGCCGTGCCGGTCGTGCCGGTCTCGGTGCGCTTGCCGGCCGTCACCTTCACCTCGTCGCCCTGCGCCGCCCCGGTGATACGGCCCCAGGCGGCCTGGCAGGTCTTGCTGTAGCGGACCTCCACGACGGTGGTGCCGACGGTGGCCGACCGGGCCGTGGTCACCAGCTCGCCGCTGCAGCCCATGGCCTCGGCGTCCTTGCCGCCGCAGCTCTCGCCGCTGCACTTCACGCCGGGCGGCAGCTTCGGGGCGGTGCTGGGGGTGGGCGAGGGCTTGGTGCCGGTGCCCTCGTTCTTCTTGCCGCCGCCGTCGAGGAACAGGAACACCCCCACGGCCACGACCACCACGCCGAGGACGCCCGCGACGATCATCGTCGTCCGCCGCCCGCCCCCGCCGCCGGAGGGCGCCCTCCGGGTGCCGCGCGGCGGTTCGCCGTAGGCGTGCGAGGGCAGCGGCGCACCGGCCGGGGCGGCCGTGACGCCGGGGCCGGCCGGACCGCCGGGGCCGCCGGGACCGGCCAGGGGAGCCGCGCCCGTGTTCGCGCCCGTGCCGGGGCGGCGGCCGCCGCCCGTCGGAGCCGGTCCGCGGTATCCGGCGATGTTCCAGGAGTTGACGCCCGGCTCCGGGGAGGCGGAGGGCTGCGCGGAGGTGCGCGGGCCCGCGTCGCGTACGCCCGCGTCGTGGACGCCCCCCTCGCCCGCACCGGTGGCGCGTGCGCCGGCGCCCCGTACGTCGGCGTCGGCGCCCGTCGGCTGGGGCGGCACCGTGGGAGCGGCCCCCGCGGGGCCCGCGAGGCCGGGTGCGGCCGTGGCGCTGCCGCCCTTGCGGGCCTTGCCGTTGCGGGCGTTCGCCGGCGGCGCCCCGAACTCGCTGAGCGCGGCGCGCGCAGCCGATATCCGGATCGCCTCCATGGTCATGTCGTGCCGCATCTCGGCACGGCTCCACGCCCGTTCGGCGAGCTCCCACATGGTGGTGAGGTGGACCGGGTTGGTGCCGGTGACCTCGGCGAGGGCGACGATCGCGCCCTTGGGCGCCAGCAGCCGTCCGTTCAGATAACGCTCCCAGGACGTCTTGCTGTAGCCGGTCCGGTCGGAGACCGCCGCGATGCTCAGCCCGCTGCGGTCCACCAGCCGCCGCAGCTGGCTGGTGAACTCTCTGATCTGCGGATCGAGTTCCTCGGGCAAGGCCTTCCAGCGAGGCATCGCTTCCCCCTCTTCCCCCCGGTACGTGCTCATGTCTGTCCCGCGCGTGGTGCCCATGGGGGCGCTCGGGAGCTTCGGGGCCGTGGGCATGCACCGTTGCACGCCCGCGGGTCCGCGGTCCAGTGTTCCACCGACCGCGGCCGGGACCGGAGGCCACCCCCGGACTTGTCGATACATCGACACAACGGTCACACGGGCGGAACCTCAACCGTCCCGGCGGCCTCCGGGGGCCGGCCGGGACGGGTGGGGCGCCCCGGCCGGCTCAGTTGTCGACCGTGAAGTGCAACGCGTCCTTGAAGAAGGGGATCTCCAGCCACGGCTTCGGCTGGACCATCATCGCCAGCAGCACGATCGCCAGCCCCAGGACGCCGTAGGTGGCGATGTCCGTGAAGCGCGAGCGCACCGCGAGCATGCCGACGCCGGGCAGCAGCCAGCGCAGTACGGCGCCGCCGAGCAGGGCGGCGCCGACCAGCAGGGTGCCGACGCGGAACTGGTCCAGCGCGGTCAGCAGCAGGCCGAGAGCGACCGTGGCGAGCACGGCCAGGATCGGCCACTGCCGGGCGGGCACCGAGGCGGCACCCGGCACGGCCCGGCCGCTGCCCTCGGGGCGTGCGGTGTCCCGGGTGACGCGCGGGAAGCGCCGGGTCGTACGGCGCGGGCGCCCCTCGGCGTCGGGCGCGCTGACCGCGTCCCGCACGACCGGCTCGTCCTCCTCGGGCGTCCTACTGTCCGACACTGCGCTCGGCCGCCTCGACGACGTTGACGAGCAGCTGGGCCCGGGTCATCGGGCCGACACCGCCGGGGTTGGGGGAGATCCAGCCGGCCACCTCGCGCACGTCCGGGTGGACGTCGCCGACGATCTTGCCCTCGGCGCTGCGGGAGACGCCGACGTCGAGGACGGCCGCACCCGGCTTGACGTCCTCGGCGCGGATCAGGTGGGCGGAACCGGCCGCCGCGACGATGATGTCGGCGCGCCTGAGGTGGGCCGAGAGGTCCTTGGTGCCGGTGTGGCACTGGGTCACGGTGGCGTTCTCACTGCGCCGGGTCAGCAGCAGCGGCATCGGGCGGCCGATGGTCACACCGCGGCCGACGACCACGACCTCGGCGCCCTTGATCTCGACGCCGTAGCGGCGCAGCAGGGTGAGCACGCCGTTGGGGGTGCAGGGCAGCGGCGCGGGCTCGTTGAGGACGAGCCGGCCGAGGTTCATCGGGTGCAGGCCGTCGGCGTCCTTGGCCGGGTCCATCAGCTCCAGGATGCGGTTCTCGTCGATGCCCTTGGGCAGCGGCAGCTGGACGATGTAACCGGTGCAGGAGGGGTCCTCGTTGAGTTCCCGTACGACCGCCTCGATCTCCTCCTGGGTGGCGGTGGCGGGCAGTTCGCGCTGGATGGAGGCGATGCCCACCTCCGCGCAGTCGCGGTGCTTGCCGGCGACGTACTTCTGGCTGCCGGGGTCGTCCCCGACGAGGATCGTGCCGAGGCCGGGCGTGACGCCCTTCTCCTTCAGCGCCGCCACGCGGGCGGTCAGATCGGACTTGATCGCGGCTGCGGTGGCCTTGCCATCGAGAATCTGGGCGGTCATACCCCCATCCTCCCGGATGACCGCCCCCTGGTTCCAATCCGGGCCCTTCCTGGGCGTCGTACCGGTGACATGCCCGTTTCTCCCCGTGATCGCCGATGTTGCACTTGCACAACACCTGGGGTTCCGGCTGGACAAGTGTGCGACGGCTGAAGAACGATGAGCGGACAGTGCCGCGGGCAGCACCGGGGGGACGCACCGCTTCTGTGACTTTTCCTCCGCACGATGCCGCGCGTCGTCCCCGCACTCGGACAACGGAGGAAAGAGCGCCATGAGTTTCGGCGACCCCAACAACCCCTACGGCACCCCGCAGGGCCAGCAGCAGGGCTACGGCCAGCCGCAGCAGCCCGGTTACGGCTACCCGTCCGCCCCGCCGGTCGGCTCGTACGCGGCGCCCGCGCCGGCGACGATGCCCGGCACGGTGAGCACCGCGCGCATCCTGCTGTGGATCATCGTGGGCCTCCAGGTCATCGGCACGGCGCTGTACGGCTTCGCCGCCGCGGTCGTCGACAAGGCGAAGGAGGAGGACGACACCTTCGCCACGCAGATCGCCGACTACCCGACCGGTGTGATCTGGGGCATCGCCGCGCTCGCGCTGGTGTGGCTCGTGTGGAGCGCCGTCCTCGCCACGAAGTTCAACTCCGGCGGCAACGGCACCCGCGTGACCATCCTGGTCTTCGGCATCCTCACCGCGCTGCTCGCGCTCGTCTTCACCATCGCGGGCATCGTGCACCTGGTGTTCGGCATCCTGATCGCCGTCTTCGTCGGCAACTCCAAGGGCAAGGCCTGGTTCAACCGGCCGCGCTACTGAGCGACATCACGTCCAAGGGCCGCGTCCGTCCCCCTGGGGGAAGGGCGCGGCCCTGGCGCGTTGCGGGGCCGGGCCCCGAGGGGCCCGGCTCCCGGGGCTCAGTGGAAGAAGTGGCGCGTGCCGGTGAAGTACATCGTGACGCCCGCCTTCTTCGCGGCCTCCACGACGAGTTCGTCGCGGACCGAGCCGCCCGGCTGGACGACCGCCTTGACGCCGGCCCCGGTCAGGATCTCCAGGCCGTCGGGGAACGGGAAGAAGGCGTCCGAGGCGGCGTAGGAGCCCTGGGCGCGCTCGGCGCCCGCGCGCTCGACGGCCAGCTTGGCGGAGTCGACGCGGTTGACCTGGCCCATGCCGACGCCGACGGAGGCGCCGTCCTTGGCGAGCAGGATCGCGTTGGACTTCACCGCGCGGCATGCCTTCCAGGCGAAGGCGAGCTCCTTGAGCTCCTCGGCGCTCAGCGCCTCACCCGTCGCCAGGGTCCAGTTGGCCGGGTCGTCGCCGTCGGCCTGGAGGCGGTCGGTGACCTGGAGCAGCACGCCCCCGTCGACCGGCTTGACCTCGACCGGGCCGCCGGGCGCGGCGGGGGCCTTCAGGACGCGGATGTTCTTCTTCTTGGCGAGGGCCTCCAGCGCGCCCTCCTCGTAGTCCGGGGCCACGATGACCTCGGTGAAGATCTCCGCGACCTGCTCGGCCATCTCCTTGCTGACCGGGCGGTTCACGGCGATGACGCCGCCGAACGCCGACAGCGGGTCGCAGGCGTGCGCCTTGCGGTGCGCCTCGGCGACGTCCGCGCCGACGGCGATGCCGCACGGGTTGGCGTGCTTGATGATCGCGACACAGGGCTCGTCGTGGTCGTACGCGGCACGGCGGGCGGCGTCCGTGTCCGTGTAGTTGTTGTACGACATCTCCTTGCCGTGCAGCTGCTCCGCCTCGGCCAGGCCCGCGCGCGTGCCGTCGACGTAGAGGGCGGCCGGCTGGTGCGGGTTCTCGCCGTAGCGCAGGGTGTTCTTGCGCTCCCAGGTGGCGCCGAGGAAGTCGGGGAACCGGGAGTCGTCGACCGGGGCGTACTCGCTCGCGAACCAGGAGGCGACCGCCACGTCGTAGGCGGCGGTGTGCTGGAAGGCCTCGGCGGCGAGCCGCTTGCGCGTGGCGAGGTCGAAGCCGCCGTCCTGGACGGCCGCGAGGACGTCGGCGTAACGGGCGGGGCTGGTCACCACGGCCACCGACGGGTGGTTCTTGGCGGCGGCGCGGACCATCGAGGGACCGCCGATGTCGATCTGCTCGACGCACTCGTCGGCCGAGGCGCCGGAGGCGACGGTCTCGCGGAACGGGTAGAGGTTGACGACGACCAGGTCGAACGGCTCGACGCCGAGCTCCGCCAGCTGCTGCCGGTGGTCCTCCAGGCGCAGGTCGGCGAGGATGCCCGCGTGGACCTTGGGGTGCAGGGTCTTCACCCGGCCGTCCAGGCACTCGGGGAAGCCGGTGAGCTCCTCGACCTTGGTGACGGGGACCCCCGCCGCGGCGATCCGGCCGGCCGTGGAGCCGGTGGAGACCAGCTCGACGCCCGCCTCGTGCAGCCCGCGCGCGAGCTCCTCCAGGCCGGTCTTGTCGTAGACGCTGACCAGTGCGCGACGGATGGGCCGCTTGTTGCTCTCGGCGGTCACTGGATAACTACCTTTCGTCCCTCAATGCGATAGCCGTTGCGGGCGAGCCGCCCCACGACGTCGACGAGCAGCCTTCGCTCGACTTCCTTGATGCGCTCGTGCAGCGCACTCTCGTCGTCCTCGTCCCGGACCTCCACCACGCCCTGCGCGATGATCGGCCCGGTGTCGACGCCGTCGTCGACGAAGTGGACGGTGCAGCCGGTGACCCTGGCGCCGTACGCGAGCGCGTCGCGCACGCCGTGGGCGCCGGGAAAACTGGGGAGGAGGGCCGGGTGGGTGTTCACGAACCGGCCGCCGAAACGGGCCAGGAACTCCTTGCCGACGATGCGCATGAACCCGGCGGACACCACCAGGTCGGGCTCGTACGCGGCGACGGCCGCGGCGAGCGCGGCGTCCCACTCCTCGCGGGCCGCGAAGTCCTTGACCTTGCAGACGAAGGTCGGCAGCCCGGCGCGCTCGGCGCGGGCGAGCCCCTCGATGCCGTCCCGGTCGGCGCCGACGGCCACGATCTCGGCACCGTAGGCCTCGGAGCCGACGGCGGCGATCTCGTCGAGCAGCGCCTGGAGGTTGGTGCCGGATCCGGAGACCAGCACGACGAGGCGCTTGGCACGCTCGGCCACGGGCTTGGCGGCCACGGTGGGGCCCTTTCTCGGGGGTGCGTCTGTCCGGGCCGGCGACCGCACGCGCGTGGAGTTTGTACGTTCGTACGAATGCTTCGCCTCCCCCGATACGGGGAAGCCTACGAAGCGGCCGGCCGTCAGCAACGATACCGGCACTCCGGACGGCCCCCACGGGACGGGGGCGTGGCCGGGAGGTAGCGTCTGGGAGGAGCCGGGTCGGGAACGCGCGTCGCGCGTGGTTCGTTGAGCACTCGACAGACGCCGACGGACACCGACGGACCCGGTTCGCTCGTCGTCGTCAGTCGTTGTCAGCAGTCGTATCACCGAGGGAAGACGCCCACTTGATGCCCCACCGCAGCCTGCGACTTCTCACGCTCCCCCCGCAGCCGGCGCAGGGAGGGGAGCGCGGCGGCCTGCTGCTGCGGGAGCGCTCCTCCTCCTCCCCGCCGGACGCGCACTCGGGCGGACCGGGCGGACAGGACCCGCGGGGCCGGGAGAGCGAGGGCCGCGAGGAGAACCCCTTCGCCCCGCCCCCTGAGGGCACTCCCGACCGGCCCTGGCAGCCCCGGCACCCGTCCCCCGGCGAAGGCTCCGGTGACGGGCCGGGCGACGGCGCGGGTGACGGCTCGCGCGGCGGCGCCCCGTGGGGCAGCCGATGGAGCGACCGCCAGCCCGGCCGCTCCGGCGGCGGCTTCGGCGAGCGGCCCCGCCCGGACCAGGAGGACGGGTCCGGCGGCCCCGGCGGCGGCCGGCCCGGCTCCGGCATGCGCTGGGACCCGACCGACCCCGCGCAGCGCCGCGCCCGGTATGCCCTGCTGTCCGGTATGTGGGCCTTCTTCTTCGCGCTCTTCGGCTGGCCGTACGTCGCCCTGATGCTGGGCGCCCTCGCCCTCTACTGGGGCATCGACTCCCTGCGCACCCGCCCGCGCACCCCGGACCCCGACCGGCCCGCCCCGGAGACCCCCGGCCGCTCCCATACCACCTCGGCGGTCGCCGGCCTGGTCACCGCGTCCCTCGCGCTTCTGCTGGTCGCCGCGTCCTTCACGGCCCAGCTGGTGTACCAGGACTACTACACCTGCACCAAGGACGCCCTGACGGCCGAGGCCGAGCAGTCGTGCAGCGAGCTGCTGCCCAAGGAGCTGCGCGGGGTCCTCGGGGCGGAGAGCTAGGGCCCACCGCCTGCATCCGGGCCCTCCTGTCCCGGCAGGGCCTCCCCCGGGTCCGGCCGGAGTGCCGCCGCCTCCCTCAGCGCGGCCCAGCGGGCCTCGCCGATGCCGTCGTCGCGCACGGGCCAGGGCGAGGGCGGGGCCGGGGGCGGGTCCGCGGGGAGGAAGTCGTACGGCTCGAAAGCGGGGTAGGCGTCCGAGGCTCCGTAGGGATCGCGGGCGTCGTAGGTGTCGTCGAGGTCGTGGGAAGCACGGAGGCCGCCGGGGTCGTAGGCGTCCGCGGGGTTGCGGAGGGTGCTGGGATCACGGGGGTCGGGGGCGCCCGCGAGGTCGTGGGCCGCACGGGCGTCGGTGTCGGCCTGGGCCTCTCCCCCGCGGCGCGTGGCCTGCGTGGGCCGGGGCTCCGCCGCCGCGGCCCGGGCCTCGGACGAGCCGTCGGGGCGGACGGGCTCCGGCGGGGTCAGGGCGCGCTGCCGGGCGATACGCGGCCGCCGCGGGACCCGGTTCCGGCCCCGGCAGCGCCAGGCGTGGGCGCCCAGGACCACGGGGAGCGCGGCGAGGACGCCCCAGGCCAGGGCCGCCGCCCCGGACTGCCACCACAGCGGCCCGAAGCGTGCGAGCGCGGACACCCCGAGCGGGCCGCCGGACAGCGCGGCCGCCACAGCGAGCGCGCCGGCGCACAGCGCGACCGCGAGCCCGGCCACCTTGGCGGTGCGACGCAGCGGCCAGGGCTCGGGGGCTTCCGCGTCGGGCAGGTCCGCGCCGCGACGCCGAACCGCCCCCTCGAACCGCGGGCCGGGGCGCCGTCCCCCGTCACCCGCCGCCGGCCCGGCCGCGCGGCGGTCCCCGCCCCGGGTGCCCGTCCCGCCCGCTGACCCGGCGTCACCGGGCCGCCCCGGCGCCCCCGCTGCCGCGCGGGCCACGAACCACGCCACCGTCACCCCCGCCGCGACCGGCACCGCCGTGGCCGCCCAGTTCAGCGGGGTGCCCGGGCCGGGGCCGGGGACCGCGGCCAGGAGCGGGAACGGGGGGAGCAGCGGGGCCGGGTCGGAGGACAGGAGGCCGGTGAGATGGCCGGTACCGAGGGCGAAGCCGGGGCCGAGGGCGTAGCAGGCGGCCCAGACGGCCGCGTTGGGGACCAGCGCCAGGCACAGGAGGAGGACGGCGAAACGGCCGGACCAGCCCTCCGTCAGCTGGGCGAAGGACGCGCGAGCCGTGTCGCCGTGCCAGACCAGGGAGGCCGTGAGGAGCAGGGCGCCGCCGCCGATGTGGACGCCCAGTCCGGCCGCCGCCGCGCGGGCGGCCGTGCCGAGCCGGGCCCTGACCCGCGGGTCCAGGGCGAGCCGGCGGGGCCGGGCCGGGAGGAGGAGCAGCACGGAGTCGAGGGCGTCGCGGGGGCGGCCGTACGCCGTCCACACCCCGGCACCGGCCGCCGCGGTCGTGACGAGCGGCAGACACAGGCAGGTCCAGGGCCAGTCCGGGCGCAGGTCCCCGCCGGCCGCGTACAGCGCGGCGGGGGCGGCGACGGCGAGATAGCCGAGGACGACGCCCGCCCACGCCGTGCGCCGGCTCACCTGCCGCTCGTCCTCCCCCGCGTCGACCGCGTCGCGTGCCGCGCGGTGCAGCAGCCACACCGGCAGGGCGAGCAGCAGCAGCGGGGTGAGGCCGACGGGCGCGGGGGCGCCGGACAGCGAGTCGGCGCGGACCAGTTCGGCGCCGTGCGCCAGCAGCCACAGCGCGGCCGCCACATGCAGCGCACCGCCGGGCCCGCTGTCGGGATACGGCGAGCTGATCCACAGCACCATCACCAGCACCGCGAACGAGCCGAGCCCCAGGCCCGCCGCGAGCACCCCGCCGAGGAGGCCGGCGGCCAGCCCGGGCGAACGTCCGCGCATCCGGGTGAGCAGGAGCGAGAGCGGCGGTCGGCGAGCGGTCATCGGGATCACGGACGTCATGCTCCCAACGACACGCGCTTTCCCGTCGTAACAGGCGAACCTCCGACGTGTCACCCAATATGTGCTTATGTTTCTTATCGTACGAAGGGGCCCCCTGTGACACAGAGCCCTGCGACCCCTCTCCCTCCCCCGAAGGAACGCCGACGCCTGCGGGAGGCCGCCCGGCTGACCCAGGGTCAGCTCGCCGCGCGGGTGGGTGTCACCCGGGAGACGGTGCGCGCGTGGGAGACCGGCCGCACGACTCCGCGCGGCCGCAAGCGGGAGGTGTACGCCAAGGTACTGGCCTCCCTCGCCGATCCGGCCGCCGTGGAGAAGGCTGCCGTGGAGAAGGCTGCTGAGGAGAAGGCTGTGGAGGTCGCGCAGAAGGCGGAGCCGGACACCGAGGTGACGGCACGTCAACCCGTGGTCGCGGTGGCGGCGCCCCTGGAGGCACCCGCCGCCGAGCCCGTCGTACAGCCGCGGCCGCTGCCCGGGCCCGAGGTCGGGGAGACGCTGACACCGGCTCAGGCCTTCGACGCGCTGTACGGGTTCTGCGCGCCCGCTCTCGTGCGGCAGGCCTATCTGCTCAGCGGGCGGCGCGAGCTGGCGCGGGAGTCGGTCGAGTGGGCCTTCCAGCTGGCCTGGGACCGCTGGCCCGAGGTCGCCGTGGACCCCGACCCGGCGGGCTGGGTGCGGGCGGCGGCCTACGAGTACGCCCTCTCCCCCTGGCACCGCTTCCGCCCCCGCTACCGGCACCCCGAGCCGCCGCCCGCCGACGCCGCCGACCGCGCGCTGCTGGACGTCCTGCTCCAGCTCCCGGCGCCGTACCGCAGGACGCTGGTGCTGCACGACGGCGTCGGCCTGCGGCTGCCGGAGACCGCGGCGGAGACGGAGGCGACCACCCCGGCGGCCGCCTACCGTCTGATGCACGCCCGTGAGGAGGTCGCCGCACGGCTGCCCGAGCTGTCCGACCCCGTCGAACTGGGCCGGCGCCTCGCCGAACTGGCCTCCGCCGAGCGGCTGCGCGCGGCCCGGCCGCCCGTCGTCCGGGCGGGCAGCGAACGCCGGGCCCGGTTCTGGACCCGCGCCGCCATCGCCTTCACCGTCGCGATCATCGGTGCCACCGCGCTCACCCTGCGCACGGCTCCCACGCATTACGAGCCACCCGTCGCACCCGGTGAGACCGTGCCGGGCGTGCCCCCTCGGGCGGCGCCGGGGCCGCTGTCGGACGAGGAGCTGGAGCTGCGCGCCAAGCTGCGGCGGGAGACGGCGAACGGGCCGGAGCGGCTGGTGCCGCAGGTGCGGTGAGCGTCCCGGCGGTCCGGTCAGCCGTCGTCCGGTGGTCCGGTGGTCCGCTCGTCTGGTCGTCCGGTCGTCCGGTCGTCTGGTCTTCTGGTCGTTCGATCGTCCGGTCGTCCGGTGTGGTCCGGTCGTTCGGTGTGGTCCGGTGGTCCGTGGTGACATGCGCGAGGCCCGCACCCCGTGGGACGGGATGCGGGCCTCGTGTCGCCTGTGCGGGCGGTTCGCCTGCGCCTGCGGTTCGCCCGGGTGGGCGATGTGCCCAGGCGGGCGGTTCGCCCGGGTGGGCGGTTCGCCCGGGTGGGCGTCAGCCGTTGCGGCCGGTTCAGCCGGCGAGGATCTCGCGGGCCAGCTTGGCGGTCTCGGTCGGGGTCTTGCCGACCTTGACACCGGCGGCCTCGAGGGCCTCCTTCTTCGCCTGGGCGGTGCCGGAGGAACCGGAGACGATGGCGCCGGCGTGGCCCATGGTCTTGCCCTCGGGCGCGGTGAAGCCCGCGACGTAGCCGACGACCGGCTTGGTGACGTTCTTCGCGATGAAGTCCGCGGCCCGCTCCTCGGCGTCGCCGCCGATCTCGCCGATCATCACGATCAGGTCGGTGTCGGGGTCGGCCTCGAACGCGGCGAGGGCGTCGATGTGGGTGGTGCCGATGATCGGGTCGCCACCGATGCCGACGGCCGTGGAGAAGCCGATGTCACGGAGCTCGTACATCATCTGGTAGGTCAGCGTGCCGGACTTCGACACCAGGCCGATGCGGCCCGGCTTGGTGATGTCGCCCGGGATGATGCCGACGTTCGAGCCGCCCGGCGTGATGATGCCGGGGCAGTTCGGGCCGATGATGCGGGTCTTGTTGCCCTTCTTGCCGGCGTACGCCCAGAAGGCGGCCGTGTCGTGCACGGCGATGCCCTCGGTGATCACGACGGCCAGCGGGATCTCGGCGTCGATGGCCTCGACGACCGCGTCCTTGGTGAACTTCTCCGGCACGAAGATGACGGAGACGTTGGCGCCGGTGGCCTCGATGGCCTCCTTGACGGTGCCGAAGACCGGTACCTCGGTACCGTCGAAGTCCACGGTGGTGCCCGCCTTGCGCGGGTTCACGCCGCCCACGACGTTGGTGCCGTCGCCGAGCATGAGCTTGGTGTGCTTCATGCCCGTGGCGCCGGTCATGCCCTGGACGATGACCTTGCTGTCCTTGTTGAGCCAGATAGCCATGGTGTGTTGTGTCCTCGTCCTGAGTGCTTACTTGGCGGCGTGGGCCAGCTCGGCGGCCTTGGCGGCCGCGCCGTCCATGGTGTCGACGCGCTGGACCAGCGGGTGGTTGGCGTCGGTGAGGATCTTGCGGCCCAGCTCGGCGTTGTTGCCGTCGAGGCGGACGACGAGCGGCTTCTCGACCTTCTCGCCGCGGTCCTCGAGGAGCTTCAGGGCCTGCACGATGCCGTTGGCGACCTCGTCGCAGGCGGTGATGCCGCCGAAGACGTTGACGAAGACGGACTTGACGTCCGGGTCGCCCAGGATGATCTCCAGGCCGTTCGCCATGACCTGGGCGGAGGCGCCACCGCCGATGTCCAGGAAGTTGGCGGGCTTGACGCCACCGTGCGCCTCACCGGCGTACGCGACGACGTCCAGGGTGCTCATGACGAGACCGGCACCGTTGCCGATGATGCCGACCTCGCCCTCGAGCTTGACGTAGTTGAGGCCCTTCTCCTTGGCGGCCGCCTCGAGCGGGTTGGCGGCGGCCTTGTCGTGGAGCTCCTCGTACTCGGGGTGACGGAACTCGGCGTTGTCGTCGAGCGACACCTTGCCGTCGAGCGCGATGACCTCGCCGGAGGCGACCTTCGCGAGCGGGTTGACCTCGACGAGGAGGGCGTCCGACTTGAGGAAGGTGTCCCACAGCTTGATCAGGACGTTGACGACCTTGTCCGCGACCTCGGCCGGGAACTTGGCGGCCTCGACGATCTCGCGGGCCTTGGCCTCGTCCACACCGTCGATCGGGTCGATCGCGATCTTCGCGACGGCCTCCGGACGGGTGGCCGCCACCTCCTCGATCTCCATGCCGCCCTCGACGGAGGCGATGGAGAGGAAGGTGCGGTTGGCACGGTCGAGGAGGAAGGAGACGTAGTACTCCTCGAGGATCTCCGGAGCGGTCTCGGCGATCATGACCTTGTGGACCGTGTGGCCCTTGATGTCCATGCCGAGGATGTCCGTCGCGCGGGCGACGGCCTCGTCCGGGGTGGCGGCCAGCTTGACGCCACCGGCCTTGCCGCGACCACCGACCTTCACCTGCGCCTTGACGACGGACTTGCCGCCCAGACGCTCGGTGATCTCGCGCGCCGCCTCAGGCGTGTCGATGACTTCACCGGCCAGCACCGGTACATCGTGCTTGGCGAAGAGGTCCCTCGCCTGGTACTCGAACAGGTCCACGCGCTTCCGTCCCTATCAGTGATCTCGCGGTTCGTTGGATGCGTGGGCGTGCCGCGAAGGGCAACGTGACGTCCGCTGTGTCACAAGGGGGGCGCACACGGTGTCCGAGCGCGCGGCATGTCCGTCTCGCAGGTTATCTCTGCTTCCGTGGGCCCTCTAAATCGCGGGTCACACCTGAGCGGTGATACCTGTCACATGATGCCGCCCTCACTGACACGCCGTGCCAGTGGTGAGCGGACCCGACCGGAGACTCACCGAGCGCCGCCGGACCGGGTGAGGCCCCTGAGCAGGGCTTCTTCGGCCGTGGGGAGCTGTGGGGGGCTGGGCGCGGACCCGCGTGGGGGGTGGGGCGCGGGGGGTTCGGCCGTCCGGGTGGGGGCGGTGCGTGAGGGGGCCGGAGAGTGAATGCGGGCACCCGTGCGCGGGGGTGGTTGCCGGGGCTGCCGCGGTGCGGCCCCCGCCTCGCCCCGGGCGGTGGTTCACATGAGCGCCGAGGGCGAGGGCGGGGGCCGCTGTTCGGGTCCGGGTCGTCAGACGCGGGGGTCGACGTGGGGGCCGACGTGGGGTGCGTAGCCCGGGGTGGCGGAGCCGGCGACGGTCTGGGCGCCGCCGACGGCGTGGTGGGCGAGGGGGCCCGCAGTGGTGTGGACGGTGCCCGTCAGGTCCTGGGCGAAGTACCCGGCCTGCCCGGCGACCCCGTGCGCGAACGGGTCGACCTGGCCGGTCACGCCGCCCGCGAACGCAGCGACGTCGTCCGTGACGCCGTACGCCAGCGCGGTGCCGCTGCCACCGACGCCCCGCACGACCGGCTGCGCGGTCCGCCCGACCGTGCCGGCCACCTGACCGGCGAGGTATGTGACCCGGTCGACGGTCGGCCGGACCGCCTCGGCGACCCCGTGCGCGAACGCCGGCACCTCCTCTGCGACGCCGCCCGCGAAGCCGTCGGCCTGCCCGGCCACGCCGTACGCCAGCGGCGGTACGTCCGCGACGACGCCGCCCGCGAAGGGCCGCACATCACCCTGGACGCCGTACGCCAGCGCGCCCGCGTCCGCGACGGCCTGACCTGCGACGGGTACGACCCCCTGCACGACGGTGTGCGCGACCGGCGGCAGCACGGCGGCCGTGGTGTCCCCGGCGACCTGGCCGGCCAGCCCGGCCGCGTAGGGCGGCACGTCGGCCGCCACGCCACCGGCGACCCCGCGCACACCGGCGACCGCCCCTGCGGCGACCGGCTGCACCCCGGCGACGGCACCGCCGGCGACACCCCGCACGTCGGCGACCGCCTCCCCGGCGACGGGCACCACCCCGTGGACCAACCTGTCCGCGACGGGTCGTACGTCCGCCACGACGCCGTAAGCCAGCCCGGTCGCGGCATCGACGGTGTGGGACGCGGTCGCCCCGACCCCGGCCACCGCCTGCCCGGCGACGGGCACGACCCCCTGCACCGCACCACCCGCGGCGGGCCGCACGCCCTGCACCGCACCCGTCGCGACGGGCACCACCCCGCCCACGGCACGCCCGGCCACCGGCACGACCCCGTGCACGGCCGACCCCGTCGACCGCGGACTCCGCGACCGGCGGAACAGCGGCCTCGGCGGTCTCCCGCGCGACGACCGCGGCGGTGCCGGACGCCTGCCGACGGGCCGTGCCCGTCGCGGTGAGGACGGATGCCTGGGCTGTGCCGGCCGTGGTGTGAGCGGATGCCTGGACGGTGTCGGCCGTGGTGAGGGCGGACGTCCGGGCGGTGTCGGCCGTGGTGAGGGCGGACGTCCGGGCGGTGTCGGCCGTGCCGACGAGCCGCTGCCGGACGCCGTTCGCCGTGACCGTGACATGGGCCGAGTCGTGGGTGACGGAGGCGCGTGCGGCCGTGGCGGCGGTGTTCGCGGTCGTCCCGGCCGTGGTGGTGACCCGCGCGGCGCGGTCCTGCGCACCCGTGGCGGTCGGCTGCACCTCGTGGGCCGCGTGGGCCGCGTGGGATGCCTGGGCTGCCTGGGCTGCCTGGGCTGCCTGGGCTGCCTGGGCTGCCTGGGCCGGCGTACGACCCGCCGCGGCGACGGTCTGCTGCGTCCTGGTCCGTACGACGCCGTCGACGCCCTGCACCTGGGGGCGGGCCGCGCCCTGCGTGGTGTGCAGGCGCGTCTGCGCGGCGGCCAGCGCCTTCTCGAGCTCGGGCGCGAACGCCGACAGCGGACCGAAGAGGTAGTCGATGAAACCGCCGGGCGTGTGCGGCGGCGTCGGCATCTCGTCACCGACCCGGTCGGCAGTGGCCTCGGCGGCACCGGCGCCCGCCCGCACGGCCTCGGCAGCCCGCGCCGCCTTCTCCGCACGCGCCCACCGGGCCCCTTCGACGGCCTGCGCTCCCCGCCCCCTGGCGGCCTTCGGGACGCTCACCTCGGCGTCGACGTACCGCCGCGCCTGATCGTCGGCGCTCCCGCCGGTCGCGGCTGCGGTGCGCTGCGCGCCCTCGACCGCGCCGAGGGTGCTGTCGACGCCCTCCACAGCACTGCGGACGTCCTCGACCACGCCGGTTGCCGTGTCGGTGAGGGTGCGGGTGCGGGTGCCGGTGACGGACCCGGTGACGGACCCGGTGACGGCAGCGAGCGTGTCACCGGCGTCGGAGGTGGTCTCCGAGACGTCCACGACGTCCACGACGTCCGGGGTCTCCAGGGTGTCCGAGACATCCGGGAGCGACAGCGAGGAGGCGGGCAGTTCGTCGGCGCTCGCGACGGTGGAGCCGAGCGCCCACGCGCCGGTGACCCCGGCGGCGATCACGATGGACCGGCGGATGTTCTTGTTCATGCGTACGTCAGATCCTTAGGGACTTCCGCGGCACCGGAGCGTCAGGACTCCGGGCCCCGGAACGGCACGAGCTCCCCACACCGGGTCACTGACCACGGCCGGGCTCGCACCAGGGGACTTGGGGACATGGCGGCGTCGGTTCCGGGCGCGGTCCGGGAAAGGGGACCAGCGAACGGTGATGTCCTACGGCGCGCCGGCTTCCCGTCCGGAGGCACCACCTGGTGCGGCATCCGGAACGGGCGGGCAGACCTGATCCGCCCCCGCGCGGCAGGTCAACGGGGCGGTACGGCCTGCCCTAGCCGGGAAAGACAGGGATGTCCCGGTGCCGATCCCGGGTCCCGGGCACCTCGGCCCGCACGGCAGCGCCGGGCACCAGCCGCAGCGCCGCACTGTGATCCGGAGTCACGGCCCCCGCGTCCCCGTGCCGCGACGAGCCGGCGTCCCCCGCCGGACCGTTCACCGGCACACCTTCCACAGGCACCGGCCCGAGCGGGGCCCGCGCGCTGAGGGCGGGGCGCGCCGCGGTGCCGGCGGTGGCGGAGCCGGCGGTCGAGGTGCCGGGACACTGGAAGAGGCGGAGGGCGTCGGCCGACGGCCCCTGCCGCGAGGCACGGTGCCTTACCCCGTGGCGCGAGGCAGCCGAGCCTTCGACCGGCCTGTCAGGGCGCGAAGCAGCCGAGCCTTCGACCGGCCCATCGGCCACCTCGACGGCGAAGCCCCGCGGGTCGCCGGGCCTCAGCCCCACGTTCAGCCCATCGGCACCGGGCACCGCGGGAGAAGCCGGCAGCCCGGGCAGCTCACCCAGGCCGGGAAGACCGGGCTCGGGCTGCGCACTGGGCGGCAGGGAGAGGCCGGACAGGTCGGAGAGGCCGGACAGGCCGGGGAGAGCCGGCAGCCGGGGGAGCCCCTCGGACTGCGGGAACTGCTCGAGCTGCGAGAGCTGGTCCAGCCGCTGTGGCTGCCGAGGCTGGTCCGGCTGTCCGAGCTGGTCGGGCAGCGCAGACCCCTTGGGCGCCTCGGGCAGCTCGGACAGCTCGGGGGACTCGACCGAGTCGAGCGAGTCGAGCGAGTCGGAGGTGGAGGACAGCGCCGACGCCTCGGCCACCGTCCCCGAGTCAGTTGCCCCCACCGGCTCCGCCGCGCGGGCCTCCCCAGCCCACAGCAACCCGGCCACGAACAGTCCACCCACCAGCAGCACCACTCGCAGCGCATGCCGCCCCACCGCAGCGCGCATCACGCGCACAGCGGCCCCGGGCAACATGGCCGAGCTGATCAACGGGGGGTCCTCCGTTACGGCGGAACGAATCGCGGAGAGTCGGAGCGCTATCGCGTGTTCGATGTGAGGAGTGCGTGCGAGCGGTACTGCCAAGCGGAGCTCGACGCACCGGCACGGTCCTCGATCCTTGCACGGGACTCCTGAGGTTGCGCAAGCCCCCTGTTACCGATAGGTAGTCATATCCTTTTTCCACTCCGTCATGAGGTGTCCGGTATCGGAAGCGGGCGCTTCTCGATGGCCGCCGCCATCACCTCCGGAAACAGATCGGGCGTACAGGCGAAGGCCGGTGCGCCCAGCGCCGCCAACGCCGCCGCGTGCTCCCGGTCGTAGGCCGGAGCCCCTTCGTCCGACAACGCCAGTAGCGTCACGAACTGCACCCCCGCCGCCTTCATCGCCGCGACCCGCCGCAGCATCTCCTCCCGTATGCCTCCCTCGTACAGGTCGCTGATCAGCACGACCACCGTCTCGGCGGGCCGGGTGATCCGCGACTGGCAGTACGCGAGCGCCCGGTTGATGTCCGTGCCGCCGCCGAGCTGGGTGCCGAAGAGGACGTCGACGGGGTCGTGGAGCCGGTCGGTGAGGTCGGCGACCGCCGTGTCGAAGACGACCAGCCGGGTGCTGATCGACCGCATGGACGCCAGCACCGCCCCGAAAACCGACGCGTACACCACCGACGCCGCCATCGACCCCGACTGGTCGATGCAGAGCACGACCTCCTTCCGCACGGACCGCGACGCCCGCCCGTAGCCGACGAGCCGCTCGGGCACGATCGTGCCCTGCTCGGGCAGGTAGTGCTTGAGGTTGGCGGCGATCGTGCGGTTCCAGTCGATGTCGCCGTGGCGCGGCCGCTGCACCCGCGCACTGCGGTCGAGAGCGCCGGTGAGCGTGGCCCGGGTGCGCGGGGCGAGCCGCCGCTCCAGGTCCTCGACGACCTTGCGCACGACGGCCCGTGCGGTCTCCCTCGTCGTCTCCGGCATCGCCTTGTCGAGCGACAGCAGCGTGCCGACCAGATGGACGTCCGGTTCGACCGCCTCCAGCATCTCCGGCTCCAGCAGCAGCGTCGCCAGGCCCAGCCGGTCGATCGCGTCCCGCTGCATGACCTGCACGACCGAGGAAGGGAAGTACGTCCGGACGTCCCCGAGCCAGCGCGCCACCGACGGCGCCGACGCCCCGAGCCCCGCCGCACGCTCCCGCCCCGTCGTCCGTGACTTCTCCCCCTTTCCGTAGAGCGCGGAGAGCGCCCCGTCCATCGCCGCGTCCCGCCCGGCGAGCGCACATCCGGTGCCGTCCGCCCCGTCCCCGCCGAGCACGAGCCGCCACCGCCGCAACCGCTCCTGCACCGCGCCTTCCGCCATGCCGTCCCTTTGCTCGGCTTGCGCCTGTGTGGTTGCCACGTGGGTGTTTGCCGCCTGAGTGTTCACCGCCCGGGTGTCTTGCGTTGACTCCTCCACCTGTGCACCTTCCGCCTGGGTGCCTTGTGTTGGGTCCTCCGCCTGCGCGGCCGCTGCCGTAGCCTCCGCATCCCCGCCTTCAGCTGCGCCAGCCACCCGCGCACCGTTCGCCCGGGTGCCTTGCGTTGGATCCTCCGCCTGCGCGCCCACCGCCGTGTCCGCCGACTGCGCTCCCCCCGCCGCGCCTTCCGGCGCTCCCGCCGTCATCTCCTCACCCCCACAGCTCCTTCGCGGCCGGCGCCCGGCGCTCCCGTCTCCACAGACCCTCCGAGGCGCGTATCTGGCACCCCCTCCTCCGCCCGTTCTTTGAGGTCAGGACTCGGCGCCTCCGTCTCCCACCCGAGCAGCAGCCCTACCACCGGCAGCACGGCATCGGCCCGTTCCCTGTCCGGTTCGGCCGCGAACCCCGGTGTCCCGGCTCCGGCGACCGAGGCTCTCCCCCGCTCGGCCGGGCCGCGCCGCACCAGCTCGCCCAGCGTCCGGCGTACCCCGGGCTCGTACGCCGAGAAGGTGCGTCGCAGGAGGGGCAGAACGTCGGTGAAGGCCTCCGCCGGCACCCCGGTCAGCCAGTCGTCGACCAGGCCGAGGAGCCGCTCGTCGTGCACCAGCAGCAGCCCACCGCCGGAGCCTTCGCCCACGAAGCCCTCGATCCAGGCGGCCGCGCCAGCCGGTGGCGTGCCCGGGGACAGCTCCAGCCCCATCAGTCGCGCAGCCTCGTCCTGCGCCAGCCGTCCGCCGTCCAGCAGCAGCCGCACCGCTCGGCCCCGGATGACCCCCGGCACGGTCTCCCTCTCCGACAGGACCCCCAGCACCCCCTGCCAGCGAGCGCGCAGCCCGACGCGATCCCCGGGGCCGGGTATCTCCTCGTCGGTCAGCAACCCCACCGCCCCGTGCACGGCGTCCAGATGACGCCGCATCTCCTCGGCCGCGTCCGCGTCCAGCGCGGTGCAGGCCGGAGGCAGCCCCACGAAGACCCGCTCGGCCAGCCCGACGGCGACCTTCGCGAGCGCGCCGGTGTCCGTGCCGCGCACGTCTCCGTAGCGCAGTGAGCGCACCAGGGCGGGCAGGGCCTGGGCGAGGTGGCCGACGTCCGTGTCCAGCGCGGCACGGTCGGCGAGCACTCGCATCACCGCCGGCAGCACGTCGGACAGGCCCGCCGCCAGACATCGCTCGGCCAGAGCGGTCACCTCGGCGAGGGTCCGCGCGGCGACGGCGTCGGCCTCGGCCTTCGCGTTCGCCGCGGACAGCACGGTCGTCCCCCACACCCCCGCTTCGGCGACTCGCAGCGACAGCTCCGGCTCCCAGCGCAGCCGCCAGGTCTCCCGGAACGTCCCGGTGCTGCCCCGCGAGACGGCCGGTTCACCCCAGGGCACGCCCAGCAGCCGCAGCCGGTGCAGCAGTCTGCTGCGCTCGGCGTCGGTCTCCTTGCGCACGTCGAGCTCCAGCTCGCGCTCCGCCGCCTCCGGCCTGAGCCGCAGCCGGCGCTGCAGCCGGTCGAGGTCCCGCTGCAGGGGCACCGCGGGCGCCGAGGCGGGGACGTGCCCCAGCACGTCCCCCACCACCAGCCGGTCCTGCACCAGCGCCAGCGGCACGTCGGAGCCCTCGCACATCACCGCCCGTACCGCGTCGGTGGTCTCGCTCAGCCCCGGCAGGGGCCGGCCGCGCAGCGCGGCGAGCGTCTCGGCCAGCCGCACGGCCTCGATGACATGCGCCGGGGAGACAGTGCGGTCCTCGGCCCGCAACAGCCCCGCCACCTTGGTCATCCACCGCTCCACGGGCCGGTCCTGCGCGGCGAACAGATGCCCGTACCAGCCCGGCGAGTCGATCCCCGCCCCGTACCCTCCGGCCCGCGCCAGCCTGCGGTACGTCCACGGTACCCAGGTCAGCTCGGCCTTCACCTTGGGCAGTCCTTTGAGCAGTGCTCGGTCGGCCGCGACGGTGGTCCGCAACCGCAGCGCGGGAACATGCCACGCCCCGCACACCACGGCCACACCGTCCCCGAACTCTTTTTGCGCGGAGCGCAGTTGGAGCCGCATGTACGCCTCCCGCACCGGGTCCCGGTCGTGGCCGCCGGTCCCGCAGGCCTCCCGCAGTGCGCCCATGGCCTCCTCCACCGCGGCGAACGGAGCGAGCGGGTCCGTCCCGGCCGTGCCCCGGTGTTCGACGACGTCCTCCCACCAGCGCTCGGGGTCGTCGTATCCGGCGATCTCGGCGAGCACTGCGAGCGGGTCGAGCCGGACGTCCCGCCCGTCCGCACCCTCTGCGCCCCCCGAGTCCTCCGAGTCCTTCGAGTCCTCCGCGACCCGCGAATCCTCCGAGTCCGCCGCATCCCCGGCGGTCTTCGGGCTGTCGGCGTCGGTTGCGTCCTCCTCCTTCCTCCAGGCCAGCGTGTGGGTGGCGGGCAGGTCGATGAAACGGGCGGGGACCTGGTGCTCCAAGGCCCAGCGCAGGGCGATCCACTCCGGGGAGAAGTCGGCGAGCGGCCAGAAGGCCGAACGGCCGGGTTCGTCCACGGCATGGGCGAGGAGTGCCACCGGTGGCCGCATGTCCGGGTCGGCGGCCAGTGGCACGAGCACGTCGGCCTCGGGCGGACCCTCGATCAGCACGACTCGGGGCCGCACCTCGTCGAGCGCCGCCCGCACGGCCCGGGCGGACCCCGGTCCGTGGTGCCGCACCCCGAGCAGCACGGGCCCGGCCGCGGCGATGGCACCAGTACCGGCAGTGGCAGCGGCAGTGCCGCCAGAACCAGAACCGGCACTTGCCCCAGCCCCAGCCCCAGCCCCAGCCCCAGCCCGGATGTGCCCACTCATGCCGTCCTCAACTCCTCTCATTTCACACCCCCTTCGCTTCATGTGCGGCTGCCGCCGTTCTCGACCCGCCCGTCACCGCGGGTCTCACACCGTCCCGCTCCCGGCGTTCGCGGCTTCACTCATAAAGAGGCCCGCACCCCCGCATTTCGTTGCCCCGCGCTCCGCGCCAATCACAGTGAGTGACATCCGGCGGCTTCGGTCACCGCGGCCAGGCCGTGTCGTCGTCGGAGTGCATGTGCGTGGGTGTCGCCGCAGGCGTGCGGCCCTTGCTCGCGTGGCCCCAGATGGAGGTGTTGTTCACGCCGTCACCTCCCGGCAGGCGCGGTAGAAGTCCGTCCAGCCGTCCCGTTCGCGCACCACCGTCTCCAGGTACTCCTGCCAGACGACCCGGTCGGCCGCCGGGTCGCGGACGACGGCGCCGAGGATGCCGGCGGCGACATCGCCCGGCCGCAGCACGCCGTCGCCGAAGTGGGCGGCCAGCGCCAGGCCGCTGGTGACGACGGAGATCGCCTCAGCCGTCGAGAGGGTGCCGCTGGGCGACTTCACCTTCGTACGGCCGTCGGATGTGACTCCGTCGCGTAGCTCACGGAAGACGGTCACCACGCGGCGGATCTCATCGATCCCGTCGGGGACGGCCGGCAGGTCGAGCGAGCGGCCGATCTGGTCGACACGGCGGGAGACGATGTCGACCTCGGCCTCCACGCTCTCGGGCAGCGGCAGCACCACGGTGTTGAAGCGGCGGCGCAGCGCGCTGGACAGTTCGTTGACCCCGCGGTCACGGTCGTTGGCGGTGGCGATCAGGTTGAACCCGCGGACCGCCTGCACCTCCCCGCCCAGCTCGGGTATCGGCAGTGTCTTCTCCGACAGGATCGTGATCAGCGAGTCCTGCACATCGGCCGGGATACGGGTCAGTTCCTCGACCCGGGCCGTCATGCCCTGTGCCATCGCCCGCATGACGGGGCTGGGCACGAGGGCGTCGCGGCTGGGTCCGTGGGCGAGCAGCTGGGCGTAGTTCCACCCGTAGCGGATGGCTTCCTCCGGGGTGCCCGCCGTGCCCTGCACGAGCAGGGTCGAGTCACCGCTGACCGCCGCGGCCAGGTGCTCGGACACCCAGGTCTTCGCGGTGCCGGGGACTCCGAGGAGCAGCAGTGCCCGGTCGGTGGCGAGCGTGGTGACGGCGACCTCGACTATGCGGCGCGGCCCCACGTACTTCGGTGTGATCACGGTGCCGTCGGGCAGGGTGCCGCCGAGCAGATACAGGGACACCGCCCATGGCGACAGCTTCCAGCGGGCCGGGCGCGGCCGGTCGTCGTGCGCCGCCAGCGCGGCGAGTTCATCGGCGAAGGCGTGCTCGGCGTGCGGCCGCAGTGCCTCCGAGTCGGTCGTCCGGCCGGTGTCGGTCGGCTTGGCGGTCGCCGACTCGGCGCCCGGTTCCACGGTCGACGCGATGGCAGGTCCCGCGATTGGTTCGGGCGCCGGTCCCGCGATCGGTTCGGTGGCCGGTCCCGCGATCGGTTCGGTGGGCGTCGAGTCGTCGGTCGGTCGGGGGGTCGTCGGATCGTCGGGCTTCGTTTCGATGGACACGGACATGGCTGAGTGCCCCCTCCAGCTCGGCCGGTTCGGATCTGACATCCACCGTGCACCACACCACTGACAACGCGTTGCGACCTGCGCAAACGCCGGCGCCGGGCCGATTGTCAGTGGGGGGATCTACCTTCGATGGCATGACACAGCAGGGGGTGCGCTGGACGGCTGACCAGGTGCTGGCACTGGCGCCTGATGCCGCGTCACGCGACGCGGGCAGCAGACTCGGTGCGGCCGGTCCGTGGTCCGAGGCGGGGTTCGACGAGGGGACGGTGTGGGGCCTGTGCAAGGGCAGCGGCAGTCGGCCATACCGCACGGCCGTCGATCTGGGGGACGCCTCTTGCCCGGCGTACACATGCAGTTGCCCGAGCCGGAAGTTCCCCTGCAAACACGCGCTCGGGCTGCTGTTGCTGTGGGCGGACGGGGCCGGCGGGCACGTGGTGTCGCGGGAGCGGGCACCGGAGTGGGCTGAGCGGTGGATAAAGGAGAGAAGGGAGAAGCCGAGCGAGGGGAAGTCGAGCTCTGATCAAGGCAGTTCGGGCGGAGGGGCCTCCGAGGCGGAGGCGGCGGCGCGGCGCAGGGCGGAGCGGCGGGCCGAGCGCATCACGGCAGGGGCCACGGAGTTGGAGCAGCGCCTGGCGGACCTGCTGCGCGGCGGCCTGGCCGCGGTGGAACAGGCGGGGTACGGGCTGTGGGAGGAGACCGCCGCCCGCATGGTCGACGCGCAGGCGCCGGGTCTCGCCGCGAGGGTCAGGGAGCTGGGTGCGACGGTGTCCTCCGGCCCGGGCTGGCCCGTACGTCTGCTGGAGGAGTGCGCCCTGCTGCACCTGCTCGTCCAGGGCTGGCTGCACCGCGAGCGGCTGCCGCCGGGCCTGGCGGCCACCGTCCGCACCCGGGTCGGGCTGCCCGGCGCCCCTGAGGGACCACCGATGCGGGACCGCTGGCTGATCCTCGCCCAGTACGACACGTCCGAACCCAAACTGACGACACGCCGGATATGGCTGTACGGAACCGACTCCGGCCGCACGAGCCTGCTGCTCTCCTACGGCGCCGCCGGCCGGGCTCCAGAGCTCGCGCTGCCGGTGGGCCTGGTGCTGGACGCGGAGGTCTCCGCCTATCCGGCCGGATTGCGCGGCGCGCTCGGGGAGCGGTTCGCGCCGCCGGGGCCCGCGGCGATACGGCCTCCGGGTGTGCCGGTGACGCGTGCCGTCGCCCGGTACGGCGAAGCCCTGCGGGACGATCCGTGGCTGGAGTCCGTCCCCGTCACGCTCGACGGGGTCGTGCCCACGCCGGACGGCGACTCCTGGCATCTGGCCGACGCCACCGAGGACGCTGCGCTGCCGCTCACCCCGGCCGCCCGGGCCCGGCCCGGCCTGTGGCGGCTGGTGTCGCTGTCGGGCGGTGCGCCGGTCAAGGTCTTCGGCGAGTGCGGCCACCGGGGCTTCACACCGCTCACCGCCTGGCCCCAGGGCGCGGGCGAACCCATACGGCTGTACTGACCCGCCCTACGGACGTACCCCCACCCGATCCCCGGCCCCGAAAGCGACCCGAACTCCACGCCCCGAAAGGAAGCAGCCGATGACCAGGCAGTCCGCCTCCACGGAAGCGCCCGAGCAGGGCGTCTGGGAGGAACTCGTCACCGCTGCCCTGCTGGGCACGGACCGCCGCACACCACCCGTCGCCCTCGACACCACCCGGCGCACACCACCCGTCACCCTCGACGCCGCCCAGCGCATACCACCTGTCGCCCCCGACACCACCCGGCGCACACCACCCGTCAGCCCCGGGCCGCGCCGGCAGGTTCCCGCGCCCGTGGCCCTCCTGGACGCCGCCGCGCAGGAGACCGTACGACGGCGGGCCGGGCTGCGGGCCGCGCCGGTTGGGCAGCGACTGGAGGCGGCGCCGACGGATCCGCGGCCGGTGTTGCCCGCAGCCGCGGCAAGACGCCTTGCGGCACTGCTGGCCGACCGCCCCGGGGCGGCGGGAGGAGGCCGCCGAGGGTCCGCGCCCGACCTGATGGAGCTGCTCCCGCAGTGGCTGGCCACCGCGAACGCCCGCGGGTACGCGCCACCACCGGAGCTGCTGCCCGCACTGCTGGACGCGGCACGGGGTCGTACGGATCTGCGGCCCGCGACCCTGACATTCGCGGGACCGCGTGCCCTGTGGCTGGCCCGGCTCAACCCGGACTGGCGGTTCGCTCTGCGTGCCACGCCCGGGGGCGGGGCCGCGCTGCCGCGCCTCGACGACATCGAGGGCGTCCGACGGCTGTGGGAGGAGGGGCTGTTCGCCGAGCGAGTCGCGCTGCTCGCGGCGATACGGTCCCGGGAGCCGGCCGCCGCGCGCGCGCTGCTCGTGTCGACCTGGGCGGTGGAGCGGGCCGAGGACCGGCTGATGTTCCTGGACTCGCTGCGCGTGGGGCTGAGCCCGAGGGACGAGCCGTTCCTGGAGCAGGCGTTGGACGACCGCAGCCGCAACGTACGAGCCACGGCGGCGGAACTGCTGTCGGCGCTGCCGGAGTCGGCACTGGCCGCGCGGATGGCGATGCGGGCCTCGGCTTGCGTGGCCCTGGACCACACGCTGGAGTCACCGACGATCAGCGTCGAGGCACCTCATGAGTGCGACGCGGGCATGGAGCGGGACGGCGTCGCGCCCAACGCACCGGCAGGGCGGGGCGAACGCTCCTGGTGGCTTGGCCAGTTGGTGGAGGCGGCACCACTCGGCACCTGGCCGGCTCGGCTCGGCAGGCGCACGCCCCAGGAGATCGTGGCGTTGCCCGTCGCGGACGGCTGGCAAGGTGAGCTCCACGCGGCCTGGTGCCGGGCGGCGGTGCGGCAGCGGGACCCGGCCTGGTCGCGGGCGCTCCTCGGGCCACCGTCGGCTCCGGAGGCGGGTGGGCCGGGCGCGGTGTCATTGGCCGAGCGCGCCAAGCTGCTGGGCACGCTGGACGCCGGGGAGCGGGCCGACTGGGTGGCCGGGTTCATCGCGACGCACGGGCTGTCCGAAGCGTTTCAGCTGCTCGGCGTGTGCGCGGTGCCGTGGGCGCCACCCTTGGGGCAGGCCGTGGTGGACGCGCTCAACATCGCACGCGACGCGGGGAGTTATCCATGGAGCTTCAGCGGCGTCATGGGCCTCGCCGAGCGCTGCCTGGACCCGGCGGAGGCTCGCCGCCTCGACGGGCTGCTCGCGATACCGGAGGAACCGGAGGATGCCTCACCGGGCGCCGGCGGCTACTGGGCGGAGGCATTCCAGCGCCTGGTCTCCACGCTGCGTCTGCGTGCGGTGATGGCGGAGGAACTGGGAGTGAGAGCGGATGAGGGGCCGGCGCAGAAGGGGTGAGCCCCGCCCGTGCTCCGCCTCAGCTGCCGAGCCGCCGAGCCGCCGGGCCGGCCGGGCCACCGAACCGGCCGAGCCAGTGATACGCCAAAGGGCGCGCGCCCTCAGACCAGGGAGTCCACGCCCTCGGCCTACGAAGCCAACGCCCTCGGCCAAGGAGAAAGTGCACCCCTCGACCCCAAGAAGCCAACACCCCTGGGGGCCGGAGACGCCCAGACCCGCAGACCCCAGACTCGCAGACCCGCAGACCGCAGACCGCAGACCCGAGGAGCCCACGCCCCTCAGGCCGAACGAAACCGAGCCCCGCCGGCCCGGCAGGCAGACGGACAGGCACATCCCGCCGAGCCGGAGGGCCCGCTCCCCGCCGGAGGCCTACGCCTCGGCCGGCTGCCGCACGTTCGCGCGGACCCAGTCCACGATCGACGCGGTCGTCGCACCCGGGGTGAAGATCTCCGCGACACCCTTCTCCTTCAGCGGCGCGATGTCCGCCTCGGGGATGATGCCGCCGCCGAAGACGAGGATGTCCTCGGCGTCGCGCTGCCGGAGCAGGTCGATCACGGCGGCGAAGAGCGTGTTGTGGGCGCCCGAGAGGATGGACAGGCCGATCGCGTCGGCGTCCTCCTGGATCGCGGTGTCGACGATCTGCTCAGGGGTCTGGTGAAGGCCGGTGTAGATGACCTCCATACCGGCGTCGCGCAGCGCACGCGCGATCACCTTGGCCCCGCGATCGTGGCCGTCGAGCCCCGGCTTGGCCACCACCACGCGGATCGGACCGGCTGCCACACCCATCACTGCCTCCATGAAGCGACTTCATCCATCCGTACCGACAAGTACCGCACACATCAGACACCCCGTACATGTGACGCAGGCCACATGCACGTCGGGTGGGTGCCACCCTCGCCCCGCCCCCGGTAGGGGGCGGCACCGTCACGGCACGGACGCCCCGGACCACACAGACCGGGGAAGTGAACGAACGTTATCGCCCAGCATCTCGCACCCGGCAGTTTCACGGAGGAGAGGGAGGGGGAAATCACACGTGGGACACGTTCGCCGCGCACCGTTCCGAGTCTTCGCGGCCCTCGCGCCGCGGCATCCCGCGGCCGGGGCTCCCCGCACCGAGGCGGAACACGCGCAAGGAGAGCCGCATCGGGGCCGCAGTGACCGGCCACGGACCTCATCACCTCACCGGCGCCTTCCGCGCCACCCACTCTCACCTCGGGCGTGGCCTCGCCGGACCGGACCGGCCGTACCCGTCGCGGCTTTCCATGAGGGCATACGGGGGACAGAGCGGTCCTCCGTGCGCCGATGGGAGGTCGGCCGTGAAGGTCACCTGGGACCTGTTGCCTCTTCACACGGTGTGCCGCCGCTTGCTCCCCGGCAGACTGACCGGCCTGTCCGTGGCGCTGCTGAAGGCGACCGCGCTGGAGGTCGTGATCCTCGCCGGACACCTGGTCCTCTACCCCTCCGGCATCAGCCAGGAGCGCCGGCCCGCCCCGCACCCGCCCCCTTCCCCCGACACCTCGACAGACTCGACGAGCTCGACAACCACCGCGAGCACGCCAAGCTCGACGACCAAGGCGAACCCACCCCCCACGGCGAACCCGACACAGACGGTGAGCCCGGCGAACACGGCACGGCTGCCGGCTCAGGACCGCCCGCCCGTGGTCCTCCTCCACGGCTTCATGGACAACCGCTCGGTGTTCCTGGTGCTGCGCCGGGCCCTGGCCCAGCACGGCAGGCACCGGATCGAGTCGCTCAACTACTCACCGCTCACGTGCGACATCCGCACCGCCGCGGAACTCCTCGGCCGGCACATCGAGGAGATCTGCGAGCGCACCGGCAGCCGGCAGGTGGATGTGGTCGGGCACAGCCTCGGCGGACTGATCGCCCGCTATTACGTGCAGCGGCTGGGCGGTGATCTGCGCGTACAGACGCTGGTCACGCTCGGCACCCCGCACTCCGGCACCCGGGTCGTGCCGCTGGCGGACGCGCACCCGATCGTGCGCCAGATGCGTCCGGGCTCCCCTGTGATCGAGGAGCTGTCCCGGCCGGCGCCCGACTGCCACACGCGGTTCGTCAGCTTCTGGAGCGACCTCGACCATCTGATGGACCCGCTGGAGACCGCCCGGATCGACCACCCCGACCTCCAGGCGCGGAACGTACGGGTGAGCGGAATCGGCCATCTCGCCCTGCCCGTGCACCCCGCCGTCGCGACCGGGATACGACAGGCCCTGGACAGCACCGGCCCCGCGGCCGGGGCGGCCACCCCCGCTGACGGCCTCACCGTGGCGTGACAGCCGGGCCCCGGACACCGGCAGAACGATGCCCGCACCGGCAGCAACACATCCGCGCCTCGCCACCCCAGAGGCGACTCGGCGTGCCCCGAAGCCCCCTTCAAAGCATGGCCGGGCGCCACCCAAGAGCCCCTGATGATCGAACAATCCTCGAACACAAAGCCAACATCGTGCCCGCAGTCCCCCGAAACACGGCCGAATGCCCGTTTCCTGCTTAGGTGAAACCTGCGGAAGATTGTCGTGCCCGCGTACCGCCGGGTACAGTCGCCGCACTGCTCTGGCAGCCCCTGTTGTCGAGGCGAAAGAGAAGTTGGTGAACGACCGTCACCCGTCGGGGACCATGACCACCCCGGCTTCGGCTTCCGACGCCTCCCCGGCGCCCTATGCGTCGTACGGCACCCAGGAAGCCGTGTACGGCGACTTCACCACATACGGCGGTTACGACGCGACTGGTTTTGCGGCCGACGGCCACACCACCGGGACGTACGCCACGGATCCGCTCTTCGGCGCGTTCCCCGACAGTGGCCATGACACGGCCACGGCCACCGGTGCCGGCGCCGGCAGCTATGACAGCGGCCAGTGGTCCACCGGTGACCACCAGACCGTGAACTACGACGCGTACGCGGCCCAGCACCACGCTGCCTATGACACCGGCGCCTACGACGCCACGGCCTGGGCCACCGACCAGCACCTGCCGCTGGTCCCCCCGCAGGCCACCCCCGCCGACGTCAGCGGCCAGTGGGACGCGAGCGCCTGGGTCCAGCCCGACCAGTCCGGAAGCGCCGCCGCCCAGACCCAGCAGTGGGACTGGGGCACCCAGGGCTTCGACACCGGCGCCTACGACGCCACGCAGTGGAACACCGACGGCACCCACCACGCCGCCGCCTCCACCGCCTCGGTCGCCGGCGAGTACGACGAGGTCGCCCAGGAAGAGCACACGTACGAGGACTCCGCCGCCTACGACCATGCGGTCGCGCAGGACGAGGACGGCCTCAGCGCCACCGGCGAGTTGCCCGCCCTGAGCCTTCTGGACGACCAGGAGGAGACGGCCGCGCCCGCCTCGCGCGCCGCCACGCGCAGCGGGTCGCGCTCCCGGCGCCGTACGCCCGCCAAGCGTTCCGCGCTGCTGACCGTGGCGGTGCCCTCGGCGTGTGTGATGGGGGTCGCCGGGATCGCCGCGGCCTCGGTGGGCACGCTGACCGGCGACGGCACGGACACCACCGCGCAGGCCGCCCCGGACGCGGCGCCGGTGAAACCGTCCGCCGCCAACAACAAGCTCGACACCCAGCTGGCGAGCCTCACCGCCGAGGCCGACGACTTCGCCGACCGTGCCAGCCGTACCCAGGAGCGCATCGACCTCAAGGCGCAGCAGGAGCTGGAGCGGAAGCGGGCGGCTGAGGAAGCGGCACGCAAGGAGCGGATGCGCCCCAAGTTCGCGCTGCCGGTCGCCCAGCACGGGCTGAGCGCCTACTACGGCCAGTCCGGCGTCAACTGGATGTCGCTCCACACCGGCATCGACTTCCCCGTCTCGTACGGCACTCCGGTGATGGCCGCGACCGACGGCACCGTACGGACGCAGTGGAACAGCGCGTACGGCAACATGCTGATCGTGACGGCGATGGACGGCACGGAGACGTGGTACTGCCACCTCTCCAGCTATCAGGTCCCGTCCGGTTCGACGGTGAAGGCGGGCGACCAGATCGCCTACTCCGGCAACTCCGGCAACTCCACCGGCCCGCACCTGCACTTCGAGGTGCGGCCGGGCGGCGGTTCGTCGATCGACCCGCTGTCCTGGCTGCGCAGCCACGGCCTGGAGCCGTCGTAACCCCTGGTCGTAGCCCTTGAGCGTTTCGGTGAGCCCCGCTGTCCCGGACAGCGGGGCTCACTCATGCCCTGGGCTCAGAGCTTCTCCACCGGCGCGTACCGCAGGAGCAGCCGCTTGGGCTTGGCGTCGCCGAAGTCGATCGTCGCCTCGGCGTTGGCGCCGGTGCCCTTGACGGCCATGACCGTGCCGAGCCCGAACTGGTCGTGGGTGACGCGGTCGCCGACGGCGAGGCCGACGACCGGCTTCTCCGCCGCCCCGCGGCGCGTGGCGAAGCCGGACGCACCCGACGCCGAGGAACGCGAACGGGAGGAGGACAGCGACGCGGCGATCCCGGCGGCCGGGCCTGAGGACATGGGCGCGGTGGCACCCGTGCGCTTCCAGTCCACGTGATGCGGAGGGATCTCCTCCAGGAAGCGGGAGGGCGGGTTGTACGACGGCTGCCCCCAGGCGCTGCGCATCGCGGCGCGGGTGAGGTAGAGCCGCTCACGCGCGCGTGTGATGCCGACGTAGGCGAGGCGGCGCTCCTCCTCCAGCTCCTTGGTCTGGCCGAGGGCGCGCATGTGCGGGAAGACGCCGTCCTCCATGCCGGTGAGGAAGACGACGGGGAACTCCAGGCCCTTGGCGGTGTGCAGGGTCATCAGGGTGATGACGCCGGAGCCTTCCTCGTCCTCGTCGGGGATCTGGTCGGAGTCGGCGACGAGGGCGACCCGCTCCAGGAAGGCGGCGAGTCCGCCGGAGGCGCCCTCTTCCGACTCCTGCTCGAACTCCAGCGCCACGGCGGCGAGTTCCTGGAGGTTCTCGATGCGGGTCTCGTCCTGCGGGTCGGTGGAGGCCTGGAGCTCGGCGAGGTAGCCGGTGCGTTCCAGAACGGCCTCCAGGACGGTGGCGGGGCCCGCGCCCGACTCGACGATCGTGCGGAGCTCCTCCATCAGCGTGTTGAACCGCTTGACGGCGTTCGTGGAGCGCGCGGCCATGCCGTACGCCTCGTCGACCCGCTTGAGCGCCTGCGGGAAGCTGATCTTCTCGCGCTGGGCGAGGGCGTCGATCATCGCCTCGGCGCGCTCGCCGATGCCGCGCTTGGGGACGTTGATGATGCGGCGCAGCGGGACGGAGTCCTCCGGGTTGGCGAGAACCCGCAGGTAGGCGAGGACGTCCCGGACCTCCTTGCGCTCGTAGAAGCGGACGCCGCCGACGACCTTGTAGGGCAGGCCGACGCGGATGAAGACCTCTTCGAAGACACGGGACTGGGCGTTGGTGCGGTAGAAGACGGCGACGTCGCCGGCCTTGGCGTCGCCCGCGTCCGTGAGGCGGTCTATCTCGTCGGCGACGAACTGCGCCTCGTCGTGTTCGGTGTCGGCGACGTAGCCGGTGATGCGCGCGCCCGCGCCGGCGTTGGTCCACAGGTTCTTGGGCCGGCGGGACTCGTTGCGCTCGATGACCGCGTTGGCGGCGGAGAGGATCGTCTGCGTGGAGCGGTAGTTCTGCTCCAGCAGGATCGTCGTCGCGTCCGGGTAGTCCTCCTCGAACTGGAGGATGTTGCGGATGGTCGCGCCGCGGAAGGCGTAGATCGACTGGTCGGCGTCACCGACGACGCACAGCTCGGCGGGCGGCACGTCGTACTCGCCGGGCGGCACGTCGACCGGATGCTCGCTCGTCCCCACCAGCTCGCGGACCAGGGCGTACTGGGCGTGGTTGGTGTCCTGGTACTCGTCGACCAGGACGTGCCGGAAGCGGCGGCGGTAGTGCTCGGCGACGTCCGGGAAGGCGCGCAGCAGGTTGACCGTCGTCATGATCAGGTCGTCGAAGTCGAGGGCGTTCGCCTCGCGCAGCCGGGACTGGTAGAGGGCGTAGGCCTGGGCGAGGGTCTTCTCGAAGCCGTCGGATGCCTGGGCGGCGAAGTCCTCCTCGTCGATCAGCTCGTTCTTCAGGTTGCTGATCTTGGCGCTGAAGGACTTGGGCGGGAAGCGCTTGGGGTCGAGGTCGAGGTCGCGGCAGACCAGGGCCATCAGGCGCTTGGAGTCGGCGGCGTCGTAGATGGAGAAACTTGAGGTGAAGCCGAGCTTCTTCGACTCGCGGCGCAGGATGCGTACGCACGCGCTGTGGAAGGTCATGACCCACATCCCGTTCGCGCGGGGGCCGACGAGCTGCTCGACGCGCTCCTTCATCTCGCCCGCGGCCTTGTTGGTGAAGGTGATCGCGAGGATCTGCCCGGGGTGCACGTTCCGCTCGGCGAGCAGGTGGGCGATGCGGTGGGTGAGCACCCGGGTCTTGCCGGAGCCGGCGCCGGCCACGATGAGCAGGGGCGTGCCGGAGTGGACGACGGCGGCGCGCTGGTTCTCGTTCAGCCCCTCCAGCAGCGCTGCGGCGTCCAGGGCCGGGCGCGGGGCGCCGTCGCGGTAGTAGGCGTCCCGGTCCGGGGGCACGTCGAACTTCCCGCCGAACAGATCGTCCGGAAGCTGCTCCGGAGCGTGATCGTCCTCGGGCGGCGGCGGGGGCCCCTCGTCGTGCCCGCGAGGGGCCTGGAGGTCCGCCAGGAAGCTGTCGTCAAAGAGGCTGCTCATCGCTCTACGAGTCTAGGGGTCCCCACTGACAACGGGTCCCGGTCCCGAGAACTACTCTGCGTAGTCCCTGGGCCACGGCCTGCGTCGCTCTGAGCCCGTGCATGCCAAGGTCACGAAAATGTATCGGGCATATCACCCATCAACCTTCACACGGGCCACACGAGTTGGCTACCGTGCCGGGCAGGCCGTACGACCCCCACCGGCGAACGTCGCCGGGCCGCGCGGCCTCCGCCGAGTCCGGTGCGCCCGTGCGCCGCCGGAGCCGGGGACCCACCGATCCCGGGGTGAATCGGCCCACTCCCTCGCGGGAGCGCGCCGTAGGGCAAGCCTTCCAAAACCAGACGCCCGAACCCGACAGCTAACCCGGTAGGCGGCGCATGGAAGGAGTCGCCTCACTTGGCGTCGCACCGCAAGGCGCGCCCCTCCGGGACGCGCATCGCAGGCATACGGACCCCCGCGCTGGCCACCGCCGCCCTGACCTCCGTGGCCCTGCTGTCCCAGACGGCCAACGCCAGCCCCTCGGACGACGACCGCCCGAGCCTGGAGGAGGTCGAGAAGAAGGTCGACGATCTCTACCGGCAGGCGGAGACGGCGACCGAGAAGTACAACGCGGCCAAGGAACGGACCGCCAAGCAGCGCAAGCGCGTCGACTCCCTCCTCGACGACGTGGCCGAGCGCACCCAGCAGCTCAACGAGGCGCGCGAGCAGCTCGGCTCCTTCGCCGCGGCCCAGTACCGCACCGGCGCGTCCGCGCCCGACACCGCGACCCTCCTGCTCGCCGACACCCCGCAGGACTACTTCGACCAGACGCAGCTGATGGACCGTCTCACCGGCCGCCAGAAGGACGCGGTCGACGACTACATCACCCAGCAGTCCGCGACCATGGAGAAGCGCCGCGAGGCCACCCAGAGCCTGTCGACGCTCACCGACTCGCAGACCGAGCTGCAGACGGCCAAGGCGACCGTCCAGAAGAAGCTCTCCGACGCGCGCGAGCTGCTGTCGCGGCTGACCGCCGAGGAGAAGGCCCGCCTCGCGGCGATCGAGGAACGCAAGCGCGAGGAGGCCGCCCGCAAGGCCGCCGAGCTCGCCGCGCAGCAGGCGGCCGAGGAGGAGCGGCAGCGGGAGGCGGCCGAGGCGGCGGCGCAGCAGGATGCCGCGCAGGAGACCGGGACCGGCGACACGTCGACGTCCACCGGTACCGGCACCGGCACTTCCGAGTCTTCGACGCCGACCGACTCCACCTACGCGGGCAAGGCCGAGAAGGCGCTCGCCTTCGCCCGCGCCCAGATCGGCAAGCCGTACGTCTGGGGCGCGACCGGCCCCGACTCCTACGACTGCTCCGGCCTCACCCAGGCGGCCTGGAAGGCGGCGGGCGTGGACATCCCGCGCGTCACCTACGACCAGGTCAACGCCGGCACCACGGTCTCCCTGTCGGACGCCCAGCCCGGTGACCTCGTCTTCTTCTACGCCGATGTCACGCACGTCGGCATCTACGTCGGCAACGGCATGATGATCCACGCCCCCAAGCCGGGCGCGTACGTCCGCGAGGAGTCCGTCTACTACGACGGGGAGTCCTCGATCCACAGCGTGGTACGTCCGGCCTGACCGCGGCTCGGCCGGGAGCCTCGGGCCCACGGACCTCGGGGCGGCGGGCCTTCCGGCCGGGAGCCTTCGCGGCCAAGAGGCCTTGCGGACGGGCGGGGCCTGCGGACAGCGGGCCCTTCCAGCCGGGGAGCCTTGCGGACGGCGGGCCCTGACGGCAGCGGGCTCGACGCCGTCCGCGGATCTCGTCGTACGACTGCTGCGGGGCTGCCCGGGTGGCGGCCGAGGTGGCCCCGGCCGCGGCGTGACACCGGCAGTGCCTGACGGTGGTGGTCAGGCGCGGGAAGCCCTGGAGGTCGGGCTCGGTGTTCCGGCGGGCCGCGCCCCGCGCCGCGAGGGGCCGGTCAGGTCCAGAGCACCGCGATGAAGATGTTCGCCGTGGTCAGCAGGCCGACCAGGCCGAACAGCCCCTTGTCCACCTTCTCCTCGTCCCGCTTCACATAGACGAGCCCCAGGATCACGATCAGCAGGGCCAGCTTCACGCCGATCTTGATGTTGTTCACCGACTGGTCGTCGGCCTGGTTGAGGCCGACCAGGATCACGCCGGTGACCAGCATCGTCAGGGCGCCGTGCAGCATCGCCGGGACGAAGCGGGCAGTGCCCTGGCCCATCGCCTTCATCTGAGTGAGGAAGCCGCCCAGGAGCGAGGCGATGCCGATGATGTGCAGGCCCACGAAGAGATGGATGAGTACGTCCATGAGGCCGGAGCCTAATCAGCGCCTCCACCGCGCCGGTACACCGGGCCCGCCCATGCGCAGGCCGTTCCGCCCGGTGCGCCGCCGCATATATGCGCCGCATAGCACCCCAGCCTTCCCACCAGCACCGGAACGGCCACATCGGTCAGCGCACCCCGAGAAGTCGACCGACCCGATCCTGTGACCCGGACAGATCCGGTCGCCCACCGGTCCCCTCCCGACACTTCCGTACATCGTGTTACCCGGCTGTCATATCCGGGTCTAGCGTCCTCCCCCAGGTGACCGGCTCCCCACCGCCGCCCGGGCCAGGGGCGGCAGCCGGACACCACCGCCGAGAAGTCCGGCGGTGTCCGCTCCCCCCTGTGCGGGCGCCGCCGGACGCGCGGGCCGTCCCCGACCCGCACGCCGCTCCCCCTGGCGGCCGTACCTACCGCGTTCGCGGGGTTCCGGCGGTCCCAGGAAAGGACGTGCAGGTCGTGGCAGCGCACCGCAAGCCCAGACAGCGCCCGGCCGGCGGCAGTACGGCCCGTACGGCGGCCACGCTCGCCCTCGCGGGAGCGGCGACCGCCACCGTCTTCGACGGCACCGGGCAGGCGGCCCCGGACCTGACCCCGGCGCAGGTCAAGGCCCAGGTGGACCGGCTGTATCAGGAGGCCGAGGTGGCCACCGAGAAGTACAACGGCGCCAAGGAGGAGGTCGACGCCGCCGAGCAGCGGCTCGAGGAACTGCGCGACGAGGCGGCCCGCAAGCAGGACAAGCTCAACTCCGCTCGCGAGGAACTGGGTTCGATGGCCGCCGCCCAGTACCGCCAGGGCGGCCTCGACCCGGCGCTGAGCCTCGCCCTCTCCGCCGACCCCGACGAGTACCTCGACCACGCCGCCTTCGCCGAACGCGCCGGCGACCGCCAGTCCGCCGCCGTACACCGGGTCCGCGACCGGCTCCGCGAGTTCGAGCAACTGCGCGGCGCCGCACGCATCGAGCTGACCTCGCTGAAGTCCCGCCAGGCCGAGCTGCAACGCCACCGCCGCACCGTCACCGGCAAACTCGACGCGGCCCGCCGACTGCTGTCCCGCCTCACGGCAGAGGAGCGGACCGAGGTGACCGGCCAGGACGCCACCGCCACGACGCCCCGAGCCTCACGCGACGCGACGGCCTCCCGCCCCGACCTCCAGGCCCTCGCCCCGACGTCCACCACAGCCACCGCCACCGCCCCGGACTCGCGCGCCGCGGCCGCCGTCTCCTACGCCTACAGCAAGCTCGGCAGCCCCTACGTCTGGGGCGCCACCGGCCCGGACGCCTTCGACTGCTCCGGCCTCGTCCTGGCCGCCTACCGCTCCGCCGGCGTCGAGCTGCCCCGCACCACCTACGCGCAGATCGGCGCCGGCCGCCGTGTCTCCCGCTCCGAACTCCTCCCCGGCGACCTGGTGTTCTTCTACTCCGCCATCAGCCATGTCGGCATCTACATCGGCAACGGCCAGATGATCCACGCCCCCAACCCCTCCGCCCCGGTCCGCGTGGCCCCCTTGGACGAGATGCCCTTCGCGGGGGCGACGCGGGTGGTGTGAGCCGGTGCCCGGCCCCTCGGACGAGGCCGGCTGACCGGCCTGACCGGCCTGACCGGCGCGACCAAGGCGGTACGCCATTACCGCTGGGCGCTACGCCGCCTAGGACCGGCACCCACCCTGGACACCGGTAGCCCCCGCCCCCGGACACCGGTAGCCCCCGCCCCCGGACACCGGTAGTCCCCGCCCCCGGACACCGGTAGCCCCCGCCCCAGCGGCGAGGAAGCCCCGACGCCGGTAAGGCCCCTCACCGGCAAGGGGACCCGCACACCGGCAGCGCCCCATCGGCGCGGCGAGGAAGCGCGGACGCGGAGGCTGGCTAGACCAGCCGGCGCGCCGTCGCCCAGCGCGTCAGCTCATGCCGATTAGACAGCTGGAGCTTTCTCAGCACGGCCGACACATGGGACTCGACCGTCTTCACCGAGATGAACAGCTGCTTGGCGATCTCCTTGTACGCGTATCCCCGCGCGATCAGCCGCAGCACCTCCCGCTCGCGCTGGGTGAGGCGGTCGAGGTCCTCGTCCACCGGCGGCGCGTCGGTCGACGCGAAGGCGTCGAGCACGAACCCGGCCAGGCGGGGCGAGAAGACCGCGTCGCCCTCCTGCACCCGGAAGACGGAGTCGATCAGATCCGAGCCGGTGATCGTCTTCGTCACATAGCCCCGGGCACCCCCACGGATCACCCCGATCACATCCTCCGCCGCGTCCGACACGGACAGGGCGAGGAACCGCACCGGCTGCTCGGCGTCCGCCATCAACGGGGCGCACCGGCGCAGCACTTCGACCCCGCCGCCGCCCGGCAGATGTACGTCCAGCAGGACCACCTCCGGCCGAGTCGCCGTGATGACGGTGACCGCCTGGTCTACGTCCGCCGCCTCGCCGACCACCTCGACCCCGGTCAGCGCGGTCTGGCCGATCTCGGCCTGCACTCCCGTGCGGAACATCCGGTGGTCGTCGACGAGGACAACGCGCACTCGACGCCCACCCGCGCCGCCGGACGCCTCCGCGGTCTCGGCGGCCTCCCCGGCTGCCGCCGTGCCGTTCGTCTCGGTCGGATCGCTCATGACGTCTTCTCCGCCCTCTCCATCTCCAGCTCGACCTCCGTGCCGCCGTCCGGCACCGCGCGCAGCCGCGCCGTGCCGCCGTTGCGCTCCATGCGGCCGATGATCGATTCTCTGACGCCCATACGGTCGGCGGGTATCGAGTCGAGATCGAAGCCCGGGCCGCGGTCCCTGACGGACACGAAGACCGTCTTGCCCTCGACCTCGGCGTAGACCTGCACGGCGCCGCCCTCGCCACCGTACTTGGCGGCGTTCACCATCGCCTCGCGCGCGGCCTGCATCTGTGCCCCGACCTTCTCGTCGAGCGGGCAGTCCCCGACTATGACCACCTCGATCGGGACACCGTGCTTGTCCTCCACCTCGGCGGCGTTGCGCCGCACCGCGTCGGCGAGCGTGGCCGGTTCGTCGGCCTCGTCCTTTCCGGTGCCCTCGGGTTTGTACAGCCAGGTGCGCAGGTCGCGCTCCTGGGCACGGGCGAGACGGCGCACCTCGCCCGCGTTCTCCGCGTTGCGCTGGATCAGGGTCAGGGTGTGCAGCACCGAGTCGTGGACGTGGGCCGCGACCTCCGCTCTCTCCTGGGCTCGGATGCGCATCAGGCGTTCCTCGGAGAGGTCCTGCGTCATGCGCACCAGGTAGGGACCGGCGAGCAGCGTTATCCCGACGAGCACCGCGAGCGCGGCCTGGAGGACCGAACCGAGGTGGGCCGCGGAGCCCTGCAGGACGAATATCCCCGAGACACCGGCCGTGACCAGCAGGACACCGGCCACCGCACGCAGCAGTGTGAGGGTGCGCCGACGGCGGCCGACCTCGACCCAGCGGGCCCGGCGGGCGTTGTCCGCCTGCCGCCAGACGAGGGCGACACCCGCCCCGACGAGCACGGTCGGCCAGAGGTACGCCTTCGCGCCGTTGCCGAGGTTCACATTGCCCACGAAGACCATGGCCACGATGACCATGAGGAGCAGAGCGACGATCTGGCCTCTGTCCGGCTTGCGGGTGACGAGTCTGCGGCGGCCGTCCGGCGCGGTCTCGGTGGCGACGAAGGAGGGCGGCCTCTGGGTCTCGACCCCGCCGACACCCAGCGGCACGAAGAACCAGAAGGCGGCGTAGAGCAGGGCGCCGAGGCCGTCCGCAGTGAACAGGCCGACGAAGACGAGCCTCACCCAGATCACGGGCAGTCCGAGATGCCCGGCGAGCCCCCGCGCCACGCCACCCAGCCAGCGTCCGTCGCTGCTGCGGTAGAGCTTGCGCGGGGGCCGCGGTTCGACGATGGGTGCGCTTGCGGCTTCCGGCATGCCACCGATGTTCACACGGTCGGTGGCGGCGGGGCATCAGGGTCGGCCCCCGAGACGCCCCTGATCTTCGGACGGCGTGCCCTTCGCACGGATCCCCTCCACCGGCTCAGGGGCGATATCAGGGTCCGGCCAGGGTCATACCGACTGCCGCCACGGCGGCTCGGCCGTCACCATGGAGGCATGACTGATCACCAGCACGCCGCGGACACCGGGCCCGACACGGGCACCGGGCCCGGCCCGCTGCCCACTACCTCCGCGGGTGCGGGCCCGCGCAAGCACGCGAGCGCGGACGCGCCCGGGCGGGCGGGCGCGCGGAAGAAGGGGACGGACCCGAGCAACCTGGACCCGGCCTCCGCGGCAGCGTCCGCGGCAGCGGACGGGTCCGGGAGCGGGACGCCGTCCGGCAACGGTGACAGTCACCGCTCCGCGGCAGCGGACGGGTCCGGGAGCGACACGCCGTCCGGCAACGGTGACAGTCACCCGTCCGGTAACGACGGACCGAGGAACGACGACGCCCCCGCGCCGCGGCCCTTTCCTCCCGACCCCGCCGACTCCACCGCCGCCACGGACTTCGCCGACTCCTCCGGCTCCTCCGACTCGACCGCGTCCTCGAACTCGGCAGAGGCCGTTGGCTCTTCGGCTCCCTCGGCTCCCTCGGGTCCTTCGGGCTCCTCGGCTCCTTCGGGCTCCTCGGCTCCCTCGGGCTCCTCGGCTCCCTCGGGGTCCTTGAGTTCTTGGGACTCCGCGGTAGCCACCGGTCCCGCCCAAGGGGCTGGTCGAGCCGCTGGGTCCGCGGAGTCCACCGGATCCCCCAGATCCCCCGGGTCCGCCGGGTCCCCCGGGTCCACCGGATCCCCCGGGTCCACCGGATCCCCCGGGGGTGGGCGGGCCGGCGAGGACGAGCCGGCCGGCGCTCGCGATGCTTCCGAGCCGCCTCGGCGGTTTCGGCGGGAGCGGGGGCACAAGATGCTCGCGGGGGTGTGCTCGGGCCTGGGGCGGCAGTGCGACCTGGACCCGGTGATCTTCCGTATCACTCTCGCCGTGCTGGCCGCCGCCGGCGGTATCGGCCTCATCTTCTACGGCTTCGCCTGGCTCTTCGTGCCGTACGACGACGAGGACGAGAACGAGTTCCACAAGCTGCTGACCGGCCGGGTCGACGGGCACGCCCTCGCGGCGGTGCTGTTCGCTCTGGTCGGCTGCGGGGTCTTCCTGACGATGATGAACAACGGCGGGGTGCTCACGTTCGCCGTCGTCCTCTCGCTCCTGCTCGCCGGCGCGGGGTACTGGTCGCAGCGCCGCGGTGCCCCCGACCACGACCCGCTGGCCGCGCAGGCCGCCGCCGACGCTCCGCCGGAGGCCCAGGCACCGCCGGTGGCGGTCTCCTATCCGTCCTGGTGGCGTGACCCCATCGTCAAGGACGGCACGCATGTCGGCGGCACCGGCTATCTGTGGGGCCCGTACGACTCCGAGGGCCAGGACCTGGTGTCCTCCATCGGCCTCGACCTCAAGTCGTACCCTCACGCCGGCGCGGCGTCCCGCGCCGCGCGTCCTGAGCCGCCCGAGCCACGCGGGCCGCGCTGGATCGGCGGCTGGGTCTTCCTGCTCGCCCTGCTCGGTGGCGCCTTGACCACCCGGCTGACCTGGGAGGAGCACCCGCTGGGGACCAGCGTGCAGGCTGGGCTGGCCTGTGCGCTGATCGTCCTCGGCCTGGGCATAGCGGTGAGCGCCTTCCTGGGGCGCACCGGCGCCGGGTCCGTGTTCCTCGCCGTCGTCGCCGCCGGGCTGCTGGCCGCCGCGGCCGCGCTGCCCAAGGACATCGGCACCGACTGGGTCCGCACGACGTGGCGGCCGGCCACCGTGGCCGACGTCAGGCCGGCGTACGACCTCGGCACCGGCGTCGGCACGCTGGACCTGTCCCGGCTCGACGTGGCCGACGGCCGGCGGGTGAGCATCAATGCCGAGGTGGGGGTGGGACGGCTGCGGATCATCGTGCCGCCGGACGTGACCGTCGAGGCGAGCATCGAGGTCGGCGTCGGTGACATCCAGCTGCCGGGCGAGGGCAAGCAGGACGTGGACGTGGCGGCCGGCAAGAGCAAGGAGACGGTCCTGCCACCGGCCGAGGACACGAAGGCCGGCGGCACCATCGAACTCGACCTTCAGGTCGGTGTGGGACAAGCGGAGGTGAGCCGTGCTGCGTCATGAGTTCCGGCCGGGAAAGCTGGTGGCCGGGTTCTTCGTCACCGTCGCGGGCGTCGTCTACGCCGGTGACGCGGGCGGCGCCTGGGAGACACCGTGGTTCGCCGTGATACCCCTCGTCGTGGGCGGCCTGTGCCTGGCGGCCGTGGCGGGGCTGGCGGGGCGCGGCATACGGCGGCGACGCGGGACCGGGACACCCAGGACGGGGGCGACGCCCTAAGGGCGTGTCTGGCCGATCATGCCGGGCTCCCGGCGCCCGGCACCGCGCCTCGCCGCGTCGTCGTCAGTCCCCGACTCCCCCACTCTCGGCTTCGCTCGAGCGGGGGGACCCCCATCGCGTCGACCCCTTCCTCCGCCTTGCGACGCACGGCACCAGACACCGCTCACTGATCCGGCCTGATCGACGAGACACCCCCTAGCGGAAGCAAGTGCCGGTTCACGCTCGGCCGCGGCCACCGCCGGGGCCGCTCAGGCCCGGCTCGCGGCAGCCCTGGCAGCAGTCAGGCCACGCGGTCCCGGCCACTGGTCGTCCGGCTCCCTCACGGGCCCCCGGCGACCCGTTCCCGGCGTCGGTCGTGCAGGGCCGCGTCCAGGGAGAAGTAGGGCGCGCCGGCGAGGACGAGGGGCAGCCAGGCCATCAGATAGGCGAGGTCGTTGCCGTAGTAATAGGGGTCGGAGGCCCAGCTCACCGTCAGCCACAGGCTGAGGGAGATCAGGGCACCGCCGAGGGCCGCGATGCGGGCGAGGAGGCCGAGCAGGGTGCCGATGCCGACGGCCAGCTCACCGATCGCGATGGTGTAGCCGAAGCCGACGGGGCTCTTCAGGGCCAGGTCGACCAGATCGGGGATGGCGGCCGAGTCCCGGACGCCGCGCATCATCTCGCCGATGGAACCGGAGCCGGAGTCCTTCATGAAGCCGCTGTCGGTGAGTTTGTCCAGGCCGGCGTAGATGAAGGTGACGCCGAGGAAGAGGCGAAGGGGAAGGAGCGCGTAGTACGTGGCGGTGGCACGCCAGTCCCGGCCACCGCCCGGGTAGGAGGTGTGCGTGTTGGGATGAATACGGTGCGTCATCACTACTGGCCGCCCTCTCGCCCACGACATGGCCCCTCGACCGACGATACGTAGGAAAGGCGGGTGCTGCTCAATCCGGCTCCCAGCCGGAGGAACCAGCAGCAGCCACCCAGCGAAACTCAGGCGCGGTCAGCGCAGCAAGTCAGCTCAGCAGGTCGGGTTCGCTGTCGCTGATGTCCTGCCAGAGGGGCTGGTAGTTGATCCAGGCCACCAGGTCTCCGCCCAGCTGTTCGCGGGTGGCGACGGCCATGCGGTGGTCGATGAGGACGGGGCGGCCGGCGGCGCGGGCGGTGAGCTGGACCTGGGCGGAGCGTTCCATGGTGATGAACCACCAGGCGGCGGCGTCCACCGAGTCGCCGACGGTGAGCAGCCCGTGGTTGCGCAGGACGAGGGCCTTGCCGGAGCCGAGGGCGGCGGCGATACGGCGGCCTTCCCCGGCGTCGACGGTGACGCCGGTGTAGGCGTCGTAGAGGGCGTGGTCCTCGTAGAAGGCGCAGCTCTCCTGGGTCATCGGGTCGAGGAGTTCGCCGAGCGCGGCGAGGGCGCGGCCGTGCACCGAGTGGCAGTGGGCGACGGCGACGACGTCGGGGCGGGCGGCGTGGACCTGGGCGTGGACGGTGAAGGCGGCCTGGTTGACGTGGTAGCGGCCCTCTACGACCTGCCCGTCGGAGTTGGCGAGGACCAGGTCGCTGACGGTGACGTGCTTGAAGGGCATCCCGAACGGGTTCACCCAGAAGCAGTCGCTGTACTCGGGGTCGCGGGCGGTGATGTGGCCGGACACACCGTCCTCGAAGCCGAGACGTCCGAAGATGCGCAGGGCGCCCGCGAGGCGTTCCTTGCGGTGCCGGCGTTCGTCCTCGACCGAGTCGTGCCTGGGGGGCATGGCGAACCGCAGCCGGTCGGTCGGGACGGCGAGGGGCGGGGTCGGTGGGGTCGGCCGGGGCGTCCCGTGCATCGAGTCCTCCAGGCGGGGGTGCTGTACGAGGCGGAAGCTACCCCCGCCCCGCGCAGGAAGACAGGCCGTTACGCAAACATGACGCACGCAACAAGGTCACGGCACACAACCCTCGCGGGACCTCGCCGGTCTGCTGTCCGGAAGCAGAAGTTCAGCGCCGTTTTCCGGCCACCCGCACACCAGGAGCCCTCGTGAGTCTCGCCGAGAAGCAGATCACCGCGATCATGCGGCAGGTCGCGTCCCAGGATGTCGTCGAGATCGACCATCCGTACGCCAAGGGACGGACGGTCGCCGCGCTCGCGTACATCGCCGAGGCGTACGGCTTCCGGTACGCCGACGCTCGTCTCGAGGGCGACGCCCAGCGCAAGTCGCTGCACGTCTATCTCGTGCGGGACCCGGACGAGCGGGCGCGGCAGCGCGCGGCGGCCAACGCGGCGGCGTATCCGCAGGCGGGCGCCGGCGGCCCGGTGCCCGGTATGCGGCAGGGCACGTTGACGCCGCTGCCCGAAGCCGAGGCGGAGGTCGATCTGCTGATGGGGCTCATCCGGTTCGACACGGCGGTCTCGGTCGCCGACCCCAAGAAGTTCATGGCCATGTCCTGGATGATCGCGGCCGTGATGGTGCTGCTGGCGGTGGTGACCGGCAAGTACGCGGTGGCACTGCCGCTCGCCGTCCTGCTTCCGGTGCTGCTCCAGGTCGCCCTGCGCATCAATGTGCGCAGGCGCGCGAAGCTGGCGGCGCGGCTCACCGCGGCAGGCTGCACACCGATCCAGGACGAGATGGGCCGCACGCGCTATGTCCGCCCGGCCCACCACGCCGCATAAGAGCCGCGCAATCCCGACAGCGGATGTCGGGTATCAGCGCCACACTCGCCGTATGGCAACGAACGCGACAACCGCAGCGAACACGACCGACACGGCCGGTGGGGCCGGCCCGACCGACGCGGCCGATGCAGCGAACACAGCCGGTGCGGCCGATGCAGCGAACACGACCGACACGGCCGGAGGGGCCGACCCGACCGACGCGGCCGATGCAGCGAACACAGCCGGTGCGGCGGATGCGGCGAACACAGCCGGTGCGGCCGATGCAGCGAACACAGCCGGTGCGGCCGATGCAGCGAACACAGCCGGTGCGGCCGGTGCAGCGAACACGGTCGGCGCCGCAAACTGGGAGACCTTCCGCGCCGCCGAACCGGATCTCGCCCGGACCGTCGAGGAGCGGTTCGGCGCCTTCACGCATCATGTCCTCGCCACGCTCCGCAAGGACGGCTCGCCCCGCACGACGGGTCTGGAGGTCCGTTTCCTGCACGGTGAGCTGTGGCTCGGCATGATGCCGGGCTCGCTCAAGGCGCTCGACCTGCGCCGGGACCCGCGCTTCGCGCTCCAGGCGAACCCCGGGGAGGGGCAGTCCATGGGCGGCGGCGACGTCCGGATCAGCGGACGGGCGGTCGAGGTGGACGACGGCGTGGCGAAGGCGGCGTACACGAAAGAGGTGGAACCGCCGGAGCCGTTCCACCTCTTTCGCACCGAGCTGACGGAGGTCGTGCGGACCTACGTCGAGGACGACACCTATCTGGTCGTCCAGGTCTGGAAGCCCGGGGAGCCGGTGCGCACGATCAAGCGCACCTGAACCCCTGGAGCCCCCGGAGCCCCGTCAGCGGCAGGGGCCTACTCCCACTCGATGGTGCCCGGCGGCTTCGACGTGACGTCGAGGACGACGCGGTTGACGTCCCGCACCTCGTTGGTGATGCGGGTGGAGATCTTCGCGAGGACGTCGTACGGCAGGCGCGACCAGTCGGCCGTCATGGCGTCCTCGGAGGAGACGGGGCGCAGGACGATCGGGTGGCCGTAGGTGCGGCCGTCGCCCTGGACGCCGACCGAGCGGACGTCCGCGAGCAGCACGACCGGGCACTGCCAGATGTCGCGGTCGAGGCCGGCGGCCGTCAGCTCCTCGCGGGCGATGGCGTCGGCGTCGCGGAGCAGGTCGAGCCGCTCCTTGGTCACCTCGCCGACGATGCGGATGCCGAGGCCCGGGCCCGGGAACGGCTGGCGCTGGACGATCTCCTCCGGCAGGCCGAGCTCCTGGCCGACCATGCGCACCTCGTCCTTGAACAGCTTGCGCAGCGGCTCGATCAGCTTGAACTCGAGGTCCTCGGGCAGACCGCCGACGTTGTGGTGGGACTTGATGTTCGCGGTGCCGGTGCCGCCGCCGGACTCGACGACGTCCGGGTAGAGGGTGCCCTGGACCAAGAACTCCACGGCCGGGCCCTCGTCCGCGATGATGTCCGCCTGCGCCTGCTCGAAGACGCGGATGAACTCACGGCCGATGATCTTGCGCTTCTCCTCCGGGTCGCTGACCCCGGCGAGCGCCTTGAGGAAGCGCTCCTCGGCGTCCACGACGACCAGCTTGACGCCGGTCGCTGCCACGAAGTCCTTCTCGACCTGCTCGGTCTCGCCCTTGCGCATCAGGCCGTGGTCGACGTACACGCAGGTCAGCTGGTCGCCGATGGCCCGCGCGACGAGCGCCGCGGCGACCGCGGAGTCCACGCCGCCGGACAGACCGCAGATGGCGCGCTTGTCGCCCACCTGCTCGCGGATCGCGGCGACCTGCTCCTCGATCACGTTGCCCGTGGTCCAGGAGGGCTTCAGGCCCGCGCCGCGGTAGAGGAAGTGCTCCAGCACCTGCTGGCCGTGCGTGGAGTGCATGACCTCGGGGTGGTACTGGACGCCGTAGAGCTTCTTGTCGTCGTTCTCGAAGGCGGCGACCGGGACGACGTCCGTGGAAGCGGTGACGGTGAAGCCCTCCGGGGCGGCGGAGCAGGCGTCGCCGTGCGACATCCACACGTGCTGCTCGGCGGGGGTGCCCTCGAAGAGGGTGGAGGACGTGCGCGAGACGTGCAGGTCGGTACGGCCGTACTCGCGGGCGCCGCTGTTGTCGACGGTGCCGCCGAGGACCTGTGCCATCAGCTGGAAGCCGTAGCACATGCCGAAGACGGGAACGCCGGCCTCGAAGATCGCGCGGTCGAGACGAGGGGCACCCTCCTCGTACACGGAGGAGGGGCCGCCGGAGAGGATGATGGCCGCCGGGTTCTTGGCGAGCATCTCGGCGACCGGCATGGTGCTGGGCACGATCTCGCTGTAGACCCGGGCCTCGCGGACTCGACGGGCGATGAGCTGGGCGTACTGCGCGCCGAAGTCGACGACCAGAACGGTGTCGGGGGCGGCGGCAGCGGGGGTCGCAGATGACACGGGTTGCCTTCCGGCGGCTGGGCGGGGGTCTTCTGCTGTCCGATTCTACCGAGGTGGGACCGGGTTACCGCCCGCGCTGCCGGGGGCAGGGCCGGACAGTCGCGCATCTCACCATCCGAACCGTGTTGGTCCCGCCGCCCCGGCCCGGCATACTGAACCCCATGCTCACGCAGACGACCTTCCTCTTTACCTATGGCAACCGGCCCGCCGGCTGCCATGGTCGTGCTGCTTGAGCTACTGACAAGCGACTTCCCAGGCGCCCCGGGCCGACAAGGCCCGGGGCGTCTGCCGTTTCCGGGCCGTGTCGCTCCAGGGCCGCCCCTTTCCCAAGGAGCCCCCTATGACCGCCCTCGACATGACCGGCGCCCGCACCTCCGAGGCCGCCGACGTGATCACCGGCGCGCGCGAGCGCATCGACGCGCTCGACGACCGGATCATCGGTCTCATCCAGGAACGGATGGCCGTCTCGGCCGTCGTCCAGGAGGCGCGGATCACGTCCGGCGGCCGCCGGGTGAACCTCTCGCGCGAGATGGAGATCCTGGACCACTACCGCACGGCGCTCGGCAAGCCGGGCACCGCCCTCGCCATGACGCTGCTGGAGCTGTGCCGGGGGCGCATCTGAGTTCGAGCCCGGACTCACCCGTACGGCGCGTGACCGGCTGTGCGTCGCTTCGTTGCTCCAGGTGTCCGTGTCAGCCAGGCGCGGGCCCGAAAGAACCACGCGTGGCTCACTGGGGCGATGAGACGTACGGAACGTGCCGTGCGTCGTGGGACCTCGCCCCAGGGTCGTGACCGGACGGCAGGGGACAGCAGCCCGGTCACCCAAGAGAACGGTCGGCTCCGGGGACGCCCGGGGCCGGCCGGCGGACCCATCCCAGTCCCCCATCCGCACCCCTTCCGCACCTCTCCCGCACCTCTCCCGCTCCCCCTGCCACTCCTCCCCGTCCCTCCAGCACACCCTCACCACACCACCGGCGGCGCACCCTCCCCCCGGCGCCGCCGCCCCGGGCACCGACATGGTCCTGACGTCGGCGCCGACAGCGAAGGGCCCCGCGGCGCAGCGCCGCGGGGCCCTTCGCCACGCCACCTTCGCCACGCCACCTTCGCCACGCCACCTTCGCCACGCCACCTTCGCCACGCCACCTTCGCCACGCCACCGGCTACCGCCATATCCGGAACCCCCCCACGCCATGTGACTCAGGTCACATGAAATTTGTGTGTGCGGGTGGACAACCATTCCCAGGCCTCACTGATCAAACCTGGCACCAGGGGGCACCCCCACCTCTGGCCGTACGTGATCTCGAGGTCCTGATGAAGCTTCACCGTGCCGTGGCAGCGGCCGCCGCCACGGCGGTCGTCGCGCCGCTCGCCGTGCTGTCCGCGTCCGTCGCCTTCGCCGACCCGTCGACCACGCCGGCCACGAGCGCGACCTCGACCCCGAGCGCCACGGCCGGGACCCCCGGCTCCACCACGAGCCCGACGCCCACCCCGACGGCCACGCCCGAGCCGTCCCGGACGCCGACGCCCACCGGGTCCGCCGAGCCCGAGCCGGAGCCGAGCGAGGTGCCGTCCGGCGAGGACTACCCGTTCTGCGAGGACCTCGACGCCGACTACGACGACGTCAAGGTCTCCGCCGACATCAAGGGCCTGCCCGGGAAGATCGTCGCGGGTGACGGCCCGCACACCTTCCGCCTGGTCGTCACCAACGACTCCGGCGCCCCGATCGAGGACGTCCACCTCTACGCCGAGGTCGAGAACTACGAGCTGGAGGAGTCCAAGTACCTCAGCCCGTACGTCGAGCTGGAGTTCAAGGACGGCGGCCGCTGGACCCGGATCGGCGACCTCGACTGGGCCGGCGACGAGTTCCTCGAGACCACGCTCGCCGCGCATGCCTCCAGGTCGGTCGAGCTGCGGCTGAGCATCGACGCCGAGGCCCCCGCCGGTGACGCCTACTCCTTCGGCTCCGGCGCCTACCTCGACCGGATCGGCGGCAAGGAGTGCATCGCCGAGGGCTGGGCGCAGTACGACTTCGAGGTGCTGGAGGCCGGCTCCGCCAACCCCAGCCCGGGCACGGCCACGCCGAGCGACACGGACAGGAAGCCGCAGGGCGGCGCCGGTTCCGCCACGAGCGGCAACCTCGCCGCCACCGGTTCGAGCTCCGCGCTGCCCGTGATCGCCCTCGTCGGCGGATTCGCCGTCGTCGCCGGAGCGGGCGCGGTCATCGCCGTACGGCGGCGTAAGGGGGGCGACGCCTGACGGACGGCTGGGCAGCGGCCGGGCAACGGCCGAGCCGCAGCGTCCGAGGGCGTCGCACACACAGAACCACAGACCACCAGAGGGACCTGCGCTCGGAGGGGGGCGCAGGTCTCTCTGGCTTTACGCGCCCCCCTGCTTCCTTTCCGCGCCTACCGCTTCGGCGGCACCTCCGGCATCCCCAGGAACGGCAGCCGCAGCGCACCGAACGCGTCCGCCGGCACGGCAGGCGACTTCGGCTCGACCGGCTGGATGCGCTCGTACGCCGCCCCTTGCGCGGGACGCGGGTCGGCCTCGCCCTTGTTCGGCCAGAAGGACATCGCCCGCTCGGCCTGCGCGGTGATCGTCAGGGACGGGTTCACGCCCAGGTTCGCCGAGACGGCCGCTCCGTCCACGACCGAGATGCCGGGGTGGCCGTACAGCCGGTGGTAGGGGTCGAGGACGCCGGTCTCGCGGGAGTCGCCGATGGGGCAGCCGCCGAGGAAGTGGGCGGTCAGCGGGGTGCCCATCAGCTCGCCGACGTTGGAGCCGGCGAAGCCGTTGATCTCGGCGGCCAGCGCGTCGGCGCCCTCCTGCGCGGCCCGGATCTGCTTGGGGTTGGGCGAGCCGTGGCCCTGGCGGGCGGTCAGCAGGCCCTTGCCGACGCCGTCCGGCTTCAGGTACGTCGTCAGGGAGTTGTCCAGCGACTGCATCACCAGGCCGATGATGGTCCGCTCCGACCACTTCCGGTTGGACAGCGAACGCAGCACCAGCACCGGGTGCCGGGCGGCGTTGGCGAGCCAGCCGAGCACCCGGGAGGAGTTCTCGGCGTACGGCACCTGCAGGATGGACAGGCTGCCCATCGAGTTGGAGCCCTTGCCGTAGCGGACGGGCTCGATGTGGGTGTTGGCGTCCGGGTGGATGGACGACGTGATGGCGACCCCGCGCGTGAAGTCGGCGCGCCGCTCTCCGGTGGCCCTGCGGTAGCGCCGGTCGGTGGTCTGCGCGCCCACCAGCGCCTCGGAGTTGGTGCGGGTCAGCTCGCCGAGCCGGTCGGAGAGGTACGGCAGTCTGCCGTCGGCCTTCATGCGGTGCAGCAGGGTCTGGGTGCCGTAGGTGCCGGCGGCGAGGACGACCCGGCGGGCCTTGAACACCCGGCCCCGGCCCTTGCGGCGGTTGTCCGTCGGCACGGTGGTGATCGCGAAGCCGCCCTGGGAGTCCTCGGTCACCGCGACCACGGTCGTCATGGGGTGCACGACCGCGCCCGCCTTCTCGGCGAGGTACAGGTAGTTCTCGTTGAGGGTGTTCTTCGCGCCGTGCCGGCAGCCGGTCATGCACTCGCCGCACTCGATGCAGGCGTTGCGGGCCGGGCCCGCACCGCCGAAGTAGGGGTCGTCGGCCCGCCGGCCCGGCGCGGCCTTCACCTTGCCGTCGGCGTCCTTGCCGTCGCCGAAGAAGACGCCGACCGGGGCCATGTGGAAGGTGTCGCCGACGCCCATCCGCTGCGCGGCCGCCTTCAGGTGCACGTCCGACGGGGTCATCGTCGGGTTGAGCCGTACGCCGAGCATGCGCCGGGCCTGGTCGTAGTACGGCTTCAGCTCCTCCTGCCAGTCGGTGATGTCCTTCCACTGGGGGTCGTCGAAGAACGGCTTCGGTGGCACGTAGAGGGTGTTGGCGTAGTTGAGGGACCCGCCGCCCACACCGGCACCCGCCAGCACCATGACGTTGCCGAGCAGATGGATGCGCTGGATGCCGAACAGACCGAGCTTGGGGGCCCAGAGGTAGTTCTTGATGTCCCAGGAGTTCTTGGGGAGGGTTGCTCGGGTGAAGCGCCTTCCCGCCTCCAGGACGCCTACGGAGTAGCCCTTCTCTGTCAGGCGCAGGGCGGTGACCGATCCGCCGAATCCTGAGCCGACGACGATGACGTCGTAGTCGTAAGCGTCCTGGGACACGTGCTCTCCTCGTTGAGAACGGGTGGGGAGAAGGGGTCTAGCGGAGGCGGAACGCCTTCATCAGGCGAAGGCTGCGGCTCATGAAGGCCGCGTACTGCTCGTCGTTCATGCCCAGCGACGGGGCCATGGGGAGGATCCGCTGGTGGGCCACGGTCTGGGCCTCCGTGTACTTGAGGATGCCCTCGGAGCCGTGGCGGCGGCCGAGGCCGGAGTCCTTCATGCCGCCCATGGGCGACTGGACGGAGCCGTAGGCGGAGGCGTAGCCCTCGTTGACGTTGACGGTGCCGGTGCGCAGGCGGGCGGCGATCTCGCGGCCACGGCGGCCGTCCTTCGTCCAGACCGAGGCGTTCAGCCCGTACGACGTGGCGTTGGCGCGCTCGATCGCCTCCTCCTCCGTCTTGAAGCGGTAGACCGACACGACCGGGCCGAAGGTCTCCTCGGCGCAGACGGACATCGAGTCCGTGACGCCGTCGAGGATGGTCGGCTCGAAGAAGTACGGGCCGACGTCCGGGCGGGCGACCCCGCCGGCGACGAGCTTCGCGCCCTGGGCGACGGCCTCCTCCACATGCCGCTTGACGGTCTCCAGCTGGCGTTCGCCGACGAGGGAGCCCATGTCGGCGCCGTAGGCGAGGGACGTGCCGAGGCGCATGGCCTTGGTGCGGGCGGCGAAGCGCTCCAGGAAGGCGTCGGCGATCGACTCGTGGACGTAGAGCCGCTCGATGGAGATGCACAGCTGGCCGGCGGAGGAGAAGCAGGAGCGGACCGCGCCCGCGGCCGCCTTGTCCAGGTCGGCGTCCTGAAGGACCAGCATGGCGTTCTTGCCGCCGAGTTCGAGGGACACGCCGACCAGGCGCGCGGCGGCGCCCTGGGCGACCTCGCGGCCGGTGCGGGTGGAGCCGGTGAAGGAGACGTAGTCGGCGTGGCGGACGACCTCGGGGCCGACGACCGGGCCCTCGCCCAGGACGACCTGGAAGACATCGGCGGGCAGCCCGGCCTCGATGAGCAGGTCACGCGCCCACAGGGCGGTCAGGCAGGTCTCCGTGTCCGGCTTCATCACCACGGCGTTGCCCGCGACGAAGGCGGGGAGCGCGTCGCCGACGGAGAGTTCGAGCGGGTAGTTCCAGGGGGCTATCTGGCCCACGACGCCGCGCGGGTGGCGCAGTTCGGTGACCCTGGTGAGGGTCGGCACGGCGCCCGTGTGCCGCTTGGGCTTCAGGTACGCCGACGCCTTACGGCCGTAGTGGCGGGCCGCGACGGCGACGGCCTGGACCTCCTCGTGGGCGTGCAGCCGGGCCTTGCCGGTCTCCAGCTGGATGAGGTCGAGCACCTCGGCCTGGCGTTCCAGGACGAGGTCGTGGAAGCGGAGCAGCACGGCCGCGCGCTGCCGTACCGGCACCTGGGCCCAGACCGCCTGCGCGGCGCGGGCCGCCTCGAAGGCGCGGGCGACGTCCTCGGGGTCGGACTCGGGCAGGTCGGCCAGCTGCTCGCCGGTGAACGGCGTGTGGTTGGCGGTCCGGCCGGAACCCGTGACGCCCTTGGTGAGTTGGGCCACCAGCTCTGGGGTGACCACGTCGGCGGCGGTGCGCACGCCGGCGGGGGCGGGAGCGACGGGGTTGGTGCCGGGGGCGGCCTTCTCGGGTGCCTGCGCTTCGGTCATGACGCGCAGGGTATGCGCAGGCGAGGGCTTTGTGTACCCGTCGGTAATAGGGATTCACCGACCGCACACACACCGCCAGTGATCACTGGCACAAACGCCCTGATCAGGGGCTTGTCCCGCCCCCTCTACTCGAACGCCAGTTTCCCGACGGCCTCCGCCGAGGCCGCTACGACGACCACCCCGCGGCCCGTCCGGCGACCGCTGCGACCGTCCCGCGGCACCACCGACCACCGCTACGACCGTCCCGCGGCACCACCGACCACCGCTACGACCGTCCCGCGGCACCACCGACCACCGCCCCCTGATCATCCCGCGGCACCACCGGCGACCGCCCCCTGATCATCCCGCGGCTACCCCGCGGCGTCGGCGCGCGGCTGCCCGGCCATCGACGCGAGCTGTGCGGCCACGCGGTCCGGGGCCGGGCGCAATGCCGGCTCCACGTGCAGCAACCGGGAGATCAGCGCCCCCAGCGGACCGTCCGGACCGCCTCCCCCGACCGCCCCGCCGCCCGCGCCCGGCGCCACCCCCACCGCCGCCGCGTGCAGCAGCGCGCCGAGCGACCAGAGGTCGGAGGCCGGCCCGGCGTCGCGTCCGGCCCGGCGCTCGGGTGCGGCGAACTCCGAGCCCCGTACGGGATCGACCCCGAAGTCGGTGAGGACGACCCGGCCGGTGCCGTGCTCGACGAGGACGTTGGCGGGACGTACGTCGCGATGGACGATCCCGACCGAGTGCGCGGCGCGCAGCGCGCCGAGGACGGCGAGCCCGACGCGGGCGCACTCGCTGCCGGGCAGCGGGCCCTGCGCGAGGAGGTCGCGCAGGCACCGGCCGCGCACCAGCTCCATGACGATCCAGGGGAGTCCGTCGTCGACGACCACGTCATGGATGACGACGGCGGACGGATGGTCGACGCGGGCGGCCGCGCGCGCCTCCCGGTACAGCCGCTTGACGGCCCGCCGCCCCTCGTCCTCGTCCGGCGGACCGGACAACGAGGGTTGCCTGACCGCCACCTGACGTTCCATCAGGACGTCGTACGCCTGCCAGAGGGTGCCCGTGCCACCGGAGCCGAGCCGCCCGCTCAGCCGGTAGCGCCCGTCGACCAGGTGTCCGTCGCGCGCGCGTTCGCCGCTCATGCCCCATGCCTACCGTGTGGGGCGCAAGTTGTCGAAGGACAGGCTCAGAGATTGTCGATGTCGACGCTGTCGATCACGTGCTCCGCCACTTCCCGGCCCCGCTCGGTGAAGTCGCCCCGGCCCGGATAGGAGACGGACAGCCGGTACATGTCGCCCTTCTCCGTCCTGACGTAGAAGATCTTGACCTCCCTGGGCACGAGGAAGTCGCTGACCGTGTCGTCCGTGTACGTCAGGGTGGACTCGGCGGCTTCCCGGCCCTGGTACGTGGTCTTCTCCGTCTCCACCTCGACGGGCTTGTCGTCGGCGATGTTGTAGGCGGAGCTGGTGCCGCCCTCCAGTTCCTCCTTCTCGTCGTAGGCCTGGCCGGTGGGCGTGCTGGCGATGGCGTCGAGGGTGTCCTCGGACTTCTTGCTGAGCTCCAGCCGGATGTACACGGCGCCGCTGGGGTCCGTGTAGCGCACCCAGTGATCGTCCTTGGGGTCCGTGGGCCCGGGCCCTGACCTCTGGTAGCCCGTGGGCACGGACAGCGTCGCGGCCAGCTCCTTGGCCTGCTGCTCCTCCCAGCCCTCCGCCGACGGGTCCGTGAACGGCCGGGCGATCGCGAACCAGCCGGCGACCGCCACCGCGACGACCGCGGCGCCGATCCCGAGCAGCGCCTTGCGGCCGAGGCGGATGCCGCCCCGGTCGCCGCCGCCGGTCACCGTCACGACCTGGGTCGGCGCGGGAACGGGCGGGTTCGCGGCCGCCTCCAGCAGGGCGCGCACCCGGGCGGCGCCCGGCCGGTGGGCCGGGTCCTTCTGCAGCAGGCCGTTGATGACCTCGGCGAGGGGGCCCTGCGCGGAGGCGGGCGGGGCGGGGTGGGCGTTGAGGACGGACTGGAGGGTGGCCGGGGTGTTGCTGCGGCGGAACGGCGAGACGCCCTCCGTCGCCGCGTACAGCACCACGCCCAGCGACCACAGGTCGGAGGCCGGGCCGGGCCGCTGCCCGAGGACGCGCTCCGGCGCGATGTACTCGGGCGAGCCGACGAAGCCGCCGGTGTCGGTCAGGTTGGTCTCGCCCTCGATCTGGGCGATGCCGAAGTCGGTGAGGACGACCCTGTCGTGCCGGCCCAGCAGCACGTTGTCCGGCTTGACGTCACGGTGCAGGATCCCGGCCGCGTGGGCCGCCTCCAGCGCACCGAGCACCTCCAGGCCGATCCGGGCGGCCTCGCGGGCGCCGAGCGTGCCCTCCTGGAGCGCGGCACCGAGGGAGCGCCCCTGCACCAGCTCCATGACGATCCAGGGCCGCCCGTCCACGACCGCCACGTCATGGACGTTGACGACCGCGGGGTGGTCGAGCCGGGCCGCGGCGCGGGCCTCGCGGCGCATGCGCTCGAACGCGTTGGCCTGCTCCCGCTCGGGCAGGTGGTCCGGGACGCGGGGCTCCTTGACGGCGACCTCACGGTCCACGGTCTCGTCCTTGGCCCGCCACACCGTGCCCATGCCGCCGTGCCCGAGCTTGGCGAGCAGCCGGTAGCGCCCGGCGATCAGCCGCCCGGCGCCGGGGTCGTGGGCGGCGTGGGCGGGCTGCGCGACCGGGGCCGGGATCTGGCCGGGCTGCTGCGGCGGGACGGCCTGGGCCGGGGTCGCGTACGGGTTGCCGGGGTGCGGGACCCCCGCGGGAGGGGCCTGGACCGGCGGTTGCGGGTGCGGCGGTTGCAGGCCGAAACTCGTCGGCTCGTCGGCCCCGTAGCGGGCTCCCCCGTTGTTGCTCATGGGTCCATGCATATCGCGCCGGCCGCGTGATCAGCCAGCCGGAAGCGGGCACGGTCACGAACCCGTGACCCTGCCCGGACGGGGCATGTGCACGAAGCCGTGACCGCGCTCGAACGGGCAGGCACAGGCCCACACGAACTGCCCCCGCTCGGACGGGCGAGGTCACCGAGCCCCGGCCCGGCGCGGTCAGGCCCTACACACCGCCGGCCGAGACGGAGGGGGTCGGCTGGGAGGTGCTCACCGACGTCGACGGTGCCGGGCTGGTCGGTGAACCTCCGCCCTCCCCCTCGCCGTTGACGAGCAGTGCCGCCGCGGACAGTCCGGCCGCCGCCATCGCCGCCACCAGCAGCGCGACCGCCAGCCTCCCGGCGCGCGCCGGCCGCTCGGCCGGTTCCGGCTCGGGGGTGCGCCCGGTTTCCCGGAAGGCCCGCAGCATCCGCTCGGCCTCCACGGCGTCCAGCCGCCGCGACGGATCACGCTCCAGCAGCCCCCGTACGACGGGCAGCAGCGGGCCCACGCCTTCGGGCAGGCGGATGTCGTCGGACAGCACGGCGTGCACGACCGCGCCCAGCGACTCGCGGCGGAAGGGCGACTCGCCGCTGACCGCCGCGCACAGCAGCGCCCCCAGCGACCACAGGTCGGACGCGGCGCCGGTGCCCGCCCCCGACATGCGCTCCGGCGCGGTGTACTCGGGCGAGCCGACGAAGGACCCCGACTCGGTGAGCGTGGTCGTACCGCTGACGTGGGCGACACCGAAGTCGGTGAGGACGACCCGGCCGGTGCCGTTCTCCACCAGGACGTTGGCGGGCTTGAGGTCGCGGTGCAGCACCCCGGCCGTGTGCGCGGCGCGCAGGGCGCCCAGCAGGGCGACGCCGATCCGGGCGGCCTCCCGGGCGTCGACGGGCCCGTACGCGGTGATGCGGTCGGCGAGGGAGCCGCCGTCGATGAACTCCATGACCAGGTACGGGCGTTCGTCGCACTCGACGACGTCGTGGACGACGATGACATGCGGATGGCGCAGCTGCGCGACCGCGCGCGCCTCCCGCAGGGTGCGCTCGCGCCGTCGCCGGGACTCGCTCGCGGAGAACGAGTCGTCCAGGGCGAGTTCCTTGACGGCGACGGGCCGGCCGAGCAGCAGGTCGGTGGCCCGCCAGACCACGCCCATGCCTCCGCGTCCGAGCACCGTCTCCAGCCGGTAGCGTCCCGCGATCACACGTCCGCCGGCCCCCTCGGTCCCCATACGCCCCATGATGCACCAGCCGGAGCACCACCCTCCGGGAGGTGAGTGCGTGATTGGCCGACAACCGACGGTCGCCGCACCGCCGTTCAGCGGTTCTTCAGTTCTTCGGCCGCCAGCTGCGCAGCAGGGTGTCGAACTGCTCGCGCATCGTCGCCCAGTCCGCGGCCGGGGCGGAGGCGTAGAGGGCGTACTCGACCCCGTCACGGGAGATGTACATCTGGTCGATCGCGCGGCGCGGCCCGGGCTTCGTCTTCACCTCGGGCTTGTCCTGCGCGGTCCAGGTGTACTCCCACAGCGCGCCCGGACAGTCCCGGTAGATGTTCCTCTCCATGCCCAGGGAGCGGTAGTCGACGAGCCGGCCCACCCGGTCCTCCAGGTCGGCCTGGTGCTCGTAGGGGTCGTCGAAGTCGGGTGCCGGGTCGACCGCGATACGGAAGAAGTGCTCGCCGCCGTCGGGCGAGTAGTCGACCTGCCCGGTGGCCTTGTCGAAGTCCGTGCGCTTCCACTCGGGTCCGGGCACGGCGATGCTGAACCCGTAGGGGTCGTCGCGGCGCTCCCAGCCGTCGGGGAGGGTGCCGGAGGTCTGCGTCTCCGTGGGCGTCGGGCCGGGTCCGCCGGTGTGCTGCTGGTTCCGCGCCTGCCACTGCTGGACGCCGACCGCGGTGCCGCCCCCGACGAGCGCCGCGAGGACGAGGACCAGGGCGAGGGTGCGCCGTCTGCGCGGGCGCCCCGGGGTCCCGTAGGGGGCCTGCGGGTACGGCGTCGTCGTGGACGTCGGCGACGCCGTGGCCGGCCCCTGGTGCGGGCCCGCCTGCGGGGGGACGTACGGCTGGGTGACGGCCGGGACGCGGCCCTCCGCCGCCTGGGCGAGCATCCGTTCGGCCTCGGCGGCGCCCGGACGACTGGCCGGATCCTTGCGCAGCAGGGCGTCGATGACGGGCGCGAGCGCGCCGGCGTGGGCGGGCGCGTCGGCCTCTTCCTCGACGACGGCCTGCATGGTGGAGATCGGTGAGGTGCGGCGGAACGGCGAGCGCCCCTCGACCGCGGTGTACAGCGTCGCGCCGAGCGCCCACAGGTCGGAGGCGGGCCCGGGGTCGTGGCCGCGGACGCGCTCCGGGGCGAGGTAGTCGACGGAGCCGACGACCTCTCCGGTGCGGGTGATGGTGGAGTCGCCCTCGATCTGGGCGATGCCGAAGTCGGTGAGCAGCACCCGGCCTTCGCGGCCGAGCAGGACGTTGCCGGGCTTGACGTCGCGGTGCAGCACCCCGGCGGTGTGCGCGGCACGCAGCGCGCGCAGCACCCACAGGCCGATCCGGGCGGCCTCGGTGGGCGCGATGCGGCCGTCCTCCTTGACCGCGTCGGCGAGCGAGCGGCCCTCGACCAGCTCCATGACGATCCACGGGCGGCCGTCGTGCTCCAGCACGTCGTGCACGGTGACGACGGCCGAGTGGTTGATCCGCGCGGCCGCGCGTGCCTCGGCCCGGGTCCGCGCCAGCAGGACGGCCTGGTCGCTCTCCGAGACGTAGAGAGCGGCCGTCAGTTCCTTGACGGCGACGGTCCGGTGCAGCACCTCGTCCCGTGCCCGCCAGACCCGGCCCATGCCACCACGGCCGATCGATTCGGCCAGGCGGTAACGGTCCGCAATGAGCTGGCCCTGCATCTGATTCACGTTGCCCCGCTTTGATATTGACAGGGTCAGGGTAAGTACCGGTGACCTGACGGGGAACACGCGGGGCCGCTCGGATACCGCACTGTGACGGTTGTCGCTTTGCGTGACCGAAGGGAACCGAAACGCGGTCCCGTGAATCAGCCGCCGGTGACCTGGTAGGTGGTGGACGCCTGCTCGTACAGCCGTGTCACTTCGTCCCGTTCGGCCTCGGGGCCGCGTACCTGCACGACGTGGTAGCGGCCGTCGAGGAGGATCGCGACATTGCGCACGAACAACTCCCGGCCGTCCGCCCCGGTCCAGGTGAACTGCCCCTCGGCCATGGTCCGTCCGCCCACCGATATCGTCTTCAGCCCGGTGGCCGTGGCCCAGGTGGAGTCGCGGTACGGCTGCAACTCGGCCTCCCGCTCCCGCTGGTACACCATCGGGTCCGCGCCGAACTCCGCCGCGGTGTCCCTCCCCGGTACGACGATCAGCTCGAACGCGCCGTGGGAGTAGCGCACCTGGCCGCGGCCGTTGCGGGGCGTGCGGTCCCAGCCGTCGGCGACGGCGATCCGGAAACCGGCCTCGTCGGCCCGTACGGTGAACCCGTCGGCGGCGTCCGGCCCGGTCGTCCGGGTCTGTGGGGAACCGGCCGACTCCGACGGGTCGTTGCCGCCGGGCGTGGTGTGGTCCGGTCTGGGCTCGCTGCTGGCCTCCGGCTCGGGTGCCTCGTCGGCCTGGCCCGCCGCCCCGGTACGGTCCGCGCGGGGCGCCCCGCCCGAGCCGGCCTCCTCGGACTTGGGCATGAACAGCGCGGCATACGCGATCGCGACGGCCATCGCCACCAGCACCGCCACCAGCAGGGTGCGGCCCAGGCTGCGCGGCGAACGCTCCGGCTCCCGGGCCCGCTTGTGCCGCCCGTGCGGCGCGGGCAGCCCGGCGCGGCGCTTGCGCACCAGCTCACCCCGACGCCGTACGACGGGCAGCCGGCCCGCGTCGACGGGCGGCAGGGCGACGACGTTCACACCGGCGTCCGGCTCGGGTGCCGACCGTACGAGCGAGCGCAGCCAGCCGCCGAGTTCCTCGAAGTCGATGCGCTCGGTCGGGTCCTGGCGCAGCAGCGACTCCACGACCGGCCGGAGCGGACCGCACTCCTCCGCGAACGCGGGCGGCTCCGCGCACACCATCTGCACCAGCTCGGCCGTGGACTCCTCCGGGTAGGGCGCATGCCCCTGTACGGCCCTGAAGAGCAGCGCGCCCAGTGCCCACAGGTCGGTGGCCGGACCGATGGGCGCCGCCAGCTGCCAGTTCTCGTGGACCGGCCCGGCCTGCTCCGGCGCCCACCGCTCGGTGACGGGCCCCACGACGGCCATCCGTGCCTGCCGGGCCCGCTCGGCGGCGAGCGCGGTGGCGGGGCCCCGGCGGGCGGGGGCGGCCTGGGAGTCCCAGTGGGCCGCCCCGGATCCGGCGGGCACCGCTGCGGAACCCTGGGGGTGACCGGCGGGTGGGAGGGCCTGGCGGCCGGTGTCACCGGGTACGCCGGGCGCGCTGCCGCCGCGCGGTGAGGCGCCGTGCCAGGAACCGGCGCGCACCCCGTACGGGTCGGCTATCCGCCCCGGCGGGGTGGTGCCGTGCCGGCCTCCGGTGTCCTGCCCGGGGAGGTACGGCGACTGCGGCGCGGTCCCCTGCGCGGGGCGGGCCCCGGGCAGCGGGGTGGGGCCGCTCCGCTGGGCCTCCTGGACCCGGGCCGCGGCGCGGGCGCCCGCGCGGTAGGCCGCGATCGCCCCGGCGCGCGCCGCCCTGACATCGTCGTCGGTCTCCGGCGCGCGGCGGCTCGCGGGCAGGGCCGCGGTGCCGGGCCCGCCGGGCTCCTGCGCCCCCGGCAGCCGTCCGGCGCCCCGCGCCTCGATGGCGGCGCGCCGCGCGGTCTCGGCGTCGGCCACGCTGCCGCCCGGTCCGGCCGGGTGGCCTCCCGCCCCCCCGCCGGCGATCCCGCGCGGTCCGGCGTAGGGCGACGCACCACCGGCGCCCGGTCCGCCGTCAGTGCCCGGTCCGCCGGCACCCGGTCCGCGTGCCGTGCCCCCGTCAGGTCCCGCCGGGTGCCCGCCGCCGCCGTTGTCGTCGCCGTCCGGCGCCGGGACGGGGTCGTACCCGCACAGCGCCTCCTCCGCCGCCCCCACCGCGAGGCCGGTGAGCATGACACGGCCGTCGTCGCAGACGAGGACCGTGCGGGCGGTGATGTTGCGGTGCACCCAGCCGTGGCCGTGCAGCACCCGCAGTGCCATGAGGACGTCGGAGGCGACCTCGGCCGCGCGGTACGGCGTCAGCGGCCGCTCGGCCAGCAGCGCCGCCAGCGGCCGCGCCGCCACCAGCTCACTGACGATCCACAGCGACCCGCCCTCGGCGAAGACGTCGAAGACCTGGTCCAGCCGTGGGTGGTCGGGGATCGCCGCCGCGGCCTGCGCGGCCTCCACGGCACGCCGTACCGCCGGGTCCGCGGGCCGACGCGCGCTGCCGGGGCGTGCGGCGGGCCGTCGTGCGCCCGGTTCCCGTGCGGTGAAACCCTCGGGCAGCCCGTCCGCGTCGAGCACCTCCGCCTCGACGACCTCGGGCAACGGCACCTGCCGGACCAGGACTTCCTGTCCGCTGTAGGTGTCGAAGGCGCGCGTCTCGGTGAGTTCGTACTCGTCGGCGGGCGGCAGCGGCAGGCGGTAGCGGCCGGCGAGCACCCGTCCCGCATAGTCGTCCACGTTGCCTCCCCCGGCCGCCCGGCTGGTCAATTCCGTTCGCCCGCCGCTCGGTTCCGGCTGCGTACGGTCCGCAAGCACTCACGATACGTGCCGGAGGCAACCCGCACCGAGGGGATGGGACATCTCACTTCGTCCGCGACCCCCGAAATACCGGGCCCGGCCCCCCGGACCCCCGGCTCACTTCTTCGGCTGGAACGTCCTCGCCAGCGTCCGCCAGGTGTCCCGGCGCAGGTCCCCGCGCCAGTCGGCGGCCTTCGCCGTGTACATCAGCGCATAGCCCTGGTGGTCGTTGACGACGAACCCGCGGTCGACGGTCCGGTACCTCGTCCCGTCCTCGGTGTAGGTGAACTCCCAGTCGGCCGTGTCCCAGCCGCGGTAGTCCACCGCTTGTATGCGGATGCGCTGGTACTGCGAACGGACCATGGAGCGCTCCTGGTCGCGCCAGTCGGCGACCGGGTCGTCCTTGGGCGTGCTGGTCCAGCCGATGAGCAGCTTCTGCCCTCGGGGACCGGTGAAACGGTCGCCGGAGGAGCTGGCCGTCTGGAACTTCCAGCCCGTGGGCAGCCCGATCGAGTAGCCCTGAGCACCCTGGTGCGTGCGGGCCACGTCGGCGTCCTTCTCGCCCTTGCCGGTGTCGGTCCCCTCGGCGGAGCCGGTGGGGGTCGGGGTGCCTTCGCCGCTCGATGCGCCGGCGCCCGGTGCCGAGCCCTGGTCGGCGGACTTCGAGGCGTCGCCGTCGGGGTGCGTCCCGCCCTGGTCGTCGTCCTTGGTGTCGGCGCTCGGGGTGGACCCGGCCGCCGTGCGGGTGCCGGGGCCCGGCTGCGCCGCGTCGGTGTCGTCGCCGCCGAGGGTGAGGGCGAGCACGGTGCCGAGCACGGCCAGCGCCACGACGACCGCGATGATCACCAGCGTCCGCCTGGGCACGACATCGGTCAGCGGCGCGCGCTGCACCGGCCGCGGCGGCAGGTCCGGCGGAGGCATCACGGGCCAGCCCGAACTGCGGCCGCCGGTGCCGGCGTTGGTGCCGCTCGTGGACTGCGTGCGCGACGCGCCGACCGCGGCGGCACCGGCCTCGGGCGTCGCCGTGGTGCGCGTCTCGCCGCCGCCGGTCCTCGTCCGCGACGAGACCGCCGTGCTCGCGGCGGCCTTGCGCACCGAACGCAGCGCCCCGCGCAGCCGCTCGGCCGCCTCCTCGCCCCGCCGGCCGCCGGAACCGGGCTCGCCCGGCTGCGCGGGCAGCGGCACGACCCGCGTGGCGTCCAGCGCCTCCGGCACCTCGGCCGGGTCGGGGGCGTGGATCACGGCGTTGAGCATCGCCCGCGCGCCCGCGTCGTCGAGCCGCTCGGCCGGGTCCTTGGTGAGCAGCCCGCGGATCACGTCCGCCAGCGGCCCCGCGTTCTTCGGTTCGTCCAGCGGCTCGGTCATCACCGCGGTGAGCGTGGCGATCGCCGAACCCTTGTCGTACGGCGGGGTCCCCTCGACGGCGGCGTACAGCAGGCCGCCCAGCGACCACAGGTCGGCCGCGGGGCCCGGCTTGTGGCCGCGGGCGCGCTCCGGCGAGATGTAGGAGGGGGCGCCGACGAGCATGCCGGTGGACGTGATGGACGGGTCGCCCTCGACCTGGGCGATGCCGAAGTCGGTGAGCACGACCCGGCCGTCGTCGGCGATCAGCACGTTGGACGGCTTCACGTCGCGGTGCAGGATGCCCTCGCGGTGCGCGGAGCGCAGCACGTCCAGGATCGCGAGTCCGACCTCGGCGGCGCGCCTGGGCTCCAGCAGGCCGTCCTCGCGGATGACCTCGGCGAGCGACTTGCCCTCGACGAGCTCCATCACGATCCACGGCCGGTCGTCCTCCTCGACGACGTCGTAGACCGTCACCGCGCTGTTGTTGCGGATCCGTGCGATGGCCTTGGCCTCGCGCAGGGTCCGCGTGATCAGCCGGCGCTTCTCGTCCTCGTCGATGTTCGACGGGAACCGCAGCTCCTTGACGGCGACCGTGCGGCCGAGGGTCTCGTCCTCGGCCCGCCAGACCGTGCCCATGCCGCCGCGGCCGAGCACGTCTCCCAGCCGGTAACGCCCGGCGAGGAGACGTGCGCTCTTGTCCTGACGGGGTGTCCCCGCCCGCTCCGCCTCCGACATGAGTCCCCTCGTACAACCCGCCCTGACAGAGGCTCCATTGTCTCTCACCCGGCAAGTGCCCCACGCCCCGGGGGCCCCTCGCCGCACACCCGTGCCCAGGTGTCCCGTACTGGGCTGAATAACCCCTTCCGCGGCGGGGTGTGACGGGGCGTGGACCGCGCCCACCCCTGCCCCGGCGCCCCTGCCGGCCGTTACAGCGGCACGATGTCCGGCGCCCCCAGCCGGGCCGCGTCCGCGGTCAGGTCGTCGGGCTGGCGCTGGGACTCGCGCTCGGCCTCCACCCGCTTCTCGTAGTGCTTCACCTCCCGTTCGACGTGGTCGGCGTCCCAGCCGAGTACCGGCGCCATCAGCTCGGCGGCCTCGCGTGCGCAGCGTGTACCGCGGTCGAAGGTCTCGATGGAGATCCGGGTGCGCCGGGTGAGGACGTCGTCCAGGTGCCGGGCGCCCTCGTGCGAGGCGGCGTAGACGATCTCGGCCCGCAGATAGTCGTCGGCGCCCTGCAGCGGCTCGGCCAACGACGGGTCGGACGCGATGAGTTCGAGCAGTTCCTCCGTCATCGAGCCGTAGCGGTTTAGCAGGTGCTCCACGCGCACCACGTGCAGTCCGGCGCGGGCGGCGATGCGCGCTCGCGCGTTCCACAGCGCGCGGTAGCCCTCGGCGCCGACCAGCGGGATGTCCTCGGTGACGCACTCCGCGACCCGCCGGTCGAGGGCGTGGACCGCCTCGTCGACGGCGTCCTTGGCCATCACGCGGTACGTCGTGTACTTGCCGCCCGCCACCACGACCAGGCCGGGCACCGGGTGGGCCACGATGTGCTCGCGGGAGAGCTTGCTGGTGGCTTCCGACTCCCCGGCGAGCAGGGGGCGCAGGCCCGCGTACACGCCCTCGACGTCGTCACGGGTGAGCGGCACGGCCAGGACGGAGTTCACATGCTCCAGCAGGTAGTCGATGTCGGCGCTGGATGCGGCCGGATGGGCCTTGTCGAGGTCCCAGTCGGTGTCGGTGGTGCCGACGATCCAGTGCCGGCCCCAGGGGATGACGAACAGCACGGACTTCTCGGTGCGCAGGATCAGCCCGGTGCTGGAGTGGATGCGGTCCTTGGGCACGACGAGGTGGATGCCCTTGGAGGCGCGGACGTGGAACTGCCCGCGCTCGCCCACCATGGCCTGGGTGTCGTCGGTCCACACGCCGGTGGCGTTGACGATCTGCTTGGCGTGGATCTCGTACTCCCCGCCGGCCTCGACGTCCTGCACGCGCGCGCCGACCACGCGTTCGCCCTCGCGCAGGAAGCCGGTGACGCGCGCACGGTTGGCGACCTGGGTGCCGTAGGCCGCGGCGGTGCGCACCAGAGTCGCCACATAGCGGGCGTCGTCCATCTGGGCGTCGTAGTACTGGAGCGCCCCGACGAGCGCGTCCTTCCTCAGACAGGGCGCCACGCGCAGGGCGTGGCCGCGGGTCAGATGGCGGTGCACGGGCAGTCCCCTGCCGTGTCCGCGGGCCATCGACATGGCGTCGTAGAGGGCGACGCCCGATCCGGCGTACCACCGCTCCCAGCCCTGGTGCTGGAGCGGGTACAGGAACGGCACCGGCTTCACCAGATGCGGTGCGAGCCGCTCCAGGAGCAGGCCGCGCTCCTTCAGCGCCTCCCGCACCAGCGCGAAGTCGAGCATCTCCAGATAGCGCAGGCCGCCGTGGATCAGCTTGCTGGACCTGCTCGACGTGCCGGACGCCCAGTCGCGTGCCTCGACCAGGCCGGTGGACAGCCCGCGCGTGACGGCGTCGAGCGCGGTGCCCGCGCCGACCACTCCGCCGCCGACGACCAGCAGGTCCAGTTCGTGCTCGGCCATGGCCGCGAGGGCCCCGGCGCGCTGCGCCGGTCCCAGTGTCGCTGTCCTCACCGCTGCCTCCCGCTCGTCGGTCGCACCGGCCGCACCCGTCGGGCGAAGCCCCGTCCGTATCGCTCTGCATCCCTCCTGCCCAAATTCTGACCGGCTTGCCCGACTTCAGCCACCACGCACGATCGACCTGTGGACAACTCCCGCCCTACCGTGCGCGGACCCGCACACGAACACCGGCGCCACACCGGACGACACAAGGAATGAATCCCGCATATCGGTCATATTTACGCCTAGTCTGACAGTGCGCTCGCCCGTTCTGTCCACCGGGCTTGCGCACCTGCCCCGCTTCGGTTACTGGGAAGGACGGCATACGCCATGCCCGCAGATCTCGCCGTCATCGGACTCGGCCCGCTCGGCCTGCCGCTGGCCCAGGCCGCCGTCACCGCCGGCATCCCCACGGTCGGCTACCGCACCGGACCTGAGGCCGGCTCCCTCAGCCCCGCCGAACTGCGCCGGATGCACTCGGAGGGCTTCCGGCTCGCCGACGGGCCCGCGGAACTCGGCCGGGTGCGCACCGCCGTCATCTGCGCGCCCACCCCCCGCGCCGCCGACGGGGGCCTCGACCTGACCCAGGTGGAGTCGGCCGCCCGCACCCTCGCGGCCCGGCTGCGCCCGCACACCACCGTCATCCTGGAGTCCCCGGTCCTGCCCGGCACCACGGAGGACGTGCTGCGCCCGCTCCTCGAAGAGGGCTCAGGGCTTCGCGCGGGCCGCGACTTCCACCTCGCGCACTCCCCCACCCGCGTCGACCCCGGCAACCGTGCCTTCACCCCCGCCAACACCCCCAAGGTGATCGGCGGCCTCACCCCGGCCTGCACAGAGTCCGCCGCCGCCTTCTACGGCCGGATCACCGACAAGGTGGTCCGCGCGCGAGGGCTGCGCGAGGCCGAGGCGGTGCAGCTCCTGGAGACGACGTACCGGCACGTCAACATCGCCCTCGTCAACGAAATGGCCGTCCTCTGCCACGACTTGGGCGTCGACCTCTGGGACGTCATCCGCTGCGCCGAGTCCAAGCCCTTCGGGTTCCAGGCCTTCCGCCCCGGCCCCGGCGTCGGCGGCCACACCGTCCCCCAGGACCTCATCGGACAGCCCGGCCGCGGCCTGCGCATGGTGGAACTGGCCAAGCAGGTCAACGACCAGATGCCGCGCTACGTCGTCCAGCGCGCGGCCACGCTCCTGAACGAGCACGGCAAGTCGGCCCGGGGCGCCCGCGTGTTGTTGCTGGGCGTCACCTACAAGCCCGACCTCGCCGACCAGCAGGGCACCCCGGCCCATGAGATCGCCGTCCGCCTGATGTCCCTCGGCGCGGCGGTCAGCTACCACGACCCCCACATCCCGGCCTGGACGGTCCTGGACCGCCCGATCCCCCGCGCGGACTCCCTCTACGAGGCGGCGGCGGAGGCCGACCTCACGATCCTCCTCCAGCCCCACCGCACCTACGACCTCCAGGGCCTGTCGGTGAAGGCGCAGCTCCTGCTGGACACGCGGGGGGCCACGCCCACGGGGGCGGCGCACAGGTTGTGACAGGGGGCGCTCCGGCACCTCACCGTCCAAAGACGGAGTCGGTCGCAGCGGGTGGGCTTGCGGTGGCGTCCCATGGGCGCCCCTTCCACCCCACGCGCCCCCTCAAGGAACCCCAGCCGAGTTCACGACCCGGCCTGTTACCGTGCGGCGTCTCATTCGCAGTCACGGGGGTTCCTGTCATGAGCCAGTCAGTTCCACCGCAGCCCGGTGTCTTCCCGCCGGGTCCGCCGGTGCCCGCACGCCCGGGTGAGGGCAGTCTCGCGCTGGGCATCGTCACCGCGGTCGTCGTCGCCCTGGTCACCGCCGGGATGTACGGGGCGATCGTCGGCGCCACGCAGAAGCAGATCGGCTTCGTGGCCGTAGGGGTCGGCCTCCTCGTCGGTTACGCGGCCGGCAAGGCGGGCGGCTCGCACCCGGTGCTGCCCCTCCTGAGCGCGCTGCTGTCCGTGGGATCCGTCTGGCTGGGCCAGCTCATCGGCACGACGATCGGCGCCGCCGACCTCCTGGGCGTGCCGGCGGCCGGCTTCTTCGTCGACCACTTCGGCATCCTGACGGAGGCCTGGCAGAGGTCGGCGAACCCGGTCACCTTCCTGTTCCTCGCCCTCGGCGCGGTCGCCGCGTACTCGGGCACGAAGAAGGCAGCGGCCGCGTAGGGACACGTACGACGAAGGGCCCGTCCACACCTGTGGAAGGGCCCCTCGCCGCCGTGCGGGTGCCTACCGGCGGTGCTGCGAGTCCGCGACCGTCACCTCGACGCGCTGGAACTCCTTCAGCTCGCTGTAGCCCGTGGTGGCCATGGCGCGGCGCAGGGCGCCGAAGAGGTTCATGGAGCCGTCGGGGGTGTGCGACGGGCCCGTGAGGACCTCCTCGAGGGTGCCGACGGTGCCGAGGTCGACCTTCTGGCCGCGCGGCAGCTCCTCGTTGACCGCCTCCATGCCCCAGTGGTGGCCCCGGCCCGGCGCGTCGGTCGCGCGCGCGAGCGGGGAGCCCATCATCACCGCGTCGGCGCCGCAGGCGATCGCCTTGGGCAGGTCGCCGGACCAGCCGACACCGCCGTCGGCGATCACGTGCACGTACCGGCCGCCGGACTCGTCCATGTAGTCACGGCGGGCCGCCGCCACGTCCGCCACGGCCGTGGCCATCGGCACCTGGATGCCCAGCACGTTGCGCGTGGTGTGCGCGGCGCCGCCGCCGAAGCCGACCAGTACGCCCGCGGCGCCCGTGCGCATCAGGTGCAGGGCCGCGGTGTAGGTGGCGCAGCCGCCGACGATGACCGGGACGTCCAGCTCGTAGATGAACTGCTTCAGGTTCAGCGGCTCGTGCGAACCGGAGACGTGCTCCGCCGACACGGTCGTGCCGCGGATGACGAAGATGTCCACGCCCGCGTCCACGACGGCCTTGGAGAACTGGGCGGTGCGCTGCGGGGAGAGCGCGGCGGCGGTGACCACGCCGGAGTCGCGCACCTCCTTGATGCGCTGCCCGATCAGCTCCTCCTTGATGGGAGCGGCGTAGATCTCCTGCAGCCGGCGCGTGGCCGCCTCGACGGGCAGCCCGACGATTTCGTCGAGCAGCGGCTGCGGGTCCTCGTAGCGCGTCCACAGGCCTTCGAGGTTGAGCACGCCGAGGCCGCCGAGCTCACCGATGCGGATCGCGGTGGCCGGGGAGACCACGGAGTCCATGGGGGCGGCCAGGAACGGCAGCTCGAAGCGGTAGGCGTCGATCTGCCAGGCGATCGAGACCTCCTTCGGGTCCCGCGTACGGCGGCTGGGGACGACGGCGATGTCGTCGAAGGCGTACGCCCGGCGGCCGCGCTTGCCGCGCCCGATCTCGATCTCAGTCACGATGTGTGGCCTTTCCCTGATGCGTTTCAGCGTCTTCCAGTATCGCCGACGGGTACGACAAGGGCGGCCCCGGAGCATCCCGGGGCCGCCCTTGTGCGAGACCTGTGACTACTTACGGCTGTAGTTCGGCGCCTCGACCGTCATCTGGATGTCGTGCGGGTGGCTCTCCTTCAGGCCCGCCGCGGTGATGCGGACGAAGCGGCCCTTGGACTCCATCTCCTCGATGGTGGCCGCGCCCACGTAGCCCATGGTCTGGCGCAGACCGCCCACGAGCTGGTGCAGGACGTTGGCCAGCGGGCCGCGGTAGGGCACCTGGCCCTCGACGCCCTCGGGGACGAGCTTGTCGTCGGAGGAGACCTCCGCCTGGAAGTAGCGGTCCTTGGAGTAGGACCGGCCCTGGCCGCGCGACTGCATGGCGCCCAGCGAGCCCATGCCGCGGTAGGACTTGAACTGCTTGCCGTTGATGAACAGCAGCTCGCCCGGCGACTCCTCGCAGCCGGCGAGCAGGCTGCCCAGCATGACGGTGTCGGCGCCGGCGGCGAGCGCCTTGCCGATGTCGCCCGAGTACTGCAGGCCGCCGTCGCCGATCACCGGGATGCCGGCGGGGCGGGCCGCGAGGGCGGCCTCGTAGATCGCGGTGACCTGCGGGACACCGATGCCGGCGACCACGCGCGTGGTACAGATCGAGCCGGGGCCCACGCCGACCTTGATGCCGTCGACACCGGCGTCGATCAGGGCCTGCGCGCCGTCACGGGTGGCGACGTTGCCGCCGATCACGTCGACGTTCACGGCCGACTTGATCTTCGCCATCCAGCTGAGCGCGTTGCTGTTGTGGCCGTGCGAGGTGTCGACGACCAGGAAGTCCACACCGGCCGCGGCGAGCGCCTGGGCGCGCTCCAGCGCCTCGGGGCTGGCGCCGACGGCGGCACCGACGAGCAGGCGGCCCTCGGAGTCCTTCGCGGCGTTCGGGTACTTCTCGGCCTTGACGAAGTCCTTGACCGTGATCAGGCCCTTGAGGACGCCCGCGTCGTCGACCAGCGGGAGCTTCTCGATCTTGTGCTTGCGCAGCAGCTCGATGGCGTCCACACCGGAGATGCCGACCTTGCCGGTGACCAGCGGCATCGGGGTCATGACCTCGCGCACCTGGCGGCTGCGGTCGCTCTCGAAGGCCATGTCACGGTTGGTGACGATGCCGAGGAGCTTGCCGGCCGGGTCGGTGACGGGGACACCGCTGATGCGGAACTTGGCGCACAGCGCGTCCGCCTCGGCGAGGGTCGCCTCCGGGTGCACGGTGATCGGGTCGGTGACCATGCCCGACTCGGACCGCTTCACCAGGTCGACCTGGTTGACCTGGTCCTCGATGGAGAGGTTGCGGTGCAGTACACCGACGCCGCCCAGACGGGCCATCGCGATCGCCATGCGCGACTCGGTGACCTTGTCCATGGCGGCGGACAGGAGCGGGATGTTGACCCGGACATTACGGGAGATCCGGGACGAGGTGTCGACCGCGTTGGGGAGCACCTCGGATGCACCCGGCAGCAGCAGCACGTCGTCGTAGGTCAGCCCGAGTGTCGCGAATTTGTCGGGCACTCCGTCGACGTTGGCAGTCATGACACCTTCCCCAATGGCCTTGATCGGTGCGGATGTCCATGCTAACGGGAAGTGCACCCGTCTCATTCCACGGTCCGAGGCCGTACTCGTCTTCGTATGTTCCTACGGACGCGATCGGCCACCTTCTCCACCAAGGTGCCGTACCGCGCTCCTACTGCTCGGCCAGTGCCCGCAGCCGGCTGAGCGCACGGTGCTGGGCCACCCGGACCGCGCCGGGTGACATTCCCAACATCTGGCCCGTCTCCTCGGCGGTGAGGCCGACGGCGATGCGCAGCAGAAGCAGCTCGCGCTGGTTCTCGGGCAGGTTGGCCAGCAGTTTCTTGGCCCATTCGGCGTCGCTGCTGAGCAGCGCGCGCTCCTCGGGGCCGAGGGAGTCGTCCGGGCGCTCCGGCATCTCGTCGGAGGGGACGGCCGTGGAGCCGGGGTGGCGCATCGCGGCCCGCTGGAGGTCGGCGACCTTGTGCGCGGCGATGGCGAAGACGAAGGCCTCGAAGGGCCGGCCGGTGTCCCGGTAGCGCGGCAGCGCCAGCAGCACCGCCACGCACACTTCCTGGGCGAGGTCCTCGACGAAGTGGCGCGCGTCCCCCGGGAGCCGGGACAGCCGGGTACGGCAGTAGCGCAGCGCCAGCGGGTGGACATGGGCGAGCAGGTCGTGCGTGGCCTGTTCGTCCCCGTCGACCGCGCGGTGGACGAGAGCACCGATCGCCCCCTGGGCACGGGTCGCCTCGTCGTCGCGCATCGGTCCATGGTGCCCTGCGCCGGAACCGTCCGCGGCACCACGGCCGTCGTTGTGCACCGAAGCGTTATGAGCAGGTGCGCCGGAACTCATCCCCTGCGCCCTCCCCTTCCGCTCGACCGACTCGTCCCCGAGGAACTCCACACCTCAAGGATGCGGCATCCGCCACGAAACGAGCACCCGCGCCCCGAAAGGGACGCGGGACCGTTTCACATGTGCGGCTCCGCCGCGGGGCGCGACCGGCCACGGAGGGCCGGCGCGGGACCAGTCGCGGAGGACGGCGGACGAGTGGCCGCGAACCGCTCGCCGCACCTCGGGAGCGTCAGCGGACGAGGCCCCACCGGAAGCCCAGCGCCACGGCGTGGGCCCGGTCCGACGCCCCGAGCTTCTTGAACAGTCGCCGCGCGTGGGTCTTGACCGTGTCCTCGGAGAGGAACAGCTCACGCCCGATCTCGGCGTTGGACCGTCCGTGGCTCATGCCCTCCAGGACCTGGATCTCCCGCGCGGTGAGCGTGGGAGCCGCCCCCATCTCGGCGGACCGCAGCCGCCGGGGCGCGAGCCGCCACGTCGGGTCGGCGAGCGCCTGGGTCACCGTCGCCCGCAGCTCCGCGCGCGAGGCGTCCTTGTGGAGGTATCCCCGGGCACCCGCGGCGACCGCGAGCGCGACGCCGTCCAGGTCTTCCGCGACGGTGAGCATGATGATGCGCGCCCCGGGGTCGGCGGACAGCAGCCGCCGAACGGTCTCGACGCCGCCCAGACCGGGCATGCGTACGTCCATCAGAATCAGGTCCGAGCGGTCGGCACCCCAGCGGCGGAGGACTTCCTCGCCGTTGGCCGCCGTCGTCACGCGCTCGACACCGGGCACGGTCGCGACCGCGCGGCGGAGCGCCTCTCGGGCAAGCGGGGAGTCGTCGCAGACGAGGACGGAAGTCATGGCCGCCCTCCGCAGCTGATGCGCGTCACCTTGAGCCTCCAGGCTGGTACGAATCGTCACCTGTGCGGTCGACCGTCTCGGACGCCTGCCCGAGCGCTTGTGTTTTCAACCGCCTCGCACTCTCAACGACGGTCACTCGAAAGAGTTACGGGGCCGTCTGCCATCTTCGGCACTCTACGTGAGGGGGCGGACACGGTGGAGACATGAACGGCAGACCCTCAACGTTTCATCACAACCGTGCCCCATTCGGCCCATTTTCTTCCCTTTTGCTGGTGTCCGAGGCTAGATTCGCAATGAGTCATATTTTCATCTCCTTAGATCGTAGTTGTACGGTCGTGGGCACCGTATCCGCTCAGAACGGCTACAAGGGGTCACGCAATGGCAGATTTCTCCCGCCTTCCCGGACCGAACGCGGACCTGTGGGACTGGCAGCTCCTGGCTGCCTGTCGCGGAGTGGACAGCTCGCTCTTCTTCCATCCCGAGGGCGAGCGCGGGGCGGCCCGGAGTGCTCGTGAGAACTCGGCCAAAGAGGTCTGCATGAGGTGCCCGGTCCGCGCGCAGTGCGCGGCACACGCGCTGGCGGTGCGCGAACCGTACGGCGTGTGGGGCGGGTTGACCGAGGACGAGCGCGAGGAACTCATGGGCCGGGCACGCCACCGTCTGGTGACGGCTTCGGCTCCCGGCGGCGACGCCGTCTCGAACACTTGAAGGAACGTTTCTTCTGAGACGTCCGCACCTGGGGGAGTGTCTCCCCCGAGGCAGACGCTCTCTCCGGAGACATAGGGGCACGCGTGTGTGTGCCCCTCTCTTCTTGCGCCGCCCGCCCTACTTACGGCCCGCGGCGGTCGCCAGCTGGTCCAACGTGGCCGTCACGGCCGGGACCTGGGCCAGGTCGGGCAGCGTGAGGGCGACGATCTCGCGGCGCACCGCCGGCTCCAGCGTCACCGCGCGCGCCCCTCGGGGCCGTACGGACTCGATGGCCAGCTGGGGCAGTACGGCGACGCCGAGACCTGCGCCGACCAGGCCGACCACGGCCGGGTAGTCGTCGGTGGCGAAGTCGATGCGCGGCGTGAAGCCCGCCTTCTCGCAGACCTCCACGAGCTGGCCGCGGCAGCGCGGGCAGCCCGCGATCCAGGGCTCGTCGGCGAGTTCCCCGATCGCCACGGACCCGGCCCGGGCCAGCCGGTTGCGCTCGGGCACGAGCGCCACCAGACGGTCCGTCAGCAGGGGCCGCACGACGAGGTCGTCCCACTCCCCTTCCTGTACGCCCGCCGCGTCCTCGTAGCGGAAGGCCAGCGCGATGTCGCAGTCGCCCTCCCGGAGCATCTCCACCGAGCGCGGCGGCTCGGCCTCGACCAGGGACACCCGGGTGCCCGGGTGCGCGGCGCGCAGGGCGGCGAGCGCGGTGGGGACCAGGGTGGAGCTGCCGCTGGGGAAGGAGACGAGGCGGACCCGGCCGGCGCGCAGCCCGGCGATGGCCGCGACCTCCTCCTCGGCGGCGGTCAGCCCGGCGAGGATGCCAGCGGCGTGCCGCACCAGGGCCTCGCCCGCCTGCGTCAGCCGCATCTCGCGGCCGCCGCGCACCAGCAGCGGGGTGCCGACGGACGCCTCCAGGGCCTTCATCTGCTGGCTGACGGCGGGCTGGGTGCAGCCCAGCTCGCGCCCCGCCGCCGAGAAGGAGCCGGTGGCGGCCACAGCGCGCAGCACACGGAGATGTCGGGCCTCGATCACCCTTCGAGCATAAGCCGCCCTTGGGTGCGGCCGCGAATAATGCGTCGACGCTTTGACCGTCGGCGCCCTACCGTGCGGCCATGAAGCTTCTTTCCGTGAACCTGGGCAGGGCGACGCGCGTCCCGTACACCGACCAGCCGGAAGGGCTGACCGGCATCGACAAGCGGCCGGCGCAGGGGCCGGTGCGGGTGGCGGCACCGGGCCCGAAGGGGGTCGGCGCGAGCGGGCTGGCCGGCGACTCGGTGTGCGACACCCGGCATCACGGCGGCGACGACCAGGCCGTGTACGCGGTGGCCCGGGAGGATCTCGACGCCTGGGAGGTCGAGCTGGGCCGCGAGCTGGCCTGCGGCGCGTTCGGCGAGAACCTCACCACCCTCGGCCTGGACGTCTCCGGCGCGCTGATCGGCGAGCGCTGGCGGATCGGGCCCGAGGTGGTGCTGGAGGTCACCTGCGGGCGGATCCCGTGCCGCACCTTCCAGGCCCATCTGGGCGAGGAGCGGTGGGTGAAGCGGTTCACCGAGCGTGGGGCGCCGGGGGCCTATCTGCGGGTGATCGAGCCGGGCGGGATACGGGCCGGCGACCCGGTCGAGATCGTGCACCGGCCGGACCACGACGTGACGGTCGCCCTGGCGTTCCGGGCCGAGACCACCCGTCGCGACCTGCTGCCGCGGGTGCTGCCGGCCGGTGAGGCGCTGCATCCGGAGCTGCTGGCGGCGGCGCGCAAGTACACGGCGGCCGGGCGGGTCGAGCAGCGGTAGGCAACTGCGTCGCGGCACGGCCAGGCCGAGTAACAGCGGCAACTGCGTCGCAGCACGGCCAGGCCGAGTAACAGCGGCAACTGCGTCGCAGCACGGCCAGGCCGAGTACCGGCGGCAGCTGCATCCCAGCACGGCCACGCCGAGTACGGGCGGCAACTGCCGGGCGGTCCTGGAGAGCTGAGCGGTGGCGACAGACGCTGCCTGAGTCACGGAGACTGACGAGCCGTCACGCGCGAGACGCTCTCGTCTGAGACGCAGTCACCTTTCTTCGCGGGCGCCGCACGGCTCCTGGGGGACAACCCCCGGAGCACGGCCCGGGTCGGCTCGGGGGTGAGGTGGGGTCGCTCCCCGATGCCCGGGCGGCCGTGATCGAGGACGCTCGACCCATGTGCACGGAGCGTCATGAAGCCGGCCCTGCGCCTCCGCGGCCCAGCCGGCCCGGGGGCGCCGTACGGGCGGAGCGGGCGGGCGGCGTGCGGGGAACCGATCCGTCCGGTCCGGCCATAACCTTGCGGCATGACAACGGCTCTGATTACGGGATCGACCGCGGGTATCGGTGCCGCCTTCGCACGGCGGCTGGCGGCGGACGGGCACGACCTCGTCCTGGTGGCGCGGGACGCGAAGCGGCTCGCCGAACAGGCGACCGAGCTGCACGACCGGCACGGCATCGAGGCGGAGGTGCTGGTGGCCGACCTGGCGACGGACGCGGGCATCGACGCCGTCGGGGCCCGGCTGTCCGACCGGAAGCGGGCGGTCGACCTGCTGGTCAACAACGCCGGCTTCGGCAACAAGGGCCGCTATCTGGAGGTGTCCCTGGAGGACGAGCTGCGGATGCTCAAGGTGCACTGCGAGGCGGTGCTCCGGCTGACCTCGGCGGCGACGGACGCGATGCGGGAGCGCGGGCGCGGCGGTGTCGTGAACGTGGCCTCGGTGGCGGCGTTCGTGCCGCGCGGGACGTACGGCGCGTCCAAGGCGTGGGTCGTGCAGTTCACGCAGGGGGCGGCGCGCGATCTGGCGGGCAGCGGTGTGCGGTTGATGGCGCTGTGCCCGGGGTTCGTGCGCACGGAGTTCCACCAGCGGGCCGGGATGGGCACCGACAACATCCCCGGCTGGATGTGGCTCGACGCCGACAAGCTGGTCGCGTCGGCGCTGGCCGATCTGCACCGGGGCAAGTCGCTGTCGATCCCGGACCCGCGGTACAAGGCGCTGATGGGGGTGGTGAAGGTGGTCCCGCGCGGGCTGCTGGGCGGGGTGACGTCCCGGACGGGGCGGAAGTACGGGCCACAGTAGGCCGGGCGCGGCGGCGCGGTGGAGAATGGAGCTGTCGGGACGGACCCCACGGGGGACCGGAGGCGGCGCCATGACGTTCGTACAGCTCATCGACTGCAAGACCAGCCGGTTCGACGAGATGAACCGGCTGATGGACACGTGGGTCGAGCAGACCAGGGGGAAGCGGACCGCGACGCACAACGTGATCGGCAAGGACCGGTCGGACGCGTCGCACTACATCGAGATCGTGGAGTTCCCGTCGTACGAGGAGGCGATGCGGAACTCGAACCTTCCGGAGACCGACAGGATCTTCCGCGACATGGTCGCCCTCTGCGACGAGATGCCGACGTTCACCGATCTGGAGGTCGTCCGGGACGAGCAGCTGTACGCGTCGAACGTGCGGCGGCTGCTGGAGACGATGGGGACGACGGGCGAGCTTCCGCCGCTCGACGACCTGATCGCGGAGCACTACCACGACCACGACCCGGCCAACGAGCAGGACACCCTCGGGCGGGACGACATCCGGCGCGAGATGGAGATGTGGCGCGGGGCGTTCGATTTCACGTTCACGGTGGAGGACCTGATCGCGGACGGCGACCGGGTGTGCGCGCGGTGGTTCTGGAAGGGCACCCACAAGGGTGACTTCCTGGGGGTCGCGGCCACCGGCAGGGAGTGCAGCATGGCCGGCACGACGGTCTTCCGGTGCGGGGGCGACGGGAAGATCGTCGAGGGCTGGTGGTCGTACGACCGGCTGGGGCTGATGGCGCAGCTGGGTGTGCTGGACCAGCTGGAGATGTAGGGCTCCAGGGCCTGTCCGACGGTTCCCGTCGTCCGCCCGGAGGGCGGGGCAGCCGGAAGGCCCGGCACCCCCACCGGGGTGCCGGGCCTTCGGGACCTCGCGTTACCGCGATCAGTGAGCGTGGCCGTGGCTGTGACCACCGGCGGCCGGCTCCTCCTCTTCCTTCTTCTCGACGACCAGGGTCTCGGTCGTGAGCAGGAGGGAGGCGATGGAGGCGGCGTTCTCCAGGGCGGAGCGGGTGACCTTGACCGGGTCGATGACGCCCTGCTTGAGCAGGTCGCCGTACTCGCCGGTGGCGGCGTTGAAGCCCTGGCCCTTGTCGAGCTCGGCGACCTTGGAGGTGATGACGTAGCCCTCCAGGCCGGCGTTCTCGGCGATCCAGCGCAGCGGCTCGACGGCGGCGCGGCGGACGACGGAGACACCGGTGGCCTCGTCGCCCTCCTTGCCCAGGTTGCCCTCGAGGACCTTGACGGCGTGGACCAGAGCGGAGCCACCACCGGAGACGATGCCCTCCTCGACCGCGGCGCGGGTCGCGGAGATGGCGTCCTCCAGACGGTGCTTCTTCTCCTTCAGCTCCACCTCGGTGGCGGCGCCGACCTTGATCACGCACACGCCGCCGGCCAGCTTCGCGAGGCGCTCCTGGAGCTTCTCGCGGTCCCAGTCGGAGTCGGTGTTCTCGATCTCGGCCTTGATCTGGGCGACGCGGCCCTGGACGTCGGCGGAGTTGCCGGCACCGTCGACGATGGTGGTGTCGTCCTTGGTGACGGTGACGCGGCGGGCGGAGCCCAGCACGTCCAGGCCGACCTGGTCGAGCTTGAGGCCGACCTCCTCGGAGATGACCGTGGCGCCGGTGAGGACGGCCATGTCCTGCAGCATCGCCTTGCGGCGGTCACCGAAGCCGGGGGCCTTGACCGCGACCGCGTTGAAGGTGCCGCGGATCTTGTTCACGACGAGGGTCGACAGGGCCTCGCCCTCGACGTCCTCGGCGATGATCAGCAGCGGCTTGGAGGCACCCGCCTGGATGACCTTCTCCAGCAGCGGCAGCAGGTCCTGGATGGAGGAGATCTTGCCCTGGTTGATGAGGATGTAGGGGTCCTCCAGGACGGCCTCCATGCGCTCCTGGTCCGTCACGAAGTACGGCGACAGGTAGCCCTTGTCGAAGGCCATGCCCTCGGTGAAGTCCAGCTCCAGACCGAAGGTGTTGGACTCCTCGACGGTGATGACACCGTCCTTGCCGACCTTGTCCATCGCCTCGGCGATGAGCTCGCCGACCTGGCTGTCCTGGGCGGACAGGCCGGCCACGGCGGCGATGTCGGACTTCTCGTCGATCGGGCGGGCGGTCGCGAGGAGCTCCTCGGAGACCGCGGCCACGGCCGCGTCGATGCCCTTCTTCAGGGCGGCCGGGGAGGCACCGGCGGCTACGTTCTTCAGGCCCTCGCGGACGAGCGCCTGGGCCAGCACGGTGGCGGTGGTCGTACCGTCACCCGCGATGTCGTTGGTCTTGGTCGCCACCTCCTTCACCAGCTGGGCGCCGAGGTTCTCGTACGGGTCCTCGACCTCGACCTCACGGGCGATGGTCACACCGTCGTTGGTGATGGTGGGGGCGCCGAACTTCTTGTCGATGACGACGTTGCGGCCCTTGGGACCGATGGTCACCTTGACGGTGTCGGCGAGCTTGTTGACGCCGCGCTCGAGGGCGCGACGGGCGTCCTCGTCGAACTTCAGGATCTTCGCCATGGCAGCGGGAGCCCTCTCGGAAAGTCTGCGGTAAAGAAACTGCGCCCCGGGCGCCCGGCTTCTTATCGGTCGCGGGGGCCAGGGGCGCAGTGGAAGCAAAAAGGTGCTTCGAGGTGCTTCGGGTGAAGCGAGGTGACTTACTTCTCGACGATCGCGAGCACGTCGCGAGCCGAGAGGACGAGGTACTCCTCGCCGTTGTACTTCACCTCGGTGCCGCCGTACTTGCTGTAGAGAACGACGTCGCCGACGGAGACGTCGAGCGGAAGACGGTTGCCGTCCTCGAAGCGGCCCGGGCCCACGGCCAGGACGACGCCCTCCTGGGGCTTCTCCTTGGCGGTGTCCGGAATGACCAGGCCAGAGGCCGTGGTCTGCTCGGCGTCCAGCGGCTGGACCACGATGCGGTCCTCGAGCGGCTTGATGGCAACCTTGGAGCTGGCGGTCGTCACGATCCGACCTCCCCCTTCGGAGATCTCACGGGGTTAACTGTCTGAGGTGGCGACCAGGTCGATCCGTCGTCGCGGGTGCCGGACCTGCCCGTCGCGTTGTTGGCACTCTCCTAGGGGGAGTGCCAGAGCCGAGACTATGACCGCGATTAGCACTCGGTCAAGCGGAGTGCCAATTGCCGTGCGGCGCGGCGGACGCGGGCAGCGTCCCCGGGTGGTCCCGACGGCGCCGGAAGGTGCTCCCCGCGGGGTCCTACAGGTAGTCCTCCAGCCTTCCCACCGTCAGTCCCGCGCGCTGGATCTCCCGCAGGACGGCGACCGTGCGCTCGCGCAGTGGCGCGGCCGTGGGTTCGTCGGCGGGCAGGGAGACGATCATGCCCGGGGCCAGCCCCGCGGGTGCCTCGGTGTCGGTGACCGTGGCGCCCCACCGGACGACCGCCGTGACGCCGCAGTCGGCGGCCGCCCGCAGCGTGGTGGTGTCGTACGCGCCGTAGGGCGGGCGGAAGAGGCGGGGGCGGACGCCGAAGCGGGCCCGGAGCTTGTCCTGCTGGCCGCAGATCGCGGCCCGCTGCCCGGCGTACGGCAGGCCGCGCAGGTAGGTGTGGTCGAGGGTGTGGTTCTGCACGCTCGCACCTACCGCGCGCAGCCGCGCGAAGTGCGCGTAACCCGGCCCTGCGACGGTGTCGGTGAGGAACAGGCTGACCGGGAGCCGCAGTTCCCGGACGAGGTCGACGAACCGGGGGTCCCGCTCGGCCCCGTCGTCGTACGTCAGGAACACGACCCGGTCCCGGGTCCGCACCCGCTCGACGACGACCGGACCGGCCCCGTGGGCCCCCTGCGGCCGTGGCCGGTCGACGGGGTGCGGCGGTCGCGCGAGGGGGGCGGTGAGACCCCAACGGCGGTACGCGGGCTGCGGCGCGCGGGCGCGCCGGCCGGTCGCTTCAGGCGCGCCGGAGTGAGCGGGCGCGGCGGTGCGGGGGGCGCCGGCGCGCGAGCCGGCCCCCCGGGAGTCGGCGCCGTGAGCCCTGCGAGCCTCATCGGCCGGTGCACCCGCCGCCGTCGGCGACGTGCGTGCGGCGGGGTGGTCGGCGGACCGGGTGCAGCCCGTCAGCAGGGCGGTCACGGCGAGGGTGCCCGCGATCAGCCGCCACACCGTCACAGGTAGTCCTCCAGCCGGGCCACCGCGTACCCCTCGTCCGTGACCTTCCGCAGGAACCGGCGGATCATGTCGGGCATCGTGCCCTTCCAGGCGTCCCGTCCCCGGAAGTGGCTGAGGACGATGTCGCCGGGATGGAGACTGCGGTCCCACTCGCGGTAGTCCCAGCGGTCGACGAAGACCTCCTCGTTCCAGAGGGGGGCGTACTTCACGCCGCAGGCCTTCGCGGCGCGCAGCGTGTCCCTGTTGTAGCTGCCGAAGGGCGGCCGGAACAGGACGGGGCGCTCGCCGTAGCGCTTCTCGATGACGTCCTGCATGCCGCAGATCTCGCGCTTCTGGCGGGCGTACGACAGTCCGGGCAGGTAGGGGTGGTGCAGGGTGTGGTTGTTGAGGCCGGTGCCGCGGTCCTGCATCCGCTTGAAGTACCCGTAGTCCTTCTTGATCAGATAGTCGCTGAGGAAGGCGGTGTACGGGATCCGCAGCTCGCTCATCATGCGCAGGAACGCCGGGTCCTTCTCGGCGCCGTCGTCGATGGTGAGGAAGACGACCTTCTGCTCGGTCGGGACCGTGGTGAAGACCGGCGGGAGACCCAGCTCCTCGTGACCGTCGACCTCGAAGCCCTCGCGGGTGGTGATCTCCGGCTTCGTGGCGGGCGGGGCCGGGGCCCTGAGCGGCACCTTCTTCAGCCCCCAGCGTTTCGCGGCGGCCACGCGGGCGGTGTGTTCGGCGTGCAGCCGCGCGGCGTACACCTCCAGGGCGCGGGCCGGGGCGGCCTTCAGGTGCGGCTGCCGGCCGGGCGCCGGAGGCGCCTCGCCCCGCGCGCCGCGCGAGGCGCCCGGGGCGTCGGCACCCACCGGCCCGCCGGTATCGCCGGGGCCACCGGAACCGCCGGAGCCGCCCCCGTCCGCGCAGCCCGAGGCGACCGCGGCGGCGGCCAGCACGGCGAGCGCGATCCGGGCCCGCAGACGAGGGACACGCGGTCTGCGGCCATGGAGGTCACGGTCACGCGGACCACCGGCCCGGGCACCGCGGGTCCGCCCGAGCGAGCGCCCCTGCCCCCGCCCCTGCTCCCTCGCCCGACTTTTATCATTTTGTACTACTACTGTCATGGCGCCGGATCCTCGCAGTCCCCCGCCCCGAACCCCGCCCGACACCGCCGCCGCGGGCACACCATCCACCGACTGGCCGACAATGTCCCGGTGAACGACCTCGACGCCCTCCTCACGCCCGCAGGCCGCGCCCTCCTCGACGAGGTGCGCGGCACCGACCCCGCGCAGGAACTGGCCGTCGCCACCCGGCTGCGCCGCGAGCACCCGGCCGAACTGGTGTCGGCCGCGCTCGGCCAGGCGCGGCTGCGGCAGCGCGCGGCGGCGAAGTTCGGGGCCGAGGACGCCGGGCGGATGTTCTTCACGCCGAACGGGGTCGAGCAGTCGACGCGGGCGAGCGTGGCCGCGTATCGCGCGCAGAAGCTCAAGGACCTCGGCGTCACCTCCGTCGCCGACCTGTGCTGCGGGATCGGCGGGGACGCGATCGCCCTGGCCCGCGCGGGCATCCGCGTCCTCGCCGTGGACCGCGACCCGCTGACCGCGCGGGTGGCGCGCGCCAACGCCGGCGCGCTCGGTCTCGAGGACCTGATCGACGTGCGTGAGGCGGATGTCACCGACATCGACACGGCCCCTTACGACGCCGTGTTCGTCGACCCCGCCCGGCGCGGCGGACGCGGCCGGATCTTCGACCCGGAGGCCTACTCGCCCCCGCTGTCCTGGGCCGTGCGGGCGGCCGGCCAGGCCCGGCACGCGGCGCTGAAGGTCGCACCCGGCATCCCGCACGAGGCCGTCCCCGCCGACGCCGAGGCCGAGTGGATCTCGGACGGCGGGGACGTGAAGGAGGCCGTGCTGTGGTTCGGGACCGAGCCGGGCGCGGTCCGGGCGACCCTCCTGCCGGGACCGCACACCCTGCACGGCACCGGCCTGCCCGACCCGCCGGTCCGCCCCCTCGGCCGCTACCTCTACGAGCCCGACGGCGCCGTCATCCGCGCCCACCTGGTCGCCGAGGTCGCCGAGTCCCTCGACGGCGGCCTGCTCGACGAGACCATCGCCTACGTCACCTCGGACACCCTGCGCCCGACCCCGTACGCCACCGCCTACGAGATCACCGACCAGCTGCCCTTCAACGTCAAGAAGCTCAAGGCCCTCCTGCGCGAGCGGGGGGTCGGCGTGCTGACCGTCAAGAAGCGCGGCTCGGCCGTCGAGCCGGAGGAGCTGCGCAGGAAGGTCAAGCCGCAGGGGCCGAACGCGGCGACGGTGTTCCTCACGCGCGTGGCCGGCGCCCCGACCATGCTCATCGGCGGGCCTGCCGTGCTCTAGGCCTGCCGTCTCCAGGCCTGCCGTGCTCTAGGCCGTGCCCGGTGATTCCCGCGCGCGGCGCAGCAGCAGTTCCCGCTCCCGGTCGTTGCGCGCCAGCCCCGCGGCCCGTTCGAACTCCGCGCGGGCCTCCGCCGTACGGCCGAGGCGGACGAGGAGGTCGCCGCGGACGCTGGGGAGCAGGTGGTAGTCGCGCAGGGCGCCGTCGGCGGCGAGGGCGTCGACGAGCGCGAGGGCCTCGGCGGGCCCTTCGGCCATCGAGACGGCCACCGCCCGGTTGAGCTCGACCACCGGGGAGGGCGTGCGGGCCGCGAGCAGGCCGTAGAGCGTGGCGATCCGGGCCCAGTCGGTGTCCTCGTAGGCCGCCGCACGCGCGTGGCACCCGGCGATCGCGGCCTGCAGGGCGTACGGACCGGGGGCGCCGCCCAGTTCGACGGCCCGCTCCAGTGCGGCGAAGCCGCGCCGGATCAGCAGCCGGTTCCACAGCCGCCGGTTCTGGTCGGCGAGCAGCACCGGCCGCCCGTCGGGTCCGGTCCGCGCGGCCGTGCGCGAGGCCTGGAACTCCAGCAGCGCGGCCAGGCCGTGCGCCTCGGGCTCCTTCGGCATCAGCGCGGCCAGCACCCGGGCGAGCCGCAGCGCGTCCTCGCACAGAGCGGGGCGCAGCAGGTCGTCGCCCGCGGTGGCGGCGTACCCCTCGTTGAAGACGAGGTAGATGACCTCCAGGACCGAGCCGAGCCGGGCCGCCCGGTCCGCCCCGTACGGCACCTCGAAGGGCACGCCGGCCTTGGCCAGGGTCCGTTTCGCGCGCACGATCCGTTGGGCGAGGGTGGGCTCGGGGACCAGGAAGGCGCGGGCGATCTCGTCCGTGCGCAGCCCGCCGACGAGCCGCAGGGTCAGCGCGGTGCGGGCCTCGGCGGACAGCACCGGATGGCAGGCGGTGAAGATCAGCCGCAGCATGTCGTCGTCGATGTCGCCCGGCCCCGACGGCTCGGGGTCGTGGGTCACCTCGCCCGGCAGCTCACGGCCGGCCTCCGCGAGCTTGCGCGCGTACGTCTCGCGCCGCCGGACCAGGTCGATCGCCCGGTGCTTGGCGGTGGCCGTCAGCCAGGCGCCCGGCCGGTCCGGGACGCCCGACTCGGGCCACTGCTCCAGGGCGGCGACGAGCGCGTCCTGGGCGATCTCCTCCGCGATGCCGACGTCCCGGACGATCCGCGCGACGGTGGCGATGATCCGCGCGGACTCCATCCGGAAGACGGTGCCGAGGGACTCCACGACAGCGCCCCTGCCCGACGACTGGCCCACGTCCCCGCCCGCGACCCGTCCCTCGGCCCGGCCCGCGTCGATGTGCGCGCCCCCAGCCGCCCCCCGGTCCGCCTCCCCGCCCAGGACCCGCTCCGCGCCCCCGGCCGGCTCCCCGCCCGGGAGGCCGGCCGTGCGGCCGTCCGCGTGCTCGCCGTGTGCCGTCACACCTCACATGACAGCACACGGCACTGACAACGGCCGTCCTGAGAACGGGCCGGGCTCGTGCGGGACGGGCGCTCAGGCCCCCGGCGCTTCCTCGACCTCGCGGATCTCCAGGCCCACGGTCCATTCCTTGGGGTGGACCTCCAGGAACCGCTTCCCCCACTCGATCGCCTCGGCCATGTCCTTGCACTGCATCAGGGCGTAGCCGCCGACGACCTCCTTGGTCTCGGTGAACGGGCCGTCGGTGTACGACAGCCTGCCGTCCGACCAGGTGATGCGGGTGGACTGGGCGGTCGGCCGCAGTCCGGCCGTGTCCAGCATGACGCCCGCCTTGGTGATCTCCTCGAACAGCGCGCCCATGCGCTCCTCGAAGCCGGGGTCTGCGGACGCCATGTCGATGGTGTTCTCCTCGACACGGACCAGGGACAGATAGCGGGGCATGATCGCTCCTCGGGTCGTGGGCGGGGTCTCTCCCCGCTCTCACCCTGTGCGTCGAACGGGAGAAGGCCGTTTCGACACCCCGTACGAAAAAGTTTTGCGCCCCTCGGGACCGCCCGCGCGCAGGACTCCCCTCAGCGCAGCGACTCCCACAGCGCCCCGGCCTCCGGCTCGTCCGGTACCACCCGGTTGCGGTCCCAGGGCGCCTGCACCACCGGCATCATGACCGTGTTCACCCGGTCCGCCGACAGCCCCGTCAGGCTGCGGCCGAGGCTCGTCAGCTCGGCGAGCGAGTCGAGGCCGGTGTCGGTGGTCAGGTGGGAGGTCACCGTGTCGGCGACCCGGTAGAGGCGGCCCGGGTCGGTGAGCAGGCCCGCCGAGGACACCTGCTCCAGCAGGGCCTTGACGAGCTGCTGCTGGAGGGCGATCCGGCCGAGGTCGCTGCCGTCGCCGACCCCGTGGCGGGTGCGGGCCAGGGCGAGCGCCCGCTCGCCGTCCAGCAGATGGGTCCCGGCGTCCAGGCGCAGATGGCTGTCCTCGTCGTCGATGTCCACGTCCGTGGTGACGGTGACCCCGCCGACGGCGTCCACCAGCCCCGCGAACCCGGCGAAGTCGAGCTCGACGTAGTGGTCCATCCGCACGTCGGTGAGCTCCTCGACGGTCTTCACCGCGCACACCGGACCGCCGATCGCGTACGCCGAGTTGAACATCGCCCCCTCCCGGGGCCGTGAGGTGCCTCCGGCAGGCAGCGGGCAGGACGGCCGGTCGACCAGGGTGTCGCGCGGGATGCTGACGACCGTGGCCGACGTACGGCCCGGGCCGAGGTGGACGATCATCGCGCTGTCGGAGCGGCCTCCGTCGCTGTCCCCGCCGCCGAGCCGCTGGTTCTCGGGGCCGCTGCGGGTGTCCGAGCCCAGCACCAGGATGTTCAGCGGCCCGCTGGGCACGGGCTCGGCGGACCCTGTCGGCGTCGGCCTGGGCGGCCGGTCGTCGCCGAGGGCCTGGTCGATGTCGACGCCCGTGATGTTGTCGTCGAGCCGCCAGTACGCCCAGCCCGCCGCGCCGCCGGCCAGCACCAGCACCCCCGCCAGAGTCAGGCCGACGGTCCTCAGCACCGCCGACCGCCGGCCCGTTCCTCTGCCCTCGTCCTCGTTCCCGCCGCTGCCGTTCCCCTCGCGTCCCGTCACGGGCAGGAACGTACGTCCGAACCATTACGGGCGGGAACGTCACACCGTACTTTCTTCGGCAATTCTCAGATTTCCCCGCTTGACGGCACCGCCACGTCAGCTCAGCGTCACCGTGGGCGCCGGATTGCTGCCGCTCCAGGTGCCGTTGAACCCGAAGGTCACCGAACCGCCGTCGGGAACCGTTCCGTTGTACGAGGCGTTGGAGCAGGTGACGGCCGTCCCCGACTGGGTGCAGTTCGCGTTCCAGGCCTGGGTGACGCGCTGTCCGGCGCCGAAGGTCCAGTTCGCCCGCCACGACGACAGCGCGCCGCCCGAGCAGGAGATCCGCACCTGCCCGGTGAAGCCGGTGTTCCACTGGTTGACGACGCTGTAGACCGCGGTGCAGCCGTCACCCGGGGGCTCGGTCGTGCCGCCGCCCAGCGAGCCGGCGATCGCGTGGTACGCCGGCTTCGGTGCGAAGTTCTCGTCGTACGGCGTCGCCGCGCCGTAGCCGGAGAACACGTCCGGGACCCAGGAGTCGGAGTCGGTGAAGCCCCACACGGTCACCCCGACACAGCGGCTGACGGCCACACAGGCGTCCATGACCGCCTTGTAGTCGGCGGCCTGCTGGGTGAGCTTGGCCTCGGTCGCCGGCAGCTGCATCCGGACGTCGAGCTCGGTGATGGCCACGTCCACCCCGAGGTCGGCGAAGCGCTGGATGTTCTGCTGGAGGCTGGAGGGGACCTGACCGAGGATCAGGTGGGCCTGCAGGCCCACGCCGTCGATCGGGACGCCGCGCTCCTTCAGCGACCTGACCAGGTTGTACAGGGCGGTGGACTTCGCGTTGACGCCCTCGACGTTGTAGTCGTTGATGTACAGCTTGGCGCCGGGGTCGGCGGCCCGCGCCCAGGTCAGCGCCTGCGCGATGTAGTCCTGGCCGAGGCCGTTGGACCAGATCGTCGACCGGTAGGTGCCGTCCTCGTTGAACGCCTCGTTGACCACGTCCCAGGCGGCGATGCGGCCCTTGTAGCGGGTCATCTCGGTGGTGATGTGGTCCTGGAGGATGCTGCTGAGCTGCGCCTGCGTCCAGCTGCCGTTGGTCAGCCAGCCGGGGTTCTGGCTGTGCCAGACCAGGGTGTGGCCGCGCACCTGCTGGTCGTGCGCGGTGGCGAAGCTGACGACCTGGTCGGCCGGGGCCCAGTTGAAGCTGCCGCGGCTCGGCTCGACCGACTCCCACTTCATGGCGTTGTCGGGGGTGACCGAGTTGAACTCACGGCCGGCGATGTCGCCGTAGGTGCCGGTGAGCTTGGCCGGGTTCACCGCCGAGCCGATGACCTTGCCCTTGGCGGCCGCGAGGTCGCGCAGGGGCGTGTCGGCGGCCTGGGCGCCGGGCGCCGCGACCAGCAGCGCGCCGACGGCGGTGAGGCCGGTGACGAGGGATGCGAAGCCTGATCTCAGGGATCGCGGGGGTCGCAGGGATCTCATGTGCGGGTGCCTCCGAAAGTTCCGAAAGTTTCGGTGGTGCAACCGATTGGCTTCGGAGGAGTGTGGAGGCGCCCACCCCACCCGTCAATAGGTCAACTTTCGGCCATTCCAGTCCCACCGTCCCCGTCAGGAGGCGCCCGGCGCCGCCGTACTGCTGCGCACCACCAGGCTCGTCGCCAGCTCCACCCGGGTGGCGGCCGGGGCGCCCGCGTCCCGCGCCAGCTCCAGCACCAGCCGGGCCGCCGCTTCGGCCATCTCGGTCAGCGGCTGCCGTACGGTCGTCAGCGGCGGGCCCACCCAGCGGGCCACCGGCAGATCGTCGAAGCCGACCACGCTCAGGTCCTCCGGGACGCGCAGCCCCAGCTCGCGCGCGGCCTCGTAGAGCCCGAGCGCCTGGAGGTCGTTGCCCGCGAAGACGGCGGTCGGCCGGTCGGGGCGGCGCAGCAGCTCAAGGCCCAGCCGGTAGCCGGCCTCGTGGTGGAAGTCGCCGGTGACGACGAGGGAGGGGTCGACCGGCAGCTCGGCCGTCTCCAGCGCGGCCCGGTAGCCGTCGACGCGGGCGCGGCTGCACATCATCCGCAAGGGCCCGCTGATCGCTCCGATGCGGGTGTGGCCGAGTTCCACCAGGTGCCGGGTGGCGGCCAGGCCCCCCTGCCAGTTGGTGGCGCCGATCGACGGCACGTCGGAGCCCGGGTCGCCGGCCGGGTCCATCACCACGAACGGGATCGAGCGGCTGGTCAGCAGGGCCCGCTGGGACTCGTCCAGCTCGGACAGCACCAGGATCACGCCGTGCGGGCGGCGCGCCGCGACCTGGTCGGCCCAGGTGCGGCCGGGAGTGAGGCGCCCGGCGATCTCGGAGAGCACCACGCTCAGCCCGGACTCGCGGGCGACGTTCTCCACGCCCCGGATGACCTCCAGCGCCCAGGCGCTCTCCAGCTCGTGGAAGACCAGGTCGATCAGCGGAGAGCGGGTCGCGTCGGCGCGTCGGCGCCGGTAGCCGTGGGCGCGCAGCAGCTCCTCGACGCGCAGCCGCGTCCCGGGCGCCACATCGGCTCTGCCGTTGAGGACCTTCGAAACAGTCGGCGCCGAGACCCCGGCCTCGCGGGCGATCTCGGCGAGGGTCGCGGTCTGTGCCGAGCGCGCTGCCGTCTGGGTTTCAGCGGATTCCGAAGCTGTCATGCCGGCGATCGTATCTCTGCGCACACTCTTGACGGAGCCCCTCTGTCGCCATACCTTCCCGGAACATTCGTAATTCAGCCCGAATCTTTCGCTCAGGCTTTCGTCAGCGGTTCCGACACTTCCCGGGAGAGGTGCTGTCATGGGATCCACCACGCCGTCCACCACGCCAACCACCACGCCGTCCGCCCTGGCGTCCGGCGGCGGACGCACCTTCAGCAGGCGCTGGGTCCTCGGCGCGGGGGCCGCCGCGCTCGCCACGCCCGCCCTCGCCGCCTGCGGCGACGGCGACGGTGGCCAGGGCGGGAGCGGCGGCACGCTCACCGCCTTCGTATACGGCGACGACGCGGTCAAGGTGCAGCAGGCCGCCGTCGACCGCTTCAACGCCTCCGCCGCCGCCAAGAAGACGGGCGGCAAGGTCCGCCTGCAGAAGGTGCCCGGCTCCGACTACGCGCCCAAGCTGCGCACGGCCATGGGCTCGCCCAGCGCGCCGGACATCTTCTTCAACTGGGGCGGCGGCTCCATCAAGGCGTACCAGGAGGCGGACAAGCTCGTCGACCTCACCGACGTCATCGAGAACGACTCGGTCCTCAAGGGCGGCTTCCTGCCCTCGGTGCTCGCGGCCGGCGACCTCAAGGGGCGCCACTACGGCGTCCCGATGCGCGGCATGCAGCCGGTGATCCTCTTCTACAACAAGACCGTCTTCGCCGAGCAGGGGCTCAAGCCGCCCACCACCTGGGACCAGCTGCTCGACAACAACACCAAGCTCAAGAAGGCCGGCATCACCCCGTTCGCGCTCGGCGGGTCCGACATCTGGCCGGAGCTGATGTGGCTGGAGTACCTGGTCGACCGGCTCGGCGGCCCCGAGGTGTTCAAGCGCATCCAGGACGGTGACGCCGAGGGCTGGGGCGACCCGGCGGTGCTGCGGGCCGCCGAGATGGTCAAGGAGCTGGTCGACGACGGTGCCTTCGGCTCGAAGTTCACCTCCGTGTCGTACGTCAACGGCGGCGCCCCGGCGGTCTTCGCCCGGGGCAAGGCGGCCATGCATCTGATGGGCTCCTGGGAGTACTCCACGCAGCTCGGCAAGTTCCCGGACTTCGCGAAGAAGAACCTGGGCTGGGCGGTCTTCCCGGAGATCGAGGGTGGCACGGGCTCCCCGCGCAACGTGGTGGGCAACCCCACCAACTACTGGTCCATCAACGCCCGTACCCGCAACAAGGACGCGGCGATCGCCTTCCTCAGGGACTGCGCGTCCAAGGAGTACGCGCGGGCGCTGGTCGCCAACGGCGACGTACCGACCACCTCGAACGCGGCGCTGCTGCTCAACGACGCCCCGAACTCCGAGTACGCCCTCTTCCAGTACAAGATGGTCGAGGACGCCCCCGCCTTCACCCTCTCCTGGGACCAGGCCCTCGGTGACGAGCTGGGCACCCGGATGCACACGGAGATCGGCAAGCTGTTCGCGGGCAAGGCCTCGCCGAGCGAGTTCGTGGCGGCGTGCAAGGGGCTGAAGTGAGCCCCACCAAGACGGCTGGAGCGCGTTCCGCCAGGATCCGGCCCCATGCCTCCTGGGTCCTGCCGGGCGTGCTGTTCTTCACCTTCTTCGCCGTGGTCCCGATGGCGCTGGCCTTCTACCTGTCCTTCACGTCCTGGGACGGCCTGGGAGACCCGCGCCCGGTGGGCCTGGACAACTGGCGAAAGCTCCTGGACGACCCCCGGCTGACCCAGTCCTTCAAGCTGACCGTGCTGCTCACGGTCACCAGCTGGCTGTTCCAGACGGTCGTCTCGCTGCTGCTCGGGGTCTGGGCGGCCGGACCGCAGCGCAACCGGGCCGTGCTGTCGGCGATCTTCTTCGTGCCGCTGCTGCTGTCGTCGACCGCCGTCGCACTGCTCTTCTACGCCCTGCTCGACCCGAACTTCGGCATCATCCAGAAGGACACCCTCGGCTCGTCCTCCGGTGCCTTCCTCGCGATCGTCTTCGTCGGCGGCTGGCAGTTCATCCCGCTGCACACCCTCATCTACCAGGGCGGTGCCCGTCAGATCCCGCCGGTGCTCTACCAGGCGGCGGCCATCGACGGCGCCGGCCGCTGGCGCCAGTTCTTCTCCATCACGCTGCCGCAGCTGCGGCACACCATCACGACCTCCACCGTCCTGATCGTCGTGGGTTCCCTGACCTACTTCGAGACGGTCCTCATCCTGACCAAGGGCGGCCCCGGCACGGACACCGCGATCCTGCCGTACCTGATGTACGAGGCGGGCTTCCGCTCCTACGACTTCGGCTACGCCAGCGCCATCGCCTCCTTCCTGGTCGTGGCCGCCACCGGACTGTCCCTGCTGCTGGTGAAGCTGACCGGCTTCGGCGGCATGCGCAGCACCCGCGAAGGGATGTGACGAGATGTCCCACGACACGCTGCCGCGCCCGGCGAAGACCTCCGGCCGTACGACACCGCCGCCGCACAAGTCCCCTCGCCGCAGGCGCCACTGGACCCGGCGCCCCAACCCGGTCGCGGGCGCGGGCGCGCTGATCTGGCTGGTGATCGTGCTGATCCCGGTCTACGCGATGCTCTCCGCGTCCCTGACCGGCCCCGACCAGGCCCTCACCGGAAACCCCCTCAAGCCGCCCGCCGACCCGACCCTGGAGAACTACAACACCGTCCTGCACAGCGGGTTCTGGCATCTGCTGAGCAACACCGCGATCGTCGCGATCGCGGTCGTCGGGATCGTCCTCGTGCTGTGCGTGCCGCTCGCCTACGCCGTCGTGCGCACCCGCGACCGCTGGTCCGGCGCCGCCTTCCGGCTGTTCCTGCTGGGCGTGGCGATCCCCGCGCAGGCGGTGGTCGTCCCGCTGTACCTGCTGATCGCCAAGCTCGACCTCTACGACACCCTGCTCGCGGTGATCCTGCCGACGGCCGCGTTCGCGATGCCGGTGTCGGTGCTGGTGCTCGTCGGCACGCTCCGGGACATCTCGGAGGAGCTGTACGAGGCGATGGCGCTGGACGGGGCGAGCGCGCTCAGGCAGCTCTTCCGGCTGACGATCCCGCTGGCCAAGGGCGGGATCAGCACGGTCGTCATCTACTCGGCGCTGCAGGCCTGGAACGGCTTCCTCTTCCCGCTGATCTTCACCCAGTCCGACGAACCGCGGGTGCTGACCCTCGGCCTGTTCAACTACGTGAGCCAGTTCGGCGTGAACATCCCCGCCCTGCTCGCCTCGGTCGTCCTCTCCGGCATCCCCATCTTCGCCGTCTACCTGGTGGCCCGGCGCGCGCTCGTGGGCGGCCTGATGGGCGTGGGCGGCAAGTGAACCGACGCCCCCACGCCGTCCCACTCGACTCTGACAGGAGTTCCATGACCACCGCCCCCTGGCGCGACCGCGCCCTGCCCCCCTCCGACCGCGTCGCCGACCTGCTCTCCCGGATGACCCTGAAGGAGAAGACCGCCCAGCTGTACGGCGTCTGGGTGGGCGCCGGCACCGACGGCGACGGCGTCGCCCCGCACCAGGACCAGATGAACGCCGACTACGACTGGGACGAGCTGATCACCCATGGGCTCGGGCAGCTCACCCGTCCCTTCGGCACGGCCCCCGTCGAGGCGGCGGCGGGCGCCCGTTCGCTGGCAGCCGCCCAGCGCACGATCGCCGCCGCGAGCCGCTTCGGCATCCCGGCGATGGCTCACGAGGAGTGCCTGGCCGGCTTCACCGCCTGGGGCGCCACCGCCTACCCGGTGCCGCTCGCCTGGGGCGCCTCCTTCGACCCGGCCCTGGTCGAGGAGATGGCCCGGCACATCGGCCGCGACCTGCGCACGGTCGGCGTCCACCAGGGCCTCGCGCCGGTCCTGGACGTCGTACGCGATCCGCGCTGGGGCCGGGTCGAGGAGACCATCGGCGAGGACCCGTACCTGGTGGGCACCATCGGCGCCGCCTATGTGCGGGGCCTTGAGTCGGCGGGGATCGTGGCGACGCTGAAGCACTTCGCCGGGTACGCGTCCTCCGCGGGCGCCCGCAATCTCGCGCCGGTACGGGCGGGGGTGCGCGAGTTCGGGGACGTGACGCTGCCGCCGTTCGAGATGGCGCTGCGCGAGGGCGGGGCGCGGTCGGTGATGGCGGCGTACAACGAGACCGACGGTGTGCCCGCGACCGCCGACGCCCGGCTGCTGACCGAACTGCTGCGGGAGACCTGGGGGTTCACCGGCACGGTCGTCTCCGACTACTTCGGCGTCGACTTCCTGCGCACCCTGCACCGGGTGGCCGCGGGCTCGGCGGACGCGGCGCACGCGGCCCTCGCGGCGGGCGTGGACGTCGAGCTGCCCACCCTGGACTGCTACGGCGACCCGCTCGTGACCGCCGTGGAGGAGGGCCGGATCCCCGAGGAGGTGGTGGACCGGGCGGCCCGGCGGGTGCTGTTGCAGAAGTGCGAACTGGGCCTGCTGGACGAGGACTGGCAGCCCGAGGTGCCCGAGTCGGTCGACCTGGACTCGGCGGAGAACCGCGCGCTGGCCCGGCGCCTCGCGGAGCAGTCGGTCGTCCTGCTCGCCGACCCCGAGGCCACGCTGCCGCTCTCCCCGGACGCGCGGATCGCCGTGGTCGGCCCGCGCGCGACCGACCCGCTCGCCATGCTCGGCTGCTACTCCTTCCCCTCCCATGTCGGCGTCCAGCACCCCGACATCCCCATGGGCGTCGACATCCCCACCGTCCTGGACGCGCTGCGCACCGAACTCCCCGACGCCAAGGTGACGTTCGCCGAGGGCTGCGGCGTCGACACCGCGGACACCTCCGGCTTCGAGGAGGCCGTCGCCCGGGCCACCGAGGCCGATGTGTGCGTGGCGGTGCTCGGCGACCGCTCCGGCCTGTTCGGGCGGGGCACCTCGGGCGAGGGCTGCGACGTGGCCGACCTGGAGCTGCCGGGAGTGCAGGGCGCGTTGCTCGACGCGCTGCTCGCGACCGGCGTCCCCGTCGTCCTGGTCCTGCTCACCGGCCGGCCCTACGCGCTGGGCCGCTGGCACGACCGGCTGGCCGCGACCGTGCAGGCATTCTTCCCCGGCGAGGAGGGCGGCCCGGCGCTGGCCGGTGTGCTGTCCGGCCGGGTGAACCCCTCCGGCCGCCTCCCGGTGAGCGTGCCGCGCGGGCCCGGCGGGCAGCCGTGGACCTACCTCCAGCCGCCGCTGGGCCTGGCCGGGGACGTCAGCAGCCTCGACCCGACGCCGCTCTACCCCTTCGGGCACGGCCGCTCCTACACGTCCTTCGCCTGGGAGGACTTCACCGACGGCGGCGATCTGCCCACCGACGGCTCCCTGGACCTCGGGCTCACCGTCCGCAACACGGGCGAGCGGGCGGGCACGGAGGTGGTCCAGCTCTATCTGCACGACCCCGTCGCCTCGGTCACCCGCCCCGACGTCCGTCTCGTCGGCTACCACCGCGTCGACCTCGCCCCCGGTGAGGCCGCCCGCGTCCGCTTCCGCTTCCATGCCGACCTGTCGTCCTTCACGGACGCCCACGGCCGGCGCATCGTCGAGCCGGGCGACCTGGAGCTGCGGGTCGCCGCCTCCAGCGCGGACGTACGGCACACCGTGCGGCTGCGGCTGAGCGGGGAGACACGGGTGCTGGACGGGACGCGACGGCTGCGGTGCGAGTCGGAGGCGCACTGAGCTCAGGCGGGCCGAGTCGCAGGCGGGCCGAGTCTCGGGGCGCGCTGAGCCCGAGGGGTGTCAGCCGACCGGCTCGAACCGCCAGCGGTGCACCGCCCGGGTCACCAGCTCCCCGTCCGGCTCCGGCAGTTCGGGGAGGCCGGCGTCGAAGGGCGCGTCCCACCAGGTGATGACCAGGACCCGGTCCTGCGGGGCGCGGAAGGTCTCCCGGCGCAGGGGCTCGGGGGTGAGCTCCTGCGCCCGTGCCCAGGCCAGCAGTTCCGCGCCGCGGCCGGGCACGGCCCGGGCCTCCCACATCAGGGCGACCGTCACGGGTACAGGTTCTCCTTGCTGACCTCGTGCACATGGTCGTGGCCCGGCACGTGCGGGTCCGTCACCGGCAGGGAGGAGTCCGCCGACAGGTCCCAGCCGGAGGCGGCCCGGCCCCGGGCGACCATCTCGGCGCCGAGCGCGGCCACCATCGCGCCGTTGTCGGTGCACAGCTTCGGCCGCGGCACCCGCAGCCGGATGCCCGCCCGCTCGCAGCGCTCCTGGGCGAGCGCCCGCAGCCGCGAGTTGGCCGCGACACCGCCGCCGATCATCAGGTGGTCGACGCCCTCGTCCTTGCAGGCGCGTACGGCCTTGCGGGTGAGCACGTCGACGACCGCCTCCTGGAAGGAGGCCGCCACGTCACGCACCGGCACCTCCTCGCCCGCGGCCCGCCTGGCCTCGATCCAGCGGGCCACGGCCGTCTTCAGACCCGAGAAGGAGAAGTCGTACGCCGGGTCGCGCGGCCCGGTCAGCCCGCGCGGGAACGCGATCGCCTCCGGGTCGCCCTCCTTGGCGTACCGGTCGATGACCGGGCCGCCGGGGAAGCCCAGGTTCAGCACCCGGGCGATCTTGTCGAAGGCCTCGCCGGCCGCGTCGTCGATGGTGGCGCCCATCGGGCGGACGTCGGAGGTGATGTCGGAGGACAGCAGCAGCGAGGAGTGGCCGCCGCTGACCAGCAGGGCCATCGTCGGCTCGGGCAGCGGGCCGTGCTCCAGCTGGTCGACGCAGATGTGCGAGGCCAGGTGGTTGACGCCGTACAGCGGCTTGCCCAGGGCGTAGGCGTACGCCTTGGCCGCCGAGACGCCGACCAGCAGCGCGCCCGCCAGGCCGGGCCCGGCGGTGACCGCGATGCCGTCGAGGTCGCGGGCGCTCACCCCGGCCTCCTTCAGGGCGCGGTCGATGGTGGGGACCATCGCCTCCAGATGGGCGCGCGAGGCCACCTCGGGCACGACGCCGCCGAACCGGGCGTGCTCGTCGACGCTGGAGGCGACGGCGTCCGCGAGGAGCGTGGTGCCCCGGACGATGCCGACGCCGGTCTCGTCGCAGGAGGTCTCGATCCCCAGAACCAGGGGTTCGTCAGCCATTGATCTCGGTTCCTTGTGCGTTCGCTGGGTCGTTCAGGCGCATCACCAGGGCGTCCACGTTCCCCGGCTGGTAGTAGCCGCGCCTGAACCCGATGGGTTCGAAGCCGAAGCGCTCGTACAGCCGCTGCGCGCGGGTGTTGTCCACCCGGCACTCCAGCATCACCTCGGAGCACTCGAAGGCGGTCGCCGCGCGCAGCAGCTCGGACAGCAGCCGCGCGCCGAGCCCGGTGCCCCACTGGTCCCGGGCCACGGCGATGGTCTGCACATCGCCGAGCTCCCCGGAGGCGGCCAGGCCCGCGTAGCCGACGATCCGCCCGCCGTCCTCGGCGACGACGTAGCGGCGGGTGGAGCCGGGGCCGCGGGCGTGGGCCAGCTCCGACCAGAACATGCCCCGCGACCAGGCGTCCTCGGGGAAGAGGTCCCGCTCCAGCTCCAGCACGGGGTCGATGTCCCACCAGCGCATCTCGCGCAGTCGGGGGCTCGTCACGGGCGCGGTCACCTGGGGGTGACCACCTTGTAGTTCTTCGGCACCTGCGCGTCCGGCCGGCGCAGGTACAGCGGCCGGGGAGCCGGCAGCTCCTCCCCCGCGGCGAGCCGCTCGGCGGCCAGCGAGGCCAGCGCCGCGGCCGACACGTGCTCGGGCTCGTGGGCGCTGGGGAAGGTGTCCGGGTAGAGCAGCGCGCCCGCGCCGACGGCGGGCAGTCCGGCCACCCGCTCGGCGATGTCGGCGGGCCGGTCGACGGCCGGGTCGGTGAGCCGGGTCCGGGAGTCGGCGTACGTCGCCCAGTAGACCTCCTTGCGCCGGGCGTCGGTCGCCACGACGAAGGGGCCCTGCTCGATGTCGGCGGCGTAGGCGAGGCCGTCCAGCGTGCACACGCCGTGCACGGGCACGCCGAGGGCGAGGGCGAAGGTGTCGGCGGTCATCAGGCCGACGCGCAGTCCGGTGTAGGGGCCGGGGCCGATGCCGACGACGACGCCGGTGACGGCGTCGAGCTTCAGCCCGGCCTCGCCCAGCACACGGTCCACGGCCGGCAGCAGCAGCTCGCCGTGCCGGCGCGCGTCCACCTGGCTCGACGAGGCGATGACGTCCGAGCCGTCGTGCAGCGCGACGGTGACGGCGGGGGTGGCGGTATCCAGAGCGAGCAAGAGCACGCAAACAGCCTACGGCCCCCGCGCCGCCCGCACGGCCGCCCCGGTCGGCCTCGCGGTGACTGCTAACGTCGGCACGAACCGGGACGTACGACACAGAGGTGGACGACGGTGACAAGCAGCAGCTCGGGGTTCGTGGCCGCCCTCACCGCGGCGGCCGTCGCCACGGTCGGCTTCCTCACCTACCAGGCCTCCGCGAACGTCCCCCCGGAGCTGGGCCGGCCGCACCCGCTGTCCCCCTCGGACGTGTCCCTCACCCGGGCCCCCCGCGACACGCGGCATCCCGCGGCCCTGCCGCCGGGGTCCGGATCGGGTGAACGGGTCGTGTACTCGGTGGACGACGACCGCGTCTGGCTCGTCGGCCCCCGCCACCGGATCCTGCGCACCTTCGAGGTCACCCCCGGGACCGTCGACCCCGCCCCCGGCACGTACACCGTCAGCTCCCGCTCCAGCACGGTCACCGGCACCGACGGCACGCCCATCGAGCACGTGGTCCGCTTCGCCAGCGTGCGGGGCGTGTCCGTCGGCTTCAGCGCGGCCCGCGACGGCTCCACGCCCCGGCCCGACCCGCGCCGCCGGACGGGCGGCATCCGCGAGTCCCGCGAGGACGGCGACGCGATGTGGGAGTTCGCGACGATCGGCCGGAAGGTCGTGGTGATCCGTTAGCCCTGGTGTCCGACAGCCCTACGCGGCCTCGGCGCGCGGCCGGGGCGCCGGGGGCGGCGTGGAGACGACGGTGGCGGCGGCGCAGGCCGCGAGCAGCTCCCGCATGGGAACGACGGACGGCTCACCGGGCTGCTTCTCGTGTGGTTCGTCGACCTGCACGGACGCCTCCTGGGACGGATGCCGGAGTAAGTAAGGCAAACCTAACCACGAAACGCGGGGCGGGACAACGCCCTGTCGCTCAGGGGCTCAGGCGCCCAGTGCGTCCAGATCCACGGAAGCCCACCGCTCACCGAGCCCCGTCAGGGTCACCCGCCGCACCTCGTCGTCCGTGTCCCCCACGGCCCGGTGGATGACGACCTGCAGCCGCTCCTCGGTCAGCTCCTCGACCTTGCCCTCGCCCCACTCGACGACCACCACCGACTCCGGCAGCGACACATCGAGGTCGAGGTCCTCCATCTCGTCGAGGCCCCCGCCCAGCCGGTAGGCGTCGACATGGACCAGGGGCGGCCCGTCCACCAGCGAGGGGTGCACCCGGGCGATGACGAAGGTCGGCGAGGTGACGGCTCCGCGCACCCCCAGCCCCTCCCCGAGCCCCCGGGTCAGCGTGGTCTTCCCCGCGCCCAGCTCCCCGCTGAGCATCACAAGATCCCCCGCGCGCACCACCTCGGCCAGGCGCCGGCCGAGCTCGCGCATCTGGTCGGGGGAGGTCACGGTCAGCCGGGTCTCAACGCGGCTGTGCGGTGCTGCTGCTTCCATAGCCACCCACGGTAGCCCCTGCCGGGACGGCCCCCGCACGGGTGAGGAGATCGGCGAGCCGGTCGGTGACCACTTCCGGGTGCTCCAGCATCACCAGGTGCCCGGCGTCCGGCACCAGCACGAGCTCGGCGTCCGGCAGCAGGTCGGCGATCGCCTCGCTGTGCTCGCTCGGCGTGACCAGGTCCTGCACGCCGGCCAGCACCAGCACCGGCAGCTCGCGGAAGTGCGCGAGCGCCTCCGTCTTGTCGTGGTCGGTGAAGGCCGGGTAGAACTCGGCGACCACGTCGATGGGCGTGCCCTCGATCATCCGCTCGGCGAACCGGGCCACGGCCGGGTCGACGTCCCGGGAGGCGAACGAGTAGCGCTTGATGATCCCGGCGAACAGGTCGGCCGTCGCCCGGCGCCCCTTCTCCACCAGCTCGGCCCGCTGCCCCAGCGCCTTCAGCACGCCCGGCAGCACCCGACGCACCGCGTTCACCCCGGCGACGGGCAGCCCGAAGTTGACCTCGCCGAGCCGCCCGGACGACGTACCGACGAGCGCGACCGCGACGACCCGGTCGCGGATCAGCTCGGGGTACTGCGCCGCCAGCGCCATGACGGTCATGCCGCCCATGGAGTGCCCGACCAGCACGACCGGCCCGTCGGGCACGGCCGCGTCGACGACGGCCTTCAGATCCTGCCCCAGCTGGTCGATGCTCAGCGGCGCCCCGTCCTGGACCTGCGCCACCCCGCGCCCGGACCGGCCGTGGCTGCGCTGGTCCCAGTGCACGGTCCGTACGACACCCCGCAGCGCGGCCCGCTGGAAGTGCCAGGAGTCCTGGCTGAGGCAGTAGCCGTGGCTGAAGACGACCGTGACGGGGGCGGGTGCCTTGCGGCCGAACAGCCGGCGCCGCCGGGGCGCCTCACCGCCCTCGGGGTCGAGTTCGTCCACCTCGTAGTACAGCTCGGTGCCGTCGTCGGCGTACGCCTTGCCGGGCGTGCCGCGCAACGCGCCGTAGGGGCCCGCGGAGTCGAGGGCGAGGCGCGCCTTCTGCCGCATGCCGCGTCCCACGGTCATCCGCTCTATGGCGAGACCCGCCGCCGCGCCCGCCGCGACGACGCCTATCGCCACTCCGGCGATGCCGGTGGCCCGGCGCCAGCTCGCCGCCGCGGCCGCCGCCCCCGTGGCGGAGGCGACGGCCTCGACGGCCGCGACGGCCTCCGCGCTGCTCTCGCTCACGTACCGCTCCTCACTCGGTGATGCGCCGGCTCGGCCGGGTCAGGGGTCGGTTACCCCTGTTCTTCCCCGTTCACATAGACGCGGGGCACACGGCTTCCGATCCGGGTGACGATCTCGTACGCGATGGTGCCCGCGGCCTGCGCCCAGTCCTGCGCGGTGGGCTCGCCGCGGTCGCCGGGGCCGAACAGGACGGCCTCGTCCCCCGCCGCGGGCTCGTCGCCGCCGAGGTCGACGACGAACTGGTCCATCGCGATCCGCCCCGCGACCGTGCGCCACTTGCCGCCGACCAGGACCGGACCGGCCCCGGAGGCGTGGCGCGGGATGCCGTCGGCGTAGCCGACCGGGACCAGGGCGAGGGTGGTCTCGCCGGGGGTCGTGTAGTGGTGGCCGTAGGAGACGCCGTGGCCGCCGGGCACGTGCTTGACCAGGGCCAGGGACGCCGACAGCGTCATCACCGGGCGCAGGCCCAGCTCGGCCGGGGTGCCCAGCTCGGGGGCGGGCGAGACGCCGTAGACGGCGATGCCGGCGCGGACCAGGTCGAAGTGGGTCTCGGGCAGCGTGAGCGTGGCCGGCGAGTTGGCGATGTGCCGCACCTCGGGGCGTACGCCCCGCTGCTCGGCGTACGCCAGCATCTGCCGGAAGAGGGTGAGCTGGGCCTCGATGGAGGGGTGGCCGGGCTCGTCGGCGCAGGCGAAGTGCGACCACAGGCCGGTGATCCGGATCAGCCCCTCGCGCTCGGCGCGCAGGGCCTCGCCGACCAGTCCGGCCCAGTCGTCGCCCGGCTGGCAGCCGTTGCGCCCGAGCCCGGTGTCGCCCTTGAGCTGCACCCGCGCCGGACGGCCCGCCTCCCGCGCGGCGGCGGTGACCTCGCGCAGGGCCCACATCCCGCTGACGGAGACGTCGACGTCGGCGTCGATCGCCTCGCGCCAGGGCCCGCCGGGCGTCCACAGCCAGCACAGGATGCGTACGTCCGTCAGCCCCGCGGCCCGCAGCGCCAGCGCCTCCTCGGGCGTGGCCGTGCCCAGCCAGGCCGCCCCCGCCGCAAGGGCCGCGCGGGCGCACGGCACCGCCCCGTGGCCGTACGCGTCGGACTTCACCACGGCCATGACGGCCGCGCCGGACGCCTTCTCCCGCAGGGTGCGCACATTCGCCCGCAGCGCGGCCAGGTCGATCTCGGCGCGGGCGCGCAGCGGGGCGGAGGGCGGGAACGCAGTCGTACTCATCCCGCCCAGTGTCTCAGAGGGGCGGGACGGCCCCCGAGAGGGCGCGTCCTCAGGTGCCGGGCCTGCGGCCCCACACGTACACCCGGTCGCCCTTCCTCAGCACGCCCCACAGCTTCCTTGCGTCCCCGAGCCGGAGGTTGACGCAGCCCATCGAGCCGACGGTGGTGAAGATGGTCCCGTACACGGCGTGGAAGGCCTGCCCGCCGTCGAAGAACTGCGCGTAGGGCATGGGCTGGCCGTACAGCGTGGACACGTGGTTCTTGTGCCGCCAGTAGACGGTGTGCCACCCGGTCCGCGTCCGGTACCCGGCCCGCCCGCTCCGCATCGGTACCGGCCCGAAGACGACCTTCTTCCCCTTCTGCACCCACGTCACCTGCCGGGCGAGGTCGACACAGGCGACCCGGTACGTGCGCACCGGGCACTTCTTCGCCGCGTTGGGGTTCTTCCGCGCGGACAGCAGCATCATGTGCGCCCAGGTGACGGGTCCGGCGAACCCGATGGCGGGCTTGATCCGGTACTTCAGCTGGAACGCCCGGACGGCACGGCAGTCGGCCGCCGACTGCTTCCCGTCCACCTTCAGCTTCAGCCACTTCTCGACCTGCCGCTGATACGGCCCGGTCTGCCTGCTGCACGCCACGCGTGTGACGGCATCCCCGAGGGGCACGTACTCGACCGGGTCGTACGCGCCGGCGGGTGCGGGCCGCGGCTCGACGGCGTCCTCCCGCGCGGAGGGGACGTAGACGCGTGGCGGCAGCACCTGGTCCGGCGTGTCGATCTGCCAGGCCGGCGCCGCACCGGGCACCAGCTGCCTACCGACGACGCCGGGGGCGGGCCCGGGCGGCACCGGGGCGGCGGCCGCGGTGCCGGCGGGGAGGAGGGTCACGGCGGCGAGGAGTACGGCCGCGCTCTTCGGGACAGTCGGTCCACTCGTCACACCATCAGCAAAACGGCCGGCCGCGACGGGGCGGGGGCGCCGCGCACGGGAGTCACCCGGACGTACGCCCCGGGCCGCGCGCGATCGTGCCGACGGGACGGGACGGGTGGGCGCAGCCGCTGCGCGTGGCGCGCGATCGTGCCGACGGGACGGGACGGGTGGGCGCAGCCGCTGCGCGTGGCGCCGGGTCGCGCGAACGCCCCGCCCTCCTGCCGCGCCCCGCCCGCCCCGGCTCTAGGGTGCTCGGCATGAGCATCATCGGGGTCGGTATCGACGTGGCGGAGATCGACCGTTTCACCGCGTCCCTGGAACGCACGCCCGGACTCGCCCGCCGCCTGTTCCTGGACAGCGAGTTGCTGCTGCCGGGCGGCGAGCGCAGGGGCAACGCCTCGCTGGCCGCCCGGTTCGCGGCGAAGGAGGCCCTGGCCAAGGCGCTGGGCGCTCCGTCGGGCCTGCGCTGGACGGACGCCGAGGTGTACGTGGAGGACAGCGGGCAGCCGCGCCTTCGCGTACGGGGCAGCGTCGCGGCCCGCGCGGCCGAACTCGGCGTCCGTGCCTGGCATGTGTCGCTCAGCCATGACGCCGGAGTGGCCTCGGCGGTGGTGATCGCGGAGGGCTGAGGGCAGACTCGTCGTCATGCGTACTGCCTACAGCGTGGAAACGGTACGGGCCGCCGAGCGGAGCCTGATGGCACGCCTCCCGGAGGGGACGCTGATGCAACGGGCGGCGGCCGGACTGGCGGCCGCCTGCGCCGACCTGCTCGGCCGGGTCTACGGCAGCAGGGTGGTGCTGCTCGTCGGCAGCGGCGACAACGGCGGCGACGCCCTGTACGCGGGGGCGCGGCTGGCCCGCCGGGGCGCGGGCGTGACGGCGGTGCTGCTGTCGCCGGACCGGGCGCACGAGGGCGGCCTGGCGGCCCTGCGCAGGGCGGGCGGCACGGTGACGGGCACGGCGGACGCGGAGCGGTGGGTCTCCCGGGCGGACCTCGTCCTGGACGGCATCGTGGGCATCGGCGGCAAGGGCGGCCTGCGCCCGGAGGCGGAGCGGCTGGCGGCCTGGTGCGGGTCCTCCGCCGCGCCGGTGGTGGCGGTGGACCTGCCGAGCGGTGTGGACGCCGACACGGGCGAGGTGCACGGCACCGCGATCCGCGCCGACCTCACGGTCACCTTCGGCACGCACAAGCCGGGCCTGCTGATCGACCCGGCGCGTGACCACGCGGGCACGGTGCGCCTGGTGGACATCGGCCTGGCCCTGCCGGAGGTCCCTGACGCGGAGGCGCTCCAGCACGGGGACGTGGCGGCGCTGCTGCCGGCCCCGGCCGCGGAGAGCGACAAGTACCGGCGGGGCGTGGTCGGCGTGGCGGCCGGCTCGGCCCGCTACCCGGGCGCGGCGGTCCTGGCCGTGGCAGGCGCCCTGCGGGGCGGCGCGGGAGCCGTCCGGTACGTGGGCCCCGCCGCGGAGGCGGTGCTCGCCCGCTTCCCGGAGACCCTGGTCTCGGACCGGGGGCCGGCCAGGGCGGGCCGGGTCCAGGCGTGGGTCGTGGGCCCGGGCGCGGGCGACGACGCGGCGACGGTGGCCGAGGTGCTGTCCGCGGACGTCCCCGTCCTGCTCGACGCGGACGGCCTGCGCCTGGCGGACCGGGAGGCGGTACACGCGCGCACGGCGCCCACCCTGATGACCCCTCACGCGGGAGAGGCGGCGGCCCTGTTGGGAGTGACCCGGGAGGAGGTGGAGCGGGCCCGCCTGAGGTCGGCCCGCGAACTGGCCCGCCGCTACGGGGCGACGGTCCTCCTCAAGGGCTCGACGACCCTGGTGGCGGACGCGTCCCCGGACACCCCGGTACGAGTGAATCCCACCGGCACCCCCTGGCTCGCCACAGCGGGCAGCGGCGACGTCCTGTCGGGCCTGGCGGGCTCCCTGCTGGCCGCGGGCCTGTCCCCGCTGGACGCCGGAAGCGCGGCGGCGTACCTGCACGGCCTGGCGGGCCGGTACGCGGCACAGGGCGCACCGGTCAGCGCGCAGGACGTGGCGGGGGCGTTGGGCAGGGCCTGGCGGGACGTGTGCGGCTAGGGCCGGAGGCTCCCTCGTCCCCGGCCGGGGCTCCCTCGTCCCCCGGCCGGGGCTCCCTCGTCCCCAGGCCGGGCGGTCCTCGCCATGGACCTCGCCGCCGCGCGCGCTCGTCGTCTTCGTCGAGCGCCCTGAAGGGCTACTCCACCGTCACCGACTTCGCCAGGTTCCGCGGCTGGTCCACCTCGTTGCCGCGGGCCGTGGCCAGCTCGCAGGCGAAGACCTGGAGCGGGACGGTCGCGACCAGCGGCTGGAGCAGGGTGGGAGTCGCCGGAATGCGTACGAGGTGGTCCGCGTACGGGACGACCGCCTCGTCGCCCTCCTCCGCGATGACGATCGTGCGGGCACCGCGCGCGCGGATCTCCTGGATGTTGGAGACGATCTTGTCGTGGAGGACCGAGCGGCCCCGCGGTGAGGGCACGACGATCACCACGGGCACGTCCTCCTCGATCAGGGCGATCGGCCCGTGCTTGAGCTCGCCCGCGGCGAAGCCCTCCGCGTGCATGTAGGCGAGTTCCTTGAGCTTGAGGGCGCCTTCGAGGGCGACGGGGTAGCCGACGTGGCGGCCGAGGAACAGGACCGTGTCCTTCGAGGCCAGGGAGCGGGCCAGCTCACGCACCGGCTCCATCGTCTCCAGGACCCGCTCCACCTCGCCCGCGATCTGCGCGAGGTCCCTGACGACCGCGCGGATCTCGTCGCCCCACTTGGTGCCGCGCACCTGGCCGAGGTACAGGGCCACCAGATAGCAGGCGACCAGCTGGGTCAGGAACGCCTTCGTCGAGGCGACGGCCACCTCCGGGCCCGCGTGCGTGTACAGCACCGCGTCCGACTCGCGGGGGATCGTCGAGCCGTTGGTGTTGCAGATGGCCAGGACCTTCGAGCCCTGTTCACGGGCGTGCCGCAGGGCCATCAGCGTGTCCATGGTCTCGCCGGACTGGGAGACGGCGATCACCAGGGACCTCGGCCCCAGGATCGGGTCCCGGTAGCGGAACTCGCTCGCCAGCTCGACCTCGCAGGGGATGCGGGTCCAGTGCTCGATGGCGTACTTGGCGATCAGGCCGGCGTGGTACGCCGTACCGCAGGCGATGATGACGACCTTGTCGACCTCCCGCAGCTCGGCCGCCGAGATCCGCACCTCGTCCAGGGTGAGCGAGCCGGCCGCGTCGATGCGGCCCAGCAGGGTGTCGGCGACCGCCCTGGGCTGCTCGGCGATCTCCTTGAGCATGAAGTAGTCGTAGCCGCCCTTCTCCGCGGCCGAGGCGTCCCAGTCGACGTGGTAGGCGTGGACGTCGGCCGGTGTGCCGTCGAAGCCCGTCACCGTGACCCCGTCCCGGCGCAGCTCCACGACCTGGTCCTGGCCCAGTTCCACGGCCGACCGGGTGTGGGCGATGAACGCGGCCACGTCCGAGGCGAGGAACGCCTCGCCCTCCCCCACGCCGACCACGAGCGGCGAGTTGCGCCGCGCCCCCACCACCACGTCCGGCTCGTCCGCGTGCACCGCGACCAGCGTGAACGCGCCTTCCAGCCGGCGGCACACCAGCCGCATCGCCTCCGCCAGGTCCGCCGTCGCGGAGAACTCCTCCGCCAGCAGGTGGGCCACCACCTCGGTGTCCGTCTCGGAGGCCAGTTCGTGTCCGCGCTCGGCCAGTTCGGCGCGCAGCACCGCGAAGTTCTCGATGATGCCGTTGTGCACGACCGCCACTCGCCCGGCGTTGTCCAGATGAGGATGGGCGTTGGCGTCGGTCGGGCCGCCGTGCGTGGCCCAGCGGGTGTGCCCGACGCCGGTCGAGCCGGTCGGCAGCGGGCGCTCGGCCAGCTCCTTCTCCAGGTTGACCAGCTTGCCGGCCTTCTTGGCGGCGGCGAGCCCGCCGTCCGCGAGCACGGCGACGCCCGCCGAGTCGTACCCCCGGTACTCCAGCCGCTTCAGTCCGGCCATCACGACCTCGAGCGCCGACTGCGGCCCTACGTATCCCACGATTCCGCACATGCGAGGCAGCCTACGGGCGGATCAACACCCGAACACCCCTCCGCGTGCCCGAATTCGGAAAAAATCAGCCCCGTTCAGCCCTTCGGAACGACCACTTCCGCCTGTACGCCCGACCGGGCGTGACGGAGCACACCCACCACCCCGTTCAAACTCCGTTAACAATGGACTGTGATCTCTCCGGTCCCCTCGATGCCCCGGAGCGCCCACCGGCCCAGGCCGGAGGCGACTCCCTACGTCGACCTCACCCGAGCGGAATGGAGCGCGCTGCGCGACAAGACGCCGCTGCCGCTCAGCGCCGAGGAGGTCGAGAAACTGCGCGGTCTCGGCGATGTCATCGACCTCGACGAGGTGCGGGACATCTACCTGCCGCTGTCCCGGCTCCTCAATCTCTACGTCGGCGCCACGGACGGCCTGCGCGGCGCCCTGAACACCTTCCTCGGCGAGCAGGGCTCCCAGTCGGGCACCCCCTTCGTCATAGGGGTCGCCGGTTCGGTCGCCGTGGGCAAGTCGACCGTGGCCCGTCTGCTCCAGGCCCTCCTGTCGCGCTGGCCCGAGCACCCGCGCGTCGAGCTGGTCACCACGGACGGCTTCCTGCTGCCGACCCGCGAGCTCCAGGCGCGCGGCCTGATGTCCCGCAAGGGCTTCCCGGAGTCGTACGACCGCCGGGCGCTGACCCGGTTCGTCGCCGACATCAAGGCCGGCAAGGGCGAGGTGACCGCACCCGTCTACTCGCACCTGATCTACGACATCGTCCCCGGCGAGAAGCTCTCCGTCCGCCGCCCGGACATCCTGATCGTCGAGGGCCTGAACGTCCTGCAGCCCGCCCTGCCCGGCAAGGACGGCCGCACCCGGGTCGGCCTCGCCGACTACTTCGACTTCAGCGTGTACGTCGACGCCCGCACCGAGGACATCGAGCGCTGGTACCTCAACCGCTTCAAGCGGCTGCGCGAGACGGCGTTCCAGAACCCGTCCTCGTACTTCCGCCGCTACACCCAGGTCTCCGAGGAGGAGGCCCTGGACTACGCCCGCACGATGTGGCGCACGATCAACAAGCCGAACCTGGTGGAGAACATCGCCCCGACCCGCGGCCGCGCCGCCCTGGTGCTGCGCAAGGGCCCGGACCACAAGGTGCAGAGGCTCAGCCTGCGCAAGCTCTGACCACTGCTACAAATGGCGCATGCTGCATCTGCGCCTGATCACACCGGCCGACCGGACCGACACCGTGGTCCGACTGCTCGAGAAGACGGTGGGCACCACACATCTGGTGGTGGTGCCGGGCGCGGCCCGCAACCCCGCCGGGGACGTCGTCCTGTGCGACGTGGCCCGCGAGGCCGCCGACGAACTCATCGGCGAGCTGCAGGAACTGGGCCTGGACGCGACCGGTTCGATCGCCGTGGAGAACATCGACCTGTCGCTGTCCAAGCGCGCCGACAAGGCCGAGGAGGAGGCCCCCGGCGAAGCGGCCGACGCGGTCCTGTGGGACCACCTGACGGACATGACCCACGAGGAGTCGACGCTCAGCGTCACCTACGTCTGCTTCCTGGCGGTGGCGACCATGCTCGCGGCCTGCGGTGTGATGCTCGACAACGCGATCCTGATCGTCGGCGCGATGGCGGTCGGCCCGGAGTTCGGCCCGCTGGCGGGCGTCTGCACGGCCCTGGTCCAGCGCGCCCCGCAGCGCGTGTGGCGCTGTCTGTGGGCGCTGCTGGCCGGCTTCGCCGCCGCCATGCTCCTCACCGCGGGGTTCGGCTGGCTCATGGACGCCGTCGGCCTGTTCAACAAGGACATGATCGAGGGGGCCCGCCCCAACACGGCCTTCATCTGGCAGCCGGACTCGATGTCCTTCGTGGTCGCCTTCCTCGCAGGCATCGCCGGCACGCTCTCCCTGACCTCGGCCAAGTCCGGCGCCCTCATCGGCGTCGCCATCTCGGTCACGACCGTCCCCGCCGCCGCCAACGCCGCCATGGCGTTCACCTACAGCGACTACTCCCAGACCTGGGGCTCGGCCGGCCAGCTCCTGGCCAACCTGGGCGGCATCGTGGTGGCGGGGACGATGACCCTGCTCATCCAGAAGTGGCTCTGGCGGAAGCGCCTCTGAGGGGGCGCGGGGCTGTGTCCGACATACGGCTACCGCCGCGTGCGCGCGAGCAGCCACCGACGACGGAAAGGCCGCGACTCACAACCCCGCACCCCGAACCCGGGTCGGCCCTATCCGAGCGCGGACTTCACGACGTCGGCCAGCCGCCCGGCAACACTCCGAGCCTGCTCGATGTCGGCCGCCTCCACCATGACCCGCACCAGCGGCTCGGTGCCCGAGGGACGCAGCAGCACCCGCCCGGTGGCCCCCAGCTCCCGCTCGGCCTCGGTGACGGCCGCGGCCAGCTCCCCGGACGTCTTCACCCGGGACTTGTCCACGTCAGGCACATTGATCAGCACCTGAGGCAGCCGCTCCATCACGGAGGCCAGCTCCTGCAGCGGCTTCCCGGTCTCGGCCACGCGCGCGGCCAGCATGAGGCCGGTCAGAGTGCCGTCACCCGTGGTCGCGTGGTCGAGGATGATCACGTGCCCGGACTGCTCACCGCCGAGCGCGTACCCGTGCTCCTTCATCGACTCCAGCACGTACCGGTCACCGACCGCGGTCTGCACCAGCTGGATGCCCTCACGCTCCATGGCCAGCTTGAACCCGAGGTTGGACATGACGGTGGCGACGACGGTGTCGGACCGCAGCGCGCCCCACTCCCGCATGGCGAGGGCGAGGACGGCCAGGATCTGGTCGCCGTCGACCTCCTCACCGGTGTGGTCCACGGCGAGGCACCGGTCGGCGTCGCCGTCGTGCGCGATACCGAGGGCGGCCCCGTGCTCGACGACCGCTGCCTTGAGCTTGTCGAGGTGGGTCGAGCCGCAGCCGTCGTTGATGTTGAGGCCGTCGGGCTCGGCGCCGATGGTGACGACCTCCGCGCCGGCCCGGGAGAACGCCTCGGGCGACACCCACGCGGCGGCGCCGTGCGCCTCGTCGAGGACGATCTTCAGGCCGTCGAGGCGGTTCGGCAGCACGCCGACGAGGTGGGCGACGTACTTGTCGAAGCCCTCGTCGTAGTTGCGGACCCGGCCCACGCCCGAGCCGGTCGGCCGGTCCCAGGGCGCGCCGGTGCGGTGCTCCTCGTAGACGGACTCGATGCGGTCCTCCAGCTCGTCGGCGAGCTTGTGGCCGCCGCGCGCGAAGAACTTGATGCCGTTGTCGGGCATGGCGTTGTGGCTGGCGGAGAGCATGACGCCCAGGTCGGCGCCGAGCGCACCGGTCAGGTACGCGACGGCCGGCGTGGGCAGCACACCGACGCGCAGCACGTCCACCCCGGCACTGGCCAGGCCCGCGACGACCGCTGCCTCCAGGAACTCCCCGGACGCGCGCGGGTCCCGCCCGACCACCGCGGTCGGCCGGTGGCCCGCGAAGGTGCCCGCCTCGGCCAGCACGTGGGCCGCCGCGACGGAGAGACCGAGAGCCATCTCGGCCGTCAGATCCGCGTTGGCGACACCGCGCACGCCGTCCGTGCCGAAGAGTCGTCCCACTTGTCCTCCTGAGAAAAGCGTCAGTTCGGGAAGGGCGTGCCGGTGCGGCTCGCGCACACCGCTTCCGTACCGGGCGCACGAGGGACTCGATGCCCGGTGTTCAGATGACACAGGCCCACGATCGCCTTGTGTCGTTATACGCCCATCACTGGGAAAAACCATCCCCGGGAAAAGCGTCCCTGGGACAAGCCCCTCGCCGGGCAGGGCCCGGCGAGGGGATAGACGAACGCCCCGACGGCACAGTGGCGTGCCGCCGGGGCGTTCGAAGTACGCGGGCGGGGCGGGGCCCCGCAGACGTACGAGCAGGCAGCGAAGCTTAGCGCTTGCTGTACTGCGGGGCCTTGCGGGCCTTCTTGAGACCGGCCTTCTTGCGCTCGACCGCACGGTCGTCGCGCTTGAGGAAGCCGGCCTTCTTCAGCGGGCCGCGGTTGTTGTCGACGTCGGCCTCGTTCAGCGCACGGGCCACGCCGAGGCGCAGGGCGCCGGCCTGGCCGGAGACGCCGCCGCCGGAGATGCGGGCGATGACGTCGTAGCGGCCCTCGAGCTCGAGAACCTTGAACGGCTCGTTGACTTCCTGCTGGTGCACCTTGTTCGGGAAGTAGTCCTCGAGGGTGCGACCGTTGATCTTCCACTTGCCGGTGCCCGGGACGATCCGGACGCGGGCGATGGCGTTCTTGCGACGGCCCAGGCCGGCGGCCGGCTGGGGCTCGCCGAAGCGGGAGGCGAGGGACTCGGAGGTGTACTCGCCCTCCACCGGAACCTCGGACTCGGTGGTGTAGCTGTCGATGTCAAGCTCTTCGAGCGGCTGCTCGGCAGTGGTCTCGGCCACGATGCTCCTCAGATTCTCTTCAGTCTTAGGGGGTGGCCGGACTTACTGCGCGACCTGGGTGATCTCGAACGGCACCGGCTGCTGGGCAGCGTGGGGGTGCTGGTCGCCCGAGTAGACCTTCAGCTTGGAGAGCATCTGACGGCCCAGGGTGTTCTTGGGGAGCATGCCCTTGACGGCCTTCTCGATGGCCTTCTCGGGGTTCTTCGCCAGCAGCTCGTCGTAGCGGACGGAACGCAGACCACCCGGGTAGCCGGAGTGGCGGTACGCCATCTTCTGGGTCCGCTTGTTGCCGGAGAGGTGCACCTTGTCGGCGTTGATGATGATGACGAAGTCACCGGTGTCGACGTGGGGCGCGTAGATCGGCTTGTGCTTGCCCCGCAGGATGGAGGCGGCGGTGCTGGCGAGACGGCCGAGGACAACGTCCTGGGCGTCGATGACGTGCCACTGGCGCGTCACATCGCCGGGCTTGGGGCTGTACGTACGCACGGTTCGTAGCCTTCGCTTCGAGTGAATGGTCCTGAACAGGTCACCGAAACGATCACGACAGCCCTGACCGCACTGCGGTGACGCAAACCGCGTGCTGGTCGCTGGTCATCGGCCCGGTGGACCGGTGTAAGGGCCCGTCCCGTGAGAATGAGCAAGCCAATACACAACGAACACGCAGAATACCTGGGGCGCCACTGCCGGGTCAAAACGAGCCGGAAGCGCCACCGGGACTGCGCTGTTCGAGTCACCCAGTCTACGGGCAACGCCCGCGACGGCCCCCTCTAAGATGCACCCCCATGAACTATGGGCAGGGGGGACCCCAGTCCCAGTGGGATCCCTGGACACCGCATTCGCAGCAGCAGTCCTGGAACAGCGGCACCGACGGGACCCCGGACTGGGCGGCACTGGCCGAGGCGTCGGAGGCGCGCAAGAAGCGGCGCCGGCTGCTGATGGTCGTCGGCGGAGCGCTGGCCACCGTCGCGGTGGGCGCGGTCGTCGCCGTGGCCGTCGTCTCGGCGAACGACGGCGGACCCGAGGCTGACGCGCCGTCCTCGCAGCTGCCCGCGACGGCGGACATCCCCGGTTCCACCGCCCCGGCGCCGTCCTTCGAGCCGACGACCGCGCCGCCGCCGCTGGACCCGAAGGACTTCGTGTCCAGCAAGAACAAGGACACGGCACCGCTGAGCCCGGACATCCTCTTCCCGGGCACGCAGCTGACCATGGGCGAGACCGTGTACCGCAAGGGCCCGACCGCGGACACGCCCGACTGCGCCTCGGCCACCCAGGGCACCCTCCCGAACGTCCTGAAGGCGAACGCCTGCCGGCGCCTGCTGCGGGTGACCTATGTCAAGGACGGCGTCGCGGTGACCGTCGGCGTGGCCGTGTTCGACACCGAGGCGCAGGCGACCCGGGCCAAGGGGCAGGCCGACTCCAAGAGCCTCGTGCGGTCGCTGTCCGGCAACGGCGTCAAGGACTTCTGCAACGGTGCCGTGTGCCGCTCGACGACGAACAGCTACGGCCGCTACGCCTACTTCACCGTCGCCGGGTTCACCAGCGGCAAGGACGTCACCACCAAGGACACGGCCGTGTTCAAGCAGGGCGACGACCTGGCCGAGTTCGCCTTCCGCCAGATCCGCCGCCGCGGTGAGGCCCAGGCGTCGGCGGCGGCCCAGCCGTAGCCGTCAGCGGTGCTTGAGCCGCAGCCGGATCGGCACGACCGCCGACTCCAGCTGGGTGCGCAGCGTCATCTTGGAGGTGCCCTCCATCCGCTCCTCGAAGCGGATGGGGACCTCCACCGCCCGGTGCCCGGCGCGTACGGCCTTGTACTTCAGCTCCACCTGGAAGCTGTAGCCCGCGCTGTCCAGGGCGGCCAGGTCGACGTCGCGCAGCGTGGCGGCCGACCACAGGTTGAAGCCGGCCGTGATGTCCCGGATGTCGGTGCCGAGCACGGTCCGGGCGTAGCGGTTGGCGAACCGGGACAGCAGCACCCGGTGCCGGCCCCACTCCTCGTCCAGGGCTCCGCCCTCGACGTACCGGCTGCCGATCACCAGGCCGACGCCCTCGTCCAGGGCCGCCTGCAGCATGCGCGGCACGGCCTCCACGGGGTGGCTGCCGTCGGCGTCCATCTGGACGACGTAGTCGGCGCCCTCGGCGAGCGCCGCGCTCATGCCGGCGACGTAGGCGCGGCCGAGGCCGTCCTTCTCCGTGCGGTGCAGGACGCTCATCCGCGGGCCGTCGATGCCGTACTTCTCGGCCAGCTCCTCGGCGATCCGCCCGGTGCCGTCCGGGCTGGAGTCGTCGACGATCTTCAGGTGCAGCCCCGGCAGCGGCAGCGCCAGCACCGCCTCGGCCATGCGCGGCAGATTCGCCGCCTCGTTGTAGGTGGGCATCACCACGGTGACGCGGACGCCCTCCGAGCCGTACGTCATCTCTCTTCTTCCCCTCCCCTGCGGGCGCGGTCCTCCCCTGCGCCCGAAACCCGCTGCGGCCCCCCTCGGCCGCTCAGGACGTCTTGACCCAGATCCGGTAGGAGGTGGTCGCCCCCGGCATCTCGTGCGGGATCTTGCCGATCAGCCGGTAGTGCCCGCTCAGGGTGATCTCCCGAGCGAGGAACTCCTCCAGGTCCGGGGTGGCGATGCCGTCCAGCAGGACGAGATCGAAGTAGCCGTCCCTGATGGCCAGGCGGTACGCCTCCCGGCCCTCGTGGGGCCTGCCCTTGTCGTCCGAGTAGCCGAAGCCGTACGTCGACGACCACTGGGCGTGCCCGGTCCTGTCGCGCAGGTAGTACGTCGGCACCTCGTAGGTCGCGCCGAGGTAGTGGCCGTCGGGTTTCATGTACGGCTCGATCGCCTGGACCATCGCCCTGGAGTCGGGCCACAGCCCGAACCGCCACTCGGACTGGGAGACGCCGAGGCACAGGGCGGAGACCCACAGCAGGATGCCCAGCTGCGGGTAGCGGAAGTGCTTGCCGACCAGCCGTATCACCCCGACGCCCGCCATCGGTGCGGCGAACAGCAGTCCGAAGTCGAGGTGCTTGTACAGCGAGACCGAGGTCTGCAGATGGATCTGGTACGCCGGGGCCAGCAGTGCGGTGCAGGTGAGCACCGTGCCGAGCAGGGCGCGCCAGCGCCAGCCGGGGCCCATCAGGCCGTAGGAGCGCGGGGACTCGTTCATCCGGCCGCGCAGCATGTAGGCGAGGGCGCCCGCGACGGCGGTGGCGAACATCAGGCCGCCCCACTCGACGGACTTCTCGATCAGCGACATCGCGGAGTCGGTGCCGTGCTGCCGGTTGGTGGTGGTCTGCCGTACACCGGCGAGCACGTCGGTGTACATCAGGCCCACCCCGGCCAGGGCGGCGGTGCCGAGGCCCAGCACGAAGGCGCGCAGCAGGCTGCCCCAGCCCCGGTGGTGCCAGGCGGTGAGCGCGGCGAGCACGACGAGTGTCGGCAGATAGAGCCCGGAGGCGTACTTCACGGCGACGGCCAGCACCATGACCGGCGCGGCGAGCAGCACGGCGAGGACCGGGCCCCGGCCGGTGCGCACGACGATCCACGCCGCGAGCGCCAGCAGGAAGATCGCCGGGGCGTCGTAGGTGGCGAAGAAGCCGAGGACGATGCTGGGCTGGGTCACCGCGAACAGGGCCGCGGCGGCGAGGGCCACGCGCTCGTTGAACAGGCGCCGGGTGAAGGAGTACAGCAGGGCCGTCGCGCCGAGCATGCAGGCGAGGCTGAGCAGCCGGGCCCCGGTCAGGCCGAAGTAGCCGTCGACAAACGCGGCCGCCACCGGGTAGAGCATCGGCGAGCCGGAGAAGTACTTCTCGTAGCCGTTGTTCAGCGGGGTGCCGTCGGTCCAGTGGTCGATGATGTTGTGCCCGGCCGCCACATAGAGCGCCTCGTCCTGGAAGGCCGTGTTGGACAGCCTCAGCGACAGCGCCGCCTGGACCGCCAGGATCACCAGGAGGATGCCCCGGCTGACCCAGTCCCGGCGCCTGCTCGGCTTGTCGTCCCAGCCGGCGTCGGGCGTCTCGGGCACGTGGTACGCGGGCTGCTCCGGCTCCCAGAACTCCTGGGGCGCGGGGTCCTGCACCGGCTGCTGCTGCCAGTACTGCTGCTGGTACGGCTCGGCCCGGACGTCGTAGCCGTAGGAGGGCTGCTGGTAGGTCTCCTGGTGGTACGGCTGGTCGTACTGTTCGGACTGGTCGTACTGGTCGGCGTAAGGGTCGTACGGCTGAGGCGTGTAGTGCTCGTATCGGGAGGTCATCACGGCGTCCGTACGTCGAAGCCGAACCGGTCGTCGGCGGCCAGGCGCTTGAACTCCTCGAGGGCCAGCGGGCTCGCCTCCAGCCGCCAGTCGGCGCGCTTGTTGTGGTTGAACCAGATGAAGCCCAGGAGGTCGTCGTCCGCGGCCACGCTCTCGAAGAGGACGCGGATGTCGGCCCGGCGCCGCTCACCGGCCATGGCGGCGGTCTCCAGCAGGATCATCGGCTTCTCGGTGAAGGTGCGGACCTGGTCGACGGTGGGCCCGAAGACGCTGTCGAAGGCGTTGGGCTGCTCGATGGTCCAGTAGCCGATCAGACCGACCCAGTCGACGTAGCCGTCGCCGGGGTAGTACGGCTTGAGCTTGACGCCCGCCACCGGGTTGACGATGTTCGGCGACCACGCCCAGATCACGTTGGTGGCGCCGGCCTCGGCGAACGCGTCATGGATGTGGCGCCAGGCGCCGACGTACTGGCCGGGGGTGGCGTACTCGGTGCCCCACTTCTCCCAGTGGCCGTTGAACTCGTCGGCGAAGGAGATCACGATCGGCAGGTTCAGCCTGCGGACCGCCGTCGCGTACTCGGTGAGGTAGGTGTCGGACCTGCCCGCCGCGATGTCGGCGAGGGACACGTCGAACGGCTCCCAGGACACCAGGGTGAGGGCGCCCTCGCGCCAGGCGTTGCGCACCCCGGTCGCGTCGAAGCCGTCGCCCCAGGCGGCGTAGTACTCGATGAGGTTGGGCTTCTTGCCGACCATGCCGGAGTAGGCGCGGTAGCCGTCCATCGAGTTCGGCGCGCCCTCGACGGCGGCGCCGAAGTACTTCTTCTGCGGCCGCAGCAGCGGGACGACGTCGTAGGGGACGGCCGCCCCGGCGCTCTCGGAGACCCGGGGGCCGCCCTTGCCGCCGCCGTTCGCCGGGCCGCCGGCGGCGCCGTCGTCGCCGAGGAGCGAGCAGCCGCTGAGCGCGAGCACCGAGATCAGCAGGGCCGCGAGGGCCGTACGGGTACGGGTGAGGAAGGTCATGGGGCCGTCGCCTCCGCGCGGGGCTGGACCAGGACTCGCCCGACGACGAGCGCGTAGAAGAGTCCGGAGGACAGGATCAGCGCGAAGTCGGGGGCGTCCATGGTGAAGGTGCGGTACACCGCGGCGAGGACCCAGACGAGGGCCGTGCCGCCGCTCCAGACCCACATGCCGGTCCAGAAGCGCCGGGTCTTGTTCTTCTTGGCTCCCGAGGAGCCGGTCGGCTGCCATCCCATGCGGTTCTTGCGCAGGATGTCCCAGATGGCGAAGACGTGCGCCCAGCCGTACATCATGCGGGCGGCCCAGGCCTCCAGCCGGTAGGGGGCGCGGTGCCACATGGGGAAGACGATGGTGGTGTAGAGGATGCTGGGCGCGACCAGCAGCAGATGCTCCACCATCAGCTTCTCCGGCATGGCCAGCAGCAGCACGATCGGGATGACCGGGGCGGCGAAGGTGAACAGCGCCGTGTGGATGTAGTAGAAGAAGCCGGACATGTAGCAGAGCCGGCTGGAGAACTTGATCCTCGCCTGCCAGAACTTGCGGCTGCCGAGCAGGCTCATGGAGCCGGAGCACCAGCGGTACTGCTGGTTGAAGAAGGCGCCCGCGTTGTCGGGGCACACGCCGGTGGACACGGCGACCGGCACATAGCGCAGGTCCCAGCCGAGGCCGCGCAGGTCGAAGCCGGTGTGCACGTCCTCCGAGTGCTCGATGAGGGTCGTGCCGCCGTTGGTCTCCAGGGCGGCCCGCCGGTAGACGGCGCAGCTGCCGACGCAGATCGCGCCGTCGCTGCCCTGCCGGGAGACCTGCACGGACCGGTAGAACAGCTCCTGCACGGCTCCCGCGCCGCGCTCGATCCAGTTCTGCGAGTCCAGCACCCGGAAGTACTGCGGCGACTGGACGATGCCGACGCGCGGGTCCTCGGCCATGTACGGCAGCAGTTCTTCGAGGAGGTCGGCGCGCGGGGTGAAGTCGGCGTCCAGGATGAGGATGAACTCGCCGTCGGACCGGGCGAACCCGAAGTGCAGGTTGCCGGCCTTCTTGAACCAGCCGCGGTTCTCCCGGGTGCCGTAGCGGAACCCGAAGTCCCGCGCCATGGCCTCCAGTTCGGGGCTGGCGGAGTCGTCGAGCACGAACGGCACACACAGGCCCGGGTAGTGGTCGGCCATCTGCCGCACATGCTTCCAGGTGTTGTGCAGCACCTCGATGGGCTCACCGCACACCGGCAGGAAGACGTCCACGGTCGGGTAGACCTCGGGGCGCCAGTTGTGCACCAGGCGCTTGTGGTGGCCGATGTCGAAGTCGCGGGTGAAGCCGTTCACCCGCAGCGACACCAGGTAGTAGAGCACCGTGAAGACCAGCAGCGGCGTGTACGCCCACAGGATGGGCGTGGACTGCGCCAGCTTGAACTGGCTCACCGTCAGACAGCAGAAGCTGACGAGCGAACTGACCGTCAGGATCCACAGATGCCTTCGGGTGTACGAGTACTTCTCCCGGTCCGTCGGCGGCAGCGGCAGCAGGCCCAGTGAAGCCTGTCCCCCACGCCCCGCCCTGCGCCGGCCACCGCTCTGCCGTACGGCCCGACGGCCGCCGGTACGCACGGGTCCCACAGAACTCATGCCAAAGAAACCCACCCTGGGCCGTCACGGGCCCGTCGATCCCCACCCCTGACCCGGTCTCCCCATTCGAACCGACGACCGAGCGGGGAAAGGCTATACGAGAGGTGTGAATGCCGTAAGAGGTGAGTGAGGGCTTACGTCCGGTATGTCGCCATATGCCGGAAGTTCTCGTGAGAAATGCAGGTAACTAGCAGGTTTCACAGCCGGGCGAACCGGGCAGAGACCGCCGGTTCCGTGCCTCCCGGCTGCGCGCGGCGAGCAGCTCGTCCGCCGGATAGCCGACCTCTTCCAGCGTCAGCCCGTGCGGTCGTACGACATGGACGGCCGAGTCCCTGACCCCCGCGGCCAGCACCTCGGCGGGCCAGTCCGGCGCCCGGTGGCCGTCCCCGACGAACAGCAGCGCGCCGATCAGCGAGCGCACCATGTTGTGGCAGAACGCGTCCGCCCGCACGGTCGCCGTGATGATCCCGTCCGCGCCCTTGACCAGGCTCAGCTCCTGGAGCGTGCGGATGGTCGTGGCACCCTCGCGCTTCTTGCAGTACGCCGCGAAGTCGTGCTCCCCCAGCAGCCCCCGGGCCGCCTCGTTCATGGCGTCCACGTCCAGCGGCCAGTCGTGCCACAGCACATGGCCCCGCAGCAGCGGGTCCACACCCCCCGGGTTGTCGGTGACCCGGTAGGCGTAGCGCCGCCACACCGCGGAGAACCGCGCGTTGAAGCCGCTGGGCGCCTCCCGGAGCGCCCACACCCGCACGTCCTTCGGCAGCCGCCCGGCGAGCCGCTTGAGCAGCTTCTCGTGATGCTCCCGCCACACGTCCTCGGGCAGGTCCACATGCGCCACCTGCCCCCTCGCGTGCACCCCGGCATCCGTCCGGCCCGCCACGGTCAGCTCGTACGTCTCCCGCGACCGCGTCACCGTCCGCAGCGCGTCCTCGATCTCGCCCTGCACGGTCCGCCGCCCGCCGGCCTGCTTGGCCCAGCCGGAGAAGTCGGTCCCGTCGTAGGACAGGTCGAGTCGGACACGGACATGGCCGGGCTGCACTTCGTCACTCACCCCTGAATCCTCTCAGGAACGGCGAGCGGGCCCGCCCCGCAGGGCGGGCCGTACGGTGCGGCCCTCACAGCCTGCCCGTGGGGTTCAGCACGATCTCCCCGGAGTCGTTCGCCGGGTCGCCCTCGTTCGGCATCGTGTACGAGAAGAACGCCCGGCCCGTGGCGTTGCGGATCACCTCGTCGACGCGCAGGCCGAAGGTGAAGGTGCGCGAGTCGTCCTCCAGGATCGGCGTGGACAGGAAGCACAGGTAGTCGCCCTCTGCGCCCTCCCAGCCGGCGGCCCGGCAGCCCTCCGGGACCGTGGTGGCCGTGGTCCCCGCGGGCAGGTCCACCCAGAAGGTCACCGGCTCGCCGCCGGAGCGCAGCAGCGCCAGCCACGCCGGTCCGTGGTTGGCGAAGCCGACGTCCACCGACACGGTGTCGCCCTTGCGGGCCCGCAGCCGCTCACCGGTCAGGTCCAGGTCGAAGGTGTTCCCCGTCGGCAGGTCCAGCTCCGCCCAGCGCGTGTACCCGGCCGGATCCGCCTCCGGCAGGGGCACCAGCCGCAGCTCCGGCCCGTCACCCGGCTGGTAGTCGCCCTGGGCGAGGAACTCCTTCGCCTGCGCGGCGGGCATCGCGCTGAAGCTGTAGGACAGGGCGTCCTGGAGCGCGAACCCGGCCGTCGCGACCGGGAAGGGCGTGCTCAGCCCGTAGGCCGTCTCACCGGCGAAGGGGCCGTCGAGGACACACAGCGCCGCCGACCGCCCGAGCAGGTCCTCGGGGTCGCGCGGGTCGTACCAGCAGTTCCCGAACGTGCCCGGGAAGGACAGGCCCCGGCTGCCGGACACCCGCAGCACCACGCCGTCGCCGCCCAGGCCGCCGGCGTTGCGGAAGCCCAGCGGCGCCTGGAAGGTGTCACCGGCCCGGAACCCATCCGGCTCGGCCAGCTGCCGCATCCGCAGCTCGGGCCCGCCGACCAGCACGTCCACCGTGTGCCCGGTGAAGGCCAGCCCCTCCCCCTCGGCCGTCACCTCGATGCTGCCGACGTCACCCGCGGTGCTCTCGTCCGTCACGTCCAGGCGGACCCCGCCGAGCCGGTTGTAGTCCCCGCCCGCGTATATCTCGGACCCGTGGCAGGTGGCGACCAGACCCTGCACCGAGCAGCCGCCCAGAGCGGAGAAGTCCACCGCGGCCACCCCGGCCAGCGCACTGGCGTCCACCGTCACCGTGTAGACCCCGGTGTGGACCGGCCAGATCACCCCGTTCTCGTCGGGCACCGGCTCCCCGGGCGCCCGCAGCCCCAGCTCCACCTGCGGCTCGGCCGGCTCATCCGGCTCCGGGTGCAGCGACAGACTCACGCTGTCCGGCCCGGTGACGGACACCGGCAACGGCTCCTCCTGCGCCTGCGCGGGCCCGGCGAAGGCCGTCCCGGCCAGTACGACCAGAGCGAGAGCGGACATGCTGCGCCGCACGGCGGCGTAGGTGGCCATGAAACCCCCCGAAAGTTGAACGAGACACATACATGACCCGCGAACCTCCGGGAGGGTTGCCCCGGACACGCGAACGGGCCCGCCCCCGGGAAAGGGAGCGGGCCCGCAGTCGCCTCGAGGGGCGCAGAACGCTTACGCGTCCTTCGACTCCTCGGCGGGAGCCTCGGCGGCCTCGGTCTGCTCGACCTTGGTCTCCTCGGTCTCCTTGACCGCACGCTTGGTGGCGGCCTCGGCCTCACCCGTCGCCTGCTGCGCGACCGTCAGCGCCTCGACCAGCTCGATGACAGCCATGGGCGCGTTGTCGCCACGACGGTTGCCGATCTTGGTGATGCGGGTGTAACCACCGGGACGGTTCTCGTAGCGCGGGCCGATCTCGGTGAAGAGCGTGTGGACGATGCTCTTGTCCGTGATGACCTGAAGCACCTGGCGGCGGTTGTGAAGGTCGCCCTTCTTCGCCTTGGTGATCAGACGCTCGGCGTACGGACGCAGCTTGCGCGCCTTCGCCTCGGTGGTGGTGATGCGGCCGTGCTCGAAGAGGCTCTTCGCGAGGTTCGCGATGAGCAGCTTCTCGTGCGCGGCGCTGCCGCCCAGACGGGCACCCTTGGTGGGCTTCGGCATGGTGTTTCTCCTAGGTGTCTGCCCCGGCCGTATGAGGTACCGGGGTCAGTATCTGAGCAGACGGTCGTCCGTCAGAGATCCGGGGCGTCCCCGAAGGGAGCCCCGGAAGGGGCGCGGGGAACTGCGCGGGAAAGCACAGTGCACCCGCACCCGAGTACGGGCCCGAAGGCCCGAGCTCCTAGTACTGCTCGGTCTCGACGAAGCCCGCGTCCGCGTCGTCGTCGGCGCCGAAGGCGTCCGCGGCGGCGGTCGGGTCGAATCCGGGCGGGCTGTCCTTGAGGGCCAGGCCCATGCCGGCCAGCTTCGCCTTGACCTCGTCGATCGACTTCGCACCGAAGTTGCGGATGTCGAGCAGGTCGGCCTCGGAACGCGCCACGAGCTCACCCACGGAGTGGATGCCCTCGCGCTTGAGGCAGTTGTACGACCGAACGGTGAGCTCCAGCTCCTCGATCGGCAGCGCCAGGTCGGCGGCGAGCGCGGCGTCCGTCGGGGACGGACCCATGTCGATGCCCTCGGCGTCGATGTTCAGCTCGCGGGCGAGACCGAACAGCTCGACCAGCGTCTTACCGGCGGAGGCCATGGCGTCACGGGGACGCATCGCCTGCTTGGTCTCGACGTCGACGATCAGCTTGTCGAAGTCGGTGCGCTGCTCGACACGCGTGGCCTCGACCTTGTACGTGACCTTCAGCACCGGCGAGTAGATGGAGTCGACCGGGATACGGCCGATCTCCTGGCCCACCTGCTTGTTCTGCACGGCGGAGACGTAACCGCGGCCACGCTCGACCGTGAGCTCCATCTCCAGCTTGCCCTTGCCGTTGAGCGTGGCGAGGACGAGGTCGGGGTTGTGCACCTCGACACCGGCCGGGGGCGCGATGTCGGCGGCGGTGACCAGACCCGGGCCCTGCTTGCGCAGGTACATCACGACCGGCTCGTCGTGCTCCGAGGAGACGACCAGCTGCTTGATGTTGAGGATCAGGTCGGTGACGTCCTCCTTGACGCCCGGCACGGTGGTGAACTCGTGCAGCACGCCGTCGATCCGGATGCTGGTGACAGCAGCGCCGGGGATCGAGGAGAGGAGGGTACGGCGGAGGGAGTTGCCGAGGGTGTAGCCGAAGCCCGGCTCCAGCGGCTCGATCACGAACCGGGAGCGGAACTCGTCGACGACCTCTTCGGTCAACGAGGGACGCTGAGCGATCAGCATGTGTGGATCAGATCCTTCTTTCGTGGACGCCCGCTATTTGACGTCCGACGGAAACCGCACCCGGTGAAAAGTGCGGGTACTGCAAGGGTACGGGCGATACGGCCCCTTTACGGAGCCGTACCGCCCGAGAAGTCCGAAAAGCGAACGTCAGACGCGACGACGCTTGGGCGGACGGCAGCCGTTGTGCGGGGTCGGGGTGACGTCCTGGATGGAGCCGACCTCGAGGCCCGTGGCCTGCAGGGAGCGGATCGCGGTCTCACGACCGGAGCCCGGGCCCTTGACGAACACGTCGACCTTGCGCATGCCGTGCTCCTGGGCGCGGCGGGCAGCCGACTCGGCGGCCATCTGCGCGGCGAACGGCGTGGACTTCCGGGAGCCCTTGAAGCCGACGTGGCCGGCGGAGGCCCAGGAGATCACGTTGCCGGACGGGTCCGTGATCGACACGATCGTGTTGTTGAACGTGCTCTTGATGTGCGCGTGGCCGTGAGCGACGTTCTTCTTTTCCTTGCGGCGCACCTTCTTGGCAGCGCCCTGACGTCCCTTGGGGGGCATCCTTTAACTCCTACGGGAGGTGGTCGGTCCTACAGCGAAGACCGTGGACAGGTGTCCGCTGCGGACTACTTCTTGCCCGGCTTCTTCTTGCCGGCGATGGCGCGACGCGGGCCCTTGCGGGTACGAGCGTTGGTGCTGGTGCGCTGACCGCGGACGGGCAGACCGCGACGGTGACGCAGACCCTGGTAACAGCCGATCTCGACCTTGCGGCGGATGTCGGCCTGGATCTCGCGACGGAGGTCACCCTCGGTCTTGATGTTGTTGTCGACGTACTCGCGGATCGCGACGAGCTGCTCCTCGGAGAGGTCGCGGACGCGGGTGTTCGGGTCGACGCCGGTCGCAGCCAGCGTCTCCTTCGAGAGGGTCCGGCCGATGCCGAACACGTAGGTGAGGGCGACCTCCACGCGCTTGTCGCGCGGGATGTCAACACCGGAAACGCGTGCCATTCAATGGCTCCTGGTGATCTTCGGAGGTCTTCCGCAGAACCGACTCCCAGCCGCCGTACCAGGTACGAACTGGGTCCCCGGCCTCCGAACCGGGGGTGTCAGACAGGAAAAAGCCCCCGCCTGGATTCTGCGTATGAACAAATTCAGCTCGCGTCGCGCGAAGACTCTGCAATAGAGGTGCAGAGGGTGTGATCTGCTGCGATCAGCCCTGGCGCTGCTTGTGGCGCGGGTTCTCGCAGATGATCATGACCCGGCCGTGACGGCGGATCACCCTGCACTTGTCGCAGATCTTCTTGACGCTCGGCTTGACCTTCATGGGGTGAGGTTCTCCGGGTCAGTGCCATCGCCACGGGAAGCCCCGGGGCGCGGGCAAGATCTACTTGTACCGGTAGACGATCCGGCCACGCGTCAGGTCGTACGGAGACAGCTCCACCACGACCCGGTCGTCAGGGAGGATGCGGATGTAGTGCATACGCATCTTGCCGCTGATGTGTGCCAGGACCTGGTGGCCGTTCTGGAGCTCGACCTTGAACATGGCGTTCGGCAGAGACTCGACGACAGTGCCCTCGATCTCGATGGCACCTTGCTTCTTGGCCACGCTTCGCCCTTCGAATCGACTACCTTGATCGGCTTCCGTGAGGCATGCGGACATGCCGATACACGAGAGCCGACGAGTCAGTCTACGTCAGCGCATCCAGAAACACGAATCGACCGGGTTCAGAGGAGTCTGCCCTGCTGGGGAGATCCCTAAGCACAGCCCACCCAGGGGCGCGGGCACTGCGCGGCCGGCCCCCACCGGTCCGCGGACCGCACGCGGCCTAGGCCAGCGGGTCGGGAGCGGCGGTCACTCCGTACTCGGCCAGCTTGGCCTTGCCCCCGTCGGGAGCAGTCAGGACGAGCGGCCCCTCCGCCGTCAGCGCGACCGAGTGCTCCCAGTGCGACGACCACGTGCCGTCGGTGGTGATGACGGTCCAGTCGTCCGACAGGACCTCGGTGCGGGGCGTGCCCAGCGACACCATCGGCTCGATGGCCAGGCAGAAGCCGGGGACCAGCTTGGGTCCCTTGCCGCGGCGCCGGTCGACGTAGTTCAGCAGGTGCGGGTCCATGTGCATCTCGGTGCCGATGCCGTGGCCGCCGTAGTCCTCGATGATCCCGTACCGGCCGCCGCCCGGCTTCGGCTGGCGGCGGATGTACGTCTCGATGGCCCTGGAGATGTCGATCAGCCGGTTGCCCTGCTTCATCGCGGCGATGCCGGCCCACATCGACTCCTCGGTCACCCGGGAGAGCTCGATCAGCTCCGGGGCATGGCCGGAGCCGACGAAGGCCGTGTAGGCGGCGTCGCCGTGCCAGCCGTCGACGATCGCGCCGCAGTCGATGGAGATGATGTCGCCGTCCTTCAGGACGACGTCCTCCGAGGGGATGCCGTGGACGACGACCTCGTTGACCGAGGTGCAGATCGTGGCGGGGAAGCCGCCGTAGCCGAGGAAGTTCGACTTCGCGCCGTGCTCGGCGAGCACCTTGCGCGCGACCTCGTCGAGGTCCTTGGTCGTGGCCCCCGGGACGGCGGCCTCACGCGTGGCCGCGTGGATGGCTGCGACGACCAGGCCCGCGGCTCGCATTCTGGCGATCTGCTCGGGGGACTTGATCTGCACCATGGTGGCGGGGGCCTTTCGGATAAACGGGTGGGCGCTTCCAACGATACGAGGTATCCACGCACCCCTTCGGCACACCGCAGCCGCGGCCCCTTCCCAGGGAACCGCGGCTACAGGAGCGTACGGACGCCGTGGACGCTTACGCGTCTTCGCGTGTGAGCGCGGCGAGAGCGCGCTCGGTGACCTCTTCGACCGGGCCCATGGCCTCGATCGTGACCACCAGGCTCTGGGCCTTGTAGTAGTCGATGATCGGCTCGGTCTGCGTGTGGTAGACCTCGAGCCGGTTGCGGACGGTCGCCTCGGTGTCGTCGTCACGCTGGTACAGCTCGCCGCCGCAGACGTCGCAGACGCCTTCCTCGGCGGGCTTCTTGTACGTGACGTGGAAGACGTGGGCGGAGTCGTTGCGGCAGATGCGCCGGCCGGCGATCCGCTTGACGACCTCCTCCTCGGGGGCCTCCAGGTCCAGCACCGCGTCCAGCTTGATGCCCTCGTCGGTCAGCAGCTCGTCCAGCGCCTCGGCCTGCGAGACGTTGCGCGGGAAGCCGTCCAGCAGGAAGCCGTTCGCCGCGTCGGGCTGCTCCATGCGGTCCTTGGCCATGGCGATGGTGACCTCGTCGGGGACGAGGTTGCCGGCGTCCATGTAGGACTTCGCGAGCTTGCCCAGCTCGGTCTGCTGGCTGATGTTGGCCCGGAACAGGTCGCCCGTGGAGATGTGCGGTACCCGCAGCTTCTCAGCGAGGCGCGTGGCCTGCGTACCCTTACCGGCACCCGGCGGCCCGACGAGGACGATTCGCATCAGCGGAGGAACCCTTCGTAATTGCGCTGCTGGAGCTGGCTCTCGATCTGCTTCACCGTCTCGAGACCGACACCCACGATGATCAGGATGCTGGTCCCGCCGAACGGGAAGTTCTGGTTCGCCCCAAAACCAACCAACGCCATCGTCGGCACGAGAGCGATCAGGCCCAAGTACAGCGAACCCGGCCAGGTGATCCGGTTGAGCACGTACGAGAGGTACTCAGCGGTCGGTCGGCCAGCCCGGATGCCCGGGATGAAGCCACCATACTTCTTCATGTTGTCGGCGACTTCCTCGGGGTTGAACGAGATCGCCACATAGAAGAAAGCGAAGAACACGATGAGCAAGAAGTACAAGCTGATGTAAATCGGGTGGTTGCCGCTGACCAGAGTGCTCTCGATCCAGGTCTTCCAGCCTGCGGTGCTGTTCGAGAACTGCGCGATCAGGGCGGGAATGTAGAGCAGCGACGAGGCGAAGATGACAGGAATCACACCTGCCTGGTTCACCTTGAGCGGGATGTAGGTGGACGTACCGCCGTAGGAGCGACGGCCGATCATCCGCTTCGCGTACTGCACCGGGATACGGCGCTGGGCCTGCTCGACGAAGACCACCAGGCCGACCATCACGAGGCCGACGAGGATGACGGTGCCGAACTCGATCCAGCCGTCCGCGAGGTCGCCCGACTCCTTGATCGCCCACAGGGCGGAGGGGAAGGTCGCGGCGATCGAGATGAACATCAGGATGGACATGCCGTTGCCGATGCCGCGGTCGGTGACCAGCTCACCGAGCCACATGACGACGGCGGTGCCGGCGGTCATGGTGATCACCATCGTGATGGTGATGAAGATCGACTGGTCCGGCACGATCGAGGCGGCCTGCGGGCAGCCCTGGAACAGCGCGCCGCTGCGGGCGGTGGCGACGAGGCCGGTGCCCTGCAGGATGGCGAGGGCCACCGTGAGGTACCGGGTGTACTGGGTGATCTTCGCGGTGCCGGCCTGGCCCTCCTTCTTGAGGGCTTCGAGGCGCGGGATGACCACGGTCAGCAGCTGCAGAATGATGCTCGCCGTGATGTACGGCATGATGCCGAGCGCGAAGATCGTGATCTGGAGCAGCGCACCGCCGCTGAACATGTTGACCAGGCCGAACAGGCCCTGGTTCCCGGATGCCTGATCCACACACGCCTGCACGGCTCGGTAGTCGACACCGGGGATCGGAATGTGCGTACCCACCCGGTAGACCACGATGATGCCGAGCGTGAAGAGCAGCTTCTTGCGCAGGTCGGGCGTCTTGAACGCCCGGGCGAACGCGGTGAGCACGGTGCCTCCTGCGACCCCCGCGCCAGTGCGTCAAGGGTGACGGTCTTGAGGTTCGACGAATAAGTAACGGTCAACTGCCGCTCAGGGTGCCCCATGTGAGGCATCCAGTGGAAGTTGGCAGTGCAGGCCACCTTACCGGCGAGACTGCCACCCTAGGAACGACCAACCGGGGATACCCCATTTGTGGGGTATCCCCGGTCGGGATCGCTCAAGTCATCGAGACGCCTGAGGGACTCAGACGAGCTCGGTGACGGTACCGCCGGCGGCGGTGATCTTCTCCTTGGCGGAGCCGGAGACGGCGTCGACCGTCACCTGCAGCGCCACGGAGATCTCGCCCTGGCCGAGGACCTTGACGAGGCTGTTCTTGCGAACGGCACCCTTGGCGACGAGACCCTCGACGGTGACCTCGCCACCCTCCGGGTACAGCGCGGCCAGCTTGTCGAGGTTCACGACCTGGTACTCGGTCTTGAACGGGTTCTTGAAGCCCTTCAGCTTCGGGAGGCGCATGTGGAGGGGCATCTGGCCACCCTCGAAGCGCTCCGGAACCTGGTAGCGGGCCTTGGTGCCCTTGGTACCACGACCGGCCGTCTTACCCTTCGACGCCTCACCACGACCGACACGGGTCTTGGCGGTCTTGGCGCCCGGGGCGGGACGGAGGTTGTGGATCTTCAGCGGGTTGTTCTCCGCCATGATCAGTCGACCTCCTCGACCGTCACGAGGTGGCGGACGGTGTGCACCATGCCGCGGAACTCGGGGCGGTCCTCCTTGACGACCACGGTGTTGATCCCCTTGAGACCAAGCGACCGAAGCGTGTCACGGTGGTTCTGCTTGCTGCCGATGTAGGACTTGACCTGCGTGATCTTGAGCTGCGCCATGATTACGCACCCGCCCCGGCACGCGCACGAAGGAGAGCCGCGGGGGCGACGTCCTCGAGGGGCAGACCGCGGCGGGCCGCGATCTCCTCGGGACGCTGCAGGCCCTTGAGGGCCTCCACGGTCGCGTGCACGATGTTGATGGCGTTGTCGGAGCCGAGCGACTTCGACAGCACGTCGTGGATACCGGCGCACTCCAGCACGGCGCGCACGGGACCACCGGCGATAACACCGGTACCCGGCGAAGCCGGCTTGAGCAGGACGACGCCGGCAGCCTTCTCACCCTGGATGGGGTGCGGGATGGTGCCCTGGATACGGGGGACCTTGAAGAAGTGCTTCTTGGCCTCCTCAACGCCCTTGGCGATGGCGGCCGGCACCTCCTTGGCCTTGCCGTAGCCGACACCCACGGTGCCGTCACCGTCGCCCACCACGACCAGCGCGGTGAAGCTGAAGCGACGACCACCCTTGACAACCTTGGCGACGCGGTTGATCGCGACTACGCGCTCAACGTACGCGGTCTTCTCGGCGGCAGCAGCGCCGCCGTCACGGCCCTTCCGGTCCCGCCGCTCGCCGCCACCGGCACCGCTTCCGCGGCGCTGGGGTCCAGCCATTGGATTACCTCTCTCTTTCCGCTAGCTACAAGCGGCTCAGAACTTGAGCCCGGCCTCGCGGGCGGCGTCCGCCAGGGCGGCGATGCGCCCGGCGTACTGGTTGCCACCACGGTCGAACACGACGGCCTCGACACCGGCGGCCTTGGCACGCTCGGCGACCAGGGCGCCGACCTTCTTGGCCTGCGAGGACTTGTCCTCGGCACCGCGGATCGACGCGTCCAGAGACGACGCCGACGCGAGGGTGTGGCCCTTCAGGTCGTCGATCACCTGCGCCACGATGTGGCGGTTCGAGCGGGTCACGACGAGACGGGGACGCTCCGCCGTACCGTTGATCCGCTTGCGGATCCGCAGGTGGCGGCGCTTGATCGCGGCGCGCTTGTAGGCGTCGCCCTTCAGGATCTTCTGCCCGTATGCCATGGCTTACTTACCCGCCTTTCCGACCTTGCGGCGGATGACTTCGCCCTCGTACTTGACGCCCTTGGCCTTGTACGGGTCGGGCTTGCGCAGCTTGCGGATGTTGGCCGCAACCTCGCCGACCTTCTGCTTGTCGATGCCCTCGACCTGGAAGCGGGTCGGGGTCTCCACCTTGAAGGTGATTCCCTCGGGCGCCTCGACGACGATCGGGTGGCTGTAGCCGAGCGCGAACTCGAGGTTCGAGCCCTTGGCCGTGACGCGGTAACCGACACCGCTGATCTCGAGCTTCTTCACGTAACCCTGGGTCACGCCGGTGATCATGTTCGCCACCAGCGTGCGGGAGAGGCCGTGCAGGGCCTTGCTCTGACGCTCGTCGTTGGGGCGGGTCACCTGCAGGGTGCCGTCCTCGCCCTTGGCGATCTCGATCGGCGCCACGACGGTGTGGGTCAGTTCGCCCTTGGGGCCCTTGACCTTGACCGTACGGCCGTCGATGGTGACGTCCACGCCGGCGGGAACCGCGATGGGGAGCTTGCCGATGCGCGACATAGCTGTTTCCTCCGTTCCCTTCTGCTACCAGACGTAGGCGAGGACTTCCCCACCCACGCCCTTCTTGCCGGCCTGCTTGTCGGTGAGGAGCCCGTGCGACGTGGAGATGATCGCCACGCCGAGGCCGCCCAGCACCTTCGGCAGGTTGGTGGACTTCGCGTAAACCCGGAGACCGGGCTTGGAGATCCGCTTGATGCCCGCGATGGAGCGCTCACGGTTCGGGCCGAACTTCAGCTCGAGAACGAGGTTCTTGCCGACCTCGGCGTCCTCGACCTTCCAGCCCGTGATGAAGCCCTCCTGCTGGAGGATCTCCGCGATGTGGGACTTGATCTTCGAGTGCGGCATCGACACCGAGTCGTGGTATGCCGAGTTCGCGTTACGCAGACGCGTCAGCATGTCTGCGATCGGATCAGTCATGGTCATGAATTGGCCTGTGGCCTTTCTCGCCGGGGTTTCCTATATGCGCCATCCCTCTCCCCATACAGGGACGGGGCGGGTGCGGTGCGGGGACCTACGGCGTAGTAAGTCGTTCAGGGCGGCAGAGGCCCAACCCTCCTAGCCTAAGCCATGAGGGCTGGTGCCCCTGCCGTCCCCGGTTGCTTACCGAGAGGTCCAGGAATCCCTTGTTTAGGGGATTACCAGGAGCTCTTGGTCACGCCCGGCAGCTCGCCACGGTGAGCCATCTCACGAAGGCACACGCGGCACAGGCCGAACTTGCGGTACACGGAGTGCGGACGGCCGCAGCGCTGGCAGCGGGTGTAGCCACGCACACCGAACTTGGGCTTGCGAGCAGCCTTAGCGATCAGAGCCTTCTTCGCCATCTCGCTCACGCCTCCTTGAACGGGAAGCCGAGGTGACGAAGGAGCGCGCGGCCCTCAGCGTCGTTGGTCGCCGTGGTGACCACGGTGATGTCCATACCCCGGACGCGGTCGATCTTGTCCTGGTCGATCTCGTGGAACATGACCTGCTCCGTGAGACCGAAGGTGTAGTTGCCACGGCCGTCGAACTGCTTGGGGGACAGGCCGCGGAAGTCGCGGATGCGCGGGAGCGCGAGCGACAGGGTGCGGTCCAGGAACTCCCACATGCGGTCGCCACGGAGCGTGACGTGAGCACCGATCGGCTGACCCTCGCGCAGCTTGAACTGCGCGATGGACTTGCGGGCCTTGGTGACGGCCGGCTTCTGACCGGTGATCGTGGTGAGGTCGCGGATGGCGCCCTCGATCAGCTTGGAGTCGCGGGCGGCGTCGCCCACACCCATGTTGACCACGATCTTGACGAGGCCGGGAACCTGCATGACGTTCTCGTACTTGAACTCGTCACGCAGCTTGCCCGCGATCTCCTCGCGGTACTTCGTCTTCAGACGCGGAGTGGTGGTAGCCATCAGATGTCCTCACCCGTCCGCTTGGCAACGCGGATCTTGTTGCCCTCTTCGTCGAAGCGGTAACCGACACGCGTGACGACCTTCTGACCGTCCTTCTCAACGACCAGCTGGACGTTGGAGACGTGGATCGGCGCCTCGGTGGTCACGATGCCGCCGGCCTGGTTGGGACCGGTCTTCGTGTGCTTCTTGACCCGGTTGACACCCTCGACCAGGACACGCTCGTCGCGCGGGTAAGCGGCAATGACCTTGCCCTGCTTGCCCTTGTCCTTGCCGGTGATGACCTGGACCAGGTCGCCCTTCTTGATCTTCATGCTTACAGCACCTCCGGCGCGAGCGAGATGATCTTCATGAACTTCTTCTCGCGCAGCTCACGGCCGACCGGGCCGAAGATGCGGGTGCCGCGAGGGTCGCCGTCGTTCTTGAGGATGACGGCGGCGTTCTCGTCGAAGCGGATGTACGAGCCGTCCGGACGACGGCGCTCCTTGACGGTGCGCACGACGACAGCCTTGACGACGTCGCCCTTCTTCACGTTGCCACCGGGGATCGCGTCCTTGACGGTGGCGACGATGACGTCACCGATGCCCGCGTAGCGGCGACCGGAGCCACCGAGCACACGGATGCAAAGGATCTCCTTCGCACCAGTGTTGTCGGCGACACGCAGTCGCGACTCCTGCTGGATCACGTCTATCTCCTGATCGTCTGCCGGTTCCCGGCAGGGGTCCTGTTACCGGACCCCTGCCGAGCCTGGCGGAACTGTCCTGCGGGAAACCCCGCAGGCGTACTTGTTGGAATTCCCTTGCGGGAATTGCCTACTTGGCCTTCTCGAGGATCTCGACGACGCGCCAGCGCTTCGTCGCGGACAGCGGCCGGGTCTCCATGAGGAGGACACGGTCGCCGACACCCGCGGCGTTCTGCTCGTCGTGCGCCTTGAGCTTGTTGGTACGGCGGATGACCTTGCCGTACAGCGCGTGCTTGACGCGGTCCTCGACGGCGACGACGACGGTCTTGTCCATCTTGTCGCTGACGACGAGGCCCTCGCGCGTCTTGCGGAAGCCGCGCGCCTCGGTGTTCTGCTCAGTCACGTTGTTCTCGCTCATGCGTTCTCCACCGTTTCGATGCCCAGCTCGCGCTCGCGCATCAGGGTGTAGATCCGCGCGATGTCCTTACGGACGGCCTTCAGCCGGCCGTGGTTCTCGAGCTGACCCGTCGCCGCCTGGAAGCGGAGGTTGAACAGCTCTTCCTTGGCCTCGCGGAGCTTCGCCAGAAGCTCCTCGTTGCCCAGCTCGCGCAGCTCGGACGCCTTGGTACCGGCCGACATCACGCTTCACCTGCCTCGCGCTTGACGATCCGGCACTTCATCGGCAGCTTGTGGGCCGCACGAGTCAGCGCCTCACGGGCGATCTTCTCGTTGGGGTACGACAGCTCGAACATGACGCGTCCGGGCTTGACGTTGGCGATCCACCACTCCGGAGAACCCTTACCGGAACCCATGCGGGTCTCGGCCGGCTTCTTGGTGAGGGGACGGTCCGGGTAGATGTTGATCCAGACCTTGCCGCCACGCTTGATGTGGCGGGTCATGGCGATACGAGCCGCCTCGATCTGGCGGTTCGTGACGTAGGCCGGGGTCAGCGCCTGGATGCCGTACTCGCCGAACGCAACCTGCGTTCCACCCTTGGACATACCGTTGCGCTTCGGGTGGTGCTGCTTGCGGTGCTTGACCCTACGGGGGATCAGCATGACGGTCAGGCCTCCGTTCCGGTGCTCTCAGCCGGAGCGGCGGCGGGAGCCTCGGCCTTGGGGGCCTCGGCACCGGCAGCCTGCTGCGGCTTGCGACCGCGCCCGCCACGCTCTCCACCACGGCCACCGCGGGCCGGGCGGTCGGCGCCACCACGGGCCGGGCGGTTACCCGCACGGGCCGCAGCGTTCTCGGCGCGGACCTCGGCGATGTTCTTGACGTCGCCCTTGTAGATCCAGACCTTCACGCCGATGCGGCCGAAGGTCGTCTTGGCCTCGAAGAAGCCGTAGTCCACGTTCGCGCGGAGCGTGTGCAGGGGCACGCGGCCCTCGCGGTAGAACTCCGAGCGGGACATCTCGGCGCCGCCGAGGCGGCCACCGCACTGGATCTTGATGCCCTTGGCGCCGGCCTTCATGGCGGACTGCATGCTCTTGCGCATGGCCCGACGGAAGGAGACGCGGGAGGACAGCTGCTCGGCGACGGCCTGAGCAACCAGCTGAGCGTCGGTCTCGGGGTTCTTGACCTCGAGGATGTTCAGCTGGACCTGCTTGCCCGTCAGCTTCTCCAGCTGACCGCGGATCTTGTCGGCCTCCGCACCACGGCGGCCGATGACGATGCCCGGACGCGCGGTGTGGATGTCCACGCGGACACGGTCACGGGTGCGCTCGATCTCAACCTTCGAGATACCGGCGCGCTCCATGCCGGACGTCAGCATCCGACGGATGGCGACGTCTTCCTTGACGTAGTCCTTGTACAGCTTGTCGGCGTACCAACGCGACTTGAAGTCGGTCGTGACACCGAGCCGGAACCCGTGCGGGTTTACCTTCTGGCCCATTACCGGGTTCCTTCCTTGCTGGCGACGACCACGGTGATGTGGCTGGTCCGCTTGCGGATCCGGTAGGCACGGCCCTGGGCACGCGGACGGAACCGCTTCAGGGTCGGGCCCTCGTCGACGTACGCCTCGCTGATGAACAGCGAGGAGGCGTCCGTGTGGTCGTAGTTGTGCGCGGCGTTGGCGATGGCGCTGTCGAGCACCTTGCCGACGGGCACGGAGGCAGCCTGCGGAGCGAATCGCAGGACGGCCTGGGCCTCCGTGGCGTCCATGCCACGGATGAGGTCCACCACGCGGCGGGCCTTCATGGGCGTGACGCGGATGTACCGCGCCTGGGCCCTGGCTTCCATGGTTGTCCCTTCAGTTTCTTACGTGTCTGAATGCGATCCGCTGCTAGCGGCGCTTCGACTTCCGGTCGTCCTTGACGTGGCCCCGGAAGGTGCGCGTCGGCGAGAACTCGCCGAGCTTGTGGCCGACCATCGACTCGGTGACGAACACCGGGATGTGGGTCTTGCCGTTGTGCACCGCCAGCGTGTGGCCCAGCATGGCCGGCACGATCATGGAGCGACGGGACCAGGTCTTGATGACGTTCTTGGTGCCAGCTTCGTTCTGGGCGTCCACCTTCTTGATCAGGTGGTCGTCGACGAAGGGCCCCTTCTTGAGACTGCGCGGCATCTAAACCCGCTCCTAGCGCTTCTTGTTCGTCTTGCGGCGGCGGACGATGTACTTGTTCGACGCCTTCTTGGGCGAACGAGTACGGCCTTCCTTCTTGCCCCACGGGCTGACCGGGTGGCGACCACCGGAGGTCTTGCCCTCACCACCACCGTGCGGGTGGTCGACCGGGTTCATGACCACACCACGGACGGTCGGGCGAACGCCCAGCCACCGCTTACGGCCGGCCTTACCCCAGTTGATGTTGCTCTGCTCGGCGTTGCCGACCTCGCCGACGGTGGCGCGGCAGCGCACGTCGACCAGGCGGATCTCACCGGAGGGCATGCGGAGGTGGGCCATGGTGCCCTCCTTCGCGAGCAGCTGCACGGAGGCACCGGCGGAGCGGGCGAACTTGGCGCCGCCACCGGGACGAAGCTCCACGGAGTGGATCGTCGTACCGACGGGGATGTTGCGCAGCGCCAGGTTGTTGCCGGGCTTGATGTCGGCCGCGGGGCCGTTCTCGATCCGGTCGCCCTGGTTGAGGCCCTTGGGGGCCAGGATGTAGCGCTTCTCGCCGTCCGCGTAGTGCAGGAGCGCGATGCGCGCGGTGCGGTTGGGGTCGTACTCGATGTGAGCGACCTTCGCCGGCACGCCGTCCTTGTCGTGACGACGGAAGTCGATCACGCGGTAGGCGCGCTTGTGGCCACCACCCTGGTGGCGGACGGTCACGCGACCGGAGTTGTTACGGCCACCCTTGCTGTGCAGGGGGCGAACCAGCGACTTCTCCGGCGTGGACCGCGTGACCTCGACGAAGTCGGCGACGCTGGCGCCACGACGGCCAGGAGTCGTCGGCTTGTACTTGCGGATACCCATTTCTCAGTCCTCGTCCGATATTCGGACGATCCTGACCGCTTACGCGGTCGGACCGCCGAAGATGTCGATACGGTCGCCCTCGGCGAGGGTCACGATCGCGCGCTTGGTCGCGGCACGCTGGCCGAAACCGGTGCGGGTGCGCTTGCGCTTGCCCACGCGGTTGATCGTGTTCACCCCGGTGACCTTGACCTCGAAGACCGTCTCGACGGCCTGCTTGATCTGGGTCTTGTTGGAGCGCGGGTCGACGATGAACGTGTACTTGTTCTCGTCCAGGAGCGCGTAGCTCTTCTCGGAGACGACCGGCTTCAGCAGGATGTCACGGGGGTCCGTGAACGACTTGCTGAGCGGGGTCTCGACGGTGTTCTTGCCCTCGGCGGCGTGACGACGCGCCTTGGCGACGCGCGCGGCCTTGGCGGCCTTGGCGGCCTTCGAGGCGATAGCGGGGTGACGGATGGCCATCAGACCTCGCTCCCTTCGGTGTCGTTGGCCTTCGGGCCGGCGACGAAGGACTCGAAAGCGGCCTGGGTGAAGACCACGTCGTCCGAGACGAGAACGTCGTACGTGTTCAGCTGGCCCGGCTCCAGGATGTGGACCTGGGGCAGGTTGCGGGCGGAGAGCCACGCGGCCTCGTCGGAGCGCTCGACGACCAGGAGCAGGTTCTTGCGCTCCGAGATCTTGCCGAACAGCGTCTTGGCGGCCTTGGTGGAAACCTCGCCCTCGACCACGCCGGAGACGACGTGGATGCGGTTGTGGCGGGCCCGGTCGGTGAGGGCACCGCGCAGGGCGGCGGCCTTCATCTTCTTCGGGGTCCGCTGCGAGTAGTCACGCGGCTGCGGGCCGTGGACGACGCCACCGCCGGCGAACTGCGGCGCGCGGGTCGAACCCTGACGGGCGCGACCGGTGCCCTTCTGGCGGTAAGGCTTCTTGCCACCACCACGGACCTCGCCACGGGTCTTGGTCTTGTGCGTGCCCTGGCGGGCAGCGGCCAGCTGCGCGACGACGACCTGGTGGATCAGCGGAACGCTGACCTTGGCGTCGAAGATCTCCGCGGGGAGCTCGACGGAACCGGCCTTGTCGCCCGCCGGCGAAAGGATGTCAACAGTGCTCATCGGTTACCTCAGGCCCCCTTGGCCGCGGTGCGGACCAGGACGAGGCCGCCGTTCGGACCGGGAACCGCGCCCTTGATGAGCAGCAGACCCTTCTCCGCGTCAACGGCGTGGACGGTCAGGTTCTGGGTGGTGACCCGCTCGTTGCCCATACGACCCGCCATGCGGAGGCCCTTGAACACACGGCCCGGGGTGGCGCAGCCACCGATGGAACCGGGCGAGCGGTGCTTGCGCTGGGTGCCGTGTCCGGCGCCGAGGCCACGGAAGTTGTGGCGCTTCATGACACCGGCGAAGCCCTTGCCCTTGCTCTTGCCGGTGACGTCGACCTTCACGCCGGCCTCGAACACCTCAGCGGTGATCTCCTGGCCCAGCGTGTACTCGGAGGCGTCCGCGGTGCGGATCTCGACGAGGTGGCGACGGGGGGTGACGTCGGCCTTGGCGAAGTGGCCCTTGAGGGGCTTGTTCACCTTGCGCGGGTCGATCTCGCCGAAGGCGATCTGAACGGACTCGTAGCCGTCGACGTCGTTCGTACGAACCTGGGTCACGACGTTGGGGCCGGCCTTGACGACGGTGACCGGAACAACACGGTTGTTCTCGTCCCACACCTGCGTCATGCCGAGCTTCTCGCCCAGGATGCCCTTGATCTGCTTAGCCATTCTCAGCTCACCGACCCTCAGAGCTTGATCTCGATGTCGACACCGGCCGGGAGGTCGAGTCGCATCAGAGAGTCAACGGTCTTGGGGGTGGGGTCGAGGATGTCGATCAGGCGCTTGTGCGTGCGCATCTCGAAGTGCTCGCGCGAGTCCTTGTACTTGTGCGGCGACTTGATGACGCAGTACACGTTCTTCTCAGTGGGCAGCGGCACCGGGCCCGCGACCGACGCACCAGTGCGCGTCACCGTCTCGACGATCTTCTTCGCCGAGCTGTCGATGACCTCGTGGTCGTAGGCCTTGAGCCGGATGCGGATCTTCTGTCCCGCCATGGCTACTCAGTAGTCCTGTCTCTCTACAGCTCTGGAACCCGGCGGTTGTGTTTCCGCCTTCTTTCTCCGACCCACGCGGTCGGGCGTGTCGCGCTCCCGCTGACACGAATGTCCCTTGTCCGAACATCCCTGCGGGGAATGCACACGGCCCTTCCGGAACCGCAAGCCGGGGGCGGAAGGCCCACCGGGTGCCTGGCCGGTGCCGCGCAACGCTTCCCGGAAGATTCCCGTACGTCCGCCCCAGTGCTGCCATCAGGCAGTTAGGGCGACGAGTACTGTGGGACTCGCTTCCGGTCCTCCCGGCGGGAGGCGCGCAGCATCAACACTCGACCGAGCAACTCCGACAGTCTGCCATACGGGGCATGGCCGACGCCAATCGAGCCGGAGAGAATACCCCGAGAGTGACGCAGGTCAAACCCGGGGTGAGCCGCCCGTCAGAAGCCCCAGGGATTCGGATGCCGACGCAGGGGGGCGTCCGCGGACCGGACGAGCCTCGCCTCCAGCCGCTCCCCCCGGCAGCCCGGCCGGCCGCTCGACGGCCCAGCGGCAGGTCCGCGGCGGCGCCGACGGCGGGTTCGGGGTCGTGGGGCATCTCCGAAGGCGCAGGGGCATCTCCACAGGCGCGGATGGACCGCCCCGCACGTCTGCGCGCCGGGCGAGCGCCTGTACAGCCACCCGCGCACCCGGTTTGATCACATCATGCGAAGATCCACCCCCTGGACGCGCGGCTGGGGCGCGGCCGCCCTGGTGTCCGCCGCCGCGGCCGTCCTGCTCCCCTTCCTGCGCTACGGCGCACCCGTCCCGCGCTGGGACGTCATGGCCGCGGCGGCCGTGTCGCTGGTGAGCGGGCTCGGCTGGGTGGCGGCGACCTGGCGCGCCCCGCTGGTCGCCGCCGCGCGGCCCCTGGACGACGGGCCGGTGCCGGGGGTGATCCCGCGGCGCCCGCTGTCCTCGCTCGGCCGCGGGCTCGCCGTGACCGTCGGGGCGTACGCCCTCGTCGCGGCGCAGCTGCTCGCGTGGCAGCCGGACGGCGCGCAGGGCCGCACGCTCGCGGCGATCCAGGACGCGGGCGCCCGGGTGTCGCACGGCAGGATCACCGCGGTGACGGCGGACGAGAAGACCCATGTCGGCGTGTCCGGGCGGAAGTTCGGGGCGTACCACTACGCCTCCCTGACCGTCGAACTGCCGGACGGCACCCGCCTCGCCGTGGACCGCGGCATCGTCGCCGGTGCGCCCTACGCCTATGACGAGGTGGACGTGCTGCACGCGCCCGGGCACCCGGAGCTGGGCGGCTGGGTGGACGACAGCACCGACGTCACGGCCTACGTCCACACCTGGCGGCCGCCGTTCGCCTTCGGGCCGTTCTTCCTGTCGCTCGTCGTGGTCGTCACGGTCTTCGCGGCGGCGGAGGGCTCCCGTCTGAGCGGCCGTGGCGCGCGGCGGCTGCTGCGCGAGGACGCGGCGCGGGGCCGTGTGCACGCGGTGCGGGTGACCGGCTTGACGGCGGTGCACGGCGAACACAGGACGGTCGGCTCCCGGGCCGGCAGCACCAGGACCGAGGTGCGCCGCTCCCTGGAGGCCGCCACCGCGAACGGCACCGTGCAGCTGTTCGTGCCCCGGGACGACATCGAGCCCCTGGTGAAGGAGTTCGGCGCCGGCGGCGGGCGGCTGCTCTTCGCGCGCCGCTGGGAGATGACGGACGAGAAGCAGGCCGTCCCGGGCGTGTACGCCGCCCCGGACGGCCGGGTGTTCCGCTTCACCGCCCTGCGCTCGGACGTCCGTTCGCTCACCGCGGGCGGCGTGGTCGCCTTCGCCGGCACGGACCCGTCCGTCACCGCCCGCGACTGGGAGGGCGCCTGTACGACGACGCCGCGGGGCCGTCTCGCCCTCGTCGTCGTCTACGCGGCGGCCGCGGCGAGCACGGTGCCGGTCCTGACGGGTACGGCGTCCCACCTGACGGGCTGTCTGCCGGTCGCCGCCCTGGCCGCGGCGCCCCTGCTCGCACTGTGGCTCGGCAGGACCACGGGCGTCGACCCGGTCTGGCACCGCCGTACCACCACGGACCCCCGGGTCAGGAGCGCTCAGGCCCGCTGACGCAGCCGGGTGAACGACGCGTTCAGGCCCTGCTTCATCAGCCGGGACACCGGCCGTTCCACGCACCGGTGCACCAGCCAGCTCAGCAGCAGGAAACCGGCGGTGACGACGGCGATCAGCAGGCGCGGGTCCATGGTGTCGCGCAGCCGGTTGATGACCGTCGTACCGGCGACGTAGTGCAGGAGGTACAGCGGGTACGTCAGACAGCCCGCGGTCGCCAGCCAGGCCCACTGCAGGCGGTCGGCCCGGCCGAGTGCGACGGCGACCATGACCAGCAGGAACACGGTGTAGATCAGCAGCGCGCCGCGCCAGCTGGAGACGCCCTCGTAGACCACCCGCTCGGCCAGCTCGCGCTGGGCCATCAGCCAGGACATGCCGAGCACGCCCCACAGCAGCAGGTCCTGGCCGAAGCGGTGCATGAGGTAGAGGGCGAGGCCGGCGATGAAGTACCAGGCGCCGTCCGGCTGGGCGATCAGCGTGAGCAGCGGCAGCTCGGCGACGGGGGCGAGCATGGCGGCCGCGCCCCAGACGCAGCAGAAGGCGACCACCCGGCGGTACGTCAGCCCCATGGCGACGACGACGAGGAAGAGCAGGTAGAAGCGCAGCTCGGACCAGAGGGTCCAGTAGACGGCGTCGACGTGCGGGACGCGGGAGCCGGTCTGCAGCATGGTGAGGTTCAGCAGCACGTCACGGGCGGGGAGCCGGTCCCAGACACCGGGGAGGGCGGCGACCACGCCGGTGGTGAAGAGGACCGCGAACCAGTACGCCGGATAGAGGCGGATCACACGGGAGACGAAGAACTGCCGGGGCGAGCGGCCCCAGCAGGACATGCAGATCACGAACCCGCTGATCACGAAGAAGATCTCGACGCCGATCCAGCCGAAGGACGCGACCCGGAAGACGGTCGGCATGATGTCCTGCACCGGCCGGTCCCAGATGGCGTTGCCCGGCCGGTCGGCGCGCTTGGTGCCGGCGAAGTGGTGCATCACCACCAGCAGCGCGGCGAGCAGCCGGATGCCGTCCACCAGGTAGAGGCGGGGACGCCTGCGGTCGGCGCTGGCCTGCTCCTGCTTGGGCGTCCCGGCCGGCGCGCCCGCAGCGGGGCGCTCGGCGACGGCCGGGCCGTTCACGGCTATCGACGATCTGGGCACACCCGCACGCTACGGGGGAACCATCCACACCTTGCGGACACCAGGGCCCAATTCCCCCGTGCGCTCGCCGTTGTTGCCCCACTTTTCCAGCGGTGGCGGCCCGGCGTTCCCGAAGACTTCACCGGCCCCGACGGAAAGAACGGAGGAATGCGAAGGGGCCCGCACGACCGAAGTCGTGCGGGCCCCTTCTGGGAGCTCGATGGAGCTACCGGGTCAACGGACCCTCAAGCAAGCGGAACTTACTTGGTGATCTTGGTGACCTGGCCGGCGCCCACGGTCCGGCCACCCTCACGGATGGCGAACTTCAGGCCCTCCTCCATGGCGACCGGCTGGATCAGCTCGACCTTCATGTCGGTGTTGTCGCCCGGCATGACCATCTCGGTGCCCTCGGGGAGGGTCACCACGCCGGTCACGTCCGTGGTACGGAAGTAGAACTGCGGGCGGTAGTTGTTGAAGAACGGCGTGTGGCGGCCACCCTCGTCCTTGGACAGGATGTACGCCGTGGCCTCGAACTCCGTGTGCGGGGTGACCGAGCCGGGCTTGATGATGACCTGGCCGCGCTCGACGTCCTCGCGCTTGATGCCACGGAGCAGCAGACCGACGTTCTCACCGGCCTGGCCCTCGTCGAGCAGCTTGCGGAACATCTCGATGCCGGTGACCGTGGTGGTGGTCTTCTCGGTCTTGATGCCGATGATGTCGACGGTCTCGTTGACCTTGAGGACACCACGCTCGATACGACCGGTGACGACGGTGCCACGACCGGTGATCGTGAAGACGTCCTCGATCGGCATCAGGAACGGCTTGTCGACGTCACGCTCGGGCTCCGGGATGGACTCGTCGACGGCCTTCATCAGCTCGAGGACGGTCTTGGTCCACTCCGGGTCGCCCTCGAGCGCCTTCAGCGCCGAGACCTTGACGACCGGCAGGTCGTCGCCCGGGAACTCGTACTCGGAGAGGAGCTCACGGACCTCGAGCTCGACGAGCTCCAGGATCTCCTCGTCGTCCACCATGTCGGCCTTGTTCAGGGCGACGACGATGTACGGCACGCCGACCTGGCGGGCCAGGAGCACGTGCTCCTTGGTCTGCGGCATCGGACCGTCGGTCGCGGCGACCACGAGGATCGCGCCGTCCATCTGGGCGGCACCGGTGATCATGTTCTTGATGTAGTCCGCGTGACCCGGGCAGTCGACGTGGGCGTAGTGACGCGCCTCGGTCTGGTACTCGACGTGCGCGATGGAGATGGTGATACCGCGCTGACGCTCCTCGGGCGCCTTGTCGATGTTGTCGAACGCGGTGGCCTCGTTCAGGTCCGGGTACGCGTCGTGCAGCACCTTGGTAATGGCGGCCGTGAGGGTCGTCTTACCGTGGTCGATGTGACCGATGGTGCCGATGTTGACGTGCGGCTTAGTCCGCTCGAACTTCGCCTTCGCCACTGGGGTCCTCCTGGGAGTGGTTCTGGTACGCCTTACTTCATCGGCGCCAGGTGATCTTTGCTGTTAAGTCCCGGAACCCGGGGCAAACACCCACGATCGTGTGCGTTTGCCCCGCGAGGCTCCGGAGTCAAGCCTACGGCGTGAGAACGCGGTGCGTTACTCGCCCTTGGCCTTCGCGATGATCTCCTCGGCGACGTTCCGCGGAACCTCGGCGTAGGAGTCGAACTGCATGGAGTAGCTGGCGCGGCCGGACGTCTTGCTGCGCAGGTCGCCGACGTAGCCGAACATCTCCGAGAGGGGCACGAGACCCTTCACGACGCGGGCACCGGCCCGCTCCTCCATGGCCTGGATCTGGCCACGGCGGGAGTTGATGTCACCGATGACCTCACCCATGTAGTCCTCGGGCGTGGTGACCTCGACGGCCATCATCGGCTCGAGCAGCACGGGGCTGGCCTTGCGCGCGGCCTCCTTGAAGGCCTGCGAACCGGCGATCTTGAAGGCGAGCTCGGAGGAGTCGACCTCGTGGTAGGCACCGTCGAGCAGGGTGACACGCACGCCGGTCATCTCGTAGCCGGCGAGGATACCGAACTGCATGGCCTCCTGCGCACCGGCGTCGACCGAAGGGATGTACTCCTTCGGGATGCGGCCACCGGTCACCTTGTTCACGAACTCGTACGACGTGTCGCCGCCCTCGAGGGGCTCGATCGCGATCTGCACCTTGGCGAACTGACCGGTACCACCGGTCTGCTTCTTGTGGGTGTAGTCCACGCGCTCGACGGCCTTGCGGATCGTCTCGCGGTACGCGACCTGCGGCTTGCCGACGTTGGCCTCGACCTTGAACTCACGGCGCATACGGTCGACCAGCACCTCGAGGTGCAGCTCACCCATGCCGCCGATGATGGTCTGGCCGGTCTCCTCGTCCGAGTGGACCTGGAAGGAGGGGTCCTCCTCCGCGAGACGCTGGATGGCGACACCCAGCTTCTCCTGGTCGCCCTTGGACTTGGGCTCGATCGCGACCTGGATCACCGGCGCCGGGAAGTCCATGGACTCCAGGATGACCGGGTTCTTGTCGTCGCTCAGCGTCTCACCGGTGGTGGTCTGCTTCAGGCCCATGACGGCGACGATGTCGCCGGCGCCCACCGAGTCGATCTCCTCACGCTTGTTCGCGTGCATGCGGTAGATCTTGCCGATGCGCTCCTTCTTGCCCTTGACGGAGTTCAGCACGGCGGTGCCGGACTCCAGGCGACCGGAGTAGATCCGGACGAAGGTGAGCTTGCCGAGGTGCGGGTCGCTCATGATCTTGAACGCCAGCGCCGACAGCGGCTCGTCGTCGGACGGCTTGCGCTTGATGACCTCGTCCGGGTCGTTCACGGCGTGGCCCTCGATGGCCTCGACGTCGAGCGGCGTGGGGAGGTAGCGCACGACCGCGTCGAGCAGGGGCTGGACGCCCTTGTTCTTGAACGCGGTGCCGCAGAACACCGGGGTCACGGTGGTGCCGGTGCCCTTGCCGGACGCGATGGTGATACGACGGATCGCGGCGTACAGCTGCTCCTCGGTGGGCTCCTCGCCCTCCAGGTACAGCTCCATGATCTCTTCGTCGTTCTCGGCCACGGCCTCGATGAGCTTGCCGCGGTACTCCTCGGCAGCCTCGGTGTGCGTGTCCGGGATGTCGACGACGTCGTACATCTCGCCCTTGGCGGCCTCGGCGGACCAGACCAGGGCCTTCATCGTCACGAGGTCGACGACGCCCTTGAAGTCGGCCTCGGCGCCGATCGGGAGCTGCATGACGAGCGGCTGGGCGCCCAGGCGGTCCGAGATCATGTCCACGCAGCGGTGGAACTCGGCGCCGGTGCGGTCCAGCTTGTTGACGAAGCAGATGCGGGGCACGCCGTAACGGTCGGCCTGACGCCACACCGTCTCGGACTGCGGCTCCACGCCGGCAACGCCGTCGAACACCGTCACGGCGCCGTCGAGGACGCGGAGCGAACGCTCCACCTCGACGGTGAAGTCGACGTGACCCGGGGTGTCGATGATGTTGATGGTGTGGTCGACGCCCTCAAGCGGCCAGTGACAGGTGGTGGCAGCAGAGGTGATCGTGATGCCACGCTCCTGCTCCTGCTCCATCCAGTCCATGGTGGCAGCGCCGTCGTGGACCTCACCGATCTTGTACGAAACGCCGGTGTAGAACAGGATCCGCTCGGTGGTGGTCGTCTTGCCCGCGTCGATGTGGGCCATGATGCCGATGTTGCGCACCCTGGCCAGGTCAAGCGAAGTGGTAGCCATAAGGCTTCAGTCTTCTCTCGGTCTCGATGTGGGTAGCGACTACCAGCGGTAGTGCGCGAAGGCCTTGTTGGACTCGGCCATCTTGTGCGTGTCCTCGCGCTTCTTCACAGCGGCACCGAGGCCGTTGGAGGCGTCGAGAAGCTCGTTGAGCAGACGCTCGGTCATGGTCTTCTCGCGACGGGCGCGGGAGTAACCGACCAGCCAGCGCAGCGCCAGGGTGTTGGCACGGCCGGGCTTGACCTCGACCGGGACCTGGTAGGTGGCGCCACCGACACGGCGGGACTTGACCTCGAGGGTCGGCTTGATGTTCTCCAGAGCGCGCTTCAGCGTGATGACCGGGTCGTTGCCGGTCTTCTCGCGCAGGCCCTCCATGGCGCCGTAGACGATGCGCTCGGCGGTGGAGCGCTTGCCGTTCAGCAGCACCTTGTTGATCAGCGACGTGACAAGAGGAGAACCGTAGACCGGGTCGATGATGACCGGGCGCTTCGGGGCGGGGCCCTTACGAGGCATTCTTACTTCTCCTTCTTGGCGCCGTAGCGGCTGCGGGCCTGCTTGCGGTTCTTGACACCCTGGGTGTCGAGCGAGCCGCGGATGATCTTGTAGCGAACACCCGGCAGGTCCTTCACACGGCCGCCGCGCACGAGCACGATGGAGTGCTCCTGCAGGTTGTGTCCCTCACCCGGAATGTAAGCGGTGACCTCGATCCCGCTGGTCAGACGCACACGCGCGACCTTACGCAGGGCCGAGTTCGGCTTCTTCGGGGTGGTCGTGAACACACGCGTGCAGACGCCACGACGCTGAGGGGAACCCTCGAGTGCGGGCGTCTTGTTCTTCTCGACCTTGTCCTGCCGGCCCTTGCGGACCAGCTGCTGGATCGTAGGCACTACTTCTCCGGTTTCTGTGTGCCGAATGGTGAAGCTAACCTGGAACGTCGCCGACCCACGCGGTCGGGTGTGTCGAATCCGGCGGACCTCCGCCGCGAGGCGAGAAGAGCGCAGATTACGGTGGCCGCTCTCGGCCCGTATGCGGTCGAAGGCACGCACGGGGGCCAGGGCACACCCCAGGCACAAGGTCTGAGCGTACCTACCGCATTCGCTGCGGTCAAAACAAATGGAACCGGGCCCGACCTGCCCGACTTGCCGCATGTGTCCTCGGGGTTCCCGGCGGGTCGCGGAGGGACGCGTCGGCGCCGGGACGGGTCACACGAGCACGAGCGCCATCAGGATCAGCGACACCACCGCGACCCCCCACGCGGCCACCGCCATCCACCCGAGGATCAGCCCGGCCAGCGCGAGTCCGTCACCGCCCTCCCCGGTGCGGCGGATCTCGCCCCGGGCCGCGTGCCCGAGGACGACCGCCGGAATGCCGGTGAGGCCGCCCGTGAAGAACACCAGGCCGCCGCAGACCGCCGCCCCGAGGGCCTTCTCGTTGGTCTTCGGCCGCCCCACCGGGACGAACACGGCCGGCGTCTGCTGCGCGTGCATCGGGTGCATCGGCCCCTGAGGCAGGTCCGCCACCAGCAGGGCCAGCTCCCCGACCGTACGGGCGGTGTACGCCCGCTCCACCCGCTTCTCGAACTCCGCCCGTTCCAGGCGTCCCTCGCCGAAACCGGCCCGCAGCACATCGACCGCCCGCTCGCGGTCGGCGTGGGAGGCGAGCATCGCCGGGGCGTTCTGCCCGGACCACGGCTGCCATGCGGGATACGACACCGAAGAGCACCTCCCGAGACTGTGCCCGCCCATCATGCGCCCAGACGGCGCTTTCGGCACAACCCCGCGTATACCGAAGGGCGGTCACCCCGGCGGGGACCGCCCCTTCGGCTCAGGCGGAGGCCCGGCGTGCGCGGTGCTGCGTGCCGCGGGACGCCCGCTCCGCGGCGAAGACGTCCTCCAGCCGGAACAGCTGCGCGCGTCCGGCCCTGGCGGCGGGGGCGAGGCGGCCCAGCTGGACCCACTTACGGATGGTCGCGGGTGCGACGCCGGCCTCCCGCGCCGCGAGGGGTCCGGGGATCAGGGCCGGCAGGCCCGCTGCGCCGCTCATCGGGCGTCCTCCTGCTCCGTGGCCGTACGCCGCCACTCTCCTTCGTCCCAGGTGTGCCGGTAGGCCGGGTCGTCATGACAGCCGCACAGCTCGTCCGCGCAGCGGCACGCGGGGTTGATGCACAGGATCACCCCGCGGTCGGGGAAGGCGCGCAGGGAGACCGAGTCGCACCAGGGGCAGCGGCCGGACACGCGTACGACGGTCTCGGTGTCACCGAGCACCCGGGCGCAGCGGCGGGCCATGCGGCGGGTCTCGTCCCGCACGTGCGCGGCGAGCACGGGGTCGGCGGCCACGCGGCCGAGCAGGGCGGCGATCCTCCGCAGCCGCTCGGGCACCGGGGCCCGGCGGGCCCGCGGCAGGCCGAGCCGGTCCCGGACGGCCTCCTCCAGTTCGACCACCCCGTCGGTGATGTCGCGGATGGCGTCGGAGACGTGCAGCCGCAGGGGGGCCGCGCTGTGGCCGGGTGCCGTCAGGCCGTGCCGCTGCTGGAGGAGCAGCGCCTCGGCGCGTTCCTCGGCAAGGCGCCCGGCCAGGTCGGCGGGCGGTGGGGCCGGGACGCGGTGGGCCGGTGAGGTCCGGCCCGGGACGAGCTCGGTGGACAGCTCGGGGAACTGCTGGAGGAGCATGCCGATCCAGACGGCCGCGTGGATACCGGGGCCGCTCTCGGCCTTCGGGAGGCCGTCGGCCTCCGGGGCGCGCTCCGGCTTCGGGAGGCTGCGGCTCTCCGGAAGGCTGTCGGCCTCCGACGCGCTCCCCGCGCCCGGGAGGCTCTCGCTCTCCGGGCGGCTGCCGGCCTCCCGGCGGGCGTCAGGGACCAAGCGGACGTCGGCGTCCCCACGGGCCTCAGGCCCCCGGCGGCTGCCGGCCTCCCGGCGGGCGTCAGGGACCAGGCGGACGTCGGCGTCCCCACGGGCCTCAGGCCCCCGGCGGCTGCCGGCCTCCCGGCGGGCGTCAGGGACCAGGCGGTCGTCGGCGTCCCCACGGGCGTCAGACACCCGGCGGACGTCGGCGTCCCCGCGGGCGTCAGGCACCCGGCGGACGTCAATCTCCCCACGGTCATCAGCGTCCCCGCGGCCGGCGGCCCGGGCGCTCGGTCGAGGTGTCTCAGGCAACGTGACCTCCGAGCGCGACCGGCCGGCCGGAGCGCCAGAGGCGGCCGCCGCAGACCCCGTCGAACCAGTTGTCCTCCGGCGCGACCACCGCCTCGCACTCGCGGCGCACGGCGCAGCCGGCGCAGGCGCGCAGCGCGGGCGCGGCCCGACCGGCCTTCGTGGCGAAGACGACCTCGGGCGGGAGTCCGGCGCAGGCCGCCGCGGACTGCCGGTCCCCTCGCGCGAGGGGCAGGGAGCGGCGGGCGGCCCGGGGCGCGCTCGGAGGGTGCGGTGGGCGGGAACCGGCGACGGACATGTGGCCTCCCTGGTGCGGCGGATGTCGGCGGATGCCGAACGGGCTCCACCAGCCTCACAGATTGCGCGCGCGCTCGCAACTAATTTCGACTCCGTGACACCGGACTCCGACAGTCGCTTTACTCAGAAGTCCCCCACCTGCACTGTTTTTTCACAGCACGGGTAGACGAAGGGTAATACCGCGCGCGCAAGCAAGCTAAACTCAGGGCTTCCGAAAGGGGGCGAACACCACATGAGCAGCCAGGATCTGAACACGTTTGCCGCGTGGGTCGAAAACCTGATGCGGGCCCGCGGGTACGACATCGACAGCCCACGCGGAGGCGGGAAGTCACGGATCGCGGACGAGGCGGGTGTGCACCGCGCCGCGGTCACACGCCTGTTGCAGCGGCAGAGCATGCCGGACCTGGAGACCACGCGCCGGCTGGCCAGGGCCCTGGACGTACCGGTGCGCGAGATGCTCATCCGCTCCGGCCGGCTGACCGCCGAGGAGCTGGCCGACCCGCACGACTACCTGACCCCGCCCGCACCGTCCCCCGAGTACGGCCGCAGACCCACACCGGAGGAGGTGGCGGAACTGCTGGGCGTACCGGCGGACCGGCGCGAGATGTTCGTCAGGATCGTGGAGCAGTTCCTGCCCGGCGAGACGGGTCTGGCCCCCGGCGCGAGCGCGTCCGCCGGCGCCGAGTGACCGCCACCGCCTCGCCCCCGCGATGCCCCGCCGCTCTCCCCATGCGGCGGGGCATCGCGCGTTCCGGCAGCCGCGCTCCCCGCGCCGGCACCCCGCACCGCGGTCGCCGACCTCAGACTTTCCGGCCGTCCGGCGCCGGGCATTCACACCCGTAGGGCGCCCGGCTCCCCTGCTCGTCCCGGCCCGTCCGACCCAAAGGTTGCGCTCGCGCACGCAACATGTCACAGTTGGTGCAGCGGCGGAGCTGTGCCCACTACGGGGACGGCCCGCCGTTTCGCATGAGGCCCGCTTTCCCAGGGCCGTTCCGCCGGCGGTCCGTCCGCCGGCCTGACAGAAGGGAGGCCCCCGTGGCCGACCCTGCGGTCACCTTCCCCGACGTCGAGCGACTCGTCGTCGACTTCCTGACCGACCGCACCGAACTCGCAACCGCCACCGTGGACAACGTGCCGCCGGCCGGCTTCAACGGCACCCAGCCGGTCGTCCTGGTCTCCCGCGCCGGCGGGGCCTGGATCGACGACCAGCACCTGGACCAGCCACTGGTCGACTTCGAGGTCTACGGCCCCGACAAGACCGCGGCCCACACGCTGGCCCTGAGGGTCCGCTCGGCGCTGCTCGCCCTGCGCGGCACGACGTACGGCACCGCCTACGTGGCGGACGTCGTCGAGGCCGACGGCCCGCGCTGGCTGCCCGACTGGAACCGCTCCGCGGCGAACCGCTACTACTCCACGGTCCGGCTGGTCGTCCAGCCCGCCTGAGCGCGCCACCCGGCCCGCTCCCCCCTTCGGGCCCTGCCCGCCCTTCACGGCACCGGCAGGGCCTTCGCCATGTCCGGACCCGGAGATGGCTCGACACACCTTCGATTCAGAGGAGTTACCCATGGCAGGCAACAGCGTCAAGGAGATCCGAGTCGCCGGCACCGGCCGCATCCTGGTCGCCCCGGCCGAGACGGCCGCGCCGACCGACACCACCGCCGCGTGGGGCAGCGCGTGGAAGGACCTCGGCTACACCTCCACCGACGGGATCAAGCTGTCGAAGAAGGACAAGCTGGACCCGATCGACACCTGGCAGTCGCTCTCCCCGGCCCGGTTCGTCCTCTCGGACCGCGACCTGACGGTCAAGTTCCAGATGATGCAGCTCAACGAGGACACCCTGCCCTTCTTCATGGGCGGCGGCACCATCGCGGAGACCGCGGCCAGCTCCGGCGTCTACAAGTACGAGGTGGCGACCAGCCCGAAGATCAACGAGCGGGCGCTGGGCATCGAGTTCACCGACGGCAGCGCGGTGACCTACCGGTTCGTCATCCCGCGCGGCCACGTCACCGACACCGAGGAGCTGGCGCTGACCCGCAACGCCGCCATCAAGCTCGGCGTCACGTTCAGCGCGCTGGCGGTCGACGACACCACGCCGCTGGCCACCTTCCTGATGAAGGACTCGGCGTACGCCGCCGGCTGATCAGGCCGCTCCACGGCGGGCGGGCCGGAACCGGGGCCGTACGGCCTCGGCGCCGGCCCGCCCGCGCCCCTCTCCCGCCCCCGGTCACCCGGGGGCGGGTCCTCTTCCCTCTCGATCACAGGAGTTGAAGCATGGCGGCATTCGACGTCACCGCGGCCCGCGCCCAGCGCCAGGAGGCCCTCGGCCGCGCCTGGTCCTTCGCCCTCGACGGTGAGACCTTCACGCTGCCCACCGAGCTGACCCGCAAGACGGCCCACAAGCTGCGCGAGCTCGACGACAACGACGTGGACGGCCTGCTGCGCGTACTGCTGGGCGAGGCCCAGTTCGAACGCTTCGACCGGCACGAGGTCACCCTGCAGGACATCGCCGCGATCCTGGAGGCCTACGGCAAGGAGACCGGGCTCGGCCTGGGGGAAGGCTGAGCCTCGGCGAGTTCGTCGACGAACACGCCGAGGCCCTGGAAGCCGACCTGCTCCGTCACTACGGCGTGGACCTGCTCGACTGGCACCGCGGCCGGCTCTCCTCACGCCGGCTCGCGGTGCTGGTCAGGCATCTGCCACGCGACAGCGCGACCCTGCGCCAGATGCACGGCGACTCGGCCGAGTGGACGGTCACGGACTATCTGCTGGCCGCCGCCGTCGACCACCTCGCCGAGGCGAACTGGATGTTCGCGACCGTCAACCGGGACGAGGACGCGGAGCCGCTGGAGTACCCGAAGCCCGTGCCGCGCCCCGGAGCCGGGCAGCCACCCGCCCCGCGGGCCGAGGCCGCCGAGGCCGCCGGTGGTGCCGGTGGCGCCGGTGGCGCCGGTGGTGCCGGTGGCGCCGGTGGTGCCGGTGGCGCCGGTGGTGCCGGTGGCGCCGGTGGTGCCGGGGAGGTCAGCCGGCCCGAACCCGCCGAGCTGGTGCAGTTCTTCAGCTGAGCACCGAACGCCGAGACCGACGCGAAACCCCTCTCAGGAGTGATGCACCCATGACCCTCTACACCCCGCTGAGCGGACTGCCGTACCCGCAGCCCACCGACACCGCGAACCTCCCCCTCCACCTCCAGTCCCTCGCGGAGGGCATCGACAACCGTACGATCCTGCGCTACGCGACGGCCGCCAACCGGGACGCGGCGGTCACCACCCCGGTGGCCGGCATGGTCGCCTGGCTGTCCACACCGGGGACCCTCACGTACTACACCGGTTCCGCGTGGATCGCGCTCGGCGCCTGGAACGCGTACACCCCCGTCTGGACCGCCGACACCACGGCTCCCTCGATCGGCAACGGCACGCTGACCGGCAAGTACGCGGTGGTGGGCAAGGTCTGCCACTTCTCCACCCTGGTGGCGTTCGGCACGACGACGACGTACGGCAGCGGCAACTACTCCTTCAGCCTGCCCGTCACGGCCGGCGCCAGCGGCCTGGTGCAGTTCCACGGCGTGGCCACCGTCAGCGGCGGCCGGGCGATGATCTCCTGCCAGCCGGCGTCGAGCACGGGCGCCACGACCTACACGCTGTGGGGCCCGAGGTCGACGACGTCCCCGGACCTCGACCAGCTCGGCAGCACCGGAGTGCTCGGCGGGGCATGGGCCAGCGGTGGCGCGATCCGCATCGTCGGCACGTACGAGGTGGCCTGAAACCACCACTGGATTCCCGGCCCCCGGGCGGCCGTTGAGGTACGCTGCCAAGCGGTTATCGCTCAGGCGTTCGAATATAGGAGCGGCAACACGGAGGGTGGGGGTCGTGACGAGGGACGACGGCACGGTATGGAGCGAAGCCGAGGTCAGGGAGGCGACGCTGGAGCTCCAGCACGCCCTGGCCACGCGCTTCAGAGGACGGCCGCTGCCGCCCGACCTGGTGATCACGACGCGCGCGGAGATCGAGAAGCGGGAGTTCACCGCGTACGCGCACGGCTGGCAGGACCGCGGCGAGCACGAGCAGCGCCGCAGGGCGGAAGCCGCCACCGGGCCGGAGCCGCAGCCGCGACCCCGTCGCTCCCAGCCGGAGCCGCAGCCCCACGGCCCCCGGCCGACGGCGAAGGTCCTCCCGCTCCCCCACCCGTCCGGCAACCCGTCGGCCCGCCCGCACCCGGAGGACGAGCAGCTCTGACGGCCGCGGCGGACCGCGCCCGGCGGGCTCCTCGAAGAAGCCGTCCGGGCGGCCGGCCGCCGTGCGACGATCGCCCCGGAAGCCATCGAGCGGGCCAGGAGGGGGAAGGCAGATGAACGGGACAGCGGCATCCGCGTGGTCGGGGTGGCGGGACAAGGTCATCCAGGTCCCCGGGGGTGGAACCGGCAAGCCTCTGGTGCTGCGGTTCCGCGGCGGTCTCACGTCCAACTTCGACATCGTCGCCGTCCGGGCGGGCGCACACCATCAGCGCGCTCGCACGTCGATCGCCGAGATCCACCGGGGCGCCACCTCGCACCTCGTGCTGCCGGCGAACTGCGACGCCGTGGAGGTCCAGCGCATCCGCTACCGCGAGGGCGCCGGGGGGTTCAGCCGGTGGCGGCTCTCGGTCACCGACGGGGACGCCCTGCGGAGCCTGCCGGTGAAGGACTGCGAGGGCAAGGGCACCGACACGTTCGGATACTTCGCCCCGAAGCCCTACTACGAGTACGCGCCGGTCCTGAGCTACGACTTCGTCGACGCACCGGGAACGGTGACCTACACCCCCGCGAACGGGTCCGCTCAAGTCGTCCGCCACACCTCGGCCGCCACCCAGAGGGGCACGCTCCGGCTCCCCCAGCACGGATACGTGACCCTTTCGGCCACCGGGAGATGGCGGATCTCCGTGGCGTGACGGACACACACCTCCATAAGCACGGGTGCGCTCTCGAACCGAGGGCGCACTTTTTTTGTTCCACACACGAGCGAAGGGAAGGCGGCCGGAATGGCGAAACAGGAGGAGAACGACGAGAACTGGGTGACCTCGATCGTCAAACGCGAGCTCACGAGCCTGCGGGGCAGCTGGAAGGCCTGGACCCAGGACATCGTGCGCAGGGAGTACGTCAAGCAGATCGAGCTGTCCGGCGTCAAGAGCGAGGCCAACGGTGCCGTGATGGCAGCCCACGGCCTCAACGCCGAAGTCACCGGGATCAAGCTCGAGCACACCTTCTTCGACCCGATCGCCGAGTACCAGAAGAAGAAGGAAAGGGCCGAACTCAGCTCACGCAACCTGCTTCCGGAGCAGCTGCGCGCCGGCATCAACGATGTCCGCAACCAGGCCGGCCGGGCGATGGACAAGGCACGCGCCGTGGAGAACGACGTCGTCCGCCTGCGCCGCGACCACCAGGCCGACCTGGAGGACATCGCCGACGAGTTCGAGACGATCGACAACCGGGTGACGGCTCTCATCACGTCACTGGGCGGCATGTAGTCCGAGGAGGATCCCATGAGTCTCAAAAAGGCAGTCCAGCAAGTCAACACCAGCCTCGGCGGCCTCAGAAGGTCGCTGACCCAGTCGGCGTCCGGCATGGCGAGCCTGCAGCGCGGGGCCACCGGCGCGACCGCGCCCCTCTCCGGGCTGCGCAACGGCTCGAACCAGGCCGCCACGGCCGTCGGGAAGCTGCGCACCTCCGTGCGGAACAGCAACGACGCGGTGACCAAGCTGCGGTCCGGCCTCCGCAGCAGCGAGTCCTCCCTCACCAAGGCCAAGTCCGGCTCCGACAAGCTCAAGTCGTCCCTCGACAAGCTCAAGTCCTCCGCCAAGGGCGCCCAGGGCGAGCTGAAGAAGGTCAAGTCGCAGTCCGACGCAGTCGAGAAGTCCGTCGGCAAGGCCGCGAAGAACGCCGACAAGGGCGGCAAGTCCATGGGCAGCCTGGGCAAGGGCCTCAAGGGGGCCTCCCTGGCGCAGAAGGGCCTGAACCTGGCCATGGCCGCCAACCCCTTCGGCCTGGTCATGACCCTGCTGGCGCCGCTCATCGCCCAGTTCGTCAACATGGACAAGGTCACCGCCGTGCTACGGCGGACCGTCTCCACAGCCATGCGGATCATGGGCTCGGCGATGAGCGGACTGGCCAAGAACGCGGGCCCGATCCTCAGGGGACTGGGCAACGCCATGCTCGCCCCGATGACCGGCCTCGCCACCGCCGTGAACGGCCTGCTCGGAGCCCTCGCCGGGATCCACATCAACATTCCCGACTGGGTGCCCAAGTTCGGCGGCCGTTCGTTCGGCTTCCCCCGCCTGCACGTGCCGGTCCCCCACCTCGCCACCGGCGGTGTCGTACAGGCCCGCTCCGGCGGCACCCTCGCGCTGCTCGGCGAGGCCGGCGAGAGCGAGGCGGTCATCCCGCTGTCCAAGCTGGAGCGGATGCTCGGGCACGGCGGCGGACTGCGCGCCCTCACCTCCGCCGTGGAGCGGCTGGCCGACCGCCCGGTCGTCGTCCAGGTCGACTCCCAGGAGATCGCCCGCGCCGTGTTCCTGGGCCGGCGACAGCTCGCCCGCCGCTAGCGGTATCCCCCGCACATCCCGAGGCCGACGCCCACCCGTCGGCTTTTTTCATGCCTTCAGGAGTCCTCATGGGAAACCTCTGGATCGGCCCGCCCGGCTCCATGACCGAGATCGACCAGGCCGCGAAGTCCTTCGACCGCAGCGCCGACCTCGGCGTGAGCGAGTTCAAGTCACTCGGCGGCCGGGTCACCGTCACCCGCAACCAGGCCCCCGTCCGCCGGCTCAAGCTGTCCTGGGACCTGCTCGCGCCGGCCCACGCCCGCGCCCTGGACCGCATCGCCCGCCGGGTCGGCGGCTCCGGGCCGGTGTTCGTCGTCGACCCCGCCGCCGGCAACGTCCTCGGCGCCGCCCAGGCCGCCGGGCTCGGTGCCCCCGGCGCCGCCGACACCACCGGGCTCGGCCAGTGGTTCCGTACGTCGGCGACCGGAGCCGTGGCCGAGAGCACCACCGCCCCCGGCAGCTTCGTCTTCACCGCCGCCGACGCCAACAGCGCGCTCGCCTGGCGCTGCCCCGGCACCACCGGCAACTTCCCCGTCTCACCCGGCCTGAAGGTCTCCTTCCGCGCCCCGGCCGCCCTCGCGGCGCTCGGCACGCTGAGCGTCGGCATCGACTACAAGAAGGCCGACGGGTCCTACCTCAGCTCGTCCTCGGCCACCGGCCCCCTCGTCTCCGGGACCGTCCCGGCCGGCGCCGCCTACGCCACCCCGACCGCCAAGCCGGGCACCGCCGGCACCTATTCGCTCGCCGGTGCCTGCTTCACGTACGGCGGCATCGCCGAGGCCGACGTCCCCGGCGACGGGCTGCCCCCGATGGCCGTGACCGGCTACAGCGACACCCCCGGCCGCCCGCTGCCGTACCGCAACTTCAGCATCGACCTGGTGGAGGTGTCCGGTGCAGCAGGCTGACGACGCCACCACCGCGGCGCTCGCGGCGGGTGAACGCACCACGAAGCACAGCACCCGGCTCGGCGGCAAGGACGTCTCCGCACAGGTGCAGTCCTGGTCGGTGGAGCGGTCCTACGCCACCGACCTGCCGGCCGCGATGCGCGCGTTCTCCGGCTCGTCCTCGGCGCAGCTGCAGCTCCAGCTGTCCGGGACGGGCGGCGCGTCCGCGCCCGAGCTGTACGCCCCCTGGGCGAACCGCAGCACCGGCGACCTGACCCGCCCTGGGCAGTCCGTGGTGATGCGCGGCGGGGTCGGCACGACCACCCTGCCCGCGTTCCGTGGCACGGTGCGCTCCCGCTCGGCACAGGCCGGCACGGACACCGTGCAGATCACCGCCCTCGACGGAGCCGAGCGGCTGCGCGGCCCCGCGCTGCTGCCCAAGCCGTACGCCGGGTTCTACTCCGGCCACCCGGTCGCCACCGCCACCTGGTGCGTGGACGAGCTGCTGCGCCAGGGCGGTGTGCTCACCTCGCCGCCCGCCCGCTACCCCGAGTTCGCCGAGGGCCAGCCGCTCACCCTCGTCCACGCCACCCTGCATGGCGGCTTCGCCACACCGTACGGCCAGCCGGAGACCCTGCCGCGCGAGGCCGCGTACACCTGGACGCGGGACGGCGCCCCGCACGAGATGGCGCTGGTTCCGCGCGCCGGCGTCACCGACCTCAGCGCGAGCTGGTTCCCGCGCTCGCGGATCACCGTGCCGGGAACCCGGCTGTTCGCGGAGGCGTGGGTCAACCCGGCGGTCGGAACCGGCGACAAGGTCTCCCTGGAGCTGATCCTGGACCGCACCGGCAACGCGCGCGGCTCCCTGCGCATGGAGGTCGACTTCGCCGCGGGCACCGTACGGATGGTCTCCGCGACCATCGACGGGGCCTACTGGTACTTCGAGTGGAGCTGGACGGGGCTGCGCGGGGCGCTCATGGGGCCCTGGCACATCGGCGCCCTGTTCGACACCACCGGCAGCACCGGCACCTCGGTCTACCCGACCGTGCAGCCCCGCCTGACCAGCCCGGACGGCACCCAGTACCTGGGCTCGCCCGCCACGTACGTCGAGACCTACGGGCTCCAGTACGCCTCCGAGCTGCGCGAGCTGAAGCTGACCACCGACATGGCGGTGGAGGGCGTGCAGCTCACCAGCGGGCTGGCCGCGATGCCGACGCCGTCGGTGTTCGCGCAGACGGGCACCTGGACCAAGGGCGCCGAACTCGACGACGCGATCCTGCCGCTGCACGCGGTGCCCCGGGTGTCGGGGTCGCAGTGGGAGGTCATCGGGCAGATCGCCAAGGCGACCATGTCGACGGCCCAGTTCGACGAGCGGGGCGTGTTCCGCTGGCGGAACCACACCCGGTTCAACACCCCGCCCAGCCGGCCCGACCTCACCCTCACCTCGGTGCGGGACATCGCCTCGCTCACCCTCACCGAGGAGATCGACGCCTGCCGCAACTACGTCGTCCAGCCCGCCAAGGTGTGGGAGGACTTCGGCGTCAGCGCGGGCACCACCTACACCGACACCCAGGTGCGGACCATCCCGGCCAACGGCACGCTGACCGTGTCGTACGTGATGGCGGAGGAGGAGTTCGACATCGGTCCGCCCGTGACGGACGACGACTCGGTGGTCACCACGGGCTCCCAGGTCCGCTTCGCGACCACGCCCGCCGGCACGACGGCGGTCAAGGGCGCCGTCGACGTGCTGACCCGCCGGGAGGACGGCTACCTGGTGGTGCGCTTCAGCAACCGCACGTCCCAGCCGCTGTACACGGCGAAGAAGGACGGCACCCCGTCCGTGTCCCTGGTGACGCTGAAGCCGCAGGCCGACCCCGTGGAGCGCAAGGCAACCGCCTACGTCCCCGGAACCGCGAGCGAGCGTTTCTACGGCCGCCAGGAGCACACCGGCGAGACCACCGACTGGATCCAGAACCTGGCCGCGGCCCAGTCCATCGCGAACGCGCTGTACAACGCGGGCGCGTACCCGGTGCCGGTCATCGGCGACGTGGAGGTGCTGTACGACCCCCGGGTCCAGCTCGGTGACGTGGTACGGCTGACCGACACCTCGGGGACCCGGCTGGACACGCTCGCCTGGGTGGTCGGCATCAGCACGACGGCCACGGCCGACGCCGGCGTACGGCAGACCCTCACCCTGCGCGGCACCCAGCCCAACGGGACACCGGCCGACGCGGGGCTCACCCCCGACGCCGCCGCCGACCCGCTGGTCGCGACCCTGTCCACCTACGCCTCGGTCACGTCCGCCTTCCCGACGCTGTCCGCGCTGACCGCGTCCGGACACACCTGGGGCCAGATCATGGAGTCCGCTCATGTCTGAGACCGTGCCCGAGGAGACGTCGGCGCCGGCCCCCGGTGAGCCGGTGAGCGTGGTGGTGACCGAGCCCGGCCCGGTGGTGGTGCCCGAACCGCCGGCGGAACCGGAGCCCTCCGGGGAACCGGAGGTCGTCGCCGCCCCCTCCGGTATCGGCGGTCTTCCCGCCCCCGAACCGCCGGCCGAGCCGGCCCCGCCGGAGGTGTGACCCGCGGCCCCCGCGCCGCACACCCGCCTCAGCCGCCCGGTGCCTCCGGACAGGAGCCGTGGCGATCGGGCGTCCGGTCCTGCGGTTCGTCGGCGGGGCGGCGCGGGGGCAGCGGGGGCACGCTGGGCCGCCCCCTGCGCCGGACCACCGGCCGCCGCTGCACGGACGCCCCTCTCTTCTCCCGCACCTCACGGGCCGACAGCAGAAAGTCGACCGAGGGAGTGGGATCGCCGTCCGCCGCTCCCGGGCCGCCGGCGCCGCTCTCCTCGGGCGGCGCCGGCACCCTGTCCGCCGCCGGCCGCTCCCGCTCCGCGCGCGCCGGTTCCGGGGGCGGGCGGTGGAGGTACGGCAGCGGTATGACCTCGCCGCCCTCCTCGCCCTCCGGGCGGCGGGCCCGGCGCGGCCGGCGGCCGGTGCGGGCGTCGGCCTGTCCCTGCAGGTAGGCGGCGGTGATCCGCTCCTCGTAGGCGCGCCGGACGGTCGGCAGCCCTTCCTCCACCACATCGGCCCAGCCCGCGCGGTAGGCGGCCAGCTCACGCCGGTCCAGCTCGGCGCGCGGCAGTACGACGAGGTCCTCCGCCGCGTATCCGAGGCAGTGCACCAGCTCGGAGACCCTGGCGAGGAGATGTGGCAGATCGACGGCCTGTTCGAGCCAGTCGGTCACATGCTGCTGCCGCGCCTTGATCGCGTCCCCGTCCACCCGTGGCCTTGCTCTCGCCCCTGCCCCGTCGCGCCCCCGTCCGAGGCACCCCCGCCAACGAACAACGTCGTATGACACGCCCTCAGTTCCCGTACGGATTCGCGGTATTCACATCTGATTCACAAACGGGAGGACGGCCGGATCCTACTCCACGCGTAGCACGCGTGATCCACCGCGTCGGGTGTCACCGCAGGTCCGGACCCACGGCCCCCGCACACCCGCCCCATCGAGTCGACCGGAAGGCATCCGCCATGGCCACACCCCTGTCCGCCGACGCCCTCGTGTCCGCCCTGCGGGCCGAGGGCGTCACCGTCGTCGAGCACCCCGGCTGGCGCTCCAACAACCGCAACCACAAGGGACGCTGGGGGCCGGTCAGCGGGGTCGTCATCCATCACACCGTCACCTCGGGCACCGACTCCAGCGTCCGCCTGTGCTTCGACGGCCACGCCGGCCTGCCCGGACCGCTGTGCCACGGAGTCATCGCCAAGGACGGCACCGTCCATCTGGTCGGCAACGGCCGCGCCAATCACGCGGGCGGCGGCGACCCTTCGGTCCTCCAGGCCGTGATCACCGAGACGTACGCGGACCGGCCGCCGGCCCCGCACGAGCACGACGGAAGCGCGGGAGCCGTCGACGGCAACGCCCGCTTCTACGGCTTCGAGTGCGTCAACCTCGGCGACGGCCACGACCCCTGGCCCGCCGAGCAGCTGGACGCGGTCGAACGGGTCGCGGCGGCTCTGTGCCGCTCCCACGGATGGGGGGCGAAGTCCGTCATCGGGCATCTGGAGTGGTCCGACTGGAAGAGCGATCCCCGGGGCTTCTCCATGACCGGCATGCGCCGCCGCATCCAGACCCGTCTGGCCTGCGCCCCGGGCGGCGGACAGCGGCCCGAGCCCCCTCGGCGGCCCGCCCCGCCCCGCTACCAGCCGTTCCCCGGTTCCTCCTTCTTCAGATCGCGGCCGGACTCCGCCATCGTCACGGCGATGGGCCGCCGGCTGGTCGCCGAGGGCTGCGGCCGCTACCGCGTGGGCCCGGGCTCGCGCTGGAGCGAGGCCGACCGCGAGTCCTACGCCGCCTGGCAGCGCAAGCTCGGCTACCGGGGCTCCGCCGCCGACGGCTGGCCGGGCCCCTCGTCCTGGGCCGCGCTGAAGGTCCCCTACAGCTCCTGAAACGCCCCGAGAAGCGAGGTCCGCCATGTCAGAGGCCGCCAAACGCACCCTTCGTACCGTCCTGCAGACCGCTGTCGCCCTGTGTGTGCTGCTGCCGACCGTCGTCACCGCCGCGGGCGTCCCCGCCACGCTCCCCTGGATCGCCGGGGCGCTCGCCGTCGCCGCGGCCGTGACCCGGGTGATGGCCGTGCCGGCCGTCCAGGCGCTGCTCCCTGCCTGGCTGCGCACCGGTGCCGCCGTCGGCGCGGACACCGGGCCGCCGGCCCCCGCCGACAGGGCCGGCGCACCGGACCCGGAACGGAGGGCCAGGTGAACGAGCCGCACTCGCTCTCCGACCCGACCGCCGTCGCCGTGGAGCTGGAGCGGCTGCGCGGCACCGTGGAGGCGGGCTTCGCCCGGGTCGACGGCTCGCTCGCGCTGCTGGTGCAGCGCAGCGACCAGACCGACAAGCAGCTCGCCGACCACGAGGCCCGCCTGGACGCCCTGGAACGCTCCCGCTGGCCGCTGGCCGGCATCGGCACGCTGGCCGCCGTGGCGACGGTGGCCCTGATGGCCTGGGAGGTGACCGGGCGCTGAACACGCCGAAGGGCGGCCACCCCCGAAACGGGGTGACCGCCCTTCAGTGGACGTACGCCTTACTGGTTGTACGGACCGTAGTCGTAGTCCTCCAGCGGGACGGCCTGGCCGGAGCCGGTGCCGAACGGCGAGTAGTCGATGTCGTCGTAGCCGACGGCCGAGTACATCGCGGCCTTGGCCTCCTCGGTCGGCTCGACCCGGATGTTGCGGTAGCGGGACAGACCCGTACCGGCCGGGATGAGCTTACCGATGATGACGTTCTCCTTGAGGCCGATGAGCGAGTCGGACTTGGCGTTGATCGCCGCGTCGGTGAGGACTCGCGTCGTCTCCTGGAAGGACGCCGCCGACAGCCAGGACTCCGTGGCCAGCGAGGCCTTGGTGATACCCATGAGCTGCGGACGACCGGAGGCCGGGTGACCGCCCTCCTGGACCACACGACGGTTCTCGGTCTCGAACTTCGAGCGCTCGACCAGCTCGCCGGGCAGCAGCTCGGCGTCGCCGGACTCGATGATCGTCACACGGCGCAGCATCTGCCGGATGATGATCTCGATGTGCTTGTCGTGGATCGACACACCCTGCGAGTTGTAGACCTTCTGGACCTCGCCGACCAGGTGGACCTGGACGGCACGCTGACCCAGGATGCGCAGCACGTCGTGCGGGTTGGTGGCACCCACGGTGAGCTTCTGGCCCACCTCGACGTGCTCGCCCTCGCTGACCAGGAGTCGGGCGCGCTTGGAGATCGGGTACGCCGTCTCGTCGCTGCCGTCGTCCGGCGTGATGACGATCTTCTTGGTCTTCTCGGTCTCCTCGATCCGCACGCGGCCGGAGGCCTCGGAGATCGGGGCGACACCCTTCGGGGTACGGGCCTCGAAGAGCTCGACGACACGCGGCAGACCCTGGGTGATGTCGTCACCGGCCACACCACCGGTGTGGAAGGTACGCATCGTCAGCTGGGTACCGGGCTCACCGATGGACTGGGCGGCGATGATGCCGACCGCCTCACCGATGTCGACCAGCTTGCCGGTGGCCAGCGAGCGGCCGTAGCACATGGCGCAGGTGCCGACGGCGGACTCACAGGTCAGGACCGAGCGGGTCTTGACCTCGGCGACGCCGTTGGCGATGAGCTCGTCGATGAGCACGTCGCCCAGGTCGGTGCCGGCCGGGGCCAGCACACGGCCGTCCACGACGATGTCCTCGGCGAGGCAGCGCGCGTACACGGAGGTCTCGACGTCCTCGGCCTTGACCAGGGTGCCGTCCTCGACCGACGCGATCTGCAGGCGCAGACCACGGTCGGTGCCGCAGTCCTCCTCGCGGATGATGACGTCCTGGGAGACGTCGACCAGACGACGGGTGAGGTAACCCGAGTCGGCGGTACGCAGAGCGGTGTCCGCCAGACCCTTACGGGCACCGTGCGTGGAGATGAAGTACTCCAGCACGGACAGACCCTCACGGAAGGACGCCTTGATCGGACGCGGGATCGTCTCGTTCTTCGCGTTCGACACCAGACCACGCATACCGGCGATCTGACGCATCTGCATCATGTTGCCTCGTGCACCCGAGTTCACCATCATGAAGATCGGGTTGGTCTTCGGGAAGTTGTCGTTCATCGCCGCGGCGACCTCGTTGGTCGCGTTGGTCCAGATCGCGATGAGCTCCTGCGTGCGCTCGTCCTTGGTGATCAGACCGCGCTCGTACTGCTTCTGGACCTTCTCGTCCTTGGCCTCGTACCCGGCGACGATCTCCTTCTTCGCCTCGGGGACGACGACGTCGGAGATGGCGACGGTGACGCCGGAACGGGTGGCCCAGTAGAAGCCGGCCGCCTTCAGGTTGTCGAGCGTCGCCGCCACGATGACCTTCGGGTAGCGCTCGGCCAGGTCGTTGACGATCTGGGAGAGCTGCTTCTTGCCGACCTCGTAGTCGACGAACGGGTAGTCCTCGGGCAGCAGCTCGTTGAAGAGCGCGCGGCCCAGCGTGGTGCGCAGCGTGAAGCTGTCACCCTGCTGCCACTCCGGCTCGCCCTCCTCGCGCGCCGGGGGCTCCCAGCCGCGCGGCGGGATGGTGCCCACCGGGAAGCGGATGTCCACGCGCGCCTGGAGCGAGAGCTCCCGGGCGTCGAACGCCATGATCGCCTCGGCGACCGACGAGAACGAGCGGTCCTCGCCCTTGACGTTGCGGCCCTCGCCGTCGGTGGTGAGGAAGAACAGACCGAGGACCATGTCCTGGGTCGGCATCGTCACCGGACGGCCGTCGGCGGGCTTGAGGATGTTGTTCGAGGACAGCATCAGGATGCGGGCCTCGGCCTGCGCCTCCGCGGACAGCGGCAGGTGCACGGCCATCTGGTCACCGTCGAAGTCCGCGTTGAACGCGGTGCAGACGAGCGGGTGGATCTGGATGGCCTTGCCCTCGACCAGCTGCGGCTCGAAGGCCTGGATGCCGAGGCGGTGCAGGGTGGGAGCACGGTTCAGCAGCACCGGGTGCTCGGCGATGACCTCTTCGAGGACGTCGTACACGACCGTGCGGCCGCGCTCCACCATGCGCTTGGCGCTCTTGATGTTCTGCGCGTGGTTCAGGTCGACCAGGCGCTTCATCACGAACGGCTTGAACAGCTCCAGCGCCATCGCCTTCGGCAGACCGCACTGGTGCAGCTTCAGCTGCGGACCGACGACGATCACGGAACGCGCGGAGTAGTCCACACGCTTGCCGAGCAGGTTCTGACGGAAGCGGCCCTGCTTGCCCTTCAGCATGTCGCTGAGGGACTTCAGCGGGCGGTTACCGGGACCGGTGACCGGGCGACCACGACGACCGTTGTCGAAGAGGGCGTCAACGGCCTCCTGAAGCATGCGCTTCTCGTTGTTGACGATGATCTCCGGAGCACCCAGGTCGAGCAGGCGCTTCAGACGGTTGTTGCGGTTGATCACACGGCGGTACAGGTCGTTCAGGTCGGAGGTCGCGAAGCGGCCACCGTCCAGCTGCACCATCGGACGCAGGTCCGGCGGGATGACCGGCACGCAGTCGAGCACCATGCCCTTGGGGCTGTTGGACGTCTGCAGGAACGCGGAGACGACCTTGAGGCGCTTGAGGGCGCGGGTCTTCTTCTGGCCCTTGCCGGTGCGGATGATCTCGCGGAGCTTCTCGGCCTCCTCCTCGAGGTCGAAGGACTCCAGGCGCTTCTGCAGCGCCGCGGCACCCATCGAGCCGTCGAAGTACGTGCCGAAGCGGTCACGCAGCTCGCGGTAGAGGAGCTCGTCGCCCTCCAGGTCCTGGACCTTGAGGGTCTTGAAGCGGTTCCACACCTCGTCGAGGCGGTCGATCTCGCGCTGCGCACGGTCGCGCAGCTGCTTCATCTCACGCTCGGCACCCTCGCGCACCTTGCGGCGCACGTCGGCCTTGGCGCCCTCGGCCTCGAGCTCGGCCAGGTCGGACTCGAGCTTCTTGGCGCGGGCCTCCAGGTCGGCGTCGCGGCGCTGCTCGATCTGCTGGCGCTCGACGGAGACGTGGGCCTCCAGCGAGGGCAGGTCGCGGGTGCGGCGCTCCTCGTCGACGTAGGTGATCATGTACGCCGCGAAGTAGATGACCTTCTCGAGGTCCTTCGGGGCGAGGTCGAGCAGGTAGCCCAGGCGCGACGGGACGCCCTTGAAGTACCAGATGTGCGTGACGGGGGCGGCCAGCTCGATGTGGCCCATCCGCTCACGGCGCACCTTGGCGCGGGTGACCTCGACGCCACAGCGCTCACAGATGATGCCCTTGAAGCGGACACGCTTGTACTTGCCGCAGTAGCACTCCCAGTCCCGGGTCGGACCGAAGATCTTCTCGCAGAAGAGTCCGTCCTTCTCGGGCTTCAGGGTGCGGTAGTTGATGGTCTCCGGCTTCTTGACCTCGCCGTGGCTCCACTGACGGATGTCGTCAGCGGTAGCCAGACCGATCCGGAGCTCGTCGAAGAAGTTGACGTCGAGCACTATGCGTCAATCCCTCTCAGGGTTGTAAGTCTTGGGGTCTGAAACGGGGGTCCTGGGGCCGGCGGGCCTTGATCGCTCAAGGCCCGCCGGACTCCCGTCAGACCTCTTCGACGCTGCTCGGCTCGCGCCGGGACAGGTCGATGCCGAGCTCCTCCGCAGCGCGGAAGACGTCCTCGTCGGTGTCGCGCATCTCGATGGACATACCGTCGCTGGACAGCACCTCCACGTTCAGGCAGAGCGACTGCATCTCCTTGATGAGCACCTTGAAGGACTCGGGGATGCCGGGCTCGGGGATGTTCTCGCCCTTGACGATGGCCTCGTAGACCTTCACGCGGCCGGTGACGTCGTCGGACTTGATGGTCAGCAGCTCCTGGAGGGCGTACGCGGCGCCGTAGGCCTCGAGGGCCCACACCTCCATCTCACCGAAGCGCTGGCCACCGAACTGCGCCTTACCACCCAGCGGCTGCTGGGTGATCATCGAGTACGGGCCGGTCGAACGCGCGTGCAGCTTGTCGTCGACCAGGTGGTGCAGCTTGAGGATGTACATGTAGCCGACCGAGATCGGGTCCGGGAACGGCTCACCGCTACGGCCGTCGAACAGCCGCGCCTTGCCGGTCGGGAGCACCATGCGCTCGCCGTCGCGGTTCGGGATGGTGTGCTGCAGCAGACCCGCGAGCTCGTCCTCACGCGCACCGTCGAAGACCGGGGTGGCGACGTTGGTGCCGGGCTCGACGCGGTCGGCGCCGATCGCCTGGAGGCGCTGCGCCCACTCGTCGGCGAGGCCGGAGACGTCCCAGCCGCGGCTGGCGAGCCAGCCGAGGTGGATCTCCAAAACCTGTCCCGGGTTCATTCGGGACGGCACACCCAGCGGGTTGAGGATGATGTCGACCGGGGTGCCGTCCTCCAGGAACGGCATGTCCTCGATCGGCAGGATCTTGGAGATGACGCCCTTGTTGCCGTGGCGGCCGGCGAGCTTGTCACCGTCGGTGATCTTGCGCTTCTGCGCGACGTAGACGCGCACCAGCTGGTTCACACCGGGGGGAAGCTCGTCGCCCTCCTCGCGGTCGAAGACGCGCACACCGATGACCTTGCCGGTCTCGCCGTGCGGCACCTTCAGCGAGGTGTCACGGACCTCACGGGCCTTCTCACCGAAGATCGCGCGCAGCAGGCGCTCCTCGGGCGTCAGCTCGGTCTCACCCTTGGGCGTGACCTTGCCGACGAGGATGTCACCGGCGATGACCTCGGCACCGATGCGGATGATGCCGCGCTCGTCGAGGTCGGCGAGGACCTCCTCCGAGACGTTCGGGATGTCCCGGGTGATCTCCTCGGGGCCGAGCTTGGTGTCACGGGCGTCGACCTCGTGCTCCTCGATGTGGATCGAGGAGAGGACGTCGTCCTGCACGAGGCGCTGCGACAGGATGATCGCGTCCTCGTAGTTGTGACCCTCCCACGGCATGAACGCCACGAGCAGGTTCTTGCCCAGGGCCATCTCGCCGTTCTCGGTGGCGGGACCGTCGGCGAGGACCTGGCCCTCGACGATGCGGTCGCCCTCGTGGACGATGACCTTCTGGTTGACCGAGGTGCCCTGGTTGGAGCGGGCGAACTTGGCCAGGCGGTACGTGATGTACGTGCCGTCGTCGTTGGCGGTGGTGATGTAGTCCGCGGAGACCTCCTGGACCACACCGGCCTTCTCGGCCTTGACGACGTCGCCGGCGTCGACGGCGGAGCGGTACTCCATGCCGGTGCCGACGAGCGGGGCCTCCGCCTTGATGAGCGGAACGGCCTGGCGCATCATGTTCGCGCCCATGAGGGCACGGTTGGCGTCGTCGTGCTCGAGGAACGGGATCATGGCGGTCGCGACCGACACCATCTGGCGCGGCGAGACGTCCATGTAGTCCACGTCGTCACCGGCGACGTAGTCGACCTCACCGCCACGACGGCGGACCAGGACGCGGTTCTCGGAGAAGCGCATGTCGTCGTTCAGGCCGGCGTTGGCCTGCGCGATGACGAAGCGGTCCTCCTCGTCGGCGGTCAGGTAGTCGACCTCGTCGGTGACCTGGCCGTCGACGACCTTGCGGTACGGCGTCTCGACGAAGCCGAACGCGTTGACGCGGCCGTAGGAGGCGAGCGAACCGATCAGACCGATGTTCGGGCCTTCGGGGGTCTCGATCGGGCACATGCGTCCGTAGTGGGACGGGTGCACGTCTCGGACCTCGAAGCCGGCCCGCTCACGGGACAGACCACCCGGGCCGAGCGCGGACAGACGACGCTTGTGCGTCAGCCCGGACAGCGGGTTGTTCTGGTCCATGAACTGCGACAGCTGGCTGGTGCCGAAGAACTCCTTGATGGAGGCGACGACCGGCCGGATGTTGATCAGGGTCTGCGGCGTGATCGCCTCGACGTCCTGGGTGGTCATGCGCTCACGCACGACGCGCTCCATACGCGCCAGACCCGTACGGACCTGGTTCTGGATGAGCTCGCCGACGCTGCGCAGACGACGGTTGCCGAAGTGGTCGATGTCGTCGGTCTCGACGACGACCGTGTCGCCGTTGTCGCCGACCGTCTCGGTCTCACCGGCGTGCAGCTTCACCAGGTACTTGATCGTCGAGATGATGTCCTCGACGGTCAGGATGCCCGCGTCGAGCGGGGCGTCCGCACCCAGCTTCTTGTTGACCTTGTAGCGGCCGACCTTCGCGAGGTCGTAGCGCTTGGGGTTGAAGTAGAGGTTCTCCAGCAGCGTCTGCGCGGCCTCACGCGTGGGGGGCTCGCCCGGACGCAGCTTGCGGTAGATGTCGAGCAGCGCGTCGTCCTGGCCCTGGGTGTGGTCCTTCTCCAGGGTGGCGCGCATGGACTCGTACTCGCCGAACTCCTCGAGGATCTGCTCGGTGGTCCAGCCGAGCGCCTTGAGCAGGACGGTCACCGACTGCTTGCGCTTGCGGTCGATGCGGACGCCGACCATGTCGCGCTTGTCGATCTCCATCTCCAGCCAGGCACCCCGGGACGGGATGATCTTGGCGGAGAAGATGTCCTTGTCGGACGTCTTGTCGATGCTGGAGTCGAAGTAGACACCCGGCGAACGGACCAGCTGCGACACCACGACACGCTCGGTGCCGTTGATGACGAAGGTGCCCTTGTTCGTCATGAGCGGGAAGTCGCCCATGAAGACGGTCTGGGACTTGATCTCGCCGGTCTCGTTGTTGGTGAACTCGGCCGTGACGAAGAGCGGCGCGGCGTACGTGAAGTCGCGCTCCTTGCACTCGTCGATCGAGTTCTTCGGCGGCTCGAAGCGGTGGTCACGGAAGGTCAGCGACATCGACCCGCTGAAGTCCTCGATCGGGGAGATCTCCTCGAAGATCTCCTCCAGACCGGACTTGGTGGGGACGTCCTGACCGTTCTCCAGAGCCTCCTCGACCCGACTCTGCCAGGCGGTGTTTCCGAGCAGCCAGTCGAAGCTCTCGGTCTGCAGCGCGAGCAGGTTCGGAACCTCGAGAGGCTCCTTGATCTTTGCAAAAGAGATGCGCAGCGGGGCGGTGCTGGCGCCGTTGTTCGTATTCGCGGTCGAGGCGTTGCGCGAGGCGGCCAAGAGGGGGTCCTTCCGAGGGCTCGGACTCACTACGCGCGTACCGGCCCCTCACTCACACGAGGCGACAGGCTTCCCTTTGTGGCTGTTGGGCCAGGTCAGAGAGTTCTGGTCGTCGTGCTGAGGTGAGGGCAGACCCCTGGTGACGGGCAGGGGACAGCTAACAGGCAGCGCAAAGGGTCAGTGTAGCCACTGGGCACACTGATGTCCAGTCCCGGTTTGCACCACACCCATAGGGACCCTCTTTGTTCTCAACGTCTGCGGCATGTCTGCCCTCAACGCACGTTGATACTGCCCTCTTCGTCGCCGATCCATGCCTCGGATTCGGACCGTTGTGACGACGCGTCCTGAGAATTGCGCGCTGCGTTCGGTTCGTCAAGGCCCCCTGGCCGGAACCAGGACGTTCGAAGACACGACGAAGATCACCATACCCCCCGCCGTACCGGGTGCAAGGCAACCGCGGCCGGCCCCCCGCAAACGCCGAAGAGCGACCACCCGGATGGATGATCGCTCTTCGGTGCGTCAGCGTTACAGCCCTACAGGGCCGCAATCAGCTCGCGTGAGTCCGTGCGGACCCGTGAGGTGTTACTTGACCTCGACGGAGGCGCCGGCGCCCTTGAGGGCCTCGGCAGCCTTGTCCGCGGCCTCCTTGTTGACCTTCTCCAGGACCGGCTTCGGGGTGCCGTCGACGAGGTCCTTGGCCTCCTTCAGACCCAGCGAGGTCAGCTCACGCACGACCTTGATGACCTGGATCTTCTTGTCGCCGGCGCCGGTGAGGATGACGTCGAACTCGTCCTTCTCCTCGGGGGCCTCGGCGGCGGCGCCACCAGCGGCACCACCGGCGACGACGACCGGCGCGGCAGCGGCGGCGGTGACGTCGAACTTCTCCTCGAAGGCCTTCACGAACTCGGAGAGCTCGATGAGGGTCATCTCCTCGAACTGCGCGAGCAGGTCTTCCTGGCTGAGCTTCGCCATGATGGCGGTCCTTCCACTAATTCGGCAGGTGCCGGGTGTACTGGGTGAGGCGGGCGTACGTCGGGCCCGCTGCGACCCGTGCCGCTAGGCGGCGCGGATCAGAAAGCGAGCCGAATTACTCGGCACCGCCCTGCTCGTCCTGCTTGGCACGGAGCGCGTCCACGGTGCGGACGAGCTTCGACGGCAGCGCCTGGAAGACAGAGGCAGCCTGCGACTGCTTGCCCTTCATGGCACCGGCCAGCTTGGAGAGCAGAACCTCGCGGGACTCGAGGTCCGCAAGCTTCTTGATCTCATCGGCGGACAGCGCCTTGCCGTCAAGGACACCGCCCTTGATGATGAGATTCGGGTTGTCCTTGGCGAAGTCGCGCAGACCCTTCGCCGACTCCACCGGGTCACCGGTGACGAAGGCGACGGCCGTCGGACCAGCGAAGAGCTGGTCGTCCAGCGTGATCCCGGCCTCGTTGGCCGCAATCTTGGTCAGCGTGTTCTTCACCACGGCGTACTGGGCGTTCTCACCGAGCGAACGACGCAGCGTCTTGAGCTGCGCCACGGTGAGACCGCGGTACTCGGTCAGCACGGCGGCGTTGGAGCTACGGAACTTGTCCGTCAGCTCGGCAACCGCGGCAGCCTTGTCGGGCCTCGCCATAGAGCCTCGGCCTCCTTCCGGGTGATTCGGACCGCGCGGACCCGAAGGAGGACTGGGGAAAACGAAACGCCCCGGCGCAGGCGCACGGGGCGGACTCGACCGGCCGTACACACGCGATGGTGTGCACACCAGGAGTTCTTCCACAGTCACCTGCGCGGGTCGTCCGCATTTTCAGCGGATCCTTCGGCCACCGCGCCCTCTCGCGAGCGCACGGCAACGACCAGCGGTCTTTGGCTTCGAGAAGGAGAGTACGTGACCGGATCGCCGGGAAGCAAATCCGGTCGTACCAGGATCTTCGAAGGGCCCAGGACGGGCTCAGCCCGCGTCGAGGGGCTCGGGGTCGTCCAGGCCCTCCAGGTCGAGGGTGTCCTCGCCGAGGGCGCCCTCGTCGAAGGCCCCGCTCTCGCCGAGCTCCTTGAACATCTCCATGAGGTCGAAGGTCTCGGAGGCCGGCGGCGCCTGGACGTCCGCCTTGGTGCCGTAGTCGGAGAAGGTCATGCTCATCTCGACGTCGCCCTGCGGAGTGTCCATCCCGACGTCCATCCGGACCGGCAGGTCGTCCTCGCCCACCCATACCTCGGTGTCGTAGCCCTTGATGCCGGACTTCTCGATGTTCTCCAGGAGCTGCTTGCGCTCCTGGGGCTTCAGCACGTCCAGCGCCTTGTTGGTCTTCATCATCTCGGCGACGGTCAGCGTGCCCTTGTAGTGCTCGGCCTCGACGCCGCCGATCTTCTCGGCACCCACGTGCTTGAGGTTGGGCGACTCCAGCAGCAGGGCGATCTGCTCGGCCGGGTTCTGGTTCAGGTTGTCCAGGCCCGCCGTCATCTGCCGGGCCATGTCCTTGTCGCCGGAGGCCTCGGCCGCGGCGCCGAAGTCCAGCTTCATCCAGCGCTTGCCGTCCATCTCGGCGGCGGCCTCCTTGCCGCCGTCCATGTACATGACGTCGTCGCGCAGGATCATGCGGATCTTCGCCGGCATGCCCGGCTCCGAGGAGCCCTCGACCGTGAGGTCCATGACGGCCGGGTCCCAGCCCATGACGCCGCTCACGGTGGAGGGCTCCTCCGAGCCGCCCAGCATCGCGGGCGCGGTCATGGTCATGTGGACACGCGCGGACTTGGCCTCGGCGGTCTTCTCGTACGCCGCCGTCAGCACCTGGAACGGCGTGCGGTCGGCCCTGTTCTCCCCCTTGTCGCCGGCACAGCCGACGGCCCCGCCCGCGAGCAGGAGCGCCGAGAGCCCGGCGAGCGTCACCCCGCCACGGGTACGTACAGAAAGGCCCATGATTCCCCCCACGGAACAGATGGCCGATACACAGTCAGGCTGCGAGCGTATCCGAGGCCACTGACGGCCGACCTCTCAATTCCGGCCGCGGGGACGGACGAGCTCCCCGAAGTCCTGGGTGTCCGCGGGCGGCGGCGGCCGGACCGAGACGCGCACGCCGTAGTCGTCGTAGTACGCGGTCTGGGACACCTCGCCGTCCTGCGTCCGGCTCCTCTCGGCCTTCTTGACCAGCAGTCCGTCGCCGTCGACCCACAGATCGAGGGTCTGCTCCGGCAGTCCGGCGGGCCGTGCGACGCCCGTGTAGTGCGTGGCCCGCTCCCCTCGGACCGTCTCGACACCGACCCGGCGCACACCGTCGGCGGCCCGCAGCAGCGCCAGGAAGCGGTGCGGGGCGGCTTCCCGGATCTGCCCGGCGAGCCCGGGCCCGTCGGCGCCGCCGAGACCGGCCAGGTCATCCCAGCCGTAGCGGATCCAGTGCCGGCCGCCCGCCTTCGCCGCGAACTCCTCGCCCACGCGCGTGTAGTACGCGTCGGGCAGATAGCGGGCCTGCGTCGAGGTGCTGCCCAGCTCCCCCAGCGTCCCGGCGACGCCGCCGCCGGTGTAGGTGAGGGTGAGGGCGCCGCAGAGCCCGTCGCGCCAGGCGAGGGCGCCCGTGGAGGTCATGGCGGCGTCCGCGCCGAGGGAGGCCGTGGACCGCACGCGCGCCGAGCCGGCCGCCTCGGTGGCCCGCTCGGCGGCCCGCAGCGCGGCGAGGACGGCAGGGGCCGGGTCGGCCGTACGACGGTCGGGGGCTCGGTCCGCGGCGGCGTCGCCGCCGGCCGAGGTGCAGGCGGCCGCGCCCATGAGCAGCAGCACCGCCAGCAGTACCCGGCCCCGCCACGCCCTGCCGCCGGCCATACGTCCTCCCCCGCGCCCGTCCCTGCCCGCACGCTAGCGCAGGGCGGCACCACGGGAACGGGCCCCGCACCTGATGAAGGTGCGGGGCCCGTGGCCTGCTTCAGTGAGCCTTGGGGGCTCAGACCGCGGCCGGGTCCTCCTCGACGAGGAGGTTGCGGGTGCGGTTCGGGTCGACGGGGATGCCGGGGCCCATCGTGGTGGTGATGGCGGCCTTCTTGATGTAGCGACCCTTGGCGGCGGACGGCTTCAGACGGAGGATCTCCTCCAGCGCGGCGCCGTAGTTCTCCACCAGCTTGCTGTCGTCGAACGACACCTTGCCGATGATGAAGTGCAGGTTCGAGTGCTTGTCGACGCGGAACTCGATCTTGCCGCCCTTGATGTCGGTGACGGCCTTGGCGACGTCGGGGGTGACGGTGCCGGTCTTCGGGTTCGGCATCAGACCACGCGGACCGAGCACGCGGCCGAGGCGGCCGACCTTGCCCATGAGGTCCGGGGTGGCGACGACGGCGTCGAAGTCCAGACGGCCCTTCGACACCTCGTCGATCAGCTCGTCGGCGCCGACGATGTCGGCGCCCGCGGCACGCGCGGCCTCGGCACGGTCGCCGGTCGCGAAGACCAGGACCCGGGCGGTCTTACCGGTGCCGTGCGGAAGGTTCACGGTGCCACGGACCATCTGGTCGGCCTTACGCGGGTCGACACCCAGACGGAAGGCGACCTCGACGGTGCCGTCGAACTTGGTCGTGGAGGTCTCCTTGGCGAGACGGACGGCCTCGAGCGGGGCGTACAGCTTTTCCCGGTCGACCTTGGCGTCCGCAGCGCGGAGAGACTTGCTGCGCTTGCTCACTACTGCTCCTGGGTTTGCTTAGGAGTTGTGGTCCGGGCCGAGCAGGCCCTGCCACTACTGCGTGTCTACGAGGTGGGTTCTCAGCCCTCGACCGTGATGCCCATGGAACGGGCGGTGCCGGCGATGATCTTCGACGCGGCGTCCAGGTCGTTGGCGTTGAGGTCGGGCATCTTGGTCTCGGCGATCTCGCGGACCTGCGCCTGGGTGATCTTGGCGACCTTGGTCTTGTGCGGCTCGCCGGAGCCCTTCTCCACACCCGCGGCCTTGAGGATCATCTTCGCGGCCGGCGGGGTCTTGGTGATGAAGGTGAAGGAGCGGTCCTCGTAGACCGTGATCTCCACCGGGATGACCCAGCCACGCTGCGACTCGGTCGCGGCGTTGTAGGCCTTGCAGAACTCCATGATGTTGACGCCGTGCTGACCCAGCGCGGGGCCGACCGGCGGAGCCGGGTTGGCGGCACCGGCCTGGATCTGGAGCTTGATGAGCCCCGTGACCTTCTTCTTCTTGGGAGGCATAGCTCTCCGGGTCCTTTCGATTCGGGTCCTGCCCGCGCGCGGGAATCACCCGGACGCAGGCATACCGCACAACGATAACGGGTATAGGTGTGCGGCCAAAAACCGAGCAGGTCAGACAAGCCTCAGCGGCTTGCCCGACCTGTCCGGAAGCGGTACGTCCAGAAGGGACTAGTTCTTCTGGATCTGGTCGAAGCTCAGCTCGACCGGGGTCTCGCGGCCGAAGATCTCGACGAGGCCCTTGACCTTCTTCGAGTCGGCGTTGATCTCGTTGATCGTGGCCTGCAGCGTGGCGAACGGACCGTCGGTGACGGTGACCGAGTCGCCGACCTCGAAGTCCAGCACCTGGACCTCGACCTTGCGCTGCGGGGCGGGCTTGCCCTCGGCCTCGGCGGCCTCGCGGGCGGCCTTCTCCTCCGCCTCCGGGGCGAGCATCTTGACGATCTCGTCCAGGGTCAGCGGGTAGGGGTCGTAGGCGTTGCCCACGAAGCCGGTGACGCCGGGGGTGTTGCGGACGACGCCCCAGGACTCGTTCGTCAGGTCCATGCGCACCAGCACGTAGCCGGGGAGCTTGTTCTGACGGATGGTCTTGCGGTCGCCGTTCTTGATCTGGACGACCTCTTCCTGCGGCACCTCGGCCTGGAAGATGTAGTCCTCGACGTTCAGGGAGACCGCGCGCTGCTCCAGGTTGGTCTTCACGCGGTTCTCGTAGCCGGCGTAGGTGTGGATGACGTACCACTCGCCGGGGAGGGTGCGCAGCTCCTCGCGCAGGGCCTGGACGGGGTCGACGGGAGCGGCCTCCTCGGCCTCCTCCTCTTCCTCGACCTCTTCGCCGGCCTCTTCGGCGTCGCCGGCCTCTTCGGCCTCTTCGCCGGTCGCGAGGGCCTCGTCCTCGTCCTCGACGTGCACAGCGGCTTCCTCGGCGGGCTCGCCCGACTCGGCTTCGGCAGCCTCGAACTCGTCCAGGTCCTCGTCCGCGCCCTCGACGATGTCGAGCTCGTCGTCCTCCGACTCATCCGGCTCGATGGCGTCGTTCAGGTTCTGGTCAGACACGGTGGCTGCTTCTTCCTGGATACATAGGGGTGGAACATGCGAAAGGGGCGCCGGTAACCGCGGCGCCCTTCGCACTTGGCTCAGCCGAAGACGTACTTGGCTGCGTGGTCGAGTCCATAGTCAATCACGGTGACCAGGCCGATCATGATGACCACGAAGACGATCACTACGGTCGTGTACGTGGTCAGCTGATTGCGCGTGGGCCAGACGACCTTGCGGAGTTCCGCGATGACCTGGCGGTAGAAGAGCGCGAGACGCTTCAGCGGGCCCTTCTTGGCGCGCTTGCCGCCCTTGCGGGCCTTCTTCGACTCAGGCGCCTCATCCCGGGCGTCAGGCGTGTCGAGGGAGCCCACGGCGTCCGTCATTCATCCTCACCTGATCCCGGGTCGTGGCCGTGCCGCGCCCGGTCTGAGCCGCACGGCGGTGCATTGCTGTACGTACCTGCGCACACATCCTGGCGGTGTGTGTAGCAGGGCCGGAGGGACTTGAACCCCCAACCGCCGGTTTTGGAGACCGGTGCTCTACCAATTGAGCTACGACCCTTTGTGTGTCCCCCAACGTACCGCATCCGGACGGGTGCTCGGTGTGCACCGTCTGTGTGCGTGCCGCTGGAGGCCGACGAGGTGAGAGTGTACGTGGTCCTGAGCCGGGCGTCGAACAGAAAGTGCCCGTGGGGCAGGGAAAGCTGCCGGGAAAGCGAAGGATCGCCGGAAGATCACCAGGCCGGGCCGTGGATCCGGACATGATCCGGACACCTGTCCGGACTGTTGCCCGTCCATGTTCAGTCCGTGAAACCCGTGTGCCGGGCTGGTTTCGGGTCTGGAACGATGGGCGGCATGAGCGCTGCAATCCCTCCCACCGAGCGCCGGGTCTCCGCCCGAATCGGCGCGATCTCCGAGTCCGCCACCCTCGCCGTGGACGCCAAGGCGAAGGCACTGAAGGCCGCCGGGCGTCCGGTGATCGGCTTCGGCGCGGGTGAGCCGGACTTCCCGACCCCGGACTACATCGTCGAGGCGGCCGTCGAGGCCTGCAAGAACCCCAAGTACCACCGCTACACGCCGGCCGGCGGCCTGCCCGAGCTGAAGGAGGCCATCGCCGCCAAGACGCTGCGGGACTCCGGCTACCGGGTCGAGGCCTCCCAGGTCCTCGTCACCAACGGCGGCAAGCAGGCCATCTACGAGGCCTTCGCCGCGATCCTCGACCCGGGTGACGAGGTCATCGTCCCGGCCCCGTACTGGACGACGTACCCGGAGTCGATCCGGCTGGCCGGCGGTGTCCCGGTGGAGGTCGTCGCGGACGAGACGACCGGCTACCGCGTCTCGGTGGAGCAGCTGGAGGCGGCCCGCACGGAGAACACGAAGGTCCTGCTCTTCGTCTCCCCGTCCAACCCGACCGGCGCGGTCTACACCCGTGAGCAGATCGAGGAGATCGGCCGCTGGGCCGCCGAGAAGGGCCTGTGGGTCCTGACCGACGAGATCTACGAGCACCTGGTCTACGGCGACGCCGAGTTCCACTCGCTGCCGGTGGTCGTGCCGGAGCTCGCCGACAAGACCATCGTGGTCAACGGCGTCGCCAAGACGTACGCCATGACGGGCTGGCGCGTGGGCTGGATCGTCGGCCCGAAGGACGTGGTCAAGGCCGCGACGAACCTGCAGTCGCACGCCACGTCGAACGTCTCCAACGTCGCGCAGGCCGCGGCCCTGGCCGCCGTCTCCGGTGACCTCGCGGCCGTGGAGAAGATGAAGGAGTCCTTCGACCGGCGCCGCCGCACGATCGTGCGGATGCTCAACGAGATCGAGGGCGTGTACTGCCCCGAGCCCGAGGGCGCCTTCTACGCCTACCCGTCGGTGAAGGGGCTGCTCGGCAAGGAGATCCGCGGCAAGCGCCCGCAGGACACCGTCGAGCTGGCCGCGCTGATCCTGGAGGAGGTCGAGGTCGCGGTCGTCCCGGGCGAGGCCTTCGGCACCCCGGGCTACCTGCGCCTGTCGTACGCGCTCGGCGACGAGGACCTCGTCGAGGGCGTCTCGCGCATCCAGAAGCTGCTGGCCGAGGCCCGCGACTGACGCGTTCCCGCGGACCAGGGGCTCACCGGACCGGTGGGCCCCTGTTTCTTTGTGCGGGCAAGCCCCGTAGGGGGAAACGGCTACCGGGACATGTACGGCGTACGGCAGGATCGGCGGATGGAGCGTGTACGTGATGTCTCTGAACTGCCGAAAGCCCATCTGCACCTGCACTTCACCGGCTCGATGCGGCCGGGGACCGTGCTGGAGCTGGCCGACAAGTACGGGGTGCGCCTGCCGGAGGTGCTGAGCGAGGCGCTGACGAGCGGGGAGCCGCCGCAGCTGCGGGCGACGGACGAGCGCGGCTGGTTCCGCTTCCAGCGGCTGTACGACGCGGCCCGCTCGTGCGTCCGGGAGCCGGAGGACATCCAGCGGCTGGTGCGCGAGGCGGCGGAGGAGGACCTCGAGGACGGCTCGGGCTGGCTGGAGATCCAGGTGGACCCCACCTCGTACGCGCCGCGCCTGGGCGGGCTGATCCCGGCGCTGGAGATCATCCTGGACGCGGTGGAGACGACCTCCAGGGAGACCGGGCTCGGGATGCGGGTGCTGGTCGCCGCGAACCGGATGAAGCACCCCCTGGACGCGCGCACCCTGGCCCGCCTCGCGGTGCGGTACGCCGATCAGGGCGTGGTCGGCTTCGGGCTGTCCAACGACGAGCGGCGGGGCATGGCGCGGGACTTCGACCGGGCCTTCCACATCGCGCGGGAGGGCGGCCTGCTGTCGGCCCCGCACGGCGGGGAGCTGACCGGTCCGGCCTCGGTCCGCGACTGCCTGGACGACCTGGACGCCGACCGCATCGGGCACGGCGTGCGCGCGGCGGAGGACCCGCGCCTGCTGAAGCGGCTGGCCGACCGGGGCATCACCTGCGAGGTCTGCCCGGCCTCGAACGTGGCCCTCGGCGTCTACGCGAAGCCCGAGGACGTCCCCTTGCGCACTCTGTTCGAGGCCGGTGTCCCCCTCGCCCTCGGCGCCGACGACCCCCTCCTCTTCGGCTCACGCCTCGCGGCCCAGTACGAGATCGCCCGGCACAGCCACGCCTTCACGGACCAGGAGCTGGCCGAGCTGGCCCGCCAGTCGGTGCGTGCCTCGGCGGCTCCCGAGGAGACGAAGGCGAAGCTGCTCGCGGGCGTGGACGACTGGCTCAGCGGCCCGGCCGCTTGAAGTGGGCGTACGGCGGATACGCCTTGAAGCAGATCAGCACCTCGAAGGGGTGCCCGCCGCCGGGGGGCTGACGCAGTCCCGGCAGTCCGGCGACGAGGGCGAGGTGCCCCTGCTCGACGCGCTTGTGCCGCGGCCCGTTGCCGGCCGCGTCCGCGAAGGAGCCGGCGGCCTCGGCGAACACGTCGCGGCTGCCGAACAGGAAGAACGTGCGGGCGTGGGTGGTGTGCCGCAGCTCGTCGCGGTGGTCCGCCCGCTGGGCGCGCTCCCGCCGGGCCGCCGCGTCGCGGGCGGTGCGCCGCTCGTCGGTGCGGACGGTGAGCGGGGTGCCGTGGGTGAGCCGGCGGCGCAGTGCGGGCCACTGGCTGGGGCGCAGTCCGTAGGAGTGGTGCGCCACGACCAGGTCCACCAGCTCGCCGACGCCCTCGTCGGGCGGGACGCCGTCGCGCAGGGGGATGTGGACGACGGTGTGCCGGGAGTAGGCGGCGAACGAGAACAGGCCCGCGAGGGCGCTGAGTCCGTCGTGGTCGGCGAGCAGGTGGCCGATGGGGGCCGGGTCGCGCAGTGAGGTGTGGCGCAGTGGGTGCAGGGGCTGGACGACTCGGTGCTCGTGGGGACCGGTGCGGGGCCGGAAGCGGCGGAGCCTCAGACGCATGCGGGGTTTCCGGAGGGCGGGTGCATGGCCCTCAGGGTCGCGGCCCCGGGGTGCCGTCGGCAACGGAGATTCCGGCGAGCAGCGTCCGCGCGAGCCGGGCGGCGAACTCGTCCACGGGCGGGCGGGCGTCCTCGTCGGCGTCGTAGGCGAAGGCGCGCTGGGCGCAGGCGCCGAGGAGGAGGGAGGCGGCGGCGAAGGTGTCCGCGTCGGAGCGCAGGCGGCCATTGGCCTGCTCGGCGCGCAGATAGGCGTCGAGGGACGTGATGGGCAGGTGCGGGCCCACGCCCATCCGGCGCATGGCGTCGTCGTGCCGTCGCTTGAGGTGGGTCTCGGCGTACAGGGAGGCGGCGATCGGGAAGCTCTGTTCGTAGAACAGGGCCGCCTGGCGGGCGATGCCGGTGAGGTTGTCCTCCAGGGTGCCGCGGCCCGGTGCGGCGGCGAGGCTGTGCAGCAGCGGGTTCAGCCGGGGCAGCCGCTCGGTGAGGACGCGGATGAACAGCTCCTCCTTGCCGGCGAAGTGCTTGTAGAGCGCCGCCTCCGAGCATCCGGCGGCCCGCGCGATCTCCTTGGTCGTGGTGCGGGCCAGTCCGACCGTGAGCATCAGTTCGTGCGCGGCGTCGAGGATCCGGGCCCGGGTCGGCTTGTTCTCCATGGGGTGGTCGTCCAATCGCCCTTGACGGGTGGGTGAGTGCTTACCCACCCTAGAGGTGACGGGGGTGAGTGAACACTCACCCACCATCTCGACGTGCGGGAGTCCCCATGAAGCTCACCGTTTTCGGAGCCACCGGCGGCATCGGCGGACAGATCGTCCGTCAGGCCCTGGACGCGGGCCACGAGGTCACCGCGGTCGTACGGGACCCCGCCCGGCTCGGCGTGGAGGCGGGCGGCCGGCTGGAGGTGGTGCGCGCCGAGCTGACGGACGCCCGGTCGCTGCGTCCGGCGCTCGCGGGCCGGGACGCGGTGCTGTCGGGGCTCGGCGCCCGCAGCCGCAAGGACGCCGGTGTCGCCGCGCGCCTGACCCGTACGGTCCTGGACGCCATGGAGGCCGCGGAGGTGCGCCGCCTGGTCGTGGTGAGCGCCGGGCCGGTGGGACCGGAGCCCGACGACGGGTTCCTCGACCGGGGGATGCGCGCGATCGTCTCGGCGGTGCTCAAGGAGGTGTACGACGACCTGCGGGCGATGGAGGCCGCGCTGGCGGGCAGCGCCACGGACTGGACGGTCGTACGGCCGCCGCGGCTCCAGGACAAGCCGCTCACCGGCAGCTATCGCACGGTCGTGGGCGGCTTCCCGCCCCGGGGCCGCTTCATCGGCCGCGCGGACGTGGCCCACGCGATGCTGGCGCTGACGGACGACCCGGGGGCGGTGAGGCAGGGGGTCGGGGTGGCCTACTGAGCCTCGGCGCGGGCCCTGGGGGGTCTCGTCGATCAGGCGGGATCAGCGAGCGGCGCCCGGTGCCGTGCGTAGCAAGGCGGAGGAAGGGGTCGACGCGATGGGGGTCCCCCCGCTCGCGCGAAGCCGAGAGTGGGGGATTCGGCGACTGACGACGACGCGGCGAGGCGCGGTGCCGGGCGCCGGGAGCCCGGCATGATCGGCGAGACGCCCCCTAGAGGCTGACCCCGACCGTCACCGGCTCGTTGACCAGGGTGATGCCGAAGGCCTCGCGGACCCCGGCGACGACCTCGCGGGCCAGGGCGAGCAGGTCCTCGGTGGTGGCCTCGCCGCGGTTGGTGAGGGCGAGGGTGTGCTTGGTGGAGATGCGGGCCGGGCCGCTGCCGTAGCCCTTGGTGAAGCCGGCCTTGTCGATCAGCCAGGCCGCGGAGGTCTTGGTGTGGCCCTCCCCCGCCGGATAGGCGGGCGGCTCGACGCCCTCGCCGAGGCGCTCCTTCACGCGCGCGTGGAAGGCGGCGAACTGGGCGTCGGTGAGGATCGGGTTGGTGAAGAACGACCCGGCCGACCAGGTGTCGTGGTCCTCGGGGTCGAGCACCATGCCCTTGCCCGCCCGGAGCTTCAGCACGGTCTCGCGGGCGTCGGCGAGGGGCACCCGGTCGCCGGGCTCGACGCCGAGGGCGCGGGCCGTCTCGGCGTACTTGACCGGCGCGGACAGCCCGCCCGCGTCCTCCAGCTCGAAGCGGACCCGCAGGACGACGTACCGCTCGGGGTCGGCCTTGAAGCGGCTGTGGCGGTACGAGAAGGCGCACTCGGCGCCGGTGAGCGTGACCGTCTCGCCCGCGTGGCGGTCGTAGGCGATGACCTCGGTGATGGTGGAGGAGACCTCCTGGCCGTACGCGCCCACGTTCTGGATCGGCGTCGCGCCCGCCGAGCCGGGGATGCCGGCCAGGCACTCGATGCCGGCGAGCCCGGCCTCCACGCTGCGCGCGACGGCGTCGGTCCACACCTCGCCGGCGGCCAGCTCCAGGCGGGTGCCGGTCAGCTCCACGCCGCGGGTGGCGATGCGCAGGGCGGTGCCGGCGAAGCCCTTGTCCCCGATGACCAGGTTCGACCCGCCGCCGATGACCAGCAGGGGGGTGCCGGTGGCGTCCGCCTCGCGGACGACGTCGATCACCTCGGCGTCGGTCGTCGCGGTGACCAGCCGGGTGGCGGGGCCGCCCAGCCGGAAGGTGGTCAGCGGGGCGAGGGGGGCGTCGTGGAGTTCCTGCACGCGCCCAAGACTACGAGACACCACTGACAGCCCCGGCACACGCGTGTACGGCCCCGCCGGACTGGGCGGGGCCGTACACGCGTGTGCCGGACTCGGTCTCGGGACAGGCACCCTGCCTCAGGCGCCCGGTCTCAGCCTCAGGCGCCGGTTTCAGGCGCCCGGCCGCGAGGTCAGCCGCCGGTCTCGGGCGCCCGGTCCTCAGGTCAGCCGCCGGAACGCCTCGGGCCAGCCGAGGGGCAGTTCGCCGGCGGACACCGACCAGGTCGCGAACTTCACGTCCTTCATCTCGCCGGCCAGTCCCCTGGAGGTCGGGGCGTGCGCTCCGGCGCGGGCGAAGGTCTTGAGGGCGGCGGGCGACTCCCAGGCGGACAGCGTCCAGAAGGTCCGCTTCAGCGGCTCGGCCTTCAGGGTGGCCCCGTAGGCGCCGGGTGCGCCGCTCACCTGCCGCCACACTCCGGGCGTGCGGGCGAGGAACTTGAGCGCTCCCCACAGGGTGCGGGTCTCGAAGCGGGAGGCGAAGACGTGGACCTCGGCGCCGGCGGGCGGGGTGTTCGGCAAGGTCCAGGGGAGGGTGGGCATGGCGGGCTCCTCTGTGTGGTCGACACGGGGTCAGCGGGTGGCTCCGGCGGGCACCTTCGCCGGTGCGGGCTCGCCGGCGCCGGTCGCCTCCGGCAGGGCCCGGAGGCGGGCCGGGACGGCCAGGGCCGCGACTCCGGCCAGCGCGACGATCCCGGCGCCGACGGCGACCGCGGGCCGCAGGCCGTCGACGAAGGACTGCGCGGACTCGTAGCCGCCCTGGGCGGAGAAGATCGAGGACATGACCGCGATGCCGAGCGCGCCGCCCACCTCGCGCAGCGCGTTGTTGGCGCCGGAGGCGATGCCCTGCTCCTTGGCGCTGACGCTGGCCATGACCAGCGCCGAGGCGGGTGCGAAGAACAGCGCCATGCCGATGCCGCTGAGGGTCAGCCCGGGCAGCTGGGAGGCGTAGGAGGCGTCGGCGGTGGCCACGGAGGCGAGGTAGGCGAGGCCCGCGGCCTGCAGGAAGAGCCCCGCGGCGACGACCGGCCGGCCGCCGATGCGGTCGGAGAGGATGCCGGCGACGGGCGCGACCAGCATCGGCATACCGGTCCAGGGCAGCATCCGCAGTCCGGCCTCGGTGGGCGAGTAGCCGAGCACGCCCTGCATGTACTGGCTCAGCAGGAAGATCGAGCCGAACATCCCGAGGAACATCAGCATGCTCGCGGCGTTGATCCCGGCGAAGGCCCGGGAGCGGAACAGCCGCATCGGCAGCATGGGGTTCTTGGCGCGGGCGCCGTGCAGGACGTACCCGGCGAGCAGGGCCGCCCCGGCGAACAGGCCGAGCAGCACGGCCGGCGCGGTCCAGCCGTCGGCGGGCCCGCGGACCAGGCCGTAGACGAGCCCGAAGAGACCGCCGCTGGCCAGCAGGGTGCCGGGTATGTCGAGCGGGGCACCGGTGCCGTGCGACTCGGCGAGGCGCAGCCGGGCGAGCGGCAGCAGGGCGATGCCGAGGGGGACGTTCAGCCAGAAGATCCACTGCCAGGACACGTGTTCGGTGAGCGTGCCGCCGATCAGCGGCCCCGAGGCGACCGCGAGTCCGTTGACCGCGCCCCAGATGCCGTACGCCATGCCGCGCTTCTCGGCGGGGACGGCGGCGGTGAGCAGCGTCAGGGTGAGCGGCATCATGACGGCCGCGCCGACGCCCTGCACCGCGCGGGCGGCGATGAGCGAGTCGATGCCGGGCGCGAGGGCCGCGGCGGCGGAGGCGAGGGTGAAGATCGAGAGCCCGACGCCGAAGAGCCGGCGGCGGCCGAAGCGGTCGCCGAGGGCCGCACCGAACATCAGCAGCACGGCGAAGGTGAGCGTGTAGGCGCTCACGGTCCACTCCAGGTCGTGCAGTCCCCCGCCGAGGTCCTCCCGGATGGAGGGCAGCGCGGTGGTGACGACGAGGTTGTCGAGGGCCGCCATGAACCCGGCGACGCTGGTGATGGCGAGGGCCCAGCCGATTCCTCCACGGCGGGCGGGCGGTGCGCTGTGCTGTGACATCTCTCCCCCAGCGGGTGCGTTGATTAGTTATTGATGACTAACTTTCGCGGCCATGAAGAGCCCCGGCCCCGGACAGGCGGAGGTCCGCCGTCCGTCGAGTGATGCGAAGTGCGCGTGCGTGGGACTACGTCCCCAGCGAGCCCTTGGCCCGCGCCTGCGGGTACAGCCCTTCCCACACCCGGTGCCCGGGCGGGAAACCCATGGCCACCAGGCTGTTGATGAGCATGCCGTACGCCAGGAACGTCGTCGTCTCGTTGACGTCCGCCCCGAGCGGCACATGGACGGTGTCCCACAGCCGCATCCAGTTGGCGCGCACGGCCTCGCCGAACTCGTGGTCGCCCTCCTGCTCGGCGGCCCCGACCGCGATGTACATCTGCATCTGCATCAGCAGCCGCTCGGGCTGCTCGGCGATGACCCTGGTGTACGCGTCACCCATCGCCCGCAGGGCGTCTTCGCCCTCGAGCCCCTCGGAGGCCTCCTGGAAGGTCCGGATGGTGTCTTCCATGCACCAGTCGGCCGCCGCCAGGAAGATGGCCTTCTTGCCCGGGAAGAGCCGGAAGAGATACGGCTGCGAGACGCCGACACGCTTGGCGATCGCCTCGGTCGACGTGCCGTGGTAGCCGCCGCGGGCGAACTCCTGGATCGCCGCGCGGACGACGCTGGCGCGCCTCTCTTCTGCGCTCATCCTGACCATGCGGCTAAGTTAGTACTCAATCACTAACCAAGTCAAGGCGGAAAAGGGGCGCCGGCTCGCGCCAGGCGCCCCCTCGCTGCGGACCCGCCGTCAGGCGAGTCGTACGACCGCGCGGGACATGCCCAGCACCTTCTGTCCGGCGCTGGTCACCGTCAGGTCCACTCGTACGGTGTTGTCGTCGAGCTTGGCCGCGACCTTGCCGCTGACCTGGATCTCGGCGCCCTCGTCGTCGTTGGGGACGACGACGGGCTTGGTGAAGCGCACCCCGTACTCGACGAGCGCGCCGGGGTCGCCGGTCCAGTCGGTGACCACACGCGCGGCCTCCGCCATGGTGAACATGCCGTGCGCGATGACGTCCGGCAGCCCGACCTCCTTGGCGAACTTCTCGTTCCAGTGGATCGGGTTGAAGTCACCGGAGGCGCCCGCGTAGCGGACGAGGGTGGCACGCGTCACGGGGAAGGTCTGCGCGGGCAGCTCGGTGCCGACCTCGACGTCGGCGTACGCGATCTTGGCGGTCATCTGCTGCTCACGCCTCCTCGGCCGCGCGGGCCACGAGCTTGGTCCAGGCGGTGACGACATGCTCGCCGGCCTCGTCGTGCACCTCGCCGCGGATGTCCAGGATGTCGTTGCCGGCCAGGGACTTGATCGCCTCGATGGTGGAGGTGACCGTCAGCCGGTCGCCGGCGCGCACGGGGCGCGTGTAGGCGAACTTCTGGTCGCCGTGCACCACGCGGCTGTAGTCCAGGCCGAGCTGCGGGTCATGGACGACCTCCTGCGCGGCCTTGAAGGAGATCGCGAAGACGAAGGTCGGCGGGGCGATCACATCGGCGTGGCCGAACGCCTTGGCGGCCTCCGGGTCCGTGTAGACCGGATTGGTGTCCCCGACGGCCTCCGCGAACTCACGGATCTTCTCCCGGCCCACCTCATAGGGCTCGGTGGGCGGATACGTGCGCCCCACGAAGGACTGATCGAGTGCCATGGTTCGGCGCCTCCTGGTCTCAGCGGTCTCAGCGGTGGTTCTGCTTGCGGAAACGGCACGAGGCCGCCCCCCTGAATGATGGGGGCGGCCTCGTACGTGAGTCTGAGTCAGCGCGTCTCGCGGTGCGCGGTGTGCGCGTTGCAACGCGGGCAGTGCTTCTTCATCTCAAGACGGTCCGGGTTGTTACGCCGGTTCTTCTTGGTGATGTAGTTCCGCTCCTTGCACTCCACGCAGGCCAGCGTGATCTTCGGGCGGACGTCGGTGGCAGCCACGTGAGTGCTCCTTGACGAACGGGTAGGTGATTCAACACAAGAAAGAGTAGCCGACTGAAGGACCGACCCCGCAATCGGCTACTGTTAGTAGCGGTGACCGGACTTGAACCGGTGACACAGCGATTATGAGCCGCTTGCTCTACCGACTGAGCTACACCGCTGCGGTTCGATCGGATCCCGTCCTACGACGGAAACCTCTCTTACCAGAGCCCCAAAACGGAATCGAACCGTTGACCTTCTCCTTACCATGGAGACGCTCTGCCGACTGAGCTATTGGGGCGAGCGATGAAGACATTACACGGTCTGCGGCCGTTCACCCAAATCCGTATCCCGGGCCCCCTCCGCCCGCCCTGCGCACCGCTCTCGGCGGCCCTTCCGGCCCCACCCGTCACCTGCGTCCACCCGGGGCCACACCGGTACGACTATTGCGCTCCTCCCGGCCGGGGGCGGGCGGCGGTCCTAGGCTCGACTCACTCTGTGTGATCTTGCGAGCTGGTCCTGAGCCCGCCAGACCCGAGCCCCTTCGTCCCGAGCCCCGAGCCGTCCGATCCGCCCGCCGGAATCCGACCCCCGAGCCGAGCCCCTGGAGCGCGATGCCCGACAGCCAGCCGCAGCCGCCACCCCCGTCGTCCACGCCGGGCTCCTCCGGGCAGTCCGACACGCTGCTGCTGTGCGGGGCACGGCTCACCGACGGCCGGACCGTCGACGTGCGGCTGGGCGGCGGGCACATCGAGGCGGTCGGCACGACCGGCAGCCTGGGCGGAGCCGCCCGCGGCCAGGGCACGCGGCTGGACCTCTCCGGCTACCTCCTGCTGCCCGCCCCCGCCGAACCGCACGCCCACGGCGACACCGCGCTCACCGCCGACCAGGACGGGCCGGCCTCCGACGACCCCCACGACGTACAGCGCCGCGCCACCGAGGCGGCCCTGCTCCAGCTCGGCCACGGCGCCACCGCGGTGCGCGCCCATGTCCGTGTGGGCGACGTACAGGGCCTGGGCGCGCTGGGCGCCCTGCTCCGGGCGAGGCGCTCGCTGCGCGGGCTCGCCGAGCTGACGACGGTGGCCGTACCGCGGCTGCTGACGGGGGTGGCCGGGGCCGACGGGCTCGCCATGCTGCGGGACGCGGTGAAGATGGGCGCCTCGGTGGTGGGCGGCTGCCCCGACCTCGACCCGGACCCCACGGGCTACGCCGAGGCGGTCCTGGAGGTGGCCTCCGAGCACGGCTGCCCCGTCGACCTGCACACCGACGCCACCGACCCGGCCCGGCTCGCCAGGCTCGCCGCGATGGCCGGCGGGCTGCGGCCCGGTGTGACGCTGAGCCCCTGCGCGGGCCTGGCCCGGCTGCCCGTGGAGGCCGTCTCCCGCACCGCCGACCAGCTCGCCGCGGCCGGGGTGAGCGTGGTGTGCCTGCCGCAGGGCGGCTGCGCGGGTGTCGACGGGCGCGGCACGGCTCCCGTACGGCTGTTGCGCGCCGCGGGTGTCCGGCTCGCGGCCGGCAGCGGGGCGCTGCGGGACGTGTCCAACCCGGTGGGGCGCGGCGACCCGCTGGAGGCCGCGTACCTGCTGGCCTCCCGCTACGGGCTGCGCCCCGAGGACGCCTACGACGCCGTGAGCGGCTCCGCGCGAGCCGTGCTGGGGCTGCCGGAGGTGCGGGTGGAGGCCGGCTTCCCCGCCGAGCTGCTCGCGGTGCGCGGAGACCGGCTGTCGGGCGCCCTGTCGCTCGCCTACAGCCGCATCGTCGTCCACCGGGGGCGGGTGGTGGCCCGCACCAGCGCGGTGCGGGAGTACTGCAACTCGGCCGTGGCGGCGGAACTGGGCCTGCCGCGGCAGGGGCGGGGGGAGTTGTCGTAGAACCCGGGGCGCTGGATTCCCCGGCGGGCGGCGCCGGGACGCGCGGGTCGCGGGGTGCTCCTCGGCCGGGGCGCTCGGAAGCGGGGCGGGGTTCGCGTCACGCCGCCGGGACGGGAGCACTCGAAAGCGCGACGGCGTCCGAGTCGCGCGGCGGGGGCGGGCGTTCGGGCGTACGGTCGAAGACATGCGCATTGTCATCGCTGGAGGTCATGGTCAGATCGCGCTGCGGCTGGAGCGGCTGCTCGCCGCGCGCGGTTACGAGGTCGCGGGCATCATCCGCAAGGCCGAGCAGGGCGACGATCTGCGGGAGGCGGGCGCCGAACCGGTGCTGCTGGACCTGGAGTCGGCCTCGGTGGAGGAGGTCGCCGCGCATCTGCAGGGCGCGGACGTGGCGGTGTTCGCGGCGGGCGCGGGCCCGGGCAGCGGGACGGACCGCAAGGAGACCGTGGACAAGGGCGCGGCCGTGCTGTTCGCGGACGCGGCGGTCCGGGCGCGCGTACGGCGCTTCCTGGTGGTGTCCTCGATGGGCGCGGACCCGCGGCACGAGGGCGACGAGGTCTTCGACGTGTATCTGCGCGCCAAGGGCGAGGCGGACGCGCATGTGCAGGGCCTGGCGGCGCTGGACTGGACGGTCCTGCGCCCCGGTTCGCTGACGGACGACGCCGGCACCGGGCTGGTCCGGCTGGAGGCGCACACCGGTCGCGGCGCGGTCCCGCGCGACGACGTGGCCGCCGTGCTCGCGGAGCTGATCGAGACCCCGGCGACGGCGGGTCTGACCCTCGAACTGGTCGGCGGGTCGGTGCCGGTGTCGGTCGCGGTGAAGTCGGTGGCGGGCAACTGAACCTCCCCCGGTGCGGGGAACGGACGTCAGAACAGGGGCAGTTGCCCCGGGAACTCGGGCACGACGTAGCCGTCGAGCGACGGCTGCACCGCTCCGAGCTGCGCGGGCCGGCGGGAACCGGGGCACGAGACGAGCCGGTCGCCCTCCCGCGCCCCGGGCGGATCGTGCCGGGCGAACCGTCCGGCGACGACGGCGATTTCACGACGGCACTCGGGGCAGCGCCTGCGGCGGGACGACATGGGATCAGTGTGCCCGCCGGGTCTGACAACGGGCGCCGCGCACACAACGCAAAGACCCCCTCCGTTCTCACGGAGGGGGTCTTCCCCAGTGTGGCGGCGCCAGGATTCGAACCTGGGTAGGCTAAGCCGACGGATTTACAGTCCGCTCCCATTGGCCACTCGGGCACACCGCCTGGGATTGCTGCCCGGAGCCGCTTTTCGGCGGTGCTCCGTGGCAACGACGTAAACAATACCTGATCCCGGGGGGTGCTTCGCCACCCGGTTGATCAGCGGTGAGATCGCTAGGCTTGGGCCTACCCGCAGAGCGTCATCCAGCACCCGAGCAAGGAGCCACACGTCATGGCCGACTCCAGTTTCGACATCGTCTCCAAGGTCGAGCGGCAGGAGGTCGACAACGCACTCAACCAGGCCGCCAAGGAGATCTCCCAGCGCTACGACTTCAAGGGCGTCGGCGCCTCGATCTCGTGGTCCGGCGACAAGATCCTCATGGAGGCGAACTCCGAGGACCGGGTCAAGGCCGTCCTCGACGTCTTCCAGTCCAAGCTGATCAAGCGGGGCATCTCGCTGAAGGCGCTGGACGCGGGCGAGCCGCAGCTCTCCGGCAAGGAGTACAAGATCTTCGCGTCGATCGAGGAGGGCATCTCCCAGGAGAACGCCAAGAAGGTCGCGAAGATCATCCGCGACGAGGGCCCGAAGGGCGTCAAGGCGCAGGTGCAGGGCGACGAGCTGCGTGTCAGCTCCAAGAGCCGCGACGACCTCCAGGCCGTCATCTCCCTGCTGAAGGGCAAGGACTTCGACTTCGCGCTGCAGTTCGTGAACTACCGGTGAACTCATCGGGTCGGTGACCTCACTGGGCCGGTGACCTCACCGACCGTGGCGGGCGGGCATCCGGGGTGTTTCCCGGGGGTGCCCTCCCGCCTCGTCGGTGGCCGAGCCGTTCGAATTCCTTCGCTAGGGTGCGCCGCATGACGCACACCTCTGGCCCCGGGCTGCGCCGCACGCTCGGGGTGGGCGACGCCGTGGTCGTCGGACTGGGCTCGATGGTGGGGGCCGGTATCTTCGCCGCGCTCGCCCCCGCCGCGCGGGCGGCCGGTACGGGGCTGCTGCTCGGGCTCGCGCTGGCCGCCGTGGTCGCCTACTGCAACGCCATGGCCTCCGCCCGGCTCGCCGCTCTGTACCCGGCCTCGGGCGGCACGTACGTGTACGGGCGCGAACGCCTCGGACCCTTCTGGGGCTACCTCGCCGGCTGGTCCTTCGTCGTCGGCAAGACGGCCTCCTGCGCGGCGATGGCCCTCACCGTGGGGGCGTACGTCTGGCCGGAGCAGGCGCACGCCGTCGCGGTCGCGGCCGTGGTCGCGCTGACCGCGGTCAACTACGGGGGCGTGCAGAAGTCCGCCCGGCTGACCCGGGCGATCGTGGCCGTCGTGCTGGCCGTCCTCGCGCTCGTCGTGGCCGTGTGCCTGGGCTCGGGGGACGCGGTGGCCGCCAACCTGGACATCGGCCTCTCCGACGGCCTGGGCGGGGTGCTGCAGGCGGGCGGGCTGCTGTTCTTCGCCTTCGCCGGGTACGCGCGTATCGCCACGCTCGGCGAGGAGGTGCGGGACCCGGCGCGGACCATCCCCCGCGCCATCCCGCTCGCCCTGGGCATCGCCCTCGCCGTGTACGCGTGCGTGGCGGTGGCCGTGCTCGCCGTGCTGGGTCCCGACCGGCTCGGCCAGGCGACGGCGCCGCTCTCCGAGGCCGTACGCGCTGCCGGGCTGCCGGGGCTGGCGCCGGTCGTGCGCGTGGGTGCCGCCGTGGCCGCGCTGGGTTCGCTGCTCGCGCTGATCCTCGGGGTCTCCCGCACCACCCTGGCGATGGCCCGCGACGGCCATCTGCCGCGCCCGCTCGCCGCCGTGCACCCTCGCTTCCAGGTGCCCCACCGGGCCGAACTCGCCGTGGGCGCGGTCGTCGCGGTCCTCGCCGCCACCGCCGACCTGCGGGGCGTGATCGGCTTCTCCTCCTTCGGGGTCCTGACCTACTACGCCATCGCCAACGCCTCCGCCTGGACCCTCGACCCCTCCCCCAGGGCGCGCGCCCTGCCCGTGCTGGGCCTGCTGGGCTGCGCGGTGCTGGCGTTCTCGCTGCCGGGGCTCTCGGTACTGACCGGCGCGGCCGCGCTGGCGGCCGGGGTGGTCGCCTACGGCGTACGCGCGCGTGCCGCCTAGTCCGGCGGGGCGGGCTCCGCGCGGGTCGGCGCGGCGGGCAGGCACCGCGCGGGTCAGCCCGGCGGGCCGGAAGCGCGCGGGTCAGCCCGGCGGGCCGGAAGCGCGCGGGTCAGCCCGGCGGGCTGGAAGCGCGCGGGTCAGCGGGCCGCGAACGGCTGGTCCGTCGGGACGATCTCGCGGCCCAGCGGGATCAGTGAGACCGGGATCAGCTTGAAGTTGGCTATGCCGAACGGGATGCCGATGATCGTCAGGCACAGGGCGATACCGGTGGCGATGTGCGCGAGCGCCAGCCACCAGCCGGCCAGCACCAGCCAGAGCACGTTGCCGAGGCAGGACGGGGCGCCCGCGTCGCGGCGTTCGACCGTGGTGTAGCCGAAGGGCCACAGGGCGTAGACGCCGATCCGGAACGCGGCGATCCCGAAGGGGATGCCGATGATCGTGATGCACAGCAGCAGGCCCGCGGCCAGGTAGCCGAGGAAGAGCCAGAAGCCGCTCAGGACGAGCCAGATGACGTTCAGGATGACTTTCATCGGCGGGGACCTGCCATCTGTTCCAGGCGCGAGATGCGCTCGGCCATGGGCGGGTGGGTGGAGAACATCCGGGACATGCCCTGTCCGGGCCGGAACGGGTTGGCGATCATCATGTGGCTCGCGGTCTCGATTCTCGGCTCGGGCGGCAGCGGGAGCTGCTTGGTGCCGGCGTCGAGCTTGCGCAGAGCGGAGGCGAGCGCGAGGGGGTCGCCGGTGAGCTGGGCTCCGGAGGCGTCGGCCTGGTACTCGCGGGAACGGCTGATGGCCAGCTGGATGAGGCCGGCCGCCAGCGGGCCCAGGATCATGATCATCAGCATGCCGAGGAGTCCGGGGCCCTCGTCGTCGTCCGAGCGGCCGACCGGGATCAGCCAGGCGAAGTTGACGAGGAACATGATCACCGAGGCGAGGGCGCCGGCGACCGAGGAGATGAGGATGTCCCGGTTGTAGACATGGCTCAGCTCATGGCCGATGACCCCGCGCAGCTCGCGCTCGTCGAGCAGACGCAGGATGCCTTCCGTGCAGCACACGGCGGCGTTGCGCGGATTGCGGCCGGTGGCGAAGGCGTTGGGCGCCTCCGTCGGCGAGATGTACAGGCGTGGCATGGGCTGGCGGGCCTGCGTGGAGAGCTCACGGACCATGCGGTACAGCGCGGGCGCCTCGAACTCGCTGACCGGGCGGGCCCGCATGGCGCGCAGGGCCAGCTTGTCGCTGTTCCAGTACGCGTACGCGTTGGTGCCGAGGGCGACCACCACCGCGACGATCAGTCCCGTACGGCCGAAGAAGCCGCCGATGACGATGATGAGTGCGGACAGTCCCCCGAGGAGTACTGCGGTCCTGAGCCCGTTGTGCCGGCGGTGCACGGTACGCCCTCCAAGTGGTGCGGCAGGGGAACCCTTTGCTGTGTCGATCTCGCTGTGTCGATCTCGATGCCACTGGTGCCGTGGTGTCACGTCCAGTGGACCCTCCCGCTTGGGACAACGCGAGGCGAGGGCCACTAGTTCCCTTGTGCCCGTGGGCTGCGTGCGGAGGCGGACGTGGGCCGTACGGGTGACCCGTCGGCCCACGTGCCTCGGACGAGGCCTACGCGCCTCGGAACAGGCGTGTACGCGCTCGGACGTGCCTCAGAACAGGCCCGTGTCGGTGAAGCGCAGGACCAGCTGGGGCGCTCCGGACAGAGCGATGCCGATGACGGCCGTGACGGCGATCGCGGCCGTGAGGGGCGCCGGGACGGTGTGCCGGCCGGGCTCGCCCTCGGGGGTGCGGAACAGCAGAGCCGTCCACTTCAGGTAGTAGACCAGCGCGATCACGACGTTCACGGCCATCACCACGGCCAGCCAGCCGAGGCCCGCGTCGACGGCCGCCGAGAAGACGGTGACCTTGGCGAACAGGCCGATGATGCCCGGCGGCAGACCGGCGAGGCAGAGCAGGAAGAACGCCAGGACCAGCGCGGTGACCGGGTTCCTGGCGCAGAGGCCCCGGTAGTCCGCCACGCGGTTCAGGGCGTGCCTACGGCCCACCAGGGCGGCCACCGCGAACGCGCCGAGGTTCACGACGCCGTACATGAGCGCGTAGGCGACGGTCGAGCCGATGGAGTGCTCGGCGTCGTCGGAGTACGCGGCGGCGGCGATCGGCACCAGCAGGTAGCCGGCCTGGCCGACGGAGGACCAGGCGAGCAGGCGTACGGCGCTGTACGCGCGCGTGGCCTGCTGGCGCAGGGCGCCGACGTTGCCGACGGTCATGGTGAGCGCGGCCAGTACGGCGAGGGCGGGGCCCCAGACGTCGGCGTAGGACGGCAGGGCGACGACGGTGACCAGGATCAGGCCGGAGAAGCCGACCGCCTTGCCGACGACCGACAGGTAGGCGGCGACGGGCAGGGGCGCGCCGACGTAGGTGTCGGGGACCCAGAAGTGGAAGGGCACGGCGGCCGTCTTGAAGGCGAAGCCGACGAGGGTGAGGACGACACCGGTCTGGGCGAGGGTGTGCAGCTGGCCGTCGACGTTCTGGATGCGCTCGGCGACCTGGGTGAGGTAGAGGGTGCCGGTGGTGGCGTAGACGAAGCTGATGCCCATCAGGCTGACCGCGGTGGCGGTGACCGAGGACAGGAAGAACTTCAGGGCCGCCTCGGAGGAACGCTTGTCGCCGTGGCGCAGGCCGACGAGGGCGAAGGCGGGCAGGGAGGCGACCTCCAGGGCGACGATCAGGGTCGCCAGGTCGCGGGAGGCGGGCAGCAGGGCTGCGCCGGCGGCCGAGGACAGCAGCAGGAACCAGAATTCCCCTTCGGGGAGCTCCTTGCGCGCGTCCTTCAGCGCGGTCACCGACAGCAGGGCGGCGAGGAGGGCTCCGGCGAGGACCAGGAACTGGATGACGAGGGTGAAGCGGTCCGCCGTGTAGCTGCACACGCGTGTGTCGCCGGTGAGGCAGAAGGTGGAGCGGTCGCCGTCCAGGAGGGGCAGCAGCATGGCGGTCGACGCGGCGAGGCCCGCGACCGAGATCCAGCCGAGCACGGCCTTCCTGCCGTCGGCCACGAACAGGTCGGCGACGAGCACGGCGAGCGCGACGACCGCCGCGATGGTGGGCGGGGCGACGGCGAGCCAGTCGACGTCCTGGACGAGGTTGACGGCCAGTGTCTGGGCCGGGGAGCTCATCGGGTGCCTCCTGCGAGGAGCTGCTGCACGGCCGGGTCGGTCAGGCCGAGGAGGGTCTTGGGCCACAGGCCGGCCACGACGGTGAGGACGACGAGCGGGGTCCAGGCCGCGAACTCGTAGGCGTGCACGTCTGCCAGCTTCGGCACCTCGTCCCGCGGGGCGCCCATGCACACGCGGCGGACCACGACCAGCAGGTACGCGGCCGTCAGCAGGGTGCCGAACGCACCGATCGCCATGAAGGTGAGGAACGCGGGCCGGCTGAGCCCGTCGGCGGGGTCGAACGCGCCGAACAGCGCGAGCATCTCGCCCCAGAATCCGGCGAGTCCGGGCAGCCCGAGGGAGGCGACCGCGGCGAACGCGAGGAGTCCGCCGAGGCGCGGGGCGCGACCGTACAGGGCGGCGCCGGTCTTCTCGGCGAGGGTGTCGAGGTCCATGGTGCCGGTGCGGTCCTTCAGGGCGCCGACCAGGAAGAACAGCAGGCCGGTGATCAGGCCGTGGGCGACGTTGGCGAACAGGGCGCCGTTGACGCCGGTCGGGGTCATCGTGGCGATGCCCAGCAGGACGAAGCCCATGTGGCCGACGGACGAGTAGGCGATGAGCCGCTTCAGGTCGCCCTTCGCGCCGCGCCTGGCGAGGGCCAGGCAGGCGAGCGATCCGTAGACGATGCCGACGACCGCGAAGGCTGCGAGGTAGGGCGCGAAGTCCCGGAACCCGTCGGGCGCGACCGGGAGCAGGATCCGCACGAACCCGTAGGTGCCCATCTTCAGCAGCACGCCCGCCAGCAGCACCGAGCCCACGGTCGGGGCGGCGGTGTGGGCGTCGGGCAGCCAGCTGTGCAGCGGCCACATCGGGGTCTTCACCGCGAGCCCGAGACCGATCGTCAGTACGGCGATGACCTGCACGGACGCGGTCAGGGACCGGCCGTTGTCAGTGGCGAGTGCCACCATGTCGAACGTGCCCGCCTCGATGCCGATCAGGAGCAGGCCGAGCAGCATGACCACGGAGCCGAGCAGCGTGTAGAGGATGAACCGCCAGGATGCCTCGGCCCGTCCCTCGCCGCCCCAGCGGGCGATGAGGAAGTACATCGGGATCAGGACCATCTCGAAGGCGAGGAAGAACAGCAGCAGGTCGAGGACGGCGAAGGTGGCGAGGGTGCCGGACTCCAGGACGAGCAGCAGGGCGACGAACGCCTTCGGGGACGGGCCCGACGGCATCTTGAAGTAGCTGTAGAGCGCGCAGAGGAAGGTCAGCAGCGCGGTCAGGACCAGAAGGGGGAGGGAGATGCCGTCGATGCCGAGGTGGATGCGCACATCGAGTGCGGGGATCCAGCTGATGTCGGTCCTGGCCTGCATCTTCGACGGGTGGTCGTGGTCGAAGCCGAGCGTGAGGACGACCGCGGCGACGAGGATCGCGCCGGTGACGGTCACGCCGTGGCGGAGCACGGCCTGGTCGGGCGACTTCCCCTTCAGTCCGGGCGGGGCGGGCAGCAGAGCGGCGACGGCACCGAGGAGCGGGCCGACGACGACGAACGCCAGAAGGAACTGCATCACTGACTCGTTGATATCGATCACGCCTGCTCACGCTCCCGTGGCGACGAGGACGACGGCGACCGCAAGGACGACGGTGCCGGCGAGCAGCGCGCTCACATAGGTCTGCACATTGCCGGTCTGGGCGCGCCGGACGGCCGCGCCGAGCAGGCGGGGCAGGGCGCCCGCGCCGCGTACATAGGTCTCGACGACCTCGCGGTCCAGGAACCGGACGAGGCTCGCCCCGGCCCGCACAGGCCGGACGAACAGCGCCGAGTAGACCGCGTCCAGGTGGAAGCCGACGGCCGCGTGCCGGTGCAGCGGGCCGAGCAGCAGCCGTCCGGGGTCGGCCGGGTCGGGGGCGTAGGCCACGTCGCCGTAGACGGGCTCGTGGCTGGCGATCGCCTCGGCCTCGACGAGCCCGGCGTCGCCCTCGGGGTGGGCGGCGACCGCGCCCAGGGGCACACGCGCGGCGAGGGCGGTGGTGTGCCGCCAGGCGGCGTAGGTGACGAGGCCGCCGACGAGGGCCACGCCCGTGCCGAGCACGGAGGTGGTCAGCGTGGGCGCGAGGTCGTTGCCGTCGAACCAGTCGGGCAGCAGCCGGTAGGTGAGCCCGCCGAACGCGAGGGACGGCAGGGCGAGCACCCACAGCACCACGGTCATCGTCAGCGGCTGGCGGCCGTGGTCGGGCGCCTCGGCACCCCGGCCGCGGAAGGCGCGCAGCCACAGCCGCGTCGCGTACGCCGCGGTGAGCAGGGCGGTGAGCAGGCCCGCGACGAGGACGATCCAGCCGGCGGCGCCGGGGGCGTGCTCGGTGTGCCCGGTGGAGACGTGCTCGGCGGCGCCGAGGACGGACTCCTTGGAGAAGAAGCCGCTGAACGGCGGGATCGCGGCGAGCGCGAGGAGCGCCACGGTCATCGTCCAGTAGGCGTCCGGGACGCGGTCGCGCAGGTCCTTCATCCGGGACATGGCGGCCAGCGAGTTGGTGCCGGCGGCGTGGATGATCACGCCGGCGGCGAGGAACAGCAGCGCCTTGAAGGCGCCGTGGGACAGGAGGTGGAACACGGCGGCACCGCGGTCGCCGACGGCGAGGGCACCGGTCATGTAGCCGAGCTGGCCGATCGTCGAGTACGCGAGGACCCGCTTGATGTCGTCCTGGGCGAGCGCGGCGAGGCCGGAGCCGACCATCGTGACGGCCGCCATCACGGCGAGGGTGACCATCGCTGCCGTGGATGCCTGGAAGACCGGCAGGAGCCGGGCGATGAAGTAGACACCGGCGGCGACCATCGTCGCGGCGTGGATCAGCGCGGAGACCGGGGTGGGGCCGGCCATCGCGTCGGGGAGCCAGGTGTGCAGCGGGAACTGCGCCGACTTGCCCGCCACACCCGCGAGCAGCAGCAGGGCGATCAGGGTGGGGTGGTCGAGGCCACCGCTCGCGACGGCGCCGAGGACCTTGGTGATGCGGAAGGACCCGGCGTCCGTGGCGAGGGCGAACAGACCGATCAGGAAGGGGACGTCACCGAGCTTGGTGACCAGGAAGGCCTTGAGGGAGGCGGCGCGGGCCTCGGGGGTCTCCCAGTAGTGGCCGACGAGGAAGTAGGAGCAGATGCCCATGACTTCCCAGCCGACGAGCAGCACCATCAGGTCGCCCGAGTAGACGACCAGCAGCATCGCGGAGGTGAACAGCGAGACGAGGGCGGCGTAGGAGGGGTAGCGCGGATCGTCGCGCAGGTAGCCGGTGGAGTAGATCTGCACGCAGCCGGCGACGAACGCGACCAGGACGGCGACGAGCGCGGCGAAGCCGTCGATGTGCAGGGCGAGTTCGATGGGGACCGAGCCGGTGGGGGTCAGTTCGGTGGCCGCGTCGACGGCCGCGTCCCCGCCCTGGCGGGCCGCGACCACGCAGGCCAGCACGAGGGAGGTGAGGACCGGCAGGACCGCGAGCGGGCGGACGAACCCGGGGGCGGTGCGGCCGAGGAGGAGCCCGGCGGCAGCACCGAGGAACGGCAGGAGGGGGACGAGGACGGCGAGGGTGGTCGTGGTCACGCGGTGGCCTCAGCCTTCTCGGCGGCCGTACCCGCCCCGGGGACGTCGGTCTCGTGGCCCTCGGCGGTGTCGCGGAGCTTGTCGATGTCCGCGGTACCGCGGTTGCGGTACACGGCGAGGACGATCGCCAGGCCGATGCCGATCTCGGCGGCGGCGATGGCGATGGTGAACAGGGTCAGTGCCTGCCCGGAGTGCAGGGTCTCCTCGGCGGTACGGCTGAGCCAGACGTCGAAGGCGACGAGGTTGAGGTTGACGGCGTTCAGCATCAGCTCGACCGACATCAGCACCAGGATCGCGTTGCGGCGGGCGAGGACGCCGTACAGGCCGGTGCAGAAGAGGAGCGCGGACAGTACGGCGGGATAGGCGAGGTGCATCAGCGGGCGCCTTCCTGCTCGGACGAGGGGGCCTCGGACGGGCCGGTGGGCCTGGATCGGCCGGGGGCATGGGACGGACCGGCGGGCTCGAACTGGCCGGCCGGCTCGGGATGGCCGAGGGCCTCCGACTGGCCGGCGGCCTCGGACTCGCCACCGGCCTCCGACGGGCCGGTCAGCTCGGGATGGCCGGGGGCCTCGGACTCGCCACCGGCCTCCGACGGGCCGGCGGGCTCAGACTGGCCGGGGGCATCCGACTGGCCGGCGGGCTCGGACTCGCCAGCGGCCTCCGACGGGCTCTCGGCCGCGGGGCGGCCGGTGGCGGCGGAGGACTTCGCAGTCTCCGATCGGCTGCTGTCCGCGGACGGGCTCGCGGCAGCGGATCGGCTCGCGCCCTCGGACCCGCTCGTGGTCGGGGACGGGCTCGGCGCCGCCGACTGGCCCGTGGTCGGGGACGGGCTCGGCGCCGCCGACTGGCTCGGCGCCGGCGACTGGCTGGTGGCCGCAGAGGGGCTCCGGTCTGCGGACGGGCTCCCCGCTGCGGAGGAGCTCACGGCCTCAGACCGGCTGGGCCGCGCGGCCGGGTCGGCTGCCTCCGCGGGGCCCGTTCGCGGGGCCGTCCCCGCTCGCTCCGCCGTCCTCGCGCCCGGCCGGGTTCCCCCAGTCGACCTCGTTCGCCCGATCGGGTGATTACGGGAATTCGGGGCGAAGGGGGAACCACCGGTGGCGGCCCGGAAGTTCACAGGGGGAGAGCTCGACTCCGCCTTGGCCTTGCGGGACAGGACGATCGCGCCGACCAGGGCCGCGAGGAGCAGGACGGAGAGGGCCTCGAAGGGGAGGACCCAGTTCTGGAAGAGCGCCTCGCCGGTGACCTCGGTGGAGCCGGCCGGGGCGCCGTCGAGGTCGATCCAAGTGGTGCGGAAGGCGTCGACGACCACCCAGATCAGGGCGGCCGCCGAGGCGACGGCGACCGTGAGGGCGGCCCAGCGGTTGCCGGAGTCCGCGTCCGGGGAGCGGCCGATGGGAGCCCTGGTGAGCATCAGCCCGAAGAGAAGGAGGACGACGACGGAACCCACATAGATCAGCACCTGCACCCAGGCGATGAACTCGGCGGTGAGCAGGAGGTATTCGACGGCGAGGCCGCCGAGGGTCACCACCAGCCACAGGGCGGCGTGCACCAGCTGCCGGGTGGAGACGGTGATCAGGGCGGCGCCGAAGGTGGCCAGGCCGACGAGGAGGAAGGCGATCTCCACGCCGGTCGGTGAGAGGAAGCCGTGGCTGTCCGCGGCGACCGTGGTCAGCGCGGTGGAACCGGGGGCCACGGCGAGGGAGGCGAGGCTCACGCGTCCCCTCCCCGCGGGTCGGCCGGCTCGGTCGGCTCGGCCTGGGCGGCGGCGAGCTTCTCCGCCGTCTTGCGGGCCGCGGCGATCTCCTTCGGTTCCTCCGCACCCGGGTCGAGCGCGGGCGGCGCCGGCACCGTCCACATCCACTCGCGGAGCTTGTCGCGCTCGTGGGTGAGCTCGTGGATGTCGGTCTCGGCGTACTCGAACTCCGGGGACCAGAAGAGCGCGTCGAAGGGGCAGACCTCGATGCAGATACCGCAGTACATGCAGAGCGAGAAGTCGATGGCGAAGCGGTCGAGGACGTTGCGGCTGCGCTCGCGTCCGCCGGGCGTCGCCGCCGGGATCGTCTCCTTGTGGGAGTCGATGTAGATGCACCAGTCGGGGCACTCACGGGCACAGAGCATGCAGACCGTGCAGTTCTCCTCGAACAGGCCGATCACTCCGCGGGTGCGGGGCGGGAGGTCGGGCTGGACGTCCGGGTACTGCTCGGTGACGGTCTTCTTCGTCATCGTGCGAAGGGTGACGGCCAGGCCCTTGGCGAGGCCGGAGCCAGGAATGGCCATGGTTACTGGATCACCACCTTGACGATGCCGGTGAGGGCGATCTGGGCGAGAGAGAGGGGGACGAGGAGCGTCCAGGAGAGCTTCTGGAGCTGGTCCTCGCGCAGCCGGGGATAGGTGACGCGGAGCCAGATCACGACGAAGGCGAGGACGGCCGTCTTCAGCAGGGTCCACACCCAGCCGAGGCCGTCGGCGCCCCAGGGGCCGTGCCAGCCGCCCAGGAACAGGACGGTGGTCAGGCCGCACAGGACGACGATCCCTGCGTACTCGGCGAGGAGGAAGAGGGCGAAACGAAGACCGGTGTACTCGGTGTACGCGCCGAAGATGATCTCGGAGTCGGCGACGGGCATGTCGAAGGGAGGCCGCTGGAGCTCTGCCAGACCGGCGACGAAGAACACGATCGCGCCGACGATCTGCCAGGGCAGCCACCACCACTCGAACGCGTCGAGGATGCCAGGCAGAGAGACGGTGCCGGCCGCCATCGCCACCGAGGCGGCGGCGAGCAGCATCGGGAGTTCGTAGGCGAGCAGCTGGGCGGCCGTGCGCAGGCCGCCGAGGAGGGAGAACTTGTTGGCGCTGGCCCACCCGGCCATGAGCGAGCCGAGGACGCCGACGCCCATCACCGCAAGGACGAAGAAGACACCCGCGTCGATGACCTCACCGACCGCGCCTTCGCTCGGGCCGATCGGGATGGCGAGCAGCACGAGGAGGTAGGGCAGCAGGGCGACGGCCGGGGCGAGCTGGAAGATCCGGCGGTCCGCGCCCGCGGGGACGACGTCCTCCTTCTGCGCGAACTTCACGCCGTCGGCGACCAGTTGGGCCCAGCCGTGGAAGCCACCGGCGTACATAGGGCCAAGGCGGCCCTGCATATGGGCCATCACCTTGTGCTCGGTCTGGCCGATGATCAGCGGGAAGGTCAGGAAGACGCCGAAGACGACCAGGAGTCGCAGGGCGACGTCGAGCGCGTCGTTCACTGCGGGCCTCCTGCGGGGTCGGCGGGGCGTTCGGGATGGCTGGGGTCTGCGTCCTTCGACGGCGCGTCGGGCTTCGAGGGCTCTGCGGGCTTCGAGGGCTCTGCCGGCTTCGACGGCTCCGCGGGCTCGGACTCCGGGGCCGGGCCAGGGGCAGGGGTCTGTTCCGTCGGCGCGGTGACCTCCGGCTTCGGCCGCTCGGGGGCAGGCGTCCCGGGCGGCTCAGGGCTCGGCTCGGTCTCGGCCGCGCCCTTGGCCCGCGGCGCCTTCGGCCGCTCGGGGGCAGGCGCAGCCACCGGCTCCCGTTCAGGTTCGTCGAAGGCCGGGCGGGCGTGGTGCCACGGGGCGTCGGCGCTGCGGGGGGCCGTGCGGGGCTTGGGCCCGGCCGGGGCCGGCTGTCCCGCGGAAGGCGGCTGCTCCGCCGGGGGCTCCTGCTCGGCGGGAGCCACGGCGCGCTGCGAGGCCGAGCCCTGCGATGCGCTGCGGGCACGCCGAGGCCCTCCCGGGGCGGCGGGGGCTGACCCGCCTGCCGGGGTCGGCGGAGTCGCGGGGGTTACCTCGTGCGCCGGGGCTGCCCCTCCCGCCGGGGACGGCGAAGTCGCAGGAGCCGCCCCGCCCACCCCGGTCGCCGGGGCTGCCGCTGCGGCGGGAGCCTCCGTCGCTGGGTGTTGGGACGCTGAGCCCTGGGACGCGCTTCGGGTGCGGCGAGCCGGGGTGGCGGGGGTTTCCGTGGCCGGGGCCGTCTGGCTCGCGGAGCCCTCCGAGGCCGTGCGGGCGCGTCGGGCCGGGCGTTCGCCGGCGGGGCGGGCGGCGCCTCGGGCGGGTCGGGCCGGGGCCGGGGGGAGCTGGCCCTTCAGGGGGCCCCAGTCGTTGGGGTCGGGGACGCCCGGGGGGAGCATCTGGCGGCGCTTGGGGCCGCCGTGGTCGGACTCGCCCGGCTCCTTGGCGCCTGGCCACGCCTTGGCGACGCGGGCGGCGAGGACGAAGTCCTTGCGCAGGGGGTGGCCCTCGAAGGTGTCCGGGAGGAGGAGGGGCTCCAGGCCGGGGTGGCCCTCGAAGGTGACGCCGAACATCTCGTGGGTCTCGCGCTCGTGCCAGGCGGCACCGGCGTAGACGTCCACGGCGGAGGCGAGGGTCGGGCTCTCGTGCGGGACGGTCGTGCGGAGGAGGAGGCGGTGGACCGGGTGGAGGGCGACGACGTGGGCGGCGACGCGGAAGCCGGTGCCGGGTTCGTCGACGGCGCTGAGCCAGTCGAAGTAGGTGCAGCTCAGCTCGTCGCGGGCGGTGCGCAGGGCCGGGATCCAGGCGGCCGGGGGGACGTCGACGGTGAGGACGTCGTAGGACTCCTCGGCGGTGGCCTCCGGGCCGAAGAGTTCCTCGGCGGGGGCGGGCAGCCAGCCGGTGGTGGTCATCGCGTGCCCTCCGTGGCCGGGTCGGTTCCCTCGGCCGGCGCCGGCGGCTTCACCAGGCCGCTCTGCAGGGCCGCCGCGGAGGGGCGGGTGCCGTAGCGCTCGTCCAGGGACTCGCGGGCGATCTTCTCCTGGAGCTTGAGGATGCCTTGCAGCAGCGCCTCGGGGCGGGGCGGGCAGCCGGGGACGTAGACGTCGACGGGGATGATTTGGTCGACGCCCTTGGTGACCGAGTAGGAGTCCCAGTAGGGGCCGCCGCAGTTGCTGCACGCGCCGAAGGAGATGACGTACTTGGGCTCGGGCATCTGCTCGTACAGGCGCTTGACGGCAGGGGCCATCTTGTCGGTGACCGTGCCCGACACCACCATCAGGTCGGCCTGGCGCGGGCCCGGGGCGAAGGGGATCACGCCGAGGCGGATGAAGTCGTGGCGGGCCATCGACGCGGCGATGAACTCGATGGCGCAGCAGGCGAGGCCGAAGTTGAAGACCCACAGGGAGTAGCGGCGGCCCCAGTTGAGGACCACCTTCATGGGCTCGGGGGCGAGGCGCGCGAGTGCGCCCAGGCGCTTCGGCTCGGGGAGCAGGACCGGTTCGGAGGGGGTCACGTCCATGCCAGGACACCCTTCTTGTACGCGTACAGCAGGCCCACAGCCAGGAAGCCGAGGAAGATGAACATCTCGACGAGGGTCGCCGCCCCGTAGCCGGGCGCGGCGAACACGGTCGCCCAGGGGAACAGGAAGATCGAGTCGACGGCGAAGATGACGTAGAGGAAGGCGTAGACGTAGTAGCGGACCTGGGTGTGGGCCCAGCCCTCGCCGACCGGGTCGACGCCGCACTCGTAGGTGAGGAGTTTCTCGGGGGTGGGCACGACGGGCCTCAGCAGCCGGCCGGCCCCGAAGGCGACGGCGACGAACAGCACGCCGACGGCGGCGAGCAGTCCCACGACCGAATAGGACTGGAAGTAGTCCGCCGCGACGACGACAGCCGGTTCGACGGTCGGTTCCCGCACGTCCGTCCCCTCGCTCCCTGGACTTCGGCCCTCGATCCCCGACGGCCTCTTGTTCGACGATCTGTACGCACGGGAGTCTAGGCCCTGATAAAGAGGCGGTAAGCAGCCCGTCACGCCTTGAGATGACCTTGAGACGCCAGGGGTGGGGTTTTCCCCAGCAGAGCCGGGCGGTCCGCCTCATGGCGTGGCCGGGCGCGGCCGGGCAGGCTGAGCCGTATGACCGAACGTACTCCGTCCGTGGGCGCCGAGACGGCCGAGCCGTTGCCGCCGCCGCGCCTCGCCTACGACGCTCACACCTGGAGGGAGATCGCGCATCTCCTGGCGAACTTCCCGATGGCGCTACTGGGCTTCGTCTATGTGACGACCGTGGTGTTCACCAGCGCGTTCCTCACCGTCACCGTGATCGGGTTCCCGTTGCTCGCGGCGGGGCTGATGGGTGCGCGGCAGTTGGGGAAGCTGGAGCGGGCGCGGGCCCGGGCGTTGCTCGGGGTGCGGGTGGAGGAACCGTCGCGGCTGCCGATGCGCGGGCGGGGCGGGTTCCTGCAGCAGCTGTGGATGATGCTGAAGGACCCGGTGGGCTGGCGGACGCTGCTGTACGACTTCATCCGGCTGCCGTGGGGGGTGCTGACCTTCACGCTGACGCTGGTGTCGTTGTTCGTGCTGTGGCCGGTGCTGCCGTATCTGGCACGGGGGCTGGCGAACGCGGACCGGGCGATGGTGCGCGGGCTGCTGTCGCCGTCGGACGAGCTGGAGCGCCGTATCGCCGAACTGGAGTCCGACCGGGGGGTCGTGGTCGACACGGCGGCGGCGGATCTGCGGCGGATCGAGCGGGACCTGCACGACGGGGCGCAGGCGCGGCTGGTGAACCTCGCGATGGGTCTGGGCCTGGCGAAGGAGAAGCTGCTGGAGGACCCCGACGCCGCCGCCTCGATGGTGGCGGAGGCGCACGGCGAGGTGAAGCTGGCGCTGCAGGAGCTGCGTGATCTGGCGCGCGGCATCCATCCGGCCGTGCTCACCGACCGCGGCTTGGACGCGGCGCTGTCGGCGGTGGCGTCGCGGTGCACGGTGCCGGTGAAGGTGACCGTCGATCTGGGCGCGCGGCCGGCCGAGGCCATCGAGGGGATCGCCTACTTCACCGTCTCGGAGCTGCTGCAGAACATCAGCAAGCACTCGGGGGCGCGTACCGCCGCGGTGGAGGTGTGGCGCAGCGGGGACCGGCTGCTGATCCAGGTCGGGGACGACGGCCGGGGCGGGGCGCGGCTGGACGGCGGCAGCGGGCTGCGGGGGCTGGCCGAGCGGCTGGACGCGGTCGACGGGCTGCTGGTCGTGGAGTCGCCGGAGGGCGGTCCGACGACCGTCACGGCCGAGCTGCCCTGGCGGGAGCGGGCCACGGTGCCCGGCCGGGGGTAGGGAAAACCCCCCTTCCGGGACGCCGACGGACTCCATGGTCCGCGGCGTCCCGGGCCGACAGTCTGGACGTACGACAGCAGGAATCCGCGAGCAGAAACGGACGGCGGGCGATGGCCACCACGCGGTACGGGGACACCGGGTACGGCGACACCGGGTACGGGCAGGGGTACGGGCCGGACTACGGGCGGCGTCACGGCGGGCGGCGCCGGCTGCCCACCGGGCTGCGGGCGCCGTTCGAGGCGCGGCACTGGAGCGAACTGCTCTATGTCCTGGTGAGCCTGCCGGTGAGCGTGCTGATGTTCACCTACGCCGTGACGATGGTGTCGCTCGGGGCGGGTCTGCTGGTGACGTTCCTCGGCATCCCGGTGCTGGCGGCGGCGCTCGCCGGGTGCCGGGGGCTGGGGGCGCTGGAGCGGGTGCGGGCCCGGGCGCTGCTGCGGCTGGACGTGGCCGATCCGGAGCCGCTGCGGATGCGCGGCAACGGGCTGATGGCGTGGATGGGTGCCGTCTTCAAGAGCGGCTCGTCCTGGCGACAGCTGCTGTACGCGGTGCTGCACCTGCCGTGGGCGGTGTTCTCCTTCGCCGTCGCGGTCAGCTTCTGGTCGTACGGCTGGGCGATGCTGACGTATCCGCTGTGGTTCTGGTTGTTCCCGGCGTACGCGGGTCAGGACGGACTGCAGCTGTACGGAGACGAGACGCACGCGATCTATCTGGACAACCCGTTCGAGATCGGGGTGACGGCGGTCCTCGGGCTGCTGGTCACGCTGGCCACGCCGTGGATCGTGCGGGCGCTGACGATGGTGGACCGGCTGCTTGTGCAGGGGCTGCTGGGGCCGTCGCGGCTGTCGGCGCGGGTGGTGGAGCTGGAGTCGGACCGGGGGGTCGTGGTCGACACGGCGGCGGCGGATCTGCGGCGGATCGAGCGGGATCTGCACGACGGGGCGCAGGCCCGGCTGGTGGCGCTGGCGATGGATCTGGGGCTGGCGAAGGAGAAGCTGACCGAGGATCCGCGGGCGGCGGCGCGGATGGTGGACGAGGCGCACGGCGAGGTGAAGACGGCGCTGCAGGAGCTGCGTGACCTGGCGCGCGGCATCCATCCGGCCGTGCTCACCGACCGCGGTCTGGACGCCGCGCTCTCCGCGGTCGCCTCCCGCTGCGCGGTCCCGGTCACGGTCGAGGTCGACCTGCCCTCCCGCCCGGCCCCCGCGATCGAGGGCATCGCCTACTTCACCGTCTCCGAGCTGCTGCAGAACATCAGCAAGCACGCGCGGGCCCGGTCGGCGGGCGTGGACGTGTGGCGGGCCGAGAACCGGCTGATGCTCCAGGTGACGGACGACGGAGTCGGCGGCGCCGACGCGAGCCGGGGGTCGGGCCTGGCGGGCCTGGCGGAACGGCTGGACGCGGTCGACGGCGTCCTGGTGGTGGACTCCCCCGCGGGCGGTCCGACGACGATCACGGCCGAGCTCCCGTGGCGCGGCTGACCGGCCCCGGATGAAGGCACGGCTGACCGGCCCCGGATGACGGACAGCCGACGGGCCCGCGATGACGGGTCAGCCGACCGGCCCCCGCTGACGGGCGGCTGACCGGCCCCCGCTGACGGGCGGCTGACCGGCCTCGGAGAAGGGCAGCTGACCTGATTCGGTCACCTGCTCCCCTCACTTCCCCCCGCCGACCCCGATTCCCTGGAATGCTTGAGCACCGTACGGGCAGAGCCAGGGCACGGGGGGACAGAACAACGTGGAGAACAGAGTGCGCGTAGTCATCGCCGAGGACTCCGTGCTGCTCAGAGAGGGCCTGACCCGGCTTCTGACGGACCGCGGTCATGACGTGGTCGCCGGAGTCGGGGACGCCGAGGCCCTGATCAAGACCATCACCGAGCTGGACGCCGAGGGCGCGCTGCCGGACGTGGTCGTGGCGGACGTGCGGATGCCGCCGACCCACACCGACGAGGGCGTACGAGCCGCCGTACGGCTGCGGCAGTCGCACCCGGGGCTCGGCGTCCTGGTGCTGTCGCAGTACGTGGAGGAGCGCTACGCCACCGAACTGCTGGCCGGTTCCAGCCGGGGCGTGGGCTATCTGCTGAAGGACCGGGTCGCCGAGGTGCGCGAGTTCGTGGACGCCGTGGTGCGGGTAGCCGGAGGGGGTACGGCGCTCGACCCGGAGGTGGTCGCGCAGTTGCTGGGGCGCTCCCGCAAGCAGGACGTGCTCGCGGGGCTCACCCCGAGGGAGCGGGAGGTGCTGGGGCTGATGGCCGAGGGCAGGACCAACTCCGCGATCGCCAAGCAGCTGGTGGTCAGTGACGGCGCGGTGGAGAAGCACGTCAGCAACATCTTCCTCAAGCTCGGGCTGTCGCCGAGCGAGGGCGATCACCGCCGGGTGCTGGCCGTGCTCACGTATCTGAATTCCTGACCCGCCCATCCGGACTGCCGGCTCTCGTTTCCCGGCTCGTCACCGGCGTATCCGAACTCCCGGCCGGCGTATCTGAAGCCGGGGCTCGTTTTCGAGCCACGGTCGAGCCCAGAACCGAACAATGAGCGGAGTACGTCTTCAGGGCAACGCGCGAGTGGTCCAGGGAAGGCGACCCTTACAGACGTAGGGTTGATCCTGGGAAGGCCTGCGGGAAGGCCGCTCCCCGACAGCCGCCTCGAAGGAGGTCCAGTTCAGTGACCAGCCAGGTCAGCAGTGCAGCGGAACAGGCCGACGGAGCCGTCGTAGGAGAGCAGCGCAAACCGGCCGGGGCGAAGGACGTCCGGCGCGTCGACCGGGTGATCATCAGGTTCGCGGGGGACTCCGGTGACGGGATGCAGCTCACCGGTGACCGCTTCACCTCGGAGACGGCGTCCTTCGGCAACGACCTGTCGACGCTGCCGAACTTCCCCGCCGAGATCCGGGCGCCCGCCGGCACCCTGCCCGGTGTGTCGAGCTTCCAGCTGCACTTCGCCGACCACGACATCCTCACGCCGGGCGACGCGCCGAACGTGCTGGTGGCCATGAACCCGGCCGCGCTGAAGGCGAACGTGGGGGATCTGCCGCGCGGCGCGGAGATCATCGTCAACACGGACGAGTTCACCAAACGGGCGATGCAGAAGGTCGGCTACGACAGCAATCCGCTCGAGGACGGTTCGCTGGACGGCTACCACCTCCACCCGGTCCCGCTGACCACCCTGACGGTGGAGGCCCTGAAGGACTTCGACCTCACCCGCAAGGAGGCCGAGCGCAGCAAGAACATGTTCGCGCTCGGCCTCTTGTCATGGATGTACCACCGGCCGACGGAGGGCACGGAGAAGTTCCTGACGTCGAAGTTCGCCAAGAAGCCGGACATCGCGGCGGCGAACATCGCGGCGTTCCGCGCGGGCTGGAACTTCGGGGAGACGACCGAGGACTTCGCGGTCTCCTACGAGGTGGCGCCGGCGGCGAAGGCGTTCCCGGTGGGCACCTACCGCAACATCTCCGGGAACCTGGCGCTGGCGTACGGGCTGATCGCGGCCTCCCGGCAGGCGGATCTGCCGCTGTTCCTGGGCTCGTACCCGATCACCCCGGCCTCCGACATCCTGCACGAGCTGTCGAAGCACAAGAACTTCGGTGTGCGCACCTTCCAGGCCGAGGACGAGATCGCGGGCATCGGTGCGGCGCTCGGCGCGGCGTTCGGCGGCTCGCTGGCGGTGACGACGACGAGCGGGCCCGGTGTGGCGCTGAAGTCGGAGACGATCGGGCTGGCGGTGTCGCTGGAGCTGCCGCTGCTGATCGTGGACATCCAGCGCGGCGGTCCCTCGACGGGTCTGCCGACCAAGACCGAGCAGGCTGACCTGCTGCAGGCGATGTTCGGCCGCAACGGCGAGGCGCCGGTCCCGGTGGTCGCCCCGTGCACCGCGGCGGACTGCTTCGACGCGGCGCTGGAGGCGGCCCGGATCGCGCTGGCCTACCGCACCCCGGTGTTCCTGCTGTCGGACGGCTATCTGGCCAACGGCTCCGAGCCGTGGCGCATCCCGGACCTGGACGAGCTGCCGGACCTCCAGGTGCAGTTCGCGCAGGGCCCGAACCACACCCTGGACGACGGCTCCGAGGTCTTCTGGCCGTACAAGCGCGACCCGCAGACGCTCGCCCGCCCGTGGGCGGTGCCGGGCACGCCGGGTCTGGAACACCGTATCGGCGGCATCGAGAAGCAGGACGGCAGCGGGAACATCTCCTACGACCCCGCCAACCACGACTTCATGGTGCGTACCCGCCAGGCCAAGGTCGACGGCATCGAGGTGCCCGACCTGGAGGTCGACGACCCGCACGGCGCGCGCACGCTGGTGCTGGGCTGGGGTTCGACGTACGGCCCGATCACCGCGGCGGTACGGCGGCTGCGCACGGCCGGGCAGCAGATCGCGCAGGCCCATCTGCGCCACCTCAACCCGTTCCCGCGCAACCTCGGCGAGGTGCTGCGGGCCTACGACCGTGTCGTCGTGCCCGAGATGAACCTCGGTCAGCTCGCCACGCTGATCCGGGCGAAGTATCTGGTGGACGCCCACTCGTACAACCAGGTCAACGGCATGCCGTTCAAGGCGGAGCAGCTCGCCAGGGCCCTGAAGGAGGCCATCGATGACTGAGGCACTGAAGCTGGTCCCCAAGGCCGAGGCCAGGCAGTCCATGAAGGACTTCAAGTCCGATCAGGAAGTGCGCTGGTGTCCCGGCTGCGGTGACTACGCGATCCTCGCCGCGGTGCAGGGTTTCATGCCGGAGCTGGGGCTGGCCCGCGAGAACATCGTCTTCGTCTCCGGCATCGGCTGCTCCTCGCGCTTCCCGTACTACATGAACACCTACGGGATGCACTCCATCCACGGCCGCGCCCCGGCCATCGCGACGGGGCTCGCCGCCTCCCGAAGAGACCTGAGCGTGTGGGTGGTGACCGGTGACGGCGACGCGCTGTCCATCGGCGGCAACCATCTGATCCACGCGCTGCGCCGCAATGTGAACCTGAAGATCCTGCTGTTCAACAATCGGATCTACGGGCTCACCAAGGGCCAGTACTCCCCCACCTCCGAGGTCGGGAAGATCACCAAGTCGACACCGATGGGGTCGCTGGACGCGCCCTTCAACCCGGTGTCGCTGGCGCTGGGCGCCGAGGCGTCGTTCGTGGCCCGCACGATCGACTCCGACCGCAGGCACCTGACCGATGTGCTGCGGCAGGCCGCCGCCCACCCGGGCACCGCGCTGATCGAGATCTACCAGAACTGCAACATCTTCAACGACGGCGCCTTCGACGCCCTCAAGGACAAGGACTCCGCCGACGAGGCGCTGATCCGGCTGGAGCACGGGCAGCCGATCCGCTTCGGCACGGACCTCGCCAAGGGCGTCGTACGCGATCCGGCGACGGGTGATCTGAAGGTGGTCACCGTGACCGCGGAGAACGAGGCGCAGGTGCTGGTGCACGACGCCCATGCGCCGTCCCCGACCACGGCGTTCGCGCTGTCCCGTCTCGCCGACCCCGACACCCTGCACCACACGCCGATCGGCGTGCTGCGTTCGGTGGAGCGGCCGGTCTACGACGTCCAGATGTCCGACCAGCTCGACCGGTCCATCGAGCAGAACGGCAAGGGCGATCTGGCGGCGCTGCTGGCTGGCGGGGACACCTGGACGGTCCTCGGCTGACCGGCCTGTCTCTCAGGAGGCGTTGCTTTCAGGAGGCCCGGGCGCCCGTCGCCCGGGCCTCGTCGTATGCCTGACGGGCTTCCTGTACGGCGGTCATGCGCCGCTCGGTCCACGCGGCGAGGGCGCGTACCTGCTCGGCGGCCTCGCGGCCCAGCTCGGTGAGGGAGTAGTCGACGCGCGGCGGGATGACCGGCTGGGCGGCACGGTGGACCAGGCCGTCGCGCTCCAGGGTCTGCAGGGTCTGGGTCAGCATCTTCTCGCTGACGCCCCGGCCGGTCCGGCCGATCTCCCGGCGCAGCTCGCTGAACCGGTAGGAGCGCTCGAGCAGGGCGATCAGCACGAGGACGCCCCAGCGGCTGGTGACGTGCTCCAGGACGAGGCGGTGCGGGCACAGGGCCTCGGAGTCCCACGCGGTACTTACTGCCATGCCAGTACCTTACTTCAAAGTGGGTACTTACGAATAGTTAGCGCCCCTCCTAAGGTGAGTGTCAGACCCCACCGAAGGAGACATGAACCATGGGCATCGTCGTCACCGGCGCCACCGGAAAGCTCGGCCGCCACGTCGTGGAGCAGCTGCTGGAGAAGGTCCCGGCCGAACAGATCACCGCGGTCGTACGGGACAAGGCCCGGGCCGCCGACCTCGCCGAACGCGGCGTGCAGCTGGCGGTCGCCGACTACAACGCCCCCGAGACCTTCGCCGGGGTCTTCGCGACCGGCGACCGGGTGCTGCTGATCTCCGGCAACGAGTTCGACAAGGGCCGCCCCGCCCAGCACAAGGGCGTCATCGACGCCGCGAAGGCCGCGGGCGTCGCCCTGCTCGCCTACACCAGCGCGCCCGGCTCCCTGACCGCCGCGCTCGCCGACGACCACCGCGCGACCGAGGAGATCCTGCTCGGCTCCGGCGTGCCCTACACGCTGCTGCGCAACGGCTGGTACTTCGAGAACTACACCGAGCACCTGGCCCCGGTCCTGGAGCACGGCGCCGTCGTCCAGGCCGCCGGCGACGGTCGCGTCTCCGCCGCCTCGCGCGCCGACTACGCGGCCGCCGCGGTCGCGGTGCTGACCGGCGAGGGACACGAGAACAAGACCTACGAGCTGGGCGGCGACACGTCCTTCTCCTTCGCCGAGTACGCGGCCGAGCTGAGCCGGCAGACCGGCCGGGAGATCGCCTACCGCCCCGTCTCGGTCGAGGCCCTCACCGGCATCCTCACCGGCGCCGGACTGCCCGAGCCGCTCGCGGTGGTCTTCGCCGGGGTGGACGCCTCCATCGCGAAGGGCGAGCTGGTGGTGCCGACCGGCGACCTGTCCCGGCTTGCGGGGCGCCCCACCACATCGCTCGAGCAGGCGGTCGCGGACGCCCTCAAGGGCTGACCTGAGGTGACCCCCACACCCTCGGCTTGTCATGACCGTATGGCGATACGGGCATGACATCCGGGGGTGCTCGGCGTTACCGTCGTCCGGACGGGTGACGGCGACGAGGTGAGGAGGGCCCGTGGGCGAGTCGAAGGGCGAGCGGCGCATAGGACTGCTGAACGGCTTCGCGGCCTACGGGATGTGGGGGCTGTTCCCCCTGTTCTTCCCGCTGCTGAAGCCCGCGGGCGCGGTCGAGGTCCTCGCCCACCGGATGCTGTGGTCCTTCGTCGTGGTCGCCCTGGTGCTGCTCGCCGTACGGCGCTGGCGCTGGCTCGGCGAGCTCGTGCGGCAGCCGCGCAGGCTGGCGCTCGTGGCCGCCGCCGCGGCGGTGATCTCGATCAACTGGGGCACCTACATCTGGGCCGTCAACAACGACCGGGTCGTGGAGTCCTCCCTCGGCTACTTCATCAACCCGCTCGTCACCATCGCCATGGGTGTGCTGCTGCTCAAGGAGCGGCTGCGGCCCGTGCAGTGGGCCGCCGTCGGGACCGGTTTCGCCGCCGTCGTGGTGCTCACCGTCGGCTACGGCCGGCCGCCGTGGATCTCCCTGGTCCTCGCCTTCTCCTTCGCCACGTACGGGCTGGTGAAGAAGAAGGTCAACCTCAGCGGCCTCGAGTCGCTGGCCGCCGAGACCGCGATGCAGTTCCTGCCCGCGCTCGCCTATCTGGTGTGGCTGAGCGGCCAGGGCGACCTGACCTTCGCCACCGAGGGTGCCGGGCACGCGGCGCTGCTCGCCGCGACCGGCCTGGTCACCGCGGTCCCGTTGGTCTGCTTCGGCGCCGCCGCCATCCGTGTGCCGCTGTCCACGCTGGGGCTGCTGCAGTACCTCGCCCCCGTCTTCCAGTTCCTGCTCGGTGTCGCCTACTTCCACGAGGCCATGCCGCCCGAGCGCTGGGCCGGCTTCACGCTGGTGTGGCTGGCGCTGACGCTGCTGACGTGGGACGCGCTGCGCACGGCACGCCGCAGCGCGCGAGCGCTGCGCGGCGGTCCGGAGGTGGCGGTGGCCGCCGAGGACGGCGTGGCCGGGGTGGAGGACGTGGCCGTGGCCGCGGCCGGCGCCGACAGTGTGGCCGGGGCGGGTGCGGCGGCCGGTGCGGGTGCGGTGGCCGGGGCGGGTGCGGTGGCCAGCTCGGGTCAGGTGGCCAGCTCGGGTCAGGTGGCCAGCTCGGGTCAGGTGGCCGGCTCGGGTCAGGTGGCCGGCTCGGGTGCGGTGGCTTCCGAGGTCAGGCAGGAGGCCCAGGCCTAGGCCTGGAGCCCGTGGGCGGGATGGCCTGTCCCGTTGTCGCGCCGCGGGCGCGGTGGGCGCGGACCTTCTCACGGTTGCCGCAGTGCTCCATGGCGCACCAGCGGCGCCGGCCCGGCCGCGAGGTGTCGACGAACAGCAGATAGCAGTCGTGCGCCCCGCACTCCCGGACACGGTCGGCGTACGGCCCGCTGAACAGCTCGATCGCGTCGAGGGCCAGCGTGGCCAGCAGCCGGGTCCCGGTGGCGCCCGGTGCCCAGGTCCGGGAGCCGTCGGGGGCCAGCCTGGCGATCAGGGGCGGTTCGGCGGCGGCCGCGTTGACGACGTCGAGGTGGCGCGGCTGGAGCGGCCTGCCGTGCGCCCGGTCGGCGGTGAGCAGGAACAGCGCGTCACGGAAGCGCCGCACCTCGCCCAGCTCCTCCTCGGTGACGGCGAGGTCCAGCCCGTCCGCCAGCCGGCTGCGGCCCACCCAGGTCACCAGGTCGGCGGGCTCGTGCAGCACCTCGTAGCGCGCGAAGGCGCCCGGGCCGCCGGTGGTCAGCAGCTCCAGGCAGAGGGCGCCGGGGTCGAAGCGGTACGGCTTGCCCTCGTGCGAGAGCAGGGTCAGGCCGGGCTCCCTCGACGAGGCTCCCGGCGTCCGCGGTGTTCTCGGCGTTCTGGTTGCCCGCTCAGTCACGTAACCAATATAACTGGTTACGTGACCGACATCGAGGCATCCACAAGCGAGGCCGGCTCTCCGGCACCCGTCCACTTCAAGGTCGTCATCGACGCCACGGATCCGCACACCCAGGCCGACTTCTGGGCCGCCGCGCTCCACTACGAGGTCGAGGACAACAACGCCCTCATCGAGCGCCTGCTGGAGCTCGGCGCCCTGCCGCGCGAGGCCGTCGTGGAGTTCCACGCGCGCCTGGCCTTCCGCGACCTAGTCGCCGTACGGCATCCCGACGACCCCGTCGACCCGAACAGTGGCACCGGCCTCGGCCGGCGGCTGCTCTTCCAGCGCGTCCCCGAGCCCAAGACCGGCAAGAACCGGCTCCACCTCGATCTGCACCCGGGCGAGGCGCTGCGCGAGCGTGAGGTGGACCGGCTGAAGGGGCTCGGGGCGACTGTGCTGCGCGAGGTGAAGGAGCCTTCGGGGCAGTGGGTGGTCATGGCGGACCCGGAGGGGAACGAGTTCTGCGTGAACTAGGACCGAGGTGCATGCCCCGCCGGTGGCTGACAGTCGGGCGGGGGCCGACGCGTCGGCCTCCGTCAGGCCGTCTCCGCCCGCTCCGCTCGTCCCTTGAGGCGGCCCATGCGGGCGTGCGCCGACTCCAGTTCCTCCAGGTCGTCGGCCGCGGGGCCGCCCTCTGCCACCAGCTCGGTCCACAGCCCGATCAGCTCTCGCCCGAGATGCAGTCCGAGCCGCGGGTCGCGCACCGCGCGCCAGGCCGTCGCCGCGCTCTGGACGTTGCCGTAGGCGGCCTCGGCGTCACGCCGAGCGCGGTGAACCCGGGCCAGCTCCAGGGACAGCGTCAGGGCCCGCTCGCCGTCTCCGGCCAGGTAGGCGATGTACGCGGCCAGCTCACGCAGCCGCAGCACTTCGGGGTGCTCCGCGCCCAACGCCCCGGACGCCTCCGCCAGCACCCGCCCGGCCAGCTCGGCAGCCCTGTCCACCTGCCCCGACCGCACGGCCTCGTTGATCCCGGCCATCGGCTCCGCCAGCGGACCGGCCACGCCCTGGCCCTCGTCGAGCACGGCTTCTGCGATGGCGTCGAAGCCCCGGGGAGGGGTGGGAGTGGCGGAGGTGGGTGAGGCGGGCTCCCTGAACGCCGCCGAGGCAATGGGCGGGAGGGGAGCTGTGGGGGCAATGGGCGGGAGGGGGGCCGTGGGGGCCACAGGGGCTTCGCGCGGCGCGACGGGGGGCGCGACGGGGGCCTCACGAGTCATGCGGGGCTCGGGCGCCGGTGCCCGGCCCGTGCCCGACTCCGGGCACAGGCCCTCCGTCGGCCGCAGGTACGGGTTCGGTTCCCCCGGCCGGGCGGACTGCGGCGGTGCCACGTACGGCGACCCGGCGGGCCGGGCAGCGGCCTGCCGCCCGTACGGCTCGGCCGCACGCGAAGGCGCCCCCATCACCGGCGGCGGCCCGAAGCCCCCCACCGAGGACGCAGGTGACGCCGGGGAGGGGAAGGGGGAGGCGTCCGCGGACCGGGACGGCGAGGGGGAGGAAGACGAGGGCTGCGAGGAGGGGGAAGGCTCAGCGGAGGCGGACGACGACGGGGCCCCGCCCTCGGGCGAAGCCCACCGCGGCTCAGGTCGCATGCGCACCGGCTCTCCCGTGAAGGTGCTCGCGCCGTCCGGGGCGACCTGGAGCGGGACGACGTACCCGATGCGCTCGTCGTGGATCCGGGCGAGGACGGGGCGACCGGCAGCGCGGGCGAGGGTGTGCAGATGCTTGAGGACCGCGCGCTGGAGCTCCTCGCCGGAGGGGGCGGTCACGCGCGCCCCACCGACCAGCGCGCCGGCCGCGGTGACGCGGACGTCGAGCGGCTCCGCCGGTCCGGCGGCGGGCGTCTCGGCGTCGAACGGCTGCTCGCGCTGCTCGCCGCGGCTGGATCGTGTCATCGTCATCGGTCCCCCCACTCACATGTGTCCGCGAACTCCGCCGGACACGCACTGTCGAGTCTCTCCGCTCAGCGGCTCTGCACACGTCACCACGACGTCACAGCCTCGTCCCAAGCGCCGGGCGGGGCTCCGCTCGCCCTGGAGATCAGGCCGCCCAGCCAGATAGATGCGTGTGCATATACTGTGGGGGTGCCTGGCGAAGGCACCACACCGAGACCTGGGGGACCCATGAACCGCCGCTTTCTCTTCCTGATCGCCGGCAGCCGCGCCGACGGCAACACCGAGCTGCTGGCCCGCCGTGCCGCCGAGCAGCTCCCCAAGGACGTCGAGCAGCGGTGGCTCCACCTGGCCGACCACCCCCTGCCCGACTTCGAGGACCTGCGGCACGCCCCTGACCGCGTCCGCTCCGCCGACCCCAACATCGAGCTGCTCCTCGACGCCACCCTCGCCGCGACGGACCTGGTGATCGTCTCGCCGCTGTACTGGTACTCGCTCTCCGCGCCGGCCAAGCGCTACCTCGACTACTGGTCCGGCTGGCTGCGCGTGCCCGGCGTCGACTTCCGGGCCACGATGGCCGGGCGCACCCTGTGGGGCGTGACCGTGCTCGCGCACCAGGAGACCGAGGTCGCCGACCCGCTCGTCGGCACCCTCAACCACTCGGCCGCCTACATGGGCATGCGCTTCGGCGGAGTGCTGCTCGGCAACGGCAGCAAGCCCGGTGACGTGCTGGACGACACCGAGGCCCTGACCCGCGCCAAGACCTTCTTCGCGCAGGAGGCACCCTTCGCGCGATTCCCCTACGACAGCTGACGGCCGGGCCCGTCCCGGGCGCCGATGCCCCGGGCGGTCCTAGGCGGTGATGTCCTTGGCGGTGAACCGCGCCCAGGCCGCCGAGCCGAACACCACCGCGTAGAGCGCCTGTATCCCGAGGTTCTTGCGCAGGTCCTCCCAGTAGACCGGCTCGCGCATGAGGTCGGCGAAGGACAGCCAGTGGTGCGAGAAGAAGTACGGGTGCAGGGCGCTCAGCTGGGGTATCTGGTCGAGGATCTGCACGGTGATCAGCAGGCCCACGGTCGTCGCCATCGCGGCGATGCCGCTGCCGGTCAGGGTGGAGACGAACAGTCCCAGCGCGGCGATCCCCAGCAGGGACGCGGCGACGACCAGGGCTATCAGCACCGCCCGGCCGAGGCCCTCGGCGAAGCTGATCCGGGTCCCGGAGATGGTCGTCAGGTCGCCCAGCGGAAAGAGCAGTGCGCCGACCGCGAGCGCGGATATCGCGACGGTGAGGGTGGCCGCCAGGCAGAAGGCGACCACGGTGGCGTACTTGGTGAGCAGCAAGCGGGTGCGGCCGGCGGGCGCGACCAGCAGATAGCGCAGGGTGCCCGCGTTCGCCTCCCCGGCGAGGGCGTCGCCGGCGACCACGCCGACGGCCATCGGCAGGAAGAACGGCAGGGTCGCCGCGAGGCCCGTGAACACCAGGAACAGGCCGTTGTTGGTGATCTGCGAGATGAACGCCGGCCCCTCTCCGCCGCCTCCGCCCAGGGACGAGCCGTCACTGGTCTCGATCTTCACGGCGATCCCGACCAGCACCGGCACCGCCGCCAGGACACCCAGCAGGGCGAGGGTGCGCCAGCGCCGGAAGGTGGTCAGCAGCTCGCTGCGCAGCAGGCCGAAGGTCCACAAGGGGTTCGGCCGGACGGCGGCCTCGGCCTGCGCCGCAGTCTTCGTCTCAACCCGCGCCTCAGCCCGCGACATCGAATCCCTCCCCCGTCAGTGCCACGAACGCCTCTTCCAGCGAGGGCCGTTCGACGCCGAAGCCGCGCACCCGCACCCCTGCCTTCACCAACGCGGCGGTGAGATCGGAGAGTTCCCGCTCAGGCGGCTCTCCTGTCACCCGGTCCCCGTCGACGACCACATCGCCCACGCCCTGCTCCTTCAGCACCCGAGCCGCGTCCCCCGAGTCCGGCGTCGTGACGACGAGACGCCCGCGCGCCCCGGCCGCGAGGTCGGCGACCGGCCCCTGGGTGATGAGCCGGCCGCGGGCCATGACGGCCGCGTGGGTGCAGACCTGCTCGATCTCGTCGAGGAGGTGGGAGGAGAGGAACACGGTCGTGCCGTCGGCGGCGAGTTCCCTGACCAGGGTGCGGATCTCCCGCATGCCCTGCGGGTCGAGCCCGTTGGTCGGCTCGTCCAGCACCAGCAGCCGGCGTGGCTGGAGCAGGGCCGCTGCCAGCCCCAGCCGCTGCTTCATGCCGAGGGAGTACACCCTGGCCTTCTTGCCGGCCGCGGCCGCGAGCCCGACCCGGTCCAGCGCGGCGGCGACCCGGGCCCGCCGGGTGCGCGGGTCGGCGGTGGGGTCGGCCGCGTCGTAGCGCAGCAGGTTGTCCCGGCCGGAGAGGAAGCCGTACAGAGCCGGGCCCTCGATGAGCGCGCCCACCTGCGGGAGCACGGCGCGTGCGGCGCGGGGCATGGGCTGCCCCAGTACGCGTGCCGTGCCCGAGGTGGGCTCGATCAGGCCCATCAGCATGCGGATGGTGGTGGTCTTGCCGGAGCCGTTGGGGCCGAGGAAGCCGAAGACGCTGCCCGCCGGGACGGTCAGGTCGAGGCCGTCGACGGCGAGCTGCCCGCCGCGGTAGCGCTTGGTGAGGCCGCGGGTGGCGATGACACCGTCACCCGCGTCGCTGCGGTCAGGCTTCCTGGCGGGCGCTGCGCTCATGCTTCCCCGGCTCCCTCGACTCGTCGTACGCGCGTACGGTACTCACTGCCCCGCGCGCACGCCCTCCACCGCCGGCGGCACCCCTTTCGCCACGGACCGGTGGTCAGCCCCGCGACTCGGCCGCCTTCACCAGCGCGTCCTCGGTGACCGCGCCGACGTAGACCTTGCCGTCCTCGGTGATCAGGGCGTTGATCAGGCGGGTCTCGAAGACGGTGCCGGAGCCGAACTTGCCGCTGACGTGGTCGCCGAGGGAGTCCAGGAAGCCGCCGAAGTCGCCGGCCTCCTCGCCGGAGGGGATGCCCTCGCCGCCGGTGTCGAAGGTGGCTATCGCGTTCCAGCCCTCGCCAATGGTGTTCATGCCCTCGGTACCGCGGGCGGCGGCGTCCTCCTCGGTCTCGAACGGCTGGGCGGCCGTGGGGTGTTCGTGGCTGTCGCCCTGGGTGACCTTCGCGCCCTTGGGCGGGGCGAAGTCGAAGGTGGAGGCGGCCGGCCGGGCGAAGCTGACCTGGGTGAAACCGACGTCCACGACGGCCGCGCCGCCACCGGCCGGGGTGAGTGTGAACTTCAGCGGCGTCCAGGTCTTCGCGTCCACGGCGATGCTGATCGCGCCGACGGTGGTGCCGGACTGCTTGGGCTTGATCAGCAGCTTGTAGGTGTCGCGGCCGGCGACCCGGGCGGTGCCGTCGACCGTGACGGACGTGGTGTCGTCGACCGCCTTCAGCGCCTGCTCGGCGAAGTCCTTGGGCGTGGCGGGCACGTCCGCGGCCTTTCCGCTCTCGGCGGTCGTGGAGTGGTAGACCTCGTTGGACTTGCTGTCGTAGCCCCAGACGTCCTTGCCGTTGTGGATGACGCTGTACTCGGCGGCGTCCTGGAGCAGCGACACCTTCTGCCGGTCGGGGCCGTCGGCGGCCACGCGCAGGGTGTGGGTGCCGGAGGCCAGTTCGGTGAGGCGGGCCGACGGGTCGGCCGCGGAGCCCTCGCCGCCGGCCCCGTCCTGGGCGGCGCCGGCCAGCAGGCCGCTCTCCAGTCCGCCGAGGTCGGGCAGGCCGAGGTCGGTGTTGACACGGACCGTGCCGGACAGCTGCTCGGTGTCCGACTCGGCGATGTGCTGGACGAGTTGCTCGGCGCTGATCTTCGGCAGGTCGGGGCTGCCGGAGTCGGCCAGTGCCGGGACGAGCCCGATGGTCGCCACCGCGACGCCGGTCACCGCGACCGGGACGACGTACCGCGCGGCCCTGCGTCGGCCCGCGCGCTGGTCGTCGGACTCCGCTGCGGTGGTGCTCTCGTCGGATTCGTACGGTGCCATGTGTGCCCTACCTCCGTGTCGGCGGCGGCCGTTCAGCTCGATGCGCACTGTTCACCCTGAGCCGCCATTCTCACCCGATTCGGTGAGGAGTGGTGTTTTCCGTCTGGTCTCCATCTGACCAAATGCCCGCCGCCGGGGCGTCACTCTCCGGAGCCAACTCCGCGTACTACTGCGGTATGACACACAAGGGCGGCGCCTCCCCCGACCCGTAAGGGTCCAGGGCGCGCCGCCCTTGGGCGATCTCGGTCGAACGGGTCGTCAGCCGGCCCGGTGCACCACCGCGTCGCACAGCTCCATCAGCGCCGCCTTCGCGTCGCACTCCTTCAGCGGCACGAGCGCCGCCCGGGCCTCCTCCGCGAACCTGATCGTGTCGCGGCGGGCCTGCTCCAGGGCGGGGTGCGCCCGCATCGCGGCGAGCGCCTCGGCGTGCCGGGCGTCGTCGGTGAGGTCGGAGTCGAGCAGTTCGCACAGGGCGATGTCCTCGGCGAGCCCGAGCCGGGCCGCGCGCTCGCGCAGCCGCAGCACCGGCATGGTGGGGATGCCCTCGCGCAGGTCGGTGCCGGGCGTCTTGCCGGACTCGTGGGAGTCGGAGGCGATGTCCAGGACGTCGTCCGCGAGCTGGAAGGCGACGCCGAGCCGCTCACCGTACTGGGTGAGGACGTCGACGACCGTCTCGTCGGCGCCGGACATCATGGCGCCGAACCGGCAGGAGACCGCCACCAGCGAGCCCGTCTTGCCGCCCAGCACGTCCAGGTAGTGGTCGACCGGGTCGCGGCCGTCGGCCGGTCCCGCGGTCTCCAGGATCTGCCCGGTCACCAGGCGTTCGAACGCCTCGGCCTGCACGCGGACCGCCTCCGGGCCGAGGTCGGCCAGGATGTGCGAGGCGCGGGCGAAGAGGAAGTCGCCGGTGAGGACGGCCACCGAGTTGCCCCAGCGGGTGTTCGCGCTGGGCACGCCACGGCGCACGGACGCCTCGTCCATGACGTCGTCGTGGTACAGCGTGGCGAGGTGGGTCAGCTCGACCACCACCGCCGAGGGCACGACGCCCGGCGCGTAGGGGTCGCCGAACTGGGCGGCGAGCATCACGAGCAGCGGCCGGAACCGCTTGCCGCCCGCCCGCACCAGATGCTGGGCGGCCTCGGTGATGAAGGGCACCTCGCTCTTGGTGGCCTCGAGCAGCCCTTCCTCGACAGCCGCCAATCCGGCCTGGACATCGGCTTCCAGAGCCTGGTCCCGCACGCTCAGCCCGAACGGCCCGACGACGGTCACGAGGGGTCTCCTGTCTGCTGGTGTCTACTGGCGATTACGCGGTATGTCGATAGGTCGCTGCCATCACTCAAGTCAGCGTATCCGGTCACGTTTCGATCACTGCTGCCACCCACCCCGCAGGCCGGGCGGTATTGCGGCACGGCCGGTATGTTGCTGATCAACCGATAAGAACGGACATTTATCGACTCAACAGAGCGCCGCCCCAACGCTGAGCCCAGGTACCCCCCGAGGGATCCCGCCATGCGCATCCGTACGTCCTTCCCCCACGACACGGCCCACGAGGACCTGCGCGTCCCGCTCGCGGACGGGACGCTGCTGTATGCGCGCGTGTGGCGGCCCCTGACGGACGAGCCCGTCCCGGTACTCCTGGAGTACGCGCCGGACCGGCTGACCGACTCGACCGCGGTCCGTGACGCCCAGCGCCACCCCTGGTACGCGGGGCACGGCTATGCCTCCGTCCGGGTGGACGCCCGCGGGTACGGCAACAGCGAGGGGCTGCCCGCGGACGGCCGCTCGGCCTTGGAGACGGCCGACGGGGTGGACGTGGTGCTCTGGCTGGCGGCCCGGCCGTGGTGCGACGGCAGGGTCGGCATGTTCGGCATCGGCCGCGGCGGCCTCAGCTCCCTCCGTGTCGCGGCTCTGGCGCCCGAGCCGCTCAGGGCGGTCGTCGCGGTCTGCTGCGCCGACGACCACCCCGACAACGAACCGCACACCGCCTCGGGTTCCGTCCGGGCGGAGGAGGTGCTGACCCGCTCCGCCGCGGCCCTCGCCCGGGTCTGTCTCCCGCCGGACCCGTCGTACGCCGGTCAGGGCCGGCGCGATCTGTGGCTGAGGCGGCTGGAGGCCGTCTCGCCGGCCGTGCACACCTGGCTGGACCGGCAGCCCGGGGACGCGCCCTGGCCGCAGGGCGGCGGCAGTGTGGACCCCGACGCGATCCGCGCGGCGGTTCTCGCGGTGAGCGGCTGGCACGACCCGTACCGCGACACCGTGCTCCACCTGCTGGAGCGCCTGCCCGCCGACCGGGTCCGCGGCCTGCTCGGCCCCTGGCCCCACCGCTATCCCGACCGCGACCGGCCGCCCGGCCCGGCGATCGGCTTCCTGCAGGAGACGCTGCGCTGGTGGGACCACTGGCTGAAGGACGAGGACACCGGCGTCCTGGCTGAGCCCCTGCTGCGCTCCTACGTCACCGACGCGCACCCTCCGGCCACGACGTACCCGGCCCTGCCGGGCGGCTGGGCCGGGGAGCCCGCCTGGCCCTCGCCGAGGGTGACACCGGTGACGTACGCCCTCCGGGGCGCCCCCGTCGTCGTACGGTCGCCGATGCACACCGGTGTGGACGCCGGCCGCTTCCGGCCCCTCGGCCACGACGCCGACCTGCCGCCGGACCAGCGGGAGGAGGACGCGCGCTCGGCGTGCTTCGAGTTCGAGGTGGGCGAGGAGACCTGGGTGCTGGGGCGGCCCCGGGTGCGGCTGCGGCTTGCCTGCGCGGCGCCGCGCGGGCAGGTGGCCGCCCGGCTGTGCGACGTGGCCCCGGACGGGTCCTCGACGCTGGTCACCCGCGGGACGCTCGACCTCGTGGCCGCCGGGCCTGCGCAGCGGGCGGACTTCGAGCTGGGCGCCGTCGGGTACGCCTTCCCGGCCGGGCACCGCATCCGGCTCGCCGTCTCCTCGGCGTACTGGCCGTGGATCTGGCCCGAGCCGGGGTCGGGGGCCGGCTTCACGCTGGACCCGGCCGGCAGCACGCTGGAGCTGCCCGTGCGCTCGCGCGAGGCGGGCGCCGAGGTCGGCTTCGAGGAGCCGGAGCAGGCCGAGCCGCTGGGGGTGAGCCTGCCGGCCACCCTGGACGAGCCCCGGCCGGAGCGGGTGGTGGTGCGCGAGGTCGCCGAGGGCCTGTGGCGCCTTGAGGTCCTTCCGGTCCGTGGCGGCACACGCGTGTACCCGGACGGTCTGGAGCTCACCGAGGAGGCGCTGGAGACGTACACGATCCGCGCCGACGATCCGCTGTCGGCCCGCGCCCGCGCCGAGTGGTCGGTCCGGCTGCACCGGCCCGAGCTGCCCTGGGAGGCCACGGTCCGCACCCGTTCGGAGATCGGCTGCGACGGGGAGCACTTCGTCACCTCGGACGAGGTGGTCTGCACGGAGGGCGGCGAGGTCGTGTTCCACCGCACCTGGGAGAAGCGGATTCCACGGGCCGCCGATTAAGGGCGAGTTGGGCTCGATGTCTCAATTGCCGCTCTTGTGATCGACGGTGAGATGACTCACTGCCCGGCCGGTCGCGCGGCGGCCTGCCCCGCCGGCGCAAGCCGCCTCCCGCCGCCTGGTTGAGCGGCAGTCGCCATAAAGGATCAAGTGCCGCAAACAGACTGGATCATGCCTGACCGGTGCTTTGTGTGAATCCGGCACTTGTTTCGCGCATGTGCTCTCGCATACGTTCCCGGCCTGCCGGGCGGACGCCTAGTCCTGCCGCCGCCCAAGGCACCCACCGACATCGCAGCGGCAGGAGCGGGGGACCCAGGTAAGTCGCCGTCCCGGACGTCGTACCAGCTACGACACCCGGGACGGCTAGGGGTGAAGCCATGCCTTCTTCGGCACGGCCGGGCACCTTTCCGCCCGAACCCGACAGCTCACCTCGCAGGCGCCGGAGAGGAATTCCCCATGCCTGCGCACACGCATGCAAACCGCCGTCCCCGTCTCGCCCGTGCCCTCGCCGCCGCCGGTGTGGCCGCCGCCGCGCTCGCGCTGCCGCTCGTCGGCGCGACCGGCGCCTCGGCCGCCCCCGCGGCCACGGCGACGGCGACCGTGTACCCCGACAACCTCGACGGCTGGATCCGCCAGTCCCTCGACGTCATGGCCCAGCACGGAATCCCGGGCAGCTACGACGGCATCTACCGCAACATCATGCGCGAGTCCTCGGGCAACCCCCTCGCCATCAACAACTGGGACTCCAACGCGCTCGCGGGCACCCCCTCCAAGGGCCTGCTCCAGGTCATCGACCCGACCTTCGCGGCGTACCACGTGCCGGGCACCGCCTTCGACCCGTACGACCCGGTCGCGAACATCACCGCCGCCTGCAACTACGCGGCGGCCCGCTACGGATCGATCGACAACGTCTTCGGCGCGTACTGATCCCTCCTCAGCAGTAGATCCGTTCGAGGACGACGGCGATGCCGTCGTCCTCGTTCGAGCAGGTGATCTCGTCGGCCACCGCCTTCAGTTCCGGATGCGCGTTGGCCATGGCCACGCCGTGCGCGGCCCAGTCGAACATCGGGATGTCGTTGGGCATGTCGCCGAACGCCAGCGTGTCCCCGGGCGCCAGCCCGAGGTGCCGGGCCGCCAGTGCCAGGCCGGTCGCCTTGGTGACACCGCACGGCTGCAGCTCCACGGTGCCCGGCCCGGACATGGTGACCGTGGCGAGCGATCCGACCACCCCGCGCGCCACGGCAGCCAACTCGTCGTCACCCAGACTCGGATGGCGCAGCAGCACCTTGCTGATCGGCTCGCACCACAGATCGTCGCGCCGCTCCACCCGCACCGCAGGCAGCGTCGGGTGGGGCATCGTGTAGCCGGGCTCGATGAGGGTGAGCCCGTCGACGCCGTCCTGGTCCACGGCCGCGTACACCTGCCCCACCTCGGCCTCGATCTTGCCGAGCGCGGTCTCGGCCAGCTCCTGGTCCAGGGTGACGGACCACAGCAGCCGGTCGGCGCCGACGTCGTAGAGCTGCGCGCCCTGCCCGCACACCGCGAGCCCCGTGCAGCCCAGGTCCTCCAGCAGGGGGCGCACCCGGGGCGCGGGCCGGCCGGTCACCACCAGATGTCGGGCGCCGGCGTGCGCCACCAGCGCCAGAGCGGCCCGCGACCGATCGGAGAACGTGTCGTCGCCGCGAAGCAGCGTGCCGTCCAGATCGGTGGCGATGAGTGAGTACGGGGTGCGCTCGGCATATGCGGTGGGTGCGGCCATGATCAGAGAATACGGACATCGCGCGCCCCCTCCCCGGCGCCGACCGGCCCCCGCAGGGCGCCCGTCCCAGCCCACACGCCCCTTCAACTCCCTTTCACTCTCCGGGATTTCACCCCCAGGTGTCGCCCTGCGAACCTACGACCTCCCCGTCGGGCAGCCTCCTCTCCCCCGACCGGCGGCGGCACCCCGCCAGCCCCTGGGGCACTGCCCAAGACGGCCGCCTCGGCCGTAACGTGTGGCCCAGCCGCCCGCCCGTGCCCGCACCGGCGGGCGGCCGCACGGCACCGCACACGGCACGCACGAGAGCGAGGCACAACCGCATGCCCCCCTTCGATGTCCCCGAAGGCGACCCCTTCGGCCCGCACAACCTTCCGTACGGTGTGTTCTCCACCGGCGGCCCGGACCAGCGGACCGTCGGCGTCCGGCTCGGTGACCACGTCCTCGACGCGGGCGCGGCGGCCCGGGCCCTCGGCTCCCCCTACGTCACCCTGCTCGCCCAGCCCTCCCTCGACCGGCTGCTGGCCGCCGGCCGCACGGCCTGGTCCGACGTCCGGCGCGCGCTGACGGCCTGGGTGACGGTGCCCTCGTACCGCGAGACCATCGAGCCGCTCATGCACCCGCTCGACTCGGTGACCCTGCACCTGCCGTTCACGGTCGCGGACTACGTCGACTTCTACGCCTCGGAGAACCACGCCCGTAACGTCGGCCAGATCTTCCGCCCCGACGCCGAGGACTCCCTCACCCCGAACTGGAAGCACCTGCCGATCGGCTACCACGGCCGCTCCGGCACGGTCGTGGTCTCCGGCACCGACGTCATCCGGCCCTCCGGCCAGCGCAAGGCCCCCGCCGACCCCGCGCCCGTCTTCGGCCCGTCCGTCCGCCTGGACATCGAGGCCGAGGTCGGCTTCGTCGTCGGCACGCCGTCGCCCATGGGCAGCAGCGTGCCCCTCGCCGGCTTCCGCGATCACGTCTTCGGCCTGTGCCTGCTCAACGACTGGTCCGCGCGCGATCTCCAGGCCTGGGAGTACGTCCCCCTCGGCCCGTTCCTCGGCAAGTCCTTCGCCACCTCCGTGTCGGCGTGGATCACCCCGCTGGAGGCGCTGGAGGAGGCCCGTGTCGCCCCGCCCGAGCGCACCCACCCGCTGCTGCCCTACCTCGACGACGGCGACGAGGAGCCCCACGGCTACGACCTGCGCCTCTCCGTCGCGATCAACGGTCATGTCGTCTCCGAACCTCCCTTCTCCACCATGTACTGGACCGCCGCCCAGCAGCTCGCCCACATGACGGTCAACGGCGCCTCCCTGCGCACCGGCGACCTCTACGGCTCCGGCACCATCAGCGGCCCCACCGAGGCCCAGCGCGGCTCCCTCCTCGAACTCACCTGGAACGGCCGCGACCCCCTCGAACTCCCCGACGGCAAGCGCACCTTCCTTGAGGACGGCGACGTCGTCACCCTGACCGCCTGGGCTCCCGGCCCGGACGGCACCCGGGTGGGTCTCGGCGAGGTGACCGGGCGCGTCGTGCCGGGCCGGGTCGACTGAGGGCTCGCTCCGCGGGTGAGCCGGCCGGGATCCCCGGGATCCTGGGGGTGAGCCTGTTTGGTTCCGCCCCGGCGAGGGCACTGCGGCACCGGGTGAGCCTGGCCCGGGGTGCCTGGCCGGGGATGCCTGGCTTGGGGCGCCTGGCCCGGGGCGCCTGGCCCGGGGCGCCTGGCCCGGGGTGCCTGGTTGGGGGCGCCTGGCCGGGGGTGTCTGGCCGGGGGCCTGTCCAGGTGAGCCCGGTCGGCACGTTCGACAAGGCCCGTGATCCGCGACGGTCCTGCCGGATTTCTTACGTCGGTCGCCCGTCGCCGTCATACTGGCGGCGGGCGGTCGCCGGTCCGCTCCGACCGCCGGAGGGTGCGGCGCCCGGCGTTGCACCCCCGCGTCGCCCGCCCACCTGCCCCGCAGCCGACCCTTCCGATCAGGATCCGGAGCCCGTGGCATGACCGTCTGCATGCTCCTGCTGGGCGTCGTCGCCCTGACGGCCGCCGTGCCGGTCCCCCGTGCGCTGACCCGGGCCGCCTGGCCCGAACGGGAACCCGTGGTCGCGCTGTGGGTGTGGCAGTGCCTGGTGGCGACCGTTCTGCTGTGCTGCCTCACCGCCCTCGTGCTGAGTGCCGCCGCCGTCTTCGGGACCGTCCGGTCCCGGGTCTTCGCCCCGGCCCCGTCGGCCGTCACCGCCGCCTACGACCTGTCCGCTGCGCCGCCCTGGGTCACCGTCCTCACCCTCCTGCTGGCCTGCGGGGCCGCCTGGACCACCGCGATGCTCGCCCGTGAGCTGGTGGAGGCCCGCCGCCGGCGCGGAGCGGCCCGGGCGCATCTGCGGGAACGCGCCCCCGACCTGCCCGCCGGCCTCCCGGCCGCGCGCGGCCCCCTACTGGTGCTGGAGGACGAATACCCGGACGCCTGGTGGATGCCGGGCCACCCGCCCCAGCTGGTCGTCACCACCGGCGCCCTGCACCGGCTCACCGACCGTCAGCTGGACGCCGTGCTCACCCATGAGCGCGGCCACGCGCGCGCCCACCACGACTGGCTGCTGCACCTGTCGACGGCCCTGGCGACCGGCTTCCCCCGGGTGCCGCTGTTCACCCACTTCTGCGACCAGACCCGCCGCCTGGTCGAGCTCGCCGCCGACGACGCGGCCTCCCGCCGGTGCGGCCACCTCACCACCGCCCTGGCTCTGATCGAGCTGAACCAGCACCGCGGTGTCCTGTCCTGCGCCTCCAGCAACCGCCTCCTCGGCGAGCGCGTCGACCGCCTCCTGCAGCCACCGCCCCGGCTGGAGCGCGGGCAGCGGGCCCTGACGACGACGGTGGCGGCGCTGGTGCCGTTGCTGCCGCTGCTGATCACGTTCGCCCCTGGCCTGACGGCACTGAGCTGACGGGCGGGTTTCGGGCGCGGGCCCGGTCCGGGTCCTGATCCGTATCCCGGCCCGGGTCCTGATCCGTGTCCCGGCCCGGGTCCTGATCCGTATCCGGACCCCGCCCGGGGCAGGGGAAGGGGCAGGTGCAGGGACCTGCGGGCAAGCCGCGGCCCGACGGCCGGGCCCGGCCCCGGCGCTATATCCAGTCGTCCGGTTCCGGCTCGGCGTCCATCTCCGGCCAGTCGTCCGGTTCTGCCCGGCCCTCGTCCGGCGCGGCCCCTCGGCCCGGCGCGGCCCCGCCCTCGTCGCGCGCACCGGCAGAGGTGCCCGGTCCGTCCAGCGAGGCCAGCACCTTGACCACGCCCTCCCCGTAGGTCGCGAGCTTCTTCTCGCCGACCCCGCTGACGCCCCCGAGCTCGCGCACCGAGGTGGGCCAGACGGTGGCGATCTCCCGCAGCGTGGCGTCGTGGAAGATGACGTAGGCCGGGACGCCCTGCTCGCGGGCCTGCTCCGCACGCCAGGCGCGCAGCGCCTCGAAGGCGGGCAGCAGGGCCTCGGGCAGCTCGGCCGCGGCGGCCTTCGGCTTGCGCTCGCCCCGGCCCGAGGAGCCCGACCGGGACCCGGCCGGCTTCTTCGGCTCCTTGCGCAGCGGCACCTCCCGCTCGCGCCGCAGCACCGAACCGCTGGACTCGGTCAGCACCAGCGTGCCGTACTCCCCCTCGACGGCGAGCAGCCCTTGGGCCAGCAACTGCCGTACCACACCGCGCCATTCGCCCTCGGTGAGGTCCTGTCCGATGCCGAACACGGACAGCTGGTCGTGGTCGAACTGGATGACCTTGCCGGTGCGCCGGCCGAGCAGGATGTCGATGATCTGCCCGGTGCCGAACTTCTGGCCGCGCTCACGCTGCAACCGCACCACCGTCGACAGCACCTTCTGGGCGGCGACCGTGCCGTCCCACGTCTCCGGCGGGGTCAGACAGGTGTCGCAGTTGCCGCAGCCCGCCGGGTCGGCGTCCTGGCCGAAGTAGGTGAGGAGCTGTCCACGCCGGCACTGGGCGCTCTCGCACAGGGCGAGCATCGCGTCCAGGTGCGCGGCGGCCCGGCGCCGGAACGCCTCGTCGCCCTCGCCCGACTGGATCAGCTTGCGCTGCTGGATGACGTCGTTCAGCCCGTACGCCAGCCAGGCCGTCGACGGCAGCCCGTCACGGCCGGCGCGGCCGGTCTCCTGGTAGTAGCCCTCCACCGACTTGGGGAGGTCCAGGTGGACGACGAAGCGGACGTCGGGTTTGTCGATGCCCATGCCGAAGGCGATGGTCGCCACCACCACCAGCCCTTCCTCGCGCAGGAACCGGGACTGGTGGGCGGCGCGGGTGCCCGCGTCCAGGCCCGCGTGGTAGGGCACGGCCTCGATACCGTTGGCCGTGAGGAACTCGGCCGTCCGCTCGACCGAGTTGCGCGACAGGCAGTAGACGATGCCCGCGTCGCCCGCGTGCTCCTCGCGCAGGAAGCTCAGCAGCTGCTTCTTGGGGTCCGCCTTCGGCACGATCCGGTACTGGATGTTGGGCCGGTCGAAGCTCGCGACGAAGTGGCGGGCCGTCGGCATGTGCAGCCGCTCGGTGATCTCGCGGTGGGTGGCGTGGGTCGCCGTCGCGGTGAGCGCGATGCGCGGCACGTCCGGCCAGCGCTCGCCGAGCAGGGACAGGGCGAGATAGTCGGGGCGGAAGTCGTGGCCCCACTGGGACACGCAGTGCGCCTCGTCGATCGCGAACACCGAGATCTTGCCCCGGGAGAGCAGATCGAGCGTGGCGTCCAGACGCAGCCGCTCCGGAGCCAGGTAGAGCAGGTCCAGCTCGCCCGCCAGGAACTCCGCCTCGACCATGCGCCGCTCGTCGAAGTCCTGCGTGGAGTTCATGAACCCGGCCCGCACACCGAGCGCCCGCAGCGCGTCCACCTGGTCCTGCATCAGCGCGATCAGCGGCGAGACGACGACGCCCGTGCCGGGTCTGACCAGGGCGGGGATCTGATAGCACAGCGACTTGCCGCCGCCGGTCGGCATGAGCACCACGGCGTCGCCGCCGGACACCACATGCTCGATGACCGCCTCCTGCTCACCGCGGAAGGCGTCGTAGCCGAAGACGCGGTGCAGCGTGGCCAGCGCCTCGCTCCCGGCCGCCGGCAACCCGGTCACCTCTGGCATGTCGATGATCCCGCCCGTCCCGCCCATCGTCGTGTCCCCCGTACGTCGCGTCTCGACCACTGCGTCCACGATAGGCGCCCGCACCGACAGCCCCGGAGTTATCCACAGACCCGTTCGGGTGACAGTCATTACTTTCCGTGATCATTCGATCGGACTCGTCACATGGCGGCCGGCCTGCGGCAGGGACATCCTGCTGGGGCGGGACGGGGGCCCGCCCGTCCCTCCCTTTCGTCCCTCCCTTTCGTCCCTCGATTTCCCGCTCAAGGAGTCCCCCGTGTCCCACCGCCCCCTCAGAGCCGCCCTCGGCCTCGCGGCAGCCGGAGCCCTGTCCCTGTCCCTCGCGGCCGTCCCCGCGCAGGCCGCGCCCGCCGCGGACCCGTTCCCGTTCGCCTGGACGCAGCTGGTCTCGACGTACACGGCGACCGGCGCGTACGGGTACGAGCCGTTCACGCAGGCGGGCGGCTACCTCATCACCCCGTGCGTGCCGGGCCTGGGCTACCGCTACGTCGACCTGGACGCCGTCCAGGACGACGGCGACCTCGATCCCGGTAAGCCCGAGGCTCTCCTGTACGAGGACGGGCCTGACGGGAGGCGCAGGCTCGTGGGCGCGGAGTGGATCGTCCAGGCCGGGACGGGCGTCGACCGGCCGTCGCTGTTCGGCCAGGACTTCAACGGCCCGGACCTGCTCCCCCAGCCCCTCGGGTCCGGCCACACGCTGCGCGCATGGCTCTACAAGACGAACCCCGACGGTTTGTTCAGCCCGACGAACCCGACCGTGACCTGCCCGGCGAACCCGGCCCCCTGACGGGACGCCGCAGGCCGCACACGGATGGGCCCCGGTCCCCACGGGGGGAACCGGGGCCCATCGGCGCACCGCTGCTCAGCGCACGAACACCCCGGCCTGACCCGCCAGGTCCAGGAAGTACTGCGGAGCCACACCGAGCACCAGCGTGACCGCCACGCCGACGCCGATCGCCGTCATCGTCAGCGGGGACGGCACGGCGACCGTCGGGCCCTCGGGCCGCGGCTCGCTGAAGAACATCAGCACGATCACGCGGATGTAGAAGAACGCCGCGATCGCGGACGAGATCACACCGACCACCACCAGCGGGGCCGCGCCGCCCTCGGCCGCCGCCTTGAACACGGCGAACTTGCCGGTGAAGCCCGAGGTCAGCGGAATGCCCGCGAAGGCGAGCAGGAACACCGCGAACACGGCCGCCACCAACGGGGAGCGCCGGCCGAGACCGGCCCACTTCGACAGGTGCGTCGCCTCGCCGCCCGCGTCCCGCACGAGGGTGACGACCGCGAACGCGCCGATCGTCACGAACGAGTAGGCACCCAGGTAGAACAGGACCGAGGACACGCCGTCCGGGGTGGTCGCGATGACACCCGCGAGGATGAAGCCCGCGTGGGCGATCGACGAGTACGCCAGCAGCCGCTTGATGTCGGTCTGGGTGATCGCGACGATCGCGCCGCCCAGCATCGTGACGATCGCCACGCCCCACATCACCGGCCGCCAGTCCCAGCGCAGGCCCGGCAGGACGACGTACAGGATGCGCAGCAGCGCACCGAACGCGGCGACCTTGGTGGCGGCCGCCATGAAGCCGGTGACCGGGGTCGGCGCGCCCTGGTAGACGTCCGGCGTCCACATGTGGAACGGCACCGCGCCCACCTTGAACAGCAGGCCCATCACGATCAGCGCGGCGCCGACCAGCAGCAGCGCGTCATTGCCCATGGTGTCGGCGAGGGCCGGGGTGACGTCGGTGACCGAGCCGTCGACGACCTGCGCGATCGTGGCGTACGACATCGAGCCGGAGTAGCCGTACAGCAGCGCGATGCCGAACAGGGTGAACGCGGAGGCGAACGCCCCGAGCAGGAAGTACTTCACGGCCGCTTCCTGCGACATCAGCCGCTTGCGGCGGGCCAGCGCGCACAGCAGGTACAGCGGCAGGGAGAAGACCTCCAGGGCCACGAACAGCGTCAGCAGGTCGTTGGCCGAGGGGAACAGCAGCATGCCCGCGACGGCGAACAGCAGCAGCGGGAACACCTCGGTGGTGGTGAACCCGGCCTTCACCGCGGCCTGCTCACCGGCGCTGCCGGGCACGGAGGCGGCCTGCGCGGCGAAGGAGTCGACGCGGTTGCCGTGCGCCAGCGGGTCCAGGCGGCGCTCGGCGAAGGTGAACAGACCGACCAGCGCGACCAGCAGGATCGTGCCCTGCAGGAACAGCGCGGGACCGTCGACCGCGACCGCGCCCATCGCCGCGATCCGTGCCTTGGTGGTGCCGAAGCCGTCCGCGGCGAGCGCCACCACCGCGGCGAACGCCGCGACCAGCGCGACGACGGACACGAACAGATGGGCGTAGTAGCGGGACTTGCGCGGCACGAACGCCTCGACGAGCACCCCGACGATCGCCGCGCCCACGACGATCAGGGTGGGCGACAATTGCCCATATTCGATCTTCGGCGCGTCGATCTTCGAGATCGGATCGGCCGCCGTTGTCCACAGGCTGTGGACGGCTGTTGCGCTCACTTGGCCGCCTCCACCTCGGGCCGGGGGTCCTTCTTGTGTACGTCGGACATGGTCTGCTTCACCGCCGGGTTGACGATGTCCGTCACGGGCTTCGGGTAGACGCCCAGGAAGATCAGCAGCACGACCAGCGGTGCCACGACCACGAGTTCGCGCACCCGCAGGTCGGGCATCGCGGCGACCTCGGGCTTCACCGGGCCGGTCATCGTCCGCTGGTACAGGACGAGGGTGTACAGCGCGGCGAGCACGATGCCGAAGGTGGCGATGATGCCGACCACCGGGTACTCGGCGAACGTGCCGACCAGCACCAGGAACTCACTGACGAACGGCGCGAGTCCGGGCAGCGACAGCGTCGCCAGGCCGCCGATCAGGAAGGTGCCGGCGAGCACCGGGGCGACCTTCTGCACACCGCCGTAGTCGGCGATGAGCCGCGAGCCGCGCCGCGAGATCAGGAAGCCGGCCACCAGCATCAGCGCGGCCGTCGAGATGCCGTGGTTGACCATGTAGAGGGTCGCGCCGGACTGGCCCTGGCTGGTCATCGCGAAGATGCCCATGATGATGAAACCGAAGTGGGAGATCGACGCGTACGCCACCAGGCGCTTGATGTCCCGCTGGCCGACCGCGAGCAGAGCACCGTAGACGATGCTGATGAGCGCGAGGACGAGGATCGCGGGCGTCGCCCACTTGCTGGCCTCCGGGAAGAGCTGGAGGCAGTAGCGGAGCATCGCGAAGGTGCCCACCTTGTCGACGACCGCGGTGATGAGGACGGCGACCGGGGCGGTGGCCTCCCCCATGGCGTTGGGCAGCCAGGTGTGCAGCGGCCACAGCGGCGCCTTCACCGCGAAGGCGAAGAAGAAGCCGAGGAACAGCCAGCGTTCGGTGCTGGTCGCCATGTCGAGCGAGCCGTTGGCGCGGGCCTCGGCGATCTCGGTGAGGGAGAAGTTCCCGGCGACGACGTACAGGCCGATCACCGCGGCCAGCATGATCAGTCCGCCGACGAGGTTGTAGAGGAGGAACTTGACCGCGGCGTAAGAGCGTTGGGTCGACGCCACCTCCTCGCCGTGCTCGTGGGCACGGTCCCCGAAGCCGCCGATGAGGAAGTACATCGGGATGAGCATGGCTTCGAAGAGGATGTAGAAGAGGAAGACGTCGGTGGCCTCGAAGGAGAGGATCACCATCGCCTCGACGGCGAGGATCAGGGCGAAGAAGCCCTGCGTCGGCCGCCAGCGGCGGCTGCCGGTCTCCAGCGGGTCGGCGTCGTGCCAGCCCGCGAGGACGATGAACGGGATCAGCAGGGCGGTGAGCGCGATCAGCGCCACCCCGATGCCGTCCACACCCAGCTCGTAGCGGACCCCGAACTCCTTGATCCAGGCGTGGGATTCGGTGAGCTGGTAGCGGTCGCCGTCAGGGTCGAAGCGGACCAGGACCGCGATCGCCAGGGCGAGCGTGGCCAGCGAGACCAGCAGGGCCAGCCACTTGGCGGCGGTGCGGCGCGCGGCGGGCACGGCGGCCGTGGCCACCGCCCCGACGGCCGGGAGCACCGCCGTCGCTGTCAGCAGAGGAAAGGACATCGGTATCAGACCGCCCTCATCAGCAGGGTCGCGGCGACGATGACCGCCGCACCGCCGAACATCGAGACCGCGTACGTCCGCGCGAAGCCGTTCTGCAGCCTGCGCAGCCGTCCGGAGAGGCCGCCGACCGAGGCAGCCGTGCCGTTGACGACGCCGTCGACCAGGGTGTGGTCGACGTAGACCAGGGACCGGGTGAGGTGCTCGCCGCCGCGGACCAGGACGACATGATTGAAGTCGTCCTGGAGCAGGTCGCGGCGGGCTGCCCGGGTGAGCAGCGACCCGCGCGGGGCGACGGCCGGGACCGGGCGGCGGCCGTACATCGCCCAGGCGATGGCGACGCCGATGACCATGCAGGCCACCGTGGCGCCGGTGACCACGCCCGCGCTGATCGGCGCGTCACCGTGGTCGTGCCCGGTGATGGGCTCCAGCCAGTGCAGGAAGCGGTCGCCGACGCTGAAGAACGCGCCGCCCGCGACGGAGCCCACGGCCAGGACGATCATCGGGATCGTCATGACCTTCGGCGACTCGTGCGGGTGAGGCTCGCTGTGCTCGCCGTGCGTCTCGGCGGCCGGTTCCACGCTGGGCTCGGCCGGGGAAGGGGTGGGCCGGTCGCGCCAGCGCTCCTCGCCGAAGAACGTCATCAGCATCACGCGCGTCATGTAGAACGCGGTGATGGCCGCGCCGAGCAGGGCCACGCCGCCGAGGATCCAGCCCTCGGTGCCGCCCTTGGCGAACGCCGCCTCGATGATCTTGTCCTTGGAGAAGAAGCCGGACAGGCCCGGGAAGCCGATGATGGCGAGGTAGCCGAGGCCGAAGGTGACGAAGGTGACCGGCATGTACTTGCGCAGGCCGCCGTAGCGGCGCATGTCGACCTCGTCGTTCATGCCGTGCATGACGGAACCGGCGCCGAGGAACAGCCCGGCCTTGAAGAAGCCGTGCGTCACCAGGTGCATGATCGCGAAGACGTAGCCGATGGGGCCGAGGCCCGCCGCCAGCACCATGTAGCCGATCTGCGACATGGTCGAGCCGGCCAGGGCCTTCTTGATGTCGTCCTTCGCGCAACCGACGATCGCACCGAACAGCAGCGTGACCGCGCCGACGATGGTGACGACGAGCTGGGCGTCGGGCGCCGCGTCGAAGATCGCACCGGAGCGGACGATCAGGTAGACGCCCGCGGTCACCATGGTCGCGGCGTGGATGAGGGCCGAGACCGGGGTCGGGCCCTCCATCGCGTCCCCGAGCCAGGACTGCAGCGGCACCTGGGCCGACTTGCCGCAGGCGGCGAGCAGCAGCATCAGGCCGATGGCGGTCAGCTTGCCCTCACCGGTGTCGGCGACCAGACCGGCCTCCTCGTGGGTGCCGAGGACCGGGCCGAAGGCGAAGGTGCCGAAGGTGGTGAACATCAGCATGATCGCGATCGACAGGCCCATGTCGCCCACGCGGTTGACCAGGAAGGCCTTCTTCGCGGCCGTGGCGGCGCTGGGCTTGTGCTGCCAGAAGCCGATCAGCAGGTAGGAGGCGAGGCCGACGCCCTCCCAGCCGACGTACAGCAGCAGGTAGTTGTCGGCGAGGACGAGCAGCAGCATGGCCGCGAGGAACAGGTTCAGGTAGCCGAAGAAGCGGCGGCGGCGCTCGTCGTGCTCCATGTACCCGACCGAGTACAGGTGGATCAGCGAGCCGACGCCCGTGATCAGCAGGACGAACGTCATCGACAGCTGGTCCAGGCGGAAGGCGACGTCCGCCTGGAAGCCCTCGACCGGGATCCAGCTGAACAGGTGCTGGGTGACGGTGCGGTCCTCGGCGCCCTTGCCGAGCAGGTCGGTGAACAGCACCAGGCCGAGCACGAAGGAGACGGCCGCGAGCAGTGTGCCGATCCAGTGGCCGACGGCGTCGAGCCGCCGGCCGCCGCACAGCAGTACGGCCGCTCCGAGCAGGGGCGCCGCGATCAGCAGCGCAATCAGGTTCTCCACTTGAGCGACCCCTTACAGCTTCATCAGGCTGGCGTCGTCGACCGAGGCCGAGTGGCGGGAACGGAACAGCGACACGATGATCGCGAGCCCGACCACGACCTCCGCGGCGGCGACGACCATCGTGAAGAAGGCGATGATCTGGCCGTCGAGATTGCCGTGCATCCGGGAGAAGGCGACGAACGCGAGGTTGCAGGCGTTCAGCATCAGCTCGATGCACATGAACAGCACGATCGCGTTCCGCCTGATGAGCACGCCGGTGGCGCCGATCGTGAACAGCAGGGCGGCGAGGTAGAGGTAGTTGACCGGGTTCACTTGGACGCCTCCTCGGCCCGCTTGAAGTGCGGCGGCTCGATCGCGGTGCGCTCCAGGCGCTCCTCGGCGCGCTGCTCGATGGCCTTGAGGTCGTTCAGCGCCTCCGCCGAGACGTCCCGGATCTGGCCGCGCTCGCGCAGGGTCTTGTTGACCGTGAGCTCCGACGGGGTGCCGTCGGGCAGCAGGCCGGCGATGTCGACGGCGTTGTGCCGCGCGTACACACCGGGCGCCGGCAGCGGCGGCAGGTGCTTGCCCTCGCGGACCCGCTGCTCGGCCATCTCGCGCTGGGTGCGGGCCCGTTCGGTGCGCTCGCGGTGGGTGAGGACCATCGCGCCGACGGCGGCCGTGATCAGCAGGGCGCCGGTGATCTCGAAGGCGAAGACGTACTTGGTGAAGATCAGGGAGGCCAGGCCCTCGACGTTGCCGCCCGCGTTGGCCTGGCCGAGTCCGTCGAACTCCGTGAGGGAGGCGTTGCCGATCCCGGCGACCAGCAGGATGCCGAAGCCGAGGCCGCACAGCAGGGCCAGCCAGCGCTGGCCCTTGACGGTCTCCTTCAGGGAGTCGGCCGCGGTGACACCGACGAGCATCACCACGAACAGGAACAGCATCATGATCGCGCCGGTGTAGACGACGATCTGGACGACGCCCAGGAAGTAGGCGCCGTTGGCGAGGTAGAACACCGCCAAGATGATCATGGTGCCGGCCAGGCACAGCGCGCTGTGGACGGCCTTCTTCATGAAGACCGTGCACAGCGCGCCGATCACCGCGACCGTACCGAGGACCCAGAACTGGACGGCCTCGCCGGTGGAGGTGGAGTAGGCGGCGAGCTGCGCGCTCATCGGCGGATCACCTCCTCCGACGCCGGCTCGTCCGCGCCGAAGGTCGAGGCGCCCTCCTGCGGGGCCTCGCCCTTGGAGAGGGCGACCTGCCGCTCGGTGCCGGGCGCGGCCTCGGTCACCAGGCCCCGGTAGTAGTCCTGTTCGTCCATGCCGGGGTAGATGGCGTGCGGGGTGTCGACCATGCCCTCGTCCAGACCGGCGAGCAGCTGCTCCTTGGTGTAGATGAGGTTGGCGCGGCTGGAGTCGGCCAGCTCGAACTCGTTGGTCATCGTCAGCGCGCGGGTGGGGCACGCCTCGATGCACAGGCCGCACAGGATGCAGCGGGCGTAGTTGATCTGGTAGACGCGGCCGTAGCGCTCCCCCGGGGAGTAGCGCTCCTCGTCGGTGTTGTCCGCGCCCTCCACGTAGATCGCGTCGGCGGGGCAGGCCCACGCGCACAGCTCGCAGCCGACGCACTTCTCCAGGCCGTCCGGATGGCGGTTGAGCTGGTGCCGTCCGTGGAAGCGCGGAGCGGTGGTCTTCTGCTGCTCCGGGTACTGCTCGGTCAGCCGCTTCTTGAACATGGCCTTGAAGGTCACGCCGAAGCCGGCCACCGGGTTCTGGAAACCAGGGTCGGTCTCCTTGGGTTCCTCAGCCATCGGACGCCTCCTTTCCATCCAGCGATCCGTCACTCTGAGTATCGGGGGCACCACTGACAATCAGCTCCCCCTCCCGGCGCGAGCGCCTGCGCGGCACCGCCGGAAGCTCCTGCCCGGGCAGCGGCGGCACGGGGAATCCACCCGCCATCGGGTCGAACGCGGCCCGGTCCGCGGGCGCCGCCTCGGCGGGCTTGCCGCGGTCGCGGAAGAAGTCCGCGACGAAGGAGAGCAGCAACAGGGCGATCACCCCGCCGCCGACGTAGAGGGCGATGTCGGCGAAGTCGTAGTTCTCGTTGCGCAGGGCCCGCACGGTCGCGACGAGCATCAGCCAGACCAGGGAGACCGGGATGAGGACCTTCCAGCCGAGCTTCATCAGCTGGTCGTAGCGCACCCGCGGGAGCGTGCCGCGCAGCCAGATGAAGAAGAACAGCAGCAGCTGCACCTTGACGGTGAACCACAGCATCGGCCACCAGCCGTGGTTGGCGCCCTCCCAGAAGCCGCTCACCGGCCACGGGGCCCGCCAGCCGCCGAGGAAGAGGGTCACGGACACCGCCGAGACGGTCACCATGTTGACGTACTCGGCGAGCATGAACATCGCGAACTTGATCGACGAGTACTCGGTGTTGAAGCCGCCGACCAGGTCGCCCTCGGACTCGGGCATGTCGAACGGCGCCCGGTTGGTCTCACCGACCATGGTGACGATGTAGATGATGAACGACACCGGCAGCAGCACGATGTACCAGCGGTCGGCCTGCTGCTCGACGATCGTCGACGTCGACATCGACCCCGAGTAGAGGAACACCGACGCGAAGGCGGCTCCCATCGCGATCTCGTACGAGATCATCTGCGCGCAACTGCGCAGACCGCCGAGCAGCGGATACGTCGATCCGGAGCTCCAGCCCGCCAGCACGATGCCGTAGATGCCGACCGAGGCGACCGCGAGGATGTACAGCATCGCGATCGGCAGGTCGGTGAGCTGCATCGTGGTGCGCGTGCCGAAGATCGAGATCTCGTTGCCGGCCGGGCCGAAGGGGATCACCGCGATCGCCATGAAGGCCGGGATGGCCGCGACGATCGGCGCGAGGACGTAGACGACCTTGTCCGCGCGCTTGACGATGATGTCTTCCTTCAGCATCAGCTTGATGCCGTCGGCGAGGGACTGGAGCATGCCCCACGGGCCGTGCCGGTTGGGGCCGATGCGCAGCTGCATCCAAGCGACGACCTTGCGCTCCCAGACGATGGAGAACAGCACGGTCACCATCAGGAAGGCGAAGCAGAAGACCGCCTTGACCGCGACGAGCCACCAGGGGTCGCGGCCGAACAGGGAGAGGTCTTCGGCGGCGAGGTGCCAGCTCATGACTCCACCTCCTTGGGGGCCTCGGCGGCGAGGGTCGCCGGACCGATGCGGACGAGGGAGCCGGGCTGCACCCCGGCGTCGGAGGCGACGCCCCGGCCGGTGGAGTTCAGCGGGAGCCACACCACGCGGTCCGGCATCTCGGTGATCGACAGCGGCAGTTCGACGGTGCCGGACGGGCCGGACACGGACAGGACGTCGCCGTCCTTCACGCCCGCCTCGACGGCAGTCGCCGCGGACAGACGCGCGTGTGCCGCGTGCCGCGTGCCGGCGAGCGCCTCGTCGCCCTGCTGCAGCACACCCTGGTCGAGCAGCAGCCGGTGCCCGGCGAGCACGGCCTCCCCGGTGGCGGGCCGGGGCAGCACGCCCCCGGTCTCCAGCGGCTCGGTGGCCCGCGGCCCGTCCCAGGCGCCGAGCCGGTCCAGCTCCGCGCGCGCGGTGCGCAGATCCGGCAGGCCCAGGTGGACGTCCATGGCGTCGGCGAGCATCTGCAGCACGCGCGCGTCGGCGGGGGCCAGGCGGCGGGTCATCTGGTCGGGCTTGAGAGCGGCCTCGAAGAAGCGGACCCGGCCCTCCCAGTTGAGGAAGCTGCCGGCCTTCTCGGCGACCGCCGCGACCGGCAGCACCACGTCCGCGTGGTCGGTGACCTCGCTGGGCCGCTGCTCGAGCGACACCAGGAAGCCGATCTCGGCGAGCGCCTCACGCGCGCGTGCCGGGTCGGGCAGGTCGGCGACCTCGACGCCCGCCACCAGCAGCGCCCGCAGTTCGCCGGAGGCGGCGGCCTCGACGATCTGGCCGGTGTCTCGGCCGTAGCGGTGCGGGAGTTCGGCGACGCCCCAGGCGGCCGCGACCTCCTCACGCGCGCGTGGGTCGGTGGCGGGACGGCCGCCCGGCAGCAGCGACGGCAGCGCGCCGGCCTCGACGGCACCGCGCTCCCCGGCCCTGCGCGGGATCCACACCAGCCGCGCGCCGGTCGCGGAGGCGGCCCGTACGGCGGCGGTGAGCCCGCCCGCGACCGCCGCGAGGCGTTCGCCGACCACGATCACGGCGCCCTCGGCGCGCAGCGCCTCGGCGCACCGACCGCCGGGCTCCTCCAGGCCGACACCGCTCGCGAGGGCGTCCAGCCACTCGGTCTCGGTGCCGGGGGCGGCCGGCAGCAGGGTGCCGCCCGCCTTCTGCAGACCGCGCGTGGTGTGCGTGGCCAGCGCGAAGACCCGCTGTCCGTGTTTGCGCCAGGCCTTGCGCAGCCTGAGGAAGACGCCGGGCGCCTCCTCCTCGGCCTCGAACCCGACCAGCAGGACGGCGGGCGCCTTCTCCAGCGACGTGTACGTCACGCCCGTACCGTCGAGGTCACGGCCGCGGCCCGCCACCCGCGCGGCGAGGAAGTCGGCCTCCTCGCTGCTGTGCACCCGCGCGCGGAAGTCGATGTCGTTGGTGTCGAGCGCCACGCGCGCGAACTTGCTGTACGCGTACGCGTCCTCGACGGTCAGTCGGCCGCCGGTGAGGACGCCGGTACGGCCGCGGGCGGCCAGCAGGCCATCGGCCGCGGCCTGGAGGGCCTCCGGCCAGGACGCGGGGGCGAGTTCACCGTCGGCTCCGCGCACCAGCGGTGTCTCCAGCCGGTCGCGCAGCTGGGCGTACCGGAACGCGAAGCGGCCCTTGTCGCAGATCCACTCCTCGTTGACCTCCGGGTCCGTGGCCGCCAGGCGCCGCATGACCTTGCCGCGCCGGTGGTCGGTGCGTGTGGCGCAGCCGCCGGAGCAGTGCTCGCACACCGAGGGCGAGGAGACCAGGTCGAAGGGGCGGGAGCGGAACCGGTAGGCCGCCGAGGTGAGCGCTCCGACGGGGCAGATCTGGATGGTGTTGCCGGAGAAGTACGACTCGAAGGGGTCGCCCTCGCCGGTGCCGACCTGCTGGAGCGCTCCCCGCTCGATGAGCTCGATCATCGGGTCGCCCGCGACCTGGTCGGAGAAGCGGGTGCAGCGCGCGCACAGCACGCAGCGCTCACGGTCGAGCAGCACCTGAGTGGAGATCGGCACGGGCTTCTCGTAGGTCCGCTTCTTTCCCTCGAAGCGGGACTCGGCCTGCCCGTGGGACATGGCCTGGTTCTGCAGCGGGCACTCGCCGCCCTTGTCGCAGACCGGGCAGTCCAGGGGGTGGTTGATGAGGAGCAGCTCCATCACGCCGTGCTGCGCCTTCTCGGCCACGGGTGAGGTCAGTTGAGTCTTCACGACCATTCCGTCCGTACACGTGATCGTGCAGGACGCCATGGGCTTGCGCTGGCCCTCGACCTCGACGATGCACTGGCGGCAGGCGCCGGCCGGGTCGAGGAGGGGGTGGTCGCAGAAGCGGGGGATCTCGATGCCGAGCTGTTCGGCGGCCCGGATGACCAGGGTGCCCTTGGGCACGCTGATCTCGATGCCGTCGATGGTCAGCGACACCAGGTCTTCCGGCGGGACCGCCGCCTCGCCCCCTCCGGAGGGAGCGCTGGTGGTCACTGTCATGCGTTCACCTCCGTACGGTCGGCCCAGGCCGTCGACTTGGCCGGGTCGAAGGGGCAGCCGCGGCCCGTGATGTGCTGCTCGTACTCCTCGCGGAAGTACTTCAGCGAGGAGAAGATCGGCGAGGCGGCGCCGTCGCCGAGGGCGCAGAACGACTTGCCGTTGATGTTGTCGGCGATGTCGTTCAGCTTGTCGAGGTCGCTCATCACGCCCTTGCCGGCCTCGATGTCGCGCAGCAGCTGCACGAGCCAGTACGTGCCTTCGCGGCAGGGCGTGCACTTGCCGCAGGACTCATGGGCGTAGAACTCGGTCCAGCGGGTGACGGCCCGTACCACGCAGGTGGTCTCGTCGAAGCACTGGAGCGCCTTGGTGCCGAGCATGGAACCCGCGGCGCCCACTCCTTCGTAGTCGAGGGGGACGTCGAGGTGCTCGTCGGTGAACATCGGGGTGGAGGAACCGCCGGGCGTCCAGAACTTCAGCCGGTGCCCGGGCCGCATCCCGCCGCTCATCTCCAGCAGCTGGCGCAGGGTGATGCCGAGCGGCGCCTCGTACTGGCCGGGGCTCGCGACATGGCCGCTGAGCGAGTAGAGCGTGAAGCCCGGTGACTTCTCGCTGCCCATCGACCTGAACCATTCTTTTCCGTTTTGCATGATCGCGGGAACCGAGGCGATCGACTCGACGTTGTTCACAACAGTCGGGCAGGCGTAGAGACCTGCCACCGCAGGAAAGGGGGGACGCAGCCGCGGTTGGCCGCGGCGGCCTTCGAGGGAGTCCAGGAGCGCGGTCTCCTCACCGCAGATGTACGCGCCCGCGCCCGCGTGCACGGTGAGTTCCAGATTCAGACCGCTGCCCAGGATGTTCTCGCCGAGGTAGCCGGCCGCGTAGGCCTCGCGCACGGCCTCGTGCAACCGCCGCAGAACGGGGACGACTTCACCACGCAGATAAATGAAGGCATGCGACGACCTGATGGCATAACACGCGATGACAATGCCCTCGATGAGGCTGTGCGGGTTCGCGAAGAGGAGCGGAATGTCCTTGCAGGTTCCAGGCTCCGACTCGTCGGCGTTGACAACTAGATAGTGCGGCTTTCCGTCCCCCTGAGGAATGAACTGCCATTTCATTCCGGTGGGGAATCCCGCGCCGCCGCGCCCGCGCAGACCGGACTCCTTGACGTACGCGATCACGTCGTCCGGCGACATGGCGAGCGCCTTGCGGAGTCCCTCGTACCCTTCGTGCCTTCGGTAGACGTCCAGCGTCCAGGAGCGCTCCTCGTCCCAGAAGGACGACAGCACGGGTGCGAGCAGCTTCTCGGGGCTGGTGTCTTTCAGCTCGGGTGCCAAGGTCATCACTCCCCCTCCTCGGCGGTGGGCCCTGCCGGGTGGGCGGGGTCGGATGCCGATGTGTCCTGTGGCGCGTCGTGCGAGCTGACGTGCTCGGCCGGTGACGGCTCGTGCACCTTGTCCTGCGGCTCGTCGTGCGGTCCGCCGTCGCGCGGGTGGACCACGCGCGCGGGTGCGGTCTCTCCCTTGGCCAGGCGGAGGCCCACCAGCGACGCCGGTCCCGCGCTGCCGCCCGCCTCGACGGCCCCTGGCCGCTCATCGGGGAAACCGGCGAGGATCCGCGCGGTCTCCTTGAAGGTGCACAGCGGCGCCCCGCGCGTGGGCGAGACCGTCCGCCCGATGCGCAGGTCGTCCACGAGGCGCTTGGCGCTCTCGACGGTCTGGTTGTCGAAGAACTCCCAGTTGACCATCACGACCGGCGCGAAGTCGCAGGCCGCGTTGCACTCGATGTGCTCCAGGGTGACCTTGCCGTCGTCGGTGGTCTCGCCGTTGCCGACGCCCAGGTGCTCCTGGAGGGCGTCGAAGATCGCATCGCCGCCCATCACCGCGCACAGCGTGTTGGTGCACACGCCCACCTGGTAGTCGCCGGAGGGCCGGCGCCGGTACATGGTGTAGAAGGTGGCGACCGCGGTGACCTCGGCCGTGGTCAGGCCGAGCACGTCGGCGCAGAACTGCATGCCGGTGCGGGTGACGTGTCCCTCCTCCGCCTGCACGAGGTGCAGCAACGGCAGGAGGGCGGACCGGGAGTCGGGGTAGCGGGCGATGACCTCGCGCGCGTCACGCTCGAGCCTTTCCCGGACGTCGTCCGGGTAGCCGGGCGCGGGCAGCTCGGGCATGCCCAGGCTGACGCCTCGCTCGGCTCGCTCCGAGGAAGAGGTGGTCACCGGTCGACGCCTCCCATCACGGGGTCGATGGACGCGACGGCGACGATGACGTCGGCGACCTGGCCGCCTTCGCACATCGCCGCCATGGCCTGCAGGTTGGTGAAGGACGGGTCGCGGAAGTGGACCCGGTAGGGGCGGGTGCCGCCGTCGGACACGGCGTGCACGCCGAGTTCGCCCTTGGGGGACTCGACGGCCGCGTACGCCTGTCCCGGCGGGACGCGGAAGCCCTCGGTGACCAGCTTGAAGTGGTGGATCAGGGCCTCCATGGAGGTGCCCATGATCTTCTTGATGTGGTCGAGGGAGTTGCCGAGTCCGTCGGGGCCCAGGGCGAGCTGGGCGGGCCAGGCGATCTTCTTGTCGGCGACCATGACCGGGCCGGGCTTGAGCCGGTCCAGGCACTGCTCGACGATCCTGAGCGACTGGCGCATCTCCTCCAGGCGGATCAGGAAGCGGCCGTAGGCGTCGCAGGTGTCGGCGGTCGGGACGTCGAAGTCGTAGGTTTCGTAGTCGCAGTAGGGCTGCGTCTTGCGCAGGTCGTGCGGCAGGCCGGTGGCGCGCAGGATCGGGCCGGTGGCGCCGAGGGCCATGCAGCCGGCCAGGTCGAGGTAGCCGATGTCCTGCATACGGGCCTTGAAGATGGGGTTCCCGGTGGCGAGCTTGTCGTACTCCGGGAGGTTCCGCTTCATCTTCTTCACGAACTCGCGGATCTGGTCCACCGCGCCGGGCGGCAGGTCCTGGGCGAGTCCGCCGGGGCGGATGTACGCGTGGTTCATCCTGAGGCCCGTGATCAGCTCGTAGAGGTCCAGGATCATCTCGCGGTCCCGGAATCCGTAGATCATGATCGTGGTCGCGCCGAGCTCCATGCCGCCGGTGGCGATGCACACCAGGTGGGAGGAGAGCCGGTTCAGCTCCATCAGGAGCACCCGGATGATCTTGGCGCGCTCGGTGATCTGGTCCTCGATACCGAGGAGCTTCTCGACGGCGAGGCAGTAGGCGGTCTCGTTGAAGAAGGACGTGAGGTAGTCCATGCGCGTGACGAAGGTGGTGCCCTGCGTCCACGTGCGGTACTCGAGGTTCTTCTCGATGCCGGTGTGCAGATAGCCGATGCCGCAGCGGGCCTCGGTGACCGTCTCGCCCTCGATCTCCAGGATCAGGCGCAGCACTCCGTGGGTGGAGGGGTGCTGGGGGCCCATGTTGACGACGATGCGTTCGTCGTCCGCGCGGGACGCGCTCTGGACGACCTCGTCCCAGTCGCCACCGGTGACCGTGTAGACGGTGCCCTCGGTGGTCTCTCGCGCCGAAGCGGCGGATGCGTGCGAAGTGCTCACGAGTACGACCTCCGCTGGTCCGGAGCCGGGATCTGGGCGCCCTTGTACTCGACGGGGATGCCGCCGAGGGGGTAGTCCTTGCGCTGCGGGTGGCCCTGCCAGTCGTCCGGCATCATGATCCGCGTCAGGGCCGGGTGACCGTCGAAGACGATTCCGAAGAAGTCGTAGGTCTCGCGCTCGTGCCAGTCGTTCGTCGGGTAGACGGGGACGAGCGAGGGGATCCGCGGGTCGGCGTCCGGGGCGCTGACCTCCAGGCGGATCAGCCGGTTGTGGGTGATCGAGCGCAGGTGGTAGACGGCGTGCAGCTCGCGGCCCTTGTCGTGCGGGTAGTGCACACCGCTGACGCCGGTGCACAGCTCGAAGCGCAGGGCCGGGTCGTCGCGCAGGGTGCGGGCGACGCGCAGCAGGTGCTCGCGCTCGATGTGGAAGGTGAGTTCGCCGCGGTCGACGACCGTCTTCTCGATGGCGTTCTCGGGGAGGAGGCCCTGCTCCTCCAGGGCGCCCTCCAGTTCGTCGGCGACCTCGTCGAACCAGCCGCCGTAGGGGCGGGCCGCCGGTCCCGGGAGGCGGACCGAGCGGACGAGACCGCCGTAGCCGGAGGTGTCGCCGCCGTTGTTCGCGCCGAACATGCCGCGCTGGACGCGGATCTCCTCGCCGCCCTGGCCTCGCTGGCCGGGGAGGTTCTCGGCGGAGAGCGCCTTGTCGGGGTTGACGCCGTTCGCGTCCTTGGGTGCGTCGCTCACCGCAGCAGCCCCTTCATCTCGATGGTGGGCAGGGCCTTGAGCGCCGCCTCCTCCGCCTCGCGGGCCGCCTCCTCGGCGTTCACGCCGAGCTTGGAGGTCTGGATCTTCTGGTGCAGCTTGAGGATCGCGTCCATCAGCATCTCCGGCCGGGGCGGGCAGCCGGGGAGGTAGATGTCGACCGGCACGATGTGGTCGACGCCCTGGACGATGGCGTAGTTGTTGAACATGCCGCCCGAGGAGGCGCAGACCCCCATGGAGATCACCCACTTGGGGTTCGGCATCTGGTCGTAGACCTGCCGGAGCACCGGCGCCATCTTCTGGCTGACCCGGCCGGCGACGATCATCAGGTCCGCCTGGCGCGGTGACCCGCGGAAGACCTCCATGCCGAAGCGCGCCAGGTCGTAGCGACCGGCGCCGGTGGTCATCATCTCGATGGCGCAGCAGGCGAGTCCGAAGGTGGCCGGGAAGACGGACGCCTTGCGCACCCAGCCCGCGGCCTGCTCGACGGTGGTCAGCAGGAATCCGCTCGGCAGCTTTTCTTCGAGTCCCATGTCGTAAAAGGCCCCTCAGTCCCATTCCAGGCCGCCGCGCCGCCATACATAGGCGTAGGCGACGAAGACGGTGAGCACGAAGAGCAGCATCTCCACGAGCCCGAACACACCCAGGGCGTCGAAGGTGACGGCCCAGGGGTAGAGGAAGACGATCTCGATGTCGAAGACGATGAAGAGCATCGCCGTCAGGTAGTACTTGATGGGGAAACGCCCGCCGCCGGCCGGCGTCGGTGTCGGCTCGATGCCGCACTCGTAGGCCTCGAGCTTGGCGCGGTTGTACCGCTTCGGACCGATCAGCGTGGCCATGACCACGGAGAAGATCGCAAAGCCTGCCCCGAGGGCTCCCAGTACGAGGATGGGCGCATACGCGTTCACCGCTCCTCGCTCCTCTCAGTCGGCACTGACTGGTGGCGGTTGCACTGGACTCACAGCCGCCCCACCAGTCCCTCGAACCCCGCTCGTCCCGGGCCAAGATCGAGAACATGTGAAGCAGGTCACAAGCCCAACTGCCTCGCATCTTATGCCCGGCGCTCTGTGATCTGCGACACGGGGTATTACACGAGCTTTGTGATCTCCACCACCTGACGAAGGATCATGAAGTCGGATGAGCGGTGATCTTCGCACGCGAAGCGTCCGAGTGATCACCAGACGTGACATTTTCGCTCGTCAGGGCAGCTCAGAGGGGGCGTCTCAATATCAAGAGACTTCCGCTGCATGCAAATTGGCATGAGACGCCACCTCTTGGTAGAGGGCGGCGTTCACACATCAGGGGGAGGTCCGGGGCGGGATGTGGACGTGTGCACGCGTTCACGAGCGCGGGGCCGTGCGCGGGGTCGTCGTCTGCCCGCGCGGGACGCGGCGGACACGGTGACCGTTCCGTGACCTGCGCCACATTGTGAAAGATCGATAAGAAGCGGGCTTGGCCAACGGTCGCCACCAGTGGTAGGCGCGGGGCAATCCGGACGTAACGACGAAAGCCCATGATCACAGGCTTGAAAGGGTGCGTCCGCTATGTCCGTTACGGCGTCAATAAAGAGCGAGGCGCCCGGGTTTCGGGGGTCCGGTTGAACAACTGTGGCGCAGGACACGTTTCTTGAAGGTATGGAGGACCCCCTGATACCGATTGCTCTCATGTCCCACACCGCTCACATACGCAGCCACCGGAAGCCCCGCCGCAACGCGTCCTCGACGCTCGCGATGCGCGCCGGAGTTGCCGGTGGCGTCCTCAGCATGGCGGCGGCGGGTGCGTCGGCCTCGGCGAACGCCGCCGAGCCGGTCACGCAGACGCTCGAACTGCCCACTCTGACGGCCGACCTGGCCGCCCAGGTCGCCGAGTCCGCGGACGCCACCGAGCTGGCCGCCGCGAACTACGAGCTCGAGGCCGAGCGTGACGCGGCCGCAGCCCAGGCCGCCAAGCAGGCCAGGGCGGACCTCGCGGTGGCCAAGAAGAAGGCCGCCGCCAAGAAGAAGGCACAGGAGGAGGCTGCCCGCCGGGCCGCCGCCGAGGAGGCCGCCTCCCGCGCCGCGGAGCGCGAGGCCCTCGTCACCGCCTCCGCCGACGCCGGCGGCACCTCCGCCGACACCACCGCCGAGACCACCGTCTCCACCCCGGCCGGCGGCTCCGTCGCGACCGTCATCGCCTTCCTCAAGGCGCAGGTGGGCGACGCCTACATCATGGGTGCCACGGGCCCCGACGCCTGGGACTGCTCCAGCCTCGTCCAGGCCGCCTTCCGCGAGGTCGGTGTGGACCTGCCGCGCGTCTCCCAGGACCAGTCGATGATGGGCACCGAGGTCGGCACCTCCAACCTCCAGGTCGGCGACATCCTGTACTGGGGCGGCAAGGGCTCCGCGTACCACGTGGGCGTGTACATCGGCGACGGCCAGTACCTGGACGCGGCCAACCCGTCCAAGGGCGTCGTCATCCAGGACCTGTCCGGTTACCCGGCGTCGGGTGCGGTGCGCGTGCTCTGAGCCGCGCCACGCGCCTGCGCACACGCAGGACCGGACGAAGGGCCGCAGCCGCTCGGGGGCAGCGGCCCTTCGCCGTTGCCCCCGAGGCCGGCGTCACGCCTTGGGCGCCACCTTGCTCAGCCCGTTGATGATGCGGTCCATCGCGTCGCCGCCGGCCGGGTCGGTGAGGTTGGCCAGCAGCTTGAGGGTGAACTTCATCAGCATCGGGTGGGTCAGACCGCGCTGGGCGGCGATCTTCATGACCTTCGGGTTGCCGATGAGCTTCACGAAGGCGCGGCCCAGCGTGTAGTAGCCGCCGTAGGTCTCCTTCAGCACGCGCGGGTAGTGCTGGAGGGCCATCTCGCGTCCCGCGGGCGTGGAGCGGGCGTGTGCCTGGACGATGACGTCGGCGGCGATCTGGCCGGATTCCATGGCGTAGGCGATGCCCTCGCCGTTGAACGGGTTCACCATGCCGCCCGCGTCGCCGACGAGCAGCAGCCCGCGCGTGTAGTGCGGCTGGCGGTTGAAGGCCATGGGCAGGGCGGCGCCGCGGATCGGGCCGGTCATGTTCTCCGGGGTGTACCCCCAGTCCTCCGGCATGGAGGCGCACCAGGCCTTGAGGACCTCGCGCCAGTCCAGCTCCTTGAAGGAGTCGGAGGTGTTCAGGACACCGAGGCCGACGTTGGACGTGCCGTCGCCCATGCCGAAGATCCAGCCGTAGCCGGGCAGCAGCCGGTCCTCGCCGGGGCCACGGCGGTCCCACAGCTCCAGCCAGGACTCCAGGTAGTCGTCCTCGTGGCGCGGCGAGGTGAAGTACGTCCGTACGGCCACGCCCATCGGGCGGTCCTCGCGGCGGTGCAGGCCCATCGCGAGGGACAGCCGGGTGGAGTTGCCGTCGGCGGCCACCACCAGCGGGGCGTGGAAGGAGACTTCGCGCTTCTCCTCGCCGAGCCTGGCCTTCACGCCGGTGATGCGGCCGGTGCGGTCGTCGACGATCGGGCCGAAGACGTTGCAGTGCTCGTACAGCCGGGCGCCCGCCTTCTGGGCCTGGCGGGCGAGCTGCTCGTCGAAGTCGTCGCGCTTGCGGACGAGGCCGTAGTCCGGGAAGGAGGCGAGATCCGGCCAGTCGAGCTGGAGGCGGACGCCGCCGCCGATGATGCGCAGGCCCTTGTTGCGCAGCCAGCCGGCCTCCTCGGAGATGTCGATGCCCATGGAGACCAGCTGCTTGACGGCCCGTGGGGTCAGGCCGTCGCCGCACACCTTCTCGCGGGGGAACTCGGTCTTCTCCAGCAGAAGGACGTCCAGGCCGGCCCTGGCAAGGTGGTACGCGGTGGTGGAGCCGGCTGGCCCCGCGCCGACGACGATCACATCGGCGGTGTTCTCGGAGAGGGGCTCGGTCACGGCGGGATCTCCCCAAAGCTCGAAATCTGCGTGCCGACCGGCACTGGACATGGGCAGTCTATGCAGCAGAATTGATCAACCGGCTGAAGGGCTGCCCAGTGAACCGAGCTCTCCCCGTAGTACGGCTGCGCGTTCCCACCGACGAGGACGCCGTCGCCTGGCACCGGGTGTTCGACGACCGGGACGTCATGGAGTTCCACGGCGGCAGGTCCGCGGAGCTGTCCGTCTACGAGGAGCTGACCGCCCGCCAGCGCCGCCACGACGCCGAGCTGGGCTTCTGCCTGTGGACCGTGCTGGACGAGTCCGGCGAGGTCGTCGGCTTCACCGGCGCGCAGCCGTGGCCGGAGGAGTGGGGCCCCAAGGGCGAGATAGAGATCGGCTGGCGGCTCGGACGGGCGCACTGGGGCAAGGGATACGTCACCGCGGCCGCCCGGATGACCGTGGAACGTGTCCGTGCGGCCGGCGTGGGCGGCGTGGTCGCCATGGTCAACGCCCGCAACGCCCGCTCGATCGCGGTCACCCGACGGCTGGGCATGCGGCTCGCGGAGACCTTCGTCAGCCCGCAGTCGAAGCAGCAGGGACACTGCTACCGACTCGACCTGTGACACACGGTAACAGCCTGCTACGGAAAGCGACTTGACGCTTCCGGACGGCACCCCGGGCGGTTACCCTTCCAGTACCGCTGGGGGTGACATCTGTGCGCATACCTCACACAACGCCCGATGTGCGTGTACCGCGGCTGGTCGGCCTGATGGCCGTCGACGCGCGCCGCGAAGCCGAGCGGCACGGCCTGCTGCTGGCCGCGCCGGACCGGCCCGACTTCCATCTCGCCGTCGTCGACCACGTCGTACGGCAGTACCCGCCGCCCGGCGTCGAGGTGCCGCGGGACGCCGTGGTCACGGTGTGGTTCGACTTCCGCGACGGAGAGGGCGGCGGAGGCGTGCGCGAGCCGCGTCTGCCGCGCCCGGGCGGAGGCGGGCTGGAGCGGGAGCTGGACGCGCCGGAGGACCCGTACATGGCCGTACGGTGATCCGCGCGGACCACTCAAGGGGCCGGGCTCAGCCCTTCTTGAACCCCCGGTGCAGCGCGACCACGCCGCCCGTCAGGTTCCGCCACGCCACGTCGTCCCAGCCGGCCTGCTGCAGCCGCGCGGCGAGTGCCGGCTGGTCGGGCCAGGCGCGGATGGACTCGGCGAGGTAGACGTAGGCGTCCGGGTTGGAGGACACCGCGCGGGCGACCGGCGGCAGGGCGCGCATCAGGTACTCGGTGTACACCGTGCGGAACGGCGCCCAGGTCGGCTGCGAGAACTCGCAGATCACGACCCGTCCGCCGGGCCGCGTCACCCGGTGCATCTCGCGCAGGGCCGTGTCGAAGTCCTGCACGTTGCGCAGCCCGAAGGAGATCGTCACCGCGTCGAAGGTGTCGTCCTTGAACGGCAGCCGCGTGGCGTCGCCCGCGGTGAACGGCATCCAGGCCTGGCGCCGCTTGCCGACCCGGAGCATGCCCAGGGAGAAGTCGCAGGGGACGACGTAGGCGCCGGCCCGGGCGAAGGGCTGGGAGGACGTGCCCGTGCCGGCCGCCAGGTCGAGGATCTTCTGCGCGGGGCGGGCGTCGACCGCCTTGGCGACCTCCTTGCGCCAGCCGCGCGCCTGCCCGAGGGACAGCACGTCGTTGGTGAGGTCGTACCGTTCCGCCACGTCGTCGAACATCGAGGCGACTTCGTGCGGCTGCTTGTCCAGGGATGCGCGGGTCACGCCCTCATTGTGGCAGCAGGGGCCGCGGACGGCGGGAAGCGGCCCCAGCTAGCGGGCCCGGTACACCAGCCGGCCGCCCAGCACGGTCGCCACGCAGGTGCCCGCGCCCCGCCGCACCAGCCCGGCCCGGTCCGGCACGTCGAAGACGGCGAAGCGGGCGGGGGAGCCCGCGGCCAGGGCGGGCAGCAGGATCAGCGGGGCCGGGGACAGGGACGGCGGCCCGGGCAGCGACGGCGGCCGCTGTCCGACGGCGAGCCCGGCCCGCCGTACGGCGTCCAGGGCGGCCCGGTCGCGCAGTTCGCCCGCGACGGCGACGGTGCCGTGCGCGAGGAGCCGCTGCACCCCGCGCCGCGCGCTGGCGCCCCGGCGGGCCGGGTCCGTGCGGAACAGCGCCTCGGCGCGCGGCCCGCCGATCGGCTCGGTGCCGAGGGCGTCGGCCTCACGCGGGTCCGGGTGGTACGTCCGCTCCAGCAGCTCCGGCCCGTACGGATTGAGCAGCCCGGGCGTGAGGATGCCCGGCCAGCGGCGCACACGCGCGTGGGGGTGCGCGGCGGCCAGCTCCTCGTACGGGCCGACGGCGGTGATCCGCGCGCCGTCGACCAGGACGGCGGCCTCGGGCGAGGCCTCGGCGACGTGAAGGGTCAGCACACCTGGCTCAGTTCGCGGCGAGGATCTTCAGCTCGGGGTGCGCGGTGCCGCCCTCGATCGCGGTGGAGGAGATGTGGGAGACGACGCGCTCGTCGACGGGGTCGTTCGCCGGGTCGTCGTGCACCAGCAGGTGCTCGTAGGTCGTGGAGCGCTGGGCGGGCACCCGGTCGGCGCCGCGGATCATCTCGATCATCTCCATGAGATTCGAGCGGTGCTTGGCACCGGCCGCCGAGACGACGTTCTCCTCCAGCATGATCGAGCCGAGGTCGTCGGCGCCGTAGTGCAGGGTCAGCTGGCCCGCGTCCTTGCCGGTGGTGAGCCAGGAGCCCTGGATGTGGGCGACGTTGTCGAGGAAGAGCCGGGCGACCGCGATCATCCGCAGGTACTCGAAGATGGTGGCCTGGGTGCGGCCCTTCAGGTGGTTGTTCTGCGGCTGGTACAGGTACGGGATGAAGGCGCGGAAGCCGCCCGTGCGGTCCTGGACGTCGCGGATCATGCGCAGGTGCTCGATGCGCTCGGCGTTGGTCTCGCCGGTGCCCATCAGCATGGTGGACGTCGACTCCACGCCGAGGTTGTGGGCGGTCTCCATGATCTCCAGCCAGCGCTCGCCGCTCTCCTTCAGCGGGGCGATCGCCTTGCGCGGCCGCTCCGGGAGCAGCTCGGCGCCGGCGCCGGCGAAGGAGTCGAGGCCGGCCGCGTGGATGCGCTGGATCGCCTCCTCCACGGACACCTTGGAGATCCGGGCCATGTGCTCGACCTCGCTCGCTCCCAGGCTGTGGATGACGAGCTGCGGGAACTCCTTCTTGATGGCCGAGAAGTGCTTCTCGTAGTACTCGACGCCGTAGTCCGGGTGGTGACCGCCCTGGAACATGATCTGCGTACCGCCGAGTTCGACGGTCTCCGCGCACCGGCGCAGGATGTCGTCCAGATCGCGGGTCCAGCCCTTGTCGCTCTTCGGCGGGGCGTAGAAGGCGCAGAACTTGCACGCCGTGACGCACACGTTCGTGTAGTTGATGTTCCGCTCGATGATGTAGGTCGCGATGTGCTCCACCCCGGCGTAACGGCGGCGGCGTGCGGCGTCTGCGGCCGCGCCCAGGGCGTGCAGCGGGGCGTCCCGGTAGAGGCCGAGCGCCTCCTCGGGGGTGATGCGCCCGCCCCCGGCGGCTCGGTCGAGGACGGCTGTGACATCAAACGACGTGAGGTCGGCCTTCTCGGTCACCGGGTGTCCCTTTCGTCAAGGGTTGTGGACGGACGGAAACAGCCTACGCGAGGCGATCAGGAGGGCCGGCCTCAGGCCGCGTACGCCCCGGCCAGCAGCCCCAGGAACGCCCCCGCGATCAGGAACGGGCCGAACGGGATCGCCGTCTTGCGGTCCGCGCGCCGGGCGACGACGAGCGCGCCGCCGTACAGCGCGCCCAGCAGGAACCCGGCGAAGGTGCCGAGCATCAGGGTCCCCCAGCCGTACCAGCCGAGCGCGGCGCCGGTGCCGAGGGCGAGCTTCACGTCGCCGAAGCCCATGCCGCCGGGGTTGATCAGGAACAGCACGCCGTAGCCGGCGGCCAGGGCGAGCGAGCCGAGCAGAGCCGTGGTCCACTCCCCCGCGTGCTCGGGCAGCAGGGCGGCGAGGCCCAGCAGGGCGAGGGCCGCCGCCGCGAGGGGCAGGGTCAGCGGGTCCGGCAGCCGCTTCACCCGGAAGTCCACCGCCGCCAGCAGCACGCCGACGGGCGCGAGCAGCAGCCAGACACCGAGCTCCGGGCGGACACCGGTGGCCGCGGCGAGGGCCGCGCACACGAGTGCGGTGACGGCCGTCAGGGGCAGGGTCCTCGGGCCGTACGACGGTGAGGTGCGGGCGCCGCCCGAGGCATGGGAGGCGGCCGGTTCGCCTGCGGGGCGCCCTCGCGGGGCGGATGCGGGGCCCGGGTCGGCCGCAGCCCGCCCCGTCGCTGCCCCGGCCCCCGTCGCCGTACCGGCGCACTCCCCGCACCAGCCGCGCCCGGTCCAGCCCCGCAGCGGGTGTCCGCCGGGGCACAGTCCGCGCCACGGCTCGCCGGAGGGAGCCGCGAAACGGTAGACCGCGCGCGGGAGCAGGGCGCCCGCCGCCGCGCCCCACAGCGCGGCGGCGAGGACGAGCAGGGGGCTGTTCATCCCACGGCCGCGACGCTGTCGCGCCACGACGGGAGCAGCTCGTCGAGCAGGGCCTCCGTGCGGGGCGGCAGGCCGCGGGCGCCGCTGCGGGTGAGGAGGTCGGCGGCGAGGGAGGTGAGGCGGGCCGGGTCGCCGGTGGCGTGGGTGGCGCGCAGGAGTTCGTTCCACAGGCGCTCGTCGGCGGGGGCCGTGCGCAGGGCGGCGTTCAGGGCCTCGATGGCCTTCTCCGCCCGGTCCTTCACGAGGTGGAACTCGGCCAGCGCGAGCCCGATGTCGGCGACCAGCAGCGGGAGTTGGGCATCGACGATCTCGTGGGTGAGCCAGCGGTAGCGGCCCTCGGGCCGGTCGGCGAGCAGCGGGCCGCGCACCAGTACCAGCGCGTCGGTGAGCAGCCGCCCGCGCACGGCACGGCTGTCGACGCCCCGGCCCTGGGTGGCCTCGTGGTAGAGCGAGCGCAGCACGTCGAGGTCGGAGACGACCGACTTGGCGAGCGTGAGGCGCCCGGTGGTGTCGGTGGCGAGGCGGGGCGTGCCGTCGGGGTCGGCGCCGAGCCAGTCGCGCAGCCGGTCCAGCAGCGCGTCGCGTACGTCGTCGGTGACGCCGCGCGGCCACAGGGCGGAGGCCAGCACCCGCGGGTGCACGCCCTCCCGGTGCAGGAGCAGCAGGGCGAGGGCCTCGTGCAGCAGGGCGCTGCGCTCGCCGTCGGGGGTGTCCAGGCCGATGATCTCGTACGACCCGACGAGGCGGGCGTAGACGGCGGGCCGGCCCTGTTCGCTGATGTCGACGAGGAACGGCGGGGTGGTCGTGGGCCCGTCGGGGCCGCGGTCGGGGTCGGCCTCGACGAACAGCTCGACGACCGCGCGCTGCTGGGCGACGGGCAGGAGCTGGGCGTCGAGTTCGAGGCCGAGCAGCGGGGCGAGCAGCTTGCCCTCGCCGGTGATCTCCATCTCCCAGGCGGCGCCGGGCAGATCGCCGGACTCGGTGCCGACGAGGTAGCCGATGCCGAGGCGGCCGGCGTCGGCGGCGAGTTCGGCGAGCTTGACGGCGTCCTCGGGGGACGGCTGGGCGGCGAGCAGCACCAGGTGGGGAGCCCAACGGGTGTGGTGGGCGGGCCCGGTGCGGCCGGTGAGCACGGAGTCCTGGCCGGCGGCGCCGAGCGCGCCGCGCCGCTGGCGGGTCTCGGCCTCCATGGTCTCGATGAGGTCGTCGACGCCGTCGAGGTGGCGCAGCCGGTTGGGGGCGAGCGGGGTGAGGTCCTCGCCGAAGCCGACGAGGGTGATGGTCATGCGGTCCGACCAGCCGTTGGTGGCCAGTTCGGCGGCGACGGACGCGAACACGGCGGCCCGGTCGGCCTCGCGGCCGCTCAGCGACACGATGCCGGGCACGGCCTCCAGGTTGAGCAGCAGCCGCGACTCGTCCATGGTGCCGAGGCTGACGAGGCCCGGGTACGGGGCGGCGGTGTCGGTGTCCTCGTAGCGCTCGGCGTCGGCGCGCGACAGCAGCCAGAAGGTCTGGTCCTGACCGGTCCGCCACGGCGCGGGCGGCTTCCCGGACGGCTGGGCGAGCTGGAGGTGCAGGTCGCCGTTGCTGAGCCAGGCCGCGTACACGACCGGCAGCGGCCTCGACTCGGCGGCGAGGGAGGCGGCGAGGCCGCGCAGCGAGCGGTCCAGGAGGCGTACGGCTTCGGGGTCGGCGCCGACCAGGAGGGCGTCCTGGGCGTCCGCGGCGGCGCCGGCCGGGGTGGGCGGCTCCATGCCGCGCCGCCCGCCGACGGCGCCGAGCGCCGACTGCCACAGGGCCTGGCGGCGGCGCCGGCCGAGCGCGCCGAGGAGGCCGGCGGCGAGGAGGGGGGCGCCGAGGAGGGCCTCGGGGAGGCCGAAGTCGCTGCCGGACGCCGGGGCGGCCTGGTGTTCGTGCCGCTGCGGGGCCTCGGGTACGGGGGCCGGCCGCTGCTCGGGCAGGGACACGGCCGTGTCGCCGTGGCCGCCGCCGGGCTGCCGTTGTTCGGCGTGGTCGCCGGTCTTCGCGTAGTCGCGGATCTGCTGCCGGACCTCGGGCGGGACGGCGGCCGCCTCGTCGGGCATCTCGACGAGCTCGCCGCCGACGGCGTCGCCGGGCATCTCCATGATCCAGCCGGGCCGGATGAGGCTCGCCTCGGACAGGCGGGAGCCGTCGGGCTGCACGCGGTCCTTGTTGAGCTCGTAGATCTCCTTGTAGCGGCGGCCGTCGCCGAGGTGGCGTTCGGCGACCTCCCACAGGGAGTCGTGGTGGCGGCCCTCGGGCGGCTGGATCCGGTAGTACTTCGTGTCGCCGCTGCGGGCGGTGGCGCCGCTGTCGGCCCGGTCCGCGGCGTCGGCGGCCTGGTCGGCGAGGGCGGCCGCGGCGGAGGCGGTCTGCTCCTGCTGCTGGGCGAAGAGTCCGGGCGTCTGCTGGGCCGCGGCGACCGTGGGCCGCTGGCTGCCCTCCAGGTTCTGCCCGAGCTGCGACAGCCCGGGAGTGAGGCTCGCGGCGGTGGCGCCGACCAGCAGCAGCGCGGCCACCAGCTGCCGCGCGAGCAGCTGGCTGGGCCCGGCACCCGGCACCCGGCCCGGCACGCCGACCCCGGACACGGCGGCCTTCACCTCGACCAGTACGCACGCGGTGAACTGCGCCCAGGCCAGCCACACGACGACGGTGAGGATGTTCAGGAACGTCTGCACCGAGATCTCGCGCTGCAGCCAGTCCAGGCTGGGCGCCCCGTCGGGGAAGGGCCACCCGAGCTGCGACGCCAGCCCCAGCGGCACGCCGAACACCAGGGCCACCAGCGCCACGAACGCGAGGAACGCCTTCACGAAGTCCCCGAACGTGCGCCGCCGCACACGTACGGGCTGCGGGGTGCGGTTGCGGGGGGTGCTCCCCGGGGCGGTCGCGTTTCCCGTCGAGCTTGACGAGCTTGAACTGCGGCGTCGCGGCATGGCGGGTGTCCTGGGGTGGGTTCGATGGGGGTGCCTGGTGGGTGTACCGAGCCTACCGAGATCTTATGAATCGGGTTGTCGGCACAGAACCCCGTTCCGGAAGCACAAGCGCCGCTTTGCCGCTTCCCGTCCATTGGGCCCGACTTGCCCGGCATGCAGGCGGGCGGCCTGTGCAGGATCTTCACGTCGGGCGGCGGGTGTTGCACCTGGACTGCCCGGCGGGCCGGCGGGAGGCTTCGGTGAAGTACGCTCCGAGCGTCAAAGGGGTCTCCGGCGAGAGGCGTTGGATCGCCGCACGTCCGACGAGGCCGGGCCGGCCGTCGCCCCGCCGGTTCCTCGGGGTCGAACAACCGACGGATCCCCTTCAACGCGGGCCGCACCGCGACCAGTCGGCGAGCCGGCTCACGCACATCCCCAGTCGCCTCAGCCGAGTTCACCGCCGTTTCCGGCCACACCCGCAACCGCCGGTTCGCCGCTTTGCGTCTGTCACGCCGGATACCGCACGGGAGCGGCATCCGCCCACAGGATAGATTCACACGTACGTTCTCTTGCACGATCGCGGGCGTTACGGGGGTAAACGCGTGTCCCACAGGCCGACCGACTGGCACGTACTCGACCTGGAGAAGGACCCGACCCCGGGCGATCCGCAGCGCATCCGCCAACTCGCGGGCAGCTTGCACGACTTCGCGGACGACGTGGCCGACGCCCTGCGCGACCTGAAGGGCATAGCCAAGGAGGACGAGATCCTCTCCTGGGCGGGCAAGACGGCCGAGGTCTTCGCGGAGGAGTTCGGCGACGCCCCGAAGAAGCTGCGCAAGCTGAAGAAGTCGTACGACCTGGCGGGCGACGCCCTCGCCTCCTTCTGGCCGGACCTCCAGGAGGCGCAGGAGAAGGCGGACAAGGCGCTGCGGGACGGCCGCAAGGCGCGCGATGAGCTGAGCACCGCCCAGACGGCCCTGTCCGGAGCGGAGGACTGGGTACGGCGGGCGACCGAGAAGGCCGACTCCTACGACCCGTCGAAGAACGCCGGCAAGGACGTCCCCAAGCCCGACGAGGCCGAGGTCCGCCGCGCCACCCGCGACGCCCAGCACGCCAAGTCCCGCCAGGAGCGCGCGGAGAAGGACGTCCAGACCGCCCAGAACGCCCTGGAGGCGGCCAAGAAGCTCGCCGCCCAGGCGCGGGGCCTGCGCGAGGAGGCCGCCCGGCGCACGGTCACCAAGCTCCAGGAGGCCTCCGACGCCGGCATCCGGAACCGGCACTGGTGGGAGGAGATCGGCGACTGGGTCTCCGACCACTGGGACGAGATCGTCACGGTCTGCAAGTGGGTCGTCACGATCGTCGGCATCATCGTCATGATCATCGGCGGCCCGCTGGGCTGGCTGGTGTTCGCCGCGGCACTCGTCGTCCTCGCGGACACGGTCAGAAAAATGCTCAACGGCACAGCCGGGTGGGGAGACCTGGCCTGGGCCGTCCTGGACTGCATCCCCGCCACGAAGGGCTTCACCAGCCTGGCCAAGCTGGGCAAGCTGTGGAAGGCGGGCGGGCTGAAGGCGCTGGGCGCCGGCGCGATGAAGGGGATCGGCGGGGGTTTCGCGAAGAAGTACCAGGCGCTGCGCTCCGGCGACGCCTTGCGCTCCATCTACCGCCCGTTCAAGGGGTCGAGCCGATTGTTCGGTGGAACGATTCCGTACCGTGAGCTCTCCCCGAAGGCCAGGCAGCTCGCGAAAGCCCTCACGAAGGGCCCTGTCCGCATCACCCCGAACGAGGTCCACATCACGCACATGGCCGAGTTGCAGAAGTTCCACGGTGTCGAGCACGCTGTGGTGCAGAACCCCCTCGGCGAAATGCGGCTCTTCCAGGGCGACCAGGTCACGACCATCGTGCCGAAGGAACTTCGCGACGAAGGCTACAAGTTCACGGTGCACACGCACCCGGAGGACCGCATACCCGGTCCACCCGACGATCTGGAAGCCGCACGCGGCATGAAGAACAGCATGAGCCGCGATCTGGACAACAAACGCACACCCCACATGGAGGCGGTGATCAGCCGCGACGGAAATGTCCGCTTCTTCGACAACAACGGCGTGCTGGAACTGCCGCAGGGCACATATCCGCCAGGTGGGCCGATCAGCGATCGCGGCGGGATCGTGCCCGTACCCGGCATATAGTGACCGGACCCGCCCACGTCAGGCCCCCTAAATCGATCGAAACGACAGGCGAACGGATATGCCGGATCTCAACGAATGCCAGATCTGCGGGGCGCCCGCCCCTCTCGTCCCAGGACATTGCGACGGGGTCGCGGGCTATCGGCTGATCCGGGACCCTTGGGCCGAACGTCCTGCCTTCTTCGACGGGAACCTTCATTTCTCGTGCTTGGCCCGGTCGGACGAGCACGTCGTGTTCGTCGAGGAGTTCACGCACATGCTCCAGGCGGGGCATGAGGAGGTCCAGAGCCTCGACGGGTCACCGCCGCCGCTCACCAGAATGGGCCTGGGCATGGAGGAGATCTTCGCCGGAGCGGAATGCCGCGTCTATCGGAGCGGCGTCGCCGACCGATGGATGGTGGTGAGTCACAGCGGACCATGGGTCCAGCTCGGCCTGGCCGACCTCGCGCACCTCGCGCGCGGCGGAACCCCTCTCTCTCCGGCCAATGTCTTTCCCTACCGTCTGCCGCATGACCTCGAAGGCATCGCCTCCTACGATCTCCAAGGCCTTCTGACAGCTCTCGGCGTGGCCGACAGATACGGGTCGCCCGAGACACTCGCTCAGATCGAGTACGAATTCGTCGACTACTACCCGCCGAAGCGCCTTCTCGAGTATGTGGTCCGAGTCCCCCTCGCCGTCCCGCCGGAGGCACGTGCCTTTCTGGCGGAATACGCGGAGCGCTACACGCCGGTCAGTTTCGAGGACGAGGAGTAGAGATGGCGGCTGTGACCGGTACGTCGCCCGTGGGTCTGTCGCTCTCAGTGCCGGACTCATGGTGGGAATTCGACATCCGCCCCGAGGGCCGGGAGTCGACCATCAGAAAACTGGTCGACGAGCGCGTTCGCGAGGTGCCCGAACTCGCGCCCTACCGTTCCGAGCTCACGGCGATGCTCCGCAAGATGGCCAAGGACGCTCACGAGTCCGGTGCGGTGTATCTGGGCTGCATGGCCGAGAACTTCGACGGGGTCCCGCTCTCGGCGACCATCACCGTCTCCGTCCTCGGCGCGAAGAACAAGCAGGGCGTGGCCTTGTCCACCGACCCGAGGGCCATCGCGGAGAGTCTGCGGACGATCACACCCCGCAGGGAGGGCGACGCGTGGCGGAAGGTGACCACCGTCGACATCCCCGAGGTGGGGGTCGCCGCCCGGACGTACGGCGTGGAGGACGTGCCCGTCGCACAGGGCGACAGCCGCACCCTGCGGATGGCGCTGACCCAGACGTACATCCCGATCCCCGGCGCCACCGACCAGGTCGTCCTCGTCTCCGGCGCCAGCCCCGTCCTCGACCTGGCCGAGGCGTTCCACGACATCTTCGACGCCGTGACGAGCACGTTCCGCTTCGTCTGACCGACACACCTGGGGGACAGGACACATGGGGAAGGGCAAGAGCGATCTCTCGCTCCCGCTGGACGAGCTGGCCGGCTTCGGCAGCAGCCTGCGCTCCATCAAGAGCCGCCTGAACCACACCAAGAAGCTCTTCGAGTCCTACAAGGACGACATCGGCGACAGCAGCGTCAACGACGCCCTCGGCGACTTCGAGTCGAACTGGGAGGACGGCCGTGAGGACATCACCCAGCAGCTCGACGCCCTCGCGGACATGTCGGACGCGGTCGTACGCGAGTTCACGAAGCTCGACGAGGAGCTGGCCAAGCAGGTCAATGACGCCATGAAGGTCAAGGACACGCGCGGCGGGAAGGGCGAGAAGGGGGGCAAGGGTGCCGAGTGACGGCCGGACGGCAGAGGCTCACCTGTGATCCGCTCGGCCGGATTCTTCGCTGAACTGAACCCGGGTTGGGGAATGCCCCTCGACGGGTCGATCAGAGATGCCGTCCGGTCTGCGGGCGAATCCGACGAGGACCGGATCATCGGATACCTCAGGAATGGCACCGCGCTCTGGAGCGAGACGGGCGCGGAACGCGACGTACTGGACCCCGAAGGACCAGACCTGACGGGCGCCGGTTCGCTCCTCACGGACGGCACCTGGCTCTGGCGAGAAGACCTGCCCTACTACGTCTCGGCGTACCACGTGACGCTGCCCGCCGAGTTCCTGGCCCACATCAGAGGGCTCGGCCACGCCGCTCCGACGGTCCCGGACTCAAGACTCCATGAGATCGCGACCCAGGACCTCGGCCTGCGCCTCGGCCCGGCACCAACCGCCGGGCGTTGAGGACGTGGCCGTCCTTCGGGGCGACAGTCGCACCCTGCGGAGCGGGCTCGGCTCAGGCGGTCAGCGAGGGCCTTTTGCCGCCTCTCGTACGACGGCCAGCGTGTAGGCCAGGCGCAGGTCGAGCCAGCCGGCCAGGGGCCGGTAGGCCCTGATGCCCTCCACCTGGCCGGACGTCAGCACCATGGGCTCCGGCTCGCCCTCGGCGCGCCAGGCCACGGGCTTGGGGACGTGGATGCGCCCTCTCTCATCTCCGCCGCCGTCGATCCCGAGACTGACGAACGACTGGACCACGCTGCCGACGAGTTCGGAGGCTTCGTGTGCGACCCGCTGCTTGCCGCGCGCCGCGACCTCCTTCGCGGTGACCCGGGTCCAGTGGTAGCTGGCCACGATGTCGGCGTGGTCGGGCAGCCGGAACCACCAGTCGTGCTGAACGGTGCGCTTGGCGGCGGGGGTCCGGTGCAGCACACCGAGCTCTCGGTCCTGCCCGTCGGTCACCCGGTAGCGGGCACCGTTCCTTTCCGGCGTCGCGGAGCACAGCGATGTCTCCGGGTGGGTGGCGTCGTACAAGTGGTACACCGGGGCATCGCCCCCACTGACGGTGATGAACGCCATCGGCGCCAGGAGCCAGGCGCCGTCCCGCATCGTCCCGGCGCGTACGGCCCACTGCTCCTTGCGCGCCTTGCGGCGGAGCGACGCCGGGCGCACCAGGTCGGTGACCGCGAACCAGCCGGCCCGGTCCCAGTGCACCGGCTCCACGACCGGGTCGTCCCGTGCTCCACGTTCGAACACCCGTCAGCCCACCTCGTTCTCCGCCACCGCCTGACCGCGCACCACCACGTCGCCGCCGTAGAACATGCCGGTGAAGACCGGGGAGTACGTCAGCTGGATCTCGACCTCGACCTGGGCGGCGTCGGCCGTCACGCAGTGGGACGCGGCGATGTCGGCGCCGGTCATGTCCATCTCGCGGGCGAATGCCTTGACGCGGGCGTCGCAGTTCTCGTAGTTGATGGGGGCCGGACCGCCCTCGTTGTCGTAGAGGGCCTCGCGGTCGATGTCCTGGGCGGCGTAGCGGGCGGCCTGTTCCGCGATGTCGGCGGCGCGTTCGCGTTTGGAGATCGACATGCCTCCGTCGATCACGAACGCCGACAGGGAGAGGAAGACCAGCGCGAAGATGATCACCGCGCCGGCGCCCGAGCCCCGGTCGTCCAGCAGGGCGCGCCGGGCCGACAGCCAAGTCCTCACGCCGTCCTCCGGAACGGGTCCAGCGGGGAGCTGAAGCTCGCCGACAGGGTGGTGGGGATGTCCAGGCCGAGCATGGCCAGGCCGCGGACCTCGCAGCTGACCTCGACGGTGAAGAAGGTGTCCGGTTCGAAGCCGGGGCTCGTCTGGCGGACGGTCACCGGGCCGGAGCAGACGTCCTCCAGGTCCGCCTCGGCCGCCTTCCTCGCCTCCGCGATCGCCGTCGCGTGGTCCTTCTGGATCGAGCCCGCGCGGGCGGCGTCCCTGGCCGCGCCGTCGATCGCGCCGCGGCCGTCGACGAGCTGGCCGAACGCCACCAGGACCAGGATGAAGAGGATCATCACGGGTGCGAGGATCACCACCTCGACCGTGGACAGGCCCTCGTCGTCCCTGCGGCTCATGGTCAGTTCTCCCCCTCCGGCACGAAACGCTCCACCGGGCCCGACGACTGCGCGTGCACCGTCAGGTCCAGGCCGGGGAAGACCGTCGGGACGCGTGCCGTGATCTCCACGCCGACGGTGTTCTGCTCCGGCTGGAGCAGCTTCACGTCCGGGGAGAGCACCAGCTGCGGGCCCAGTTGCTCGATGTAGGAGTCGACGACCGTACGGGCCTCACCGCGCCAGGCGCCCGGCTGGGCGTCCGCCGTCGCGCGGGCCTTGCGGGCGCCCGCCTGGGCCGCGGCCTGGGCGACGTGATCGGCGAAGAAGTACAGCGCGAACTGCACCGTCGCGAAGATCATGAAGAACAGCACCGGCGTGAGCAGCACGAACTCGATCGCGGTCATACCGGAGTCGCCGCGGGCGGAGACGGCCTCCGTCCTACGGCGTACCCAGCGCACCACGCCCACCAGCAACCCCCGTCGATCCCGCGGCCGTCAGCAGGTCTTGCCGGCGTCCGCGCCCTTGATGCAGTCGCCGACCTTGTTGGCGCCCTCGCTCAGCGCGGCGTTGATGATGGCCGCCACCACGCCCACGATCGCCACGACGACCGCGGAGATGATGACCCACTCGACCGCGGAGGCACCGCGGTCCAGCTCGCCGGAGCGGGCGCGCTCGACGCGGCCGCGCAGGAAGGTGACGAGGAAGTCCACGGCCGGGATGCCCGTGTGGAAGTTCTTCGGTGCGTTCATGAGTGTTCTCTTTCCTCTCAAATCAGCTGGGGCGGTTGCGATCGGTCACGTCACACCTGGAACACCCGCATCGCCGCCGGGAAGATCAGGAACACCAGGAAGCCGGCGCACAGCAGAAGTTGCGCGACGAGCATCGACTGCGACTTCTCGCCCGCGCTGCCCTCGATCTCGGCCAGCTCGCGATGGCGCATGGTCTCCGCACGGGAGGCGAGGGACTCACGGACCTTGGCTCCGTCGTCCGCCACCAGGGCGAGGGAGGCGGAGAGGTCCTTCAGCTCCTCGACGCCCAGTTCCTCGCCCAGCTGCCCCAGCGCCTGCCACTGGCTCAGGCCGGTGATCCGCGCGTCGGCGAGGGCGTTGCGGATGCGCTGCGTGGCCCAGCCGTCGGAGACCTCGGCGGCGGCCATCAGCGCCTCCGGCAGACCGCGCCCGCCGGCCAGGCTCATCGACACCAGGTCCAGGTAGGCCCCGATGACGCGCCGCAGGTCACGCCGCTTGTCGGCCGCGTCCCGCCGGACCTCCAGGTCGGGCAGGAAGAAGAACAGGGCCGCGCACACCAGCGCCAGCCACACCGGGACGACCGGGCTGCGGCCGACGCCCATCGTGTAGACGACGGCGAACAGGAACGGCCCGAAGATCAGGCCCGTCACGCCCAGCAGCACCTTCGTCGCGAGGAACTTCTCCCAGCTGCGGTCCAGGACCGCGAGGTCGGCCCGCAGCGAGCGCTGCTCCCAGCCCTGCTGGATGTAGAACTCCGCGACCCGCGCGCCCACTTCGGCGCGCAGCGAGGCGAACCGGCCGGTGTCCTGGCTGCTGCGCGCCGACTCGTACGCCGCCCCGCGCGCCCGCATGGCGTCGATCCGGGCGACCTGAGCGACGGCGCTGCGCCTGCTGGGCATCAGGGCGCGGATCAGCGCGTAGACGCCGAGTCCGAAGACGACTCCGACGACGATCGGCATGGTGAGGCTCATCGCCGTACCCCCTCTTCCGTCGGTGCCGGCGTGCGCGGTCGTACGAACTGCACCGCCGAGTCGTCGCGCACCAGGAAGCGTTCGGGCGTCTCGATGGTGGACAGCTTGCGCAGCCACCAGAAGCCGAGCGCGAACAGGGCGCAGACGAGGGCGAGGACGAGCTGGCCGACGGCGGTGCCGTACGGCTCGACGAAGTCGCGGTTGAAGACGGACAGGCCGAGGACGAACGCGATCGACACGGCTACGACGATCTGGACCGAGCGGCGCGTCGAGGCGCGCTGGGCCATCACGCGCTGCCGCATGTCGACCTCCTCACGCGCCGACTTGGCGAGCGCGCCGAGCACCTGGCGCAGACCGGGGCCGCGCAGTCGGGCGTTGAGGATGAGGGCGGCGACGATGATGTCGGCGGAGGCGTCGTCGATCTCGTCGGCGAGGTTCTGGAGCGCGTCGGGCAGCGGGGTGCGGGCGCGCAGACGGTCGACGAGCGCGTCGAGGTGCGGGCGCAGGACGGGCGCGGCCGCACGGGCGGACGCCGGGATGGCCTGCTCCAGGCCGACGGCGCCGGCGATGGTGTCGCGCAGCGACTCCGTCCAGGAGGCGAGGGCCTCCACCCGTCGCATGGCGGCGCGCTCCTCGCGGGCTCCTCCGAAGAGGCGGTCCCAGAAGAAGACGAGCACACCGGCCGCGATGCCGGCGACCGCCCAGCGGGTGAGCAGCAGCACGGCGAGCCCGACGAGCGCGGCCAGCGAGCCGCGCCGGCCGGCGAACCGGATCAGCTCGTCGACCCGTTCGGCCGCCTTCTGCTTCTCGTGCTCGGGCTTGGCGGGCAGTCCTCGTACGGCGACGAGGAGCAGCGCGAGGCCGCCGCCGACGGCGACGCCGCAGCCGAGGGCGTACAGGACGGTGGTGGAGAACAGCCCGCCCATGGAACCGAGTTGGTCCAGCGCCGCAAGGTTCTCGGTCATGTGAAACGTCACCCCCACGAGCCGTTCGGCCGGTAGCCCTGCGCGATCAGATCCTCGATGCAGGCGATCGGCGCGTGCGGCACGACCCGGCCGTCCGGCGTCTCGGCGAACACCTCGCTGGACAGCACGCGTCCGTCGACGCCGTTGACCTCGCGGACGGAGGTCACCATGCGCTGGAGGCGGCCGCCGCTCTGGAATTCGTTGCGGCGCTGGATGAACACCACGAAGTTGACCGCGCCGGCGATCAGCATCTGGCTGGCCTCGATGGGCAGCCGTTCCGACGCCTGGAGGGCGTACGTCGAGATGCGGTTGAAGACCTCGCTTGAGCTGTTGGCGTGGATCGTGGACAGCGAGCCGTCGTTGCCCTGGGACATCGCGTTGAGCATGGTGACGATCTCGTCGCCGAGGACCTCACCGACGATGACCCGGGAGGGGTTCATACGCAGCGACCGGCGCACCAGCTCGGCCATGGAGATGGCGCCCTGACCCTCGGAGTTGGGCAGCCGCTCCTCGAACGCCACGACGTTGGGGTGGAGTTCGGGGAAGGTGTCCAGTCCGAGTTCCAGTGCGCGCTCGACGGTGATGAGGCGCTCGTGCGGCGGGATCTCGTTGGCGAGGGCCCGCAGGAGCGTGGTCTTACCGGCGTTGGTGGCGCCCGCGATCATGATGTTCTTGCGCGCGCGGACCGCGCAGGCGAGGAAGTGGCCGATCTCCGGGGTGAGCGTGCCGTTGCCGACGAGGTCGGAGATGAAGACCTTGCCCATACGGGCCCGGCGGATGGACAGCGCGGGCCGGCGGGCGACGTCCATGACCGCCGACAGACGCGAGCCGTCGGGCAGTCGCAGGTCGAGCTGCGGGTTGGCGGAGTCGAAGGGGCGGGACGACAGACCGCTGTAGGCGCCCAGCACCTGGATGAGCTCGATGAGTTCCTCATCGGTCTCCGCGACCGGCTCGCCGCGCACCTCACGGCCGTCGGCGTACCCGACGAACACCTGGTCGCAGCCGTTGATGTCGATGTTCTCGACCTCGGGGTCGTCCAGCAGCGGCTGGAGCCGGCCCACGCCGAACAGCGCGGCGTGCACGGCGGCCGCGTACGCCTCCTCGGTCTCGGCGTCCAGCGGCGTACGGCCGGCGTTGATCTCCTGGCGGGCGTGCTCCTCCAGGATCTGGGCTATGACCGCGCGGGCGTAGTGCCGCTCGTCCTCGCCGGACATCGGCGTGACACCGGCGACCTGGTCCTGCCGCCGCTGTTCCGCGATACGGTCACCGGCCTCCTGCCGGAACCGCTTGACCAGCTGGTGGTCGACAGCGGTCATCGGCCGGCTCCCTGCGGGGCCTGCCCGGGCACGGTCCAGGCGGCGCCGTACTGCTGGTACAGGTCCGCGGTGACCTTGCGGGCGCTCCGGATGAGCAGCGACTTCTCCAGCCGGCCGCGCTTGCGCCCGGCGAGCTGCTCGGCACCGGCCGGGTCGTCGGCGATGGTGCCGACCACCCGGGCGCCGGTCTGCGCGTGCACCAGCATGTCGTTGACCTGGCCGGCGAGCTTGCCCGCGTTGCTCGGGTCGGCGACGAGGACGACCCCGACGAGGGGCGTGCCGAGGCCGGCGGCCCCGCGCGTGCCGCCGTGCAGCTTGGCGGACAGGGCCGCGGCCCGGTCGCGTACCCGCGCGATGGCCTCGGGTTCGGTGCGCGAGATCAGCAGGACGAGCGCCGCGTGCGGGAACAGTTCCACGGCGGGGGTGTCGCCGCTGATGCGTCCGCAGTCGGCGATGACGTCGGCGGGCGCGTTCGGTGAGTCCGCGAGCGAGGCGAAGGCGCGGCCGAGCGTCGGCCACAGCCCGGCCAGACCGGCCGCCTGCTCTGCGATGCCCAGCCCGACCAGCACCTCGAGGCCGCCGCTCAACGGCTGTACGTGGTCCCAGAGTTGGTCCGGTACGAGGCCGCGACGGGCGGTCGCCGCGATCGACAGCATGCCGGTGTTCGGGTTGAGCGGGCCGCCGTGCGCGGCGGCCGACCGGTACACCAGATCACCGCCGGCCGGGTCCGTCTCGGCCAGCAGGACGCGGCGCGGCCAGACCGCCGCGAGGGCGACGGCCGCGGTGGTGACGCCGGGGGAACCCTTGTCTGCGGCGAGAGCGATGAGCGCCATGGCTGTGCTGCCCGCCTTACTGCTTGTTGGGGACGTGCACGATGGCGACCGCACCGGCGGCCGCGGCCTTCGTCACGGCGGCGGCGTCGGCCTCGTCCACGAGCAGCGTGAGGGAGAGGTTGCCGGTGGAGACGGTGGAGTCGCTCTTCTCGGCCTTCTTCTGCACCGTCGCGTCGTCGACCAGCAGACCACCGCCCGAGGATGCCGCGCCGGAAGTGTCGTCGTCGTTCGAGCCGGAAGGTGCGTCGACGTTGTATACGGCCACGGTGTCACCGGACTTGATGTCGGTGGGGTACTGCCCCTCCTTCAGGGCCACACCGACGGCGGCCTTGCCGGCGGGAAGGCTCTCGGTGGAGGTGAACATCTCGCCGATGACGACGGTGCCACTGTAGATGGTCGTCCTGGCCTTCAGCTTCTTCAGGGTGTCCAGCTGTTCCCAGCGGATGTAGTTGATGCCGGGGTCCTCGGCGACCATGACGGAGGTCACGTTCTTGTCGGAGACGGACTCGCCGGCCTGGATCTCGCCGGTCACCTTCACGACCTCGATCCGGTCCCCCGCCCGCAGCACCAGCATCGTCGCGCCCAGCGCGCCGACGAGGATCAGCAGCACGGCGAGCGCGGCCAGTGCGGGTTTGCGCTCGCGAGGCGGCGTGGGAAGCCGGTCACCGACCGACGGCTGAGCCGGAGCGGCGGAACGACCGGCGCCCACCCCCGTACGCTCTTGGATCTTCACGCAACCGCTCCCCGTACACCCAAGACGTTGTCTGCCAAATTCTTTGCACTTCGGGACACTTCACTCGTCTTCGCGCTTACCGTCCGCGCCCTGCGCGGGTATTCGGCACTGGGGTGAGTGTCAAGCCATGGCACCGTATCAGCCGCCCATAAGCCCCTCAAGGCACCCCCAACCCCCTGAGCCACCCCCGACATGCCGTTCTTCCTCTGCAATCCGGCGCCCACCCACCCCTCTTGCATAAGGCGCGACGGCGTCCGCCGTCCTGTGCGCCAGCGAATCTGTTGCCGTTCCCACACCGTCCGCGCACAGGGCTGTGACGGAGCCGACGCGGGGTTCGTCACGGGCCGGCCATGAGGCCTGCACGAATCGCTCACGAAGGGATGGCCGCCGCCACAGGGCGGTTCACCATTCCGAGCGAGGCCTCCGAATCCTCCTCAGCCGGCGTACTCCCGGTCCCAGCGGTTCTGCCGCACCCCTCCCCAGGTGCCCATCACCACCGCTGCCAGGAAGAGGCCGGTGATCAGCCCGCCGTACGACGTGCGGTCCGCCCGCTCGGCGGGACCGGCGACACCTGCGGGGTCGTAGCGGACCCGAAGCCTGTCCCCCTTCGCGATCGGGCCGTCGCAGCCGTCGCCCTCGGAGAGCGAGGGTGATATCTCCCGCCCCTCGGCGGTGCGCAGGTCGCAGTGGTCGGTCCTCGCCTCTTCCACGCGTACGACCTCGGCCACCGTCCATGTGCCCCGCGCCGCCAGGGCGGCTTTGTCGCCTGCTTCCGTGCCGAGCATGCCCAACGCCACGCCCGCGACGACCGGCACGACGAGCTGCCACGCCACCTTGCGCCGCCTCCGCGGCACCCTGCGCAGCAGCAGGAGCGGCACCAGCAGGGAAGCCAGCGGCAACACGATCCAGGCAAGGAGCACGGCGGCTCCCCGCAGCGGGCCGGGCAGCGGCACGACCGGCCCGAGCCACGCCAGCCCCACCGAACCACCGGCGCACCCGAGGCTGAACAACAGCCACCGGATCACGTCCCGACGCAGCTGAACGTCCCCGCCCTCAAGCCCGGCCACTCCGGCTCCCCATCTCCGCTACGTGCACAACGGTTCGCGCTGGCGAAACCGAGAAACACACCGATACCGTCGGTGCCCTTGCTTAACCGAAGTCTCACGGGGAGTCCACTGTGAGGCGCCGCGCTCTGCCCGTCGCTGTCGCACTCGCGACGTCGGCAGCACTGCTGCTGACCGCGTGCGGCGGAGCTGACAGGTCCTGACAGGTCCGAGGCGAACGACGAGATCGCCGCAGCGGAACACCCGACGGAGACGCCGTCGAGGTCCCCGGAGCCCTCAGGAGCCCCGGCGTCGGACGAGCCCGACGGCGTCGACGTGTCGCTGCCCAAGGACATGAACCTGGTCTTCGACTGGAAGAGGCCGGCGGACGCGGACGAGACGGCGGCGACGGAGGACGCCGCGAACTTCTTCCGTGCCGTCTACCGGGGCGTGGCCAAGCGCACGTCCTCCGACCCGGCCGTCACCACGTACGCCACCGGCGAGGGGCTGCACTACGCGAAGACGCAGATCGACGCCTGGATCGACGGCGGCTGGACCGCCTGCGTCGGCACAGAACGCCACCTCCACGGAGTCGCCGCTCGGGGCGGACCGCGTGGCCATGTCGTAATGGCGCAGGGTCCCGGTCCGTCGTCGATCTTGCCGGAGTCACGGGAATGCACCACCTGAACCGCGGGGGACGCGCCTACACCCGTTGAGTGGCCACGCTTCGATATCTCGTATGCCCGGATTCGCCCTCCTTGCAGGGTAGTTCGCGCTGGCGAAACCGAGAACCGCACCGATAGCGTCTGAGCTCTTGACTTAACTTCTGTCTCACGGGGAGTCCACTGTGAAGCGCCGCACTTTGCCCGTTGCTGTCGCGCTCGCGGCATCCACCGCACTGCTGCTGACCGCCTGCGGAAGCGGGGACGACAAGTCCGAAGCGAACGACAAGATCGCCGGAGCCGAGCAGCCGACGGAGAAGCCGTCGAAGTCGGCGGCGCCCTCGGGAGCCCCCGCCTCGGACAAACCGGACGGCGTCGACGTGTCGCTGCCCAAGGACATGAAGCTGGTCTTCGACTGGGAGAGGCCGGCGGACGCGAACGAGGCGGCGGCGATGGATGACGCCGCGAACCTCTTCCGTGCCATCTACCGCGGCGTGGACAAGCGCACGTCCACCGACCCGGCCGTCGCCACGTACGCCACCGGTGATGGGCTTCACTACGCGAAGACCCAGATCGAGAGCAGGCTCGACGGCGGCTGGACGGCCACCGGCACCCGACGCCACTACCAGGCGACCACTCGCTCGGCCCCGAACGGCAACGCCGTGGAGGTCGCGTTCTGCGTGGACTCGAGCAAGTTCTACGGCAAAGAGGTCAAGACCGGGAAGGTCCTGAAGACCGAGCCCAGCATCGCGGACTACGACTACTTCAAGCTCGTGATGACCAAGTTCCCCTCACGCGAGAGCCTCTGGCAGGCGTCCAAGGTGTTCGTCGAGACGGAGGCGGAGAAGTGCCAGTGAACGCGCCACTGCGTACCGGCCTGGCGGCCCTGCCACTCGCCCTTGGCTTCCTCCTCGTCGCGGAACCGGCCTTCGGCGCGGAACCGACAAGCAACGGCCAGGGAGCCGGCACGGTTCAGCAGGGCGGCAGCGACAAGTCCGGCATCTACGCCACCGCCCGCATCACGTACACCGGAGCCGTAGCCAAGGGCGGAGGCAAGGGCAACATCACGTCGACGGACGTCAACTGGGCTCCTCCGCCGTGCTGGTACGCCCCGTTCCTCGGTGCCAAGGACTTCAAGGAGCGGATGTCCAAGAGCATCGACAGCCAGATGAAGACCCCTGGCATCGGCGGCACCGCGGGTGCGGCGCTCGGTGAGCTGAAGCGGCACTACGAGGACGAGTACAGCTGGACCGACACCCCCGGCTACAAGGACTACAACGTCGACAAGGACGGCGAGGGCATGTTCTGGGCCGCCGTCGAGAACCCCGACGAGCCCGACGTCCTCAAGCGCAGCTCCTGCAACGACCTACCGTTCTGGGTCGAGAACGGCGAGGCCCCGCCGCCGCAGTACGAGGAGGCCATCACTCCCGAGATACTCGCGGCGCTGGCCTACCAGCACATGCAGCTGCCCGCCACCGAGGTCACCCTCGCCCCCGAGGGCACCACCAAGGTGAACCTGCCGACCTGGGCCTGGCTCGACCGGGCCGTCTTCGACGAGGTCCGGGCGACGGCGGCCCTGAACGTCCCCGGCCTCAACATCCAGGCCACGACGACGGCCAAGCCGGTCGCCCTCAAGCTGGAGCCCGGCACCGAGGACGCCGACACCTACCCGGCGTCCGGTGAGTGCGCCCTGAACCCGGACGACTCCATCGGCGAGCCCTACGCCAAGGGCAAGGCCGACCGGACCCCGCCCTGCGGCCTGCGCTACCTGCGCTCCTCCGGCAACGGCTCCTACCAGCTGCGGGCGACCATCACCTGGGAGATCACCTGGACCGGCACGGGCGGCGCGGGCGGTGACATGCCCAACGGCACGTTCGGCAACGAACAGGCCGTCGTCGTCCAGGAGATCCAGTCGGTCAACCGCTGAGGCAGAAGGTAGATCGATGTCGGACTTGACCGTCGACTTTGACCTGTTGGACGAATCGGCCAAACAACTAGGTGAGATCAGGCGCGAGTTCACCGAACTCGGCGAGTGGAAGGACGACATCACATCGGTGGTGGGTGCTCCACAGATCAAGGATGCGATGGAGGACTTCGTCGACAACTGGGACAAGAATCGCAAGCGCTTGCTCGAGTCCCTCGAAACCGTAGGGAAGCTGGTGGAAGGGACCAGAGACGCCTTCAAGGGGTTGGACGACGACTTGGCGAAGGCGAACAAGAAGAAGTAGGCGCAGCACACCGCCCATCAGAATCTCCGGGGGATTCAATGGCACGACCCAGGGACTGGCATCCACTCTGCGAGAACGACCCCGTACCGGGCGATCCGGAAAAGATCCGCGATCAAGTCGATCACATGAAGCTGATCGCCCATTATCTGCGGACACAGGCCGCAGCTCTCAACGCGATGGCGGATGCCGATGACCTCAAGGGCCAGTACGCCGAGAAGCTGGGCGAGGAGGCCCGCGGCCTGGGTCGTAAGCTGGACGAGGCGGAGGACCGGTACCGAGAAGTCAAGGGTCACCTGTCCAGCTGGGCGGACGAACTGGAAGAATTCCAGAAAAAGGCAGACAGCGCACTCCATGACGCCAAGAACGCCCAGCATGTGATCGACACCCACGACGCCAAGCCGAAGGAAAAGACGGCAGACAACAAGCGGAAGAACGGGGACGACAGCGCGTCCCGAGGGGACGACCCCGCCCTGAAGCAGGCGAAAGAGGATCTGGAGGACGCTCGTAGACGGCTGAACACCGTCACGGGCGACTACCAGGAACGCGCCGGCCACTTCGCCGGCAAGATCCGGTCGTCGATCAATGACGACATGAAAGACAGCGTTTGGAACGACATCAAGGCCTGGGTAGCCGATGCGGAGTGGCTGGGCGACCTGGCTGATGCCCTCAGCTGGGCGGCGACCATTGTGGGTTTCGCAGCCATGTTCTTCCCCTTCCTCGGCCCTGTGGCGCTCGTCCTCACTGGCGCCGTAGCTTTGATCCACTTGGGTCAGGCGATTACCGGCAATGGTTCCTGGTTCGACGTCATCATGGACATCGGGGCTGTGAAAATGGCCCGAAATGGCATTAAGGCAGCCAAAGCCGTCAAGGCCCTGCAGGAAAGCTCCCGAAAGACCGCAGCGGGCTTGGCGAAGGACAAGGCCGCCGCGCGGGCAGCGCAGTCGAACGCTGGTGCGCGCAAGACAGCCGCGAGGGCTGAGCGGAAGCGCGGCGGCACGTCCGGCAGGAATCGGGCGAACGCTCGCGGCAGGCGGCTGCGCATGGAGGCAGAGAACCGCGCGGTGGGCAAGCGGGCGTCCAATGAGGTACGCGACGCCGAGATGCCTCAGATCACCACACAGGAAAAGGTGGGAGTCCTGGGTGACAAGGCCCTCGCCCAGCAGATGAAGGACATCAAGAAGTGGCGGGACGCCTACCCGGACAATCCCACGCTCGCCGGCAATGCCGCTCAGGCCGAGCGCCACAAGGATGTCGTCCAGGGGTCTTGGGCCGTTGCCACGGGACTCGACACCGCGGACAAGAGTGCGGACTCCCTCACGGATGACGGCTACAGCAGAATGAAGGGTCGTATGACGGCCCCCGTAGGATCGCAATGGTGAAGGACCGCCCGCTCATGACCGACGCCGACCCGTTCCAGAACGCGAACGATTCCGCCGCGCGCACACGACGGTTGTACTACGGAATGGCCGCAACCAAGGTGATCTTCATTCTGGCTGTGCTTCGTGTGCTGGCCGGTCCGTTCACGAAGGATGTCTTCGACAGCGAACTGCTCCCCATGCCCACGTGGGAGTGGTCCCTGTGCTCTGTCAGCCCTGTGCTTCTCGTCTACCTGGCCCGGCGCCCCGACGACTGGGAGACTCTCTCCGGTGAGCGCACGTACCTGAAGATCTTCCTCGCCTTCTACCTTCTATGGGCCCTGGCTTTCGCCGTCTTCCAGGGCGAATGGATTCTCTGGATCGCTGTAGCCGCTGGACTCGCCGGATTCGCGGGGATGCACCGCCTGAACCGCAGGGAGCCCGCCGATGCCCGTTGAACATGCCGGCTCACGCTCCGAACTCGCCCTGCCCGCAACCGGCTATCGCATGCTTCTCCCTGACCAGTGGGCACAAGTGCCCCTGCGTCATGGCACGGATGAGGCCGTCGACAGCATCCTCGAAGACGCTTACACGCGTATCCCCAAGGATGCACCTCCGGACAAGGTCGGCCCCTACAAGCGGGAACTGGCACGCCGATTCCGAAAGGCCGTCACGCAAGCCCAGGAAACGAATGCGCTCGACCTCTATCTGCCGGTCAAGCCGGTGGCCGACGGTTCCTTCAATCTGGGCGCCTCGATCTTGGTGTCCGAAACTCTTCTGCCTGACCGGGGACGGGCAGCAACCGATCCGACAGAGCTGGCCGTACAACTACTGTCCAGAGACGGCGTTGAGCAAGCCGACCTCAGCTCAGGCGAGATCGACGGTGCATTGGCCGTACGGCGCGAGCACGTGGCGGCTTCCGGACCTGGCGTCGAACTCGCATCCAGGCGGGTCGAGTACATCATGGCCGTCCCGGGCGACCCGGACCGTTGGTTCGTGGCCGCCTTCTCAACCGTCGGCGCGGGCGATCCCCGCGACGACCTGTCCGAGGCATTGGTTGAGTGGTTCGACGCGGTCATGACGACGTTCCGATGGAGGCGTGGATGACGGACTGGTTCTGGCCCGTCCTCGATATCGAGTACGTCGACGCCTACCCGTGGGCGATCATTCCGCCGCGGTCGGGCCCGTCAGCCCCCTTCGAGGCATGGGACGACATACAGGCCTGGTGCCGGGACTACGCAGAGGACATCTGGGCAGATCGTGATCTCGACCCTGGGGTGAACGGCGTGGAGTTCGTGGGTGAGACGCTGGCCCGGTGTGCCGAGGCCTTCTGTCCCCCCGGCTCGGACCATTGGCTGTTCCTGCATCTCGACCACCCCACGGACACTCCGCTTCCCGTCTGTGCGGCGATCGGGCCAGCATCAGCTCCCCGAGAAGAGACTCTGCGCGCGCTGACGATGGCGGACGACCCCAACGCAGTGGAGCCACCCGTCGTCAAGCCTTTCCATTCGGAGCGCCTTGGCAAGGGCACGACGACATTCCGCTACGTCGCCCAGGACAGTTCACCGCATGTGCTCGCCTGCGTCCGCTACGCCTGGCAGCTGGCCGAGCACGGGGCGGACGTCGTCATCTGGACAGCCACCGACGATATCGCCCGAGTCATCGCTGCCTCGGACGACGTGGAGGCACTGGCCAAGTCCCTTGCAGTTTTCATCCCTTGAGGTCGGAGAGTCTTGACGTGACACGTAGGGGCAAGCAGCGCGTGACCGCGGAGCGGCTCGGCGTTCGGGCCGAGGCAGGGGACTGGTGCTCGGTCGACAAGATCCCGCAGCCCCCCGCGGAGGTCCTCGAGGCCGCGGGGAACCCCCGTCTGAGACCCGCAAGGATGCCACCCCTGGGCATGCTCGGTGCGGCGCTCGGGGCGCCCTTCATACCTCTCATCATGTTCTTCGAGCTTCTGGCGAAGGCCGAAGACGCGTTCATGCGATTCCTCGATCCCAAGGACGAGAAGGAGCGGCTGCGCGCCAAGCGGCAGGACGAGAAGGCTCGCCGGGAGGCCATCGTCGCCCAGCATGGGCTGGACACGGTCTTCGACGGGCACTGGCAGGGGCTGGCGGGGCAGTTCCTGCTCCGCTGGTACACCCACTCCACCCACCACCAGCGGCTGCTGCTGGCGACCCCGGAGGGCATCGTCCTGGCGGCCCCGCCGCAGCGCGTCAGCGTGGGGCGGGAGAAGCACCTGCAGGTAGTGGCGCGGATCCCGGCCGACGAGGCGAGCCTCTTCGACCCATTCCTCGGCGAGTTCGAGACCCGGATGCTGCTGATCCGGTTCAAGGACGGCTCCCGGCTGCGCGTCGAGACGGAAGATCTGCGTGGAGAACTCCACATGTACGCGCTCCGCCAGTCTGCCGTCGGTGACTGACGAGCTGGGCCGGGACCCCGTATGCCCGGCAACCAGCTTCGCACCGGGAGGCGTTCGCGCTGGCGAAACCGAGAACCACACCGATAGCGTCTGAGCTCTTGACTGAACTTCTGTCTCACGGGGAGTCCACTGTGAAGCGCCGCACTTTGCCCGTTGCTGTCGCGCTCGCGGCATCCACAGCACTACTGCTGACCGCCTGCGGAAACGGAGACGACAAGTCCGAAGCCAACGACAAGATCGCCGGAGCCGAGCAGCCGACGGAGAAGCCGTCGAAGTCGGCGGAGCCCTCGGGAGCCCCGGCGTCGGACAAGCCGGACGGCGTCGACGTTTCGCTGCCCAAGGACATGAACCTGGTCTTCGACTGGGAGAGGCCGGCGGACGAGAACGAGGCGGCGGCGATGGATGACGCAGCGAACTTCCTGCGCGCCATCTACCGAGGTGTCGACAAGCGAACGACCAAGGACGCGGCCCTCACCACCTACGCCACAGGCGACGCGTTGCACTACGGCGAGGTGCAGATCAACGAATGGCTCAAGGGCGGCTGGACCGCCACCGGGACCCGCCGTCACTACGACGCCACCACTCGGTCCACCCCGAACGGCTCATCGGTGGAGGTGTCGTTCTGCGCTGACACCGGAAAGTTCTACGGCAAAGAGGTCAAAACGGGGAAGGTCCTGAAGACCGATCCCAGCCCGAAGGACTTCGGGCACTACAAGATCATCATGGTGAAGTTCCCCACTGGTGAGGGGATCTGGCAGGCATCCAAGGTCTTCGTCGAGACGGGAGCCGCGCAGTGCCAGTGAACCGATCCCGACGCACCGTCCTCGGTACCGGCACCGCTGCGTTCACCCTCGCGGTCGGCTCTCTGATCCTCGCGACGCCCGACGCCGCCGCGGAGCCGGTGGACTACGGCAAGGGCGGCGGCACGGAGACGACCGGCGGCGGTGACGGCACGGGTATCTACGCCACCGCCCGCATCACCTACTCCGGCTCCGTAGCCAAGGGCGGCGGCAAGGGCAACATCACGTCCGCGGACGTCAACTGGGCTCCACCACCCTGCTGGTACGCCCCGTTCCTCGGTGCCAAGGACTTCAAGGAGCGGATGTCCAGGAGCATCGACAGCCAGCTGAAGACCCCTGGCATCGGCGGCACCGCGGGAGCGGCGCTCAGTGAGCTGAAGCGGCACTACGAGGACGCGTACGGCTGGACGGACACCCCCGGCTACAAGGACTACAACGTCGACAAGGACGGCGAGGGGATGTTCTGGGCCGCCGTCGAGAACCCGGACGAGCCGGACGTCCTCAAGCGCAGCTCCTGCAACGACCTCCCGTTCTGGGTCGACAACGGCGAGGCCCCGCCGCCGCAGTACGAGGAAGCGATCAACCCGGAGATACTCGCGGCCCTGGCCTACCAGCACATGCAGCTGCCCGCCACCAAGGTCACCCTCGCCCCCGAGGGCACCACCAAGGTGAACCTGCCGACCTGGGCCTGGCTCGACCGAGCCGTCTTCGACGAGGTCCAGGCGACGGCAGCCCTCAACGTCCCCGGCTACAACATCCAGGCCACCACCACCGCCAGGCCGGTCGCCCTCAAGCTGGAGCCCGGCACCGAGGACGCCGACACCTACCCCGCCTCCGGCGAATGCGCCCTCAACGCCGACGACTCCATCGGCGAGCCCTACGCCAAGGGCAAGGCCGACCAGACCCCACCCTGCGGCCTGCGCTACCTGCGCTCCTCCGGCAACGGCTCCTACAAGCTGCGGGCGACCATCACCTGGAAGATCACCTGGACCGGCACGGGCGGCGCGGGCGGTGACATGCCCAACGGCACGTTCGGCAACGAACAAGCCGTCGTCGTCCAGGAGATCCAGTCCGTCAACCGCTGAGGCGGTCGCATCGCAGGCATTGCAGCAGCCAGAGAGCAGAAAGGAACCAACGGCGGCCATGGCGGAAGACTCCGACCTCATCGTGAACGTCGATCTGCTCGTGGAGTCAGAATCGCGACTCAAGAACATCAAGAAAGAGCTCGAGAATATCGGCAATCGCAAGGATGACATGCGCCCCTACTGGGGGAGCGGAAAAATAGCGGATGTCATGGACGATTTCGTGGACAACTGGGAAAAGTACCGCGAAAAGATGATCGAAGGTGTCGAAAACGTCGGCAAACTCGTCACCTCCACGGTCGACGGATTCACCGGACTCGATGCCGAGCTTGCCAAAGAACTCAGGAAGGCGGCGAAAAAGAAATGAGCGCCGCTTCCAAGCCTCGCCCGCGGGACTGGCACCCTCTTGCTGACTCTGATCCGGTTCCCGGAGACGCTGAAGAGATCCGCGACGAAGTGAAGCACATGAAGAGTGTGGCCTCGTCACTTCGGGATCAGGCTCGCGATCTTCGCGCGATCAAAGATGACAATGAGCTGAAAGGCAAGTATGCGGGCAAGCTGCGCGAGGAGTCCGAGGAACTCGAAAAGCACCTGCGAGAAGTGGCCAGCCGCTATGAACGCGTCCACGTGCACCTGTCCAACTGGGCCAACGATCTGGAATTCTATCAAGGCGAAGCAGACAAGATCCTAGCCAGAGCCAAGAAAGAAGAAGAGGAAGTCGAGGCGGCGAAAAAGAAGGAGGACTCCGCCGACAGTAAAAGTTCACACTCGACCGAGAGCGACCCTTACGAAAGCTACCGTAAGCAGCTTGAGACGGTGAAAGGTGATCGCGACGAGCGCGCGAGCTACTATGCGGGAGAAATCAGCGACGAAATCCACGATATCATCAAGGACTCGTGGTGGGAAAGCGTCGTCGATTATGTCAAGATTGCCATCGATGTACTGAGCTGGACGGCCACGCTGATCGGCATCGTTGCCCTCCTCGTCACACCTGTTGGCTGGGTTGCCATGATCGCAACTATCGCCACCGCTCTGGTCATGGCCGGCCATCTCCTGCTCGCCATCACAGGGGACGGGTCATGGATGGACGTAGCCACGGATGCATTCTCCCTCCTCACCATGGGACTGGGGGCTAAGGCCCTGAAGGGCCTGAAGTCTGTGCAGGCACTCACCAGAAGAGCCTCTACCAAAGCAGCCGGGAAAGCCGCGAGAGCCAGCAAAGGCGCCGAGAACAACAACAAGATCGACGATGCGATCAGGAGAGCCGACCGGCAGGCGCGGAAGCGAACGACAAGCAAGCGGAAGCGTAGGGGGGCAGAGATGGCCCGATACGCCGCACAGAAGCAGAAGAATGCCGCGCGTAATGAGGCTCGGGCCGCTGAGCGCAGCCGGGAGTTGCCAGATGCCGGTCGGCGGGACTTGGCCGGATCCGGTGGAGACAAGGAATTTGCTCGGCACTACAAGGACATCCAGCGGATGCGGGCGAACCACCCCGATTCTCCCGAGGTTTTGAAAGCAAGCCAAGCTGCTGAAGTGTATCGTGATCGGTTTCGTGTCGCCTTTGGTGCTGGGCTCGGCGCCGACCTGACGGACAAAGCGCTGGGAACCAGCGACGTCTGGGAAGGCAAGCCCTATGTCGAGGGCTACAACGAGACGAAGGAGCAGTTCGTGGTGCAGCAAGGGTCTGGGTGGTGAGAGCCACCACGCCGGATCGTACTTCTGCAATCGTTGAGGAACACTGTGGAACCGGATCGTTCTGACCCCATCCCCAAGACCGCGTCCAGAGACGTCGAGCAAAGCATGGCCGTCGGCTACTCTTTGATTCTTCCGCCGAGTTGGAAGCGGATTCCACTGCGACGCAAGAGGGATCGAGAAGCGGCAGTGCGAGAGATCGTCGACACTGCGGTCAAACAGCTCCCGAGGAACTTCCCACGAGATTTGGCCACACGGTATCGCCTGGAAGTCGAACGGCGCCTCAACAAAGGCGTGAGCAACGCTCGCAAGAGTGGCGGGTTGGACTTCTACCTGCCGATAATGGCCCCGGGAGGGACTCCGGTTGCCGCATCCTTTGTAGTGGGTGAAATCACTTTCGAAGGGGATCATCCTGGGAGATTTCTGGATGGAATGACTTCAGGCTCGGCTTACAGGCCAGCCGAGGTGGGTGAGGCCCCCGGTGTCAGGCGGGAGCTGGTCGTTGACGCCGACTCCCAGGAAGAGATTGAGCTGGCTTCGAGGCGCGTGGATTATGTGGCCGCCATCCCCGGCAATCCTGGTAGATGGCTCACCATTTCCTTCTCAACCATGGGCGGCGGCGATCCCCGCGATGAGCTTTCCGATGCTACCGTCTCTCTGTTTGACGCAATTGTGTCCACCTTCCACTGGAGCACTGAATGAGCTGGCTCGATATTGCGTACGATGTGGATATCTGGCTGGAGATCCCTCCGCGCTGGACGATTGGGGCAGTGGAGCCTTGGGAGGACGACGACACGCGCACGCCCCAGGAATGGGCAACTGAAACAGCTGAGCTGTGGTGGGACGAGTCGGACGAAGATCCCGGAGATGGCGGGGTCGAGCTGTTGGCCGACACTTTGATGGCCTGCGTTGAGCGCTACCCCAAGATGTTCCCCGGGTTCGAAGTCCTGTTGCACCTCCCCAGCCCGTCAAGTCTTCCGCTGCCCGTTTTCGTGAGCCACTTCCCCTCGGAAAGCGAGAAGGACTGTGAGCTGCGGCGGGTTACCCTTGCGGACGGTGAAGGGGCCATCGAGAAGCCGATCGTCGAGGAATTTGCGACCGATTCACTGGGGAAGGGTTTGCGCGTTCTTCGCTATTCGGTCGATGACGAGAGCAACACCGTCATCTCGAGCCTTCGCTACGCATGGCGTAGCGAAGAGCACGGGGAATACGTGGTCATCATCACGGGTTCGCCCGCGCCGACGTCTGTGTTGCAGGCACTAGACGCGGTAGACGATTTGGCTCACTCTATCGTTTTGCGCCACAATGACTATGTCCCGCCCACCCCGGATGAAGACTCAGCTGCCTAGTAATGCTTGGCTCGGACCACTGCTTGTGCCGGCCTGAAGGTGAACGTAATGCCTTGGATTCCTCCTGGAAGCATCCCTGAGAATGCCTATAAGGTCCTGATGTTCGTCGGCGGGCTCCTGTGCCTGCTCGGCGGCATTTGGCTCTTGGCGACCACGCCATTGGGGCGATTTACGCTCCTGGGGATTCTGCTGGCAGGAACAGGAGGGGGGATTTTTCGCCAATGGTGGCTGTATCGCTGAGAATGTCCGGCTCACGCGATCATGGCTGAATCGTCTCGAGACGTCTGCTCACCCTGCCCACGCCACCTGCACCGAAGAGCCATGCCGACGCGGCGGTTCAAGCTGCCCGACGAAGCTGCTACCCGATGAGCACGGGGCAGAGGTGACGTCCGTCTCCCTGCGGGATACGGCCGACCAGGCTCGGTTCAGTCCCGTTCATGCAGCGACAGGCACTTCGAGTGCGCCCGGTCAGGGCGAGGTCCCCGAGATCAGACTCCCCTGCGGTCCGGCCGTTTCATATATCCGCTCACGACAGGCGTCCATCGACGCGACACTGGCTTCTTTCGGTCGAGGGCCCCGCAAAACCTCACCTGCCAGCGCTCTGCGCACCCACCCGCCGCGGAAGCCCGCTTTCGGCAACCGACGGCCGCCCGGTGCGTGCAGCCTGCGCTGCCGCACCGGGCGGCCGTAACGGTGCGGTCACTTGCTCCGCGCCGCCTTCGCCAGCTCGTCATCGATCTGCTCGAACTTGTCGGCGGCGGTGGTCAGGTAGTCGCCCATGCCGTCGAGGCCGTCCAGGGTGTCCTTGGTGCCGCGGACGAACTCGTCGAAGTTCTCGTCGAAGGCCTTGGAGGAGGACTTGGTGACGTAGCCGGACTGGACGAGGTTGTTGATGTACTTGCGGAGGCCCTCCAGCTTCTCCTGGAGCCTCTCCTTCTCCTTGACGACATGCTTGGCCGCGTCGCGCATGTCCTGGTATGTGATGTCAAGGTCCTTGGCCATGAAGCCGCTCCCAATTCACAACGCCGCAGGGCCAACCCCCGTGGCTCCCTGTTTGCGGACGCTTCGATCACGGCGACCGGTTGCGGAGCCGGCCGTGACCGGTGTGATCGTCCGCTCTTGAGGCAGCAGCTTACGGGTGGGGCTTGCGGTGTCACATCCCGGCGGTGTGAACAAGACGCGTGCAGACGTGGGCGAGTTGTGCGCCTCCCCCTGAGTGACACCCCTGCGCGTTGCCATCGGGAAGGCTGCCTCGTCCCCCCTCGCCCCCCCTGTCACCGCGAGCGGCTATCGTCACAACGACTCGCACTGGGGAGGACAAGCGTGCGCCTGACTCTGACCGTCGTCGACCCGTTCGGCGGGGGCTCCGCCGACGTCGTGCTCGACGCCGATCCCGAGTCCACCGTCGGGGACATCGCCCAGGAGCTGGCCAAGGAGGTCGGCGCCACGGGCGCACAGGTCATTCCCATCGGACAGCAGGCGCGGGCCGGCGGCGGCCCCCTGGTGTACGTCGACGGGTACGCCGTCGACCCGGGCGCCACCGTCGTGCGGTCGCCGCTGCGGGACGGCGCGGTCGTCAGTCTGCAGGATCCTTCCGGGTGCCTGCCCGGCGAGCCCGCGGGGCTGGTCGAGCTGCGGGTGGTCGGCGGGCCCGCGGCCGGGTTCGTGCACCGGCTCGGCGTCGGCCGGTACGACATCGGCAGCGGGCCGGCGTCGTACATCCGGATCGACGATCCCGAGGTCGAGGCCCGCGCCCTGACCCTGTCCGTCGCCTCCGACGGCACCTGCACCCTCGCCGTCCACGTGGAGGACGCGGACGCCGTACGGCTCGACGGGGAGCCGGTGGACGGCGACGACTGGCCGCTCGGCGCGCAGGTGTCCGTCGGCAACTCTCTGCTGCAGCTGGTCCGTTACTCCCCGCCCGACGCCGCCCTGAAGTGGTCCGAGGACGGCGTCGGGCTCGACTACAACCGGCCGCCCCGGCTGCGGCCCGCCGAGCGGCAGACCAAGTTCCGGCTGCCCAGCCCGCCCCGCGAGTACGAGGCCCGGCCGCTGCCGTGGCTGATGGCGCTCACCCCGCTCGTCGGCGCCGTCGTGTCCGTGCTGATCTTCCAGCGCTGGTACTACCTGATCATGGCGGGCCTCAGCCCGATCCTGCTGTTCGCGAACTACTTCAACGACAAGAAGCACGGGCGCAAGTCCCATGCCAAGCAGGTCAAGGAGTACAAGGAGCAGAAGGAGCGGATCGAGGCGGACGCGCAGGAGGCACTGCGCAACGAGCGGGACGACCGGCGGCACGCCGTGCCCGACCCGGCCGCGGTGCTGTCGCTGGGCACCGGGCCGCGCACCCGGCTGTGGGAGCGGCGGCGCACCGACCCCGATCATCTGCTGGTCAGGGTCGGCACCGGAACCCTGCCCTCCGAGGTGGTCCTCGACGACCCGGAGCAGGACGACCACCGCCGTCAGGTCACCTGGAACATCGAGGACGCCCCCGTCGCGCTCTCCCTGCGCTCGCTCGGCGTCATCGGCATCGCCGGCCCCGGCGACTCCGCGCGCGCCCTCGGACGGTGGGCCGTCGCGCAGACGGCCGCCCTGCACAGCCCCATGGACGTCCAGTTCTGCGTCCTCAGCGACAACTCCGCGCGGGACAGCTGGGACTGGCTGCGCTGGCTGCCGCACGCCCGGCCCGCCTCCGGCATGGACGTGAACATCCTGATCGGCACCGACGCCGAGACCGTCGGCGCCCGGATCGGCGAGCTGACGCAGATCCTGGACGCCCGGAAGAAGGCCGCCGAGCAGAACCGCGGGCAGGCCGCCACCTTCACCGACCCGGACATCGTCGTCGTCTGGGACGGTTCGCGGCGGCTGCGGTCCCTTCCCGGTGTCGTGCGGCTGCTGCGCGAGGGCCCCTCGGTGTCGATCTTCGCGGTCTGCCTCGACGCGGAGGAGCGGTTCCTGCCGGGCGAGTGCCAGGCGTTCGTCGTCGCCGAGCCGGTGCGCAAGGAGCAGCAGACACAGGCGACCGCACCCCAGCCCGTCGCCGGCGGCTTCCCCTCCTTCCATGCCTGGCACACCACCGCCCCGCAGGAGACCCGCTCCGACGACCGTCCCCAGGAGCTGCGGCTGCGCGTCGAGGAGGCCGGTGCCGAGCGCATCAAGGACGTACGGCCCGACTTCGTCTCCCCGGCCTGGTGTCTGCGGCTCGCCCGGGCCCTCGCGCCGCTGCGGGACATCAGCGGGGAGACCGAGGACTCGGCGCTGCCCGGCTCCAGCCGGCTGCTGGACGTCCTGCAGCTCGAGCCGCCGACCCCGGACGCGATCGTGGCCCGCTGGCGGATGGGCGGGCAGTCGACGCTGGCGGTCATCGGTGAGTCGTACGACGGCCCGTTCGGCATCGACATCCGCAAGGACGGCCCGCACGGTCTGATCGCCGGTACGACCGGTTCCGGCAAGTCGGAGCTGCTGCAGACGATCGTCGCGGCGCTGGCGGTGGCGAACACCCCGGAGAACATGACGTTCGTGCTCGTCGACTACAAGGGCGGCGCGGCCTTCAAGGACTGTGTCCATCTGCCGCACACCGTCGGCATGGTGACCGACCTCGACGCCCATCTGGTGGAGCGGGCACTGGAGTCGCTGGGCGCGGAGCTGCACCGGCGCGAGCACATCCTCGCGGCCGCGGACGCCAAGGACATCGAGGACTACCAGGATCTCGTCAGAAGGGATCCCTCCCACAAGCCGCTTCCCCGACTCCTGATCGTCATCGACGAGTTCGCCTCGATGGTGCGCGATCTGCCCGACTTCGTCACGGGTCTGGTGAACATCGCCCAGCGCGGCCGTTCGCTCGGCATCCACCTGCTGCTGGCCACGCAGCGGCCGAGCGGTGTCGTCTCGCCGGAGATCCGGGCCAACACCAACCTGCGGATCGCCCTGCGGGTCACCGACGGCGGCGAGTCCTCGGACGTCATCGACTCGCCCGAGGCCGGGCACATCTCCAAGAACACGCCGGGCCGCGCCTACGCCCGCCTCGGTCACGCCTCGCTGGTGCCGTTCCAGTCCGGCCGCGTCGGAGGCCGCCGCCCCGGTGCCGCCGACCCGGCCGCGCTAGCGCCCTGGGTCGGTCCGCTGAACTGGGAGGACCTGGGCCGGGCCGCGCTCGCCAAGCCGAAGTCGGAGACGCGCGAGGACGACGAGATCACCGACCTGAAGGTCCTCGTCGACACCATCCGCGACGCCAACCACTCGCTCGGCATCCCCCCGCAGCACAGCCCGTGGCTGCCCGCGCTGGACGAGACGCTGCTGCTGGACGACGTACAGCCGCCGGCGTTCACGCCCGCACCGGGCAAGCTGGCGCCCGCGCCGTACGGCGTCGAGGACCTGCCGGCGCTCCAGTCGCGCCGCCCGGTCGTGGTGGACTTCGACAGCTTCGGCCATCTGATGATCGGCGGCGCCCCGCGCAGCGGCCGCTCGCAGGTGCTGCGCACCATCGCGGGATCCCTCGCCCGCACCCACTCCGTCGCCGACGTCCACCTCTACGGCATCGACTGCGGCAACGGCGCGCTGAACGCGCTGACCCGGCTGCCGCACTGCGGCGCGGTCGTCGGCCGCAACCAGACCGAGCGGGTGATCCGGCTCGTCAACCGGCTCAAGGGCGAGATGGACCGCCGGCAGAACGTCCTCGCCGACAAGGGCTTCGCCGACATCGGCGAGCAGCGGGCCGCGGTCGCCGAGGACGAGCGGCTGCCGCACATCGTGGTGCTGCTCGACCGCTGGGAGGGCTGGGTGCCCACGCTCGGCGAGGTGGACCACGGCTCGCTCACCGACGAGCTGCAGACGATGATGCGCGAGGGCGCCAGCGTCGGTATCCACCTCGTCCTCACCGGCGACCGCACCCTGCTGGTCGGCCGGATCGCCACCCTCACCGAGGACAAGTACGGTCTGCGGCTCGCCGACCGCGGCGACTTCTCCGCGCTCGGCATCCCGGCCCGCAAGGTGCCCGAGGAGATCCCGCCGGGCCGCGCCTTCCGCAACGAGTCCGGTTCGGAGACGCAGTTCGCGCTGCTCGCCGAGGACACCACCGGCCAGGGCCAGGCGGCCGCGCTGTCCGCGATCGGCGAGGCGGCCGCGGCCCGGGACGCCGAGGTGCCGCGCTCGCGGCGGCCGTTCCGGGTGGACAGCCTGCCCAGCCGGATCGGCTTCCCCGACGCGTGGGAGATGCGCGACCCGGAGGCGTCCCGCTCGAAGCTCTGGGCGCTGGCCGGCATCGGCGGCGACGAGATCGTCGGCATGGGCCCGGACCTGTCCGAGGGCGTACCGGCGTTCGTGATCGCCGGCCCGGCCAAGTCGGGCCGCTCGACGGTGCTGATGAACTTCGCACAGTCCTACCTGCGGCAGGGCGTACGCCTCGTGATCGCCGCACCCAGGCAGTCCCCGCTGCGCCGGCTCGACGGCACCGAGGGCGTGCTGAAGCTGTTCACCGGCGACGACATCGACGAGGACGAGTTCGAGGAGCTCCTCGACGACGCCGAGCCTTCCACCGACGCCCCGGTCGCCGTGCTGATCGACGACGCCGAGATCCTGGAGGACGCCGACGCCGCGAGCCAGCTGAAGAAGGTCGTCTCACGGGGCGCCGAGCGCGGCCTCGCCCTCGTCATCGCCGGTGACGAGGAGGACGTGTGCAGCGGCTTCTCCGGCTGGCAGGTCGACGCCAAGAAGGCCCGCCGCGGCATCCTCCTCTCCCCGCAGGAGTCCTCCAGCGGCGACCTCATCGGCCTGCGCCTGTCCCGCAGCCTCGTCGGCGGCCAGGTCGCCCCCGGCAAGGGCATGCTGCACCTGGGCGACGGAGAGCTGCGCACCGTCGTGGTGCCCGGGTAGGGGGCCGGGCATGGGCGGGGGTTCGGCGAAGCCGGGGCGGAGGAAGGCGGCACCGGCGAGCCTGCGCTACGAGCGCCGGCGCGTACGGCTGCCGCGGCCGAAGGAACGGGACGGTGGATGTCTCTTCTTCTGCCTGATGTTCCTGGGCGCGCTGGTGATCATCGTGCCGGTGGCGGTCGGAGCCGCCGCCTGGGGCGCGACGGTCTGGGGCGAGGTCGCGGCGGGCTGGCCGGGCCGTGGCTACGGCCTGGCCGCGACGGTCGGCGCGCTGGTGCCCTTCGCCCTCGCGGCCCTCATCGCCCCGCTCGTTCGTATCAACTGGCGGCGCGGCAGGGCCCGTTCGCTCGGCCTGCTGGCCGCCGCGCTGCCGGGGCTCCTCGCGTGCCAGGCGCTCGGCGCCGTGATCTCCGGCGTGCTGCGCCCCAAGCGCCGCCGGAACTGGGACCAGGTGTGCTACAGCGAGGGCCACCCCTGCTGGGTGCACGTGCACTACCCGTGGGTCTGGCTGGTCGGCCTGCTGGTCACGCTCGCCGTGGGGGCGCTGCTGATCGCCGCCCTGTTCCGGTACGCGGGCTCCAGGGCCGGGGAGGCCGCAGCTAACTGACCCGCGACATCCGGGCCTTGGGGTTCCCCGACTCCGCGCTGTCCGACTCGTAGGTCAGGTCGTCGCCGGTGGGGACGAGGCGGACCGTGGTGCGGGCCGGGTTGCAGCCGGCGTGGTTGCCCTTCGCGCCGACCGACGTCGCGACGAGCTCTCGGTCCGTCACTTCCTTCAGCGTCAGTACGTCGGTGCAGACACCGCCCGCGATGTCCGTCTGCCGCAGCCGGCCCAGCTCTTCTCCCACCCGGGCCTGCCGGACGGTGATGCGGAACGTGCCGATGGGCAGCTTGCCCTCCAGCGCGGCGCCCTGGCCCTCCCAAGTGCCGAGGTAGCGCTCGGGGATGCCGGGTCCCTCGCCCGCGGAGCCGGAGGTGTCCGGGGCGGCGGAGGCGCTCGGCGCCGTCGAGTAGGCGGGCAGGCCGCCGCCCGCCGTGTCCCGTCTCTCGTCCGGCAGCAGGTCGAAAACCAGCACCGACCCGAGGGTCACCGCCGCGAGCGCGCCCGCCACCGCGATCACCACCGAGCAGCTCACCCGGCGGCCGCGTCCCGCGCCGCTGCGCGAGGAGTCCGCGGACACACTGAAGGAGAGCCGGCCCGGCCGGTCCCCCGGCGGGGCAACAGCCGGACCGTGCGGGGAGGACCCGGACGACAGACCGCCACCGGACCCACCCGCCGCACCGGGCACGGACGGCAACCCACCACCGGACCCACCCACCGCACCGGGCACGGACGGCAACCCACCACCGGACCCACCCACCGCACCGGGCACGGACGGCAACCCACCACCGGACCCACCCGCCGGACCGGATCCCAGGGCTCCGGAAGCCCCGCCCGCCCGCGGCCCCGACGGCTGTCCCGGAACAAGCCCCGGCATCACCGGCCCCGACACCTGCCCCGAAGCCACCCCCGGCATCACCGGCGGCGGTCGCCCCGGGCGGACCGGACACCTCGGCCCAGCCACCGAGCCCACCGCCACCACCGCCCCCGACCTCACCGAGCCCACCGCCACCACCGCCCCCGACCCCACCGCCACCACCGCCCCCGGCCCCGACCCCGCTGACCCCACCGCCTCCGCCCCCGGCCCCGCCGCCCCCGCCGGCAGCGCTCGTGCCGAACCCCGCCGCCCCCGACACGGCATCCGTCGCCTCCGCCGCCTCCAGGTTCAGCACCTCCACCGCGCTCCGGCTGACCCTCTCCACCAGGGCGCCCGGCAGCCAGCCGCCCGCGACGAGGCGGGCCGCGCCCTGTGGGGCGAGGCGGTGGGCGATCTCGCCGGGGGCCGGGCGGGCGGCAGGCGACTTCGCCAGGCAGCCGGCGGCCAGGGCGCGCAAGTCGCCCGCGAGGCAGCCCAGTTCGGGCTCCTCGTGGACGACCTGGTACAGCAGCGCGGCCGAGGAGTCCCCGGCGAAGGGCGGACGTCCGGTGGCGGCGTGGACGAGGACCGCGCCCAGGGAGAAGACGTCGGCCGCGCCCGTGACGCCGTGGCCGAGGATCTGCTCGGGGGCCATGTAGCCGGGCGAGCCGAGGGAGGCGCCGGTGGAGGTGAGGGAGGTCGTGCCGTCGCTCGCGCGGGCGATGCCGAAGTCGATGAGGAGGGGGCCGTCCTGGGTGAGGAGCACGTTGGAGGGCTTGACGTCCCGGTGCACCAGGCCCAGCGCGTGCACGGCGGCCAGTGCCTCCGCGAGTCCCGCCCCGAGCGCCTGTACGCAATGGGCGGGCAGCGGGCCGAGGTCGGCGACCGCCGCGCTCAGGGACGGCCCCGCGGCGTACGCGGTGGCCACCCAGGGCACCGGGGCGTCGGGGTCGGCGTCGAGGACGGGTGCCGTCCAGGCGCCCCCGACCCGCCGGGCCGCCGCCACCTCGCGGCGGAAGCGGGCCCGGAACTCCTCGTCGAGCGCGAAGTGCGGGTGCACGATCTTCACCGCGACCGTACGGCCGCCCGTGCTGCGCCCCAGATAGACCCGGCCCATTCCGCCGGAGCCCAGTCGGCCCAGCAGCCGGTAGGGGCCCACGGTGGCCGGTTCGTCGGATCCGAGCGGTTGCACGGCGTCCCCCTTCCCCCCGTACGCCTTCTTGCCCGGAAGCGTATAAGCCGCAACCCGCCTACGGCTGGAGCAGGTCCACCTTCACATCCGCCGGGAAGCCGGTCGTCGGGCCGACGCGGCGGGCGAACTCGGCGACGGCCGCGAGCTGGGGGGCGCCGAAGCGGAAGTCGAGGGTGGTGAAGTAGCGCTCCAGGACCTGTTCGTCGAAGGCCTCCCAGCGGGCGGCCTGCTCGGCGACCTTGCCGACCTCTTCGAGGGAGAGGTTGCGGGAGGCGAGGAAGGCCTCGTGGACCTGGCGGGTGATGACCGGCTCCCGGTCGAGGTAGTCCCGGCGGGCGGCCCAGACGGCGAAGACGAAGGGCAGGCCGGTCCACTCCTTCCACAGCGCGCCGAGGTCGTGCACCTGGAGGCCGAAGCGGGGCCCGTCGTGCAGGTTGGCCCGCAGCGCGGCGTCGCCGATGAGGACGGCGGCCTCGGCCTCCTGCATCATCAGGCTGAGGTCGGGCGGGCAGGTGTAGTAGTCGGGCTGGACGCCGTAGCGCTCGGCCAGCAGCAGCTGGGCGAGGCGGACCGAGGTGCGTGAGGTGGAGCCGAGCGCGACGCGGGCGCCGTCGAGCTGCTCCAGGGGCACCTGCGAGACGATCACGCAGGACATGACCGGGCCGTCGCAGCCGACCGCGATGTCGGGGAAGGCGACGAGGTCGTCGGCGTTGCGGAGGAACTCGACGAGGGTGATCGGACCGATGTCGAGGTCGCCGCGGACCAGCCGCTCGCTGAGCTTCTCGGGGGTGTCCTTGGTCAGCTCGAAGTCGAGGAGCGTGCCGGTTCTCGCGAGCCCCCAGTACAGGGGCAGGCAGTTCAGGAACTGGATGTGTCCGACGCGCGGCCGGGTGCGAGAATTGTCCACATCGCGAGGCTAGACCCCGCGGGGCGCGCCGAGGACTCCGACCCCCTGGTCAACCCCTTCACCGGATCTTCAAACATCCGGGTGACGTGATCTTGACCTCTATTGCATTCGGTTGCCCGCGTGCTAGGCTCGCCGCAAGTTGCAGTTTGGTTTCCCTTGCAGTACAGAGCCTGCGGAGCATGTGACCGCGGGCTCTCGTCGTATTCAGGCGGATGCAGTTGTGCAGGACTCGTCTTCACACTTGCTGGTTCTGGAGCAGGGCAACCCTTTGAGCCCAAGGAGGGCTTATGGCTACCGGAACCGTGAAGTGGTTCAACGCCGAAAAGGGCTTCGGCTTCATTGCCCAGGAAGGCGGCGGCCCCGACGTCTTCGTCCACTACTCCGCGATCAACGCGACCGGCTTCCGGTCCCTCGAGGAGAACCAGCAGGTGTCTTTCGACGTCACGCAGGGCCCGAAGGGCCCGCAGGCGGAGAACGTCACCCCGGTCTGATCTGACCTGATCCGGTCCGATCGAAATCGAGTGCAGTACCCAAGGAGCCCCGCCGCCCTCGCGGCAGCGGGGCTCCTGCCCTTGGCGGACTTCCGCCCCTTGAGGGAACGTCCCCCTTCCGGACGTTCCCTCCGGGTGAATTCCCGCCGAATTCTCAGACGTGCTGCATGATCAGCACGAACCGGCTGCCGGGCGCCAACGCCTCGTAGGCGTGCGCCACATCACCCCGATAGCTCATGTAGTCGCCCGGCCCCAGCTCCACGCTCTCCCCGTGCGGCCCGGCCTTCACTTTTCCGGTGCTGACCACGATGTGCTCCACCGATCCCGGAATGTGCGGCTCCGAATCCCGTACGGTGCCGGGCTCCAGGCGGATGTCGTAGATGTCGCGCCGCACGCCCGGCGGGCTCGCCGACAGCAGGGTCGCGATGTAGTCGGCCTGCTCGGAGCGGACCGCGGGCCCCTCCCCCGAGCGGATCACCCGGACGGCCGGCACCGGCGGCTCCACCAGCGCGCTGAACGGCACGCCCAGCGCCACCGCCAGCGCCCAGATCGTCTCCATGCTCGGGTTGCCGCTCGCCGCCTCCAGCTGCGACAGCGTGGACTTGGCGATCCCCGCGCGCTTGGCCAGCTCCGACAGGGACAGCCCGACCCGGACGCGCTCGCGCCGCAGCGCGGCGGCGATCCAGTCGAGGGGGAGGCGGGGCGGTACGGGTCCCGGCATCTTCGTTCGCTCCATCGGTATGCGGCGTTCGGCTTGACGAACAGCGGGTCTGCTGTTCATTGTAGAAAACATGCGTTCGACACAGCGAACGGCCTGGCTCGGGTCGGCCGATCCGGAACTCCTGCGTGATGTGGCGCTCGTCTGTCTCGCGGGCGGGATCGTCGGCGTGTCGTTCGGCGCGATCGCCGTCGCGGGCGGGCTGCCGGTCTGGGTGCCGGTGGTGATGTCGCTGGTGGTGTACGCGGGCTCCGCCCAGTTCAGCGCGGTCGGCGTGCTGCTGGCCGGGGGCGGTCCGGTCGCCGCGGCCGCCACCGGGCTGCTGCTCAACACCCGTACTGCCGCCTTCAGTCTGGCCGTCGCCGGTGTCATCGGCCGGAGCGGACCGGCACGCCTCCTCGGGGCGCACCTGGTGACCGACGAGACGGTCGCCTTCGCGCTCGCCCAGCAGGACCCCGCCCGGCGGCGGGCCGCCTTCTGGGTGTCCGGCGTCGCCCTTTTCGCCGTATGGAACGCCGGTGTCCTCGCGGGCGCGCTCGCCGGAACCGCGCTCGGCGACACCGCCCGCTTCGGCCTGGACGCCGCGTTTCCCGCCGTGCTCGCCGCGCTCGTCCTGCCCGCCCTCCGCGAGGACGCCGGCGTACGCCGTGCCGCGCTTCCGGGCGCCGCCCTGGCCCTGGCCGTGACGCCGTTCGTGCCCGCGGGGGTGCCCGTGCTGCTCGCCCTGATGGGTCTGGCGCTGTACGGCAGGGGGCGTACGGCATGAGCCCGACCGTCGCGATGATCCTCGTCCTCGCCCTCGGCACGTACGCCTTCCGGCTGGTCGGCCCGGCCCTGCACGGCAGGGTCGAGATCCCGCCGCGGGTGAGGGACCTGCTGTCGGCGGGGGCGGTGGTGCTGCTGGCTGCGCTGCTCGCCACGGGCGCGCTGACCGAGGGCGGCACTTTCGCGGGGTGGGCCCGCCCGGCCGGGGTGCTGGTGGCGGGGGTCCTGGCCTGGCGAAGGGCCCCGTTCGCCGTGGTGGTGCTCGGCGCGGCGGCGACGGCGGCCGGACTGCGGGCGCTGGGGGTGGCGTAGCCCCACGAGGGGGCCGGGTGTCGGTGGGGGCCGCTAGGGTCCCGCCTCATGACCGACACCGACTTCGTGACCGCCACGCGCGTCTTCTACGACGCCGTCGCCGAGGACTACGCCGAGATGTTCCCCTCGGAGATCGCCGACAAGCCGCTGGACCGCGCGGTGTTCGCCGGGTTCGCGGACCTGGTGGGGCCCGGCGGCCGGGTGGCCGACCTGGGGTGCGGGCCGGGACGGGTGACCGCGCATCTGGCCTCGCTCGGACTGTCCGTCGTTCTCGGCCTCGATCTGTCGGAGTCGATGCTCGCGATCGCCCGGCGGGAGCACCCCGGGCTGCGGTTCGAGCAGGGCTCGATGCTGGAGCTGGACCTGCCGGACGGCGCGCTGGACGGGGTGGTCTCCTGGTACTCCTCCATCCATACGCCTGTGGAGGAACTCCCCGCGCTCTTCGCCGAGTTCCTGCGGGTGCTGGCCCCCGGCGGCCACCTCCTCCTCGCCTTCCAGGTCGGTGACGTGCCCAGCCGCCAGGACCGGCCCTTCGGGCACCCCGTGGTCCTGGACTTCCTGCGGCGGCGGCCCGAGCAGATGGCGGACCTGCTGCGGGAGGCCGGCTTCACGCTCGTCGCGTCGACCGTGCGCGAGGCCGCCCCCAACGAGAAGACGCGGCAGGCGGCGCTGATCGCCCGCAGGCCCGGGGAGTGAGCCGGCGGTCCGCGAAGGGTGACCCGACCGTCCCCGGACTGACCCGACCGTCCCCGGACTGACCCGACCGTCCCGGGAGTGAGCCGGCCGCCGGTCTCAGTCCGCCGGTGCCCCGACACCGTCCCCGAGTACGGCGGTGCAGTCCTCCCACGCGGCACGGCTCAGCAGCGGCCGCAGCCGGGTGAACAGCTCCAGCAGGTCCGGGCCCCAGCGCGCACGGAACTCCGGGTCCTCCCAGGCGAGATCGAGTTCGTTGGCCGCGGTCAGCTCGGCGAGGTCCCGGCGCAGCCGTGGGCCGGGGACGAAGGCGCGGCCCGTGAAGCGGTCCCGCAGGGGCGCGCCCGGCTCGATGAGAGCCGCGTAGGCCCCGGCCCGGTCGCAACGGCCGTACGCGTACACGATCGCCTCCGCCTCGGTGCCGATCACGGCGGCGAGGTCGGTCCGGCGCCCGGGCGCGAGCAGCGCGGCAGGGAAGCCGTCCGTGCCGTAGCAGGCGTGGCAGAGCCCGGCCAGTTGCAGGTCCGGGCGGGCGCCCCAGCCGGCGAGGCGTTCGCGGACCCGGTCGAGGTGGGCCAGGAGGGTGCCGCCGGGGTGGGCGAGCGACTCGGCGCCCAACCGGCGCAGGAACGCTCGGGGTTCGCTGGACACGAGCAGGAGTCCCTTCACGACGGGGCCCCGGCCGGGTCGGCACCCGCTCCCCTGGCCCGGCCGCGTCCGGACCCGGCCGGGGCTGGAGCGGGTTGCCGCCCTGGGCCCTGTGGGGATCCTCGTACGGTGGCGGGTTCCAGTCAATCCTAAGGATTCCTCGCCAACTACAAGGTCTGGCTTGGGTATTGTCGCGCCATGACCCTCGACGACCTCCGTGTGTTCGTTGCCGTGTGCCGGGCCGGCAGTCTCAGCGCCGTGGCGCGGGAGCTCGGGTGCACCCAGTCCGCGGTGAGCCAGCATGTGAAGCGGCTGGAGCGGGAGACGGGGGTGAGCCTGCTGGAGCGGCTGCCGCGCGGGGTGGCCCCGACCGCGGCCGGGAGGGTGCTGGAGGCGGCCGCGGCGGAGGGGATCGCCGGGCTGGACCTGGCGGTCCGGCGGCTGCGGGACCTCGCGGACGGGGAGAGCGGCTCGGTGCGGGTGGCGACGGGTGCGACGACCGTACGGCACTTCATGGCCGACGCGATCGTCACGTTCCGGCGGCGGCACCCCAAGGTCAACCTGGAGTTCCGGACGGAGAGTTCGAGCCGGGCCTGTTTCGGCGCGCTCGCCGACAGCGACCTCGACCTGGCGTGGATCACCCTGGGCGCGCCGGTGCGGGGGGTCGAGCAGCGGGTGGTGGCCGAGCTGCCGTGGGTGCTGGCCGTACGACCCGACGACCCGCTGGCCCGGCGGTCCGAGGTCGACGCGGCCCGGCTCGCGAGCCTGTCCGACCCGCGGTTGATACGGCTGCCGCCCAACTCGACCTCGGCCTCGCAGCTGGACGCCGCCTGCGCCGAGCTGGGGGTGCGGTTCGCCTTCGACACGGGGGTCGCCGACTGGGACACGGCTCTGCTGCTGGCCGAGTTGGGGCTGGGGCGGGCGGTGGTTCCGGCTCGGCCGGGGCTGCCTGCCGAGGGCGGCCGGCTGCGGCTGCTTCCGCTGCGGGACCTGCGGCCGCTGCGGGTGGGCTGGGCGGTGCGGCGGTGGGACGCGCTGCCACCTGCCGCGCGGGCCTTCGCCGACACGGTGGCCGGGAGTTTCGAGCGCCCCTCGCCGTAGTCCGTCACGTCGGGATGGTGTTGCGGGCGTGCCCTCGGACTCCGTCACAGCAGGGCCAGCGAGGCCACCACCGGGGCCGCGTACAGCAGGGGGAACGGGACGTGGGCGTAGGAGCGGGCGCGCAGGACCGTGACCGCCGCCCCGGTGAAGTACAGGGCCAGGCCGATCGCCGCCGCGATCCCCACCCAGGGCAGCGCGAGACCGGCCGGCAGGCCCACCGCCCCGGCCGCCTTGGCGGTGGCGAGCCGGTTCCACCAGGACCGGGGCACGCCGTACTCGGTGAGCGGGGCGACGACCCACTCCTGGCGGCTGAAGAGGGCCCAGGCGGAGAAGCCCGCCATGAGGGCTCCGAGGACGGTGACGACGGTGTGGGCGACGAACATGATCGGCTCCTCGTCGGTGTGCGGTGGGTTCACCTCACTGACACACCGCGGCACCCGAACGTGACCGTCGAGGCCCCTCCGTGTCGCGCGTCACATCCGCGCCGGGCCGTACAGCCCCTCCACCACGTCCGAGAAGTCGCGCAGGATCGTCTGGCGGCGGAGTTTCATGGACGGGGTGAGATGGCCGGAGAACTCGGTGAAGTCGGCCGGGAGGACGGCGAAGCGGCGGATGGACTCGGGGCGGGAGACCAGCCGGTTGGCCTCGTCCACGGCGCGCTGCAGGACCTGGCGCAACTCCTCGTCGTCGACGAGGAGTTCGGCCGGTACCGGGTGGCGGCCGTTCATACGGCGCCAGTGGGTGACACCGTCCATGTCGAGGGTGATGAGGGCGGTGATGTAGGGCCGGCGGTCGCCGACGAGGACGCAGTGGGAGATCAGGGGGTGGGAGCGCAGGTAGTGCTCCAGCGGGGCCGGGGCCACGTTCTTGCCGCCGGCGGTGATCAGGATCTCCTTCTTGCGGCCGGTGATGACGAGGTAGCCGTCGTCGTCGAGGCGGCCGAGATCGCCCGTGGGGAACCAGCCGTCGGGGGTGGCCGGGACCACACCCCCGGCGGCCGGGTCCCAGTAGCCGCGGAAGACCTGGCCGCCGGCCAGCAGGATCTCGCCGTCGGCGGCGATCCGGACGCGCGTGCCGGGCAGCGGCCAGCCGACCGTGCCCAGGCGGGGCTTGAGCGGCGGGGTGACGGTCGCCGCGCCGGTGGTCTCGGTCAGGCCGTAGCCCTCGTACACGGCGATGCCCGCGCCCGCGAAGAACGCGGCGACGTCGCGGCCCAGCGGTGAGCCGCCGCAGATGACATGCCGGACCCGGCCGCCCAGGGCATTGCGCACACGCCGGTAGACCAGGGGGTCGTACAGCGCACGGGACGCCTTCAGGGCCGCGCCGGGACCGGACCCGGTGCCGTGCCGGGCGGCCTCGGCCGCCTCGGCGTAGCGGCGCGCGGTGCCGGCCGCGCGCTCGAACGCGGCGCCCTTGCCGCCGCGTTCGGCGGTGGCGCGGGCGTTGTCGTACACCTTCTCCAGCATGTACGGGATGGCCAGCAGGAAGCTGGGCTTGAAGGCGGCCAGGTCGGCCAGCAGGTCCTCGGCCTTGAGGCTGGGCGCGTGCCCGAGCCGCACCCGGGCGCGGACGCAGGCGACGGCGACCATCCGGCCGAAGACGTGCGACAGCGGCAGGAACAGCAGGGTGGACGGCTCCCCGCCGACCTTCTCCTTGAAGACGGGGTAGAGCAGTTCGACGGCGTTGTCGACCTCCGCGAGGAAGTTGCCGTGGGTGAGCGCGCAGCCCTTGGGGCGGCCGGTCGTGCCGGAGGTGTAGACGAGCGTGGCGAGCGTGTCCGGGCCCAGCACCCCGCGCCGTACGGCGACTTCCTGGTCCGGCACGTGCGCGCCCAGCTCCACCAGGCGCTGGACGTGACCCTGGTCGATGGCCCACAGATGGCGCAGGTCGGGCAGCCGGCCGAGCTCCGGGCCGAGCGTGCCGGCCTGCGCGGCGGTCTCGGTGACCAGGGCGACCGTGCCGGAGTCCTGGAGGATCTGCCGGGCCTGGAAGGCGGAGGAGGTCGGATAGAGCGGCACGGTGACCAGTCCGGCGGCCCACGCGGCGAAGTCCAGCAGCGTCCACTCGTAGCAGGTGCGTGCCATCACGGCGAGCCGGTCGCCGGGTACGAGCCCCTCCGCGATCAGCCCCTTCGCCACGGCCAGCACCTGCGCGGCGAACTCGGCCGCCGTCACGTCCTGCCAACTGCCGTCCGCCATACGGCGGCTGAGGACCCGGTGGGCGGGATCGGCCCCGGCGTTCTCGAACGGCAGGTCGGCCAGCGAGCCGTGCGACACGGGCGGCACCAGCGGCGGTACGGCCGCCTCGCGCACCTCCCCGTCCAGCCGGCGCAGCTCGGGCGGCACGAGCACCGGGCCGCCGTCCGGGTCGTACTCCAGCGACGGCGCGGAGTTTCGCCCGGGGTGGGAGGGGGACGGCGACGGGGACGAGTACGAGATCGGCATGGCGGCTCCTGGGGACCTGTAGCTGCGTCCTTGGCGGCTGCACGTGGGAGTACGCGCGGTGCACGGTGTGGCGTTCAGCAGCGGTCGGATGCGTGATCGTACGGCGCCCTCGTGGGGGGTTCGTGCGGGTTCCGGGGTGGTCCGGAGGCGGTCCGGGGACGGGGCTGTGCACCTTCGACCCTTGCGGCCCTTGGGTTTACCTACGGTAACCTTACCGATGAGTAAGAAGGAAGAGCCATGCACGTGCTGACCCGTCCAGGAGCCGACCCATGCCCGAGGTCACCCTCGCCGCACCACCCGCTCTGACCCCTCTCCTCCTGCGTGGCGCGGTCCGCTCCCCCTTCAGGCGGCCGCATCCCGGCGCCGCCTTCCCCCGCGACCGGCTCGTCCTGCCCGGCGTGCGCGTGGACGCCGTCCGCCTCGCCCGCTACGAGCGCGCGTGCGGGTTTCCCACGGGGGCCCGGACCCTGCCGGTGACGTACCCGCATGTGCTGGCCTTTCCGCTGGCCATGCGGCTGATGAGCGCACGGGCGTTTCCGCTGCCGCTGCTGGGGCTGGTGCACACGTCGATCTCCGTCGCGCGACACCGGCCGCTGCCGGTGGGAGGCGAGTACGAACTCGCCGTGCACGTCCCGGGGTTGGCCGCGCATCGGCGCGGGACGGAGGCGACCGTGGTCACCGAGGCGCGGCTGGGCGGGGCGGTCGTATGGGAGTCGGCCAGTACGTATCTGGCGCGGCACGGTGACGGTTCGGACGGTTCGGACGGGGCGGACGGGGCGGACGGGGCGGACGGGCGAAGTGCCGCGGAACCCCTGCCCGTTCGGGAGTCCTGGCGGCTCGGGGCGGATGTGGGGCGGCGCTACGCGGGGGTCTCCGGCGACCGGAACCCGATTCATCTGTCGGCCGCGACCGCGCGGCTCTTCGGCTTCCGGCGGGCCGTTGCCCATGGCATGTGGACGGCTGCGAGGTGTCTGGCCGCGTTCGGGGACGTGGAGCGCGTTCAGGTGGCCTTCCGGGCGCCTGTTCCCTTGCCGGGGTGCGTTGAGTACGGGGCGTCCGAGAAGGGGTTCGAGCTGAGAAGTGCGGGGCGGCTGCACCTGGTCGGCAGCGTTCGGGGGTGGTGATCGTGCGTTCCCGGGTGCAGGCCGTGGTGGGTTGCTCGCGCAGTTCCCCGCGCGCCTAGGTACCTGTGGTCCAGCCTCGTCCTTCCATCAAGGAGCCCAGGCCCGACCATGCGAGGCTCATGAGCGTCGCCGCCGCCTGCCGGGCCGTCACGCCCTCCGTCGCGTTCGCCCAGGTCGCCAGGGATTCGGCCGCGCCCACCAGCGCCTGAGCGAGGCCGGCCATCTCGTCGTCGGGCAGGTCGGGGTTGCGGTGGGCCTCGCGGGCGGCGACCGCGAGGAGCTGGGTGACGAAGGTGACGATCTCCTTGCGCAGGGCGTCGACCTCGGCGGCGAAGCGGTCGCCGTGGGTACGGGCGTGCAGGTGCAGCACCGACCAGGCTTCGGGGTGCTCGGCGGTGTGCGTGAAGAAGGCCAGCAGGCCGTCCCACAGGCGCCGGTCGGCGGGCTCCTCCAGCCGGACGGCCGCGCGCACGGCCTCGGTGAGCGCGGCGGCCTCACGGCGGATGACCGCGGAGAAGAGGTCGTCCTTGGAGTTCAGGTACAGATACACCAACGGCTTGGACACGCCCGCGAGTTCCGCGATGTCGTCCATCGAGGCGGCCGTGTACCCGCGCTGACCGAAGATCCGTACGGCGGCGTCCAGCATCTGCTGCTCACGGACGGCACGCGGCATCCGCTTGGTCTTCCCGGCTCCCATGGGAGCAAGGGTAGTTAGGGCCTGTCGTTTCGATCAGCCCGGCGTCGCGGGGCCGAACGGCAGGCCCTGGGCCCGCCCTACGACGCGCTGCGGGTACGCGCGGCCTCGTCGACCGCCGCGTCCTCCTGGCTGCGGTTGGCCTCGAAGTTCGCCTTGACCCGCTCGACCCGCTCGACGACCTGAGCCGACGCCCGGTCCCGCTCGCCGCGCAGCACGACGAAGCTGATGGGCGCGGAGATCACCAGGGCGAGCAGCACGACCCACATGCCGTTGGAGCCGCCGAGGCCGCGCGGGACGATGCCGGAGTAGACCAGACCCCAGACGACCACCAAGCAGGCCACGAAGATCCCGAGGCGCATCAGCGTGTACCGGAGCATCTCAATCCACTCTTCCGATTCCAAAAGGGGGCACCGTCCAGTGAAGCACGCCGGGCCCCCGATCTTGTACGGGGGTCAGCCGCGGCTCAGTCCAGCGGAAGCAGCATGATCACGTCGTCGCGGTCGTCGCCCGGGGCCACGCGGATCGCGCCGGGGACACGGCCGACCTCCTTGTAGCCGCAGGAGCCGTAGAACCGCTCCAGACCCAGGCCGCCGCGGCAGGTGAGGCGGATCGCCTCGATGCCGTCCAGACCGCGGGCCGCCCGCTCGGCCGCCGCCAGCAGGTCGCGGCCGTAGCCCTTGCCCTGGTGGCGCGGGTGCACCATGACCGTGTACAGCCACAGCCAGTGCTTCATGAGCCGGTGCGTGTTGAAGGTGAGGAACGCGGTCGCGGCCACCCGGCCGTCCTCGTCGTACCCGGCCAGCAATCGGACGCGTCCGTCCGCCATCGCGGTGAAGTGCTTCACCAGCTCCGGGCGTATCGCCTCCCGGTCCACCGGCGGCACGAACCCGACGGCGCCGCCCGCGTTGGAGACGTCCGCCCACAGGTCGAGGAGGCCGTCGCGCAGTTCCGGGGTGACGGCCGGGTCGAGAGTGAAAGTAAGGGACACGCAGGCATCGTAGCCATTACGCCAGTGCGCGGGCCGCCGTTTCCAGATCGTGGACCAGGCCCTCGTACGCCTTGTCGCGGTCGTCCGCCCGCAGCACGGACGAGGGGTGCACGGTCGGGACCAGCCGCTCCCGGCGGCCGTGGATCTCCCGCTCCAGCACGGTGCCGCGCACCTCGGTCACCTTGAACGAGCTGCCCAGCAGCGCCTTGCCCGCGGTCGCGCCGAGCACCACGATCAGCTCCGGTTCCACGATCGCGAGCTCCGCGGCGAGCCAGGGGCCGCACGCCGTCATCTCACGCAGGCTCGGAGACTTGTGGATGCGCCGCTTCCTCGGCTCGGCCTGCGTGAACTTGAAGTGCTTGACCGCGTTCGTGACGTACGCCTCGCCCGGGTCGATACCGGCCTCCGCCAGGGCCCGGTCCAGCAGTTTTCCCGCGGGGCCCACGAAGGGCCTGCCCTGGCGGTCCTCCTGGTCGCCGGGCTGCTCCCCGACGAGCATGACCCGGGCGTCCTTGCTGCCCGCGCCGAAGACCGTCTGGGTCGCGTCGCGGTGGAGGGGGCAGCCACGGCAGTCGGCTGCCGCTTCACGGAGGGCGCTGAGGGAAGCGCCCTCCGGCACGAAAGGCTCCGCGGTGTACCGGTCTTCCGAGGTGGTCATGAATGCCGTGTACCCAGTCGCGGTCGTGTGTGGCTGGTCGCGCAGCCCCGCGCCCCTCAGGGACACCCACCGCAGCCCTGTCTCATACGATCAGAGCCTCATCGGCTGCGGGGCCTCCCGGCGCGAGGCGTCCGGCCCCTCGAACTCGCGGATGATCTCGTAGCGGGTGTTGCGCTCCACCGGACGGAACCCGGCATCCCGGATCAGGTCCAGCAGATCGTCCCGGGTCAGCTTGTTCGGCGTGCCGTAGTTGTCGGCGTCGTGGGTGATCTTGTACTCGACGACCGAGCCGTCCATGTCGTCCGCGCCGTGCTGGAGGGCGAGCTGCGCGGTCTGCACGCCGTGCATGACCCAGAAGACCTTGACGTGCTGGACGTTGTCGAACAGCAGCCGGGAGACGGCGAAGGTCTTCAGGGCCTCCGCCGGGGTCGCCATGGTGGTGCGCGCCTGGAGGCGGTTGCGGATCTTGCCGTCCTGCATGTCGACGAAGTCGTGCTGGTAGCGCAGCGGGATGAAGACCTGGAAGCCGCCGGTCTCGTCCTGCAGTTCGCGCAGCCGCAGCACGTGGTCGACGCGGTGGCGGGGCTCCTCGATGTGGCCGTAGAGCATCGTGCACGGGGTCTTCAGACCCTTCTCGTGCGCGAGCCGGTGGATACGGGACCAGTCCTCCCAGTGGGTGCGGTGGTCCACGATGTGCTGCCGCACCTCCCAGTCGAAGATCTCCGCGCCGCCGCCGGTGAGGGACTCGAGACCGGCGTCGATCAGCTCGTCGAGGATCTCGGAGGCGGACAGCCCGGAGATCGTCTCGAAGTGGTGGATCTCCGTCGCCGTGAACGCCTTCAGGGAGACGTCCGGCAGGGCGGCCTTCAGCTCGCGCAGGGAGCGGGGGTAGTAGCGCCAGGGCAGGTTGGGGTGCAGGCCGTTGACGATGTGCAGCTCGGTGAGGTTCTCCGACTCCATCGCCTTGGCGAGCTTGACGGCCTCCTCGATGCGCATCGTGTACGCGTCCTTCTCCCCCGGCTTGCGCTGGAAGGAGCAGTACGCGCAGGAGGCCGTGCACACGTTGGTCATGTTCAGGTGCCGGTTGACGTTGAAGTGGACCACGTCACCGTTCTTGCGGGTGCGCACCTCGTGGGCGAGCCCGCCGAGCCAGGCCAGGTCGTCCGACTCGTACAGCGCGATGCCGTCCTCGCGAGTCAGCCGCTCACCGGAGCGGACCTTCTCCTCCAGCTCGCGCTTGAGCCCGACGTCCATGCGTATGCCCTTTCTACGACAGCTCGCCCAACGCTACTCCCCCGGCCTTGGGGCGGGGGGACCCTCATACGGCGCCCCGCGCCTACACCTCTTCCGGAAGCTCCCCGACCCGGTTCTCCCACTTGGTGGAGAGCACGATGGTGGTACGGGTCCGGGACACGCCCCGGGTGCCGCTGAGCCGGCGGATGATCTTCTCCAGCCCGTCCACGTCGCTGGCGCGCACCTTGAGCATGAAGGAGTCGTCACCGGCGATGAACCAGCAGTCCTCGATCTCGGTGAAGTCCTTCAGCCGGCGGGCCACGTCCTCGTGGTCGGCGGCGTCGGAGAGCGAGATGCCGATGAGCGCGGTGACGCCCAGGCCGAGGGAGGCGGAGTCGACCGTCGCCCGGTAGCCGGTGATCACCCCGGCCGCCTCCAGCCGGTTGATGCGGTCGGTGACGCTGGGTCCCGACAGGCCGACGAGGCGTCCCAGCTCCGCGTAGGAGGCCCGGCCGTTCTCCCTCAGGGCCTGGATGAGCTGCCTGTCCACCGCGTCCATGCGATCGAAGCCTTCCGAGATGAAGAGTGATGTGGTCTGAGTGTTCCGATGCCGGTCAGGAGGGGCGGGCCCCGCCCAGCTCGCCCTTCCACCGGCGGTACAGGCCGTGTGCGACGCCCGCCGCGTCCAGGACGCGTCCGGCCACGAAGTCCACCAGGTCCTGGATGTGCGTGGCACCGGCGTAGAAGGCGGGCGAGGCGGGTACGACGGCGGCGCCGGCGTCGTCGAGTGCGACGAGGTGGCGCAGGGTCTGGCCGTTCAGCGGGGTCTCGCGTACGGCCACGACCAGGGGGCGGCGCTCCTTGAGGGAGACGCTCGCCGTGCGCTGGAGCAGGTCCTTGGACAGGCCGAGCGCGACACCCGCGACGCAGGCGGTGGAGGCGGGCACGATGAGCATGCCCTTGGTCGGGTACGAGCCCGAGGAGGGCCCGGCGGCGAGGTCACCGGCGTTCCAGTACCGCACCCCGGACAGGTCGACGTCGAAGCGGTCGGGCTTCCCGTCGGCCCCTCGGGCCAGCCATTCCCGCAGGTCGTCCTGCCAGTGGGCGTCCCGGAAGGAGATCCCCGTCTCGTCCAGCAGCGTGAGCCGCGAGGCCCTGCTGACCACCAGATCGACGCTCTCCCCCGCCTCCAGCAGCCCTCGCAGCACGGCCGCCGCGTAGGGCGTCCCGGACGCCCCGGACACCCCCACGATCCAAGGCCGGCGCTGCGTTTCTCCTGCGTTCACATATTGAGCGTACCGGTGGGACGAGCGGGGCTCAGGCCGGGTGGGGGGTCCAACGCAAGCCGGCCCCGCGGGGACTACAGCGTGAGTCCCCGCACCAGCAGGTCCAGCAGCGCGCAGAGGAACAACGAGATGCCGATGAACCCGTTCGTCGTGAAGAACGCCCTGTTCAAGCGGGACAAGTCGTGCGGCCGGACGATCCTGTGCTCGTAGACGAAGGCGCCCGCCACGATGAGCAGGCCCAGCCAGAAGAAGGCGCCCGCGCCGGTCAGCAGCGCGTACCAGACGAAGAGCGCCGTCGTCACGGCGTGGCAGCCGCGCGCCCCCCAGATCGCCGCGGGCACGCCGAAGCGGGCCGGGACGGAGCCGACGCCGGTCTCGCGGTCGGTGTCGACGTCCTGGCAGGCGTAGATCAGGTCGAAGCCGCCGATCCAGACGCCGACGGCGAGGCCGAGGACCACCGCGTCCCAGGACCAGGAGCCGGTGATGGCCAGCCAGCCGCCTACCGGGCCCATCGCCTGGGCCAGGCCGAGGATGGCCTGGGGGAAGTTGGTGAACCGTTTCCCGTAGGGGTAGACCACCATCGGGATCACCGCGACCGGCGCCAGGGCGAGGCACAGCGGGTTCAGCAGGGCCGCCGCGCCCAGGAAGATCACCACCGCGATCAGCGCGCCCGTCCAGGCGTGCCTCACGCTCATCGCACCGGTCACCAGCTCGCGCTGCGCCGTCCGCGGGTTCCGCGCGTCGATCTCCCGGTCGATGATCCGGTTGACCGCCATCGCGAAGGTCCGCAGGCCCACCATGCAGACGGTGACCAGCAGCAGCCGGCCCCAGTGGACGTTCCGGTCCAGTTCGAACATCGCCGTGAGCGCGGCGATGTAGGCGAAGGGCAGCGCGAACACCGAGTGCTCGATCATCACCAGGCGCAGGAACGCCTTCGTGCGCCCCGGCTGGGGAAGGGCTGCGGACGCGCTGCTCACAGGCCGTACTCCTTCCAACGCCGCGTCACCCGTTCGGCCGTGTCCGGGTCCGACACCACCATCTCCGGCCACCCCCCGTCGCGCGTGTAGCCCTCCTCCGGCCACTTCTTCGTCGCGTCGATGCCCGCCTTGCCGCCCCAGAACTGCTGGTAGGAGGCGTGGTCCAGGTGGTCCACCGGGCCCTCCACCACCGTCAGGTCACGGGCGTAGTCGGTGTTGCCCAGCGCCCGCCAGGCGACCTCGTGCAGGTCGTGGACGTCGCAGTCGGAGTCGACCACCACGATCAGCTTGGTCAGAGACATCATGTGGGCGCCCCAGATGGCGTGCATCACCTTCTGGGCGTGTTTGGGGTACTTCTTGTCGATCGAGACGATCGCGCAGTTGTGGAAGCCTCCCGCCTCGGGCAGGTGGTAGTCCACGATGTCCGGCACGATGATCTTCAGCAGCGGCAGGAAGAAGCGCTCCGTGGCCCGGCCCAGCGGACCGTCCTCCGTCGGGGGGCGGCCGACGACGATCGACTGGAGCAGGGGCCTGCGCCGCATCGTCACGCAGTCGATCGTCAGCGCGGGGAAGGGCTCCTGCGGGGTGTAGAAGCCGGTGTGGTCGCCGAAGGGACCTTCCGGCAGCATCTCGCCGGGCTCCAGCCAGCCCTCCAGCACGACCTCCGCCTGCGCGGGCACCTGGAGCGGGACGGTCTTGCAGTCGACCATCTCGATCCGCTTGCCTGCGACGAACCCGGCGAAGAGGTATTCGTCGATGTCGCCGGGGAGCGGGGCCGTCGAGGCGTACGTCACCGCGGGCGGGCAGCCGAAGGCGATGGCGACCGGGAGGCGCTCACCGCGCCGGGCGGCGACCTGGTAGTGGTTGCGGCTGTCCTTGTGGATCTGCCAGTGCATGCCGATCGTGCGCCTGTCGTGGCGCTGGAGCCGGTACAGACCGAGGTTGCGGATGCCCGTCTCGGGATCCTTGGTGTGGGTCAGGCCCAGGTTGAAGAAGGAGCCGCCGTCCTGCGGCCAGGTGAACAGGGCGGGCAGCCGGTCGAGGTCCACCTCGTCGCCCTTGAGGACGACCTCCTGCACCGGGGCGCTGTCGGACTTCACCTTCTTCGGCGGCACGTGCGCCATCGCGCCCAGCTTGCCGAACGCCTCCCGGACACCGACGAACCCGTGCGGCAGCTCCGGCCTGAGCAGCCCGCCGATCTTGTCGCTGATGTCGTCGTACGACTTCAGGCCCAGGGCCTTCAGCAGGCGGCGGTCGGTGCCGAAGACGTTCATCGCGAGGGGCATCGAGGAGCCCTTCACGTTCTCGAAGAGCAGCGCCGGACCGCCCGCCTTGTTGACCCGGTCGACGATCTCCCCGACCTCCAGGTACGGGTCGACCTCCACCTTGATGCGCTTCAGGTCTCCCTCGCGCTCCAGTGCCCTGAGCAGGGAGCGAAGATCGTCGTAAGCCATGCGGTCAAGTATCCGGCACGCACTACGCTGGGGGCGTCACCGGGGTGCCGCGCCCCGGGGCCGTACTCGCGAGGGGACCGACGACATGCTCCGGGTGCTGATGTTCCTCGTGCCGCTGGCACTGAGCATCTACGCGTTCATCGACTGCATCAGCACGGACGAGAAGGACGTCCGTCACATGCCCAAGCCGCTGTGGGCGATCCTCGTGCTGCTGTTCCCGCTGGTCGGCTCGCTGTCGTGGATCATCGCGGGCAAGCGGCGCAGCCCGGCCGCCGACGGCTGGTCCGGGGTGCGCGGCGGCCGCCCGCAATGGGTGGCGCCCGACGACAACCCCGAGTTCCTGAAGTCCCTCGACGAGGACACCGGGAAGAAGCCGGACGACGACCCCAAGGGCGAGTGAGGGCGGGCGGGATGGAGCTGCGGCTACTGGTGAGCTTCGAGAAGGTCGCCACCGTGCTGAGCTTCACACGCGCGGCGGCCGAGCTGGGCTACGCGCAGTCGAGCGTGACGGCGCAGGTCCGCTCGCTGGAGTCGGCGCTCGGTGCGGAGCTGTTCGACCGGCTCGGCGGGCACATCCGGCTGACGGAGGCGGGGGCGCGCCTGCTGCCGTACGCCCGGCAGATGATCGAGCTGGCCGAGGAGGCCCGGGCGGCCGTGGCGAGCGCGGAGGAGCCGTCGGGCACGCTCACCGTCGGCACGATGGAGTCGCTGACCAACCACCGGCTGCCGCCGCTGCTCGAGTACTTCCACCACCGCTATCCGAAGGTGCGGCTGTCCCTGCGGACGACGATCGGCGACGAGACCCGGCAGGCGCTGCGGCAGGGCACCTACGACGTGGGCTTCCTGATGGAGGAGGAGACCGGGCACCCCGGCCTGGAGAGCGTGGTGCTCACGGTCGAGCCGCTGGCGCTGGTGGCGGCGCCGGGGCATGCGCTGGAGGGCGCCGCGGTGACGCTCGCCGGGCTGCGCGCGCAGTCCCTGCTGGCGACGGAACCGGGGTGCGCCTACCGGGACCTGTTCGAGCGGGAGCTCGGAACGTCCGTGCCGTTCATGGAGTTCGGCACGATCGAGGCCACCAAGCGCGCGGCGGCGGCCGGCCTCGGGGTCGCCCTGCTGCCCGAGATCACGGTCGCCGCCGAACTGGCCGGGGGAAGTCTGGTCCGGCTGGACTGGCAGCCGCCCTTCACGCTTCGCACGCAGCTGGCGTGGCGGTCCGGGAAGCGGCTCGCGGCGCATGCGCGGCTGTTCGTGGAGCAGGCGCGGCGGCTCGTGGCCGAGCAAGGGTGACCTTGAGGCTCGCGGTCACGATCAGCGGGACGCCGAGGGCCTGGACGAGGCCGATGTGGTGGCCGTACACCGCCCAGTCGGCGACCATCGCGACGGCCGGGTAGACGAAGGCCAGCACGGCGATCTTCGAGGTCGGCAGCTCGGCGTAGGCGGCGTACATCAGGACATACATCAGCCCGGTGTGGATGACGCCGAGGCCCACCAGCCAGCCCCAGTCCGCGCCGGTGCCGGCCATCGCGCCGAAGTCGGCGAAGGGCAGCAGCAGGGGGATGCCGACGAGGACCTGCACGAGGGCGATGAGGTGCGGCCGCACCCCGCTGATCCGCTTCGTGACCAGGGTCGACAGCCCGTAGAGGAGCGCGGCGAGCAGGGCCTGTCCGATGCCGAGCAGGTAGCCGCCGCCGCTGGAGAAGTCGCCCGGCGTGATCCCGGAGACGAGGATCAGTCCGGCGAAGGCGAGCCCGGTCCAGCCGACCTTGGCGGCGGTGAGGCGCTCGCGGAACAGCAGCGCGCCCAGCAGGACCACGTAGAACGGCTGCGTGTGGTAGACGACCGTGGCCACGGAGATCGAGGTGTTCTCGTACGACTGGAAGAGCAGGACCCAGTTGAGGACGATGAACACCCCGCCGAGGACGGCGAGCGCGAGGGTGCGGGGCGTGAACCCGTGGTCGCGCAGCCAGCCGCGGGCGAGGACGTAGCCGCCGAGGGCGAGCGCCCCGAACAGCACCCGGAAGAACACGACGTCGAAGGGCGAGGCGCCCGACTCGACGACGAACACGCCGAGGGTGCCGGAGAGCACCATCGCGGCGGTGAGCTGGGCCGTGCCCTTGGTCTGTGAGGTCATGTCCAGGACGCTACGAGCGGGCGTCCGCCGCGGTCCACGCGCTGCTGGGGCGTCCTTCCGATGGGGGCATCGGGTGCGCCGATGGCCGCTGGTCAGTCGAGGGTGGCCTGCTCCACGTGCTCGACGCGGATGTGCTCGGCGCCGAAGGCGTCCTCGATGAGCGGTCGGGCGGTGCCGGGGTCGTCGACGCCGACCCTGACCCATCCGTGCTCGTCGACGCCGACCTCCCGGAGCTGGAAGGTGCCGTCCCAGCGGTTCATGTCCTCCCCGATCCGGCCGGCGAGCGCGTCCAGCTCGGTCCGGCTGGCGCCGGCGGGGTGGAACCGTACGGTGACGCCCTTCTCGGCGATTTCGCAGACGGCGGCGTCGAAGGCGGCGGACGGGATCCGCCACACGTCGGCGGCGCCGTGTTCGTCGTCCACGGCCAGCCCGGTGTAGACGGCGGCGTGCTCGCCCGCGGCCAGCTCGTCGATCCGCGCGAGCGTCCGGTACAGCGGCGTCTCGTCGGTCCCCTCCTCGTCGGCGCCGGAGCCGGGCCGCGCCCCGACGCAGGTCCCGGCCCGCGGTGAACCTTCCGTGTCCACGGAGGCGTGCCCCTGGTCGCTCAGGTCGACGTACAGCGCGATCGCCACGACCGCCGCCGCGGCGGCGGCACCTGCCGCGAGTCTGCGATGGTCCATGAGCCCCTCCTTCACCTACGGCCTTCGGGACTGTGACGCGGGACGGGGGCGAAACGTTGTGCCCGGGTCACTTCGGGTCCGCGGCGACCGATCTCCAGATGCGTTCCGGCAGGAGTCTCGCCGCCTCGTCCAGGGTGATGTCCTCGATGCCGGAGAGCCGGCGGCGGGCGGCGGCGACGATGGGGCCGAGGACGAGGGACTCGACGAGGGGGGGCGGGAGCGGGGCGAGCTCGCCGGTGTCGATGTGGTGCTGGATCCAGAGGGTGAGGGCCGAGATCCGGGCCTCCTGGCTGTCGCGGAGTTCCTGGCCGCGGGCCATGCCCTGCTGGTCGGCGCGGGAGGAGTGCAGGAGCAGGGAGGCCGTGCGGTGCTCCTGGACGAAGGCAAGATAGGCGCGGGTGAGCGCGCGGATGCCCGAGCGGGCGGTGCGGGTGTGCCGGAGAGCCCCGGCCAGCTCGGTGAGCAGCCGGCCCAGCCAGCGCTGGGTGAGCGCGTTGATCAGCCCGTCGATGCTGCCGAAGTGGTGGTACAGGCTGCCGAGGCTGACGCCGCTCGCCTTGGTGATCGCGCTGACGGTGAGGCCCTGCTCGCCGGACTCGGCGTAGACACGCAGCGCCGCGTCCAGGAGCAGCTCGACCGTGGCCTCACCGCGTTGTTGCTTGGGGCTCATGCAGTGCAGCGTAGATCACGGCCTGTTTCTGAAGTGAGTTTCTAGAAAAGCCCTCCAGTGCAGGGCCGCTGTGCCGCAGACTGGCCCGTATGTCCCACAACCCTCGACAGCCGCGCCCCGGCGGGTGCTTGGCCGTCCTCGCGGTCGCCGGAGCCATGGTGCTCGGCGCCGTGCTGTTCAGTCAGGCGAACGACGACGACAGCGGCCGATCGGCGGACTCGACGGTCAGTTCGTCGCCGTACGACACCTACGAGCCGTACGACCCGTCGACGCAGACGCCGGACCCGTACACGAGTGATCCCTACGGGACGGAGGATCCGTACGGTACCGACGACCCCTACGACTCCGGTGACTCAGGCGGCTCCTACGACGGCTCGTACGGCGGCACGCCCACCGAGTCCGAGGAGCCCGATCCCTACACCACCGGCACCTGCCTCAACGGTGAACTGCCCGACTCCACGACCGCGCAGGAGGTCAGCGTCGACGAGGTCGACTGCTCGGCGTCCGACGCGCACTACCAGGTGATCGAGACGATCCCCTTCACCTCCGACATGAGCCGTTGCGAGAGCAACCCGCGCACCGAGTACGCCTACAACTACCGCTACACGCTCAACGGCACCGCCATCAACGAGTACGTGTACTGCCTGATCGGCCTGGGGAGCTACGCCCGATGACCCACGAACTGACGGGCAGCGGGGCCGAACCGCTCCAGGACGGCGACCCGCGGCGCATCGGACCGGTCCCGCTGCTCGGGCGGCTCGGCTCGGGCGGTATGGGCCGGGTGTTCCTCGGCGTCCACGAAGGGCGCTACGCCGCGGTCAAGCAGCTGCTGCCCTCCGTCGTCGGCGAGGACAAGGACTTCGTCCGCCGCTTCGGGCACGAACTGGACAACCTCGCGCGGCTACCCGAGGGCACCACCGCACCCCTGCTCGCCGGGGACCGCGAGGCGCGCCCGCCGTGGTTCGCCACGGCGTACGTCCCCGGGCTGACCCTCCACGAGTGCGTCCAGTCGTACGGCGGTCCGCTGCCGGCCGGGGCGCTGTGGCTGCTGCTGCACGAGGCCGCGTCCGCGCTGGCCCGGGTGCACGAGCGGGATATGGTCCACCGCGACCTCAAGCCGTCCAACGCCATGCTCACCCTCGACGGGGTCACCCTCATCGACTTCGGGGTGGCGCGCGCGGCCGAGCAGAGCCAGCTGACCCGGACCGGGATGGTCGTCGGCACGCCGACCTACATGGCCCCCGAACAGGCCTCGGGGGCACGGGGGTTGACCGGGGCCGTCGACGTCTTCGCCCTCGGGTCCGTCGTCGCCTTCGCCGCGAGCGGGCGGCCGCCCTTCGGCGAGGAGTCCGGGCACGCGGTGCTGTACCGGATCGTGCACGAGGCTCCGGACCTGGCCGCGGTGCGTGCCGTCGATCCGGCGCTGGCCGAGGTCGTCGCGTCCTGCCTGGACAAGGACCCGGAGGGCCGGCCGACCGCCGCGGAGCTGGTGGAGCTGGCCGCGCCGCGGGTGCCGTCCGGCGGGGCGTCCGGGGTGTGGCCGGCGCCGGTGGTGGAGGTGCTGGAGGAGAGGGCGGCGTTCGCGGGCAGGGTGCCGCGGGAGGTGCCCGTCCCGGAGGCCGAGGAGAAGGCGGAGCAGGCCGCTCCTCGTGAACGGCGGCGCCGCACCCGGGTGTTCCTCGCCGTCGTCCCCGTCGTCGTGACCGCGGCGGCGACCGTCGCCGTGCAACTGCTGCCGTACGCCTTCTCGCCGGACGGCGACAAGGGCGCCGAGGCACGTGCCGCCGACCCCGCCGTGACGGCGTCCGTGTCCCCGCCCGGCGGCGGCTCACCGTCCGCGTCGGCGTCGGTCCGCGCCCGGCCGAGCGGACCGGAGTCCGCGTCACCGTCCGCCGGGAAGCGCCCGGCCGAGGGCGGCAAGGACGGTAGGGCGGCGGGCGGTTCGACGGCGACGGGCGCCTCGGGCGCGGGTACCGGCACGGGCAAGGACACGGGCACCGGCTCGGGCGGCACCGACGGCGGTACGACGGGATCCACGGGCACGACGGGATCCACGGGCACGACCGGTACCGGCGGAAGCACCGGCACGACCGGCACGACCGGCTCCGGCGGCACCCCCACCCGGACCCCCGGCACCCAGGCCCCGCCCTCCGCCTCCGGCACCCACCGCTACCGCAACGGCGACACCGGTGTCTGCCTGAGCCAGGTCTACGGGGCGGCCGGCCGCGGCGAGTGTTCCGGCTCGGCCGTCTACTGGACCGTGCAGAGCGCCTCCGGCGGCTTCCGGCTGGTCAACCAGCAGTCCGGCGGCTGCCTCTACGCCAACATGCTCGGCCAGGCCGTCTTCGTCGGCACCTGCGACGGATCGTCCTCCCAGCTGTGGCGCGGCGGCTCCAGCGGCAGCCTCGTCAGCGTCTCCAACGGCGGCTGCCTGGACCTGGGGATCGGCCAGACCGATGTGGTCACCTCGACCTGCCGGGGGGAGGCGTCGCAGAGCTGGGCGGCGCAGTGAGGTCCCGCCTCAGCAGGGGTGCGCGCCGGTGCGGGTGGCCAGGGCCAGGCCACCCGTGAAGGCAGCCCAGGCGGAGGAGCCGATCAGCAGGATCGGCCCGGGGTTCTTGCTGTCACGCACGGGGACGACGGGGCCGAACCCGGGGGCGACTTCGAGGCAGTTGCCGCCGTTGGCGTCGCTGTGGCTGCTCTTGATCCAGGTGGCCTGAGCGAGCTCGTGCCTGTTCATGCTGCTCGTACCCTTCCATCACGTCGCTGATCAGAGCGGCGGACTGAGGGGCTGACGGAGCGTCCGCCCTGAGCACATCATAGGTCTGCATGTGCTGGCGGTAGACGGTCGGATCGTCGTCGAAATGAGCCCAGTCGAGCGCTTCCGAGTACACCCACTGATGTCCGTCGGGCAGCCTGATCAGGGACATGGAACCGCTGGGACGAGCCAGGCCGAAGAGTCCGGAAGGCGCGAGCTGGATACGGATGTTGGGGCGTCGGCCGACATACAGAAGGTGCGCGCACTGGTCCCGCATGACGGCAGGGCTCGCCACCGCGTTGCGCAGACAGCTCTCGTCCAGGACAGCCATGTACAGCGGGCCGCCCTCGGCCAGGAAGCGCTGCTGGCGGCTCATCCTCGCCCGGACTCGCTCCTCCAGCTCCTCACCACTCACCAGCCGTGAGAACAGCGCCCGCGCGTAGTCCTCCGTCTGCAGCAGACCGGGCACCACACGCTCCTGGTACTCCCAGAGCGCCACCGCCTCCTCATCCATCTCGGCCCGCCTCCTGAACCAGTCCGGATGCTCGACCTGCTGGTACCAGTCGACCCTCCCCCACACCCTCTCCAACGCCCCGCCCGTCAGCAGGACTTCGTCGCACGACTTTGCGAACGCATGTTGCGGGACCCTCGCCCCCGCTTCGACGCGGGCCACGTACGACCGGTCGCAGTGGATCTCGCGGGCCAGTGCCTCCTGGGTGAAGCGCGCGGACTCGCGGAAGTGGCGCAGGAGTTCCCCGAACAGCACGGCATTACTGGTCACAGGCCGACCCCTCCGTGACAGCGACCCGGTGGCACGCGATGAACCTCGGGGCGGACCGTACCACTGGGCGACGCCTGATATACCCAGAGTTACGCAAGGCGCACCACTCGTACACCGCTTGTTCGCCCGTCGCGGAGGAGAGCACCCGATGAAGACCCTGGACCGGGCCACGGCCCGCGCCTGGCTCGGCACCGCTCTGGAGGAGGCCCGCGCCGGGCTGGCGGAGGGCGGCATCCCGATCGGGGCCGCGCTCTACGGGCCCGACGGCTCGCTGCTCGGGCGGGGGCGCAACCGCCGGGTGCAGGACGGCGACCCGTCCCTGCACGCGGAGACCGCGGCCTTCCGGGCGGCCGGGCGGCAGCGGTCGTACCGCGGGACGACGATGGTGACGACCCTCTCCCCCTGCTGGTACTGCTCGGGGCTGGTGCGCCAGTTCGGGATCTCGCGGGTGGTGGTCGGGGAGGCGCGGACCTTCCACGGCGGGCACGACTGGCTCGCGGAGCACGGTGTGGAGATCGTGCTGCTGGACGACGCCGAGTGCGCGGGGCTCATGCGCGACTTCGTCGCCCGGTGTCCCGCGCTGTGGAACGAGGACATCGGGGAGGACTAGCCCTCCAGGAAAGCGATCAGCCGTTCGAAACGGTGGCGCCAGCCCCGCTCCGTCTCGCCCTCGCCCTGGAACTCGTGCGTGAAGCGCAGCGCGCTCCCCGACTCACCGTCGCGCTCCAGGTGGAAGCGCAGGCGGCCGCCGTCCTCGACGGTGTACTCGGCGACCCGGTCCACGTCCCACGCGGTGACCCGCCCGGCGCCCAGCCCGCGCAGCGTCACCGCTCCGCCGAGCCGGGGCTCCACCTGCGCCGGGGTCAGCCAGCCCGCGAGCCCCTCCGGCGTGGACAGCGCGGGCCAGACCGACTCCATGGGCAGGGGAAGCCGCACCAGGAAATGCAGGATGTGCGTGTTCCCGTGGGTCTGGCTGGTGCCCTGCTCTATGACTCCGGTCTTTCCGGTCATGACTCCAGGGTGACTCAGAAGCCCACGGAGTGCAGGGCGCCCAGGCCCACGTCGGCGTAGGAGTGCTTGCCGGAGACGAAGATGTTGACGCCGTAGTAGTTGAACAGCCAGCAGCCGAACGCGAGCAGCGCGAGCCAGGCGGCCTTGCGGCCCTTCCAGCCGGCCGTGGCGCGGGCGTGGAGGTAGCCGGCGTAGGCGACCCAGGTGATGAAGGACCAGGTCTCCTTGGGGTCCCAGCCCCAGTAGCGGCCCCAGGCGTCACCGGCCCAGATGGCGCCCGCGATGATCGTGAACGTCCACAGCGGGAAGACGGCCGCGTTGACGCGGTAGGAGAACTTGTCCAGCGAGGCCGCGGAGGGCAGCCGGTCCAGGACGGAGTTCGCGAAGCTGCCGGGCCTGCCGCCGGTGGCCAGCTTGTTCTCGTACGAGTCCTTGAACAGGTACAGGATCGTGGTGACCGCGCCGAGGTAGAACACCGCGCCGCAGAAGATCGCCGTCGAGACGTGGATGTACAGCCAGTACGAGTGCAGGGCGGGCACCAGCTGGTCGCTGGCGGTGTAGAGGACGGTGACAGCCAGGCCGAGGTCGAGCAGGACCGTCGTGACGAGGAACAGGCCGATCCAGCGGACGTTCTTCTTCAGCGCCAGCAGCCCCAGGTACACACCGACCGCGACCATGGAGAAGGTGATGTTGAACTCGTACATGTTGCCCCACGGCGCCCGCTGCACCGACAGGGCGCGGGTGAGCACACCGCCGAACGCCAGCAGGAAGCCGAGCACCGTGAGGGAGATGGCGATCCGGCCGTAGAGGTCGCCCTGCTCGTCACCGCCGTGGGCTCCCGGGCCGTCGGGTACGTCACGGCTGCCGGACGCCGCCCGCACGGTCACCTTCGGCCGCTCCAGCACCGCGGTGCCGCCGGCCTGGTTCACCGTGACCGCCGGTGCCTTGTGCGTCTGCTTCTGCGCGGTGAGCGCGGCGGCGGTGCGGCCGACCTTGCTGCGGCTCCCGAAGAGCCATTCGGCGATGTACGCGAAGAAGGCCAGCGTGTAGACGGCCATCGCGGAGTAGATCAGCGTGTTGCTGATGTTCGCGAGGTTCTCGTTGGTCGCGGCGGCCAGATCGCTCGCGGCGGCGAAGTTCACGGCTTGTCGGCCCCTTCGGCAGATACGGCTTCGTTCGCTTGGTCGGGCGCGCCGGGCGCCTTCTCGTACAGGGCGTCGGCGAGCTCGCCGAGCTCCTCGGGCAGCTTCGCGGACTCGCTGCGGCCGAGGCCGGCCATCTCGACGACCGTCACTCCGTCGTCGCCGGTGGTGGCCCGCACCCAGACGCGGCGGCGCTGGATGAACAGGGAGCCGGCGAGGCCCGCGATCGCGGCGACGGCACCGGACAGCGCCCAGCTGCCGCCCGGCTCCTGCACGATCTGGAACCCGGCCCATTCCCGGGTCTCCTTCTCGTACGTGATCGAGCCGTAGCCGCCGGGGAGCGTCAGGGTGTCGCCGGGGCGCAGCTGCTTCTTCAGCAGGCCCCCCTTGGCGTCCTTGAACTCCTTCATGTGCGTCTTGTCCAGCTGGTACACGTTCTTCGGGATGCCGGAGTTGACGCCGAGGTCGCCGTGGTAGGCGTTGACGGCCATCATCGGGCTGATCAGCGCGGGGAACGCGGAGACCATCTGTCCCTGGCTGTACGTCGGCAGGAACCAGATCTGGAAGCCGAGCTGGTCGCTCCTGCCCCGGGGGTCCTTGTAGCCGTCCATGACGCGGACGACGCCGGAGGAGGTGACGTTGCCGTCCTGCGGAAGGAGCGGGACCGCGTCCTGGAAGACGATGTCCCCCTTGCCGTCGCGGACGGTGATGACGGGCGCGTAGCCGTGGCTGACGAGGTAGGCCTTGGCGTCGCCGATGTGCAGCGGCTCGTTGACCTTGACGGTGGTCTTCTTCTCCGCGCCGTCGGCGCCCTCGCTGTAGGTGAGGTCGGCCTCGTAGGTGCGGGGGGTGCCGCGGTTGGGGCCGGTCGGCTCGTAGGTGCCGGTGAAGCGGTCCAGCTTGAAGCTGAAGGGTTCCAGGTCGTCGTTCTGGAAGAGGTTGCCGGACCTGAAGTCGTCGTACTGCGAGAGCGTGTTGGAGAAACCGTCGCCCTCGACGATCAGCTTGTTGCCCTCGGACTTGAACAGCTGGCCCCAGGCGAAGGCGACCAGCATCACGATCAGCGCGATGTGGAAGACGAGGTTGCCGGCCTCGCGCAGGTAGCCCTTCTCGGCGGCGACCGCGTCCCCGGCGACGTGCGCGCGGAAGCGGCGCCGCTTCAGCAGGCCGAGCGCGGCCTCGCGGACCTCGTCGGGCGACGCCTCGGTGCGCCAGATGGTGTGGGCGGGCAGCCGGGTCAGCCGCTTGGGGGCGGCCGGGGGGCGGCCGCGGAGCTGGCCGACGAACTGCCAGGTGCGCGGGACGATGCAGCCGATGAGGGAGACGAACAGCAGGATGTAGATCGCGGAGAACCACACCGAGCTGTAGACGTGGAAGAGGCCGAGCCTGTCGTAGATCGGCGCGAGGGTGGTGTGGTCGCTGCGGAACTGCTCGACCTGGGTGATGTCGATGCCGGTCTGCGGGATCAGCGAGCCGGGGATCGCGGCGAGCGACAGCAGCAGGAGCAGCAGCAGCGCGACCCGCATGGAGGTCAGCTGCCGCCAGAACCAGCGCAGCCAGCCGATCACCCCGAGGGCGGGCAGGCCGGCGGCCGTCTCCTCCTGGGGTGCGGTGGACAGCTGGGAGCCGGCGGCATCGAGGTCCTGGTCCTCACGGGTGCCGGGTGTCGTCTTGCTCATGGATCAGATCCCCACAGTGAAGCCGTCGGACCAGGTCTGCATCTCGCGTACGAGACTGTCCCACGCGCCGGTCAGCAGGAGCACACCGGTGAGGATCATCATCGTGCCGCCGATGCGCATCACCCAGACATAGTGGCGCTTGACCCAGCCGAAGGCGCCGAGCGCCTTGCGGAAGGCGACCGCGGCGAGCACGAACGGGATGCCGAGGCCGAGGCAGTAGGCGACGGTCAGTATCGCGCCGCGCCCGGCGCTGGCCTGCTCCATCGCGAGGGTCTGCACGGAGGCGAGCGTCGGGCCGATGCAGGGCGTCCAGCCGATGCCGAACAGGGCGCCGAGCAGGGGCGCGCCGACCAGGCCGGTCGTGGGCCGCTTGTGGAAGCGGAACTCGCGCTGGGTGAGCCAGGGCATCAGGCCCATGAAGAACACGCCCATGAGGATCATGAGCACGCCGAGCACCTTGGACAGCACGGCCTGGTGCTCGCGCAGGGTGTAGCCGAAGAAGCCGAACAGCGCGCCGCCGGAGACGAACACGACGGTGAAGCCGAGCACGAACAGCGAGGCGCCCGCGACCATCCGCCCGCGCCGCGCCTCGGCGAGGTCCGTGCCGCTGACGCCGGTGACGTAGGAGAGGTAGCCGGGGACGAGCGGCAGGACGCAGGGGGAGAAGAAGGAGACGAGGCCGCCGAGGACCGCGAGCGGCAGCGCCAGCAGCAGGGCGCCGTGCATCACGGTGTCGTTCGGGTCGGTGGCCGCGGCCAGGGTGGACAGCGCGGTCACGTCACTTCTCCGCCAGGACCGGCTCGATCATGCCGCGCAGCTTGTCCTCGCCGAGCGGCTGCAGCGCACGTGCCGCGATCTTCCCCTCGCGGTCGATGACCAGCGTGGACGGCACGAGCTGCGGGTTGAGCGTGCCCTTCTTGAAGCGGAGCATCAGCTTGCCGGTCGGGTCGTACAGACTCGGGTAGGTGATGCCCCACTCCTTCTCGAAGGCGAGGGCGGGGACCGTGCTGGTGTCGCGGGTGTTGATGCCGACGAACTCGACGCCCTGGTCCTTGACGTCCGCGTAGACCTTCTGGAAGTTCTTCGCCTCGACGCGGCAGGGCCCGCACCAGGAGCCCCACACGTTGACCACGAGGACCTTGCCCTTGTAGTCGGCGGTGCTCAGCGGCTTGCCCTCCAGCGTCTCGCCGTCGAGCTCGGGCGCGGCCGCCCGCTTGCCCTGGGCGGCGGTGGCGATGCCGTCGTCACCGGTGACGAAGTTGGTGCTGCCGCCCCCGCCGGACGTCCCGCCGGAGGTGCAGGCGGACAGTGCCAGCGCGGTGACGGCGGCACCGGCGGCGAGCAGGGTGGTACGGCTGGCGGCACTCATGTGAAAAGTTTCGCATGTCCGTTCCGGGGATCTTGCGCACCCCCCTCGCGGGGGCGAAGCCGCATTTCACAGCCGCTTCCAGCCCTCCGCGGGCGCCTGTCCGACACCCAGGGTGCGGAAGCGGTCGAGCACCTCCGGCCGCTGCACGTCCAGCCAGTCGGCGAACTGCCGGAAGGACACGAGCCGGACGTCCTCGTGGCCGGCCATGTGCTTGAGCGCCTCTTCCACGGCGTCCATGTAGATGCCGCCGTTCCACTGCTCGAAGTGGTTGCCGATGAAGAGGGGCGCCCTATTTGTCTCGTAGGCCCGATTGAAGCCGGATATGTAGGCCTGGGCGGCCTGTTCACGCCAGGCCGGGTAGTGGTACGCCGGCGCGTTGGTGGAGTTCAGCGACTGGTTGGCGAGCATGTTGTAGTCCATCGACAGGACCTCGAAGCTGCGGCCCGGGAACGGCACCTGCTGGAGCGGAAGGTCCCACATGCCATGCTTCTCGGTGGGCCAGACCTGGAGGCCGCCCGGCGACGAGGCGTCGTAGCGCCAGCCCAGCTCGCGGGCGACGGGCAGCAGGCTGTCCTGGCCGAGCAGACACGGCGTACGGCCCCCGACGAGCTCCTTGTCGTAGTCGAAGGGCAGCGACGGCAGATCGGTCCAGCCGGTGTTGGTGCGCCACTCCTTGACGAACGCCTTCGCCTGGTCGATCTCGTCGCGCCACTGCCGGGGTGTCCAGTGCGCGACGGAGCCCTGGCCGTCACCGCAGAAGTGGCCGTTGAAGTGGGTGCCTATCTCGTGCCCTTCGAGCCAGGCCCGGCGGACGCAGTCGAGCGTCATCCGGATGTGCTCGTCGGTGAGGTAGCCGATGTCGGAGGCGCCGCGCGGGTTGTTCGGGGGGTCGTAGAGCCGCTTCTTCGACTCGGGCAGCAGATACAGCCCCGAGAGGAAGAAGGTCATCGACGCGCCGTGCTCCTTGGCGAGGTCCAGGAAGCGCGGGAAGAGGCCGTTGCCGACCTCGCCCGCACCGTCCCAGGAGAAGACGACGAACTGCGGCGGGGTCTCGCCGGGCTCCAGCGGAACGGGCCGCTCGGGCTGGTGGGGCTGCCTGCCGGTGAAGGCGGTGGAGCCGTCGCCGATGGGGCGGACGGCGGGGGCGGTCGGCCTGCCGGAACGATTCTTCCCGGAACCAGGAGCGGGGGCCGTTTCGTCCGAGGACGTGTGGATGCCGCATCCGGCGAGTCCGGCGGCGGCGCCCGCACCCAGTCCGAGCGCGCCCCTGCGGGTGAGAGTGCGCATGGCGCCCCCCGTTCGTTGCATTCATCTGAGGTGGTCACTCACTCAGAGGCCCCGACGAACGAGGGGGTTCCGCCGCTATTTGCCGATTTTGTAACGGTCGGCCACTTAGGCCCTAGGCCCCGAAGGCCTTACCGCTCCCCTTGCCCTGCCCCTTCACCGGCTTGGCCCCGGCGCGCAGATGGACGGGGACGAGGTCGATGGCCGGCTCGCTGTAGCCGACGGACACGATCCGGTCGCCCTCGTACGTGAAGGACGTCAGCGAGGCGAGCGTGCACTGCCGCTTGCGCGGGTCGTGCCACAGCCGCCGCTTCTCGACGAAGGAGCGCACGATCCAGATCGGCAGCTGATGGCTGACCAGCACCGCCTCGTGTCCGCGCGCGGCGTCCTTGGCGGCGTCCAGCGCGCCCATCATGCGCACGACCTGGTGGACGTACGACTCGCCCCAGGACGGCCGGAACGGGTTGACCAGGTGCTTCCAGTTGGCCGGCTTCTTCAGGGCGCCGTCGCCGACACCGAAGGTCTTGCCCTGGAAGACGTTGTCCGCCTCGATCAGCCGGGTGTCCGTGGCGATGTCCAGTCCGTGCGCCTCGGCGATCGGCGCCGCCGTCTCCTGCGCCCGCTCCAGCGGGGAGGAGCAGACATAGGTGATGTCACGGCCGGCGAGATGGCCGGCGACCCGCTCTGCCATCTTCCGGCCCAGCTCGGAGAGGTGATAGCCGGGCAGACGGCCGTAGAGGATGCCGTCGGGGTTGGCGACCTCGCCGTGCCGCATGAGATGGACGACGGTGAGGTCCCTGTTCTCGCGGTTCTCGCGGTTCTCGCGGTTCTCGGGGTTCTCGCTGCTCACGCGGTGGCCTCCGCCGCGGCTCGGGCCGCCGCCGGGAGGGCGTCGGCGATCTTCTGGATCGCGCGCTCGTCGTGCGCGGTGGACACGAACCAGGACTCGAACGACGAGGGCGGCAGATAGACGCCCTGCGCCAGCATCGAGTGGAAGAACGCGTTGAAGCGGAAGGAGTCCTGGCGGCGGGCGTCCTCGTAGTCGCGCACCTCACGGTCGGTGAAGAACACCGAGAACATGTTGGAGGCCGTCTGCAGCCGGTGCGCCACGCCCTCCTTGGTGAGCGCCTCGGTGACGAGCGCCTGGATCTGCCGGGAGACGCCGTTCAGGGTGTCGTAGGCCGCGTCGTCGAGGAGCCGCAGCTGGGCGAGGCCCGCCGCGGTGGCGACGGGGTTCCCGGAGAGGGTGCCGGCCTGGTAGACGGGCCCGGCCGGGGCGAGGTGGGCCATGACGTCGGCGCGCCCGCCGAAGGCGGCGGCGGGGAAGCCGCCGCCCATGACCTTGCCGAAGGTGATCAGGTCCGGGACGACGCCCTCGACGCCGAACCAGCCGGCACGACTGGTCCGGAACCCGGTCATGACCTCGTCGGAGATGAACAGCGCGCCGTTCTTCTCGCACGCGTCCTTCAGCCCCTGGTTGAAGCCGGGCAGCGGCGGGACGACGCCCATGTTGCCGGGCGAGGCCTCGGTGATCACACAGGCGATCTCACCGGGGTGCCGGTGGAACGCCTCCTGGACCGCCTCCAGGTCGTTGTACGGCAGCACGATCGTGTCGGCGGCCTGGGCGCCGGTCACGCCGGGGGTGTCGGGCAGGGCGAAGGTGGCCAGTCCACTGCCGGCCGCGGCGAGGAGCGAGTCGACGTGCCCGTGGTAGCACCCGGCGAACTTGATCACCTTGGTCCGCTGGGTGAACCCCCGGGCCAGCCGGATCGCGGACATGGTCGCTTCCGTGCCGCTGGAGACCAGACGCACCTGGTCGACGGGGGCGACCCGCGCGACGATCTCCTCCGCGAGCGCGACCTCGCCCTCACCGGGCGTGCCGAAGGAGGTGCCGCGGGCGACGGCCTCCTGCACGGCGGCGATGACCTCGGGGTGCGCGTGGCCCAGGATCATCGGGCCCCAGGAGCAGACCAGGTCGACGTACTCACGCCCGTCCGCGTCGGTCATGCAGGGCCCGGAGCCGGACACCATGAACCGGGGTGTACCACCCACGGCACGGAAGGCCCGCACCGGGGAGTTCACGCCACCCGGTGTGACGGCCGCCGCACGGTCGAACAGCGCCTGCGAGACGGGTGCTTCGTATGGATATGGCAGTTCGCTCATGACCTGCGACTTCTCCGACTTCTCGGACTCCGGTGGGCAGTGACCTGTTCAGGGTAGGGCCTGTCTTCCGGATGAGGTCGGCCGAGAGGAGCCTGTGCCTGGCGACGCCGGCATGATCCGGAAGACAGACCCTGCGGCCGCAGGCGGGGTTGATCACTCACCCACCGCCGGGGAATGCATCTGCGAAACTGAGAGCTGACACACACACGTCATTCGGACGATCGTTGTCAGGGGCTGCGAAGATCCTGCGGACAGGAGTTCCCACCGTACGTTTCGGCGGGCAACCGTGGGGGAGGTCACTGACACGATGATCGGGTTGCGCGGCGGGGGCCACGCGTCCTAGAAAAGCAGTCGGGTGGAGATATGCATCGCGGTGGCGGACTGGGCGAGGGGACTGACGATCTGGGTCCTCGACGCGCCCGGCGGGGAAGGCACCGACGCGACACGGAGGAAGCGACCGAGGCACGTCAGGCCCAGGGCGGGCACAGGGAGCCCGAGCGGATCGACCAGCGCGTCGAGGGGCGGGCGGGGAGCAGGAATGGTGGTCGGGTGGGGGTGACGTACAAGTACTTCGGCGCGCCGGACGGCGCGACCGCGGCCCGCGTCCCGATCTCGATGCGCCCCGAGGAACTCGGCGGCGACGAGCTCGGCATGAACGGCATGTTCACCAAGATCAAGCCCGAGACGATGGCCGCGATGGTCCTCACCGGCATCGAGGGCGTCCCCCTCCACAAGGTCCCCCCGCTCGAACTCGTCGTCCTCCACCCCGACTACGCCGTCGTCAAGCTCCCCATGACCGTCGTCGACCCCCTCCGCGACATCGGCGAGGAGGCCGTCGGCGCGGCGGCCTTCATCTGGTCGACGGTCCCGGACCGCGGGGGTCCGCGCGACGCGTTCAACGTGTACCAGCTGCTGCACGAGTGGCAGGACTTCTCCAAGCGGCTGCACGAGGCGGGGCACCAGCCCTATTGCCTGGTATGGCCCTGAGCCGGAGGCGTCGCGGGGAGTTCCCATCTCCTCTCGCCGTCCTCCCAGTGGCCGGTGGGAACGAGCCCGGCCGCCCTGGCGACGGACGCGGAGGCGTGGTGGGACGGGTGGATGTGGGCCCGGACGGACCGGATGTCCCGCTGTCGCAGCCGGCCGACCAGGCCCCGGGCGGCCTCCGTGGCGATGCCGCGCCCCTGCCAGGGGGTGCCGACGACCCAGGCCACCTCGGCCACGGGCCCACTCACCGTCGCCTGGACCGTCCCGGTCAGACGGTCCTCCTCGCGGAGCCGGATCACCCAGTTCCACCAGGTCACCGAGGGATCGGGCGAGCCGGCCGCCAGGCGCGCGTAGCGGGCCCGCAGCTGCTCCCGCGTGAGCGGGGCGCCTCCGATGAAGGCGTGCAGCGCCGGGTCGGAGAGCACCTCGGCCATCTCGTCCGCGTGCTCCAGCGCGAGCGGCACCAGGCTCAGCCTGTCGGTCTCGACGCGCCCGATCCTCATGAAGTCCACCTTCTCAGACAAGATCCCGCAGCGTAGCCCGCGCCCGGGCCACCCTGGAGCGGATCGTGCCGACCGGGCAGCCGGACAGACGGGCGGCCTCCGCGTAGGGCAGGCCCAGGAGCTGGGTCAGGACGAAGGCCTCCCGGCGGTCCGGGGGCAGCGCCGACAGCAGGTCCAGCAGGGCCACGCCGTCCTCGAAGCCGGGCAGGTCCCGCGGCTGGGCGCGCTCGACGGCCCGTCGCCAGTCGGGTACGTCCGCCGGGCGCGGGCGGGTGAAGGTGTGCCGGTGGCTGTCCATCACCGCGCGGCGGGCGATGGACAGCAGCCAGACGCGGGCCGAGCAGCGGCCCTCGAAGCGGTGCAGGCTGCCGAGGGCGCGCAGGAACGTGTCCTGGGCCAGGTCGTCGACTGCTTCGGGGTCGGCGCACAGCCGGGCGACGTAGCGCTGGACGTCGCGGTGCAGGGCGCGTACGAAGAGGTCGGCCGCGGCCGGGTCGCCGGTGCGGGCCGCGGTCAGCGCCCAGGCCGTCGTCGACTCGTCCGACGCCGTGCGCGGGCAGGGCCGTAGGGAAGTGGGCATCTTGGTGTCCTTCTCGGGTCACATCCGTGAAAGGGGGGCCGCCGTACGACGATCGGGCGCGCGTACGGTCGGGTGGCACCGGCTGTCGTCAGGCGACAGCGGTCCCCTCGGGCGGACCCCGGGAAGTGATCGCGTGGACCAGGAGGCGGCCCGGCGCGCGGTCCGGGCCGGGGCTGCGGGCGCCCGTGCGCGGCTCCTCCGGCGCCGGCGGCAGCGCCAGCAGCAGGCGCAGCGGCGCGGCCAGCCTGCCTGCCACCGCGCGCAGGATGCGGAAGGCGGCCCTCTCGCCGTGGGCCAGCCACAGTCCGGTCAGGAGAGCGGCCAGCAGGTGCGCGGCGAGCATGCCTGATGAGGAGGAAAAGGGGGAGAAGGGGGAGAAGGAGGAGAAGGAGGAGAAGGCGTCAGAGGGGCTCGGGCTCATCGCCATGGGGTCCATGTCCATGGGGCCCATGGACATGGCGTCGATGGCGTTCACGGCATCCACGGCGTGCATGTGCGCGTGCCCCGGCGTCGGCCGCGCGTAGGAGAACGCCTCGTGCAGCCCCGCCTGGGCCACCGTCACCGCGGTCACGATCAGCGGCAGGCCGCGTTCCCGGCCGGCCAGGCACCAGGCCGCGGCGGTGGTCGCCGCCCAGCCCCCGGCCAGCGCGCCCGCAGGGACGCCGGCGCCGGACATCAGGGCGTGGCCCAGGGCGGCGAGCAGCACGCAGACGGCCGCGAACACCGCGGACCGCAGCGTGCGCGCGCACCGCCCTGCCGTCATGGCGCCTCATCCTCGCATCCGGGCGACTCTCGCCCCGGCTGTGAGACAGGGTTGGCGGGGCGGGCGTTCCTGCAGGGTCCAGGAACGTTCCTGACTCACACGATGCGGCGCATTCCGTACCCTGCCGCGCGGTCGGCTGCGCGGAGGGTCTCGGTGACGCGGTTGCCGTCGCCGTCGGCGGACGCCGGGGCGATGTCCACCAGTCGGTCGGGCAGCAGCCGGGCCAGGGCGTCGACCATGCCCCGGGTGCAGGACCGGGCGCCGACGACCACGAACCGGCTGTGGTTGCGGGCCAGTTCGGCCGCGGCCACCCCGAGGTGCTGGTCGTCGAGGTACACCAGGTGCGCGTGGGCGAGCCAGGGCGCGAGGGCACGGGCGGCGCGGGCGGTGCCGGTGCCGTACTCGCCCACCGAGACCAGACAGACCCCGTCCTCCTCGCCCTGCCCCGGTGACTCCCAGGCCACCGGGCGGGTCAGCGCGCCCGGCACGAGGTCGGGGCGTGGCCAGTAGGGGCGAGGCGCCATGCCGACCCGGATGTGGAAGGGCCGGTCCGTGGCGGCCGCGGCCCGGACGACCGCTCTGGTCTCCGCGTCCCCGCAGGGCGCGGCCAGTGTCACCCCCTCCAGGCGCCGCAACACCTGATAGTCCTCCAGGAAACCGGCGTACGGCGTGACCACGCTCGCTCCGGCCTCCAGGAGCCGGGCGCGCAGGCCCAGGTTGCCCGCGGTCCCCACGCCGCGCGGACCGGGGCCGGTGCAGACGAACGGGCGGAACCCGGCCGCGACCATGCCCGAGACGACGTCCACCATCGCGGAGGCGACACCGGCCAGGCCGAAGAAGCGGTCGGGATGACGCAGCTCGAAGGGGTGATCGGCACGCCCCGGTGAGGCGTCCAGGCACACGACCCGGCCGTCATGGCGGGCCAGTGCGGTGAGTTCGTCGCGGTAGGCGTCATAGCCGGACAGGCTCATCGCCCCACCCCGGCGCCCCGCGCGGTCCAGACCCCGGGACGTGGTGCCTGACGCGTTGCCGCGGTGGCTCCGAACGGATTCATGACCTCGACTCCACTCCCTCCAACGAAAAGTCACAGCGGTTTCACAGCCTTCACCTCTTGGGCAGCCGGTTGACCTCCTCTACGCTCCGTTCGCATGCTCTGCCCGTCCGCGGCCACCGCGCTGGCCCAACTCGCGGCCGAGGGCGTGGCCGTGTGGTTGTCGGACACCCCCGGCGCCCCGGTCGCCGCCGTCACGCTGCGACAGCTCGTCACCGGTGCCCCCGACGCCTTCCAGGGGCTGGTCAGCGCGGCCGTGTCGGTGGCGGAGGTCCGCTCCGTGTGCGACGCGCTGCTGCCCGCGCACCTGTCCCGGGACGGGCGCGCCGGCCTGGTCTCCGCGGCGCTGGACCCGGACGCCGCGCTCACGGTGGCCCGGCCCAACCTGCTGGTGCGGATCGTGCCGGACACCGAGGGCCTCGCCGCCATCGCCGAGGCGCTGGGCCGGGGCCTTCGGGTGGACGCCGCTCCGGTGACCACGCCCGAGACGTACGGGCGGGTCCTGGAGGCCTGCTTCGCCGGACTGGAGCAGGCGCTGGCCCGTGGGCTGCCGCTGCCGGCCGGCACCGCCGTGACGTCGGTCCCGGTGGGGGCGATCGACGCGGTGGTCAACGCCCGTCTGGACGGGCGGCAGGCCGGCGGCAGCCGGGTGCAGGCCTCGCTGGCGCTGGCCCGGGTGCTGTTCCGGATGCGTGAGGAACGCCTGGACGACGGCTGGTGGCGGGTGCTCAGGGCGGGCGGCGCGCAGCCGCCGAGGCTGCTGTGGACGACGTCCACGCCCCGGCATCTGACCGCGCTCGTCGGCTGGAACACCGCGCACACCGTGCCGGCCGCACTGGCCGAACGGCGTCTGTGCGTCGGCGGGTTGCGCGGCGACACCCTGCTGAACGAGCACGTCCGCGGCCACTCCGAGCTGGCCGCCCTGCGCCGGCAGGGCATCCGCCTGGAGCAGCTGCACCTGGGTCCGGGCTTCCGCGACCCGACCCTGACCGGGGTGCCCGGCGGGTGAGGGCCGGCATCGACATCCGGGCTGCCCGGCAGCCGGGGCGGCGGCACGGTGACCGGCCCTGGCCGGCCCCGGCCCCGTCGCCGTACGCCGTCGGTCCGTGCCCGGCCCCGTCGCCGTACGCCGTCGGTCCGTGCCCGGTCGCGTCGCCGTACGCTGCCGGTCCGTGCCCGGTCGCGTCGCCGTACGCCGTCGGCCCCGCGCCGGTCTCAAGGCAGTGCGCCGTCCCCCGCGGACGCACGCGCCGGGGTCTGCCCGGTCGCGGGTGCTCCTCGGGAACGCGCGGCGTGTACCCCGCGTATGCCTGTGCCGTCCCGCTCCCCCACTCGGCGCATGAACGCCCGCTTCCTCTCGTCGCCACCCCGCGCACCGCTCTCCCGGACCGTCAGTCGGCGCGGCCCCGAGAACCGAGGCTGCCCGCCGGCCGCACGCGCGGGGAAGGTGTTTGGGCAACAGCATTCGGCCGCCGGGTGGTGCTTGGGCCACCCGACCGCCTCTCACCTGCGGTGACACCCCGTCAAAACGGGGCGGAGCGACGGGTTCCGGCCAATGTTGACGGTGGCGGCGCGGGGCATCTAGGTTCACAAAGGCCCGCAGCGGATTCCCCTGTCCGCCAGGGCCTGGCTGGGGGTGACACACGGTGCCGGACGAGGACCGTCTCGTACGCGACGGGCTGCTCGGACTTCTGGAGATCCTGGCCAGGGAGGCGCAGCCGGCACGGACGGGCCTTTCGGGCGCCCCCGCCCCCGCCCCGCGCCCGTCCCGGCGCGGCGAAGGACCCGGTGAGGAACCGGGCGAGCGGGCGCGCGAGGAGCTGACGGAGGGTCTGGCGCGGGACGTGGCCGGGCTGTTCGCCCGGCGCAGACAGCGCGAGGCGGGCCTGGCCGCGCTGATGGAGACCACCCGCGAACTGACCCTGCCCTACGACGTGGACGAGTTCCTGCGGGTGGTGGCCCGGCGGGCCCGGCTGCTGCTGAACTGCGACACGTCCTGGGTCAATCTGACCTCGCCGGCCGACGGCCGGTCGTTCGTGATGACCACGGACGGCCGTACGACCGCCCTGACCGTGGGCTTCTCACCGCCGCCGACCGGCGGCGCGGGTCCCGCGGCCGCGGCCCGCTCGGCGCCGTTCTGGACCCCGGACTACCTCGCCGACGAGCGGTTCACACACGCTCCGGCGCTCGACGCGACCATCCGCGAGGACGGCCTGCACGCCCTGCTGGCGGTGCCGTTGAAGCAGGGCGGCACCGTGCTGGGCACGCTGTACGTCGCCGACCGCGCGGTACGCCACTTCACGCCGGACGAGATCACCCTGATGTCGGCCTTCGGCGACCTGGCCGCCCTCGCGATAGAGAAGGCGCGGCTGCAGGAGCTGGCGAGCGGGGCGTACGGCGGGTCGCGGAGCCCTGCCGCGCGCGTCGCGCGGAGCGCGGGGCCGGAGGAGCTGCACACCCGGCTGATCGACATGGCGCTGCGCGGCTGCGACGTCACGGAGCTGGCGGTGAGCGCGGTGGCCGAGCTGGGCGGCGCCCTGCTGGTGCGCGACGCGACCGGGCGGACCCTGGCGGTGACGGACGGCTTTCCGCCGTTCGAGGACGGGGAGTTACGCCGGCGCGTGCTCCAGGCGCAGGAGACGCGCACCCCGGTACGCGGCGACGACGGGCTGTGGGTGTACCCGGCCGTCGCGGGCGAGGAGGTCGTCGGGGCGCTGGTCCACGCGCCGGCGACGGAGTCGGGCCCGCGCCCGCCGCGGCTGCTGGAGGCGGTCGCCCAGTCCATGGCCGTGCTGCTGCGGCTGCGCTCGACCGCGACGGCCGCCGAGGGCAACGGGCGCGACGAGCTGCTGGCCGAGCTGCTGCGCGAACCGCCGCGCTCGCCGGAACAGGTGCAGCACCGGGCCCACCGGCTGGGCGTGGACCTGGACCAGCCGCATGTGGTGCTGGCCGTGCGGCCGGAGGGCGGGCCACCGGGGCGGGCCCTGGTGTGGGCGTCGTCGTACGCGCATCGGCACGCGGGTCTGAAGACCACCGACGGCGGCTGCCTGGTACTGGCGCTGCCGGGCAGCGACCCGTCGGCGGCGGGGCGGGACGCCTCGGCGGCGCTGGGCACGGCCCTGGGTCATCCGGTGACCGTCGGGTCGGCCGGGCCGGTGACCGAGCCGGGGGCCGTCCATCGGGCGTACGCCGAGGCCCGGCGGTGCCTGGACGCGCTGACCGCGCTGGGCGGGGCCGGCGGCAGCGCCTCGCCGCAGGATCTCGGCTTCCTGGGCCTGGTGCTGGCCGACAACCCGGACACGGCGGCGTTCATCACGGACACGATCGGCCCGGTCCTGGACTACGACGCCCGGCAGGACACGGAGCTGGCGCGGACCCTGGAGGCGTACTTCGCCTCGGGCGGCTCCCCCCGGCGGGCTGCGGAGAGCCTGCACGTGCACCCCAACACCGTCTCGCGCCGGCTGGAGCGCATCACCGAACTGCTCGGCCCCCACTGGCAGGAGCCGGGGTGGTCGCTGGAGGTGCAGCTGGCCCTGCGGCTGCGCCGGACCCGCCACACGGTGCGCGGCCTGCGCGCACCGCTGGCCGGGACGGACGAGCGGCGCCGCTGAGGCCGGGCGGGTTCACGACGCCTCGTCGTCGATGATCGAGGACTTGGCCAGCAGATAGGCGAGTTGGGCGCGGCTGCGGCTGTTGAACGCCTCGGACGCCTTCTTGATGTGGGTGGAGACGGTCCGGGTGCTGATGCCGAGCCGTTTGGAGATCGCGGCGTCGGTGTGACCCTCGATCATCAGGCGCAGTACGGCCTTTCGGGTTTCGTCGGTCATCAGCGGGGGACGCGCCTGCTGGGGCGTCATGGTGACGGGCTCGGCACGGTGCCAGGCGTTGTCGAAGACCGTGGCGAGGTAGTGGACGATCGCGGGGTGCTCGATGACGACGGCCGTGGAGTTGACGTCGAGCAGCGGCTCGGGGATGAAGGCGATGCGCCGGTCGTAGATGATCAGGCGGTCGAAGACCTCGTTGAGCGTGCGGACTTCGGCTCCCGCCGCGGCCACCTGCTCGATGTAGGCGAGCGTGGGGCCGTGGGTGCGTACGGTGTGCTGGTAGAGCGTCCGCTGTTTGACGCCCTTGCGCAGCATGGTGAGGTTGTGGGGCAGGGCGCGGGCCAGTCCCTCCGGGACCCGGGGGCCGCCGGGCTTGGCCGTGATCACTTCCTCCACGCAGGTGTCGCGGGCCTGGCGCAGGGCGGCCTGGATGACGTCGATCCCGCGTAACAGCCGTACGGCCTGGCCCGTTTCACGGAACTCGTCGCGGTAGATGTCCTCCGCCGCGCTGAGTGCCTCCTGGATGGCGGCGATGGTGTGCTGCTGAACCAGGACGGCCCGTTCGATGGGGCGTCTCAGTTCGCTGCTGGCGATGTCGGGCGGCACGGCCACCACGAGCGCGGGCTCTTCGGCCAACGGCCGCAGCAGGCCCAGCTCGATCAGGCAGTCGGGCACATCGCCGCGAAGCGGGCCTTTGGTCAGGGCCTGGCGGTAGACCTCCAGGCCCTCTTCGCACAGACGAACGACATTGGGTTGGGGATGTATGTCCGGATTCCTGCACACTTGCCCCCCCTTCCGGTTCTCACATTGCGTGCTCACGATGCTACCCAAACCCCGGTCGGGCAGGGTTCGTGCGGCATGATTCTGAAGGCGAAAGCGCGATTCGATTTCAGCCAATCGGGAGAGGACATGCAATTCACGGACCGACCCATGAAGAGGTTTATGGGCGTCCTGGCCGCGACGATATCCATCGGCTCCGCGGTGCAGCTCTCGGGAATGACCCCGGCCTATGCCGCACAGGACACGCAGCCCGTTCAGAGCGCCGCGTACGACCAGTGGTTCCACCCGGCCGACGACGACTGGTCGTAAAACTCAGTTCACTCAACACGATGGGGGCGTGATGAGCACCGATTCGGAAATCGTCGGCATCCTGCTGGCCGGCGGCCGCGGCGAACGGGCCAAGCCCATCACGCTTGAGTCCGCCGACTACATCAGGAGCAAGGCGCTGATCCCGCTCGTGGGCCGACGGCTGGTCGAGTGGGTGCTGGAGTCCTGCCGGGAGCAGGGGATCCGCCGCTTCTACGTGGTGACCCACGGCCTGGAGAACCGCAACCAGATCAAGCTGCTGCTCGGGCACGGCGAACGCCACGGCGTCCGGATCACGTACTCGCGCTCCCGTTTCGACCGCTACAACGTCGGCTCCGCCGGCGCGACGCTCCACAACCTGGAGCAGTGGGACCTCCAGGGCAGGGCGCTGGTCCTGCCGGTCGACTCGCTCTTCGACTTCGACCTCGCGGAGATGGCCCGCACCCACGAGGAACAGGGCGCCGTGGTGACGGTCGCCTCCGTCGCCCGCACCGCCGCCGACATCGCCCGCAAGTACGGAGTGATGCGCACCGACGAGTCCGGCCTGGTGAGCGGCTTCGTCGAGAAGCCCGGCGAGGGCGAGCTGCGCGAGCTGTTCCCGCAGACAGCCGGGGACCCGGCGGCCACGCTGCCGACCAACGCCGGCATGTACCTCGTCGACTGTGCGCGGCTGCGTCTGCTGGCCCGGGAACCGGAGCTGTTCCGGCGCTCCCACCAGCGCCTCGACGTGGGCGGCGACCTGCTCCCGCACCTGGTCGAACAGGGCCACCCCGTGGCCACCCACACCATCGGCCGGCTCGGCGACATGGGCAACGTGCCCGACTACCTGGACACCGTACGACTCGTGCTCAACGGCGCGTACGAGCAGATGAATCGTTTGACCGACCGCCCCGAGGACGGCTCCGGACGGCTGTGGATCCACGAGAGCAGCCTGCGGACCAAGGACGACGCCACCGGCACCACCCTCGCCCAGAAGATCGAGGAGGGCTCCGTGGTGATCGGCCCCGGCGTCCGGATCGGCCAGGACGTGGAGATCGGCCGGGGTGTGCGCCTGGAGAACGCGGACATCGGCGACGGCGCCGAGGTCCGCGAGGGGAGCACCGTGGTGCGCTCCACCGTCGGCGAGTCCGCGGTCGTCGGCCGCTACGCCGACATATCCGACAGCTACATCGGCCCGATGGCGGAGGTGTGCTCCGAGCGCGCCCGCCCCATCCGGCTGGAGAGGTACTCGGCCATCGGCGACGGCGCCGTGCTCTGGCCGGGATCGCGACTCTGCGGGGTGATCGTGTACCCGCGGCTGAGGGTGCCCGCGCTGACGGGACTGCCCGCAAGGACCGAACTCAGGAGCGCCGAGGACATCCTGCGCTGGGTGTGAGGCGTTCGACCAGGGAGGGGACCCATGCAGAACCCCATCGCCGTCGTGGGCGGGGCGGGCCGGCTCGGCACGCGCATCACCCGGCGGCTGACCGAACAAGGCCATCGCGTACGGGTGGTGAGCAGAAGGCCGCAGAGCGGACGGCTGCCACTCGGAGTGGAACTGCACCGGGCCGACGTCCGGTACGCCGACACGCTGGCTCCGGCGCTACGGGGATGCGCCGGAGTGGTGTTCACCGTCGAACCCGGCACCGCGGACTCCGGCCCCGACAGCCCGGAGACGACGATGTACGACGGGGTGCGCAATGTGCTCGCCGCGGCCACCGCTCAGGGTGAACGCCCGCACTTCGTGCTGGTCAGCCAGATCTTCGTGACCCGCAGGGAACACCCGATGAACTCCTACGGGCGGCTGCTCGACTGGCGGCTGCGCGGCGAGGACGCCGTGCGGGCCAGCGGGCTGCCGTACACGGTGATACGCCCGAGCTGGCTGACCGACGACCCCTTCGCCGGCTGCGGTGTCCGCCTGGAACAGGACGACCGGGGCGACGGCTGGGTCTCCCGGGGCGCCGTCGCCGAGGCCTGTGTGCAGGCCCTGCGGGTGCCGGAGGCCGTGGGCAAGACGTTCGAGCTCTACAACGAGCCCGGCGACGCCCCGGCCGACTGGTCGCCGCTGTACCGCAGGCTCACCCCGGACCGGCTGCTCGCCTGGTCCGGGCGGGCCGGCTGAGGCGCCCGCCCCACGGTCACCGCCCGCCGGGAAACCCCCCTCCCGGCGGGCCTCCCGAAGGACCCGGGGCCGGCACGAGCCGGCCACGCAGCGCTGCCGCGCCGCCGTCCGGCCCCGGGTCCCGTCGCCGCCGCCCGCACCGAGGCCCGGCTCACGTCCCCCGCCCAGGGGGACGCAAAGCCGCGTGCCCGAAACACCCCCGAAACATTTGGACAGGCAATTCCACGCACCCGGAGTGAGCGACCGCTTTTCCGGGCCCGACGACCTGCGGCCTGAAACCGGCCGGATGCCCTTGTTCCACTGCGGCGGCGAGCAAACAGCACCACTTGCAGAGAGGGCCCCACCATGTCCGTAGAACATCGGCAGAACTTGCCGGAGGGAATGCCGGAGGACGTATTCTCGGCCATCCTCTCCCGGGCGCTCGAGTCGATTCCGCGCAGCGACCAACGACGCTGGGCCGAGCTTTATGTGCGGGGTCTGCTCACGGTCGACGGCAAGAAAACCATGCGGGCGCTCGCCAACGGCGCCGGAAACAGCGTGGAGCAGAGCCTCTACCAGTTCATCACCAAGTCCACCTGGCAGTGCGGGCCGGTGCGGCGTGCGGTGGCGCAGCTGCTGAGCGAGCGGCTGACCCCGCGGGCCTGGGTGGTCCATCCGCTGGTCATCACCAAGATCGGCGAGCACTCGGTCGGCGTGGAGCGGCAGTGGGTGCCGCACATCGGCCGGATCGTCAACTGCCAGCAGGCGGCGGGGGTCTGGCTGGTGTCCGAGCAGGGCAGCTGCCCGGTGGACTGGCGGCTCGCCCTGCCGGAGTGCTGGACCGAGCATCCGGAGCGCCGCCGCAGAGCCTCCATCCCGGCGCATGTGGACTCCTCCCCGCCCGAGCAGTGCGGGATCGGCGCGGTCGACCGGATGGCCTCCGACTGGAACCTGCCCGGCCGGCCCGTGGTGATGGACCTGCGCGACGGCGACCCGTACGCCGCCTGCGCCGAACTGAACGCCCGTCACATCCCGTTCGTGGTGCGGATCGACCCGGCCTCGCGGTTCGCTCTCCTGGAGCCGCTGCAGCAGCCGGCGCTCGCCGACCGCGCACAGGCAGCCGACGCGCTGACCGCCGCGCTCAGCCGCAACTGCATGCCCGTCGAGTGGTACGACCATGTCACGGACACCGTCCGGGCCACGTCGGTCGGCACCATGCGGGTGCGGTTACGGCGCCGCCGTGCGGTGCCGGCCCAGCTCAACGAGCGGCAGGAGCTCGTCCTGCTCGGCGCCTGGACCTCGCGCACCCGGCGGGCGCCGGCCGAGTACTGGCTGTCCAACCTCTCGCGGACGCAGCTCGGCACCATCTACCGCACCGCGATGCTGGCCCGGCGGGTCGAGCGGGACCTGTCCGAGGTGACGGACGGGCTCGGCGCGCGGGACTTCGAGGGGCGGTCGTTCCGGGGCTGGCACCACCACATGACGATGGTGACCGTCGCGCACGCGGCTGCCGCGCTCGCGTCTGCCGCGTCGGGGGTGCCCGCGCCCGCGGGTGTTCGTTCCGCTCGGGTGGGTGTGGCATGAGCTCGCCTGCCGACTCTGGAGGTTCTGCCGTCTCGCGCGCACCGGTTCGCCGTGGCCTGTCGCGCAGTTCCTCGCGCCCCTCCACGGGCGATGTCCTCGTGCCCGCTCCCATGTACGACGTGCTGCCCGACAAGGAGGCCGGGTGGTGCCTGCTCGACCGGGACGGGCGGGTCATGCGCATCGTCGGGCCCATGCCCCCGGCCTCCGACTCTCCCCCCACCCCGGCAGGTGCCGCATGAACACGTCCCTGATCACCACCGATGCGCCGCGGCTCGCCGCCGAGCTGCGCGAGCTGCTGCCGCGCTGGCTGGCCGGACGGCGCTGGTTCGCCGGGAAGGGCGAGAGCGCGCCGGTCGTGGAGCCGGTGCTGGCCGATCTGATCCAGGCCGGGGACCCGGCGCTGCTGCAGCTGATCGTCCGGGCCGGGCAGCCGGGGCAGGAGGAGTGGTACCAGCTGCTCGTCGGCGTGCGGGAGCGGGGACCCGAACCCCCCGCGGAGGCCGTCATCGGCCGGGCGGGCGGATCGGGGCTCCTGTTCTACGAGGCCACCGGTGACCCGGAGCTGATGGCCGGGCTGCTCGCGCACCTGGCCGCGGAGGACGCCGACGGGACGGTGGAGTGCCACCGGGTGGCCGGCGCGGACATCCCGGCCGGGCTCGTCCCGCACGTGATGACCGCCGAGCAGTCGAACACCTCCATCGCCTTCGGCGACCAGCTGATGCTGAAGGTGCTGCGCCGTCTCCAGCCCGGCCCCCACCCGGAGCTGGAGATGCTCACCGCCCTGCGCCGCGCCGGGGACGTGCCGAGCGCGCATCCACTGGCCTGGATGCAGACCTCCGACGCCTTCCCGGCGGGCCGCACCACGCTGGCGATCCTCCAGCGGTTCGTGCCCTCGCGGGGCGACGGCTGGGCGCTGGCCACGCGTGAGGCGGCCGAGTGCATCACCGGCGAGTGCGCCTCGGTGGCCCCCTTCGGCGGGTTCGCCGACGAGGCGCACGCACTGGGCCGGGCCACCGCGCAGGTCCACACGGCCCTCGCCCAGCAGCTCGACAGCCGGCACCTGGCGGCCGACGAGATCGGCGAGCTGGCCGCCGAGCTGACCCGCAGGCTGGAGGAGGCCGTCGAGGCGGTGCCCCAACTGGTGCCGTTCGCGACGCAGTTGCGGGACATCCACCGCGATCTGCACGGCATCGCCGCCCGCGGCCACCCGCTGCTCGTGCAGCGCGTCCACGGCGACCTCCACCTCGGCCAGGTACTGCGCGCCGAGGACGGCTGGGTGCTGATCGACTTCGAGGGCGAGCCCGGCCACCCGCTGGAGGAACGCCGCCGCCTCCAGCCCGCCGTACGCGATGTGGCCGCGATGCTGCGGTCCTTCGACTACGCCGCCCACCACGCCCTCGCCGAGGTGCTCGGCGCCCCGCCCGGCGCGCAGGCGCAGGCGGGGCTCAGGGGCAGCAAGCTGGCCCGCCGCGCGTCGGCCTGGGCGATGCACAACCGGCGGGCCTTCAGCGCCGGTTACGCCCAGGCGGGCGGTGTGGACCCGCGCTGCGCCCCGGTGCTGCTGCGGGCCTTCGAGGCCGACAAGGCGGTCTACGAGGCGGTCTACGAGGCCCGTAACCGGCCCGAATGGCTGTCGATCCCGCTGGCCGCGGTACGGCGCCTCGCCCAGGGCCGGCCCGAGGCGGCCTGAAAGCTCCTCAGGTCAGGAAGTCGTCCGAAGTTCATTGCCGGGCGCGTGTCGTATTGACACGCTTTTCCGAGTCCGGACCGGTGTGGAACAGGAGAAATTCAATGATCCACCAGTTCATTCTGGCGGCGCCCAAGCCGGGTATGACCGCGCAGGAATTCCAGGATTACTGGGTGAATGTGCACGCGGTGCAGTACGCGTCGAAAATCCCGCAGATCCGGAAGTACATGGTCGACACCGTCGTCGACATCGAGGGCAACCTCGGCTCGCCGGCTCTGCCGCACCAGGGCATCGCGGAGATCTGGCTCAACCCCGAGGAGCAGGTCGCGTCGCTGCAGACCGACGAGTTCCTGAACGGCGCCCGCCTGGACGAGCCCAACTGGGCCGCGTTCTGGCTGACGATCGTGGTCGACACCAACGCCCACGAGATCGTCCCCGGCCCCCCGCTCGCCAAGGGCCAGGACTGGGTGAAGCTGACGCTGCTGCTCAAGCGCCGCCCCGGCCTGGAGCTGGAGGAGTACCGCAAGCAGAGCCTCAGCAGCTACGCCGACGTGGTCAAGGAGACCCCGGGCCTGCGCCGCTACCTGCACGCCCACACCGTCGACGGCGCCTACACCTTCGGCGAGGCGTCCTTCGACTCGGTCGAGCAGCTGTGGTTCGACGACGTCGACGCGCTGCGGGCGGCCCTCGCCTCGCCGTACTTCACCGAGAAGGTCAAGGCGGCCCGGGAGGAGATCGTCGACCCGAAGTACGTCTTCTCCCTCGCCGTCAAGGAGAACTGGATCATCGGCCCCGAGGCCCGCTGACGCCCCGCCGACGGTCCCCCGAACCACCCCACCACGAATCCAAGGAGCAGTCGTGGCCAGGAGGAATGCCAAGAAGATCCTCGTGATCCTGTCGGAGTACGGGTACTGGGGCGAGGAGCTCATCGGGCCCCTGCACCACTTCGACCAGCGCGGTTACGAGGTCGTGTTCGCCACCCCGACCGGCAAGCGCGCGCACGCGCTGCCCCCGTCGATGGACCCGGAGTTCATCGACCCGCCGCTGGGCCGCTCGGTGACCTCCGAGAAGGTCGCCCAGATCACCAAGGAGATCGACGAGTCGGACCGTCTCGACGACCCGATCGACATCTCCAGCTGGGTGCCCGAGCGCCCGTACACCTCCGACGACGACTACCTGCGCAAGCTGGAGGCGTACCACCGCGCGGTGGACGTCGTGGCGCAGGAGATCGAGGACTACGACGCGATCCTGATCGTCGGCGGCTCCGGCCCGATCGTCGACCTCGCCAACAACGAGCGCGTCCACCAGCTGATCCTCGCCTTCCTGCGGGCCGGCAAGCCGGTCGCCGCCGAGTGCTACGGCGTGACCTGCCTGGCGTTCGCCCGTGACTGGGAGGACCGCAAGTCGATCATCTGGGGCAAGCACGTCACGGGCCACTGCAAGGAGTACGACTACAAGGACGGCACCGGGTTCCTCGGTACCGACTTCCAGATGGGCCCGCCGCCGTACCCGCTGGAGTACATCCTGCGGGACGCCACCGGACCCGAGGGCCGCTACCACGGCAACTTCGGCAAGGAGACCTCGGTGATCGTGGACTTCCCGTTCATCACGGGCCGTTCCACTCCGGACTCGTATCTCACGGGCGAGAAGATCGTCGAGGTTCTCGAAGACGGGCTGACCCGCTTCGGCTGGTAATTCCAGAACTCGGCGCAGAACACAGCGCAGTCTCAGCGAGAGAAGGAAGACATGGCCAGGCAGGGCAATGCGGCGATCATCGAGCAATTCATCGCCGACGGAATCCCGTTCATGTTCGGCAATCCAGGAACGGTCGAGCAGGGTTTTCTGGACGCGCTGGAGAACTATGACGAACTCCAGTACATCCTGACGCTCCAGGAGACGGTCGCCGCCGGCATCGCGGACGGCTACGCCCGCGCCACGGGCCGCCCCGCCCTGCTCCAGCTGCACAGCGGTGTCGGTCTCGGCAACGCGATCGGCATGCTGTACCAGTCCAAGCGCGGCCACACCCCGCTCGTGGTGATCGCCGGCGAGTCCGGCGTCCAGTACGAGTCGATGGACGCGCAGATGGCGGCCGACCTGGTCGCCATGGCCCGCCCGGTGACCAAGTACGCGACCCGGGTCACCGACCCGCAGTCCGTGCTGCGGACGCTGCGCCGGGCGTACAAGATGGCGATGACCGCGCCGCGCGGCCCGGTCTTCGTGGCGCTTCCGATGGACGTCCTCGACGCGGTCAACACCGAGCCGGTCGTGCCGAGCACGGTCCTGCGCACCGAGGCCCTTCCGGTGCCCTCGCTGGTGGAGCAGGCCGCGTCGCTGCTCGCCGGCGCCGAGAAGCCGCTCGTCCTGGTGGGCGACGGGGTCTCGGTGTCCGGCGGGCAGGCCGAACTGACGCGGGTGGCCGAGCAGTTGGGCGCCGACATCTGGGGCGTGGACTACTCCGAGGTCAACCTCGACGCCCGGCATCCGCTCTACCGCGGGCAGCTGGGCCACATGTTCGGTGAGGTCTCCACCTCGCACGTTAAGGACGCCGACGCGGTCCTGATCGTGGGCACCTATGTCTTCCCGGAGGTGTTCCCGAACCTGGAGAACCCGTTCCGTGAGGACGCGCGGATCGTCCACATCGACCTCGACGGCTACGAGATCGCCAAGAACCACCCGGTGAGCCTCGGCCTGGTCGCCGACCCCAGGGCCACCCTGGCAGCGCTCGCCGAGCAGCTGGAGACGAAGCTGTCCGCCGCCGACCGCTCGCGTGCGGCCGCGCGTCTCACCGAGCGGCGGGAGCAGCAGACGCTGCCGGCCGACGACGGCTCGCTGCTGAACACCTTCCTGCGTGAGCTGGCCGGCGCGGTGCCCGAGGACGTGATGGTCTTCGACGAGGCGCTGACCGCGGCCGGCCCGCTCAACGCCCATCTGCCCGGACGGCTGCCCGGCCACTGGTTCTCCACCCGCGGCGGCTCGCTCGGCGTCGGCATCCCGGGCGCGCTCGGCATCAAGCTGGCCCACCCGGACAAGACGGTGATCGGCTTCACCGGCGACGGCGGCTCGATGTACACCTTCCAGGCGCTGTACACGGCCGTACGCCATGAGATCGGCGCCAAGTTCGTGATCTGCAACAACCGCAGCTACAAGCTGCTCGACCTGAACATCGAGCAGTACTGGCGCGAGCGCGGCGTGCAGCCGCACCAGTTCCCGACGCCGTTCGACCTCTCCCACCCCGACCTGCACTTCGCCGAGATCGCTCGCGGCTTCGGCGTGGACGGGGTGCGGGTGGACACCAAGGACCAGGTCGCGGACGCGGTGAAGCGGATGCTCGCCGACGACCGCCCGTTCCTGGTCGACCTGCGCACCACCGAGGGGGCCTGACGCATGGCCGGACCGATACCGTCCCGCGACGGAGTGCTCTCCGGACGCCGGATCGCGCTTCTGACCGAGAGCGACTTCTACGAGCCCGAGATCGCCTACTACCAGCGCCGGTTCGCCGAGGAAGGCGCCCGCGTCGACCTGATCACCCGGCTGTGGGGGAACAAGTCGATCACCTTCTCGGGCCATGAGTACCGGGCGCCGCTGGTCGTCGACAAGTCCCTGGAGGACCTCGACGACAAGGCGCTGCTGGAGTACAGCGCGCTGATCGTGCCCTCGGGCATGGTGGCCGACCGGCTGCGCTACACCGAGGACATCGAGAAGCTGCCGCCCGCGACGGACCTGCTGCGCCGGGCGTTCGCCCGGTCCGGGATCGTCAAGGGGATCATCTGCCACGGCATGTGGCTGGCCGCCTCGATCCCCTACGTGGTGCGCGGCCGCAAGGTCGTCTGCCACAACAACCTGATCGGCGACGTGCGCAACATGGGCGCCAACTACGTGGACCAGGACGTCGTCGTGGACGGCGACCTGGTGACCGGACGTACCGGCGACCACTGCCATCTGTTCGCCAGGACCATCATCGACGAACTCGTGCTGCGAGGTGCGTGAGACATGACCAGCAACCCCGGCACCGTGAACTTCACCTTCTCCGACACCATCGCCGGCCGCGTCACCGCTTTCGACCGCGACGCCGCGGTCGTGACCGTCGCCACGGCCGACGGCCGGAGCTTCGACATCTCCCTGGACGGCGGCCCCAGCGCGGAGCTGCTGCACAACCTGGGAGAGCCCTACCAGGACGCCTCGGGTCACATCTACGACCTGCTGACCCCGGGCCGTTTCCTCCAGGCGTACGGCATCTTCTACCCGCAGGGCGGAGGACTGCGGTTCGAGGCCAAGCGTCTGGTGTTCGTCGGCCGTGACACGGACGACTACCGCTACGAGGAGCCGAGCTGGTGGGTGCGGCAGATCCGCGAGATCGCCGCCTTCTACCGCAAGGCCCAGTTCGGCGACGGCCCCGTCGACTTCGCGAACTACCGCACCGAGATCCGGCTCAGCGGCGACAAGACCGCCAGCCACGTCCAGGAGACCGACACGATCTCCCGGCTGGTGTACGGCATGGCGTCGGCGTTCCTGCTGACCGGTGAGGACGAGTACCTCGAGGTCGCCGAGCGCGGCACCGAGTACCTGCGTGAGCACATGCGGTTCGTGGACCAGGACGAGAACGTCGTGTACTGGTACCACGGCCTGAAGGTCGACGGCGACACCGAGAAGAAGCTGTTCACCTCGGAGTTCTCCGACGACTACGACGCGCTGCCCGCCTATGAGCAGATCTACGCGCTGGCCGGCCCGATCCAGACGTACCGGGTCACCGGCGACCCGCGGATCAAGGCCGACGCGGACGCCACGATCCGGCTGTTCGACCGGTTCTACCTGGACCCCGAGCACGGCGGGTACTTCAGCCACATCGACCCGATCCTGCTCAGCCCCGAGCACGAGTCGCTGGGCCCGAACCGCTCGCGCAAGAACTGGAACTCCGTCGGCGACCACGCCCCGGCGTACCTGATCAACCTGTACCTGGCGACCGGCGAGAAGTCCTACGCCGACATGCTGGAATACACCTTCGACACCATCGTGCAGCGCTTCCCGGACACCGAGCACAGCCCGTTCGTCCAGGAGCGCTTCCACAAGGACTGGTCGGCGGACACCGAGCACGGCTGGCAGCAGAACCGCGCGGTCGTCGGGCACAACCTGAAGATCGCCTGGAACCTGATGCGCATGCACTCGCTGCGCCCCAAGGACGACTACCTCAAGCTCGCCACGAGCCTGGGCGAGACCATGCCGCCCATCGGCAGCGACCGGCAGCGCGGCGGCTGGTACGACGTCGTCGAGCGGGTTCTCGCCGACGGTGAGGAAAGGTTCCGCTTCGCCTGGCACGACCGCAAGGCCTGGTGGCAGCAGGAGCAGGCGATCCTCGCCTACCTGATCCTGCACGGCATCACCGGCCGGGAGGACTTCCGCTCCGAGGCGCGCGACGCGGAGTCCTTCTACAACTCCTTCTTCCTCGACCACGACGAGGGCGCCGTCTACTTCAACACCCTGGCCAACGGCCTGCCGTACCTGCTCGGGGTGGAGCGGCTCAAGGGCAGCCACTCGATGTCGATGTACCACTCGGCCGAGCTGTGCTACCTGGCCGCGGTGTACAACAACCTGCTCATCAACGGCAACGCGATGGACTTCTGGTTCAAGCCGGACCCGTCCGACCTGCCGGAGCGCACCCTGCGGGTCGCCCCCGACCTGCTGCCGGCCGGCTCGGTGCGCATCGAGAGCGTGGAGGTCGACGGGGAGGAGCACACCGACTTCGACGCCGGCGCGCTGACCGTGCGGCTGCCCGAGACCTCGGGACGGGTCAAGGTCAAGGTCCGGCTCACACCCACGGAGGTGACCGGATGACCGTGAAGCTCACGTCCCGCATGGAGGGCTCGGCGTGCGTGGTCGCCCTGGAGGGCGAGATCAACTCCACCACGTCCGGCGGTCTCCAGGCCCAGCTGCTGCCGTTCATCGGGCACAGCTCCAGCGTCCTGATCGATCTGACCGGGGTCAGCTACATCTCCAGCGCCGGGCTGCGCACGCTGCTCATCGTGCACCGCCGCGCCCAGCAGCTGGAGGCGCGCGTCACCCTGGTCGGGCTGTCCGAGGAGGTCAGGTTCGTGATGTCGGCGACCGGCTTCCTGGACTTCTTCGACATTGCCGAGGACCTCGGCTCCGCACTGGAGAACGCGGGCCGATGACCGTCCAGGACGTACGTGAGCGCGTCGACTCCTATCCGACGCGCCAGATCTCCGGTTACCGGGTGCGCGCGGGACGTCCGTTCCCGTACGGCGCGCACCCGGTGCCGGGCGGGGTCACCTTCTCCGTGTACTCCGACCGCGCCACCGCGATGAGCCTGGTGCTCTTCGAGCGGGGCGCCAAGGAGCCCATGGCGGAGCTGCCCTTCCCGCCCGAGTTCCGTATCGGCAGCGTGTACGCCATGACGGTGTTCGACCTGGACACCGAGAACCTGGAGTACGGCTTCCGCGCCGACGGCCCCTTCGACCCGGGTGCCGGCGACCGCTTCGACGCGTCGAAGGTGCTCAGCGACCCCTACGCCCGGTCGGTGTCCGGCCGGGACGTGTGGGGCGCCGAGCCCGACTGGGCGGACGTCTACCAGTACCGGGCGACCATCCCCGACGACGACTTCGACTGGGGCGACGACACCCCGCTGGGCATCCCCACCGAGGACCTCGTCATCTACGAGACGCACGTGCGCGGCTTCACCCGGCACCCCTCCTCGAAGGTGGCGGCGCCGGGCACGTACGCGGGCCTGCGCGAGAAGATCCCCTACCTGCGGGAACTCGGCGTGAACTGCGTGGAGTTGCTGCCGGTGTTCGAGTTCGACGAGCTCGACAACCCGCGCACCGACCCCGCCACCGGTGAGCGCCTGTACAACTACTGGGGCTACAACACCGTCTCGTTCTTCGCGCCCAAGGCCGGATACGCGGCCACGGGACGCTTCGGCATGCAGGCCGACGAGTTCAAGTCGCTCGTCAAGGAGCTGCACAAGGCCGGCATCGAGATCATCCTGGACGTGGTGTTCAACCACACCGCCGAGGGCAACGAGAACGGCCCCACGATCTCCTTCCGCGGCCTGGACAACGCCACGTACTACATGCTCACCCCGGAGGGGTACTACTACAACTTCTCCGGCACCGGCAACACGGTCAACTGCAACCACCCCGTGGTGCGCGACTTCGTGCTGTCCTGCCTGCGCTACTGGGTGTCCGAGTACCACATCGACGGCTTCCGCTTCGACCTCGCCTCGATCCTGGACCGGGCCCCCGACGGCACCCCGCTGCCCAACCCGCCCCTGCTGGAGCAGCTCGCCGCCGACCCGATCCTGCGGCACACCAAGCTGATCGCCGAGGCGTGGGACGCGGCCGGCCTCTACCAGGTCGGCAACTTCCCCAACTACGGGCGCTGGTCGGAGTGGAACGGCAAGTACCGGGACACGGTCCGCAAGTTCGTCAAGGGCGAGCCCGGACTGGTCGGCGAGCTCGCCACCCGGATGGCCGGCTCCCCCGACCTGTACCAGGGCCGCACGTCCTCGGCGTCCGTCAACTTCGTCACCGCCCACGACGGCTTCACGCTGCACGACCTCGTGTCGTACAACGACAAGCACAACGAGGCCAACGGCGAGGGCAACGGCGACGGCGCCAACGACAACAACAGCTGGAACTGCGGCGAGGAGGGCCCGACCGCCTCCGAGCACGTGCGCGCGCTGCGCATGAAGCAGATGAAGAACATGCTGGCGATCCTGCTCACCAGCCAGGGCGTGCCCATGTTCGTGGCCGGCGACGAGGTCGGCCGCACCCAGCTGGGCAACAACAACACCTACTGCCAGGACAACGAACTGTCCTGGTTCGACTGGGGTCTGGTCGACACCAACGCCGAACTCCTGGAGTTCACCAAGTCGCTGATCGCCTTCCGGCACGCCCATCCGGTGCTGCGCAACTCGATGCACCCGATCGGCGCCGACCAGGTCGGCAGCGGCTACCCCGACATCAGCTGGCACGGGGTGCGCGCCTGGGCGCCGGACTGGTCCAGCCACTGCCGGGTGCTGGCGCTGATGCGGTGCGGCAGGCACGCCAAGGGCGGCACCGTCGCCGACGACCACGTCTACATCGCCATCAACTCCCACTGGGAGGGCCACGACCTGGAGCTCCCCCGGCTGCCCGAGGGCCTGACGTGGCGGCTGTTCGCGGACACCTCCGCGGCCGCCGCCCATCCGCTGGGCCAGGAGCCGCCGCTGGAGCACCCCTACGGCTACCACCTGGGCCCGCACTCCGTGGTGGTCCTCGTCGGACGCTGACCGTCCACGTCCGCACCGTCCCGCGACACCCGCGCACCATCCCCGCGAAGGAGATTCCACCGTGTCTTTCGAAGTGAAGCTCAGGGTCAACGAGCGTGTCGCCACCATCGAGCTGAGCGGTGAGCTCGACGCGGCGACCGCGGGTCAGTTCCACGACACCGTCGACGAGGCCGCCGCCGCAGGCGCCGTCGAGCTGGTCATCCGCGCAGAGAAGCTGTCCTACCTGTCCAGCGCCGGCCTGCGTTCGCTGGTCTTCGCCCGCCAGAAGATGGGCGACGACGTGCGCATCGCCGTCGTCGGAGCGCCGGAGCCCGTCGCCCGCACCATCCGGCTGGCCGGCTTCGACCACAGCATCGACCTCGTCGACGTGTGAGGGGGCGGGCACGCCGATGGCGATCGACCACGGTGCGCCGTCCGCCGCCGGAGTCCCCGCCCAGGTGGCCCGCGGCGGCGGCCTCCCCTTGGGTGCGGTCCGCCGCGTCACCGCGGAGCCCGCGGTGAGCGCGGGCCGCATCAAGGTGCGCGCCGCTCTGGAGGAACTCGACCGGATCGCGGCGTTCGTCCTCGACGTCGGACGCCGCGCCGGACTGAGCGAGAGCGCCCTGTACCGGCTGCGGCTGGCCGCGGACGAGCTGGCGACCAACATCGTCATGCACGGCTACCGCGGCCGGCCCGGTGAGATCGCCGTGGAGGCCGCCATCGAGCCCGAGCGGCTCTGGGTCCGCTTCCAGGACGACGCCCCGGCCTTCGACCCGCACCAGGGCATGCGGCCGCCCGAGCTGGACGCGCCGCTGTCCGAGCGCCGGATCGGCGGCCTGGGCGTGTATCTCGCCGTCACGGCGGTGGACGAGTACCGGTACGAACTGGTGGCCGGGCGCAATGTGAGCACGCTGGTCATGCTGCTCCCCGGCCGTGGCGGAAGCAGTCGCCCGCCCCGGTCGCGGGGTGGCGACGACGAGCCGACAGCGGAGTAGACGAGGCGGAGATGGTGCAGACGAAGGTGCTGGTTCTGGACGAGCATCGCAGCGTGCCTCCGGACCTGCACGACGCCCTGAAGCGCGTGGGCGCCGAGGTGCACGTGCACAGCCCCGGCGAGGTGCTTGCGACCTCGCCGGGGCGGCTGCCCGAGGTGACGGTGGTCCTGGCCCATGCGCAGCTGACCCCGCACACCGTGCGGGCGGTGGCGCGCAGACTGGACGACGAGGGACTGCAGCCGGCCGTGGTGGCCTACGCCGAGCAGGATCATCTGCATCTGCTGGACAGCCACGTGGGCGCCGGCGCGGACTACCTCGTGCCACCGTTCCACACCCATCTGGTGCGGGCGCGGCTGCGGGACTGCCATGAGAAGGCGACGTTCAGCCGGACCATGGAGGACGTGGCCGCGCACGCGGAACTGCTCTCCTACGAGCGGGAACTGGAGATCGGCCGGGAGATCCAGATGGGTTTCCTGCCGGACGATCTGCCGAGTCCCGACGACTGGGAGATCCATGTCCGCTTCCGTCCCGCGCGGACAGTGGCCGGGGACTTCTACGACGTCTTCGAGATCGTCAACAAGCGGCGCCTCGCGCTGATCGTGGCCGACGTGTGCGACAAGGGCGTCGGCGCGGCCCTGTTCATGGCGCTGATCCGCTCGCTGCTGCGGCACACCGCCGAGCAGAGCGGGCTGCAGTCGCTGATCGCCGCCGAGCTGATGGGCGAGGAGACCACCTGGGCCGAGCACAGCCGGGCCATCCCGGTGGTGGGGGCGACACCGCTGCTGAACGCGGTGGTGGGCACCAACAACTACCTCACCCGCAACCACATCCGGCAGGGCTACTTCGCCACGATGTTCTTCGGCGTGCTCGACCCGGCCACCGGGAACCTCGTCTACATCAACGGCGGCCACAACCCGCCGGTGCTGCTGAGCGCGAGCGGCGCGGAGCCGGTGCTGCTGCAGCCGACGGGCCCCGCGGTCGGGGTGATCCCGGACGTCGACTTCTCCCTCGGCTACGCCCGCATCAGCCCCGGCGACACGCTGTTCATCTACACCGACGGGGTCACCGAGGCCCGTTCGGCGTCCGGGCTGTTCTTCGGCGAGGACGAGATGATCCGGCAGCTGACCGCCGCGAACGTGTGCGGGGAGGGGCTGCTCGACCACATGGACGGGGCGCTCAGCGAGTTCGTCGGGACGGCGGAGCAGTCCGACGACATCACCATGATGGCCGTCCACTGGCGCCCGCCCGGGGCGCGCAGCAACTGATCAGGCGGGGGTAAGACGTGTCGCAGATCATCACCGTGCACTCCTACCGAGGGGGCACCGGCAAGTCGAGCACGGCCGCCAACCTGGCGCTGCTGCTGGCCGCCTCGGGCCGCCGGGTGGCGCTCGTGGACACCGACATCCACACGCCGGCGTTGGACGTGATCTTCGACGGTTCGGTGGAGCAGGTACGCCGCCGCTCGCTCACCGACTATCTGATCGGCCGGTGCGAGATCGAGGACGCGGTGTACCCGGCGGACGGCGACTGGGGCCACGACGGGTTCTTCCTCGTCCCGGCCCGCAGCAGGTCGAGCGCGGCCGCCGAGATCATGGGCCGCGGCTACGACGTGGGCCTGCTGCGCGAGGGCTTCGACCGGCTGATCGACTCCCTCGCCCTGGACGTGCTGCTCCTGGACACGCACGCCGGGTTCAACAACGAGACGGTGACCGCGATGGCCTGCTCCGACGACCTGCTCGTGGTCACCCGGGCCGACCGCCTCGATCTGGCCGGCGCCCGCGAGACGGTCGCCCTCGCCGAGCGCCTGGGCGGGGTCGGCCTGACCGTGGCGGTCAACATGGCCCCCGACGGGCAGGTCCACGACCGGCTGCACTCCGAGGTGGAGAAGGCCTACGACACGCGCGTCTCCGCCGTGCTGCCCTACGCCCCCGAGATGGCGACGCTGGCCGGTGAGCGCGTGTTCTCCACGGCCTACCCCCACCACCCGCTGGTCGCGGGGTACCGCCGGATCATCGCCGAGGTCAGCAACGGCACGACGGGGCTCCGCCGGTGAGCAGCGGTCCCGCCGTCGTGGCCGGGCCGTCGTTCGGCTGCCCACCGTGGAGGGCTGGTCGCGCCCACGCGGCGGAGCCGCAGATCGACACAGCCCCGCGCCCTTTATGCACCCCTTTCAGCGACCGCACCACCGTGCGAGGAGGCAGATGATGCAGGAGAAGCGCGCCGCACGGCGGTTCGCGCCCAGTGTGGGGCGCATTCCCGTGCTGGACGTCCGGCCCTCGGTGGACGGGGGGCGACGGCCCGCACGTGCCGTGCCGGGCGAGGTGTTCGAGGTGTCGGCGACCGTGTTCCGGGAGGGCCACGACGCCGTCGCCGCGAACGTCGTGCTCACCGCGCCCGACGGCACCGAGGGCGAGTGGACGCCGATGCGGCTGCAGGCCCCCGGCACCGACCGGTACGCCGCCGCCGTCAGCGCCGACCGCGAGGGCGACTGGACCTTCCGGGTGGAGGCCTGGTCGGACCCGTTCGCCACCTGGCGGCACACCGCCGACATCAAGATCCCCGCCGGCATCGACGTACCCCTCGTACTGGAGGAGGGGGCGCAGCTGCTCGAGCGGGCCGCGGACGCGTTCGCCAAGCGGGAGGGTGCCCCGCTGCTCGCCGCGGTGCTCAGGCTGCGCGACACCGACAGGGCGCCGGAGGAGCGGCTCGCCGCGGCCTCCGACCCGGTCGTGCTGGCCCTGCTGTCCGCGCGCCCGCTGCGGGAGCTGGTCACCCGCTCCGAGGAGCTGCCCCTGCGGGTGGACCGCGAACGCGCCCTGTACGGCGCCTGGTACGAGCTGTTCCCGCGCTCTGAGGGTGCCGTCGTGCCGGGTGCCCCGCAGGCCGACGGGCTGCTGCGGCCGCCGCGCTCGGGCACCCTGCGCACCGCGGCCAAGCGGTTGGAGGCGGTGGCCGGGATGGGCTTCGACGTGGTGTACCTGCCGCCGGTGCACCCGATCGGGACGACGTACCGCAAGGGCGCGGGCAACACGCTCGTCGCGGGCCCCCACGACCCGGGCTCGCCCTGGGCGATCGGGTCCCCGGCCGGCGGCCACGACGCGATCCACCCGGACCTCGGCACCCTGGAGGACTTCGACCACTTCGTGGCCCGCGCCACCGAGCTGGGCCTGGAGGTCGCCCTGGACTTCGCGCTCCAGTGCTCCCCCGACCACCCCTGGGTCACCGAGCACCCGGAGTGGTTCAGGCACCGGCCCGACGGGACGATCGCGTACGCCGAGAACCCGCCGAAGAAGTACCAGGACATCTACCCGATCGACTTCGACACCGACCCCGACGGGCTGCACGAGGAGTGCCTGCGCATCCTGCGCCACTGGATGGCCCACGGGGTGCGGATCTTCCGGGTGGACAACCCGCACACCAAGCCGGTCGCCTTCTGGGAGCGGCTGATCGCAGCCGTCCACGACACCGACCCCGATGTCCTGTTCCTCGCCGAGGCGTTCACCCGCCCGGCGATGCTGCACACCCTGGCGCGGATCGGCTTCCACCAGTCGTACACGTACTTCACCTGGCGCAACTCCAAGGAGGAGGTCGAGTCCTACCTCTCGGAGCTGGCCGGCCTCGGCGGTGAGGAGTCGGCCGCCTTCCTGCGGCCCAACCTGTTCGTGAACACCCCCGACATCCTGCACGCCTACCTGCAGTACGGCGGCCGGCCCGCGTTCGCCGTGCGCGCGGTGCTCGCGGCGATGGCGGGGTCCAGCTGGGGCATGTACGCGGGCTACGAGCTGTTCGAGAACGTGCCGGCCGGGCCCGGCAGCGAGGAGTACCTGGACTCGGAGAAGTACCAGTACCGGCCGCGCGACTGGGAGGGCCGCGAGGCGTCCGGCGACTCGCTCGCCCCGCTGATCCGCACCCTCAACGAGCTGCGCCGCGCCCACCCGGCGCTGCACCAGCTGCGCAACCTGCGCTTCCACCGCACCGACAACGACGCGGTGGTCTGCTTCTCCAAGCGGGACGACACCGACTGGGTGCTGGTCGTGCTCACCCTCGATCCGCACACCGCGCGCGAGGCGACCGTCTTCCTCGACCTGCCCGCGCTCGGCCTGGACCGCTCCGACAGCTTCGAGGTGTACGACGCGCTCTCCGGCCAGACCTACACCTGGGGCCGCGACAACTACGTACGCCTGGACCCGCACCGCCAAGTGGCCCACATATTCACGGACGGGAACCCGCAGACGTGACCACCGCATCGCACTCACCGGCCCTGCCCGCCACCGACATCAAGCGGCTCGTCACCGGCGAGATCAGCGACCCGCACGCCCTGCTCGGGCCCCACCCGGGCCCGGACGGGGTGACGCTGCGGGTACTGCGGCCGCTCGCCGACGCCGTCCGCGTCACCGACCCCGGCGGGGGTGTGCTGCTGGAGCTGGAGCACGAGTCCGACGGGGTGTTCGCCGGCCGGCTGCCCGGCTCCGCCATCCCCGACTACCGCATCGCCGCCGTCTACGGCGACCATGTCCACCGCTACGACGACCCGTACCGCTTCCTGCCCACCCTCGGTGAGCTCGACCTGCACCTGATACGCGAGGGCCGGCACGAGGAGCTGTGGCGGGTGCTCGGCGCGAACGTCGTCAACCACGAGTCGGGGTGGGGTCAGGTCACCGGGACCGCGTTCGCGGTGTGGGCGCCCAACGCGCGGGCGGTGCGGGTGGTCGGCGACTTCAACTACTGGGACGGGCGCGCCCATCCGATGCGCTCGCTCGGCGCGAGCGGGGTGTGGGAGCTGTTCGTGCCGGGCGTCGGGGACGGCTGCCACTACAAGTTCGAGATCCTCACGCCCGACGGCCGCTGGATCCAGAAGGCCGACCCGCTCGCCACCCGCGCGGAGCCGGCCCCCGGCACCGCGTCGATCGTGCACACCTCCCGCCACCGCTGGGGTGACGGCGCCTGGATGGCCCGCCGCTCCTCCTTCTCCGCGCACCGCGAGCCGATGAGCGTGTACGAGATGCACCTGGGCTCCTGGCGGCCCGGGCTCGGCTACCGCGAGCTGGCCCGTGAACTCCCGGCGTACGTCAAGGCGCTGGGGTTCACGCACGTGGAGTTCCTGCCGGCCGCCGAGCACCCCTTCGGCGGTTCCTGGGGCTACCAGGTCACCTCCTACTACGCGCCGTCGGCCAAGCTGGGCGGCCCGGACGACTTCAAGCTCCTGGTGGACGCGCTGCATCAGGCCGGGATCGGCGTGATCGTCGACTGGGTGCCGGCGCACTTCCCGCGCGACGAGTGGGCGCTGGCCCGCTTCGACGGCACACCGCTGTACGAGCATCCCGACCCGCGGCGCGGCGAGCACCCCGACTGGGGGACGCTCGTCTTCGACTACGGGCGCAACGAGGTGCGCAACTTCCTCGTCGCCAACGCCCTCTACTGGGTCGAGGAGTTCCACGTCGACGGGCTGCGGGTGGACGCGGTCGCCTCGATGCTCTACCTGGACTACTCGCGCGGCGAGGGCCAGTGGCTGCCGAACGTCTACGGCGGTCGGGAGCACCTGGAGGCGGTGGAGTTCCTCCAGGAGGTCAACGCGACGGTGCCGCGCCGCAATCCGGGTGTGCTGACCATCGCCGAGGAGTCCACCTCCTGGGAGGGCGTGACCCGGATGACCGACCACGGCGGTCTCGGGTTCTGCCTGAAGTGGAACATGGGCTGGATGCACGACTCGCTGGACTACATGGCCAAGGACCCCGTGTACCGGCAGTACCACCACCACGCCATGACCTTCGCGATGGTCTACGCGTACTCGGAGAACTTCGTGCTGCCGATCTCCCACGACGAGGTGGTGCACGGCAAGGGCTCGCTGCTGACGAAGATGCCGGGCGACCGCTGGCAGCAGCTGGCCAACCTGCGCGCGTTCCTGGCCTTCATGTGGGCCTTCCCGGGCAAGCAACTGCTGTTCATGGGCCAGGAGTTCGCGCAGGACACCGAGTGGTCGCACGACCGCGGCCCGGACTGGTCGCTGCTCCAGCACGCCCCGCACGCCGGGGTCCGTGACCTGGTGCGCGACCTCAACGCCGGCTATCTCGGCCGGCCGGCCCTGTGGCGGCACGACACCAGCCCGGAGGGCTTCTCCTGGATCGACGCGGACGCGGCGCAGGACAACGTCTACTCCTTCGTCCGGTACGGCGACGACGGCGAACTCGTCGTCTGCGTCTACAACTTCCAGCCCTCGCCCCGCCCCGGCTTCCGCATCGCGCTCCCCCGGGCCGGCGAGTGGACCGAGGCCCTCAACACCGACGCCGCGGCCTACGGCGGCAGCGGTGTGCTCAACCCGGGCATCCTGCGGGCCGAGGAGACCCCCCACCAGGGCTTCCCGGCCAGCGCGGTCATCACCCTGCCGCCCCTGGGAGCGGTCTGGCTGCGGCCCGTCTGAACGTACGCGCCCCACGGCAGCGGCCCCGGACACGGCGGTGTCCGGGGCCGCTTTTTGCCGTCCCGAGGGCTGGTTTTTACCGTTTGAAAAACCTCGCATCGGGGCTCGGGGCCCACTCCCCGGCGCCTCCGGGCCTCCCTGCGCACGAAAAAAACCGGTGCGCTAACCGGAATTGCGGCCGCTACATACGAAAGTCGGCCTGTTCCCCCGACACATCCCGGCCACCCGTCCGTCACAGATTCTCCCAGTTCACCCGCCCCGCCAGCACGAACTGGGTGTACAGGGCCGCTTTTCCCTGCCGACGGAGGGAAGCGTTCCAGCCATACGTTCCTCTCGCCGACCCGGCCGGAACTGACCGGCTCCTTTCGGCCAGACGCACATGCACATTCCGTGCAGATCCGTGCGGATCCATGCAAGGAGGAACCTTCATGCGACTCACTCGCGCGCACCGCAGCCTCGCAGCGCTCTGCCTGGCCCTGTCCGGCCTCGTCGCCGCCGCGGCCGCCCCGTCGACGGCCGTCGAGGGCGACACCATCGACACCCCGAAGAAGGTCGACGGTCTGCTCTACGTGCAGGACTCCATCAGCCTGCCCGGCAGCGACGCCTTCCCCGAGGGCATGTCCGTCGACTACCGCAACGGCGACACGTACATCACCTCCTTCGCGACCGGCGCCGTCTACAAGGCCGCGGCCGGCCAGACCCAGGCCCAGGTCTGGCTGCCCGGCGGCACCGACGGCCGGGTGGAGGCCATGGGCATCGAGGCCGACAAGAACGGGCGTGTCTGGGTCTGCGAGAAGAACGCCATCACGCTCTACGACTCGGCCACCAAGGCCCGGATCGCCCGGTTCGTCACCCCGACCCCGGGCCAGTCCGTCCTCAACGACCTGGACATCACCCAGGACGGCACGGCGTACATAACCGACTCCACCCGGCAGAAGGTCTACAAGGTCACGCCGGCCCAGCTCACCGAGGCGATCTCGTCCGGCGCCGACCGCACCCTGACGGTCGCCTTCGACCTCAACGACCTGGTCGCGCCCCACGCGGAGGGGGACATCACCCTCAACGGCATCGAGGCGGGCCAGTACAGCAACTGGCTGATCACCGTCGACATGATGACCGGCGACCTGTTCAACCTGAACATCGCCACCGGCAAGGCCACGAAGGTCCAGTTCGCCGGCGGGAGCCTGCTCTCCGCCGACGGTCTGCTGATCGAGAAGAACAAGATGTGGGTCGCCCAGTTCGGCACCAACAAGATCAGCCGGCTGCTGCTGAACTCCGAGGGCACCTCAGCCCTGGTGGAGAGCGAGGCCAGCGACCCCAGCCTGATGAAGCCCACCACGATCGTGCGCAAGGACGGCTCGATCCACGTCGTGCGCTCTCAGTTCGGGCTCGACCCGACGACGCTGCCCTTCACCGTCGGCCGGATCAGCAGCGGCATCTGATGCCCGGCGGGCAGCGGCCGCAGCCGGTCCACCAGCCGTAGCCCAGGCCCCGCCATCGCGGTCGTCGCCAGCGCCACCACGGTCAGCGCGACCAGCAGACCCCGGTCGATGAGCCCGGCGTCGAAGCCGGCCCACAGCACCACGATCTCGGTGAGGCCACGGGCGTTCATCAGCACCCCCAGGCGCAGCCACTGCGCGGACGGCAGTCCCCGCAGCACCCCCGCGCCCGCACAGCCCACGGCCTTCACCACCACGGCGACGGACAGCAGGACGGCCAGCAGGAGCGCGAACCGCGCGTCCCAGGCGACCCCGCCCAGGTCGACCCGCTGCCCGAAGCCGAGGAAGAAGCAGGGGAGCAGGACGTGGTCCACCACCGTGTCGAGCCGCAGCGCGGCGGGATCCTCCACCGGCCGGCGCCTGCCCCACACGAAGCCGAACACCACGGCCCCCAGCAGCTGGTGCAGCCCGGCCGCCGAGGAGGCGGCCGCGGCCAGCGCACACCCCGCGACCAGCACACCGGCGTCCGCGGGCGCACCCGGCGCCCCGGAGCCACGCCACCGCAGCAGGGCGGCACACAGCAGCAGCCCTGCCCCGACCAGCGCGACCCGGCCAGGGCCCAGCCGGCCCGCCGCGGCCAGCGCCGCGGTCAGGACGACCCACACGGCCGCGTCCCCCGCGGCAGCGGCGGCCAGCGCGATCCGGCCGGCCCTGCTGTCCGTCAGCCCCTCGTCCTGCAACAGCCGCGCCAGCACCGGCACGGCCGTCACCCCGAGCGCGCCGCCCAGGAACAGGGCGAGCGCGACCGGGGTGGCGTGCTCTCCGGCGTAGGGCGCGCACAGGGTCAGCGCGAGCGGCACGCCCGCGGCGAAGGGCAGCAGGAACCCGGCCGCCCCAACCGCGAGGACGGTCCCCCGCTCCCCCGAGCCGCCCCCCTCGCCCCGCGCCAGCAGCCGCCCGATCCGCAGCGCCAGCAGCACGAGGCCGAGCTGCCCCAGCCCGTCGAGCAGGGGCAGCACGTCAGCGCCGTAGAGGAGGGCGTGGGCGTCGGGGGCGAGGAGGCCGAAGAGGGAGGGGCCCAGCAGGATGCCGGCGGTCAGCTCGGCGAGGACGGCGGGCTGCCGGGCGCGGCGGGCGATGAGCCCGGCGGCACGAGTAACCAGCAGCAAGCAGGCAAGGCCGAGCAGAAAACGACCGGAGAGGTCCATCCTCGTCACTCCCTGATGCCGGACATGCCTGAGGGGCGCGGGGAACTGCGCGAGCAACCACATACGGTCCGCACAGAACCCCGCGCCCCAGCCACCCCTTAGCGCTCGACCTTCGCGTACCGCCCGGAGGACACGGTCGACTTGTCGATCGCGGCGAGGAACTCCTGCGTCTCCGGCGCGCCGAAGAAGCCGCTCATCGTCGCGTCGGCCTCCTCGGGCGAGGCCCAGTGCACGATGACGAGGTACTCCCCGTCGTCGCTGAGCGTCACCTCACGGGAGACGAACCCGGGCCGCTTGGCCATGTACTCGTTCTCGACCTTCTCGTCGAGCTTGCCGAAGGCCTCCGGGTCCGTACCGGGTATCAGCTTGAAACGGACGGTCTCGACAGTGGTCATGCCACGTACCCCTTCTCGAAGTTCAGCTCTGGAAGTTCTGCGTGTGTGCCCGGGCCCACTGCTCGAAGGTGCGCGGCTCGCGCCCCAGCACCTCGCGCACCCCGGGGCGGACGATCGAGTCGTCGAGCGTGCCCTCGGCGTAGTAGCGGAAGAACGCGTCGACGTACTCCTGCGGCATCGAGCCCTCCATGCCCGCCCGCGCCTCCTCGTCGGAGAGCCCGACGAAGGTGAGCGGCCGCCCGAGGACCTCGCCGAGGACGCGCACCCGGTCCGCGGGCAGCAGGGCCTCGGGTCCGCTCAGGGCGTGCGCCGCGCCGAAGTGGTCGGAGTCGAGCAGCACCCGGGCGGCCACGGCCGCGATGTCGTACGGGTCGACCATCGCGACCCGCACCCCGCCGAAGGCGTCCCGCACCTCGTCGCCCGCGGCCAGCTGGTCCTTCCACTGGAAGGTGTTGGACATGAAGCCGCTCGGCCTGAGGATCGTCCAGGGCACGTCCGCGGCCCGGACCGCCTCCTCGGAGCGGATCATGAAGCGGGAGATGGCGTTGTCCAGGTCGCCGTCGGGTGCGGCGATGCTGGACAGCAGCACCACGTGCTTGACGCCGGCCGTGCCCAGCTCGGCCAGCACACCCGGCATGTCCGCGTAGCCGGGCAGCAGGAAGACGCCGTCGACGCCCTCCAGTGCGGGCCTGAGGGACGCGGGGTCGTTCAGGTCGCCGACGGCCGCCTCGGCGCCCTCCGGCAGGGTGCCCGCCGCCGGTGCACGGCGGGTGAGCGCCCGCACCGGGCGGCCCGTGCGGGCCAGTTCGGCGACCAGTTCGCCGCCGACGTGTCCGGTCGCTCCTGTCACCAGGATCATTCCGTCTCCTCCTTCAGTGCCATGGGGTGGTCATCCGTTCCCCGGGAGGGTCAGGAGAGATCCAGGACGAGCCGGCCGCGCACATGCCCCTGCTCGCCGAGCTCGTGCGCCCCGGCCACCTCGTCGAGCGTGAACACCCGCTCCACGTGGGGGCGCAGCCGCCCCTCGGCCAGCAGCGGGGCGAGCCGGTCGAGGACGGGGGCGTCGGGGTGCACATAGGTGAATCCGGCGCGCACCCCGTGCTCGTCGGCGGCCCGCCGGTGCTGCGGACCTTCACCCTTGAGGGTGACGACGGTGCCGCCCGGCCGGACGACGTCGAGCATGCGGAAGTACTCGGCGCCGCCCATCGGGTCGACCGCCAGGTCGACGTTCTTCACCTCGCGGACCATGTCGTGCGCGACGACGTCCTTCGCGCCCAGGGAGAGCACGAAGTCGCGGTTGCGGGCCGAGGCCGTGCCGATGACCTCGGCGCCGGCGTCCGCGGCGAGCTGCACCACGAGGTGGCCGACGCCGCCGGCGGCCCCGGCGACCAGCACCCGCTGCCCCGCGGTGAGGCCGCCGTGCCGGAACAGGGTCTGCCAGGCGGTGATGCCGGGCATCGGCACCGCCGCCGCCTCCACCATCGCCAACCCGGCCGGAACAGGAGCGAGTTCGTCCTCGGGTGCCACCGCGTACTCGGCGTACGCCCCGGCGAGGGCCGGGAACCGGGGCATGCCGTGGATGGCGTCGCCGACGGCGAACCGGCCGGCGCCGGGGCCGGTGGCGGCCACGGTGCCGGCGATGTCCCAGCCGAGCACGGCCGGGAAGGCGTCGATGCCGACACCCCGGCCCACGCGGGTGGCCCAGTCGATGGCGTTGACCCCGGCCGCCGCCACCCGCACCAGCACCTCGCCCGGCCCGGGCCGTGGCACGGGCAGGTCGGTGACGCGCAGGGTGTCGGCGGCGGGACCGAGACGGTCGATGACGGCGGCGCGCATGGTTGTTGCTTGCTCCACGCTTCTCCAGCCTCTTTCCTTGGTCGTTCTCGTTGCTGGTGCGCCGCCGTGCGGTCGCGGACCCCGCTCGGTGCTACGGGGCCAGCGTCAGATCGTGGCGCGGCGCGAGGTCCACGATCATCTGCTTCTGCTCGGGCGTCAGCGGCGCCGGAGCCTCACCGGCCCGGGCCTCCTGGCCTATCTCCATGAAGAACTTCTCGAGATAGGCGGGAGTGAACATGAACAGCAGGTGCGCCGTCTGCAGACCGACGTTGCGGAAGCGGTGCCGGGTGCCGCGCGGCACGAACACGAAGTCCCCGGTGCCGGCGACGAAGGTCTTCTCGCCGTTGAGGAACTCGATCTGGCCGCTGAGGATGTAGAACGCCTCGTCGGCACGGGGGTGGATGTGCGGGGGCGGGCCGCCGCCCGGCGGGACGGTGGCCTCGGCCAGCGTCAGGTTGCCGCCGGTGTTCTCGGAGATCGCCTTGAAGCTGTAGATCGCGTCGCCGAACCACACGGTCTTCACGCCCGTGCCGGCCGGGCAGTGCACGACGGCACCTTCCGGGTGGTTGGCGGCCGGGGCGGAGCCCGGCTGCGCTGTGGTGGTCATGATCTCTCCCAACTACAGAGGTGTGTCGGTGGAGTCGCGGTCGCTCAGAGCCGGAACAGGCCCGGGTCCTCGGTCTTGACGTCGATCAGCACCGGCCCGTCGGCGGTCAGCGCGTCCCGCAGCGCCTCCTGCAGCCCGTCGGGCGAGTCGACGGTCTCGCCGCGCACCCCGAAGCCGCGGGCGATCAGCGCCATGTCGACGTCGCTGAGGTCGTAGCCCGCCTCCCACGACTTCTGGTCCTGGAGGTAGTACTTCAGGGACAGGTAGCCGGAGTTGTCCGGGATGACGAAGGTGACCGGCAGGTTGTGCCGGGCGGCCGTCCACAGGGCGTGGATGGTGTACTGCGCGGAGCCCTCGCCGACCACGACGACCGCACGCCGGTCGGGGCGGGCCAGCGCGTAGCCGACGGCACCCGCGAAGGGGAAGCCGAGCGCGCCGGAGGCGGTGGCGAAGTAGCCGTTGTCCGGGCCGAGCGGGATCTGCTCGTGGAAGTCGGCGCGGGCGATCGGCAGCTCCTCGAACAGCACGGCGTTGTCGGGGAGCTCCTTGGCCAGCACGTGGAACAGGTAGGCCTGCGTCAGCGGCGTCGACGGCTCCGGCACCGCGACCGGCTCGCGCACCGGCGCCAGCTCGACCCGCTCACGCTGCTCGACCAGCGGCACCAGGCCCTTGACGACGGCACCCGGCGGGGCGACGAAGCTGCGCCCGGCGAGGGTCGCGGCGGCGGCCTGCGGGTCGTCGGTGACGTGCAGGAAGTCCACGTCCGCGGTCAGCGTCGGCCGCGGCGACTTGTCCAGGTCGGCCGGGGCCGTGGAGAACAGGTCCCAGGCCGTGAACAGCGTGAACGCCGGCCCGCCGAGGACGACGACGACGTCGTGCTGCGCCGAGAGCCGCTCGTTGATCAGCTCGGGGATGGGCGGCAGCACGCCCGCGAACAGCGGGTGGTTCTCCGGGAAGGCGCCGCGCGCCCACACCGGGGCACCCCACACGCGCGCGTTCAGCTTCTCGGCGAGCGCGATCAGGTCCCCGCGGGCACCCTGCGCGTCGACCGGGCCGCCCGCGATCAGACCGGGCCGCTCGGCGCCGTTCAGCGCGGCGGCGATCTGCTCCAGCGCCGCCGGGTCCGGCACGACGGCCTTCTCGACCTTGGCGATGCGCAGCGGCTCGGGGTCGGCCGGGCGTACCCAGTCGTCCTCGGGCACGGCCACGAACACCGGTCCCTGCGGGGTCTGCCGGGCGATCTGGTAGGCCTGCGCGATGGTCGCCGGCACGTCCTGCGGGCGCGCGGGCTCGGCCGCCCACTTGATGTACGGCTTGGGCAGCTGGGTGGAGTCCTTGGCGATCAGGAACGGCTCGCCGAGGAGCATCTTGCGCGCCTGCTGCCCGCCGAGGATCACCATCGGCGTCTTCGCGGAGGCCGCGGTGTAGACGCTGCCCATGGCGTTGGCCAGGCCCGGCCCGCCGTTGATGATGACCAGCGCGGGCTCGCCGGTGGCCTGGGCGTACCCGTCGGCCATCCCGACGACGGCCTTCTCCTCCAGGCCCAGGACGAACTTGAAGTCGCCCTCCAGCCAGTTCTCGAACAGCTTCATCTCGCTGTGGCTGGGGTTGCTGAAGACCGTGGTCAGCCCTAACTGCTTCAGCACGTCCAGCGTGGCGTCACGTACGGTCCGCCCGGTTTCGGTCACGGGGTTTCACTCTCCTGAATGGTTGTTACGAAATGTGGGGGGAGCCTGAAGGGCGCGCCCCGCAGGGGCGCGGGGAACTGCGCGATCAACCGACGACGGCCCGCGGACTGCTACGGCGCGAACCAGGCAGACGCCACTCAGCCGGTGGCAGTGACCGGCGCCTTTCGCGGAGCTCCGGACGCGGCGACCTCGCTGGAAGTGCTCGGCGCCTTCAAGAAGCGCGTCCCGAAAACCGCCGGCAAGGCGATCACCGCGGCGATCAGAGCCGTCAGCGGCACATTGCGGACCTCGAACGTGTCCAGCGCCCAGCCACCCACGGCCGCCCCCAGCGCGACACCCACGTTGGTCGCGGAGGCACCCAGCGTGGCGGCGAGGTCGCCGCCCTCACCGGCCAGCGAGATCACCCGCAGCTGGTAGGCCGGTGTGACACCGAAGCCGACGATGCCCCAGCCGGCCAGCGCGATGGCGACCAGCACCGGGTTGCCGCGGAAGAAGTACAGCCCGGCCAGCGCCACGATCAGCACCACGTTGCCGATGAACAGCGTCGCGGAGGCGTTGATGTCGGCGAAGCGGCCGCCGGCGATCGTGCCGATGGCGCTGAACACACCGAAGATCAGCAGGAACGCGGAGACCGCACCGCTGCTCACCCCGGTGACGTCCTCCAGGAACGGCGCGAGGTAGGTGAACGCGATGAACTGCGCGCCCATCAGCAGCACACCGGAGGCGAGCATCGCCAGCACCCGCGGGTGGAAGGCGTGCCGGGCCTGCGCGGCGAGGCCGCCCGAGCCGGAGCCGTGCACGACCGACGGGACGAACGCCATCATCGCGGCCAGCGCCAGCACACCGAGCACGGCGACACCGGCGAAGGTGGCCTCCCAGCCGAGGTTCTGGCCGAGCAGCGTGCCGAGCGGCACACCGACGACCGTGGAGACGGAGATGCCGCCGAAGACCAGGCCGACGGCCTGCCCGCGGTGCTCCGGCGCCACCAGGCCCGTGCCGACCGCCGTCGCGGCACCCAGGAACAGGCCGTGGATCGCGCCGCACAGCACTCGCGCGGCCACCAGCAGCCCGAACACCCCCGCGAACACGGCCACCAGGTTGCCCGCGATGAACACAGTCATGGCCAGCCACAGCAGGGAGCGGCGCGACATGCGGATGGTCGCGGCGGTCACGACCGGGCCGCCGAGGGAGACGCCTAGGGCGTACGCGGTGACCAGCAGGCCGGCTGTGCTCACGGAGACGCCGAGGTCGTCCGCGATCAGTTCGAGGACGCCGACGATGACCAGCTCGGCGGTGCCGATGACGAAGGCACCCAGACCGAGCGAGGCCAGCGCGAGCCGGTTGCGGCTGCCGGATGCCGTCGTGGCGGGGGTACTCATGGTGGACCTCTCCTGTCGGGCGGGTCAGGCGTACTGCAGGTCGAGCTTCGTGATGAGGCCGTCGCGGGAGGTGAACTCGTAGTTGGCCTCGAAGCCGCCGGTGCCGCCGGGGGCGAAGCGGACGAGGAGCGTGGTGCCGTCGGACTTGGGCGTGTTCTTCAGCACGGTGAGCTTGCCGCCGATGACTTCGTTGTCCGCCCAGTCGCGGATCTCGTCGTGCCCCTTGAACTCGCGCCCCACGTCGGTGAGTTCGGCGTCGGGGTGGAAGGCGGCCACGAGTGCGTCCAGGTCCTCGGCGGCGACCGCGTCGACGTACTTCTGGGCCGCCGGGTCGATCCCGCCGGGGTTCTCGCTGCTCGCCACGTCGTCCGCTTCCTTCGTCTCGCCGGGTTCGGTGGTCTGGGCGGCGCCGGAGTCCCGCGTCGCCGAGACGGTGGTGGTGGGCCCGTCGGCGGCGGTGTCGTCCTCGCTGTCGGAGCAGGCCGTCAGCAGGACGGTGGCGGCCAGGGCCAGGGGGACGTATATGCGATGTCGCACGGCAGTCCTTCTTTCTTCGGGCTCAGGCGTACGCCATGGACACCCGGGCGATCCGGTCGTCGTCCACGTCGAACAGGTAGGTGGCCCGGAAGCCCATGAGCGGGCCCTCCGGGTCGAAGCGCAGCAGCACGCTGGTGGTGCCGTCGCGCTCCGGGGTGTTGCGCAGCACGGTCAGCCGGCCGCCGATCACCTCGTCGCTCGCCCAGGCACGGATCTCCTCGTGCCCGCGGAACTCGCGCCCGGTGTCGGTGACGACCGCGTCCGGTGCGAAGGCGGCGACCAGCGCCTCGACGTCCTTCTCGTCGACCGCGGTGACATAGCCGCGCACCGCGGGGTGCAGCGAGGCCATCGCGGCCGGGTCGTGCTCCTCGGGGGTGTCGCGCACCGCCTCCTTGGCGGCGGCCCGTACGTAGTCGCTGGTGAAGGCGAGGGCCACGCCCAGCACCAGTACCGCCGACAGGGCGTACGCGACGATCCGCCGCCTGCCGGGGCGGCGTGCGGCCAGGGTCACCATGCGATCCTCCTGCGGTTGCGGAAGAACCCGCCGGTGGGTCCGTCGTCCGGCAGCCGGGCGAGCCAGACCGCCGTGTCGGCGCCCTTCTCCACGCTGGTCGGCGCCCATGCGCCGCCCATGTCGGTGCGCACCCAGCCGGGGCACACCGCGTTGACCTTCACGCCGTGCCCGGCGGCCGCGGACACCACCAGGGTCAGCGCGTTCAGCGCCGCCTTGGAGATGCCGTACGCGGCCGGGGAGGGCACGTTGTCGGTCATGGCGCCGAGCCCGGAGGACACGTTGACGACACGGCCCCAGCCGCGCCGGGTCATCGCCGGGACGAACACCTGGCTGGTGTGGAAGGCGCCCATCAGGTTGACGTCGAGCGCCTCACGGAAGGTGTCCTCGCCCAGCGAGAAGAACGAGTCCGTCGGGTAGACGCCGGCGTTGTTGACGAGGACGTCGATCTCGACGCCGTCGGCGACCAGCCGGGTCGCGCAGTCGGTGACGCTCTCCCGGCTGGTGACGTCGAGCTGCTCCACCCGGAGCCGGCCGTCGGCGCCCTTGAGGCCGCGGGCCGCCGACCGGCCGCGCGCCTCGTCGCGTGCGGCGAGGACGACGTCGTGCCCGGCCTCCAGCAGCTGCCGGCAGATCTCCAGGCCGATGCCGCGGTTGCCGCCGGTGACGAGTGCGGTGCGGGTCCTTGACCGGCTCACGTGCGTTCCGTCCCCTCGGCTCAGACCTTGTAGCGCTTCTTGACGTCCTCGGCGAAGCCCAGGTAGTCGCGCAGCGGCCAGACCTTCTCGAACTCCAGGTACTCGCGCATGGGCAGCCGGCCCAGCGCGGTGCGGTCGAGCTCCTCGGCGTCGGGCGAGTCGATGATGGCTATGACCCGCTTCTGCGCGGCGACCTTCCAGATGCCGACGCAGAATCCGGAGTCGAGGGTCTCCTGCGCGTGCTCGGCCTCCTCCTGCTCGAGCTCCCAGAGCTCGTCGAGGGTCATACGGCCTTCGTGGATCCACTTCATCTGGACGTAGAAGAGCATGGGACGACTCCCGTCGTACGAAGGGTGGTTGGGGGCGGTCGGGGGCCGGGGGCTCAGCCGGCCGAGCGGGCGCGGATCAGCTCGGTCAGGGCGTGGCCCTCACCGAAGACCTCGACGGCCAGGTCGAGCGGCGACTTGCCGTCGTGGGCGACGTGGGTGAGGTCGGCGCCCGCCTCGACGAGGATGCGGGAGCAGTCCTCGTAGCCGTGCCAGAGGCTGTCGTGCAGGGGCGTGTAGCCGTTGGTGGCGCCGACCCAGTTCAGGTCGATGCCGTCCTGGCGGACGAGGTCGGCGGTGATGTCGGCGTGCCCGTTGTAGACGGCCTTGTGCAGCGGGACCGCGCCGAAGGTCGGCTCGACGGCGTTGACGTCGGCGCCCGCTGCGAGCAGCAGCCGCACGATCTCGGTGTGGCCGTCGCGGGAGGCGACCAGCAGCGGGGTGTGGCTGTCGTTGAAGCCGCCCACGTTGGGGTAGCGCTCGTCGACCTCGGCGCCCTCGTCGAGGAGCTTGCGCACCCGCTCGGTGTCGCCCTCGCTGGTCGCGGCCATCAGCTCCTGGCGGGCGATGGCGGCCTCGTCGGCGCTGCGCCGGGCGTTGAGGTGCTGCTCCGCCTCGAGGAGCTTGTCCTTGCCGAACGTGTTGACGTTCAGCTCGTACTGGAAGTGCTGCTCCAGCGAGAAGCCGTAGTGCGTGTAGATGTTCAGCGAGGTGCCCTGGGCGAGCAGGTACTCGGCGATGTCCGGGAACTTGTACCAGAGGGCGTCCATCAGCGCGGTGTGGCCGGTGGTCGTGGCGATGGCGTCGACGAACGCGCCGGCCTCGACGAGCTGGCGCACCACGTCCAGGCTGCCGCCCTGGCAGGCCTTGTGCAGGGCCGTGGCGCCCGCGCGCGGGTCGGTGGTGAGGACGTCGGCTCCGGCGGCTATCAGCACCCGCACGGTGGCGGGGTCGGCCTGGCCGGACGCGATCATCAGCGCGGTCAGCCCGGAGGACTCCTCGCGCGTGTCGGGGTTCGCGCCGGAGGCGAGCAGGCGCTCGACGACGGCAGTCTGGCGGCCGCGGACGGCCTTGATCAGTTCGGCGCTCATCAGACGGCCACCTCTTCGGGCTTGTCGCCGCGCAGGGCGCGGATGATCTCGGAGGGGTCGGTGTAGGACTTCCAGCGCACGATCTTTCCGTCGCGGACCGTGAGGGACTGGATGAATTCGATGTGGAATTCGACGCCGGTCTCCTTGACCACGGAGACCTCGTCGATGACACCGAATGCCTGGTCCCCGTCGGCGACGAGGTTGATCAGCCTCTCGGATTTCACGTCGACGGCACCGGTGAAGATCTGCAGGGTGCCGAGAACGGCCTCCCGGCCGTGGACCGTGCCGATCCACTTCATGTCGTCGTTGTAGCCGGGAACGATCGAGTAGTTGATCCACTCGACGTTCTCGTCCAGTGTGTTGAGCGCGGTCTCGAAATCACCGGAGGTAAGCGCCTCGAACCACGTCCGGGCGACTTTCCTGGTCTCTTCGGTGAGGTTGCTCATGGGGTCTCCTCGACAAGGTGGAGAGAGTGCCGAACGGGCGATCAGGCATTCCCGGAAAATCATTCGCGGGCCGATCGACCGGCGGCAAGAAAGGGAAGGTTGACTTCCTGACTTTCGGCACCCGCCGACCGGATTCCGGCTCCCGCCGACCGGCTTTCCGCTCGGCCGGCCGGTTTTCCGCTCCCGGCGACGGGCTCGCGGCTCCGCCGACGGGCTCACGGCTCCCGCCGGCCGGGACTCAGCTCTCGCCGGCCGCGATCTTGGCGGCTTCGGTGAACACCTGCTGGTTGCCGTCGGACCACAGCACGGTCATCACGACGTCGTCGATGACCCAGCCCGTCTCCGTGCGGGTGAGCCCGAAGCGGTACTTGCCGGCCAGCGTCCACAGCGGGCCGCCGTAGTCGTTCGGCATCCGGTGCGTGGCCTGGAACATGGCGGTGGCGGTCGCCGTGCCGTCGTCGGAGACCTCGGCGATGAAGTTGCTGAGGATGTGCTGGGTGGCGGTGAACGCGCCCAGCAGGCCGGACCAGGCGCCCACGAGGTCCTTGCGGGCGATGGTGAAGGGCTCACCGCCGTTCAGGCTCGTGTAGTCCAGCCGGATCTCGTCGGCGAAGGTCTCGCCGAGCTTGTCCCAGTCGCGGGAGTCGGTGTACCAGGCCATACGGGTGCAGGTGTCGATGACGTCCAGGCGGTCGGCCACGGAACTCATGAACGGTTCACCTCCGGTGTCGCGGTGACGCGGGTGGGCGGGGCAGGGGGGTGGTTCGGGCGGCCGCTCGGGTCGGCGGCCGTACGCAGATGGGGTGCGAGCCGGTCGATCTGCCGGGACCAGCGGTGCTCGCTGACCAGGGCGGCCACGATGAGCAGCCCCAGCACGAAGACCTCGGCGACGGCGCTGCTGTAGCGGCCGACGGCGATGGCGCCGAGGCCGACGGCGGAGGCCGCGAGGTGGAAGCGCTGCGGTCCGATCTTGAGGATGCCGTGGAACCAGGCGATGCCGGCGAGGTAGAGCGAGACGCCGCCGGCCAGCGCCGTGGAGGGCGCGAGCTCCAGCGGGTCGAAGGGGTGCACGATGGTCTTCTTCACGGCGGAGGCGATCAGGATCAGCCCGAGCAGCATCGGGACGTGGGCGTAGAAGAACGCGCTGAGCGCGAGCCGGGAGCGCTGGTGGGCGCCCTCCTTCTCCAGCGCCCGTTCCGCCCGCCGGGCCTTCTCGGACTCGTCGAAGTACACCCACCACAGACAGGCCGGGATGACGAAGATCAGCAGGGCCGTGGTCACGTGCGAGAGCCCGGCCTGCCCGCCGTCCATGCCGATGCCGAGCGCCAGGAACGAGTCGCCCAGCGCGATGATCATCAGCAGTCCGTGGCGCTCCACGAAGTGCCCGGGCCGCAGCGCGAAGCCGGACACGCCGGTCACCATCGGCGCGACGACCTCCAGCAGCACGGCCGTGGCCCACAGCGCGTAGACGGCCGGTCCGTCCAGGAACCCGGCCACGATGACCAGCAGCGCGGACAGCGTGTGGAAGGGCGCGATCCGCAGCATGTTGCGGGCCGCGTCGGGGCCGCCGTACGCGAACAGCGCCGCGTGGACGCCGACGGTCAGCAGGTAGCCGATGCCGAAGGCCACGCCGTCGCCGCCGAAGGCGTTGGGCGTGGCCAGGCCGAGCACCAGGAAGGACGCCATGCCGAGCAGGAGCAGCAGCCGGTGGCTCTTGCGGTGCGGGGGCAGGTGGTTGGTGAGCCAGGCGTAGCCGCCGTACATCCACCACAGCAGCCAGAACACCAGCAGGACCTGCAGCAGGCCGCGCGGGGTCATGTCCCGGCTGAGCAGCCGGGCGAGCTGGGTGAAGTTGAAGACGAAGGCGAGGTCGAAGAACAGCTCCAGGGTGGTGACCCTCGTCTCGCCGTGCGTGGTCGACGGGGACTGCGCTTCCGACATGTCCGCGAACGTAACGGCCGTGCGGGTGCCCCGGTCAACGCCTTCGAACGGACTCCATGAGGTCGCGCCGCCTCATCCGCGCAGCACGCCGCGGTACACCTCGTGCACCCGTTCGGCGGCCACGTCCCAGCCGAACTCCCGCTCGGCGCGCAGCCGTCCGGCGGCGCCCATGGAGCGGGTGAGCGCGGGCTCGGCCAGGAGCCGGTTGACGGCGGCGGCGAAGTCGGAGGCGAAACGTTTCTCGTCGAGTGGGGTACCGGTCCCGTCCTGCTCCTGCTCGATCGGCACGAGCAGCCCGGTCTCGCCGTCGACGACGACCTCGGGGATCCCCCCGGTGGCGGTGGCGACCACCGCGGTCCCGCACGCCATGGCCTCCAGGTTGACGATCCCCATGGGCTCGTAGAGCGAGGGGCACACGAACACCGAGGCGTGGGTGAGCAGTTGGCGCAGCGAGCGCTGGTCGAGCATCCCGTCGATCCGCACCACCCGCCCGCGCCTGCGCCCCAGCTCCTCGGCGAGTGCGGCGGTCTCGGCGGCGATCTCCGCGGTGTCGGGCTGCCCGCAGCACAGCACGAGCTGTGCGTCGGCGTCGATCTCGAAGGCGGCGCGCAGGAGTTGGGGCAGCCCCTTCTGGCGGGTGACCCGCCCGACGAACAGCACGATCGGCAGACCGGGGTCGACCCCGTGCCGCAGAAGGGCGTCGGTGCCGTGGTCGGGCCCGTGGGCGGCGGTGTCGATGCCGTTGTGCACGACGTGCACGCGCGCGGGGTCGACCTCGGGGTACACCCGCAGGATGTCCTCCCGCATGCCCCGGGACACGGCGATCACGGCGTCGGCGTTCTCCAGGGCGGCCCGCTCCACCAGCGAGGACAGGGCGTACCCCCCGCCCAGCTGTTCGGCCTTCCACGGCCGCAGCGGCTCCAGGCTGTGCGTGGTGACCACGTGCGGGACGCCGTACAGCGTCTTCGCCAGATGCCCGGCCCCGTTGGCGTACCAGGTGTGGCTGTGCACCAGTTCGGTGCCCTCGCAGCCGGCCGCCATCGCCACGTTCGCGCCGAGGGTGCGCAGGGCCGTGTTGGCCCCGTCGGCCAGGTGCGGCTCCCGGTAGGCGGTCACCCCCTCCTCCTCGCGGGGTGCGCCGAAGCAGTGCACGCGCAGGTCGACCAGACGCCGTAGCGCCTTGGCGAGTTCGGCGGCGTGGACTCCGGCTCCGCCGTAGATCTCCGGCGGGTACTCCTTGGTGAGCAGATCGACGCGTGTGTTCATCCGACTTCCTGAGGTAGGCGAGCCTGGCGGCAGGTCTGGCGGCAGCCGCGGCCCGGACCTCAGGGCGGTGTTCCGGCCCGGTGGGGACGGGTCGCAGGGTGCCTGAACTGGCCTTGCGGGGGGCCGGCGGGGCTGCGACGGCGGGGTTGTCGGCGCATCCGCCACCGGCCCCCTCGGCGGCACGGTAGCCAGAAACCGGGCGGCCACCCGGCCCGGACCTCAGGACGGCGGGCGGGCGGCGCACCGGGTCGGCCCCGTCCGGCACCTCCCCGCGCGGGTCAGAGGACGCCGGCCGCGACCGGGACCTCCCGCACCGTCAGGGCCTCCCGCACCGTCGCCCGCGCCAGCACGGCCGTGGGGTCCACGACGGGCAGGCCGGCGCTTCTCCCGCCGAGGACGAGCGGCAGTTCGGTGCAGCCGGCCACGAGCAGGCCCGCGCCCCTGACCGCCAGTTCCTCGCCGGCCCGCTCGACGAGCCGGGCGGCGGCCGGGCCCGTGTCGCCCGCCTTGACCCGGCGGATGGCGCCGGTCACGGCCTCGCCCTGCGAGAGCTCACCCGGCACGACGACCCGCAGGCCCGCCGCCTCCAGGGCCCGCTGGTACAGGCCCGCGCGGATCGTGCCGGTCGTGGCCAGCAGTCCGACCGCCGTGACCTCGGGGTGGGCGGAGCGGATCTCGGCGGCGGTCTCCGCGATCATGTCGAGCATCGGGACGCGCACGCTGGTGCGCACCTCGTCGAGGAAGGCGTGCGCGGTGTTGCACGGGGTGGCGATGACCCGCGCGCCCAGCGCCTCCAGCCGGTGCGCCCCGCGTACGAGCCATGGCGTCGGGTCGGGGCCGTGCCCGGTCAGCGCGGCCGACCGGTCCGGCACGGTCGGGTCCGCCCACACCACGACCGGCAGATGGTCCTGGTCGACGCCCGCCGGGGTGGCGTCGATCACCTTCCGGTAGAAGTCTGCCGTGGCCAACGGGCCCATCCCGCCCAGGATTCCGACGGTCATCTCACGTCCCCCACTGATCGAGTGCCAGCTTGCCGACCAGCGCGGCGACGACGACGAGCAGCACCGCCCGTACGAACCCGCTGCCGCGCTTGAGTGCCATGCGGGCGCCCACCGAGGCGCCCGCGAGGTTGAACAGCGCCAGGACGGGTGCCAGCGCCCACAGCACCGTGCCCTGGTAGGTGAACATCGCGAGCGCGCCCAGGTTCGTGCCGACGTTGACGACCTTGGCGGTCGCCGACGCGGTGACCATGTCCATGGACAGCACCGCGACCAGGCCGATCACCAGGAAGGTCCCGGTGCCGGGGCCGAGCAGGCCGTCGTAGAAGCCGATGCCCGCGCCGACCACGACGACCGCGGTCAGCACCCGCCGCCGGGACACGGGGCCGCCCGCGGGCCGCTGCCCGAACTGGGGCCGCAGGACGACGAACGCGGCCACGGCGAGCAGCAGCACCATGATCACGGGGCGCAGCACCGCGCTGTCCACGCCGGCCGCGAAGAACGCGCCGACGACGGCCGCCGCCGCGGCCGTGGAGCCCAGCCGGACCGCGAGGCGCACGTCGACGGGGGCCCGCCGGGCGTAGGTGACGGCGGCCGCGGAGGTCCCGACGACGCCGACGGCCTTGTTGGTGCCGAGGGCGTACGCGGGAGCCAGGTGCGGGAAGGCGATCAGCAGGGCGGGCACCTGCAGCAGCCCGCCGCCGCCGACCACCGCGTCGACCCAGCCCGCGAGGGCCGCGGCGAGGCACAGCAGCACCGCCGCGGTGAGGGTCAGGTCATGCACGGGCGTAGCTGTCCTTGCTCAGCACCCGGCCGCCGGGCCGCACCAGGGCGCCGGCGGGCAGCTCGCCGGGATAGGGGTAGAACCGGCGCAGCCAGCGGTCGGCGCCGTCGTAGCGCGGGCTGAAGTCGCTGCGGCCGTGCACCACGATCCGGTTGTCCACCAGCAGCAGTTCGCCCCGGTCGGCCCGCACCGCGCGGTGCACGGCGTGCATGGCCCGGTTGAGGCGCTCCAGGGCCTCCTGTGCCTCGGTGTCCGTGCCGAAGGTGTTGTGCATGTTGAAGCGGACCCGGGTGCCGGGGGCGTCGGCGGGACCGTCCATGAGGACCGGGTGCGGTTCGGTGACCGGCCGCTCGTGCTCGGCGACGCCGCGGGTGAAGGAGAGCGGGAAGCGGCTGCGGTAGCGGGGTGTGCGCAGCAGTTCCCGGTCGGCGGCGGACAGCAGCGGCTCGGCCTCGCGGACGGAGGCCACCATGGTGGCCGCGCGCCGGTCGTGGTCGGGACGCAGGCACAGCAGCCCCAGGTGCGAGGGCCGCACCGGGTGGTGGACGTTCTCGGTGTGGAAGTCGAAGAGCGTGGAGCCGGAGTTCAGCGGCTTGGCCGCGTCGCCCGCGACGGGGTACACGTCGTGCACGAGCGCCCCGGACTTCTCGTCCTCGTAGCCGATCAGACCGCCCAGGGGGTGCGCGATCAGGGCGACGAGGAGGCTGGAGGGGTGGGTCTCGCCGAGCACGTTGGCGCCGTACGCGGCCGGAGTCGCCGGGATGTCGCCGACGGGCAGTCCGCGCAGGACGAGGAGGCCGTGGTCGGGCGGTGTGTCACGGAAGGACTCGACGCCGCTCCGCAGCCGGGCCGGCATCCGCCCGGCGAGCGCGGCGAAGGCCCCGCTCTGCAGGGTCTGCTCCAGCGGGCCGGGCAACTGGGCTGCTTCGTGGAGCAGTTGGGTCAGGAGGGTGGTGTCGGCCGGGTCGAGGGCGAGGGCGGCGAGGTCCGCACGGGGTTCCGCAAAGGTCGTCATGCCGAAGATCCTTCGTCGCCAACGGCGCTCGTGGCCAGGAAAGTTGACCGACCGGAAACGTCCATGACCCACACCGGTCACACCCCGTGCCTGTCCGGTACCTGACGCGGCCTGAAGCGGACGCACCGTGCGGCGCCGCGATCCGGTGCGGTGCGGCAGCATGGGGGCGGGTGCGGCAACGTCTTCGGGGGAGGTGTTCCGCGATGTCAGAAATCTCTTCGTTCTCCTTCATCTGGGGCTGAGTCATTGCGGTCGGTGCGGTCGGTGCGGTCGGTGTCCTTGTCCGCGGTCAACGCGGGTGTCGTGGCGATGGCGGTCTCCTACGCGGGACCGCTCGCCCTCGTGCTGGCCGCCGCCGACGCGGCCGGCCTGAGCGCGGCGCAGACCTCGTCGTGGGTGTGGGCGATCTCCGTCGGCGCCGGCCTGACCTGTGTGGGGCTCAGTTGGTGGAGCCGGGCGCCGGTGATCACGGCGTTCTCCACGCCGGGCGCGGCCATCCTGGTCACCGCCCTGCCCCAGCACGACTACGCCGAGGCCGTCGGAGCCTTCCTCCTGGCGGGCGCCGCGGCGACGGCGCTGACCGTCACCGGGGTGTTCACCCGGGTCCTCGCCAGGATCCCGGAGGGGATCGTCTCGGCGATGCTCGCCGGGATCCTGTTCTCGTTCGGCACGGCGATCTTCACCTCCCTGCGCTCGGCCCCGCTGCTCGCGGGCGCCATGGTGGTGGGCTATCTCCTGGTCAAGCGTCTGTGGCCGACGTACGCGGTGATGGGGGCGCTCGCCGCCGGGCTCGCCGTCGCCGCGGCGGGCGGCGGACTCGACGCGGACATCGCGGGCGCGGGGCTCGCGGTGCCGCACCTCACGGTGCCGCACTTCTCGGCGGGGGCGCTCGTCGGCATCGGGGTGCCGTTGCTGGTCGCCACGCTCGCCGGGCAGTACGCGCCGGGGATGGCCGTGCTGCGCGCCGACGGCTACGAGCCCGGGGAGCGCGTGGTGTGCGGGACGACGGGGGCGGTGTCGACGCTGCTCGCGCCGTTCGGCTCGCACGCGGTGAACCCGGCGGCGATCACCGCGGCCATCTGCACCGGGCCGGAGGCGCACCCCGACCCGGCCAGGCGCTGGGTCGCGGGGGTGAGCTGCGGCGTCGGCTATCTGGTCGTGGGCTGCTTCGGCTCCACGCTCGTGGCGCTGTTCACCGGGCTGCCCGCGGCGCTGGTGGCGACGCTGGCCGGGGTGGCGCTGCTCGGGGCGCTGTCGGGCAGTCTGGCCCGTACGGTCGCCGACGAGCGCCACCGGGAGGCCTCCGTCATCACCTTCCTCGCGACGGCCTCCGGAGTGACGGTCGCGGGGATCGGCTCACCGTTCTGGGGGCTCCTCGCCGGTGTCCTCGCCCATGTCCTGCTCAAGGTCCGACGGCGTGAGCCAGCCGGCCCGCTCGGCCAGGACGGCGACCTGGAACCGGCTGGTGGCGCCGAGCGCGGAGGTGAGGTCGTTGACCATCCGGCGGACGGTGCGGGAGGAGACACCGAGACGCCGCCCGACCGCCTCGTCGGTCAGTCCCTCCGCGAGTAGCCGCAGGACGGTCCGCTGCCGCCGGTCGGGCCGGCCCTCCTCGACCTCGTGGCCGGCGGTGCGCCTGCCCGTCCCGAGTTCGGTCGCCTGGCTCCACACGTACTCGAACTGGCTGCGGAGCACCTCGACCAGGAACGGGTCGTAGACGAGAACGGCGGCGACCTGCCCGTCCCGGCCGGCCGCGGGCACGATGGCCAGGTGCCGGTCGACGACTAGGAGCCGGTGCGGCAGCGTCAGCGCGGTACGCACCCGGGCGCCCGCCTTGACCAGTTGCCGCAGGTAGGCGGACATGTGCGGCAGCGCGGCGGAGGAGGCGAGGTGGACGGTGCGCATGGCGACGCCGCGCCGCAGCGCGATCCGGTCCCGGGCGAGGCCCTCCTCCAGCATGTGCTCGGGCACCGCGCGGTCGGGGTGCAGGGAGAGCACCTCCTCGTGCGCCTGCTGCGCGGCGTCCTCCAGGGCGGTGCCGATGTTGGCCATGCCCTCGACGAGCTGGACCTGGGCGCCCGAGACGCGCATGGCGTGGATGGGGTGGAAGTCGGTGAGCATCCGCACCATCGCCTCGCGGGTCCGCCTGGTCTGCTCGACGAGCTCGGTGACGCGGCGGGCGTCGTCGGCGAGCAGGTGCACGAGCGCGGCCTCCGAGGACACGCAGGCCCAGCCGCTGGGCGTGGCGGTGGTCCGCACGAGGAGGCCCAGCGCGGCCAGGTCCTGTACGGCGGCCTCGTACTCCTCGCTGCTCCAGCCCAGCGACCGGCACACGGCCGTCGGTGTCCAGGCGGCGTCCTGGACGGCGATCAGATAGAGGCTCTGCGCGAGTTCGCGTTCCGGCGCGGTCGTCCTGCTCAATGGATCCCCCATGGTTGCGCGCCCGGGCGCGAGGAAGGCCGTCCTCCCGTCCGGGGAGTGACGGCCTCGTCACACGGCATCACACCCTACGCCGACGGCCCGTCCGGCCCGGTGGAATAACCCGCCGCCCGCCCCCGTTCAAGGGCTATAGTTGAACGGTCAACAACCTGGAGGGTGAGCGACCATGCAGTTCGGGATCTTCAGCGTCGGGGATGTCACGACGGACCCGACCACCGGCCGGACGCCGACCGAACGCGAGCGGATCAAGGCCATGGTCGCCATCGCGCAGAAGGCGGAGGAGGCCGGGCTGGACGTGTTCGCCATGGGCGAGCACCACAATCCGCCGTTCGTGCCGTCGTCGCCGACGACCATGCTGGGCTGGATCGCCGCCCGCACCGAGCGGATCATCCTCTCCACGTCCACCACGCTGATCACCACCAACGACCCGGTGAAGATCGCCGAAGACTACGCGATGCTCCAGCACCTCGCCGACGGCCGCGTCGACCTGATGATGGGCCGCGGCAACACCGGACCGGTCTACCCCTGGTTCGGCAAGGACATCCGCGACGGCATCGACCTCGCCATCGAGAACTACGCCCTGCTGCGCCGCCTGTGGCGCGAGGACGTCGTCGACTGGGAGGGCAAGCACCGCACGCCCCTGCAGGGCTTCACCTCCACGCCCCGCCCGCTCGACGGCGTACCGCCGTTCGTCTGGCACGGCTCCATCCGCTCGCCGGAGATCGCCGAGCAGGCCGCGTACTACGGCGACGGCTTCTTCCACAACAACATCTTCTGGCCCGCCGACCACACCAAGCGGATGGTCGAGCTCTACCGGGAGCGCTACGCCCACTACGGCCACGGCACGCCCGAGCAGGCGATCGTCGGCCTCGGCGGCCAGGTGTTCATGCGGCACAGCTCGCAGGACGCGGTGCGCGAGTTCCGCCCCTACTTCGACAACGCGCCCGTCTACGGCCACGGCCCGTCCCTGGAGGACTTCACCGCCCAGACCCCGCTGACCGTCGGCACCCCGGAGCAGGTGATCGAGAAGACGCTGGGCTTCCGCGAGTACGCCGGCGACTACCAGCGCCAGCTGTTCCTGGTCGACCACGCCGGGCTGCCGCTGAAGACCGTACTGGAGCAGATCGACATGCTCGGCGAGGAGGTCGTGCCCGTGCTGCGCAAGGAGTTCGCCGCCGGCCGCCCCGAGAACGTGCCGGACGCGCCCACCCACCAGTCCCTGCTCGCCGCCGCCTCCAAGGAGGTCCTCGCATGAAGCTCGTCGTCGTCTCCGCGGGGCTGAGCGTCCCCTCCTCCACCCGCCTGCTCGCCGACCGCCTCACCGCCGCGGTGCGGCGGGAGACGCCCGTGCAGGTGCAGGTCGTCGAACTGCGCGAACTCGCCGTGGAGATCGCCCAGAACTTCACCAACGGCTTCCCCGGGCGGTCCCTCGCCGCCGCGTTGGACGCCGTGACGGAGGCCGACGGGCTGATCGTCGTCACGCCCGTGTTCTCGGCGTCCTACAGCGGACTGTTCAAGTCGTTCTTCGACGTCCTCGACAAGGACGCCCTGACCGGCAAGCCGGTGCTGATCGCCGCGACCGGCGGCACCGCGCGCCACTCGCTGGTCCTCGACCACGCGCTGCGGCCGCTGTTCGCCTACCTGCGGGCCGTCGTCGTACCGACCGGGGTGTACGCCGCCTCGGAGGACTGGGGCGCCGAAGGGCTGCAGGACCGCGTCGACCGGGCGGCCGGCGAGCTGGCCGCGCTGATCGGCGGGCGCGGCGGAACGCGGCGGCCCGCGCCGAAGGACGACCTCGCGGTCGTGCCGTTCGAACAGCGGCTCGCGGCGCTCCGCCCGACGGGATGAGCAGTCGGTGAGCAGTCGGTAAGAAGGGACGCGCACGCAGGTCGGGGCCGCCCGCCCGCACAGGTGGCTTTGCCACACTGGTCCGGTGGCCCCGACTGTTCTGCTCGCCGAAGACGACCGCGCCATCCGGCACGCCCTGGAGCGCGCCCTCACCCTGGAGGGCTACCGGGTGACGGCGGTCGCCGACGGTGTGGAAGCCCTGGAGCAGGCGCACCGGACACCGCCGGACGTCCTCGTCCTCGACGTGATGATGCCCGGCAAGGACGGCCTGCAGGTCTGCCGCGAACTGCGCGCCGCGGGCGACCGCACACCGATCCTGATGCTGACCGCGCTGGTGGAGACCGCCGACCGGATCGCCGGCCTGGACGCCGGCGCCGACGACTACGTCGTCAAGCCCTTCGACGTCGAGGAGGTCTTCGCCCGTCTGCGCGCCCTGCTGCGCCGCGCCGGCTCCCCGCAGGAGACCGCCCCCGCCGCGGCCCCCGCCGGCGGCACCCTGGAGGCGGCCGGGCTGCGCATGGACCCGCAGGCCCGCCGGGCCTGGCGCGGGGAGCGCGAACTGGAGCTCACCCGCACCGAGTTCGAGCTCCTCGAACTCCTCGTACGGCATGCCGGCACGGTCCTCGACCACGCCACCGTCTACGACCGCATCTGGGGCTACGACTTCGGGCCCGGCTCCAAGAACCTCGCCGTCTACGTCGGCTACCTGCGCCGCAAACTGGACGAACCGGGCGCGCCGCAGCTGATCCACACCGTCCGCGGGGTCGGTTACGTGCTGCGGGAGGGCTGAGTGGACGCCGGCGGCCGCCGCTGGCGGCTGGTGTCGCTGCGCACCACCTTCGCGCTGTCCTTCGCCGCGGTCACCGCGGGCGTCACCGTCCTCGTCGGCATCCTGTCCTACGGCGCCGCCGCCCGCCTGGTGCGCGTGGACCAGCAGACCGTCTTCGACGAGGTCGTGCAGGACGTACGGGCCGAGGTGCGGCGCGACCGCATGACCCCGGCCGACTTCTCCTCGGCACCCGGCCACGACCTGGTCCGCCCCGCCCGCACGGACGTCCAGGTGCTGGGACCCGACGGGCACGTCTTCGACGAGGGCAGCCCGGGACTGCCGGTCGGCGACGACGACCGCCGGATCGCGGGCGCCGCCCCGGCCGGACGGCTCGTCGTCCACGAGGGAGTCGACGTCGGCGACGACGTCTACCGGGTGGCGACCGTCGCGCTCGGCGGCGGACGCGGCGCCGTCCAGGTCGGCCAGCAGTTCAGCGACACCGAGGACCTGCTGCGGGCGCTCCAGCAGCGCACGCTGGTCCTGGTCGGCGCGGTCGTCGCGGGCGCGGGCCTGTTCGGCTGGTGGCTGGCCTGGCGCATCACCCGGCGCCTGGTCGCCCTCACCTCCGCCGCCGAGGCCGTCGCCCGCACCCGCCGGCTCGGCATCGAGGTGCCCGTGTCCGGCAACGACGAGGTGGGCCGGCTCGGCCGCGCCTTCGACCGCATGCTGGGCCGGCTCGCCCAGTCGGAGGAGGACCAGCGCCGCCTGGTCCAGGACGCCGGCCACGAACTGCGCACCCCCCTCACCTCCCTGCGCACGAACATCTCCCTGCTGCGCCGCATGGACGAACTCCCGCCCGAGGCCCGCGAGGAACTCGTCGCCGACCTCGGCCAGGAGGCCCGCGAACTGACCGACCTGGTGAACGAACTCGTCGACCTCGCAGCCGGCCAGTCCGACAGCGAGCCGCCCCAGCGGGTCGACCTCGCCGACATCGCCGAGGACGTCGCCGCCGTGGCCCGCCGCCGCACCGGCCGGGAGATCACCGTGCGGGCGACCGGGGTCACGGCCACCCAGGGCCGCGCCGGCTCCCTCACCCGAGCCGTGTCCAACCTCGTCGAGAACGCCGCCAAGTTCGACCGCGACGGACACGCCCCGATCGAGATCCGCGTCACCGGCGGCCCCGGCACCGGCCTCCCCGTCAAGCTGGAGGTCCTCGACCGCGGCCCCGGCATCAGCGACGACGACCTCGTCCGCGTCTTCGACCGCTTCTACCGCGCCGCCGACGCCCGCGCCCTCCCCGGCTCCGGCCTCGGCCTCTCCATCGTCCGCGAGATCGCACTCACCCACGGCGGCGCCCCGTTCGCCTACCGCCGAGAGGGAGGCGGCTCGGTGATCGGCTTCACGGTGCCGACGTCGTTCTCGGAGACGGAGCCGGGCCTGTGAACGCCTTCGCCACACCTACGGCACCAGCACGACCCGCCCCCGCACCCCGCCCTCGGCCAGTCGGGCGTGTGCCTTCTGCGCGTCCTCCAGGGGGACCGTCTCCGCGACCCGCAGGGTGAGTACCCCGTCGTCCACCAGCCGGGCCAGCTCGGCCAGCCGGGCGCCGTCCGCGGCGACCTCGACGGCGGCCACCCGTACGCCCCGCACCGAGGGCGGCTCGGCCTGGGGGATCACGCCCGCGTAGGCGCCCCCGTCGCGGGCCCGGGCGAGGGCGCGCTCGCCGAGGACCGCCGCGTCCAGCACCGCGTCGAAGCCGCCCTCGGTCCCGTCGGTCACGAACGCCGAGGCGCCCAGCGACCGCACCAGCTCCTCGTCGTCCTCCCGGGCCAGCCCCGTCACCTCGACCCCCGCGTGTGCGGCGAGCTGGACGGCGAAGCCGCCGACCGCGCCCGCCGCCCCCGTCACCAGCAGCGACTGACCCGGCCGCAGGTCCAGCAGGTCCAGGGCCTGGGCGGCGGTCAGGGCGTTCAGCGGGAGGGTCGCCGCGTGCACCACGTCGACCGACGCGGGCACCTTGGCCACCGCGTCCGTGTCCACGACGACGTACTCCGCGTGCGTCCCCAGCGCCTTCGCCACGCCGTACTGCAGGGCGACCACCCGCTCGCCCGGCTGCCACGCCGAGGCGACGCCCACCGCGTCGACCGTGCCGGCCACGTCCCAGCCGAGGCCCAGCTGTGTCCCGGCCCCGCCGAACCCGCCCGAGCGCACCCCGGCGTCCACCGGGTTCAGCGTGGCCGCCTCGACCTTGATCCGCACCTGCCGCGCGGCCGGCTCGGGCACCGGCGCGTCCACGATCCGCACGGCCTCAGGACCGCCGAACTCCGTCACCACTGCAGCACGCATCTCAACTCTCCCCGTCGTCCGGGCACTTGCGGGTCGTCCGACCCCGTGCCGACAACCCTAGGAAGAGTTACTATCCACGGGGAAGTAGTTACCTGGAGGTGCCTACCGCACCCGAAGGGGAGCCACGGAGGAGACGCATGCCCACCCAGACCGCCGCCCAGCGCCGTGAGCAGGCCCGCGCCGAGTACGACGCCTTCATCAAGGCCTGCCCCACCAACCAGCTGCTCGACCGGATCAGCGACAAGTGGGTCAGCCTCGTCGTCTCCGCCCTCGCCCCCGCCCCCATGCGCTACAGCGACCTCAGCCGCAAGATCGCCGGGGTGAGCCCCAAGATGCTCACCCAGACCCTGCGCTCCCTCGAACGCGACGGCATCCTCACCCGCACGGTCACCCCGTCCGTCCCCGTCCGCGTCGACTACGCGCTCACCCCCCTCGGCCGCAGCCTCGCCCTGCTCCTGACCGCCGTGAAGGACTGGGCCGAGACCCACTTCGACGAGGTCCACCGGGCCCGCGAGCGCTACGACCACCAGCCCCAGCCGGCTCAGAAGTAGTACGTGTCCCCGGTGTCCAGCACCAGCACCCGCTGCCGGTCGTTCTCCCGGTTCCGGTCCACCGCACCCCCGCCCCACACCGTGTCCAGCTCCAGCGACACCTCCGGCGGCGCCCCCGGCAGCCGTACCGCCAGCTCGGCCCGCTCCCCCAGCCCGTCCGCCGCCAGCTCCCCGGTACGGCACACCACCACCCGCTCCCCCGCCCGCGCACACCCCTCGGGCAACTCCTGCCGCACACCCGGCGGCACCGACCAGCGCAGCCGCACCGTCGCGTCCGGCACCGCGTCCGGCCCGTGGTTGCGCGCCACGAACCGCACCCGCATCCGGCCGCCCGCCATCACGACGGACCCGTGATACGACAGATCGGCCTCCGCCACCGGCACGGCCTCCGCCACCCCCGACAACTCCGGGCCGCTCACCGCGCCCGCCCCGGGCGCCCCCGCACCGGCGGCCGAACCCAGCACCGCACCGCACACCACGAGCCCTCGCGCCACCGTCCGCATGCCGTTCACCAGACCGTCCACCAGCCCTCGCTCCCACACTCCGCCGGTACGCACGGCCCATGTATCCCCCGGCCCACTCGCCCCCAGGCGCCCTCCAACAGGTGACAGTCACCCGCCGTGCCAAGCTGCGCCCATGCACGTGCTCCGCTCCGCCGCCCTCTTCGTCCTCGCCGCGCTGTTCGAGATCGGCGGCGCCTGGCTGGTCTGGCAGGGCCTGCGCGAACACCGCGGCTGGCTGTGGATCACCGGCGGCGTCCTCGCCCTCGGCGCCTACGGCTTCGTCGCCACCTTCCAGCCCGACGCCCACTTCGGCCGCATCCTCGCGGCGTACGGCGGGATCTTCGTCGCGGGCTCGATCCTGTGGGGCGTGGTCGCGGACGGTTACCGCCCCGACCGCTGGGACGTCGCGGGCGCGCTGATCTGTCTCGCGGGCATGGCCGTGATCATGTGGGCCCCGCGAGGCGGCTGACGGCCCGGCCCCGTCCGCCCGGCGAAACTCCGCGTCACCCACAGGCGGACGCCGCCTATCCTGGCCGGAGCCCGCGTTGTGAACGCCAGTCCGAGGAGCAGCCCCATGGCCACCGCCGCACCGTCCGCAGCCTCCCGCATCGCCGTCGTCACCGGTGCGAGCAGCGGAATCGGCGCCGCCACCGCCCGGCAGCTGGCCGCGGCCGGCTACCGCGTCGTGCTCACCGCGCGCCGCAAGGACCGCATCGAGGCGCTGGCCGAGGAGATCGATGCGGCGGGCCACTCGGCGACGGCGTACCAGCTGGACGTCACCGACCGCGCCGCGGTCGACGAGTTCGCGACGGCCTTCCGGACGATCGGCGTGCTGGTGAACAACGCCGGCGGCGCCCTCGGTGCCGACCCGGTCGCCACCGGCTCCCCCGACGACTGGCGCACGATGTACGAGACCAACGTCATCGGCACCCTGAACCTCACCCAGGCACTGCTGCCCAAGCTGGAGGCCAGTGGCGACGGCACGGTGGTCGTGGTCTCCTCCACCGCCGGCCACGGCACCTACGAGGGCGGTGGCGGCTACGTCGCCGCCAAGCACGGCGCCCACGTCCTCGCCGAGACCCTCCGCCTGGAGATCGTCGGCCGCCCGGTCCGCGTCATCGAGGTCGCCCCCGGCATGGTGAAGACGGACGAGTTCGCCCTGACCCGCTTCGGCGGCGACCGGGCGAAGGCGGAGAAGGTCTACGCGGGCGTCCCCGACCCCCTCACGGCCGACGACGTGGCCGAGACCATCACCTGGGCGGTCACCCGCCCGAGCCACGTCAACATCGACCTCCTGGTCGTCCGCCCCCGCGCCCAGGCCTCCAACACCAAGGTCCACCGAGAGCAGCCGTGACGACCCCCGAGCCCTCCTCCGCGCGCCGGGCCCGCCAGGCCCGGGAAAAGCGCGACGAGCGCCAGATGTGGATGTGGCTCGCCTACTTCCTCTTCGGCATCCACATCGTGGCGCTCGTCATGATCTACGCGGTCAGACACGCGAAGTAGCGCGCCGCGGCCCTGCTCAGCCCTTCACGCAGACGACCTGCTTCAGCTTCGCCACGACCTCCACGAGGTCCCGCTGCTGGTCGATGACCTGCTCGATGGGCTTGTAGGCGCCCGGGATCTCGTCCACGACGCCGGAGTCCTTGCGGCACTCCACGCCCCGCGTCTGCTCCTCCAGGTCCTTCGTCGAGAAGCGCCGCTTGGCGGCGTTGCGGCTCATGCGCCGGCCGGCGCCGTGCGAGGCCGAGTTGAAGGCCTTCTCGTTGCCGAGGCCCTTCACGATGTAGGAGCCGGTGCCCATGGAGCCGGGGATGATGCCGTAGTCGCCGGAGCCCGCGCGGATCGCGCCCTTGCGGGTCACGAGCAGGTCCATCCCGTCGTAGCGCTCCTCGGCCACGTAGTTGTGGTGAGCGCTGATCTCCTGCTCGAAGGCCGGCTTCGCCTTCTTGAACTCCTTGCGGATCACGTCCTTCAGGAGCGCCATCATGAGCGTGCGGTTGTACTTGGCGTACTCCTGGGCCCAGAACAGGTCGTTGCGGTACGCCGCCATCTGCGGGGTGTCCGCCACGAACACGGCGAGGTCGCGGTCGACCAGGTTCTGGTTGTGCGGGAGCTTCTGGGCCACGCCGATGTGGTACTCCGCCAGCTCCTTGCCGATGTTGCGGGAACCGGAGTGGAGCATCAGCCAGACGGAACCCTCCGTGTCCGTGCACACCTCGACGAAGTGGTTGCCGGATCCGAGCGTGCCCATCTGCTTGGTGGCACGCTCCTGACGGAACTTGACCGCTTCGGCGATCCCGTCGAACCGCCCCCAGAAGTCGTCCCACCCGCCGGTGGCCAGCCCGTGGAAGCGCCCCGGGTCGACGGGGGAGTCATGCATGCCCCGACCCACCGGAATCGCCTGCTCGATCTTCGACCGCAGCCGCGACAGATCCCCGGGAAGGTCGTTCGCCGTGAGGGACGTCTTCACGGCGGACATCCCGCAGCCGATGTCCACGCCGACCGCGGCCGGGCACACGGCACCGCGCATGGCGATGACGGAGCCGACGGTCGCGCCCTTGCCGTAGTGGACGTCCGGCATGACCGCGAGGCCCTTGATCCAGGGCAGGGTCGCGACATTGCGGAGCTGCTGCATGGCGACGTCCTCGACGGTCGCCGGGTCGGTCCACATACGGATGGGCACCTTGGCGCCGGGCACCTCGACGTACGACATATCGCCCTCATTCCCCCGGAAAACAATCAGAAGCCTTGAATCGCAAAACCGGCGCCAAGGTCGATGAAAGGGACAACGGACCGGCGTCCACGGCAATGCGTGCGATACACATTGTCTGCGGGTGACACCCCCGCCCGGCAACCGAATAAGTCCGAAGAGGACCGAGAGGAGCCCGACCGTGCAGCGGAAGGCCTACGTACCCGGCGTCGCCGCCCTGCTCGTGGCGCTGCTGGCCGGCTGCACCGGCGGTTCCGACGGCGGCGCCCGCTCCGACGGCTCCAACCCGGAGGACACCGGGACGACCGTCACCGACGTCGAGCCCGGCCGCTACGGCACGCTCCCCGAGCCCTGCGGCGTCGTGGGCCGCGACACGCTCGACACCCTGCTGCCCGGCATCCTCGAGATCCCCGACGAGGTCCGGCGCGAGCAGGCGTACGAGGGCGAGGCGACGCTCACCTACGACACGGACCGCAAGGTCGGCTGCCGCTGGAAGGTCGAGTCCGCGACGGCCACGGACCACCTGCTGATCGACTTCGAGCGCGTGGTGTCGTACGACACGGCGGTCAGCGACGAGACCGAGGCCGAGTCCCTCTTCGCCGGGAAGGTCACCGCGGCGGACCTGCCCGAGCCGACCGTGACGGAGACGGTGACGGCGCCGGCCACGGGCGCCGGGACCGGCGCGGAGAGCGGGAGCAGCCCCTCCCCCGGGAAGAGCTCCCCCGGCCGCAGCTCCGCCGGGAAGAGCCCGTCCGCCACGCACTCTCCCGGCGGCAGCCCGAGCGCCACCCCGTCCTCCACCCCGACCGCGCTCCAGCCCCGGCTGCTGGACGACCTCGGCGACGAGGCGTTCGTCGACGACGAGCTCAGCAGCTCCGGTTCGACGGCCAAGCGCCGCACGGTCACTGTGGCGTTCCGCACGTCGAACGTCATCGTGACCATCGAGTACGAGGAGCAGCCGGCGACCGTCGGCACGGTGCCCGACAGCCAGGAAATGCAGGACAGGGCGCGGAAACTGGCGTCCCGGCTCGCCGACTCCCTGTCGGGCTGAGCCACTTGTGCGGGCGGCCGGTGCCGCCCGGTGGAGTGTCCGAAGGCGGGCCGTGCGCGTCCGGCACCGCGTACCGTGGCCCCTCGGACCCGATCCGACCGCAGGAACCACGAGCGTCATGAGTGAAGGAACCATGCAGCGACGAGCACAGCGAGCCGACCGGTCTGAACAGCGTGCCCTGCGAGTGACGCGGCGTCGCCGCGCGCTCGTCGGTGCCGCCGCCCTCCCCGTGGTGCTGCTGGCCGCGGCCTGCTCCTCCGGCTCCGACTCCGACGGCGAGGACGCCAAGCAGGCGTCCCCGAGCGTGACGGCGAGCCCGTCGCCGACCGTGCGGGAGGCGGCGTACGGCACGCTGCCCGAGGCGTGTGACGCGCTGTCGGCCAAGACGCTGGAGGATCTGGTGCCCGAAGCGCGCAAGTCGGGCAAGGAGGGCAGTTCGGACGATCTGGAGTCGCGGGGGAGCTGCTCCTGGGACAGCCTCGACAACAACGGCGTCAAGGGCTCGCAGTTCCGCTGGCTGAACGTCTCGCTGCTGCGCTTCGAGTCGGACGTCACACGCGGCGCGGGCGATGAGCTGGCCAAGGAGTACTACGCCGGCCAGGTCGAGGACGCGCGGGCGGCGACAGGCGCGCGGAACGTGAAGTCGGCGCCCGCCGCGGGCATCGGCGACGAGGCGACGGCCGTGCGCTACGACCTGAAGAAGAAGGAGGGCTCCTTCAAGCAGCAGACGGTCGTGGCCCGGGTGGAGAACGTCGTCGTGACGGTCGACTACAACGGCGCCGGCCTGGCCGGTGACAAGACTCCGGACGCGGACGAGCTGATGAAGGACGCCCAGAAGGCGGCCAAGGAGGCCGTCGCGGCCGTCCTGAAGGCGAACAGTGCGGTCAGCGGGGACGCCGACGCCAAGGTGCCGTCCGCGACGAAGTCTCCGTCGAAGTCCGCCTCGACCTCCTCGGGCACCTCCCTGCAGCAGCCGTCGTCGACCAAGTCGGCCTCCACCTCGCGCAGTTCGTCGAAGTCCTCGACCCGCAAGAGCTGAGCCCCGCAGGCCCCCGGAAGGTCTGCGTCCGGTCCGGCCACCCGTTCCCCGCACATGTGTGCCACTCTGTTGCCCGCACAACAGCACGCAGTGGGAGGGGAGTACGGGTGGCCGCGCCCATACAGCTGACACGGATGCACCGCGTTCTCATCGGCGTGGTCGTCTTCGGTGCCGTGATCATCGCCGGCATCGGTTTCGCGGGCTCCTACGCCGCCGTCCGCGAGCTGGCCCTGCAGAAGGGCTTCGGGAACTTCTCCTACGTCTTCCCGATCGGCATCGACGCCGGTATCTGCGTCCTGCTCGCCCTGGATCTGCTGCTGACGTGGATCCGCATCCCGTTCCCGCTGCTGCGGCAGACGGCGTGGCTGCTGACGGCGGCGACGATCGCGTTCAACGGCGCGGCCGCCTGGCCGGACCCCCTGGGCACGGGCATGCACGCGGTGATCCCGGTCCTGTTCGTGGTGGCCGTGGAGGCGGCGCGGCACGCGATCGGCCGGATCGCGGACATCACGGCCGACAAGCACATGGAGGGCGTGCGGCTCACCCGCTGGCTGCTCAGCCCGCTGCCGACGTTCCTGCTGTGGCGGCGGATGAAGCTGTGGGAGCTGCGCTCGTACGACCAGGTGATCAAGCTGGAGCAGGAGCGGCTGGTCTACCAGGCCCGGCTGCGGTCCCGCTACGGCCGGGCCTGGCGGCGCAAGGCCCCGGTGGAGTCGCTGATGCCGCTGCGCCTCGCCCGTTACGGTGTGCCGCTGGCGGAGACGGCCCCGGCGGGGCTGGCCGCGGCGGGCATCGAGCCGGCGCTGATCCCGCCGGCTCCCCAGACTCCTCAGGTGCAGCAGCAGCCGCAGCCGGCCGCCATCGCGGTGCCGGCGCAGCAGCAGCTGCCCGCGCCGGAGCAGGGTGTGGACCCGCATCCGGACCAGAACCCCTGGCTGCACGCCCGCGACCCGCACTCGGTGGAGTACCACGGCGGCTACGACCCCAACTACGACCCGGAGCTGTATGGGCCTCCGTACGAGGAGTACGAGGAGTCGCCGTTCCCGCCGCACGAGCACGAGGAGGAGCGCCCGCAAGGGGGTCCCTCCGCGGAGGAGACGGGCGGCTTCCCGGTGCCGGCGGGGCCGGGCCGTACCCGTGAGCTGGGTGAGGGCGGCGGCTCCGAGCCGGACGAGGAGGCGTACTACCAGGTCTTCCGGGAGTCGATCAAGAGCGGGAACGGGGCGCCCACACCGCGCGGGTTCATGGCGGACGTCGAGGCGACGTACGGTCTCGTGCTCCCGGAGGCCGAGGCCAAGCGGATGGTGAACCGTTTCTCGAACCGTCTGAACGCGGAGATGCAGGAAGAGCACATCGCGTAAGGCGGCGGACAGCGAGAAGGGGCCCTCTTCCGGGGGCCCCTTCTCCTGTGTTCAGCCGCGGGTCACTCGCCGAGCAGTGCGCGGACCCGGTCCTGGCCGACCGCCAGCAGCAGCGTGGGCAGGCGCGGGCCGGTGTCGCGGCCGACGAGCAGGTGGTAGAGCAGCGCGAAGAACGTCCGCTGGGCGGTCTTGATCTCCGGCGGCAGCTCCTTGGGCGTGGCGTCCGCGGAGAACCCGGCCTGCACCTTGGGGACGCCGTAGACGAGGTGGGTGAGCCCGTCGAGGGACCAGTGCGAGGCCAGTCCGTCGAGCAGCAGCCGGACGGACTCCCGGCCCTGGTCGTCGAGGGACTTCAGCAGCTCGGTGTCGGGCTCGGCCCGCACGATGGTGCGCTGCTCGGCGGGGACGTGGGTGTTGATCCACGCCTCGGCCTTGTCGTAGCGGGGCCGGACCTCGTCGAGGGAGCCGACCGGACGCGACGGGTCGAGTTCGCTCAGGATCCGCAGCGCCTGGTCCTCGTGGCCGGCGGTGATGTCGGCGACGGAGGCGAGCGTGCGGTACGGCATCGGCCGGGCGGTGCGGGGCAGCTCACCGGCGGCGGTGCGCACGGCGCGCGAGTGCGCGGCGACGTCCGCCGGGAGGGCGGAGCCGTCGGCGACCTTGGCGTCGAGCTTGTCCCACTCGTCGTAGAGCCGCTGGATCTCCTGGTCGAAGGCGATCTTGAAGGACTGGTTGGGCTTGCGGCGGGCGTACAGCCAGCGCAGGAGCTGCGGCTCCATGATCTTCAGCGCGTCGGCGGGCGTGGGCACGCCACCGCGCGAGGAGGACATCTTCGCCATGCCGGAGATGCCGACGAAGGCGTACATGGGTCCGATGGGCTGCTTGCCGCCGAAGATGCCGACGATCTGCCCGCCGACCTGGAAGCTGGAGCCCGGCGAGGAGTGGTCGACACCGCTGGGCTCGAAGATCACGCCCTCGTACGCCCAGCGCATGGGCCAGTCGACCTTCCAGACCAGCTTGCCGCGGTTGAACTCGTTCAGCCGGACGGTCTCGGAGAAGCTGCACGCGGTGCAGACGTACGTCAGCTCGGTGGAGTCGTCGTCGTACGAGGTGACGGTCGTCAGGTCCTTCTCGCAGTTGCCGCAGTACGGCTTGTACGGGAAGTACCCGGCGGAGCCGGAGGAGCCGTCGTCCTCGGACGCGGCGCCCGAGCCCTCGGCGGCCTCCAGCTCGGCCTCGTCGACCGGCTTCTGCTGCTGCTTCTTGGCCGGGGCCTTCTTGGTGCGGTACTGGTCGAGGATCGCGTCGATGTCGGCGCGGTGGCGCATGGCGTGCAGGATCTGCTCGCGGTAGACGCCGGAGGTGTACTGCTCGGTCTGGCTGATGCCGTCGAACTCCACGCCCAGCTCGGCCAGCGACGCGATCATCGCGGCCTTGAAGTGCTCGGCCCAGTTGGGGTGGGCGGAGCCCTTGGGGGCGGGCACGGAGGTCAGCGGCTTGCCGATGTGCTCGGCCCAGGACTCGTCGACGCCCGCGATCCCGGCCGGGACCTTGCGGTAGCGGTCGTAGTCGTCCCACGAGATCAGGTGGCGCACCTGGTGGCCGCGCCGCCGGATCTCGTCGGCGACGAGGTGCGGGGTCATGACCTCGCGGAGGTTGCCGAGGTGGATGGGGCCCGACGGCGAGAGTCCGGACGCGACGACGACCGGTTTGCCCGGGGCCCGACGCTCCGACTCCTCGATGACCTCATCCGCGAAACGGGAGACCCAGTCGGTGGTCTCGGTGCTCTGAGCCACGATCGGCACGTCCTTCTTTCCTGTTTGTTCTCGTACGCCGTTCTGTACGCCGTGGAGATACGTCGGAGATACGTCCTTGGGGCCTGCCGCAGGTGCGCCGACGGGGCCCGCGACCCATTGTCACCCGTGCCGGTCCCTGTCGGAAAACGTATTGGCCCGCCGTACAACCCCGGGCGCCCCGCGGCAGTCCTCCTACCGTGATCACAGAAAGATTCCGGGCCGGGCTGCGCGTGGGGGCGGCCGGACTCGCTCTGACGCTGCCCTCGGCCTGCGCCCTCCTCGCGGCCCCCGCCGCCGAGGCTGCCGTGACCTGCGGCGACACCACGTTCAAGCGGTCGTTCTACCCGAACACCTCGTTCTCGGGCACGCCGAAGAGGACGGACTGCGACACCACGATCGACCAGTCCTGGTCGGGTGCCCCGCTCTCCGGGATGGCCACGAACCGCTTCGGGGTGCGCTGGTCGCTCACCCGCGACTTCGGTTCGGGCGGCTGTTTCACCTACCGCCTGTCCGGCACGGACGGCCTGCGGCTGTACGTGGACGGCGTGCGGAAGGTGAACAAGTGGACCGACACGGGTGACTCCGGCAACAGCGTGCCGGGCACGTTCTGCGTCGGCGCGGGCAGCCACAGCGTGCGCGTGGACCATGTGAACTGGACGGGGCTGTCCCGGGTGAAGTTCACGTGGCCCGCGTCGTCCGACAGCAGGCCGCCGCTGGCGCCGACCGGCATCACCACCACGTACGACGCGGCGACCGGCAGGGCGAGCGCGGGCTGGCGGAGGAACCGGGAGCTGGACATCGCCCACTACCGGGTCCTGGTGGAGACCCCGACGGGTGGGGTGTCCCGCTGGACGACGACCGGCACCACGGCCTCGTACACGCCCGCGAAGGACGGCCAGAAGTATCGGTTCTGCGTCCAGGCCGTCGACAAGTGGACGAACTACGGCGCCACCGCCTGCGGCCCCTACGTCACCACTCCGGACAAGACGGCTCCGCCGGTCCCCGACGTGCGCCCCTCCGACGTGACGGTGTCGGTGACCACCGGCTCCGAAGGCTCCGACGGCACCACGCCGATCCCGCGTGTCAACGTCTGGCTGGGCCAGGTGCGGCAGGCCGACGGCCCCGTCTTCACCCTGTGGCGTGCCACGGCGGCGGCGGGCCCGTACGCCAAGGTCGCGACCATGGACCTGCGGCGGACGCCGTACGAGCAGTATCTGTACGACGAGACGGCCGCCGAGAAGCAGACGTACCACTACACGGCGAGCGCCACCGACACCGCCGGGAACACCTCGGCGCGCACCGCGCCGGTCGCGGTGACCACACCGGATGTGACCGCGCCGGGAGCGGTGACGGGCCTCGCGGCCAAGGCGGACACCCAGCGGGTCGCGCTCGGCTGGACCGCGCCGGCGGACGACACCGTGCGCTGGCAGGTCTACGGCGCCGACGGCGGCGCGCAGCCGGTTCTCCTCGGCACCGCCACGACCGCCTCGTACGAGGACACGACGGCGAAGCCGGGCGTGACCCGCACCTACACGGTGTACGCCCTCGACGCGGCCGGTCACCGCTCCGAGCCGGTGAGGACCACCGGCCGGCGACTGGTGGCGCCCGCCCTTCCGGTGTATCTGCGTCCGGACGACAACGGCCGGCCGGAGCTGCGTGTCCGGGTCGCCGCCGACAACGACCACAGCGGCGGTTTCCGGGTCTACTCCGGCTCCAGCGCCTCCACGGTCCGTACGACCCTGCGGGCGTGCGCGCCCGAGGAGGTGTACCGCGATGCGGCGTGGGTGGAGTACCGCTGCCTGCTCACGGACTTCGGCGGCTCGTCGGACCGCTATGTCACCGCGGTGGCGGTGGCCGGGAACGGCGTGACCTCCAGCACCTTCACGGCCGTGCGCTACGAGGACACGGTCGCGCCGCCGCTGCCGGCCGGGTTCGCCGCGACGTCCGAGCCGTGGGGCACGACCCTGCGGTGGAACGCGTCCACGGCTGCCGACGTGCGTGCCCACTGGCTGCGCGTGGGCACCCCTCAGACGGTCGACGGGGTGCGCACCTGCGGGTACGGCGACTCGCGCTCCCTGGCGGCGGACGTCACGTCGTTCCAGGACACCACGGGTCTGCCGGACGGCGAGGAGCGCTGCTGGGAGCTGCGGGTGGTGGACGGCTCGAACAACTACACCGACGCCGTGACCGTCTACGCGACCGAGCAGGACACCCGGCCGTCCGAGACGACCGCGCCGGGCTCGCCGGTGACGGGCCTGGACGCCGTGGAGAACGCCGGTGACGTGGCCCTGAACTGGGACACGGTCGACGGCGCGACCGGCTACCGGGTCTACCGCTGGGACCGTTCCACGGGCTCGTACGAGCGGATCGCGGAGGGCGGGATGGAGGGCCTTGCGGACTCCTTCCGCCACTACCGTGACGGGGCCGCACCGTCGGGCACCGCCGCCTACTACCGCGTGACGGCCCTGTACGGGGACGGCACCGAGTCCGCTCCGGCGCTCGCGGCCGTGGCACTGGCGCCCAGGGGCTGAGACACCGACGTGCCGCCCCGGGGGCGGGCGGGAATCCATGCGACCGCCCGCCCGCCCCCATGGGAGACTGGAGTCGATTTCTGTACTCCTACGAGCGGAACGGCATCCATTCCATGGCCTCGGTCACGTCCCTCAGCGACTCCGTCAAGCAGCAGCTCACCTCCGCGATCTCCGCCGCCCTGCCGGGGGCCGACGCGGACCCGCTGCTGCGACGTAGCGACCGGGCGGACTTCCAGGCGAACGGGATCCTGGCGCTCGCGAAGAAGAACAAGGCGAACCCGCGGGAGCTGGCGACCGAGGTCGTGGCGCGGGTCGAGTCGGGTGAGCTGGTGAAGGACATCGAGGTGTCCGGCCCCGGCTTCCTGAACATCACGCTCTCCGACCGGGCGATCACCGACAACCTCGCGGCGCGGTACGCGGACGGCGACCGGCTCGGCGTCCCCCGCAAGCCGGACCCGGGCATCACGGTCGTCGACTACGCCCAGCCGAACGTGGCGAAGGAGATGCACGTCGGCCACCTGCGTTCCGCGGTGATCGGCGACGCGCTGCGCGGCATGCTCGACTTCACCGGCGAGCGCACGATCGGCCGGCACCACATCGGCGACTGGGGCACCCAGTTCGGCATGCTCATCCAGTACCTGATGGAGCACCCCGGCGAGCTGGCCCCGGCCTCGGAGGTCGACGGCCAGCAGGCCATGTCGAACCTGAACCGGGTGTACAAGGCGTCCCGGGCGCTGTTCGACGCGGACGAGGAGTTCAAGGAGCGGGCCCGCAAGCGGGTCGTGGCCCTGCAGTCGGGCGACAAGGAGACCCTCGAGCTGTGGCAGCAGTTCGTGGACGAGTCGAAGGTCTACTTCTACTCGGTCTTCGAGAAGCTGGACATGGAGATCCGCGACGAGGAGATCGTCGGCGAGTCCGCGTACAACGAGGGCATGCCCGAGACCGCCCGGCTCCTGGAGGAGATGGGCGTCGCGGAGCGCTCCGAGGGCGCGCTGGTGGTGTTCTTCGACGACATCCGCGGCAAGGACGACCAGCCGGTCCCGCTGATCGTGCAGAAGGCGGACGGCGGCTTCGGCTACGCCGCCTCCGACCTGACCGCGATCCGCAACCGTGTCGTCGACCTGCACGCCACGTCGCTGATCTACGTGGTGGACGTGCGGCAGTCGCTGCACTTCAAGATGGTCTTCGAGGCGGCGCGGCGAGCGGGCTGGCTGACCGACGAGGTCACCGCCCACAACATGGGCTACGGCACGGTGCTGGGCGCGGACGGCAAGCCGTTCAAGACGCGTGAGGGCGAGACCGTACGGCTGGAGGACCTGCTGGACGAGGCGGTGCAGCGGGCCGCCGAGGTCGTCCGGGAGAAGGCGCAGGACCTCACCGAGGACGAGATCCAGGAGCGGGCCCAGCAGGTCGGCATCGGTGCCGTGAAGTACGCGGACCTCTCGACGTCCCCGAACCGGGACTACAAGTTCGACCTGGACCAGATGGTCTCGCTCAACGGCGACACCTCCGTCTACCTCCAGTACGCGTACGCCCGTATCCAGTCCATCCTGCGCAAGGCGGGCGACGTACGGCCCGCCGCGCACCCGGAGCTGGAGCTGCACGCGGCCGAGCGGGCCCTGGGCCTGCACCTGGACGCGTTCGGCGACACGGTCTTCGAGGCGGCCGCGGAGTACGCCCCGCACAAGCTGGCGGCGTACCTGTACCAGCTGGCGTCGCTGTACACGTCCTTCTACGACAAGTGCCCGGTGCTGAAGGCGGAGTCGCCGCAGCAGGTGGAGAACCGTCTGTTCCTGTGCGACATGACGGCCCGCACCCTCCACCAGGGCATGGCCCTGCTGGGCATCCGCACGCCCGAGCGTCTCTGAGCTGATCGACGACGAAGGGCCCGCCGCACCGGCGGGCCCTTCGTCGTGTGCGCTCCGGGGGCGTTGTCAGTGGGTGCCTCTACAGTCCTGGGCATGGCGACTCTTCCGAATCCGCTGCCGCGGCTGGCGGCCGATCCCAGTGGGCGTTCTCTCGGGCTGCGGCTGCCGCCGGGGCGGCTGGTGGACGTGACCGACGACGGGCCCTGGCACGAGCCGTTGTTGTGGCATGCCGAGAAGGCCGCCGCGTCGGGGAACTGGGCCGTGCTGGGCGGTCCGGCGGCCCAAGTGGGGCTGCTGCCGGTGCTGGTGGACCTGGGTGATTCCCAAGGGGCTGTCGACGACTGGCAGTTGGATCCCGGGGGCGTGTCGTATCCGGGTGATCACGACGCCGAGGACGTTCTCGCCGAGTACTGGGAGGGCGACGAGGACGAGTGGGACGAGGAACTCGCCGAGGCGGCCGAGCCGTTCGGGCGGGTGTGGCCCGGGCTCGCCCCGTCCGGTGCGCTCACCGCCGAGCCGGGCTCGTGTGCGGGGCAGGTGGCGGACTCGTTGTGCGACGGATCCCGGCCGTGGCAGAAGGAGCCGCATCTGGCGCTCGTCCCGGCCCGTCGCTCCGCCGACATACCGGCCGCGATCGGCTGGACGGGCCCGCTGAACCACGACGACGACGTGGCCCGGCTGTGTGCCGTGCTGCGCTCCTGGGAGGACCGGTTCGGCATACGGGTCGTCGCGCTCGGCTTCGACACGCTCGTCGTGTCCGTGGCCGCGCCTCCGGCGGACCTCGCCACGGCGGAGGCGCTCGCGGCGGAGCACTTCGCGTTCTGCCCGGACGCCGTCACGCAGGACTGGCCGGGCAGTGTCGGGGCGTACGCGAAGGCGCTGGTGGGCGAGCGGGCGTGGCGCTTCTGGTGGGACTGAGGGGCTCTACTGCGCCGCTCCGAGGCCCCGGGCCAGCCTGCGCAGGCCCTCGGCGATCTCGTCGGGGGTCTGGGTGACGAAGCACAGGCGCAGGGTGGCGGGGTCGGGGGTGCCGGCGTAGAAGGGGGCGCCGGGGACGTAGGCGACGTCGTGCTTGACCACCTCGGGGAGCAGGGCGGTGGTGTCGTAGGAGTCGGGGAGGCGGGCCCAGACGAACATGCCGCCCTCGGGCCGGTTCCAGGTGGAGCCCTGCGGGAGGGCGGCGGACAGGCCGGCGAGGAGGGCGTCGCGGCGCTCGCCGTAGACGGCCCGCACCGTGGCCACATGGGAGTCCAGGACGTCCAGGTACCGTGCGGCGGCGAGCTGGTTGAGGGTGGGGGTGTGCAGGTCGGCGGCCTGCTTGGCGACGGCGCAGGCGCGCCGCAGGGCGGCGGGCGCGCGCAGCCAGCCGAGCCGCAGTCCGGGGGCCATGACCTTGGAGAAGGAGCCGAGGAGGACCGTGCGGTCGGCGGCGCCCTCGTAGGAGGCGATCCAGGGCAGGTGGTCGCCGTCGTAGCGCAGTTCGCCGTACGGGTCGTCCTCGACGATCCACAGCCCGTGCGTCACGGCGACGGACGCGACGGCGGCGCGGCGCTCGGCGGGCATGGTGCGGCCGGTGGGGTTCTGGAAGGTGGGGACGGTGTAGAAGAGCTTGGGCCGTTCGCGGGCGACGAGGTCGGCGAGGGCCTGCGGGTCGACGCCGTCCGCGTCGGCCGGCACGGCGACGACGCGTGCGCCGGCGAGGCCGAAGACCTGGAGTGCGGCGAGATAGCAGGGGTCCTCGACGAGGACGGTGTCGCCGGGGTCGAGGAGCGCGGTCGCCAGCAGGGACAGCGCCTGCTGGGAGCCGGTGGTGATGAGCAGGTCGTCAGCGCCGGTCGGCAGCCCGCGCCGGGTGACGCGGTCGGCGAGCGCGGCACGCAGCGACGGCTCGCCCTCCGTGGTGGAGTACTGCAGGGCCTGGGCGGGGGTGTGCTCCAGGACGTCGCGGAAGGCGGCGGCGATGCCCTCGCGGTCGAACAGCTCCGGCGCGGGCAGCCCGCCCGCGAAGTTGATCACCTCGGGGCGTGCGGTGACCGCCAGGATGTCCCGTACGGGTGACCCGCCGACCGTCGCGGTGCGCGCGGCGAGCGGCGGGAGGGGAGCGGGGGCGACGGCTGCGGTCATGACACGGCTCCTTGGCTGCGGTGCGGTTCGTGCCCGCAGCCTAGGGAATCCGTGCCGCCTACAACTTCCTTTTCGGCATGTGGACTTGCCGCTACCGCTGCTGGGCGAGCATCCGGGCGGCCTCGGTGGCCCAGTAGGTGAGGATGGTGCGCGCCCCGGCCCGCTTGATGCCGGTCAGCGTCTCCAGGATGGCCCGGTCGCGGTCGATCCAGCCCTTCTCCGCGGCGGCCTCGACCATCGAGTACTCGCCGGAGATCTGGTACGCGGCCACGGGGACGTCCACGGCGTCGGCGACGCGGGCGAGGATGTCGAGGTAGGGCCCGGCGGGCTTGACCATGACCATGTCGGCGCCCTCCTCCAGGTCCAGGGCCAGCTCCCGCAGGGACTCGCGGACGTTGGCGGGGTCCTGCTGGTAGGTCTTGCGGTCGCCCTGCAGCGAGGAGGCGACGGCCTCGCGGAAGGGGCCGTAGAAGGCGGAGGCGTATTTGGCGGTGTAGGCGAGGATGGCGACGTCCTCGCGCTCGATCTGGTCGAGCGCGTCGCGGATGACGCCGATCTGGCCGTCCATCATGCCGCTTGGGCCCACCACGTGCGCGCCCGCGTCGGCCTGCACCTGGGCCATCTCGGCGTAGCGCTCCAGGGTGGCGTCGTTGTCGACGCGGCCGTGCTCGTCGAGGATGCCGCAGTGGCCGTGGTCGGTGGTCTCGTCCAGACACAGGTCGGACATCACGAGCAGCTCGTCGCCCACCTCGGCGCGGACGTCCCTGATGGCGACCTGCAGGATCCCGTCGGGGTCCGTCCCCGGGGTCCCGAGGGCGTCCTTCTTCGACTCCTCCGGCACGCCGAACAGCATGATCCCGGAGACCCCGGCCTCCACCGCCTCGACGGCGGCCTTCCTGAGGCTGTCCCGCGTGTGCTGCACGACCCCCGGCATCGCCGCGATCGGCACCGGCTCGCTCACGCCCTCCCGCACGAAGGCGGGCAGGATGAAGTCGGCCGGGTGCAGCCGGGTCTCGGCGACCATCCGCCGCATGACGGGCGTGCCCCTCAGCCGCCGGGGCCGCGTACCGGGAAAGGAACCGTACTTCGTCATGCCGTCTACGCTACGCCGGGCCGGGCCGTGCCTTTACCGACGGGGCGTCGGGGCCGGGGTGCGCCCACCGGCCCGCACGGTCACTGCCGGGCCTGCTGCAGCGTCTCCGCGATCGCGGCGAACTCCTCCAGGGCCGCCTGCAGGTCTTCGACGATCTCCGCCGCCAGCACCTCGGGGGCGGGCAGGTTGGCGGTGTCGTCGAGGCTGGGGTCACGCAGCCAGGTGATGTCGAGGTTGGCCTTGTCGCGGGCGACCAGCTCGTCGTACGTGAACGCCTTGAAGCGCTCGCTCTCCACACGCGCGGCACGGTCGTCGGCGCTGTAGCACCGCACGAAGTCCTCGAGGTGGGCCCGGGTGAGCGGGTTCTGCTTGAGGGTGAAGTGCTGGGCGGTGCGGAAGTCGTAGACCCACAGCTTCTCGGTCCACGGCTGGTTGGGACGGGCCGGCTTGCGTTCGAAGAAGAGGACGTTGGCCTTGACCCCGCCCGCGTAGAAGATGCCGGTGGGCAGGCGCAGCAGCGTGTGGACGTCGTACTCGTTCAGCAGACGCCGGCGGATGGTCTCCCCCGCGCCGCCCTCGAAGAGGACGTTGTCGGGAACGACGACCGCGGCCCGCCCGTGGATCTCCAGCAGCGAGGCGATGTGCTGGACGAAGTTGAGCTGCTTGTTGGTGGTGGTGACCCAGAAGTCGCGCCGCTCGTAGGCGATGGCCTCACGGGCGGCGGAACCGTCGTCGCCGTAGACGGTGATGGACGACTTCTTGCCGAAGGGCGGGTTGGCCAGGACCAGGCTCGCGCGCTTGTCGGGCGGGGCGGCCAGGGCATCGCGGGTACGGACCAGTGCGGGACCGGTGGGCTGGCCGATGCCGTGCAGGAAGAGGTTCATCGCGGCGAGACGCGCGGTGTTCCTCACCAGCTCGGTCCCCCAGATGCCGCCGCTGCTGAGGTGCTTGCGCTGCTCGGGGGTGAGCCGGCTGCCGTACTCGTGGAGGATGTGCTCTGCGGCGGCGAGCAGGAAGCCGCCGGTTCCGCAGGCCGGGTCGGTGATCGTGTCGTCGGGGGTCGGACGGACGCAGTCGATGATGGCCTGGATGAGCGAGCGCGGGGTGAAGTACTGTCCGGCGCCCGACTTGATGTCCTCGGCGCCCCGGGAAAGCAGCTCCTCGTAGGCGTCGCCCTTGATGTCGGTCTTCTGCCCGGACCAGTTCTCCTTGTCGATCAGGTCCTTGACCAGGCGCTTGAGCTTGGCGGGGTCGTGGATGCGGTTCCTGGCCCCGTTGAAGATCAGGTGGAAGGTGGTGCCGGCGCGCTGCGCCCCGAGGTCCTCGAGCAGCTGCGTGTACGCGGTCTCGAGTGCGGCGCCGTCGTTGTTCAGCAGCTCGGCCCATCCACGGCCCTCCCACACCGACCCCTCGGGCATGATCTGCTCGCGGAACATCGGCGGTCGGGTCTGCGCCTCGTGCGCCATCTTCAGGAACACGAGAAGCGTCAGCTGCTCGACGTAGTCGATGGTGGAGACACCGTCGTCGCGCAGGACGTGGCAGTAGCTCCAGAGTTTGTCGACGAGCCGGCGGGCCTCGATCGCGGTCACGTGGGGATCTCCAGGTCAAGGGTGGGCTGAGTGGCGGCGGCGAGGGCAGGAGCGTCGGCCCGGGGCGGCGGCGGTGCCTCGGGGGCAGCGCCGCGCTGGGCGGGGGCCCGGCGCGGGCCCGGGCGCCGGGCCGGAGCCGCTCCGGCCGCCTCTCGCGCCGCGCGGACACGGGCGAGCACGGCTTCGGCCGGCTCGTCGGCGGGGTCCTGGGGGACCATCCGGCCGGCGAGCACCTGCTGGAGAAGCGAGGCCCGCAACCAGCTCGGCTTCACGTTCGCGATCGTGCTCCGCATACGGTCGAAACGTGCGAGCAGGTCGTCCAGCTGCCGTACGACGTCCTTCTGCCCGGATTCACCCGGCACCGGGATGAGCAGATGGCTCAGGTCGGGTTTGTTGATCTGAGGCACGTTCGAGCCGTCCGACAGCTCGGCCAGGTCGATGGTCTGGAACCAGTACCAGAGGAATTCCGGGACGAGACCCTTCTTCGGGACCACTCCCATGATGTTCAGGTCGAATGCGCCGTCCGCGGCCGTGATGCGTTTCTTGTTCGTGGCGATCGCGCCGCCCCGCTTGGGGAGCAGGACCGTGCCTGCGGGATAGGTCCTGACCTTGGCGCTCCGGATCTGTTCGGCCGACAGATAGGTGCGGGACCGGGACATGAGGCGGCCTTCCGGGCCGTTCATGTCTCCCACCTTCCAGAAGGGGACCAGGCCGGGCTTCCACTCGGACTCGAATGCGACGGAATCCTTGCGCGGGGTCTGTCCGCCGCGGATTTCCGCGACGTCCTCCAGACGCTCGTACCGCCATCCCCGCGCGTGCACCCCGGACGGCCCGAAGTACCCGTTGAGGAGGGACCGGACGGTCAGCGCGACCCGCCGGCCGGCGTCGCCGAGGGCCTTCTCCGCCGCGTCGAGCCGCGACAACTGACCGTCGAGCAGGGCGACGATCCGCCGCTGCTCCTCGACCGGAGGCAGCATGACGGGAATCCTGAGCATCGCCGCCTTGGTGAGCTTCAGGCGCGTCGTCCCGTTCGCGAACCCCTCGTAGTTGAAGTGGTTCAGGTAGTAGGCCAGATAACGGCGGTCGACGAGGTTCTCCAGGGCGCGGAGAACGTGTGCGTGGTTGTTCACCCATGACGGGCCGGAGACGAGATAGGCCTTCGGCTTGTCCGCGTCGAAGAACTGCACCCCGTCCTCACCGAGGAGCACCAGGTCTTCGTCGAAGATCTTCTCGTCGATCCAGCCGACCTGGCCGGCGGCCCCGTAGTAGGGGACGGCTCCGGTGCGTTCGGCCCGCTCCTTGGCGCTGACGGGAACGCGCAGGTGATCGAGGACTTCGACCACTTCACCCAGCGTCGCCCAGGCCCACCCCTTCGGCAGCTCCGAAGGAATACCGCCGTCGCTCACGCGCCCAACTCCCGTCCCAGCTCATCCAAGATCTCAGCGCCCCGATCCGCCCCGAACTCCCGAAGGAACCCGTCCACTCCCCCACGCTCGATGAAGGGTACGTCCTTCAGATGCTCGGGCTGGATCGCCGCATCCGTGGCGATCACGTCCACGACACGGTCCAGCCACCACACCTGGTCCTCGGTGAAGACGGCCCCCGCCTGCTCCTGGCGGGCCCGCCACGCCGCGTACCGCTCCTCCACCAGGGTCCGGTAGGGCCGCACCTCCTGGTCCAGCCCCAGCTCGAAGCGCAGGAGTCCCACGAGGTCGACCACGCCCGCGGACCCCCGCGGATGCTTCGCCGCCTTGCCCAGCTGCACGTACGCGTCGTACAGCCGCGCCGGGGTCCACTGGAACGGGGGACGCTCGATCTTGCGGGCGAGGTCCTTCAGCCGCCGGTACACCTCGTTCGGGTCCCGGCGCTCGCTGAAGGCCAGGCTGAGCGCGGCGATCTCGTCCTCGTGCTCCTTGATGTACTGCTGCCAGGAGGTCACCCTCCGCATCGCCAGCTCGTCCGCCGTGATGCCGCGGGCCTCCTTCACCTCGTCCACGCTGACCTCGTCGATGACGATGTCGTGGGCGCGGCGCATGGACATCAGCCGCTCCCGCAGCTCACGGTTCGAGGCGATGGGCCTGAGCGCTTCCAGCATGTCCTGCCGGACCTGCTTCTCACCGCCGATGCGCCGGGCCTTCTCCTGCTGGTCGGGGTCGACGGACCGGACCAGGCCACCGACGATCTCCTGAAGCGGCCGGCCGGCGAGTTCCTCGATCTCCTCCCGCTCCTCTGGGGTGAGCCGGCGGTCGAGGCGGGCCAGTCGGCCCGCGAGCGTCGCGACCTCGTCCTCCGTCATGGCCAGACCCGCGGTCTTCGCCATCAGCCGGTCCAGCGGAATCCTCCGCTCGGAGACGCGGTTGAGCGGGCGCGCGTCGACGCGGGGCGAGTCGGTGACACCGACCGCGTCGACGATCACGAACCGCTCCTTGACGTCGGCGTCCGGCGTCACCGCCTGGAACTCCGCCGAGTCGACGGTCCGTGAGCCACGGCCCTTCATCTGCTCGAAGTAGGCCCAGCTCTTGACGTCCCGCAGGAAGAAGACGCACTCCAGCGGAGGGATGTCCGTTCCGGTGGCGATCATGTCGACGGTCACCGCGATCCGCAGCTCAGGGCTGTTGCGGAACGCCTTGATCAGCTCGGCGGGCCGCTTCGCCGCGTGGGTGATCTTCGTGCAGAAGTCGTCGCCCTCCCCGAACACCTGCCGGACCGTCCGGACGATCTCGTCGGCGTGGTTGTCGTCGACGGCGAAGATCAGCGTCTTCGGCACATGGGTGCGCGGCCGCTGGGCCTCCCCCTCCCCGACCGGCGGGAAGATGTCCGTGAACAGGTGCTTGCGGAACGTCTCGATGACGAGCTTGAGCTGGCCCTTGCTGATGACGTGGCGTCCCAGCTGGGACGCCTTCCACTCCAGGTCTTCCTCAAGCTCCTCGTACCGCTCCCTGCGAGTCTTGCGCTCCCGCATAGGCACGACCGTCTCCGCCGGGATCGTCCCGCCGTTCTCCCCCAGTTCCGTACGGATCCGGAAGACGTCGAAGTCGACGTTGACGCCGTCGGCGACGGCCTGCTCGTAGGGGTACTCGCTGATCAGGTTCTGGAAGAAGAAGCCGAAGGTCTGCTTGACCGGGGTGGCGGTCAGACCGACCAGGTGGGCGTCGAAGTACTCCAGGACGGCACGCCACTTGCCGTAGATGGAGCGGTGGCACTCGTCGACGACGATGAGGTCGAAGGACTCCGGCGGCAGATCCGGGTTGTAGCCGACCTCGACGGGCGCGTCGACCATGTCGTACCCGTCGAGCGCGGCGTCGTCGTTGTCGGCGCTGGGGACGTCCCGCCCCGTCAGGGCGAGCCACAGCCGCTGCACGGTGGACACGACCACGTGCGCCGAGCCCAGCACCGTGTCCCCGGCCAGGCGCTGCACCACGTACAGCTCCGTGAACTTGCGCCCGTCGTCGGGGGTGTCGAAGTTCTCGAACTCCGTGGCCGCCTGGCTGCCGAGGTTGTTGCGGTCGACGAGGAACAGGATGCGCTTGGCACCGGCGTGCTTGAGCAGCCGGTAGCTCTCGCTGACGACCGTGTACGTCTTGCCCGCGCCGGTCGCCATCTGGATCAGGCCGCGCGGGTCGTCCTTGGCCAGGGAGCGCTCCAGGTTGGTGATGGCCCTCGCCTGCGCCGGGCGCAGCGGGCCCTCGTCCAGGAACGTCTGCGGCAGGCGGCGCATACGGGCGCGCAGGGTCGGCGCGCCGGGGTCGGCCTCGGCCTCGTCGACCCAGCGGGCGATCGTCTCCGGCTTGTGCACGGCGAAGACGTCCCGGGTGCGGGGGGCCGGGTCGAGCGCGTTGTGGAAGCGGACCGTGTTGCCGTCGGCGACGTACCGGAAGGGCAGGCTGGCGCGCCAGCCGCTGAGCTGCTGACTGCGCGTGAGGCCGGTGGCGTAGCGGGCGGCCTGCTGCATGGCGGCCTCCAGGTCGGCGCCCTCGCGCTTGGCCTCGATGACACCGACCAGGCGCTGGTCGACGTAGAGGAGGTAGTCGGCGCGGCCGACGGCGGTGGAGACCTCCCGGACGGCGACGCCCTTGCCCGCGAAGAGGTTCTTGGTGCTGTCGTCCTGGACGGACCAGCCCGCCTTCTCCAGGATCCGGTCCAGTTCGGCCCGGACCTGCGCCTCGCTCATCGGCGGGCGGGCGGCCTTCTGCGCGTGCGCGATGAACTCGTCGCGCTGCGAGGCCCCGTCCAGCGGGCGGGCGGCCGAGCGGGACTCCATGGCCGGGGCCGTCAGCTCGGTGATCTTGTCGCTCAGTTCGGCGATCAGGCCCCGCAGCGCCTCCCGTTCGGCCTCCGCGCGGGCCAGCTCCGCCTCGGCCTGGGCGCGGGCGGCCTGCTCGCGCTCCAGCCGGCTCTGCTTGCCGTCGTAGCGGAGCCGGGCCTCCTCCAACCGGCGCCGGTAGGCGTGCAGTTCCGTACGGAGCTGCTCCAGCTCCTGCCGGTCGGCAGCCGTCGTGGGCACGGGCGCGGTCGAAGGCGGGGCAGGTGCCAGGAACACCCGGTGGGCGGTGTCGGACGGGTCCAGGGCCCGGTGCAGCCAGTCGCCGAGACGGAAGCACATCTCGACGGACTGGAGTGCCTCACGCACGTTGGCGTAGTACTCGTGGACCGCCCTGTTCCCCGTCATACGGATCGCCTCGAACCAGGCGCGTACCTGCGGGACGACCACACCCGAGCCGGCGAGGGCGTTGATCCGGTCGACCTGCCGGGTGCCGGGCACGGTCAGGCCGAGGAGGGTGACCAGATGCCGGGCCATGACCTCGCCGAAGAGGCGGGTCTTCACCATGGCCGCGTGCGGGTCGGTGTGGACGTACGACTCCGCGGCGCAGCCGAGCGTCACCAGCAGCGGCTCGTGCTGGAGCAGGTGCCCGAAGTTGGACGAGCCCGCAGCCAGGCGGGCGACCTGCTCGTCGTCGCCCCCGGACGGGCTGCTCACCGCTGCGGTCACCATTCTTCCCCAAACAACTGATCATCATGTCCTGAGCAAAGCCTTGCAGGATGACATGAACAGTCGGCGCACACAAGGGAATTGAGGATCGGGCTGACGATCCGTCGGACAGCGGCCGGGTCCCGGTCAGTCGTGCAGGCGCAACGGGGCGCCCCCGAAGGGGCGCCCCGCGGCTGCCAGGAGTTTTGGCGTCAGGTGGCCCGGCGCCGCCGTGCCCCCGGTCGCCGCTCACTGGGCCGCGTCACCGGGTCCCCCGCCTCCAGGGCGGCGGCCCTGCGCTTCATGCCGAAGTCGGCGAGGGCCTCGGCGAGCTTGTGGACGGACGGCTCGGGAGCCATGACGTCCACGCGCAGGCCGTGTTCCTCGGCGGTCTTGGCGGTGGCGGGGCCGATGCAGGCGATCACCGTCACGTTGTGCGGCTTGCCCGCGATGCCGACCAGGTTCCGCACGGTCGACGACGAGGTGAACAGCACCGCGTCGAAGCCGCCGCCCTTGATCGCCTCACGGGTGTCCGCCGGCGGCGGCGAGGCGCGCACGGTCCGGTAGGCCGTGACGTCGTCGACCTCCCAGCCGAGCTCGATCAGACCGGCCACGAGGGTCTCGGTGGCGATGTCGGCGCGCGGCAGGAAGACGCGGTCGATCGGGTCGAAGACCGGGTCGTAGGGGGGCCAGTCCTCCAGCAGGCCGGCCGCCGACTGCTCGCCGGACGGCACCAGGTCGGGCTTCACGCCGAAGGCGATCAGGGCCTTGGCCGTCTGCTCGCCCACCGCGGCCACCTTGATGCCCGCGAAGGCACGGGCGTCCAGGCCGTACTCCTCGAACTTCTCCCGGACCGCCTTCACCGCGTTGACGGAGGTGAACGCGATCCACTCGTAGCGGCCCGTCACCAGGCCCTTGACCGCGCGCTCCATCTGCTGGGGCGTGCGCGGCGGCTCGACGGCGATCGTCGGCACCTCGTGCGGGACGGCGCCGTAGGACCGCAGCTGGTCGGAGAGCGAGGCGGCCTGCTCCTTGGTCCGCGGGACGAGGACCCGCCAGCCGAACAGCGGCTTGGACTCGAACCAGGACAGCTGGTCGCGCTGGGCGGCCGCGCTGCGCTCACCGACCACGGCTATCACCGTGCGGCCCCCGTCGGGCGAGGGCAGCACCTTCGCCTGCTTCAGGGTCTGCGCGATGGTGCCGAGGGTGGCGCACCAGGTCCGCTGCCGGGTCGTCGTACCGGCGACGGTGACGGTCATCGGGGTGTCGGGCTTGCGGCCGGCCGAGACCAGCTCGCCCGCCGCGGCGGCCACCGAGTCGAGGGTCGTCGAGACGACGACCGTGCCGTCGGAGGCGCCCACCTCGGTCCAGCACCGGTCGGAGGCGGTACGGGCGTCGACGAACCGGACGTCCGCGCCCTGCGAGTCGCGCAGCGGCACACCGGCGTAGGCGGGGACGCCGACGGCGGTCGCGATACCGGGGACGACCTCGAAGGGCACTCCGGCGGCGGCGCAGGCGAGCATCTCCTCGGCGGCGTACGCGTCGAGTCCGGGGTCACCGGACACCGCACGCACGACCCGCCTGCCGCCCCGCGCGGCCTCCATGACAAGATGTGCCGCATCCCGCGCAGCGGGAGCACCAGCGGTTGTTGACGCACCGTCAACGACCGCCTGCTGAGGCGTGCCCGCGCCCGGATTCGGGTCCGACGAGGGATCCGTGTCCGTGTTCACGACGGAGACGCCCGGCCTGGCGTGCGTCCGTACGACGTCGAGCACCTCGTGCTCGGCGACGAGGACGTCCGCGTTCGCCAGCGCCTCCACGGCGCGCAGGGTCAGCAGTCCCGGATCCCCGGGTCCGGCACCGAGGAAGGTGACGTGCCCGTGTTCCGGACCGGCGGCGGGAAGGGTGGTGGGGCTCACTGTGCTCGCTCCCCCATCAGACCGGCCGCGCCCTGGTCGAGCATCCGGGCCGCGAGTTCACGGCCGAGTGCCACAGCCTGGTCGTGCGTCTCGGGCACGGGACCGGTGGTGGACAGCTGCACCGTGCGGGTGCCGTCGGTGGTGCCGACGACGCCGCGCAGGCGCATTTCCTTGACGATCTGCCCGTCGGCCAGAAGGTCGGCCAGCGCGCCCACAGGGGCGCTGCAGCCGGCCTCCAGGGCGGCGAGCAGGGACCGCTCGGCGGTGACGGCGGCCCGCGTGAACGGGTCGTCGAGCTCCGCGAGCGCGGCGACGAGGTGCGCGTCGTCCGCGGCACACTCGATCGCCAGGGCCCCCTGGCCGGGGGCGGGCAGGACGGTGTCGACCGACAGGAAGTCGGTGACCTCGTCGATGCGGCCGATCCGGTTCAGGCCGGCCGCGGCCAGTACGACGGCATCCAGCTCGCCGTCGTGGACGTACCGGATGCGCGTGTCGACGTTGCCGCGGATCGGGACGGTGACGATGTCCAGACCGTGGGCGCGGGCGTACGCGTTCAGCTGCGCCATGCGGCGCGGCGAACCGGTGCCGATCCTCGCCCCGCGGGGCAGGTCGGTGAACTTCAGGGCGTCCCGGGCGACGATCGCGTCGCGCGGGTCCTCGCGCACCGGGGTCGCGGCGAGCGCGAGGTCCTCGGGCTGCGTGGTCGGCAGGTCCTTCAGGGAGTGCACCGCGAAGTCGACCTCGCCGCGCAGCAGCGCGTCGCGCAGCGCGGTGACGAACACGCCGGTGCCGCCGATCTGCGCGAGGTGCTCGCGCGAGACGTCGCCGTACGTGGTGATCTCGACGAGCTCGACGGGCCGTCCGGTCACCTGGCTCACGGCGTCCGCCACCTGCCCCGACTGGGCCATGGCGAGTTTGCTGCGCCTTGTCCCCAGCCTCAGTGCCTTCTCACTCATGCTGGCCCTCGGTTCTTCTCGGTGCTGTCCTCGGCGCGGGAGACGGAGGCCACCGTCTCCTGGTCGAGGTCGAACAGGGTCCTCAGGGCGTCGGCGTACCCGGCGCCGCCGGGCTCGGCGGCGAGCTGCTTGACCCGTACGGTCGGCGCGTGCAGCAGCTTGTCGACGACGCGCTTGACGGTCTGGGTGATCTCCGCGCGGTGCTTGTCGTCGAGCCCCGGCAGCCGCCCTTCGAGCCGGGCGATCTCACCGGCCACGACGTCGGCGGCCATGGTGCGCAGCGCGACCACGGTCGGCGTGATGTGCGCGGCACGCTGGGCGGCGCCGAACGCGGCGACCTCGTCGGAGACGATCCGGCGGACCTGGTCGACGTCGGCCGCCATCGGGGCGTCGGCGGAGGCCTCGGCGAGCGACTCGATGTCGACGAGGCGGACTCCGGCGAGCCGGTGCACGGCGGCGTCGATGTCCCGCGGCATCGCGAGGTCCAGCAGGAACAGGCTCGGCTCGGGCCGCGGCGGCTCGGCGGCCGGCTCGGGCTTGCGCCGCTCGGGGATCCGGCCGACGGTGGCGGCGGTCGCGGCGAGCGCGGTGATCAGCCGGGCGTCGGCCTCGGGCGTGCGCCGCGCGCTGTCGCGCCGCGTTCCGGTGCCGCCCGCGGCCCAGGCCGCGTGCTGCTCCAGCGTCGCCGCGTCCATCCCGGCGACGGCGGCCTCCCCCATGACGGAGAAGCCGGGCTGTACGGCGGTGAGGTCGAGGGGGCAGTTCTCCTCGGCGGCGGCCTGCTGGCGTACGGCGTCCCGCGCGGCGGGCGTACGGGGCTGCGGCTCGGCGGTCCGGGCGGCGGGCACTCCGGTGCGGCCCTCGACGGCGCGGGCGACCACGTCGGCGGTCAGCACCAGGCCGGTCGCGCCGGTACAGGACACCGCGACATCGGCACGTGTCAGCTCCGCGGGCATCGACTCCATCGGCACCGCGCGGGCCACCACGTCGCAGTCGTCGGCGGCGGTGAGGATCTCGGCGAGCCGCTCGGCACGCTCGAAGGTGCGGTTGGCGACGACGATCTCGGCGACCCCGGCCCGCGCGAGCGTCGCCGCGGCCAGCGAGGACATCGAGCCGGCGCCGATGACCAGGGCCTTCTTGCCGACGGCCCAGGACGGGACGGCACCACCGCGGGCGAGCTGCTCCAGGCCGAAGGTGACCAGGGACTGCCCGGCCCGGTCGATGCCGGTCTCGGAGTGGGCGCGCTTGCCGACCCGCAGGGCCTGCTGGAACAGGTCGTTCATCAGCCGGCCGGCGCTGTGCATGTCCTGCGCGCGGGCGAGGGAGTCCTTGATCTGGCCGAGGATCTGGCCCTCGCCGACGACCATCGAGTCCAGCCCGCACGCCACCGAGAACAGGTGGTGCACGGCCCGGTCCTCGTAGTGCACATAGAGATACGGAGTGAGCTCCTCGAGCCCGACGCCGCTGTGCTGCGCGAGCAGCGTGGACAGCTCGGCGACACCGGCGTGGAACTTGTCGACGTCGGCGTACAGCTCGATGCGGTTGCAGGTGGCCAGCACCGCGGCCTCGGTGGCCGGTTCCGCGGCGACGGTGTCCTGGGCCAGCTTGACCTGGGCGTCCGCGCTCAGCGCGGCCCGCTCGAGGACGCTGACCGGGGCGCTGCGGTGGCTCAGGCCGACGACGAGGATGCTCATGCCGGCATCACGGCGGGTACGTCCCCGTCGGGTCCCTTGTCGGCGGACGCCTTGCGGGTGGCGGCCGGGATGCTCGCCTCGGCGGCACCCTCCTCGCCGGCCTTGCGCTGCTCGTGGAAGGCGAGGATCTGCAGCTCGATGGAGAGGTCCACCTTGCGCACGTCGACGCCGTCCGGGACGGACAGCACGGTCGGCGCGAAGTTCAGGATGGAGGTGACCCCGGCGGCCACGAGCCGGTCGCAGACCTGCTGGGCGGCGCCCGCGGGGGTGGCGATCACGCCGATGGACACGCCGTTGTCCTGGATGATCTTCTCCAGGTCGTCGGTGTGCTGCACGGGGATGCCGGCGACGGGCTTGCCCGCCATCGCCGGGTCGGCGTCGATGAGCGCGGCGACCCGGAAGCCACGGGAGGCGAAGCCGCCGTAGTTGGCGAGCGCGGCGCCGAGGTTACCGATACCGACGATCACGACCGGCCAGTCCTGGGTGAGGCCCAGTTCGCGGGAGATCTGGTAGACGAGATACTCGACGTCGTAGCCGACACCGCGGGTGCCGTAGGAGCCGAGGTAGGAGAAGTCCTTGCGCAGCTTCGCGGAGTTGACCCCCGCGGCAGCCGCGAGTTCCTCCGAGGAGACCGTGGGTACAGAACGCTCGGAGAGCGCGGTGAGGGCTCGGAGGTACAGCGGAAGCCGGGCGACGGTGGCCTCGGGAATCCCTCGGCTACGGGTCGCCGGTCGGTGAGTTCGGCCAGTTGCCACGGTGCTCCTGCGGGTAGAGCGGGGCTGTAGGCGGTCGTACGTCCCCAGACCGCCCCGTCGACAGCAGGCTATGCCTTTGTGAACGCGTGCACAAAGATGGTGTCCGATTTGCCCGGCCAACGTGACCGGGGTCACGCGCCCCCGGCGCGCGTTCGGGGAACCGGCGCATACGCACCGTCGTTCCTTGTGTCTTGGGGGCAAAACCGCACACACTCCTCAACGATCCATGCCCCCGAGACCAGCTCACCGTCGATCCTAAGCGACTTTTCGGACGAGTTGTACTGGCCGGTCAGTGACTTCCGGCTCCCTCACCGCTCGTCGAGCGCCCGTCGCAGGCGCTCCTCGTTCACACGCCAGAAAGTGTGCTGCTCGCCGTCGACGAGCACCACGGGGATCTGCTCCCAGTACTGCCGGTGCAGCTCTTCGTCCTGGGTGATGTCCTTCTGCTCCCAGGGCACTCCGAGTTCCCCGCACACCTTCTCGATCACGGCCTGTGCGTCGTCGCACAGATGACACCCCGGCTTGCGGATGAGTGTGACGAGACGGTCCTGGGGGGAGGGCCGGGCCTTGCCGCGGCGGAAGAGCGGGCTCATACGGCCATTGTTCAACGTCACGGTCGTGCGGAGTTCACTGCGCCGGAACCTCTGCGGTCCGGAACCACCGAACAAACTGGCTATGCTCACGCCATGGCCGCTCTCGGATGGCTCACTCCCCGTAGGCGCTCCGCCACGGCGCGGAGCGTGTTGGCAGGCGAGGCCTCGGCGGAGGCCGCGCGCAAGTCAGTCCCCGAGACCGTGCGGGAGGAACCGCAGTTCCCGGTCGTCGGCGACGACAAGGCCGCGGCGTTCTTCGACCTCGACAACACCGTCATGCAGGGCGCCGCCCTCTTCCACTTCGGCCGGGGCCTGTACAAGCGGAAGTTCTTCGAGACACGTGAGCTCGCCCGGTTCGCCTGGCAGCAGGCCTGGTTCCGGCTGGCCGGCGTCGAGGACCCCGAGCACATGCAGGAGGCGCGCGAGTCGGCGCTGTCCATCGTCAAGGGCCACCGGGTCTCCGAGCTGCAGTCCATCGGCGAGGAGATCTACGACGAGTACATGGCCGAGCGCATCTGGCCCGGCACCCGCGCCCTCGCCCAGGCCCACCTCGACGCGGGCCAGAAGGTCTGGCTGGTGACGGCGGCCCCGGTCGAGATCGCCCAGGTGATCGCCCGCCGGCTGGGCCTGACCGGCGCGCTCGGCACGGTCGCCGAGTCGGTCGACGGCGTCTACACGGGCAAGCTGGTCGGCGAGCCCCTGCACGGCCCGGCCAAGGCCGAGGCGGTCCGCGCCCTGGCCGCGGCGGAGGGCCTGGACCTCTCGCGCTGCGCCGCCTACAGCGACAGCCACAACGACATCCCCATGCTGTCGCTGGTCGGCCACCCCTACGCCATCAACCCGGACACCAAGCTCCGCAGGCACGCCCGGCAGCTCGACTGGCGCCTGCGCGACTACCGCACCGGCCGCAAGGCGGCGAAGGTCGGCATCCCGGCCGCGGCGGGCGTCGGCGCGGTGGCCGGCGGCACCGCGGCGGCGATCGCCCTGAGCCGCCGCCGCCGCTAGTACCGGAGACGCCGGTGGTGCCGGTGGTGCCGGTGGTGCCGGTGACGCCGCGGTAGTGCCGGTGACGCCGGTAGTACCGGAGAGCCGCGCAGCGAAACCCGCCCAATCCAACCGGCTTACCCCTTCCTGCCCCTGTGCAGTCCTCTTGTCCGCGGACTGCCACAACACGCCCTGGTTCCAGCCCGAATCCGAACTGATTCGATCAACAACCTGTCACTCTGCGGCAGTTGATCGAGCGTCAATCGGTTACAGAAGCGACGTAATCGATGATTTGAGCAACTCGGTGTAGCAGTGCCTGCACGAAGCGTTATTCTCCTCAGACGCAAACCGGTACCCCTCCGTCGCTACGACGGGTGAACGGTCCCGCACTGCACGTGATGGAAGCTCTGCCTCTGGGAGTCCCGTGTACCCACACGTCGGGGTTGACGCCTCGGGCCTGGCTACGCTGCGCGCAACGGTCCTCGACCTGTTGCGCGGCTTCGTCCCCACCGCGTACGCCGTCCCCGCCTTCGCCACCGCCGCGCCACTCGGTCCGTGCTACGCACTGGCCGAGGGCGGCGCCGCGGTCGGCAGACGCGGACGCTCCGCCGGCGCGGCCGCCACCACCGCACGCCGGCCGGCCGCCGACAGCGACAGCGCCCGCATGATGGACCTCGTAGAGCGCGCCCAGGCCGGCGAGGCCGAGGCCTTCGGCCGGCTCTACGACCAGTACAGCGACACCGTGTACCGGTACATCTACTACCGGGTGGGCGGCAAGGCCACCGCCGAGGACCTGACGAGCGAGACCTTTCTCCGCGCCCTGCGCCGCATCGGCACCTTCACCTGGCAGGGCCGGGACTTCGGGGCCTGGCTCGTCACCATCGCCCGCAACCTCGTCGCCGACCACTTCAAGTCCAGCCGCTTCCGGCTGGAGGTCACCACCGGCGAGATGCTCGACGCCAACGAGGTCGAGCGCTCCCCGGAGGACTCCGTCCTGGAGTCCCTGTCGAACGCCGCGCTCCTGGACGCCGTACGCCGGCTCAACCCCCAGCAGCAGGAGTGCGTGACCCTCCGCTTCCTCCAGGGACTGTCCGTCGCGGAGACCGCCAGGGTCATGGGGAAGAACGAGGGCGCCATCAAGACCCTCCAGTACCGCGCGGTACGCACCCTGGCCCGGCTGCTCCCGGACGACGCCCGCTGACGTCACCACCGTCGGTCACCTTCAACTCACGGTCAGTGAAAGTCCGTTGACTTCTCGATCCGATCATCCTCAGTCCGTAACCCAAGTGCCGCGCCGCTCGTTGTGCGGGATGCAGGCTCCCTGTGGTCACGTCCGTACCAAGCCCGATCACTCGATCGGGTGGAAGCGGTCGCGGGCGTGCAACGTTCAGGATCCCCAGGGAGTCGACCGTCATGACGAGAGGAGGTGCCGCCAGTGATCGCGAACGTATCGGCGCACCGGCGGGCGAACGCCTTCGCCCAGGCCCTGGAGGAGCAGTCCGAGCAGGGCACGGCGGCCGAGCAGTCCGAGGGACCGGCACCAGGCCCGGCCCCAGCGGAACAGACGGAGCAGGGCCGCCTGTTGGCCCTCGCCACCGGTCTCGGCGAGCTGCCCAAACCGGAGCTGGACCCCGAGGTCAAGGTCGTCCAGCGGGCCCAGCTGGTCGCCGCGATGGAGGCCATGTTCCAGGCGGGCACCGCCGGAGGCGAGGCCGCGGACCCTTCGGTACCCGAGCAGCGCAGGGCCCGGGGCGCGCACCGGGCGACCCCACTGGGCAGGTTCCGGCCACGCACCCGGCTGGCCAAGGGCCTCACCGCGGGCGGACTCAGCGTGGGCGTCGCCGCGGGCGCCTTCGGCGGGGTCGCCGCCGCCAGCTCCGACGCCCTCCCCGGTGACTCGCTCTACGGCCTCAAGCGCGGCATCGAGGACTTCAAGCTCAACTACCTGGCCGACGGCGACACCGAGCGCGGCGAGGTCTACCTCGACCACGCCTCGACCCGTTTCAGCGAGGCACGCCGGCTGATGGAGCGCGGACGCAGCGGGCCCCTGGACCACGAGTCGCTCGGCGAGATCCGCCGCGCCCTGTCCGGGATGCAGCACGACGCCTCCGAGGGCCACCGGCTGCTGCGCGAGGCGTACGAACGCGACCCCGACTCCCTAGGGCCCATCCAGGCGCTCTCCGCGTTCTCCCGCTCGCACCGCGAGGCCTGGGGCGCCCTGCGCGACAGGCTGCCCGTCCAGCTCGGGGACGTCAGCCAGGAAGTGTCCTCGGTCTTCGACGCCATAGACGAGGAAGTCGCCCCGCTGCAGTCCCTCCTCCCCCAGCCCCCCGACCGGTCGGGCGGCGGCACGGGCGGCGGGGGCAGCCGGCAGGGCAGCGGGCCCTCCCAGTCCACCGGCACCTCCGGCACCGGCCGCTCCAGCGCCCCCGGCCCGGGCGGTGGCAGCACCTCCGAGAGCAGCCGCGGCACCAGCACCGGCAGCCCGAGCCGGTCGGCCGGCACCGACACCGACGAGGGCCTGCTCGGCGGCAACACCGGCGGCCTCCTCGAACCCCCCGAGGAGCCGGACACCGCCTCACCGTCCCAGAGCAGGACACCCACCGCCGAACCCGACGTCACTCTCCCGCCCCTCCTTCCCGGCCTGCTGCCGGGGCTGGGCATCGAGGGCGAGGACGTGGAGTAGCGGCGCGTACGACGACGGGGCCGCCCCTTTCCGAGCAGGGGCGGCCCCGTCGTCGTACCTGTACGGCACCGCTCTGCGGCTGTGCGGCCTGCAGAGCGGTGACCGGCTAGAAGAACACCGACCTGCGCTGCACCAGCAGCTTGTACAGCGTGTGCTGGATCTGCTCGCGGACCTGGTCGGTCAGGTTGAACATCAGCATCGGGTCCTCGGCGGCCTCCGGCGGATAGCCGTCCGTCGGGATCGGCTCGCCGAACTGGATCGTCCACTTGGTGGGCAGCGGGATCGCGCCCAGCGGGCCCAGCCACGGGAAGGTCGGCGTCAGCGGGAAGTACGGGAAGCCGAGGAGCCGGGCGAGGGTCTTGGCGTTGCCGATCATCGGGTAGATCTCCTCCGCCCCGACGATCGAGCACGGCACGATCGGCACGCCCTGCCGCAGAGCCGTGGAGACGAAACCGCCCCGGCCGAAGCGCTGAAGCTTGTAGCGCTCGCCGAACGGCTTGCCGATGCCCTTGAAGCCTTCCGGCATCACCCCGACGAGCTCACCCTGGCCGAGGAGCCGTTCGGCGTCCTCCGCGCAGGCGAGGGTGTGGCCCAGCTTGCGGGCGAGCTCGTTGACGACCGGGAGGACGAAGACCAGATCCGCCGCGAGCAGGCGCAGATGCCGGTCCGCCGGGTGGTGGTCGTGCACGGCCACCTGCATCATCAGGCCGTCCAGCGGCAGCGTGCCCGAGTGGTTGGCGACGATCAGCGCCCCGCCCTCGGCCGGGATGTTCTCGATGCCCTTCACGTCGACCCGGAAGTACTTCTCGTACAGCGGGCGCAGCAGCGACATCAGGACCTGGTCGGTGAGCTCCTCGTCGTAGCCGAAGTCGTCGACCTCGTAGTCCCCGGTGAGGCGGCGGCGCAGGAACGCCAGCCCGCTCGCCACCTTGCGCTCGAGGCTGTCCTGCGGCTGCTGCTCCCCGGGGGGCACCGGCACATCGTCCTGCGCGGCCGGCCTCGTGGGCAGGGGCTGGACCTCCCCGGCCGGCTCGGTGCCCTGGAGCCGGCTCCCCGCGCCGCGGCGTCGCGCGGGCCGCTGCGCCGCGCCCCCGCGGGACCGGTCGTCGTCGAACGGAATGACCTTGGCGTCCGCCATCGTTGATGCGCTCCTCAGTCGGCGCTCTGCGTCCGGGGATGGGTGGGGGGTGGGTCGGGGATGGGTCCGGAGGTGGGTCGGGGATGGGTCCGGAGGTGGGTCGGGGCGGGGAGTGGGTCACTGGTCGGTCGGGGGATGCGCCAGCGCGGCGAGCCGGTCGACGGCCCCCGCGAGGGCCTCGGGCGGGAGAAGTCCGGGACCCCGGCTGCGGACGAAGTCCGCGAACGTCTCCGCGGTCGTGTACTTCGGGTGGAACCCGAGCGTCTCGCGCATCTGGTCCGTAGCCACCACCCGGCCGTGCGTCAGCAGCCGGATCTGCTCCGGCGAGAAGTCCGTCATTCCCAGCGTACGCACCATCGAGCCCGCCCAGGTGACCGCGGGCAGCAGCAGCGGCACCGTGGGCCTGCCCAGCCGGCGCGAGCACTGGGAGAGCGTGAGGACGCCGTCGCCGGCGATGTTGAAGGTACCGCTGTTCAGCGTGCCGCGCGCCGGCTCGTGGGAGGCGATCCGCAGCACGTCCATCACGTCGTCCTCGTGCACGAACTGCAGCCTCGGGTCGTAGCCGAGGACGGTGGGCAGCACGGGCAGCGAGAAGTACGCGGCGAGCGGCGAGTCGGCGCTCGGGCCGAGGATGTTGGCGAACCGCAGCACGCACACCGCCACGTCGGGGCGGCGGCGCGCGAAGCCGCGCACATAGCCCTCGACCTCGACGGCGTCTTTCGCGAAGCCGCCGCTCGGCAGCGACTTCGGCGGGGTCGTCTCGGTGAACACCGCCGGATCGCGCGGCGCCGAGCCGTACACGCTCGTACTGGACTTCACCACCAGCCGCTGCACCGCCGGGGACTTCTGGCAGGCGCCCAGCAGCTGCATCGTGCCGATGACGTTGGTCTCCTTGACCGTGGTCCGGCTGCCGCTGCCGAGCGCGGTGGCGGTGACGTCCATGTGGACGACCGTGTCGGCGCCCGTCTCGGCGAGCACGCGCGCGATCGTGGGCTGCCGGATGTCCGCCTGGATGAACTCCGCGCCGCCCAGGTGGTGCTCGGGCGGTACCGCGTCCACGGCGACGACCCGGTCCACGTCCGGGTCACGCAGGATGCGTCGTACGAACCGGCCGCCCAGCCGACGGGCCACTCCGGTGACGAGCACGACCTTGCCCAAGATCAGCGCCTTCCTTCCGCCTCGCGGTTCGGAACGGTTCCGGTTTCCCTGGCTCGTACCCTGCCGCGTTCCCCGTGTACGGCCAACTTAGCGGGTCGGCGTTGCGCTGTGATGACCTCCGGATGCGCGAGGTGACGAAAAAGCGGCGCTCAGGGCCCGGGGCTGCGGGCGGGGACATGCGTGTGGCCCCCCACCGGGTTCGGCGGGGGGCCACAGCGACGCCGTCGCCGGGCGGCCACGGCTTCATCCGTGGCCGCCCGAGGCGCTTACTTCTTGTTGCGACGCTGAACGCGCGTGCGCTTGAGCAGCTTGCGGTGCTTCTTCTTGGCCATCCGCTTGCGCCGCTTCTTGATAACAGAGCCCACGACTACCCTCGCTCACTTCTCATCACTCGGTGTTTGGGCGCCATGGGCCCACACGACCTACGAGGGGCTAGCCTACCCGCCCGAGCGCCGAGGTCGTAATCGAGGGGCGCGGGGAGGTCCGCATGCGACCGGTATTGCCCTGTGATGCCCGGAACGGACCTCCTCGCCGGTGGCCGTCAGGCGGTTTCCACCCCCACGTAACTCTCCCGCAGGTATTCGTGAACCGCTTGCTCCGGGACGCGGAACGACCGACCGACCCGGATCGCGGGCAGATGACCGCTGTGCACCAGCCGGTACACGGTCATCTTCGACACTCGCATCACCGAGGCGACTTCCGCCACGGTGAGGAACTGAACCTCGTTCAGAGGCCTCTCGCCAGCTGCAGCCATGACACACCTGAACCTTCCGCACTCGACGGCCACCGGCTTCCCCTTCCGGTGACTCTTCGTCGTTGCGTGCTCACTCCCCAGACTAGGGGCGGGTGATGCGAGTGGGGAAGAGGTGCACCCATCGGCGGCCTACTGTGACAGACACGCTCGATTGAGTACGTAGCGGGTAAGCGGACGGTAGTAATCGGACCGCACAGCGTCATCGAGTGGAACGACCACGGACACGACGCCCTCCGCCTCGCCCACGAAGAGCGCCGGGTCGTCGGTGTCGGCGAGCCCGATGGCCTCGAACCCCAGCTGACCTGCTCCGCAGACCCAGCCGTGATCCCCGATGACCAGCTCCGGCAGCGGGCCGCCGGCCTCCGCGGCGGCGGCGAGCGCCGTCCGAACCGGGAGCGGTGAGTGGGTGTGTGCGCCGGTCGTGCGACCGGGGGCGCGGGCGTCGGGGCTGCGCACCAACGCGACTCCTCGTACGTAGTCGAGGACGTGGGTACGTAGACCGAACCGGGTCGTTATGTCGACACAGCGACCCGTCGCTGGGGTGAGGACGGTACATCCCGCTGTCGACAGGGCGTCCGCGAGTTCGGCGTAGAAGCCGAGGAGCCGGTGGGGGTGTCCGGTGCCCAGCAGCACGGGCACCCTGTGCCGGGCGGCGGCCCCGACCCTCTCGGCGAACGCGTCCAGCGCGGTGAGCGTCCGCTGCGGGTCGATCACATCATGCCCCGAAGTGCAGCGCGGATCGGCCGAAACCCCGCACTTGTCCGCCATGAGCTCGATCAGATCCCGCTGCCCCCACGTCCACATGGGATCGATCCCGATCAGCACCCGGGGGTCCCGTGCCGCGAACAGCCGATAGCTCCGCAGACTCTCCTCCCGCGAGGTCGCCACCGGCCCGGCGATCCGGGCAGCGACGAGATGCGCACGCAGGGCACCGGCACTCACCATGCGGCGATGGTGACGGAGGCGCCGGGGCGGAAGCACGAAAACGCCGAACTACCGCACGGTTGGCGTAACGCCCCACCCGCGGCGCCCCGCCCGGGCCCGCTGGGGGTCGCGGAAGCGCGTCGGCTTCGGTGACGATCCTGACGGCAGCCCCCCAGGGGCGCGGGGAACTGCGCGACCAACCACCAACGACCCGCACCCGCGCACGGCGAGAAGGCCCCGGCCGGGAAGGCGGCCTTTCAGGGGCGCGGGGAACTGCGCGACCAACCACCAACGACCCGCACCCGCGCACGGCGAGACGGCCCCGGCCGGGAAGGCGGCCTTTCAGGGGCGCGGGGAACTGCGCGACCAACCACCAACGACCCGCACCCGCACCCGCACCCGCACCCGCACCCGCACCCGCACCCGACGGAACGAACCCGGCCGGGAAGGCGTTCAACCCCGCCAAGCCCCCTACGCCAACAACCCCCGCAGCGGAAACACAGCCCGCCGCGCAGCGAGCACAGCCTGATCCACCCGGTCGGCGGGGTCGTACCCCGCCTCCCAGTCGGCGAAAGAAACAGGCCACCGCCCATCAGTCATCCGCATCGGCCCCAACTGCCGGGTCCGCGCATACACTTCCTGCCGCCAGCTCTCAGGAATCACCGTCTCCGGCGCGATCTCCCGCCCCGCCGCGATCCCCACCAGATGCGTCCACGACCGCGGTACGACATCCACGACCGCGTACCCGCCCCCACCGAGCGCGACCCACCGCCCGTCGGCGTACTCATGGGCCAGCGAGTGACAAGCCACCTGCACCGCCCGCTGCGCGTCCAGCGAGACGGCGAGATGGGCCAGCGGGTCCTCGAAGTGGGTGTCGGCGCCGTGCTGGGTCACCAGCACCTGAGGGCGGAAGTCGGCGATCAGCTCGGGCACGACGGCGTGGAACGCCCGCAGCCACCCCGCGTCCCCGGTCCCCGCCGGCAGGGCGACGTTCACCGCGCTGCCCTCCGCCGAGGACGCCCCGGTCTCCTCGGGCCACCCGGTCTGCGGGAACAGCGTCCGGGGATGCTCGTGCAACGAGATCGTCAGCACGCGCGGATCTTCCCAGAACGCCGCCTGCACCCCGTCCCCGTGATGCACGTCGACGTCGATGTACGCGACCCGCTCGGCCCCCAGCTCCAGCAGCCGCGCGATCGCCAGCGAGGCGTCGTTGTAGACGCAGAACCCGGCCGCGCCCCCGGGCATCGCATGGTGCAGCCCGCCCGCGAAGTTCACGGCGTGCACCGCGTCCCCGCGCCACACCGCCTCCGCCGCGCCCACTGACTGCCCCGCGATCAGCGCCGACACCTCGTGCATCCCGGCGAACGCCGGATCGTCCAGGGTTCCGAGCCCGTACGACCCGTCGGCCGCGGCCGGATCCGCCGAGGCGGCCTTCACCGCCTGGACGTAGTCCTCGCGGTGGACGAGCCGCAGCGTCGACTCCCCCGCCGGCTTCGCCGCCACGACCTCCACCTCACGGTCGAGCGCGAACGCCCCGATCAGGCTCCGGGTCAGGGCGAGGCGGACCGGGTCCATCGGATGCCCCGGCCCGAAGTCATACCCCGTTACTGCCTCGTCCCACATCAGCTGTGCGCGGCCGCTCATGCACGCCACCGTATCGGTCCGGTTGAGCGGCGAACGACCTGGCATACGCAAGCGTCACCAGCACCAGCACCATCGGCACCAGCATCGCCCCGCGATAGCTCCACGCGTCCCCCAGCGCCCCCACCAGAGGCGAGCCGATCAGGAACCCGACGTAGTTGAAGACGTTCAGCCGCGCCACGGCCACATCCGACGCCCCCGGGAACAGCCGCCCCGCCGCCGCGAACGTCTGCGGCACCAGCACACACAACCCCAGCCCCAGCAGCAGGAACCCGAGCATCCCCACCCACGCCCCCGGCGCCACGGCCACCACACCGAACCCGGCGGCCGCCACCAGCGCCCCTGCCCGTACGACCGTCACCGCCCCGAACCGCCGTACGCCGAAGTCCCCGAGCGCCCGCCCCGCCAGCGTGGTCACCATGTAGACGTTGTACGGGAGCGTCGCCATCTGCTCCGAGCTGCCCAGCACGTCCTGCAGATACTTGGCACTCCAGTTGGAGACGGTCGAGTCCCCGATGTACGCGAAGGTCATCACCAGGCACAGCGGCAACAGCATCCTGAAGACGACACCGCCGCCGCCCTCGCCGGCCGGTTCCCCCCGGCCCCTGTCTCCCGCGCTCCCGTCGACGTACCACCGGCTCCCCACCAGACACAGCGGCAACAGCACCCCGGCGACCGGCAGGTACGACACGAACAGCGCCAGGTCCCAGTGCGCCCCCACCCAAGCCAGCGAGGCCCCGAGAATCCCGCCCAGGCTGTACGCCGCGTGGAACCCGAGCATGATGCTGCGCCCGTACGCCCGCTGCAGACTCACCCCGAGCATGTTCATCGAGGCGTCCAACGCCCCCACGGCCAGCCCGAACACCCCCAGCGAGAGCGCCAGTTCGGCCATACCGTCCCCCGCCCCGACCCCGAGGAGCGCCAGCAGCACGACCGGCTGGGACCACCGCAGCACCGCACTGGCGGGTATCCGCCGCACCAGCCACTCGGTCCCCACACTGCCCACCCCGGCCAGCACCGGCACGGCGGCGAGGAACGCGGGCAGCAGGGCGTCGGAGACCCCGTACCGGTCCTGGACGGCCGGAATCCGCGTCACGAGCAGAGCAAAGGCAACGCCTTGCGCGAGGAAGGAGAACGCCAACGAGGCCCTGCCGCGCCGCAGCACATCAGTCATGGCGGCGAGCGTAGGGCCCCGCGGTCCGGCTGGATACGCCGAAGCTGAATTTTCCTCAGCTTCGCTGCAGCAGCCCGGCCAGCTCCTTCATGGAGGAGAACAGCCGAGTGGCTCCCGCGAGCCTGGCCGCCGGCGTCATCGCCGTGAACCCGTACACGTCCATCCCGGCCGCCACCGCCGCCTGCACTCCGAGCGGGCTGTCCTCGACGACCACACACCTGTCGGGCGCCACACCCATCCGCTCGGCGGCGTGCAGGAACAGATCCGGCGCCGGCTTGCCCCGCCCCACGTCCTGCGAGCTGAAGATCCGCCCCTCGTCGAACCACCGGTCGAGCCCGGTCGTCCGATGTCCCACCCGGATCCGCTCATGGCTGCCCGAGGACGCCACGCAGTACCGCACCCCGGCCCCCTCGAGTCCCTCCAGCACATCGGCGGCCCCGTCCACCGCCTTCAGCTCCCGCTCGAAGGCAGCGAACACCCTGCCGTGGAAGACGTCGTCGAACTCCGCCGGCAGTCGCCGCCCGGTCCGCTCCTCGATCAGGTCGTGGATCCGGTGCATCGCGGACCCCATGTAGTCCCGGATGGAGTCCTCGTACGTCGTCGGATGCCCGACCTCGGTGAGGTACTCGGCCAGCAGCCGGTTGGAGATGGGCTCGCTGTCGACGAGCACACCGTCGTTGTCGAAGATGACCAGGTCATAATGCGGAGACATACTGTGAGCCTAAACGCAGAAAACCCCGCACCGTTCCCGGTGCGGGGTTTTCTCCAATGATTGTTCGGCGGCGTCCTACTCTCCCACAGGGTCCCCCCTGCAGTA
>NZ_JBITYN010000008.1:339026-468437 GCF_044545925.1 Streptomyces sp. NPDC053367 | reverse complement strand
GTTGATAGGCCGGATATGGAAGCACGGTAACGTGTGGAGTTGACCGGTACTAATAGGCCGAGGGCTTGTCCTCAGTTGCTCGCGTCCACTGTGTTAGTTCTGAGGCAACGACCGTTGCCGGCTTTGAGCAGAACAGACAATTACAAAGTGTGCTTGTTCGCTCGAAACCATTAGGGTTTCGGTGGTCATAGCGTAGGGGAAACGCCCGGTTACATTTCGAACCCGGAAGCTAAGCCTTACAGCGCCGATGGTACTGCAGGGGGGACCCTGTGGGAGAGTAGGACGCCGCCGAACAATCTTTGGAAGGACCCCTGGTCACCAGCGTTCAGCTGGGACCAGGGGTCCTTTTGTTTTTACAATGCTTGCGGTACCTAAGACAGGAGTCACCATGTCCACCAACTCTCCCGACGACCGACCGGAGCGCGACCAGCGGCGCCGGGAGGGGGCGGAGCGAGGCGACCGCGGTGGCTACCGCGGTGACCGCAACGACCGGGGTGGTGACCGCGGCGGCTTCCGCCGTGACGACCGTGACCGTGGTGGTTTCGGCCGGCGTGACGACAGCCGTGGGGACAACCGTGGTGGTGGCGGCGGCTACGGCCGTCGGGACGACCGTGGAGACCGTGGCGGCTTCCGCCGGGACGACCGTGGTGACAACCGTGGCGGCGGCTACGGCCGGCGTGATGACCGCCGGGACGACCGTCGTGACGGCGACCGGGGCGGATTCCGGCCGTCGTACCAGCGGGACGACCGTGACCGGGATCGTGGGCCGCGTCGTGACGACCGCGACCGTGACCGGGGCTTCCGGCGTGACGACCGCGGAGACCGGCCCGCTTTCCGGCGGGACGACCGCCGTGACGAGCGTCCTGCCTTCCGACGCGACGACCGCCGTGATGACCGCCGCGACGATCGGCGTGACGACAGCCGTGGGGACAACCGCGGTGGCGGGTTCGGCCGTCGGGACGACCGTGGAGACCGTGGCGGCTTCCGCCGGGACGACCGTGGTGACAACCGTGGCGGTGGCTACGGCCGGCGTGACGACCGGGACCGTGGCGGCTTCGGACGGCGTGACGACCGTGGGGAGCGCCCCGCGTTCCGCCGTGACGACCGCCGTGACGAGCGGCGTGACGACCGTCGTGACGAGCGTCCGCCCTTCCGTCGGGATGACCGCAGGGACGACCGTCGGGACGACCGGCGCGATGAGCGTCCCGCCTTCCGCCGGGACGAGCGCCGTGACGACCGGCGCGACGACCGTCGGGACGGCGACCGTGGTGGGTTCCGTGGGCGCGACGACCGTCGTGACGACCGGCGCGACGACCGTCGTGACGGCGACCGTGGCGGGTTCCGCGGGCGCGACGACCGTGGGGGCCGCGGTGGCTTCCGGGGCCGGGACGACCGTGGTGGGCGGCCCGGCGGCGAGCGCGGTGGATTCCGTGGGCGTGACGACCGGCGCGGGGGCGGCGACGACCGGCGCGGTGGCGGCCGGTTCCGTGACGAGCGGAGCCAGGACCGGGACCGTGAGCCGATCAAGCGGCTGCCGATCCCCGAGGACGTCACCGGCGAGGAGATCGACAAGGACGTCAAGCAGGAGCTGCAGAGCCTGCCCAAGACGCTCGCCGAGGACGTCGCCAAGAACCTGGTGATGGTCGCAAGGCTTATCGACGAGGACCCCGAGGGCGCCTACGGGTACTCCCGTGTGGCGCTGCGGCTGGCGTCGAGGGTCGCGGCCGTGCGGGAGGCGGCCGGTTTCGCCGCGTACGCGAACCAGAAGTACAGCGAGGCGCTCGCCGAGTTCCGGGCCGCGCGGCGGATGACCGGCACGGTGGAGCTGTGGCCGGTCATGGCCGACTGCGAGCGCGGTCTCGGCCGGCCGGAGAAGGCGCTGGACATGGCCGGCGCGCCCGAGGTGAACAAGCTCGACAAGGCCGGCCAGGTGGAGATGCGTCTCGTCGCGGCCGGTGCCCGGCGTGACATGGGGCAGCTCGACGCGGCCATCGTGACGCTGCAGAGCCCGGAGCTGGCCTCCAACTCCGTCCAGCCCTGGACGGCGCGGCTCCGGTACGCCTACGCCGACGCGCTGCTCGCGGCCGGACGTGAGGGCGAGGCCCGGGAATGGTTCGCGAAGGCCGTGGAGGCCGACCGGGACGGCAGCACCGACGCGTCGGACCGGCTGGCGGAGCTGGACGGTGTCGAGTTCGTCGACGCGCTCGACGAGAGCGGCGCGGAAGAGGCCCCGAGCAGCGCTCCCGAGGCCGACGACGAGAAGGCCGACGACGAGGACTGACCTCGGGTCCGGACGTCGTACCAGACACGCGGACGTGACGTAATGGAGGGCGGGATCCCGGGATCGGGGTCCCGCCCTTTCCGGTGTCCGGCTTTCAGATGTCCAGTGCCCGCAGCACCAGGCCCGAGGCCGGTTTGGGGCCGAAGGACGTCGACTTGCGGGGCATCGTGACGCCCTGGCGGGCCAGGGAGCGGACGACGTCCTCGCGGACGGGGTGCATGAGGACGGCGGTGCTGCCGGCGCGCTCGGCCTTGGCGACCGTGGCGGCCGTGTCGTGGATGTAGGCGATGCGGGCCGGGTCGTCCTCGGGGATGTGCCAGAGGTGGGCGAGCAGGGTGGAGTGCAGGACCGTCGCGTCGAGGGTGCGCCAGGCGGCGGGGCGGTCGGTGGGGACCGTGCGGTCCAGCAGGGCCGGGTCCGGGCGGTCGACGAGGTGGAAGGCGCCGTCGCCGGCCAGCAGGAAGGCGTTGCCCTCGCAGGCCGCGTCCGCCAGGGTCTCCAGGGCCTGCGGGAGGGGGAGGTCGAGGCGGCGTACGCGGAAGTGCGGCTCGATCGCCGACAGGGCCTCGCCCACCGGCAGGCCGTGCAGGAGGCGGTGGATGGCGCGGACCCGCAGGGGGTAGCGGGCGGTGTCGACGAGGAGGACCAGGCCCAGGTCCCAGGGGCTGGGCGAGGGGTGCTCGGCGCGCAGCCGGCGGTAGGTGGCCCAGCGGTGGTGACCGTCGGCGATGAGGGCCTGGTGGTGGGCGAGGTCGGTCCGGATCCGGGCCAGCTCGGCCGGGTCGGTGACGGACCACAGGCGGTGGCAGTAGCCGTCCTCGGTGGTGGTCGACAGCAGCGGGGGCTGTTCGGCGGTGCGCTCGATGACCTCGGCGGCCGAGCCGTTGCCGTGGTAGGTCAGCAGCAGGGGTTCGAGGTTGGCCCAGGTGGCGCGCATCAGGGCGGCGCGGTCGGCGACGATGTGCGGCATGACGTCCTCGTGGGGCAGGACGATGCCCTCGGCCGGGTCGGAGACGCGGAGGTTGCCGATGAGGCCCCGCTGGAGCATGCCGTCGGCGTGACGCTGCTCGTACACGTACAGGGCGGGGTCGGGGTCGGCGGTCAGGACGCCCTCGGCGAGCCAGCGGCGCAGGGTGTCGGCGGCCTGCTCGGTGCGGGCGCCGACGGTGCCGGCCTGGGGGAGGATCAGCCGGACGATGTTGTACGGGTCCGCGTCCTGGAGGTGGTGCACTCCGTCGGGGCGTACGACGACGTCGTACGGCGGGGACGTGACGGCGGCCAGGCTGCCGACCCGGTCGGGGTCGTAGCGCAGGCCTCGGAACGGGGTGAGTTCCAGGCCTCGGGGCGCCGTTGCTTCCGAGTGACCTGCAGTGTTCATCAGGGCATCGTACGTGTCGGACGGCTGTCAGTGGCATGGGGGATGATCGGGGGAAAGGCGAGCGGACGAGGAGCGATGCGGAATGAGCCCGAGCGTCAGGACGAGGCCCGAGGGCAGTGGGCAGGCCCTGAGCGCGGCGTACGACACGGCGCTGCTGGATCTGGACGGGGTGGTGTACGCGGGCGGCAGCGCGATCGCGCACGCCGTGGAGTCGCTGGCGGCCGCCCGGGAGGGCGGGATGCATCTGGCGTACGTCACGAACAACGCGCTGCGGACGCCGGACACCGTGGCCGGGCATCTGACCGAGCTGGGGATACCGACGGGCGCGGACGACGTCATCACGTCGGCGCAGGCGGTCGCGCGGCTGATCAGTGAGCAGGTGCCGGCGGGGGCGCGGGTGCTGGTGATCGGCGGCGAGGGGCTGCGGGTGGCGCTGCGGGAGCGCGGGCTCACGCCCGTGGACGGCGCCGACGACGATCCGGCGGCCGTGGTGCAGGGCTACGGCGGGCCGGATCTGCCGTGGGGGCGGTTCGCCGAGGCGTCGTACGCCGTGGCGCGGGGGGTGCCGTGGTTCGCGTCCAACACCGATCTGACGATCCCCAGCGGGCGGGGGATCGCGCCGGGCAACGGGGCTGCGGTGGAGGTCGTGCGGATAGCGACCGGCGCCGAGCCGCAGGTGGCGGGCAAGCCGTTGCCCCCGATGCACCGGGAGACGATTCTGCGGACGGGGGCCGAGCGGCCGCTGGTGGTCGGGGACCGGCTGGACACGGACATCGAGGGCGCGTTCAACGGCGAGGTGGACTCGCTGCTGGTGCTGACCGGGGTGACGGACGGGGCCCAGCTGCTGGCGGCACCGCCGCAGCACCGGCCGACGTATGTCGACGCCGATCTGCGGGGGCTGCTCACCGGGCAGCCGGAGGTCGTCGTGGCCGAAGGCGGCTTCCGGTGCGGGGGCTGGACGGCGACCGCGGGGGCGGACCGGCTGGAACTGGAGGGCGACGGGGAGCCGCTGGACGGGCTGCGGGCGCTGTGCGCGGCGGCGTGGACGGCGGCCGGGAAGGGTACCTGCGGGCTCGACGGAGGCAAGGCGCTGGACCGGCTGGGGCTCTGAGGGGGACTCAGGGGCGCGGGCGGGGTGGTCTCGGGGCCCGGACCGGCCATCGTTCAAAATGGGAGGATAGGCTAACCTAACCTGCGTGTTGGTCGACAGTCCTCCCGAACAGCGCGCGGAAGCCGCCCCCGCGCCCCCTGAGCGCGGTGCGGCCCGTGCCGCCGGGCTCGTCGTGTCCGTCCTGCTGCTGGTGGGCGTCGCGGTGGCCAGCCTCGCGGTCGGGGCCAAGGAGCTGGCCCTGGGAGAGGTCTGGCACGGGCTCTTCCACAACTCCGGGACGTACGGTGACGTCGTCGTCGACGAGCGGCTGTGGCGGACCCTGCTGGGGCTGCTCGCCGGTGCGGCGCTGGGGCTGGCGGGTGCCGTGCTGCAGGCGCTCACCCGCAATCCGCTGGCCGACCCCGGACTGCTCGGCATCAACGCCGGCGCGTCCGCGGCGGTGGTCAGCGCGATCACCTTCCTCGGGGTGACGAGCCTGCGCGGCTACGTGTGGTTCGCGTTCCTCGGGGCGGCGGCGGTCGGGGCGCTGGTCTGGTTCCTCGGCGGAAGCCGGGGCGCCACGCCCGTGCGGCTCGCGCTCGCGGGCACCGCGCTCAGCGCCGCGCTGTACGGCTACCTCCAGGCCGTGATGATCGTCGACGAGGCCGCGCTCGGCAAGATGCGCTTCTGGACGGTCGGTTCGCTGAACGCGGCGACCGACAGGACCATCGCCCAGGTGCTGCCCTTCATCGCCGTCGGCGTGCTGCTCGCGCTCGGTCTCGCCCGGCCGCTGAACGCCATGGCCATGGGCGACGACACCGCCAAGGCGCTCGGCGCCCACCTGGGCCGCACCCGGGCGCTGTCGATGCTCGCCGCGACCGTGCTGTGCGGGGCGGCGACCGCGGCCTGCGGGCCGATCGTGTTCGTCGGCCTGATGGTGCCGCACGTCGTGCGCTCCTTCACCGGCCCCGACCTGCGCTGGATCCTGCCGTACGCGGCCGTCCTGTCGCCCGTGCTGCTGCTCGGCGCCGATGTCCTCGGCCGGATCGTGGCCCGGCCCGCGGAACTCCAGGTCGGCATCGTCACCGCGATCCTCGGCGGCCCGGTCTTCATCTTTCTCGTACGACGGCGGAGGACGGCCCAGCTGTGAGCACCGCAGTGAAGAACCCGCGCGGCACCGTCCGGGCCGTGCGCGGACCGGGCGGGCTGTCCGTCCGCCTCGACGTACGCGCGTTCGTCGTCGTCGTCCTGCTCCTCGCGGCCGCGCTGACCGCGAGCGTGCTGCTGATCGGCACCGGCGACTTCCCCATCTCCGCCGGGGACGTGCTGAGGACACTGGCCGGGAACGGCAGCGCGAGCCAGGAGTTCATCGTCAACCAGCTCCGCCTGCCACGGGTCCTGGTCGGCCTGCTCGTCGGCGCCTCCCTCGGGCTCGGCGGGGCGCTGTTCCAGGCCGTGTCCCGCAACCCGCTGGGCAGCCCGGACGTGCTCGGCCTCGGCCAGGGCGCGACGGCCGGCGCGCTCGTGGTGATCGTGCTGATGTCCGGCAGCGCCGGGCAGGTCGCGGCCGGTGCGCTCGTCGGCGGCCTGGTGACGGGCCTGGCCATCTACCTGCTCGCGTGGAAGCGGGGCGTGCACGGCTACCGGCTGGTCCTGGTCGGCATCGGTGTCTCCGCCGTCGCCACCGCCGTCAACGGCTACCTGCTCACCAAGGCCGACCTCGTCGACGCCGCCCGGGCGGTCTTCTGGATGACCGGATCGCTCAGCGGCCGCGACTGGGCGCAGGTGTGGCCGCTGCTGTGGCTGTGCGCGGTGCTGGTCCCGCTGGTCCTCGCCAACGCGCGCGGCCTGCGGATGATGGAGATGGGCGACGACGTGTCCCACGCGCTCGGTGTGCGCGTCGAGCGGGTGCGGATGCTGCTGATGGTGGCCGCCGTGCTGCTCACCGCGTCCGCCACCGCCGCGGCCGGCCCGGTCAGTTTCGTCGCGCTGACCGCCCCGCAGCTCGCCAGGCGCCTCACCCGCTCGCCGGGCCCGAACCTGCTGGCGTCCCTGTGCATGGGCGCCGCGCTGCTGGTCACCGCCGACTGGGGCGCGCAGCGGCTGTTCGGCGCCGACCAGCTGCCCGTGGGTGTGGTCACCGGGGTGCTCGGCGGCGTGTATCTGCTGTGGCTGCTGGTCACCGAGCGCCGGGCGGGCCGGATATGACACCGGGCGCGCGCGAAGCCGCGTACGAGAACACTTCGAGGAGCACCGTGAACCGCCTGTCCGCCGAGAACGTCACCCTCGCCTACGACCAGCGTGTCATCGCCGAGGAGCTGTCGGTGGAGATCCCCGACAACTCCTTCACGGTGATCGTCGGGCCGAACGCGTGCGGCAAGTCGACGCTGCTGCGGGCGCTGTCGAGGATGCTCAAGCCGAGTCGGGGCCGGGTGCTGCTCGACGGGCAGGTCATCCAGTCGATGCCGGCGAAGAAGGTCGCGCGGACCCTCGGCCTGCTGCCGCAGTCGTCCGTGGCGCCCGACGGCATCACGGTCGCCGACCTGGTGGGCCGTGGCCGGTACCCGCACCAGGGCATCCTGCGCCAGTGGTCGGCCGAGGACGAGCGGATCGTCCAGGAGTCCATGGCGCACACCGGGGTCGCCGAGCTGGCGGACCGGTACGTCGACGAGCTGTCGGGCGGTCAGCGCCAGCGCGTGTGGATCGCGATGGCGCTGGCCCAGCAGACACCGCTGCTGCTGCTCGACGAGCCGACGACCTACCTCGACATCCAGCACCAGATCGACGTCCTCGACCTGTGCGCCGAGCTGCACGAGACGCAGGGCCGTACGCTCGTCGCCGTCCTGCACGACCTCAACCACGCCGCCCGGTACGCCACCCACCTGATCGCGCTGAAGGAGGGCCGGGTCATCGCACAGGGCGCCCCGAACGAGGTCGTCACGGCCGAGCTGGTCGAGGAGGTCTTCTCGCTGCGCTGCCAGGTCATCGACGACCCGGAGACGGGCACGCCGCTGGTGGTGCCGGCCGCGCGCAAGGCCCGCGCCGGGGCCTAGAGGAGCTTCCTCAGCACCAGCAGGTCGCGTACGCCCGCGTGGAGCTTGACCCGGCCCGAGCCCCAGGCCCTGGCGAAGTGCAGCTCGCCGTCGACCAGGGCCACCAGGTCGTCGCCCGTCATGGCCAGCCGGATCCCGGCCTTCTCCAGGGGCGGGCCCTGGAGGGTGTCCCGGACGTGGATGCGGCCGTCCGACATGCGGCCCACGAAGGTGACGTCCAGGTCGGTGATGTGGCAGCTCACCGAGCGGTCCAGCGCGGCGGCCGCGCGGACGTCTCCCTCGGCACGGCCCATGTTCTCCGAGAGCTTCTCGAGTGCGCTGCGGCACTCCTCGATCGTCGCCATCGTCACCGACGGTACCGCAGCTGTTCGAGGTAGCGTCGGGGCATGAACGACGCTGTCCCGGAGCCGGGCCTCCCGGAGCAGGAGCCGGATCTTCCCGTCCAGGAGCCGGACCTCCCCGTGCAGGAGCCCGGCCTCACCGACGAGGACCCCTCCGCCGCGGCCCCCCTCGACGTGCCCCGCACCCCCACCGGCCACGCCGAGGTCGACGCCCAGCTGGAGCGGCTGGCCGACGCCGACCACCTCGCCACGGACGGGCATCTGGAGGTGTACGAGGATGTACACCGGGGGCTGCGCGACGCGCTGACCGCGCTCGACGCCCGCCCGGGACCTCCGGCTCCCACCCGTCACCCGACCGCCGCCCCTCAATGAGACCCTTCGGGTCACACCTTTTCCGATTCGCCGTACAGCAGTAGGAGCTGAACCGAACGTGGCAGGAGTCGCACGCCGCCGTCTCGACGCGGAGCTGGTCCGCCGGAAGCTCGCCCGCTCGCGCGAGCACGCCAGCCAGCTGATCGCCGCGGGCCGGGTGACCGTCGGCAAGACCGTCGCGACCAAGCCGGCCACCCAGGTGGAGACGGCGGCGGCGATCGTCGTGCGGGCCGACGACAGCGATCCCGAGTACGTCTCCCGGGGCGGGCACAAGCTCGCCGGGGCGCTGGAGGCCTTCGTACCGCAGGGCCTGGTCGTCGAGGGCCGCCGGGCCCTGGACGCCGGCGCGTCCACCGGCGGCTTCACGGATGTGCTGCTGCGCGCCGGTGCCGCGCACGTCGTCGCCGTCGACGTCGGCTACGGGCAGCTCGCGTGGTCCCTGCAGAGCGATGAACGCGTCACCGTCAAGGACCGTACGAACGTACGCGAGTTGACGCTGGAGGCGATCGACGGAGAGCCGGTGGACCTGGTCGTGGGAGATCTGTCGTTCATTCCGCTCGGGCTGGTACTGCCCGCTCTGGTGAAGTGCGTGCGGGCGGACGCCGATCTGGTGATGATGGTCAAGCCGCAGTTCGAGGTGGGGAAGGAACGGCTGGGCAGCGGGGGTGTCGTACGGAGTCCGCAGCTGCGGGCGGAGGCCGTGCGGGGAGTGGCCGAGAAGGCGTGGGAGCTGGGGCTCGGGGTGAAGGGTGTCACCGCCAGTCCGCTGCCCGGGCCTTCGGGGAACGTCGAGTACTTTCTCTGGCTGCGGGCCGGTGCCCCCGAACTGGACCCGGCCGATGTTGACCGTGCAGTGGCGGAGGGGCCGCGTTGACACAGAACCGAGCTCGTACTGTTTTCCTGCTGGCCCACACGGGGCGGCCGGCGGCCATCCGCAGCGCCGAGCTCGTGGTCAAGGGGCTGCTGAGGTCCGGCATCGGCGTACGGGTACTGGAGTACGAGGCTCGCGACCTGCCGCTGCCGGACGAGGTGGAGCTGGTCAAGGAGGCGACCCCGCAGTGCCTCGACGGGTGCGAGCTGCTGATCGTCCTCGGCGGTGACGGCACCCTGCTGCGCGGGGCGGAGTTCGCGCGGGCGTCCGGGGTGCCGATGCTGGGCGTCAACCTGGGGCGGGTCGGGTTCCTCGCGGAGGCCGAGCGGGACGACCTCGACAAGGTCGTCGACCGGGTGGTGTCGCGGTCGTACGAGGTCGAGGAGCGGATGACCGTCGATGTCGTCGTGCACAGCAACGGCGACATCGTGCACACCGACTGGGCGCTGAACGAGGCTGCCGTGCAGAAGGCCGGCGCCGAGAAGCTGCTCGAAGTGGTGCTGGAGATCGACGGGCGGCCGGTCACCGGGTTCGGGTGCGACGGGATCGTGCTGTCGACGCCGACCGGGTCCACGGCCTACGCGTTCTCCGCGGGCGGGCCGGTGGTGTGGCCCGAGGTGGAGGCGCTGCTGATGGTGCCCATCTCCGCGCACGCGCTGTTCGCCAAGCCCCTGGTGACCTCTCCGGACTCCGTGCTCGCGGTGGAGGTGCTGCCGCACATCCCGCCGGGCGTGCTGTGGTGCGACGGGCGGCGGACCGTGGAGCTGCCTCCGGGCGCGCGGGTCGAGGTGCGGCGGGGGGCCGTGCCCGTGCGGCTGGCCCGGCTGCACCACGCCTCGTTCACGGACCGGCTGGTGGCGAAGTTCGCGCTGCCCGTCTCCGGGTGGCGCGGGGCGCCGCACTAGCGGGCGGTTAGCTCGGTCGGGTGACAGGGCGCCTCGCACACATCGCTCCGGACCTCGTATGGTCTTCACCGTGCTGGAAGAGATGCGGATACGGTCGCTCGGCGTCATCGACGACGCGGTCGTCGAGCTGTCGCCCGGGTTCACTGCCGTCACCGGTGAGACGGGTGCGGGCAAGACCATGGTGGTCACGAGCCTGGGGCTGTTGCTGGGCGGGCGGGCGGATCCGGCGCTGGTGCGGATCGGCGCCGAGAAGGCGGTCGTCGAGGGGCGGATCGCGCTGGACGCGGACGCCTCCGTGGCCGTGCGGGCCGAGGAGGCCGGGGCCGAGCTCGACGACGGGGCGCTGCTGATCAGCCGTACCGTTTCGGCCGAGGGTCGCTCCCGGGCGCACCTGGGCGGGCGCAGCGTGCCCGTGGGGCTGCTGGCCGAGCTGGCCGACGAGCTGGTGGCCGTGCACGGGCAGACGGATCAGCAGGGGCTGCTCAAGCTGTCCCGGCAGCGGCAGGCGCTCGACCGGTACGCGGGCGACGCGGTCGCCGTGCCGCTCGCCAAGTACGCCGAGGCCTACCGTCGGCTGCGGGCCGTCTCCGCCGAGCTGGAGGAGATCACCACACGCGCGCGTGAGCGGGCCCAGGAGGCCGACATGCTGCGCTACGGCCTGGAGGAGATCGCGGGCGTGGAGCCGCGGGCCGGCGAGGACGTGGAGCTGGCCGAGGAGGCGGAGCGGCTGGGGCACGCCGAGGCGCTGGCTTCCGCCGCGACGGCCGCGCACGCCGCGCTCGCGGGCAACCCCGAGGACCCGGAGGGCGTCGACGCCGGCACGCTGGTGGCGGGCGCGCACCGGGCGCTGGAGGCCGTACGGTCCCATGACCCGGCGCTGGCGGCGCTCGCCGACCGGATCGGGGAGATCGGGATCCTGCTGGGCGATGTGGCCGGGGAGCTCGCCGGGTACGCCGGCGATCTGGACGCCGATCCGCTGCGGCTGGCCGCGGTGGAGGAGCGGCGGGCCGCGCTGACGGGGCTGACCCGGAAGTACGGCGAGAACATCGATGCCGTGCTGATGTGGGCCGAGCAGAGCGCCGCGCGGCTGACCGAGCTGGACGGCGACGACGAGCGGATCGGGGAGCTGACCGCCGAGCGGGACGCGCTGCGCGTCGAACTGGGCGGGCTCGCGCAGGCCCTGACGGACGCGCGCACGGAGGCCGCCGAGCGGTTCGCCGCCGCCGTGACCGCGGAGCTGGCCTCGCTGGCCATGCCGCACGCGCGCGTGTCCTTCGACATCCGGCAGACCGAGGACCCGGAGGGCGTGGAGGTCGGCGGGCGTACCGTCGCCTACGGGCCGGCCGGTGCCGACGAGGTCGAGCTGCTGCTGGCCCCGCACCCGGGGGCCCCGGCGCGGCCCATCGCCAAGGGCGCCTCCGGCGGTGAGCTGTCGCGCGTGATGCTGGCCGTGGAGGTCGTGTTCGCGGGGACCGACCCCGTGCCGACGTACCTCTTCGACGAGGTCGACGCCGGCGTCGGCGGCAAGGCGGCCGTGGAGATCGGGCGGCGCCTGGCGCGCCTGGCTAAGACCGCGCAGGTCGTCGTCGTGACGCATCTGCCGCAGGTGGCCGCGTTCGCCGACCGGCAGCTGCTGGTGGAGAAGACCGACGACGGGTCGGTCACCCGGTCCGGCGTGAAGGTCCTGGAGGGCGAGGAGCGGATCCGCGAGCTGTCCCGGATGCTCGCCGGACAGGAGGACTCCGAGACGGCACGGGCGCACGCGGAGGAACTCCTCGCGACGGCGCGCGCCGACGCGTAGGCGTCCCGCCGACCCACCAGGTTCACCCGAGTGGGTGAGCTTCGGTGGGATCCCGGTCGGGCTTCCTGAAGTCGGCGTAGCCGGAACACCCGTACGTCCTGGCATCCTTGGCCGTGGGCGCGGAGGAAACCGCGCGGTCCGTCCTCGCGGGCTTTCCTTCGGTACGTTTCTACGTGACGCCCCACGTCTTGTGACGCACCCTGTCTCATGACGCACCACGTCCCGTGGCGGGTGACGCACCACGTCCTGGGACGCGGTGACGCCCCGTCCTGTGACGCCCACGCCGAACCAGGAGCCCCCGCCACGTGAGCCACGTGAGCAGCCAGTCAGCGCCCGGACAGTCGCCGCTGCGCACCGTTCAGGTGCTCGGCGGCGGCAACGCCCGCAGCAGCGCGCATGTGCGGTCCCTGGCGTCCGGGCTCGTCGCCAGGGGCGTGCGGGTGACGGTGTGCGCCCCCTTCGAGGTCGCTCACACCTACGACTTCACCGGGGCCGGCGCCGACCACGTGCATGTGCCGCGCAGCAGCGACCCGGCGTCCGTGGCGGCGCTGCGGGCGGCCTGCGCGGACGCCGACCTGGTGCACGCGCACGGGCTGCACGCCTCGTTCCGGGCCGTGCTCGCGCTCAGCGGGCGGCGTACCCCGCTGGTGGTGACCTGGCACGGGCGGGCGCATGCGGAGGGGGCGCGCGCCCACTTCCTGCGCCTGCTGGAGCGGAGGGTGGCGAAGACCGCCTCCGTGGTGCTCGGCACCACCTCCGACCTGGTGGACCGGGCCCGCTCGACCGGCGCCCGCGACGCACGCCTCGCCGCGGTCGCGCTGCCCGGACGGCGCACGGCCGTCGAGCGCGACGAGTCGCACCGGCCCAAGCTGCGTGCCGAACTCGGCGCGACGGGCCGGCCGTTGCTGCTCGCGGTCGGCTCCCTGGACCGGCACCGGGGGTACGAGGTGCTGCTGGACGCGGCCCGCGCCTGGCGCCCGCTGGATCCGGTCCCGCTGGTGGTGATCGCCGGTGAGGGCCCGCTGCGGCCGCTGTTGCAGCGCCGGATCGAGGACGAGGGGCTCCCGGTGCGGCTGCTGGGCCGCCGCGACGACGTGGCCGACCTGCTCGCGGCCGCCGATGTGGCGCTGCTGCCCAGCAGTTGGGAGTCGCGCTCGGTGCTCGCCGAGGAGGCCCTGCACGCGCGCGTGCCGCTCGTCGCCACCGACGTCGGCGGCATCCCCGACCTCGTCGGCGACGCGGCGGAACTCGTGCCCTACGGCGACGCGGACGCCCTCGCCGGGGCCGTGACCGGCCTGCTCGCCGACCCCGAGCGCCGGGAGGAGCTGCGGGAGCGGGGCGTACGGCAGGCGGCGACCTGGCCCACGGAGGACGATACGGTGGCGCAAGTGCTCAGTGTCTACGACGAGTTGACGCAGGCCCGGCCGCTGCTCTGACCCGGCGGCCGGATGCGACGACGGCCGAACGAGTCGACGCGGTCCCGTGCGCTGGACCGACCCCGGCGATCGACGGCGGCGACGGCCGGCCGCGGGTGCTGCCCCCGCCGGACACCGGTGCCTACCCCACGTGCCGGCGTGCGCGCAGCGCCAGGCTCAGCGCCAGCACCGTCTGCGGGTCGTCGAGGTCCGTGCCGAGCAGCTCGCCGATGCGGGCGAGGCGGTTGTAGAGGGTCTGCCGGTTGAGGTGCAGCTCGCGGGCCGTCTCCGCCTTGCGGCCGGCGTGGGCCAGATAGGTCTCCAGGGTCGGCAGCAGCGGAGGTCTGGAGCGGCGGTCGTGGTCGCGGATGGGGCCGATGGCCCGCTCCACGAAGGCGGCGAGGTCGGGATGCTCGCGCAGCCGCCACAGCAGCAGGTCGATGTCCAGGCGGCGGGCGTCGTACCAGGGCCGGTCGGCGAGGCCCTGTGCGGCGGCGGCCGTCTCCGCCGCGTGCCGCAGCCCCGCCGAGGCCGCGGCCCAGCCGCCCGCCACGCCGACGACGACCACCGGCGGCCGGGCGCCGGGGCGTTGCATCCCGGCCCGCTCCACGCCCGCTCGCAGCGCCGCCGCCACCCGGTCGGCGACCGCGGCCCGCTCCGACTCGGTGCGCAGCCCCAGCAGCAGCGGCACCCGGCCCTCCACCGGGCGTACGCCGAGCAGCACCGGCACCCCCACCGAGGCCAGTTCCTCGGCGACCGCGCGGGCCAGCACGGCCCAGCCGCCGCCGGGGGAGAGGCCGTCGCCGAGCCGCATGACGACCGGCAGCAGGGGGCCGGTACCGGGCTTGAAGCCGAGGACGCGGGCCTGGGCGGGGGCGTCGTCGGCGGCGATGCGGCCCTCGGCGAGGTCGGTGAGGAAGTCGCCGCGTCCGCGTGCGGCCAGCTCCTCCTCCTGGCGGGCCTGCATCAGCACCACGGCCAGTATCCCGGCGGCCCGCTCGGCGGCGATCCGGTGCACCGGGGCGAGCGGGCCGCGCACCGGCAGCAGCACCAGCCGGGCGCGGACCGAGCCGGTGCCGGGGCCGCCGCCGGGTACCTCCACCAGGACCGACCCGGCGGGCGGCGGCGCGTCTCCGCGCTGGCCGCGCAGCCCCTCCCACACCTGGAGCGGGTCGGCGCCCTCGGGCCCGGCCCCGGCGGCGTACAGCAGCCGGCCGTCGTAGGTCTCCAGGAACACCGGGTTGTCGCCGAAGTCGGCGAGGATGCCGAGGACTTGGGGGATGCCGCCGCCCCCGAGGAGGGCCTGGGTGCAGCGCCGGTGCACCTCCTCGGCACGCTGCAGCAGCGCGTAGTGGCCGTTGACGATCTCGGTGTGGATCTCCTCCGTGACCGTCACGAAGGGCACCTCGCGGTGCAGTTGGGCCAGCGGGAGCCCGGCCGTGCGGGCCGCCTCGACCAGGGCGGCGGGCAACCGGGTGAAGCGCGGGCCGAGTTCGACGACGAGGGCGGCGATGCCCCGCTCGGCCAGCGTCCGCACGAACGCGCGCTGTTCGGCCGGGCGGGTGCCGAGGCCGTAGCCGGTGGTCAGCAGCAGTTCGCCGCCCTTCAGCAGGGAGGCGATGTTCGGCACCTCGCCCGCGTGCACCCACCGCACGGTCCGCTGCAGCCGGTCGGCGCCGGCGAGGACCTCGGGCAGGCCGCTGCGCAGTCCGGGCAGCTCCAGGGCCCGCTGGACGGTGATGCCCGCGCCCTGGGTGTCGAATCGGTGGTCCGTGCGGCGTTCCATGCAGCGGACGCTACCCGCGCGCACGTATCCGCGACATCTCCGCGCGGTTACGGCGACGATCACCGCCCTCCGGCGGTCGGCAATGCGTCGCCCCGGGCGCCCGATTGCACGACCGCGTGTCTGTTGTGGCGTGCGTCACCATGACGAAACACTGTCGCATCCGCAGGGACACCCCTGCGTGATCTTCGGATTTCGTTGTGACTGCACTCCGAATATGAGGAGAGGGGCGGGAATGGCAGAAACTCCCACGCGAGAGGTCCATCGGCTCAAGGCGAATTCCGTGGGCCTGGTGGGTGTCGTCTTCATGGCGGTGGCGACCGCCGCGCCGATCACCGCCATGACCGGCAACCTGCCCATCGCGGTCGGCTTCGGCAACGGCACGGGCGCCCCGGCCGGCTATCTGTTCGCCACGCTCGTGCTGACGGTGTTCTCCGTCGGCTATGTCGCGATGGCCCGCCGCATCACCGCCGCCGGTGCCTTCTACGGCTACATCTCGCACGGCCTCGGCCGGATCGCGGGCATGGCCTCCGGCATGCTCGCCGTGCTGGCGTACATCGTCTTCGAGGCGTCCATCGTCGGCGTCTTCGCCTACTTCACCAGGACCACCGTCCACGACCAGCTCGGCGTCGACCTGCCCTGGGTGCTCTACGCCGCCGCGATGCTGCTGGTCACCGGGGTGCTGGCGTTCTTCGACATCAACCTCACCGCCAAGGCGCTCGGCGTGATGCTGATCGCCGAGATCGCCGTGCTCTTCGCGGTCGCCACCGCCGTCCTGCTCCACGGCGGCGGCCCCGACGGCATCCCCGTCGAGCCCATCAACCCCAAGAACGCCTTCACCGGCGCCTCCGCCGGACTCGGACTGTTCTTCGCCTTCTGGTCGTGGGTCGGCTTCGAGTCGACCGCGATGTACGGCGAGGAGTCCCGCGACCCCAAGCGGGTCATCCCGCGCGCCACCCTCATCTCGGTGGTCGGCGTCGGCCTCTTCTACATCTACGTCTCCTGGATGACCATCGCAGGCAACGGCCTGGACGGCGCGGTGAAGGTCTCCTCCGGCACCAGCCCCCTCGACCTGTTCTTCGACCCGGCGCACTCCTTCATCGGCGCCTGGGCGGTCGACACCTTCCAGTGGCTGCTGATCACCGGCTCGTTCGCCTGCGGGATGGCCTTCCACCAGTGCGCCGCCCGCTATCTGTACGCCATCGGCCGCGAGGGCTTCCTGCACCGGGCGCTCGGCCGCACCCACGCCAGGCACGGGTCGCCGTACATCGCGTCCTTCGTGCAGTCCTGCATCGCGGTCGCGCTCGTCGCGGGCTTCTGGCTGAGCGGCCAGGACCCCTACATCCACCTCTACACCCTGCTGGCGATCCTCGGCACGATGGCGATCCTCATCGTGCAGACCCTGTGCTCCTTCGCCGTCATCGGCTACTTCCGCCGCAACCACCCCGAGGACCGGCACTGGTTCCGCACCCTCACCGCCCCGCTGCTCGGCGGGATCGGCATGACCGCGGTGGTCGTGCTGCTGGTGATCAACATGGACACCGCGGCCGGCGCGGCGGCCGACTCCCTCTTCTTCAAGGCCATCCCGTGGACCGTCGGCCTTGTCTTCTTCGGCGGCCTCGGCCTCGGCCTGTATCTGCGGGCCAGGCGGCCGGAGCGCTACGAGATCATCGGCCGGATCGTCCTGGAGGACGCGGCCGAACGCACGGACGACGACGTCGCACAGGCCCCCGCCAACGTCTGACGAACGTCGCCGAATCCCACGCCCGACGTCCGAGGAGCTGTCCTGTGTCCCGTACGCACTCCATGCACCTCCTGCGTTCCCTCGCCGCCGACCACGCGGCCGCCCGGCACCTCGGGGTGCCCGTCGCCGAGGCCCGGATGCGCCGCCGGTCGGTGCTGAAGGGGGCGGCCGCGCTCGCGGCCACCGCCACGGTGACGGCCGCCCCGCGCGCCGCCGCCGCGGGCGCGCCCCGTATCGCGGTGGTCGGCGCCGGCATCGCCGGACTCACCGCCGCGCTCACCCTGTACGACGCCGGTCACCGCTGCACCCTGTACGAGGCCCACCCCGACCGGGTCGGCGGCCGTATGTACTCCCAGCGCGACCACTGGGCCTGGGGGCAGACCTCAGAGATCGGCGGCGAGCTGATCGACACCAGCCACAAGAAGATGCTGGAGCTGTGCCGCCGCTTCTCCCTGCCCGTGGAGGACTTCCTCGGCGGCGGGCCCAACGGCGCCGAGGAGGTCCTGTGGTTCGACGGCGCGTACTACTCGCGCGAACAGGCCGACGAGGACTTCAACGCTGTCCACCAGGCCCTCCACCGCGACCTGCAGGAGGCCGGCGAGGTGAAGTGGAACCGGACCACGCCCACCGGCACCGCGCTGGACAACATGTCCCTGTACGAGTGGATCGAGTCGCGCGTGCCGGGCGGCCACGCCTCACCGCTGGGCCGGTGGTTCGACGTCGCCTACAACGTCGAATACGGCGCCGACACCACCGACCAGTCCTCCCTGGCCCTGGTGCTGCTGATGGGCTACCAGACCAACCCCGGGAACTTCAACATCTGGGGCCTGTCCAACGAGCGCTACCACATCGTCGGCGGCAACGACCGACTCCCGCACGCCATCGCCGACTTCCTGCCCGACGGCACCATCCGCCACGGCTGGTCGCTGAAGGCGGTGAAGGCCGACAGCGACGGCACCCAGACGCTCACCTTCACCGAGTCGGGCGTCACCCGGACGGTGACCGCCGACCACACGATCCTGTGCGTGCCCCTGCCGGTCCTGAAGCAACTCGACCTCAGCCGGGCCGGGTTCGACACCCGCATGACGAACCTGATCCGCGACGCCCGCATGGGGTACTGCACCAAGCTCAACATGCAGTTCTCCAGCCGCCCCTGGCGCGGCACCGGCGCCTGGCCGGGCGTCTCCGCGGGCGACTGCTTCACCGACAGCCGCGTCCAGCAGACCTGGGACACCACCAAGGTCCAGCCCGGCACCGGCGGCATCCTCATCCAGTACCACGGCGGCACCCTCGCCAAGTCCCTCGCCCCGGCGGGGCCGTTCGGCGTCGAGAGCGACCCGTACGTGGCGAAGCTGGCGTCGGCCTACACCAAGGACATCGACGCCTTCTACCCCGGCACCTCCGCCGCCTTCACCGGCCGCGCCCAGCTGTCGGCCTGGCACCTCAACCCGTACGCCCAGGGCGCCTACTCCTACTGGCCGGTCGGCTACCTGCACCGCTACGCCGGCTACGAAGGCACCCCGCAGCGCAACATCCACATCGGCGGCGAGCACTGCTCCTACGACTTCCAGGGATTCATGGAAGGCGGCGCCACCGAGGGCGAGCGCGCCGCGCGGGAGGTGATCGCCGCTCTCTGACCGCCCCCGCTCTCCGACCGCCCTACGCCGGCTTGATGTTGTGGTTGAAGCGGAAGACGTTGTCCGGGTCGTACTTCCGCTTCAGCTCCGCCAGCCGCCGGGCGTTGTCGGCGCCGACCCCGGCCACCACCCGGTCGGCGCCCTCGTCGCCGATGAAGTTCAGGTACACGGCCCCCGTGCTCCAGGGGCGGGCGTCGGCGCGCACGTCACGCACCCACCGCACGGCCCGCTCGTCGTCCGCGGGGTCCTCCCACAACCCGAAGGGATGCACCCCCCAGGGCGCGTCCCGGTAGGGCACCGGATACTCGTGCGGACCTTCGGCGATCGCCCCGCCCAGCGGGAACAGCGCGTGCATGCTGCCGGACGGCACCGGCATGGACGCCGCGCGGGCGCAGTAGAGGTCCAGATAGGCGTCCGGGGCCCCGGTCAGGTACTCCGCCGACCAGTAGTTCCGGAACCCCGGCGGGTCGTCGATCATGCACTGGACATCGGCGTACGGCATCGCCCCCACGATCTCCGACACGTGCGGCAGCGCCAGCAGCGGCTCGGCGACCTTGCGCATGTCGGCCTCGGGCCCGGCGTAGGTCAGCAGTACACCGCACAGCAGCGTGCCGACCAGGTGCGGCGGTACGAACTCCTCCGGCGGGCCGGTGAAGTAGAGCAGGGCGCCGCTCGCCTCGTTCGGCCCGGCAGTGATCACATCGCGGTAGGTGCGCGCCACCTCGGGGCCGTTCTCCGGCAGGTACAGCAGCAGCGCGATGGCGAACTCGGGCAGTGGGTGCAGTCTCAGCGTGAGCGCGGTGGCCACGCCGAAGTTGCCGCCACCGCCGTGCAGCCCCCAGAACAGGTCCGGGTTGTCCTCGGCGCTCGCCCGGACGCGTTCGCCGTCGGCGGTGACCAGCTCCACCCCGAGCAGGTTGTCGACCGCGAGGCCGCACCAGCGGTCAAGCCAGCCGCTGCCGCCGCCCAGCACGAACCCGCCGACCCCGGTGGTGGAGGCCCGGCCGCCGGTGGTGGCCAGATGGTGGGGCTCGGTGGCGCGGTCCAGGTCGCTCATCGTGGCCCCGCCGGCGACCCGTACCGCCTGAGCGCCGGGATGGACGGTGACCGCCCGCATATGGCGCAGGTCCACCACCAGGCCGTTGTCGTTGAGCGCCGAGCCCGCCACGCTGTGGCCGCCGCCGCGCACGGCGATGTTCAGGTCCAGCTCCCGCCCGAAGCGGACGGCCCGCACGACGTCGTCCTCGTCCACGCACTGGGCGATCACGGCCGGCCGCTTGTCGATCATCGAGTTGAAGACCACCCGGGCCTCGTCGTACCCCGGGTCGCCAGGGGCGAACACATCGCCCGACAAATCCTCGCGCAGCGCGGTGAGGGCCGCGCCCGCCTTCGAGAGGGAAGCCATGGCCGCCCCCTTCATGTGCGGGGGGATGGTGTGCTTCCAGCCTAGGCAGGTGCGGCCCGGGCGGCGCGCTCAGCCGCCGTACGCCCCCGAAGCCGTCAGCCGCAGCGCGGTGTCGATCAGCGGGACGTGGCTGAAGGCCTGCGGGAAGTTGCCGACCTGGCGCTGCAGGCGCGGGTCCCACTCCTCGGCGAGCAGGCCCAGGTCGTTGCGCAGGCCGAGCAGCTTCTCGAACAGCCGGCGGGCCTCGTCGACCCGGCCGATCATCGCCAGGTCGTCCGCCATCCAGAACGAGCAGGCGAGGAAGGCGCCCTCGTCGCCCGGCAGGCCGTCGACGCCCTCGGACTCGCCCTCGGTGGGGTAGCGCAGGATGAAGCCGTCCGGGGTGGACAGCTCGCGCTGGATCGCCTCGATGGTGCCGATGACCCGCTTGTCGTCCGGGGGCAGGAAGCCCATCTGCGGGATCAGCAGCAGGCTCGCGTCCAGCTCCTTGGAGCCGTAGGACTGCGTGAAGGTGTTGCGTTCCTTGTCGTAGCCCTTCTCGCACACCTCGCGGTGGATGTCGTCGCGCAGTTCCTTCCAGCGCTCCAGCGGGCCGTCCGCGTCACCGGACTCGATCAGCTTGATCGTGCGGTCGACCGCGACCCATGCCATCACCTTGGAGTGCACGAAGTGCCGGCGCGGTCCGCGTACCTCCCAGATGCCCTCGTCCGGCTCCTGCCAGTGCTTCTCCAGGTAGCTGATCAGCTTCAGCTGGAGCAGCGAGGCGTAGTCGTTGCGGGCGAGGCCCGTCATGTGCGCCAGGTGCAGGGCCTCGGTGACCTCGCCGTAGACGTCCAGCTGGAGCTGGTGCGCGGCGCCGTTGCCGACCCGGACCGGGGCGGAGTTCTCGTAGCCGGGCAGCCAGTCCAGCTCGGCCTCGCCCAGCTCGCGCTCGCCGGCGATGCCGTACATGATCTGCAGGTTCTCCGGGTCGCCCGCGACCGCGCGCAGCAGCCACTCGCGCCAGGCTCGGGCCTCCTCGCGGTAGCCGGTGCGCAGCAGCGAGGACAGGGTGATCGCCGCGTCCCTGAGCCAGGTGTAGCGGTAGTCCCAGTTGCGCACGCCGCCGATGTCCTCCGGCAGGGAGGTCGTCGGCGCGGCGACGATGCCGCCGGTCGGGGCGTACGTCAGCGCCTTCAGCGTGATCAGGGAGCGGACCACCGGCTCGCGGTAGGGGCCGTGGTACGTACAGTGCTCGACCCAGTCGCGCCAGAAGTCCTCGGTCGCCGTCAGCGACTGCTCCGGCTCCGGCAGCGGCGGCGCCTCCTTGTGCGAGGGCTGCCAGGAGATGGTGAAGGCGATCCGTTCGCCGGGCGCCACGGTGAAGTCGGAGTACGTCGTCAGCGAGTGGCCGTAGGTCTCGGCCTCGGTGTCGAACCACACCGAGTCGGGGCCCGCGACGGCGACCGTGCGCTCGTCGTCATGCTTGTGCACCCAGGGCACCACACGGCCGTAGCTGAAGCGCATCCGCAGCGCCGACTGCATCGGCACCCGGCCGGAGACGCCCTCGACGATCCGGATCAGCTGCGGGGCGCCGTCACGAGGGGGCATGAAATCGGTCACCCGGACGGTGCCGCGGATGGTGTCCCACTCGGACTCCAGGATCAGCGAGTCACCGCGGTAGGTGCGCCGGTCCGCGACGGGCGGCGCGGTGTCGGGGGCGTGCGCCGGTCCGATGCGCCAGAAGCCGTGCTCCTCGGTGCCCAGCAGACCGGCGAAGATGGCGTGCGAGTCGAAGCGGGGCAGGCACAGCCAGTCCACTGTGCCGTCCCGGCAGACCAGGGCAGCGGTCTGCATGTCTCCGATGAGTGCGTAGTCTTCGATGCGCCCGGCCACGTGCATCTCCAGTCGAACGGCCACGTCACCCCATGTCGGGGCGGTCGCTAGTGCGGTCAAGGGGTCGTTGTGGTGCGTCGTTGAGCCGTGAGGCGGAACCGTCCCCGAGCCAGGGACACGGTCGACCATTCTCTGCTCAACGAACTGACGAGCTCTTGTTGTTCCGGGGTGTAACGGGCGGGGGTGGTGCCGTGTTTCCGGCCGGCTCGACAGCCAATGTCCGAGCAGGATACGACGCGCTCGGATGATCTGCGTCCGCCTCCGGGCAACCGGACTGGGCCGAACGGGTGAGCTGCGGGTGAGCCGCCGCCGGACCGGCGTCCGCCCAGTTCGGACGGGTGTCCGGACGTGCGCGGAGCGTGGCCGGAAGCCACCGGGCCGAGGCGCTGATACGCTGGTAGCCCGTGGACCGGTGGGCGTCCCTCCCAGGACAACGCACCCCCGAACCGCAGCGACGGCGCCCCCGGAGAACTCCGGCCCGGCAGCCGTACCGCCACTCCAGACAGCGACCACGGGAGCCCCCTCTTGGCCATGACGCCCAAATCCACGACGACCAAGCACATCTTCGTCACCGGGGGTGTCGCCTCCTCTCTCGGCAAGGGTCTGACGGCCTCCAGCCTCGGCATGCTGCTCAAGGCGCGGGGACTGCGGGTCGTGATGCAGAAGCTCGACCCGTACCTCAACGTCGACCCGGGCACGATGAACCCGTTCCAGCACGGTGAGGTGTTCGTCACCAACGACGGCGCCGAGACCGACCTGGACATCGGCCACTACGAGCGCTTCCTCGACCGCGACCTGGACGGCTCGGCCAACGTCACCACCGGTCAGGTCTACAACACGGTGATCGCCAAGGAGCGCCGCGGCGAGTACCTGGGCGACACGGTCCAGGTCATCCCGCACATCACCAACGAGATCAAGCACCGCATCCGCCGCATGGCGACCGACGAGGTCGACGTCGTCATCACCGAGGTCGGCGGCACGGTCGGCGACATCGAGTCGCTGCCGTTCCTGGAGACCGTCCGCCAGGTCCGCCACGAGGTCGGCCGCGACAACGTCTTCGTGGTGCACATCTCGCTGCTGCCCTACATCGGCCCGTCCGGCGAGCTGAAGACCAAGCCGACCCAGCACTCGGTCGCCGCCCTGCGCAACATCGGCATCCAGCCCGACGCGATCGTGCTGCGCTGCGACCGCGAGGTGCCGACCGCGATCAAGCGGAAGATCTCGCTCATGTGCGACGTCGACGAGGACGCCGTGGTGGCCTGCCCCGACGCGCGCTCCATCTACGACATCCCGAAGACGGTCCACGGCGAGGGCCTGGACGCCTACGCCGTGCGCAAGCTGGACCTGCCGTTCCGCGACGTGGACTGGACGACCTGGGACGACCTGCTCGACCGCGTCCACAATCCCGAGCACGAGGTCACCCTCGCCCTCGTCGGCAAGTACATCGACCTGCCCGACGCCTATCTGTCGGTGACCGAGGCGCTGCGCGCCGGCGGCTTCGCCAACCGCACCCGCGTCAAGATCAAGTGGGTCACCTCCGACGACTGCAAGACCCCGGCCGGGGCCAAGGCGCAGCTCGCGGACGTCGACGGCATCTGCATCCCCGGCGGCTTCGGCGACCGCGGTGTGCAGGGCAAGGTCGGCGCCATCCGCTACGCCCGCGAGAACAAGATCCCGCTGCTCGGCCTCTGCCTCGGTCTGCAGTGCATCGTGATCGAGGCCGCGCGCCACCTCGCCGACATCCCGGACGCCAACTCCACCGAGTTCGACCCGGCCACCGCCCACCCGGTCATCTCCACGATGGCCGAGCAGATGGACATCGTCGCCGGTGAGGGCGACATGGGCGGCACCATGCGGCTCGGCATGTACCCGGCCAAGCTGGCCGAGGGCTCGATCGTGCGCGAGGTCTACGACGGCAAGGAGTACGTCGAGGAGCGGCACCGCCACCGCTACGAGGTCAACAACGCCTATCGCGCGGAGCTGGAGAAGAAAGCGGGTATCCAGTTCTCCGGCACCTCCCCGGACGGCAAGCTCGTCGAGTACGTCGAGTACCCCCGTGACGTCCACCCCTATCTGGTCGCCACGCAGGCGCACCCGGAGCTGCGCTCGCGTCCGACGCGCCCGCACCCGCTGTTCGCCGGGCTGGTGAAGGCGGCCGTCGAGCGCCGGCGGGCGTAGGACGTGCGCAAGACCGCCGAGTGACACACCGGTTGTACGGTTGCCGGGGTGCGTTCCTTCAATGGAGCGCACCCCGGTTTCGTTTCCGCAGTTGAAAGGTCTGGCATGACGATCAAGGACACCCCCGCGGAGTGGGAGATCCGGGGCTCGCAGACCCCCTTCGTGGGCAACAAGACCTCCGTGCGCACGGACGAGGTGGTCATGCCCGACGGGACCGTGGTGCGGCGGGACTACCAGGTGCATCCGGGGTCGGTGGCGGTGCTCGCGCTCGACGAGCAGGACCGGGTGGTCGTGCTGCGGCAGTACCGGCATCCCGTGCGGCAGAAGCTGTGGGAGATCCCGGCCGGGCTGCTGGACGTGCCCGGGGAGAACCCGCTGCACGCGGCGCAGCGGGAGCTGTACGAGGAGGCGCACGTCAAGGCGGAGACCTGGCGGGTGCTGGCCGACGTGTACCCGACGCCGGGCGGGTGTGACGAGGCCGTCCGCATCTTCCTCGCGCGGGATCTCTCCGCGGCCGAGGGGGAGCGGTTCGAGGCGGAGCACGAGGAGATCGACCTGGAGCTGGACCGGGTGCCCCTGGATGAGCTGGTGAGGGGTGTGCTGGCCGGGGAGCTGCACAACACGTGCCTGGTCGTGGGGGTGCTTTCGCTCGTTGCCGCCCGGCAGGGTGGAGGGCTCGACTCGCTGCGTCCTGCGGACGCGCCCTGGCCTGCGCGGCCGTTCGACGCCTAGCGTGTGCCCTCATCTGTCGCCGTGCGGCTGACCCGCTGTCGTGGCTCGTCGCGCCCACGCGGCGGAGCCGTATGCCGATACGGCCCCGCGCCCCCGGGAAACCGTCCTACTGTCCGTTGATCCGATCGGGGAGTCCTGCCCGGCGTCGGCCCGCTCCTGCCCGGGGTGTTGCAGAGCGTGAACTAGGCTCTGGAAACGCCCTGACCGGAGTCCCGGCGGGCCTGGGCGTGTGGTGGGACGGGAGTGTGGCCCGTGACGGATCAGGTGGTGGACACGGACGCGTCTGTCCTGGCCGAGGAGGGCCGGTTCCTCGGCCGCACCCGGGAGTTGAAGGACCTGTGCGCCGACATCGAGCGGGCCGGTCTGGACACCCTGTCCGGGCGCAAGGCCCCCCGCGCGCGGGTGCTGCTGATCGCCGGGCGGCCCGGGTCGGGGCGGACCGCCCTCGCCGAGGAGCTGGTGCGGCAGATCGCGGACCGTTACGAGGACGGGGTGCTGCGGGCCCGGCTCAGTGAGCCCGACGGTACGCCCGTCGCGGTCGGGCGGGCGGCGCGGGAGATGCTCACCGCCCTCGACGTGGCGGTGCCGCCCGGGGCCGACGAGGACGAGGTGGCCCAGGTGCTGCGCGAGGCCCTCGCCGACCGCAGGACGCTGATGCTGCTCGACGACGCCGCCGACGCGGCGCAGGTGGACGCGCTGCTGCCGGAGGCGCCGCAGTGTCTGGTGGTCGCCGTCTCCGGGGGGCCGCTGACCGGGATCTCGGACGTGCGGCCGTGCACCCTGGGCGGCCTCGACACCAAGTCGGCCGTGGAGCTGCTGTCCCGGCACACCGGCTCGGTGCGGATCACCGTCGATCCACGGGCCGCCGAGGGGCTGGTCGAGGAGTGCCAGGCCCAGCCGGCCGCGCTGCGGCTGGCCGGCGGCTGGCTCGCCGCCCGGCCGAAGGCCGCTGTCGCGGATCTCGCCAAGCATCTGCACGCCGAGGGCGACGAGTCCGCCACCCCGCTCGCCCGGGTGTTCCGGCTCGCCTACACCTCGCTGCCCGCCCCGGCCGCCCGGATACTGCGACTGCTCTCCCTCGCCCCGGCCGGGCTCGTCGACCCGCACACCGCCTCCGCGCTGGCCGGCTGCTCGGTCAGCGGGGCCCGCACCACCCTGGACGACTTCGTCTCGCTCGGTCTGCTGCACGCCGTGGACTCGCCGCTGCCGCAGTACGAGGTGCCGGCCTGTCTGTATCCGATGCTGAAGGCCCTCGCCGAGTCCCAGGACCGCCCCGCCGAGATCCAGCTGGCCCGCGCCCGGATGCTGGAGCGGACCGTACGACTGCTGCAGTCCTGCCGCGCGATCACCGAGACCGACAGTCCGCAGGCCCGCGAGAAGCTCCTCGGCATGCCCCGCTCGCTGCGCTTCCCCAGCCCGCGTGCGGCCGCCGAGTGGCTGCGGCTGCGCAGGCCCGCGCTGCTCGCCTCGGCACGCCTCGCGGTCGCCGACGGTGAGCTGGACACCCTCGCGCGCCGGCTGATGTCCCAGCTGGTGCGGGCGATGGTCGCGCACTGGGGCACCCAGGCGGCGGCCGCCGACCTGTACCTCGTCCACGGTCTCGTGCTGGACGTGGCCGAGCGCCGGGGGCTGCACCGTGAGCGGGCCGCCGCGCTGCTGAACCTGGCCGACCTGGACGCTCGGACCGGGCGCACGGCCGAGGCGCTGGTGCGATATCGCACGGCTCTGGACGCCGGACGCAGAGCGAATGACCCGTACGCGACCGGTCGCGCAATGGAATCCGTAGGTGGCGCGCACCTGGAGCTGGGGGACTACGACCGGGCAGCCGACTGGTTCGGCCGGGCGCTGGCCCAGCGGCTGGCCCGCGAGGAGCGCGCGGACGCGGCCCGGCTGTACGGCCGTATCGCCACGGCGCACACCTACGCGGGCCGCTACGGGGAGGCGCTCAGGGCCTGGCGGGCCGCGGTCGCCGGGTTCCGCAAGGAGGGCGATGTCGCCTCCCAGGCACGGGCGTTGAGCGAGCTGGCCCGGGTGCAGGAGTACGCCGGCAGGCCCGAGGAGAGTCTGCGCACCTGCCAGGAGGCGGTGGAGTGGGCGCGGCGCGCGGAGGACGTACGGCTGCAGGCCGCGCTGCACCTGCGGATGGCCGACACCCTGGAGCACCTCGGGGACCCGGTGGCCGCCGCGCTGCAGCGCAGTACGGCCGAGCGCATGCTGGGGGAGGAGCTCCAGGAGGGCGATACCCCAGAGATCGTCCCGGAACAAGACGCTAACGCCTGCGAAATCCGCAGTGCATCCACTGAAGATTGATGCAATGAAAGGCTAGACAGCGGGAACGCCTTCATTAGACTGGCTCTGCCGCACGTTCTCCTGCGGTGTCTCCCGGTGTGCCCGTGGGTAGCCGGTATGTCGTGTAATACCCCCTCTGAGCCAAGGACCGTGATCGACGTGAAGGTCGGCATCCCCCGCGAGGTCAAGAACAACGAGTTCCGGGTGGCCATCACCCCCGCCGGTGTGCACGAGCTGGTGCGCAACGGCCACCAGGTCGTCATCGAGCGGGGCGCCGGTCTCGGCTCCTCGATCCCCGACAGCGAGTACATCGCCGCCGGCGCCGAGATCCTGGACACCGCCGACGAGGTGTGGGCCGCCGCCGACCTGCTGCTGAAGGTCAAGGAGCCCATCGCGGAGGAGTACCACCGCCTCCGCAAGGACCAGACGCTCTTCACCTACCTGCACCTGGCCGCCTCCAAGGAGTGCACGGACGCCCTGCTGGAGTCCGGCACCACCGCCATCGCCTACGAGACGGTCGAGCTGCCGAACCGCGCGCTGCCGCTGCTCGCCCCGATGTCCGAGGTCGCGGGCCGGCTCGCCCCGCAGGTCGGCGCCTACCACCTGATGCGCTCGGCCGGCGGCCGCGGTGTGCTGCCCGGCGGTGTCCCCGGTGTCGTCCCGGCCAAGGCCGTCGTCATCGGCGGTGGCGTCTCCGGCTGGAACGCCGCGCAGATCGCCATCGGCATGGGCTTCGACGTGACCCTGCTCGACCGCGACATCAACAAGCTGCGCGAGGCCGACAAGATCTTCGGCACGAAGGTCAAGGCCGTCATGTCCAACGCCTTCGAGCTGGAGAAGGCCGTCCTGGAGGCCGACCTCGTCATCGGCGCCGTCCTCATCCCGGGCGCCAAGGCCCCGAAGCTCGTCACCAACGAGCTGGTGTCCCGTATGAAGCCCGGAAGTGTCCTTGTCGACATCGCGATCGACCAGGGCGGCTGCTTCGAGGACTCCCGTCCGACGACCCACGCCGAGCCGACCTTCCAGGTCCACAACTCGGTCTTCTACTGCGTCGCCAACATGCCGGGCGCGGTGCCCAACACCTCCACCTACGCGCTCACCAACGCCACGCTGCCGTACATCGTGTCGCTCGCGAACAACGGCTGGGTCGAGGCGCTGCGCCGCGACGCCGCGCTCGCCAAGGGTCTGAACACCCATGACGGCAAGGTCGTCTACAAGGAGGTCGCCGAGGCCCACGGCCTGGAGCACGTCGAGCTGGAGAGCCTGCTCGGCTGACCCGCCGACCGACTGGACGGCCGCGCGCTCGGTTAAGTCACCTTCGCGCAAAGGCGATACGTCAACAAGACGCGTCAACCACACGCACCCGGCCGGACCTTGCCCGACAAGGTCCGGCCGGATGTGTGTATGGTCACTTTGCGGCTCTAGGTCAACTCGCCTCGAACGTAACCCTTGAACCGATTCGCACACCGGTGAAACCTGTCGTGCGACGGCCGTACGCCCTTGACAGGGGGTTGTTTCATTGCCGACACATCCTGCCGGGTCCGGCGGATTGTGTTGCTGCGGACCGCCGACACGCCATAGAGTCGCCAACCGTCGGCATGGTGCCACGCTGACCTTGTCTAGAAGTTTCCTGGTCACCAAGGAGGTAAGACGACTTGTGAATGAGTCGACATTTTCTCCCGGGGGTGGTCAACCAGGAATGCCTACGCGGGGCCAGGGCTCCACGGGGCTCGAGGCTGTCGGCTCCGTCGCTGTCCGAACCTTCGCAGCCCACCAGAGCCAGACCAGCCCCCACACGGCTCTGTCAGCACACCAGAGCATGGATGGCCATCACGTGAACGCCATGGCCGGCGACGGAAGTGGCGCGCCCCACAACCACTTCGCCGACTACGACGAACTGCCCGAAGGGCACTTCTACGATCCCGACGCCGAATACGAGCCGGACCCGGAGTACGCGGCCACGCTCGCACCCGACGCTGCCCGTCAGCGCCGTGAGCGCATCGGCCCGACCGGACGCCCGCTGCCGTACTTCCCGATCCCGGGCCCGCTGACCGAGCACGGACCCGCGAAGATCATCGCGATGTGCAACCAGAAGGGCGGCGTCGGCAAGACGACGTCGACCATCAACCTGGGTGCCGCGCTCGCGGAGTACGGACGCCGCGTGCTGCTCGTGGACTTCGACCCGCAGGGCGCGCTGTCGGTGGGTCTCGGCGTCAACCCGATGGAGCTCGACCTCACGGTCTACAACCTGCTCATGGAGCGGGGCATGTCGGCCGACGAGGTGCTCCTGAAGACGGCGGTCCCCAACATGGACCTGCTGCCCTCCAACATCGACCTGTCGGCCGCCGAGGTCCAGCTGGTCTCGGAGGTCGCGCGCGAGTCCACACTGCAGCGTGCGCTCAAGCCGCTGATGGACGACTACGACTACATCGTGATCGACTGCCAGCCCTCGCTGGGCCTGCTCACGGTCAACGCGCTGACGGCCGCCCACAAGGTGATCGTCCCGCTGGAGTGCGAGTTCTTCGCGCTGCGCGGTGTCGCGCTGCTGACCGAGACCATCGAGAAGGTCCAGGAGCGGCTCAACCCGGAGCTGGAGCTCGACGGGATCCTCGCCACGATGTACGACTCGCGCACGGTCCACAGCCGCGAGGTGCTGGCCCGCGTGGTCGAGGCATTCGACGACCACGTCTACCACACGGTCATCGGCCGCACGGTCCGCTTCCCGGAGACCACGGTCGCCGGTGAGCCGATCACCACGTACGCCTCCAACTCCGTCGGCGCCGCCGCCTACCGCCAGCTCGCCAGGGAGGTGCTCGCCCGGTGTCACGCCGAGTGAGTCTGCCCGGGGCCGACGAACTCTTCCGTACGACAGGCGGGATGGCGCTACAGCCGTCCACTCCTCGGCGCACGGCCAACGGTGAGGCCCGGGTGCCGGCTCCCGCGGGGGAGGGCGACGCCGCTGCCGCCGCCGTGGAGGACGCGCCGCAGTCGGTGCCCGTGCAGGGCGGCGACGGCGACGGCGCCGAGCATGTCGCGGCCGACCCGGAGCCGGCGGACGCCGGGGAGTCCCGCAGCCGGGCCGAGCGCTCCGCGCGGCGGCAGGCGACGCAGGAAGGTTCTGCCGCGGGTGCTTCCGGCGGTTCCGCGGCCGGTGCCGGCGCTGCCGCTCCGCGCAAGCGGGGGCGGTCGGGCACCCGGCGGCCGAGCGGGCGCGAGCGGCACGACGAGAAGATCACCGTGTACGTGTCCGCCGAGGAACTCATGGACCTGGAGCACGCGCGTCTGGTGCTGCGCGGTGAGCACGGACTCGCCGTGGACCGCGGGCGCATCGTCCGCGAGGCCGTCGCGGTCGTGCTCGCCGATCTGGAGACCCGTGGGGACGCCAGCATCCTCGTACGCCGGCTGCGAGGGCGCTAGAGGTAGCCTGCGGAGGCCATGACCTCGAACGACGTTCCGCCTCCCCGTGCCGGCCGTCGGCGCGCGCTGGGGCGCGGGCCGGGGCTGACGCACGAGCACGCGCCCGCGCCGCCGGCGGAGCGGTCCGGGGCCCAGGAGCCGCCGGGCGAGGAGCCGACGGGTAAGGGGCCGACGGGTAAGGGGCCCGAGGAACCGCCGGGCCAGGGGCCGAGGGCCCAGGAGCCGCCCGGGGGAGCCGGGGACGGGGAGCCCGCCCCGCGCGAGGAGGTCTCGGCGGAGCAGCCGGGGTCCGACGACGGTGTCTTCAAGGTCCGCCTCGCCAACTTCGAGGGACCCTTCGACCTGCTGCTCCAGCTGATCTCCAGGCACAAGCTGGACGTCACGGAGGTGGCCCTCTCCAAGGTCACCGACGAGTTCATGGCGCACATCCGGGCGATGGGGCCGGACTGGGACCTGGACCGGACGACCGAGTTCCTCGTCGTCGCCGCCACGCTGCTCGACCTCAAGGCCGCTCGGCTGCTGCCCGCCGCCGAGGTCGAGGACGAGGCCGATCTGGCGCTGCTGGAGGCGCGGGACCTGCTGTTCGCGCGGCTGCTGCAGTACCGGGCGTACAAGCAGATCGCCGACATCTTCGACCGGCGGCTGGACGAGGAGGCCCGGAGGTGTCCCCGTACCGTCGGGCTGGAGCCGCACCTCGCCGACCTGCTGCCCGAGGTCGTCATCAGCATCGGCGCCGAAGGGTTCGCGAAGCTCGCCGTGAAGGCGATGCAGCCCAAGCCCAAGCCGCAGGTGTACGTCGACCACATCCACGCCCCGCTGGTGAGCGTGCAGGAGCAGGCCGGGATCGTCGTCGCGCGGCTCAGGGAGCTGGGCGAGGCCAGCTTCCGGGCGCTGGTGGACGACACCGAGGACACCCTGACCGTCGTGGCGCGGTTCCTGGCGCTGCTGGAGCTGTACCGGGAGAAGGCCGTCGCGCTGGAGCAGGAGGCGGCGCTGGGGGAGCTGCTGGTGCGCTGGACCGGTGGGGACGGGGACGAGACGCCGCGGGTGACCGACGAGTTCGACCGGCCGCCCGAGGAGCCGAAGGAGGAGAGCAAGCCGTGAGCGAGACCGTCGCCGACCTCGACCTCAAACCGGCCCTGGAGGCCGTCCTGATGGTCGTGGACGAGCCCGCCGGCGAGGAGCACCTCGCCAAGATCCTCGAACGCCCCCGGCGGCAGATCGCGGACGCGTTGCGCGAGCTGGCCGACGAGTACGCCCGGCAGGGCCGCGGCTTCGAACTGCGGTACGTGGCGGGCGGCTGGCGGTTCTACACCCGGCCCGAGTACGCCGCGGCCGTGGAGAAGCTCGTGCTGGACGGGCAGACCGCCCGGCTCACCCGGGCGGCGCTGGAGACCCTCGCCGTCGTGGCGTACCGCCAGCCGGTCAGCCGCAGCCGGGTCTCGGCGGTGCGCGGAGTCAACTGCGACGGCGTGATGCGCACCCTCCTGCAGCGGGGTCTGGTCGAGGAGGCGGGCACGGAACCCGAAACAGGTGCGATCCTGTATGTGACGACGAACTACTTCCTGGAGCGGATGGGCCTGCGCGGCCTGGACGAGCTCCCGGAGCTCGCGCCCTTCCTCCCCGAGGCGGAGGCGATCGAGGCCGAGACCCAGGAAGGGGTTCCGTCATTCGATCCGGACGCTCCGGATTCCGACGAGGCAGACGACAAGACGGAACATTGATGCGAAGCAGCAGCGGCAGGAACAGCAGCGGAAACAACGGCGGGAGCCGTGGTGGCAACAGCGGCGGCCGCGGCGGGAGCAGCGGGAGCCGCGGGAGCCACCGCGGCGCCGGTGGCAACCGCGACGACAAGCAGGGAGGCCGTCCGAAGAAGCCCCGCCCCGAGGAGCGCCGCTACGACGTGGGCCCGGGCGCGACCAAGGACGGCCCCAAGTCCGGGCGCGGCGCCTCGGCGCGCGGCGGCGCCAAGGGCGGCCCCAAGCAGGGCCAGCAGGGCGGCGGACGCGGTCGTACGGCCCCCGCGCGCTCGCGCGAGTTCGAGACGCGGGTCGAGGAGCGCAACCGGGAGCGGTACGCGGGCAAGAAGGACGTCAAGCTGCCCAAGACCTTCCCCGGCGCCGAGCAGGAGGGCGAGCGGCTGCAGAAGGTCCTCGCCCGCGCGGGCTACGGCTCCCGGCGCGCCTGCGAGGAGCTGATCGACGAGGCGCGCGTCGAGGTCAACGGCGAGATCGTCACCGAGCAGGGCCTGCGGGTGGACCCGGAGAAGGACGAGATCAAGGTCGACGGCCTGACGGTCGCGACGCAGTCGTACCAGTTCTTCTCGCTGAACAAGCCCGCCGGTGTCGTCTCCACCATGGAGGACCCCGAGGGACGCCAGTGCCTCGGCGACTACGTCACCAACCGTGAGACGCGGCTCTTCCACGTCGGCCGGCTGGACACCGAGACCGAGGGCGTCATCCTGCTCACCAACCACGGCGAGCTGGCGCACCGGCTGACCCACCCGAAGTACGGCGTGAAGAAGACCTACCTCGCGCACATCGTCGGGCCGATCCCGCGCGACCTGGGCAAGCGGCTCAAGGACGGCATCCAGCTGGAGGACGGCTACGCCCGCGCGGACCACTTCCGGGTCGTCGAGCAGACCGGCAAGAACTACCTCGTCGAGGTGACCCTGCACGAGGGCCGCAAGCACATCGTGCGCCGCATGCTCGCCGAGGCCGGCTTCCCGGTCGACAAGCTGGTCCGGGTCGCCTTCGGCCCGATCACCCTCGGCGACCAGAAGTCGGGCTGGCTGCGACGGCTGTCGAACACCGAGGTCGGCATGCTGATGAAGGAAGTCGACCTCTAAGGGTTTGCCATCGGCTCCCACCCCCTTTTATAGTCGTGATGACTATTAAAGGGGGTGGGCGTCGTCATGGGCATGGACGGCTACGACAAGCACGCCCACGAACCCTTCGCCGTGACCGTCGACCTCGCGGTCCTGACCCTCCGCGACGGCGCCCTGCACGTGCTGCTCGTCGAGCGCGGACAGGAGCCGTACGCCGGCCGCTGGGCGCTGCCCGGCGGCTTTCTGCTGCCCGAGGAGTCCGCCGAGACCGCGGCCAGGCGCGAGCTCGCCGAGGAGACCGGGCTCGCGGACCTCTCCGGGCTGCACCTGGAGCAGCTGCGCACCTACAGCGAACCGGACCGCGACCCCCGTATGCGGGTGGTGTCGGTCGCCTTCACCGCGCTGCTGCCCGACGCCCCCGAGCCGCGCGGCGGCGGGGACGCGGCGCAGGCCCGCTGGGTGCCCCACCGCACCGCGGGGCCGCTCGCCTTCGACCACGACCGCATCCTGGCCGACGCCCACGCGCAGGTGGGCGCCCAGCTCGAACACACCTGCCTCGCGACCGCCTTCTGCCCGCCCGAGTTCACCCTCGGCGAGCTCCAGCAGGTCTACGAGACCGTCTGGGGCGTCCCGCTGGACCGGCCCAACTTCCGCCGCAAGGTGCTCGCCACGCCCGGCTTCGTCGAGCCGGTGCCGGGTGGCGCCCGGCTGACCGGAGGGCGGGGGAAACCGGCCGCCCTCTACCGCGCGGGCACCGCGACCACGCTGCATCCGCCCCTGCTCCGACCGACCCGGGAAGGACGTCCCGCATGACCGCCTTCGCAAGGAAGCACGCCGCGACCGGAGCCCTGCTGGGGCTCGCGCTCGGGGACGCGCTCGGGTTCCCCACCGAGTTCAACGACGTCCCCTCGATCCTCGCCAAGTGCGGACCCTGGCGGGAGATGGAGCTGCCGACCCCCGCGTTCGTCACCGACGACACCCAGATGACCCTCGCCCTCGGCCGTGGCCTGCGCACCGCCATGGACCGCGGGCACCTCGCGCCCAAGCGGCTGGAGCGGCCGGTGCGCGAGGAGTTCGTGGACTGGTACGAGTCGCCGGAGAACAACCGGGCGCCGGGCAACACCTGCCTCGTCGCGTGCGGTCTGCTCAAGGAGGAGGGCCGGGCCTGGCAGGACGCCAGCCAGATCCACTCCAAGGGCTGCGGCGCCAACATGCGGGTCGCGCCCCTCGGGCTCGCCCCCGGCCTCAGCGACGAGCAGCGCGCGGGCGCCGCCCAGCTCCAGGCGGCCCTCACCCATGGGCACCCGACCGCGCTCGCCGCGTCCGACCTCACCGCACACGCCGTACGGCTCCTCGCGCAGGGAGCCGAGCCGACCGGCCTGGTCGGGCTGCTGCGGTCGTACGCGCTGGACAACCGCACCCGGTACCACCACACCTGGCTCGGCGACCTGTGGACCCGGTCGCAGGACCCCGGCCCCGAGCACTTCATCGCGCGCGGCTGGGACGACTGCCTCGTCGTCCTGGAGCGGCTCCGGGAGGCGCTGCGCCGGCCCTCGCCGGAGACCGACCCGTGCCTGGCCACCGGGGAGGGCTGGCTCGCGGAGGAGGCGCTGGCGAGCGGGCTGCTGTGCTTCCTGCTCTTCGTCGACGAGCCGCTCACCGCGCTGCGCCGGGCCGCCTGCTCCTCCGGCGACTCCGACTCCATCGCCTGCCTGGCGGGCGCCTTCGCGGGGGCGTACCACGGGGCGAAGGCCTGGCCCGATGCGTGGGCGGACCGGATCGAGTACCACGGGGAGCTGGTGGCGCTCGGGGCGCTGTGGGACGAGTGACCGGCCGGTCCGGTGGCGGAGGGCGGGTACCCGGGTGACAGTGGGCCTCGCCGGAGGAGCTGATCCGGCGGCGGCCGCCGTGACGCGTCTCAGCGTGCGGGCGCCGGTGATCGACCCCGTGCGGGCTGACTAGGCTGGTCGGGCAGAACAGCCGTACAGCAGCAAGGAGCAGTGCCGTGGCGGTACGAGCGGTCCGCGGGGCCGTGCAGTTGGAGCGGGACGAGGCCGGACACATGGCGGAGCAGGTCACCGCGCTGCTCACGGCCGTCCTGGAGCGCAACGGGCTGACCGCCGACGACCTGATCAGCATCTGGTTCACGGCCACGCCCGACCTGCACAGCGACTTCCCGGCCGTCGCCGCCCGCAAGCTGGGCATCGTCGACGTGCCGCTGATCTGCGCGCAGGAGCTCGACATCGAGGGCGCCATGCCCCGGGTCGTCCGCCTGCTCGCGCACATCGAATCCGACAAGCCCCGTGCCGACATCGCACACGTCTACCTCGGTGCGGCGGCCGCCCTGCGCAAGGACATCGCCCAGTGAGGACCGCACTCGTCATCGGAACCGGGCTGATCGGCACCTCGGCCGCCCTGGCCCTCGCCCAGCGCGGTGTCGTCGTGCACCTCGCCGACCACGACCCCGAGCAGGCCCGCACCGCCGCCGCGCTCGGCGCCGGCACCGACGAGGCACCCGAGGGGCCCGTCGACCTCGCGATCGTCGCCGCCCCGCCCGCCCATGTCGCCGGGGTCCTCGCCGACGCCATCCGGCGGGGCGTGGCCCGCGGCTACCTGGACGTGGCCAGCGTCAAGGGCGGGCCGCGCCGCGAGCTGGAGGCGCTCGGCCTGGACCTCACCACGTACATCGGCACCCACCCCATGTCCGGCCGGGAGAAGTCCGGGCCGCTGGCCGCCACCGGCGACCTGTTCGAGGGCCGCCCCTGGGTGCTGACCCCGACCCGGGACACCGACACCGAGGTGCTGAACCTCGCGCTGGAGCTGGTCTCGCACTGCCGTGCCGTGCCGGTCGTCATGGACGCCGACGCCCACGACCGTGCCGTCGCCCTGGTCTCGCACATGCCGCACCTGGTGTCCAGCCTGGTCGCGGCCCGGCTGGAGAACGCCGAGGAGTCCGCCGTACGGCTGTGCGGGCAGGGCATCCGCGATGTGACGCGGATCGCCGCCTCCGACCCGCGGATGTGGATCGACATCCTCTCCGCGAACCCCGGGCCGGTCGCCGACCTGCTCGCGGACGTGTCCGCCGACCTCGACGAGACGGTGCGGGCGCTGCGGGCCCTGCAGTCCTCCGACGAGGACAAGCGGCGCGCGGGCGTGGCCGGCATCGAGGACGTGCTGCGGCGCGGCAACGCCGGGCAGGTCCGGGTCCCCGGCAAGCACGGCTCGGCCCCGCGGGTCTACGAGACCGTGGTGGTGCTCATCGACGACCAGCCCGGGCAGCTGGCCCGGATCTTCGCCGACGCCGGGCGGGCCGGGGTCAACATCGAGGACGTGCGCATCGAGCACGCCACCGGGCAGCAGGCCGGCCTGGTGCAGCTCGTGGTGGAGCCGAAGGCGGTGCCGGTGCTCACGGCGGCGCTGCGCGAGCGGGGCTGGTCGGTCCGGCAGTAAGGACCCTGCGCCGGGGCCGGTAACCTTGTGCGGGGCGCCCTCGCGTCCCGCACCCCACCGCCACACCGCACCAGGAAGGTGTCCCTCCGTGGAAAACGGCGCCGCCCCGACTGTGCCGCCCGTGATCGTCGCCATCGACGGTCCCTCCGGCACGGGCAAGTCGAGCACCTCCAAGGCCGTCGCCGCGCAGCTCGGCCTGAGCTACCTGGACACCGGCGCCCAGTACCGGGCGATCACCTGGTGGATGGTGAGCAACGGCATCGACATCGACGACCCGACCGCGATCGCCGCGGTCGCGGGCAAGCCGGAGATAATCTCGGGCACCGACCCGTCGGCCCCGACGATCACCGTCGACGGCGTCGACGTCTCCGGGCCGATCCGCACCCAGGAGGTCACCTCCCAGGTCAGCGCGGTCAGCGCGGTGCCCGAGGTGCGCGCCCGGATCACCGAGCTGCAGCGCTCCATCGCCGCGTCCGCGGAGCGGGGCATCGTCGTCGAGGGCCGGGACATCGGCACGACCGTGCTGCCCGACGCCGACCTCAAGATCTTCCTGACCGCCTCGCCCGAGGCCCGCGCCGCCCGCCGCAGCGGTGAGCTCAAGGGTGCCGACGTGCACTCCACCCGCGAGGCGCTGCTCAAGCGGGACGCGGCCGACTCCAGCCGCAAGACCTCGCCGCTCGCCAAGGCGGACGACGCGGTCGAGGTGGACACCACCGACCTCACCCTTCAGCAGGTCATCGAGTGTGTCGTCACCCTCGTCGAGGAGAAGCGGGCCGGCAAGTGAGTCTCCCTTCGCAGGAGGGCCTGCCGTCGGAGCGGGGCGCGGAGGTCGGGCGCCGGATCGGCGTCGGCCTGATGTACGGGCTGTTCAGGCCGAGGGTGCTGGGCTCCTGGAAGGTGCCCGCGACCGGGCCGGTGATCTTCGCGATCAACCACTCCCACAACGTCGACGGCCCGATGGTCATGGGCGTGGCGCCCCGGCCGACGCACTTCCTGATCAAGAAAGAGGCGTTCGTCGGGCCCCTCGACCCCTTCCTGACCGGCATCGGCCAGCTGAAGGTCGACCGCTCGGGCGCCGACCGCACGGCGATCGGCCGGGCGCTGGGCGTGCTGGAGAGCGGCGGCGTCCTCGGGATCTTCCCCGAGGGCACACGCGGCGAGGGCGACTTCGCCTCGCTGCGCGCCGGGCTCGCCTACTTCGCGGTCCGCAGCGGGGCGCCGATCGTCCCGGTCGCCGTGCTGGGAAGCTCCGAGCGCCGCGGACGGTTGATAAAGGGGCTGCCCCCGCTGCGCAGCCGCATCGACGTCGTCTTCGGCGACCCGTTCGAGGCGGGCGACGGTTCGGGGCGGCGGACGCGCACGGCGCTGGACGAGGCGACCGAACGCATCCAGAAGCAGCTCACCCTCCACCTGGAAAACGCCAGGCGCCTGACCGGGCGCTGAGCGACACTGAGTAGTGGATCACCTCCAAACCGGGGCAATCCACCGATCACCACGATGAACGACGAGGTACGGACTTCATGAACGACCAGATCCAGCCCGGCGGCTCGGACCACTTCGAGCACGACCACGGGGCGCTCGGCGACGCCGAGTACGCGGAGTTCATGGAGCTCGCCGCGGAAGAGGGCTTCGACCTCGAGGACGTCGAGGGTGCCATCGAGGCGGCCGGGCACGGCCCGCTGCCGGTGCTCGCCGTCGTCGGCCGCCCCAATGTCGGCAAGTCGACCCTGGTGAACCGCATCATCGGCCGCCGCGAGGCCGTCGTCGAGGACAAGCCGGGCGTCACCCGTGACCGCGTGACCTACGAGGCCGAGTGGGCGGGCCGCCGCTTCAAGGTCGTCGACACCGGCGGCTGGGAGCAGGACGTCGCCGGCATCGACGCCTCCGTGGCCGCGCAGGCCGAGTTCGCGATCGACGCGGCCGACGCGGTCGTGTTCGTCGTCGACGCCAAGGTCGGCGCCACCGACACCGACGAGGCGGTCGTACGGCTGCTGCGCAAGGCCGGCAAGCCCGTGGTGCTGTGCGCCAACAAGGTCGACGGCCCGAGCGGTGAGGCCGACGCCTCCTACCTCTGGTCGCTGGGCCTGGGTGAGCCCCACCCCGTCTCCGCGCTGCACGGCCGCGGCACCGGCGACATGCTGGACGCCGTCCTGGAGGCCCTGCCCGAGGCGCCCGAGGCCGGCTTCGGCGGCGCCGGGGTCGGCGGCCCGCGCCGCATCGCCCTGATCGGCCGCCCGAACGTCGGCAAGTCCTCGCTGCTGAACAAGGTGGCGGGCGAGGAGCGCGTCGTCGTCAACGAGCTCGCGGGCACCACCCGTGACCCGGTCGACGAGCTGATCGAACTCGGCGGCGTCACCTGGAAGTTCGTCGACACGGCCGGTATCCGCAAGCGGGTCCACCTCCAGCAGGGCGCCGACTACTACGCCTCGCTGCGCACCGCGGCCGCCGTCGAGAAGGCCGAGGTGGCGGTCATCCTGATCGACGCCTCCGAGTCCATCTCGGTGCAGGACCAGCGCATCGTGACGATGGCCGTGGAGGCCGGGCGCGCGATCGTGCTGGCCTTCAACAAGTGGGACACCCTCGACGAGGAGCGCCGCTACTACCTGGAGCGGGAGATCGAGACGGAGCTCGGCCAGATCGCCTGGGCGCCCCGGGTGAACGTCTCGGCGCGCACCGGCCGGCACATGGAGAAGCTGGTCCCGGCGATCGAGACGGCCCTCGCGGGCTGGGAGACGCGTGTCCCGACCGGCCGTCTGAACGCCTTCCTCGGTGAGCTGGTAGCCGCCCACCCGCATCCGATCCGGGGCGGCAAGCAGCCGCGCATCCTCTTCGGCACCCAGGCCGGCACCAAGCCGCCGCGGTTCGTCCTCTTCGCCTCCGGCTTCATCGAGGCCGGCTACCGCCGCTTCATCGAGCGCCGGCTGCGCGAGGAGTTCGGCTTCGAGGGCACCCCCATCCACATCTCGGTGCGGGTGCGCGAGAAGCGCGGCCAGAAGAAGAAGTGACGAGAAGGGGCGGCCCGAGCGGGCCGCCCCTTCTCCCGTCCGCACGTCGTGTGCGTCAGATGCCGCGCGTCCTGGGCGGCAGTCCGGCCGGCACATGTGTCATCGTGCCGTGCTGTCCGAGCTGACCGACCCGCTGCCACTGCGACGGGGACTGCTGCTGCCCCGTCCCGCCGCGCGCGCTGCTCGCTCCCGCGCTGTAGGCGCTGTACGAGCTGCCGTACGACCCGCTGCCGTACGTCCCCGGGTGCCGACTGCCGAACGCCGTGAAGCCCAGCTCCTCCTCCCCGCTGCGGTCACCCGGCAGGGAGCGGAACGTCCTGACGTACTCGGCGTACAGCTTGTCGTAGATCGGCGTGGCCGATGGACCGCCCTGCGGTTCATGGGCCGACCGGGCAGACGGGATCGGCGGAGGAACCTGGCGGCGGGGGACGTCGTATGAGTGCACGTAACTCCAAACGACGGGACACCCTCAGGGGATGCGCCCCTGGAAGGGGCACGGGGCTGTGCCGATGTGCGGCTCCGCCACGTGGGCGCGGCCGGCCGTGACCACCCGCAGCCGCCGACGACATGAGGCACCACCTCGGTGGGCGAGACTCACGTCCCCGCCAGAGGCAGCGCCGCCCCCACCAACTTCCCGTTCGCCGCGGCCTTGTCGAGCGCGTCCCGCAGAAGATCCTCCCGCGGCTGCCGCCCGATCGACCCCACCGGCGCGGCGAACATCAGCACCTGCTGGTGCTTGTTGGCCGCCGCCCGCCAGCCCTCGGTGACCTGGAGCGGCTGGTGCGCCTGCCACCAGGCGACCGGCTGCCCGCCGTTCGGCCCCGGCTGCAGCACCGCGTGCAGCTGCCCCATCGCCAGCAGCACCGACCAGCCGTGCTGCACCGGCGGCGCCGTCGACAGCTCGGTGACCGGCATGAACCCCTGCTCGATGAGCAGCGGCAGGAAGTCGTCCCCGAGCCCGGTGGAACCGGGCCGTACGATCGGTCCGGTCGGCTCGACCACCAGCGCGGGGTGCAACTCCCCGGAGATCAGGACGAGTCCGCTGGTCACCCCGAGCACGGCCTGCTCGGGCACGACCTTCTCGGGCTCCAGGTTGACGGTGTCGCCGCTGATCGACCGCACGGCACCGCGCAGCTGCTCCTCGGTGACCTGGACGACCTGCGAGGGCAGACAGCTGGCGTGGGCGAAGGCGAGGACGGCGGTCTCGTCCCCGACGAACAGGACGGTGCTGGTGCGCTCGTGCTCGGAGTCGCCCGGGGTGCGGCAGGACGTGCAGTCGTAACTGCCGGGGGCGTTGTCTCCGGCGAGCAGCCGGTCTGCTTCTTCGTCGCCGATCTCGGCGCGTACCTCGTCGCTGAGGTCGAGCATGCGCGGCACGGGTGGCTCCCTAGAGATGCGGTGGGATGAGACCGGGCGGCCTCATGAAGGACACAACGGGCCAGCTGTGGCGGGAGTCACGCTGCTGCACGAACGGAATCGCATCATCCGACGCGCAGGGTCACATGTGGCACGGAATCGGCCACTCATTGTCAAGTAATCGGAAGTCAAAGGAACTTGGCCGGGTGAGGTGGGTCACAGACTGTCATTTCCGGTCGGTCGACAAATCGGGATATCCACGGATCGAGCGGGTCATGCACAGAAGTTGATACCGGCGGTAACCCTGAACTGGCCTGGATCGACGGGCAGTTGGTTGATGTGCACTCGCCACGCTCCGTACATTCATCGGCCGTGTGCAACGAGCACCGCTCGGGTACGTCCGCCGGCCGCACCACCACAGCTCGAAGACCGACCCCACCGGCGGAGGGGGCGGAGCACGCGGAACGCGCCGACGCGCGGGACCGTGCCCCGCTCCGGGGGACCCCGGGTCCGTAGAGAGGGATGCTCATGTCCGAATGTGCCGATACCACCACGCACGACACCTCCTCCCGTAAGGCGCGTACGACCGCGGCTCTCGCCGGGGCGGCCCTGCTGGCACCGCTCGGCCTGCTGGCCGCGAGCGGCGGCGCCCACGCGGCGGACAGTGGCGTGTGGGACCGCATCGCCCAGTGCGAGAGCGGCGGAAACTGGCACATCAACACCGGGAACGGCTACTACGGCGGGCTCCAGTTCTCCGCCGGCACCTGGCGCGCGTACGGCGGCACCGCCTACGCCCCGACCGCGGACGGGGCCAGCCGCGAGCAGCAGATCGCCGTGGCCACCAAGGTGCAGCAGTCGCAGGGCTGGGGCGCCTGGCCGACGTGCTCGGCCCGGGCCGGCGCGTACGGCGGCGCACCGGCGGCCCCGGCGACCGGAGGGGCGTCGAACCCCCAGAGCACCGAGAGCACCGGGAGCGCCGGGAGCGCCGGGAGCGCCGGGAGCGACCGCGGCCCCCGGAGCGGCCCGGGCGCTTCGAGCGGCTCCGGCACCGCGAAGGCGGCTCCCGCCGCGCCCGCCCGCGCCTTCGGGCACACCGACCGGAACGCCTCCCGCGGGGACTACACCGTCCGCCGGGGCGACACGCTCAGCGCCATCGCCGCCCGGAACGGCACCAGCTGGCAGGCGCTGTACGCCGCCAACAAGGCCGTCATCGGCGGCGACCCCGATCTGATCGTGCCCGGCCTGCGACTGGACGTCTGAGCCGCGCATCCCCGTACGACCCGTACGACCCGTACGACCCGTGACCCGTACGACGTAAGACCCGTACGACGTAAGACCCGTACGACGTAGGACCCGTACTACCCGTGACACGTACGACGTAAGACCCGTACGACCCGCACGTCCCGCATTCGAGGCCCCGCCCGGTCCGCCGACCGGGTGGGGCCCCTGGCCCGGCGGGCGTGGCGGGAAGGGCCGGGCGAGGTCCGCTGCCTAGCGTGGCCGGATGTCCGTCCCACGCCGTGTCACACTCGCCGCCCTCGGCGCGGCGCTCCTGACCGCAGTCACCTCCGCGGGCGCGCCCGCCGCGCCCCTGCCGCCCGCGCCCGCGGCCGTCACCACCCGCGTGCCGTACGCCTGCGCCGAGGACGAGTGGCCCTGGGGGTGCATCGCCGAGTGCGAGAGCGGCGGGCGCTGGCACGCCGACACCGGCAACGGCTTCTACGGCGGGCTGCAGTTCGGGCAGGCCACCTGGGTGGACTTCGGCGGCCTGGAGTACGCGCCCCGCGCGGACCTCGCGACCCGCGCCGAGCAGATCGCGGTGGCCCGCGAGGTACTGGCCACACAGGGCTGGCAGGCCTGGCCGGTGTGCTCCCGGCGCTACGGGCTGACCGGCCGGATGCACACCGTGGCGGCCGGCGACACGCTCGCCTCGATCGCCCGCAAGTACGGCGTCAAGGACGGCTGGCAGGGCCTGTACGCGGCCAACGAGGAAGTGCTGGGCCAACGACCGGACCTGCTGCGCATCGGCATGCTGCTGGTCATCCCCGACGACTCGGCCCGGACGCAGGACCAGGACGGTCGTGGCCCGGCGGTGTTCGGTCCGCCGCTGCCCGCAGCTCCCACTCGGACGCCTCGCCGCTGAACACGACCGCGCCCCGGCGCAGTTCGTGCACGAACACCGTCCGGCCGCGCAACACCGGCGGCAGCCGCTGCTCGGCCACGACCACGCACGCGTCGAGCCCCGCCAGCAGCTCGTACGTACGGGCGGCGACCGGCGGCGCCATGCCCTGCGCGGGCTCGTCGACCAGCAGCACCCGCGGACGGGACAGCAGGGCGCGGGCGACGGCGAGCATCCGCTGCTCACCACCGGACAGCGTGCCCGCGCGCCGGTCGAGGAGCGGGGCGAGCTGCGGGTAGGCATCGAGGGCGGGCTGGTGCGCGGGGGAGGCGATGTCCAGGTTCTCCCGTACCGTCAGGGAGTTGAACACGGCCTGCCGTTCGGGGACGAGCCGCAGTCCGCGGCGTGCCCGCCGGTGTGCGGGCAGCCGGGTCACGTCGACGCCGTCCCACTCGACCGCCCCGCCGGACAGGGGCACGGTTCCGGCCAGCGCCCGCAGCACCGTCGTACGGCCCGAGCCGTTGCGGCCGAGCAGCACGGTCAGGCCGGGGGAGGGGGCGGTCAGGGTGACGCCGTGCAGGGCCTCCAGGGGGCCGTAGCGCACGCGTGCGTGCCGCAGGGCGAGGCTCATGCGCCCACCTCGCGCGCGTGCAGGACGCTGTCCGGCGGGCCGGTGGCGACGATCCGGCCGGCCGCCATGACGTGCACCACGTCGGCGAGACCTGCGACCAGTCCGAGGTCGTGCTCCACGACGAGCAGGGCGGTGCCGTCGGCGGCCAGGGCCGCGAGCACCCGGGTCAGCGCGGTGACCTCGGCGGTGTCGAGGCCGGCGGCGGGTTCGTCGAGCAGGAGGACCCGGGGATCGCCGGCGTAGGCGCGGGCGAGTTCGACCCGTCTGAGGGTGCCGGTGGGGAGGTCCGCGGCGGTCAGGTCGCGCAGCGGGCCGAGTCCGAAGAGTCCGAGGGCCCGGTCGGTCGTGTCCGTGCTTCCCCGGCCGTGCTCGGCGCCCACCTGGACGTTCTCGCGGACCGTCAGGGACGGGAACACCGCGAGCTGTTGGAAGCCGCGGGCCAGGCCGAGGCGGGCGCGGGCGTGCGGGGGGAGGCCGGTGATGTCCCGGCCGTCCAGCAGGACACGGCCCCGGCTGGGGCGCAGCGTGCCGGCCAGGCAGTGGAACAGGGTGCTCTTGCCCGCCCCGTTGGGGCCCACGACGGCGCTGACCTGCCCGGCGGACACGGTCAGGCCGACGCCGTCGAGCGCGGTGAACCCGCCGTAGCGCGCGTGCAGGCCGTGGGCGGCCAGGACCGGCTGCCGACCCGCACCACCCGTGCGGCTGTCGTCGCCGGGCGGCCCCTGCGGGAGGCGGGTGACGTCGGGGCCGAGGCCGGGCCGACGGCGGGCTCGCGGGCTGAGCGGGGCGGATGCGCGGTGAGCCGGGCCCGCGGCCTGCGGCGCGGCGTCTTCGCGCGGCCTGCCGCGTGCCGTGCCCCGGGTGGGTCCGGTGGCGGCGCCGGAGGGTCCTGGCGCCGTGTCTCCGAAGGGCCCGGCGGCGTCGGACGGTCCGTGTGCCGCGTCTTCGGCGGGCGCGGTGCCCCCGCCGGACGCACCGCGTGCCGGGGCCGCGAACCCCGCCCCCGCCGGTGCCGGGGCCGCGACCCCGCCCCCGGCCCCCGCCCGGAGTCTCGCGCGCAGCTCGCGCCCCCGGGGTGTGAGCCGCGGTGTCCGCCTCCGCCGTACGCCCTCGACCGCCGTGCGCAGTGCCTCGGGCACGCCTCCCGGGAAGCGGCCCACCAGTACCGCGAGGACGCCGATCAGGGCCGCCGCCACGCCGCCGCGGGTGCCGGCGTCCAGGCCGACGAGGAGCGCTGCGGCGGCGAGGGCGCCGAGGGTGCTGTCGGCGCCGAGGACGACGACCGCGGCGAACCACAGCAGGCCGCGGACGGGGTCGTAGGCGCCGGGGTCGAAGGCGCGCAGGCCCATGCCCAGCAGGCCGCCGCCCAGGGCCGCCAGGGCGGCTCCCGCGACGAAGGCCCGCAGTTTCAGGGACGGGACGCGCACGCCCGCCGCCTGGGCGCCCGCCTCGTGGTCGCGCATGGCCGCCAGTGCCCGGCCCGTGCGGCCCCTGCGCAGGGCGTGCACCGACAGCAGTGCGGCCGCGAGCAGCACCAGCTCCAGGACGTAGTACGCGCGGTCCCCCTCGAAGCCGGCAGGGCGGGCCAGGGACAGCCCGTGGGTGGCGTACGGCTGGGCGAAGACGAATCGGCTCACCGCGACACCGACCGCGAAGGTGGCCAGCGCCAGCGCGAGGCCCCGGCGGCCGATCGCGGGCCAGCCGGTCAGCAGGCCCAGCGGCGCGACCAGGAGCACCGCCGCGGCCAGGGCCGCCAGCTCCGGCAGCCGCGGCAGGCCCGGGAAGCGCCCTGCCGCGAGCAGCGCCGTGAACAGCGCGCCGAGCCCCGCGTACGCCGCCTGGCCCAGGGAGATCTGGCCGCCGCGGCCGGTCACCACCACCAGCGACAGCAGCACCACCGCGAGCGCCGGCACCTGCACCGAGGTGTGCAGGTCCGAGCCGGCGAAGCCCAGCGGCAGCAGGAACAGCACGACGGCCACCGGCCGGGCGCCCGGCGGGGCGGTGACCCGGGCGGCCGCCGGGCGAGGCAGCGCGTCCCGCGAGCCGACCCCGGGCAGGACCAGCGCCGCGACCAGCAGCGCCACCACGAACAGGTTGGCACCGACCGCCTGGAGCAGCGGTTCGCCCCAGCCGGAGGGATGCAGCCGGGTCAGCTGGCTCTGCGCCACCCCCACACCCAGCGCCACCACCACCGCCACCGCCAGGCTCCGCATCCGCGCGGCCACCGCGACCGCCACCACCTCCATCACCAGCAGCGGCAGACCGTACGGGTCGAGGCGGACGTACGGCGCGAGCAGGACGCCCGTCAGGCCCGCGGTGAACGACCCGAACGCCCAGCCCGCCGCCGCGACCCGGTCGGCGTCGAGGCCGGCGAGGACGGCGAGCCCCCGGTCGTCCACGACCGCGCGCAGCTCCCGCCCGAACCGCGTCCAGCGGATCACCGCCGCCACGCCCGCCGCGAGCACGACCACGACCGCCAGCTGCCCCCACGGATCGGCCGGCAGCAGCTCGGGCGCGTCGTCCCGCGCGCCCGGCCCCCACAGCAGCGCCGCCCCGCCCACCAGCAGCACGAACACGCCGAGCGACGCCACCAGGGTCTGCGCCGGGCCGCTCCCACGGACCGACAGGGGGCGGAAGACGAACCGTTCCAGGACCGCCCCGGTGCCCGGCGCCAGGACCAGCAGCACCATCGCCGCACTCGGCCACAGCGGCCAGCCCCGGTCGACCACGCAGGAGCGCAGCGCGTACGCGCAAACCATCGCGATCGCCCCGTGCGCGAGGTTCAGCACGCCCGTCGCGCGGTACGTCACCACCAGCCCGATCCCGGTGAGCGCGGCCGCGCCGCCGACGGACAGACCGGCCAGGGTGAGGTCGTAGGTGAGCGAGGACATCAGACGTCCGGCGCGCACACGGGGCACGGGTCGAGGCCGGCGCGGCCGTGCTCGTCCACCGGCCCCGCCTCCGCCTTGCCCGCCACCAGCGGGCAGTCCGCGCGGTGGAACAGGGTGCCGCCGGGGACCGCCACCAGTTCGCCCGCGACCGGCCGTTCCCCTTCCGCTTCCTCCCGCGGCGGTTCGGCCGCCACCAGCAGCGCGTACAGCTCCTCCACGCGCGCGGCCGCGGTCGCGTCCCGGCCGTGGGCCAGCAGCACGGCGGCCGCGACGATCAGGGCGGCTCCCGGAACGGTGCAGGACGCGAGATAGGGCAGCTGGCGTTCGGCGAACCGCTCGCCGGAGACGCCGTACCAGCCGATGACGCACAGCACCGCCCCCGCCGCGAGGGCGGCCCAGCCGGCCCACAGGACGGTGTGCGAGGTCCCCGCTCGTGACGTCCTCATCCTCGGCCTCCACACGTCCTGCGCCGGCGATCTGCCCAAGGCGGCCAATGGCTTGCACTATGCCTTCTGCCAGCTGACCCTGAAAGGACCGGGCGCGCACGCCCGGACCGACACCCGGTGGTGAGCCAGATGGTTAGCGGGAGCGACCTCATCAGGCGGCGCGACATGACGCGGCGGGGCACGGCGGTGGCGGCCGCGCTGCTGCTGTTCCTGGCCCCGGCCCTCACCGCGTGCAGCGACGACGAGGGCGGCGGCGGCCGGAGCGCGACCCCCGTGCCGACGCTCGACACCCCGACCGTGCTCCCCACGGTCAGCGAGCCCGAGGCCCGGCCCCGCCCGTCCGACCCGCAGGCGGCCGAGGCCGAGATCAGGGCGAACTGGCAGAAGTTCTTCGACCCGGAGACCTCCCTGAAGGACAAGCAGGCGGTCCTGGAGAACGGCGAGCGGATGGCCCCGGTGCTCCAGGCGTTCAACGGGGACGAACGCGGCGGCCAGGTCGGCGCGCAGGTCGAGAAGGTCGTCTTCACCTCGCCGACAGGCGCCGACGTGACGTACACCCTCACCCTCTCGGGCCGGACCGCGCTGCCGAACGCCTCCGGCACGGCGATCGAGCAGGACGGCACCTGGAAGGTCTCCGTCAGGACCCTGTGCGCGCTGGTGCAGCTGAGCCGGACCGGCAGTGCCTCCCAGTCGCCGATCCCGGGCTGCTGAGGCCGCCGCCGCGGCGCTGCTGGCGCTCCTGGCCGCGGCCTGCGGCAGCCGGCTGCCGGAGAGCGACTTCGAGCACCGCGACCGGGGCACCTCCACCCAGGCCGCGGCCCCGATCCGGGTCGGGATCATCACCAGCGCCACCAGCCCCGTCGGCGGCACCGCGTTCACCGGCCCGCGCGACGGCGCCAAAGCCTGGTTCGACCGGCTCGACGCGCACGGTGGCATCGACGGCCGGCGTGTCGAGGTGCGGGAGTGCGACGACGGCGGCAGCGGCGTCGGCAACAACGAGTGCGTGCACCGGCTCGTCGACGAGGACCGGGTCGTCGCCCTGGTCGCCACCACCGCCCTCGACTACGCCGGCGCCTCCCGCGTCTCCCACGCGCGCGTGCCCGACATCGGCGGCCAGCCCATCGGCGCCGCCTACGACACCTGGCCGCACCTGTACGGCATCTACGGCAGCCTCGCGCCCCGCGACGGCACCCCCGGCTGGGGCGGCACGCTGTACGGCGGCACCGAGGTGTACCGCTACTTCAAGCGTGAGCACGGCGCCCGCACCGCCGCCGTCGTCTCCTACAACCAGGCATCCTCCGCCGCCTACGCCCGGCTCGTCGAACGGGGCCTGAGGGCCGAGGGCTACAAGGTCGTCACCGAGCAGGTCGACTTCGCGCTGCCCAACTTCGCGGCCGTGGCCGCCGATCTGAAGGAGCAGGGCGCCGACCTCGTCTTCGACGCCATCGACAGCCACGGCAACGCCCGCCTGTGCGCGGCCCTGGACGACGTCGGCGCCCGGATCACCGCCAAGGTCACCAACGTCCAGAACTGGACCTCCACCGTCGCCGAGGACTACAAGGACGCGCCGCGCTGCCGCAACGCCCTCTGGGCGACCGGGTCCAGCCGCAACTTCGAGGACACCTCCCACCGGGCCGTACGGGAGTTCCGTGAGGCCACCGAGGGCTTCGGCACGCGTTCCCAGTGGCAGCTGGAGGGCTGGGCCGCCGCGAAGTGGTTCACCGACGCGGCCCGGTCGTGCGCGCCGAGCGGCATCACGCGCGCGTGCGTGGACGCCTTCATGCAGCGCACCCGGGGGTACACCGCGGGCGGGCTGCTGCTGCCGGTGTCGTACGAGCGGCAGGCCGAGCCGCCGAGGACGCGGCGGACCTGTCTGTCGGTCGCGCGCTGGCGGGACGGCGAGGGCTGGGTGTCCCAGGGGGACATGGACCGCACCTGTTTCGAGGTGCCCCAACTGCCGTACGAGCCCTGATGGACACTGTTGACCATGCTGGAGACCTCCGCCCGACTGCTGCGCCTGCTCTCCCTCCTCCAGGCCCACCGCGAGTGGTCGGGCCCCGAGCTGGCCGAACGCCTCGGTGTCACCCCGCGCACCGTGCGCCGGGACGTGGACCGGCTGCGCGAGCTGGGCTACCCCGTGCACGCCAGCCCCGGCACCGGAGGCGGCTACCAGCTCGGGGTCGGCGCCGAGCTGCCGCCGCTGCTCCTGGACGACGACGAGGCCGTCGCCGTGGCGGTGGGACTGCGCACGGCCGCCGGGCAGGGCGTCGAGGGCATCGGAGAGTCCTCGGTGCGCGCGCTGGCCAAGCTGGAGCAGGTCCTGCCGCACCGGCTGCGGCGCCGGGTGAGCGCCCTGAACACCTTCACCGTGCCGATGTTCCGGGACACGCGCCCCGACGCCGTCGACCCGGCGCTGCTCACCGAGCTGGCGGGCCTGTGCCGGGACGCCGAACGGCTGCGCTTCGCCTACGAGGACCACGGCGGCGCCGCCACCCGCCGTACGGTCGAGCCGCACCGGCTGGTGTGCTCCGAGCGGCGCTGGTACCTCGTCGCCTGGGACCTGGACCGGGAGGACTGGCGCACCTTCCGCGTCGACCGCATCACGCCCAGGCCGCCGCACGGGCCGCGCTTCACCCCGCGCGAGCCGCCCGCCGACGACCTCGCCGCGTACGTCTCCCGGGGCGTGTCCACCCGCGCGTACGCCGAGCAGGCCGTGGTGCGGCTGCTGGTGCCCCTGGAGGAGGCGGTCCGGCACGTCTCGCCCACCGCCGGGACGCTCCAGGCCGAGACGGAGGACACCTGCCTGCTGCGCACCGGCGCGGGGAGCCTCGACGCGATGGTCGTCCACGTGATGATGCTGGGCGTGGAGTTCGAGGTGCTGGAGCCGGCCGCCCTCACGGACGCGATCAGGAGGGGAAGGGACCTGTTGAGCCGTGCTCTTGCACGGGGTGCCGCTGCGCCGGCGCCGCGTACTCCGGATAGTGCAGGTCGAACGCCGGGGAGTCCGAGCGGACCCGGGGCAGCGTCGTGAAGTTGTGCCGCGGCGGGGGGCAGGACGTCGCCCACTCCAGCGAGCGGCCGTAGCCCCACGGGTCGTCGACCTCGACCTTCTCGCCGTACTTCGCGGTCTTCCAGACGTTGTGGAGGAACGGCAGCGTCGACAGGCCCAGCAGGAACGAGCCGATCGTGGAGACGGTGTTCAGCGCGGTGAAGCCGTCCGCGGCGAGATAGTCCGGGTAGCGGCGCGGCATGCCCTCCGCGCCCAGCCAGTGCTGCACCAGGAACGTGGTGTGGAAGCCCGTGAACAGCGTCCAGAACTGGATCTTGCCGAGCCGTTCGTCGAGCATCTTCCCGGTGAACTTGGGCCACCAGAAGTAGAAGCCGCCGAAGACGGCGAACACGACCGTGCCGAAGACGACGTAGTGGAAGTGCGCGACCACGAAGTACGAGTCGGTGACATGGAAGTCCATCGGCGGCGACGCCAGGATCACCCCGGTCAGCCCGCCGAACAGGAACGTCACCAGGAAGCCGGTCGCCCACAGCATCGGCGTCTCGAAGGACAGCGAGCCGCGCAGCATGGTGCCCGTCCAGTTGAAGAACTTCACGCCCGTCGGCACGGCGATCAGGAAGCTCATGAAGGAGAAGAACGGCAGCAGCACCGCGCCGGTGGCGAACATGTGGTGGGCCCACACCACCACGGACAGACCGGTGATCGCCATGGTCGCGCCGACCAGGGCGGTGTAGCCGAAGATCGGCTTGCGGCTGAAGACCGGGATGATCTCGGTGATGATGCCGAAGAACGGCAGCGCGATGATGTACACCTCGGGATGCCCGAAGAACCAGAACAGGTGCTGCCACAGCAGCGCCCCGCCGTTGGCCGCGTCGAAGACATGGCTGCCGAACCTGCGGTCGGCCTCCAGGCACAGCAGCGCGGCCGCCAGCACCGGGAACGCCATCAGGATCAGGATCGACGTGAACAGCGTGTTCCAGGTGAAGATCGGCATCCGGAACATCGTCATGCCGGGCGCGCGCATCCCGATGATGGTGGCCAGGAAGTTCACCGCGCCGAGGATCGTGCCGAAGCCCGCCAGCGCGAGCCCCATGATCCACAGGTCGGGACCGATCCCGGGCGAGTGCTCCCGGTCGTTGAGCGGCGCGTAGGCGAACCAGCCGAACGCGGCCGGGCCGTCGGGGGTGAGCAGCGAACCCATGACGATCAGCGCGCCGAACAGGAACAGCCAGTAGGACAGCATGTTCAGCCGCGGGAACGCCACGTCCGGGGAGCCGATCTGCAGCGGCATGAGCTCGTTGGCGAACCCGGCGAAGCTCGGTGTCGCGAACAGCAGCAGCATGATCGTGCCGTGCAGGGTGAACAGCTGGTTGAACTCCTGGTTCGACAGCAGCTGCAGACCCGGCCGGGCCAGCTCGGCGCGCATCAGCAGGGCCATCACCCCGCCGGCGAGGAAGAACACGAACGACGTGATCAGATAGAGATGGCCGATCTTCTTGTGGTCGGTGGTGGTCAGCCAGTCGACGATCAGCCGGCCGCCCCGCCTGCGCCGTACGGGTGCCGCCGTCGCCTGCGCGGTCTGCGTCCCCATGCCTCGCTCGCCCCTTCGCCTCGTCGCGCCCCGGGCCCGCCGGCGTCATGATGCTCGCGCCGTCCGCTCTCCGACAGGGGGCGTACCGGTTTCCCTGTGCCGTGAGCCGTGAATTGTTCCGCCGGGAACTTTTCGCGGGGTAATTCCGGGGCGCGCGCCGACACGCGGGAATTGCGTTCGAATACCTGCGGAAGGGTGAGGGAATCGCTCATCCGGGTGGTGTGGCCGGCCCGAAACGCCTGTGGTGATCTTGTGACAGAAGCGTGACCGGGGGCGGACGGGAGGGGGCCGAGGGGGGTGAGGGGGCAGGCGCCGACTACCCGCCGTGTCCGCCCCCGGCTTCCCCGGCGGAGGGCTTTGCGCCTAGCGTGGGCCGCATGGCACCGATACCGAATCCCGCCGCCGAACCCCAGGACGATCCGGACGCCTACGTCGGCCTCGACGCCGCCGGCGCGGAGCGGCTCGCGCGTGCGCGGGGGTGGTCGACCGTCCGCTCGCTGCCACCCGGGGCGATCATCACCATGGAGTACCGCCAGGGCCGGCTGAACTTCGAGGTGCGCGGGGGCCGCGTGGCCCGCGCCTGGAAGGGCTGACACCGCCGTACGACGCCGAAGGCCCCGGTTCCCGTCAGGGACAACCGGGGCCTTCGCGATGCGGGGCGGGTGTGTGCGTACCGGCGCCCCGCAGTCAGGGGCCGGTCAGCCGCCGGTCAGCGGGCGGGCCGGGGAGCCGCTGCCGCGCGGGACGCGGTCGGAGTGCGGCGGTCGGCGGCTGCCGGCCGGGGTGACCGGGGTGCGCTCCGAGCGGACCGTGTGCGGGCCGGGGGCCAGGTACACGGGGTTGCGCGGGGTGCGGGCGGCCGCCGAGGGGATCGTCTCGCGCACCGGCGTCGCGTCGCCGTCCTCGTCGCCGGTGCGGACCGAGGCGAGGACCGGGGCGGGCGCGGGGACGGGGACCGGGCCGGTGCGGCGGCCGGTCCAGCGGTCGCGCAGCGCCGGCAGGAGCGACTCGGCACGGGAGATCAGCGGCTCGAACCAGGGCAGGGCCAGCAGCACCAGCAGACCCGCGGCCCAGCCCAGCAGGACGTCGCTGAGCCAGTGCGTACCGAGGTAGACGGTGGTCAGACCGACGCTGAGGGACAGCACGGCCGACAGCGCCGACAGCCAGCGCCGGGTCCAGGGCGTGGACGCCAGATAGGCGAGGATGCCCCAGGTGACGACCGCGTTCGCGGTGTGACCCGAGGGAAATATGTCGCTTCCGGCTTCGAACCAGTGCCACATCTCGTTGGAGCCGACCTCGGTCGCGTAGTGCGGACCCGAGCGGCCGAGGCCGTACTTCACGGCGCCCACCGTGATGTTCAGCAGCAGCAGGGCCATGCCGAACGCCAGCAGCGGGCGCAGGGTGCGCTGCCGCCACGAGCGCCAGCCGAGCCAGGCCGAGACCATCACGGCCGTCGGGCCGCGCTGGCCGAGGACCACCCAGTAGTCAAGGAAGGCGTGGATCTCCGGCCACTGCTGGTACGGCCGGAAGAGCATGGCCTGCCAGTCGATCCGGACCAGCCAGGTCGTGGCCGCCACGGCGAGCACGATCGCGACGTAGAAGGCCAGGGTCGCGCCGAAGAGCACCACACGGTGCCGCGTCATCCGCGGCACGTCGAGGACGGGCCGTTCGGGCTCGCGGTCCAGTCTGGCGAAGATCCGGTCGAGCCGGGTCGGCTTTGGTTCGGTACGCACTCAATCGACGTTACAGCGAGTGAGGGACTCATCTCGCGGAAGCGCAGGCTTCGTAATGACGATGTGATGTGGGATTCCTCTCAGGGGGCGCTTTATTTCCACGGATTCCGCAATCGACGCGGCCCGCTTCCCTTCAATTCCTTTGATCATTCCGGTGGCCGGTTTTGTAGCGCTTCCGAATTCGTTCACCGGGGTATGGCGCGGAATTCACCGGGAGTGCGGGGCGGTCATGGTGGACCCGAGCCGTTCAGCCAGAACGCCCCGTACACCGCCGAGGCCACCGCCGCCACCGCCAGCACCGCCGCCGACCTGCGCGGACGCGCCCGCGCCAGCGCCAGGGCGAGCGGCAGCAGCAGCGTGAACGCCGGCATCAGCAGGCGCGGTTTCGAGCCGAAGTAACTCGACGCGCACAGCGCGAGGGCCGTGACCACACCCGTGTACACCAGCAACGGCAGCGGCTGGCCCTGCCGGACGCCGACGGCGTACAGCCACAGCACCAGGCCCACCCCGGCGATCAGGGCGAGGCCCGCGAGGGCGCCCGGAACCGAGGTGAACTTGTCGGCGACGAAACGGGCGAAGGCGTAGCCGCCGTCGAAGCCGTTGCGCCAGCCCGCCTGGACGTCCAGATAACCGAACACGCCCTTGCCGGTGCGGTGGCCGACCCACAGCACGTATCCGGCGGCGCCCAGGGGCGCGAGCAGAGCTGCGAGGGCGCGCCGCGGGACCGGTGCGCCCTCGCCGGACCGGCCGGGGACGGGGGAGGGGGCGTGCGGGGTCTCACGGGCGCCGGGAGGTGCTCCCCCGCTTCCGGTGTGCCCGAAAGAGGGGGAGCGGCGCTGGTGTACGAAGCTCGCGACGCCTGCCGCCCACACCGCCGCGACCACCGCGAGGCCGACCGGGCGGGTCAGCCCGGCCAGCGCGGCCAGCGTCCCCGCGGTGAGCCAGCGCCCGGTCAGCACGGCGTACAGCGACCAGGCGGCCAGCGCGGTGAACAGCGACTCGCTGTACGCCATCGACTGCACGATCCCGACCGGCAGCACCGCCCACACCAGGACCGCGCACACCCCGGCCCGGCGGCCGTACACCTGGTCGGCGACCGCGAAGATCCCCCAGGCCGCGGCGAGCGAGGCCAGCAGGGACACCACCAGCCCGGCGTCGGCGTACGACAGCGGGCTCACCGCGTGCAGCCCCCGCTCCAGCCACGGCAGCAGCGGGAAGAACGCCAGGTTGGAGTGGATGTCGCCGTTCGGCAGCCGCACCTCGTAGCCGTAGCCGAGCTCGGCCACCCGCGTGTACCAGAGGGAGTCCCAGCGGGCGGTCAGCAGGGTGTGCGCGCTCTTGCCGCGCGCGGCGCTCCACAGGGCCAGCGCGACCAGGCCCAGCGCGCGCACGGCGGCGTACCCGAGGAGGGCCGGGGCCGCCCGGCGCAGGGCGCGGGAGGTGCGGGCGAGGGCCGAGGAGGCCGGTGCCACACGCGTGTCAAGATCGGTCACGGGCTCGATTATCCGGTGTGTCCGCGACCGTCCCCGCCGCGCTGACGTGGAACGGGACGTGCACAGTGGCGTACGCCACACGGGTTCCGGGACACGGTGAGAGTTCCGCCACGCGACCGGCGCGCGAACTCGCGTACGCTGACGGCTCACTCGCGTATCCGTTGCGCGGGCCGGAGCCGCCGCTCACACTCCGGCCGTCGGCACGGGGAGTCCCCACCCTGAGAGCCCGCCGAACGCGAGGGGACATCTGGGAGGTACGTACATGTCCGGGACGACCACGGCTGCCCAACGCGCGCGCCGTCGGGTGGCCGGGGCCGGTGCCAACCGCTGGGTCGTCCTGGTGGTCCTCTGCGTCAGCCTGCTGCTCGTCGCGGTCGACGCGACCGTGCTGCACGTGGCGGTGCCCGCCGTCACCGAGGACCTCCAGCCCGGCGCGATAGAGCTGCTCTGGATCGTCGACGTCTACCCGCTGGTCTGCGCCTCGCTGCTGATCCTGTTCGGCACGCTCGGCGACCGCGTCGGCCGCAGACGCGTCCTCCTGCTCGGCTACGCCCTGTTCGGCGTGGCCTCCGCGCTGGCCGCGTTCGCGCAGGGGCCGCAGGTGCTGATCCTCGCGCGGGCGCTGCTCGGCGTCGGCGGCGCGATGATCATGCCGGCCACGCTGTCGATCCTGCGGCAGGTGTTCCCCGACCGGCGCGAGCGGGCGCTGGCCATCGGCATCTGGAGCGCGGTCGCCGCGGTCGGCGCGGCGGTCGGACCGCTGCTCGGCGGCTTCCTGCTGGAGCACTTCTGGTGGGGGGCGGTGTTCCTGGTGAACATCCCCCTGATGCTGGTCAGCCTGCCGGTCGGGCGGATGCTGCTGCCCGAGTCGACCGGCGACGGGAAAGGCCCCTGGGACGTCGTGGGCGCCCTGATGGCGGCCGGCGGGCTGTTCGGGGCGGTCCTCGGTGTGAAGCGGCTCGGCGGCGGCGAGTCCGCGGGCAGCGTGTTCACCCTCGTGCCGCTGGTGGTGGGCGCGGTACTGCTGGTGCTGTTCGTACGGCGGCAGCGGCGGCGGGCGCATCCACTGGTGGACCTGCGGATGTTCGCGCGGCCGGCGTTCAGCACGTCGGTGGGGTGCATCGTCCTCGCGATGCTCGCGCTGGTCGGCCTGGAGCTGATCGCGGCGCAGTACCTGCAGCTGGTGCTGGGTCTGTCGCCGCTGGAGACCGGCCTGCGGCTGCTGCCGCTGACCATAGCGGCGATGGCGGCCGGGCTGTTCGGGGCGCGGATCCTGCGCAGGTTCGGGCCGCGGCGGATGGTGTGCGCCGGGTTCTGCCTGACCGCGGCGGCCGTGGTGCTGCTGACGGCGATGGGCAGCGAGGACGACACCGGGCTGCTGCTCGCCGGGTTCGTACTGCTCGGCTTCGGTCTGGAGACGACCCTGTTCGGGGCGTACGAGTCCATGCTGAGCGAGGCGCCGGCCGAGCAGGCCGGCGGGGCGGCGGCCATCGGGGAGACCTCCTACCAGCTCGGGGCAGGCGTAGGCATCGCCCTGCTCGGCACCGTGATGAACGCCGCCTACGCCCCTGGCGTGGCCTCCGTCCCCGGCGTACCGGCGTCGGCGGCCGTGTCGGCGGGGCATTCGCTGGGGGAGGCGTACGCGGTGGCGGGGCGGCTGGGCGGGGACGCGGGTGTCGCGCTGCGCCGGGTGGCCCGGGACTCCTTCGTGCACGGGCTGCATGTGACCCTGCTGGTCAGCGCGGGGCTGCTGCTCCTCGGCGCGGCGATGGCGCTGCGGTTGCCGCGCGTCATGCAGTGCGAGGCCGTGGACGTGGAAGTGGAGCTGCCCGCGCCCCGGGGCGTTGCCGAGTCCAGGGTGTCGGCCTGAGAACCTCCTCCCACCCGCGCACCACCGGTCACCGGTCGGCCCAGAGGCTGAACCCTCCCGTGGTCGCTCGCCCGCCGTCGGCGGCTGTCCCGCCGCGGTCGTTCCGCCGTCGCCCGGCCCGCGCCGCGAGCTGCCGCCGCTGTCGCCCCGCCGTGTGTCGTCCTGCCGTTCCGTCGTGGTGGTCCCGGGCTGTTCGCCGTCGGGTCAGGGTGGACGTCGCCGGTGGTGCGTCGTAGCGTCGGGCCGTCGAGTTTGTTAGCGGTGCTAGTTTCCATTGTCGGAAGGTGAGCCGTGTCTGCGAAGTTGCCCCCCTTTGACCCCGCCGATCCGCTGGGGATCGACGATCTGCTGGAGCCCGAGGACATCGCGGTGCGGGAGACCGTGCGGCGGTGGGCCGGCGAGCGGGTCCTGCCGTATGTGGCCGAGTGGTACGAGAAGGGGGAGCTGCCCCGGATCCGGGAGCTCGCCCGGGAGCTGGGCGGCATCGGGGCGCTCGGGATGTCGCTGGAGGGCTACGGCTGCGCCGGGGCCTCGGCCGTGCAGTACGGGCTGGCCTGCCTGGAGCTGGAGGCCGCCGACTCGGGCATCCGGTCTCTGGTGTCCGTGCAGGGGTCCCTCGCCATGTACGCCATCCACGGCTTCGGCAGCGAGGAGCAGAAGCAGACCTGGCTGCCGCGCATGGCCGCCGGTGAGGTGATCGGCTGCTTCGGGCTCACCGAGCCCGACATCGGCTCCGACCCCGCCTCCATGCGGACGTACGCCAAGCGCGACGGCGGCGACTGGGTGCTGAGCGGGCGCAAGATGTGGATCACCAACGGCTCCGTCGCCGGGGTCGCGGTGGTGTGGGCGCAGACCGAGGACGGGATCCGCGGGTTCGTCGTGCCCACCGACACCGCCGGCTTCTCCGCGCCCGAGATCAAGCACAAGTGGTCGCTGCGCGCGTCCGTGACCAGCGAACTGGTCATGGACGAGGTGCGGCTGCCCGCCGACGCCGTACTTCCGGAGGTCACCGGCCTGCGCGGGCCGCTGAGCTGTCTGTCCCACGCGCGCTACGGCATCGTCTGGGGCGCGATGGGTGCCGCGCGGTCCTGCTTCGAGACCGCGGTCGACTACGCGAAGTCGCGGGAGCAGTTCGGGCGGCCCATCGGCGGGTTCCAGCTCACCCAGGCCAAGCTCGCCGACATGGCGGTCGAACTGCACAAGGGGATTCTGCTCGCCCACCACCTGGGGCGACGCATGGACGCCGGCCGCCTGCGTCCCGAGCAGGTCAGCTTCGGCAAGCTCAACAACGTCCGCGAGGCCATCGAGATCTGCCGTACGGCGCGGACGATCCTCGGTGCCAACGGGATCTCCCTCGAATACCCCGTGATGCGGCACGCGACCAACCTCGAGTCGGTGCTCACCTACGAGGGCACCGTCGAGATGCACCAGCTCGTGCTGGGCAAGGCGCTCACCGGACTCGACGCCTTCCGGTGAGCCCCGGGCGGGGCAGGGCCGAAGGAAGCGGCCCTGCCTCAGCTCTGGTTGAAGAAGCCGTCGGTGCGGTGCGCCGCCGGCTCGCCGTTGATGATCTCCGTGTTGGCGGGGGTCAGCAGGAACACCCGCGTGGACACGCGCTCGATGGAGCCGCGCAGCCCGAAGATCAGGCCGGCCGCGAAGTCGACGACGCGCTTGGCGTCGGCCGGCTCCATGGCCGTGAGGTTCATGATCACCGGGACCCCGTCCCGGAACAGCTCGCCGATGGCGCGGGCGTCCCGGAAGCTGTCCGGGGTGACCGTGCCGATCCGGCGGCCCTTCTCCTCGGCCGTGTCCGTGGCCACCTTCACCCGGGGGTCCGTGACCCAGGCGTCGCCGGAGTCGTTCCCCTCGTAGGTCTCGTCGTCGTAGTAGCGCTCGTCATCGTTGTCGTCGACGAGGCCGAGCCACGCACTCGCCTTGCGCACCGATCCCATGGACGCCTCCTCTCACAGCGGTCTTTCTTGCTTTCCGCATCCCTATGGTCATCCATGATGCGGACGGCGCGCCAAGTGGATAGACGCCGCGCGGGGGGTTTGTGACGGTACTGGTGCACAGCCGGCCCGTCGATAGCCCAGTTACCCCAAGGGTCGTGACACATGCGGCTGCTGACTGTGAGTGAAATATGATTCTTCACGGCACTCGGGTGACGGGCGGTGCGTACGAGTGAACGAGCCACCCCGAGGGAGCCCCGTGGTGTGACTGTCCGACCGATACGATGCGGCCACCTCGGCTCGTTCTCGACGCCGTGTCAAAGTCGCACGTCTCACGGGGGATCGTCGTGTTCGGAATCGTCAGGCCCTGCCGCCACCGCCTCGGTGAGCGGCTGAAGGCCCAGTGGATGGCCCACTTGTGCGGGCTGTGCCTCGCACTGCGCAAGGATCACGGGCAGCTTGCCCGGATCGTCACGAATTACGACGGTTTGCTCATCTCTGTTCTGACGGAGGCTCAGGCCCCGCACGAGCACTCCGGCACCGGGCGGCGCACGGCCGGTCCCTGCCCGTTGCGCGGTATGCGCACGGCCTCCGTCGCCCAGGGCGAGGGCGCACGGCTCGCGGCCGCCGTCTCGCTGGTGCTCGCCTCCGCCAAGGTCCGCGACCATCTGGCCGACGGGGACGGACTGCTGGCCCGCGCCCCGGTCGCGGTCGCCGCACGCCGGGTCGCCGACAGCTGGGGCCGGGCCGGGGCACGCGGCGGCTCCGCCGTCGGCTTCGACACGGACGTCCTCGTCGACGCCGTGGACCGGCAGTTCGGCCTGGAGGCGCTCGCCGGGCCCGGCACACCGATCCTCACCGTCACCGAGCCCACCGAGACCGCCACCGCGGCCGCCTTCGCCCACACCGCCGTCCTCGCCGGCCGGCCCGGCAACGCCGTGCCGCTCGCCGAGGCGGGCCGGCTCTTCGGGCGGCTCGCGCATCTGCTGGACGCGGTGGAGGACCGGACGGCCGACGCGGCGGCCGGGGCGTGGAACCCGCTCACCGCCACCGGAACTCCGCCGGCCGAGGCCCGGCGGCTGGCCGACGACGCCGTGCACGGGATTCGTCTCGCCCTGAAGGACGTCGAGTTCACCGACGGAGGGCTCGCGCACATGCTGCTCGCGCACGAGCTCTCCCGCTCCGTGGACCGGGCCTTCGGCACGGAGTCCTGCGGACATGTGCCGACCGGCGTCGAGGGGGTGTTCGGGCCGCCCCAGGGGCCGTACGCTCCCCCGCCGGGGCCCTATGGCGCCCCGCAAGGGCCCTACGGCGCACCGCAGGGGCCGTATGGCGCGCCGCAGCCGCCGCAGCACCCGGCCAAGCGTGGATTCTGGGCCGGGTGCGCCGCCGCGATCGGGCTGTGCTGCACCTGCAAGGTGTGCTGTGCGGACGAGTTCGAGGGGCCGTGGTCACGGAAGAAGCGGGACGGGTGGTGCAGCGGGTGCGGCAGCTGTGACTGCGGGTGCTGCGAGGCCTGCTCCTGCTGCGAGTGCTGCTCGTGCTGTGACTGCGGGTGTTAGCGCCTGCCCGCGGTGGGGCGTTGTGGTGACCGGCGGGTACGGGCCGTCTGTGTTTCCCGCGCGGTTCGCCGCGCCCCCTCAGGGCGTCTTCAGCTCGGGCGGTGAGATCTCCGACCTCGTGATCGCCGAGCCGGTGGTGCCCCACTTCTTCAGGATCCTGGCGTAGGTGCCGTCCTCGATGAGCTTGTTGACCGCCGCCTGGAAGGCGGGCGCCAGCTTCGTGCCCTTCTTGAAGGCGAAGCCGACGTCCAGGCGGTGGTACTCGTTGAGGAACCTCAGGCCCTCCTGGTGGGCGACGGCGTAGCGGAGGCCGTTGATGGTGGACATCACCACGTCGCTGCGGCCCTGCTGGAGGGAGGACCACAGGGCGCCGGACTCGTTGTAGGTCTGCACCTCGTACGGCTTCTCGCCGGCGTCCGCGCAGAGGTGCCGGTTCTCCTCCAGCGTGGCCTCGAAGGTGGTGCCGGCGCCGGTCGCCACGTCCAGGCCGCACAGCTGGACGAGGTCGGTGACCTTCGGCAGGTCGCTGTCCGCGCGGGTGGCGAAGCCCTGGCCGTCGTTGATGTACGTGACGAAGTCGATGGTCCTGCGGCGCTCGTCGGTGACGCCGAAGTTGCTGGCGCCGAAGTCGTATTTGCCGCTGTCCAGGGCGGGCAGGATCGCCTCGAAGCTCGCCTCCTGCGTCTCCAGCCGGATGCCGAGGACCTTGGCCACGGCCCGCGCGAAGTCGACGTCCTGCCCGGTGAGGGTCTTGCCGTCGTCGAGGTAGGTGGTGCCGGGCGGGGTGCCGCCGACGCTGACGGCGACGGTGAGGCTGTCGACGTCCGGCGGCAGGAGTCCCGCGGCGGCGGGGTCCTCGGCGATCTTCGAGACGAGGTCCGCGGCGGGGACCGGGTCCGACGTCTCCGGGGTGTCCGCACCGCATGCGGTGAGCAGCAGGGCCACCGAGGTGATCAGGGCGAAGGGGGCGTAATGGCGTGCGTGGGCGCGCACGGACGTACGGCGCATGGCGTGCGGTCTCCTGAGGGAGCGAAAGACGGAAGAAGCGCGGGGTGAGGGGAGGGCGCGCGTGTGAAGGCGGGAGAAGCGGGAGAAGGCGCCCCGGATCAGACAGGGCGGGCAGGGGGTCGGCTCAACAAGAACAGGACCACACGCGACCGAAGTCGATGTGGGAGCGCGTGACCAGCCACTGCTGCGGATGCATGGGCCAAGTGGAACAGGTCTCCGGTGGCGCGTCAACCACGGTGAGACGTAACGCTCACACTCTGGACACCCTTGACAGTGAAGGGAATCGGACCCGTAGTCTCGACGGACGGCCCTGCTGAGGGGCTCGGCCGTGAGGCGTCGTGCGCCCCGAGGCGCGTCCCGCCCGCCGTGTGAAGGCATCCGTCCATCGCGCCATGGAGCCTTCGCATGTCTTCCGAGACCCTCGCCAAAGCACCCGCCGCCCCTGACATACCCGCGGACGCCGACGTACCGCGGATCGTGCCGCAGCGCCGGTACGGACAGTGGGCCGCGGCCGTCGTCGTCCTCGCCCTCGCGGCCCTCGCCGCCGACTCCGTTCTGCGCAACGACGCCTTCCAATGGGACGTCGTCGCCCGCTACTTCACCTCCGCCTCGGTCCTGCGCGGACTGTGGCTCACCCTCTGGCTGACCGCCGTCGTCATGGTGCTCGGCTTCGCGCTGGGCACGCTGCTCGCCGCGTTCCGGCTGTCCGCCAACCCGGTGCTCAGGGCGGTGAGCTGGGGCTACGTCTGGCTGTTCCGGTCCATCCCGATCCTGGTGCAGCTGCTGCTGTGGTTCAACATCGGGGCGCTGTACCCGCGGATCCTCGGCGTCAGGACCGTCGACCTGCTCGGCCCGGTCACCGTCGCGATCGTCGGGCTGACCCTGCACGAGGCCGCGTACGCCGCCGAGGTGGTGCGCGGCGGGATCCTCTCCGTCGACCGCGGCCAGATCGAGGCCGCCCAGGCGCTGGGCCTGAGCCGGTGGCGGCGCTGGCGGCGGATCGTACTGCCGCAGGCGATGCGCTCCATCGTCCCGCCGGCCGGGAACATGCTGATCGGCACCCTGAAGGGCACCTCCATCGTCAGCGTCATCGCGGTCAGCGACCTGCTGTTCTCGGTCCAGCTCATCTACCACCGCACCTACCAGGTGATCCCGCTGCTGATGGTCGCCACCGTCTGGTACACGGTCGTCACCTCGGTCCTCGCCGTCGGCCAGTACTACGTCGAGAAGCACTACGCCCGCGGCTCGGAGACCTCCCGATGAGGCCCTCGCTGGTGATCGTCGGGGCCGGTCCGCGGGGGACCGGGCTGCTGGAACGGATCGCCGCCAACGCGCCCGGGCTGTACGCCGGCCAGGGCCTGGACATCCATCTCGTCGACCCGTATCCGCCGGGCGCCGGGCGCGTCTGGCGCGAGACCCAGTCACCACTGCTGTGGATGAACTCCCACGCCGAGGACGTCACGCTCTTCACCGACGACACGGTGAACATGGCCGGCCCCGTGCGCGAGGGGCCCACGCTGCACGAGTGGGCCGCCGTCGACGGCCGCGCCTTCACCGGCCGGCGGCTCCAGGGCGCCTATCTGCGCTGGGTGTACGACCGCACGGTGGCCGCGCTGCCTCCGGGGATCAGCGTCCAGCACCATCCGAGGCGCGCCCTGCGGGTGAGCGGCCCGCGCGAGGGCCGCCAGCAGGTGTGGCTGGAGGGCCGTCCACGGCCCCTTCCGGCCGACCTCGTCGTCCTGACGCTGGGCCACCTGGACGCCGAACTCGACGCCGAGCAGCGGCGGCTGGCGGACTACGCCCGGACCCACGGACTGGTCCACCTGCCGCCCGACTTCACCGCCGACAGCGATCTGTCCGCGCTGGAGGCCGGCGAGCCCGTCCTCGTGCGCGGCTTCGGGCTCGCCTTCGTCGACCTGATGGTCCTGCTGACCGAGGGCCGCGGCGGACGCCACGAGGGCGACACGTATGTGCCGTCGGGGCGGGAGCCCGTGCTGTACGTCGGGTCACGGCGCGGAGTGCCGTACCACTCGAAGACCGGCTACGACTGGACGGGCGAACGCCCGCCGCTGCCGCGCTTCCTGGGCCCGGCCGAGATCGACGAACTGCTCGCACGCCCCGGAGGGTTCGACTTCCGCAGAGACGTGTGGCCGCTGGTCGAGAAGGAGCTGGGCTTCGCGCACTACCACCGCCTGTTCACCGCCCACCCCGGCCGCACCGCCCTGCCCTGGGCCGACTTCGAGGCGAAGTACGCCGTCGCCGACGCAGCCGAGCGGGCGGCGCTGGTGGCGTCCGCCGTGTCCGACCCCGCCGACCGGCTGGACCTCGCGGCCCTCGACCGGCCGCTGGACGGGGTGCGGTACGCGGACCCGGAGGGCCTTCAGCAGGGCCTCCGGGACTACATCGAGCGGGACCTCACCAGACGCCACGACCCGCGGCACAGTCCTGACCTGGCCGTCTTTCTCGCCCTGCTCTCCGTCTACGGGCAGCTCGTGCGGCTCGGCGACATCGGGGGCTGGTGGCACGGGTTCTTCAGCTGCCTGGCCTCCGGACCGCCCGGGCCCCGGCTGCGGCAGATGCTCGCGCTGTCGCGGGCCGGGGTGCTGCGGTTCGTCGGCGCGGACATGGCCGTGACCGCCGAGGGCGGGGTGTTCCGGGCGTCCAGCCCGACCGTGCCGGGCTTCCACGTCGAAGCCCGCGCCCTGGTCGAGGCGCGGCTGCCGCAGCCGACCGTGGAGCGGGCGCGCGATCCGCTGCTGCGGGAGCTGTACGCCGACGGGGCCGCCGCCACCCCGGACGGGCTGCTGGCCGTCGACCCCGCCGACGGACGGGTCCTGGACCGGGCCGGGCGCCCGCACCCGCGGCGGTTCGCGCTCGGGCCGCACACCGACGCCCGCGGCTCGGGCGCCTTCACCCGGCCGCGCACCGGCGGACCGGCCTTCCGGCAGAACGACGCCACCGCACGGGCGGCGCTGTCCTTCCTCGCCGAGCAGACGGGCCGGGCCGCCGCCTAGGCCATGCAACCGGCCGGTTCGTGCGGCCCGTCACGTCGCCGGTCGGTGCGGCTCAGGCCGGTCGCACGGTTCGGAACGTCGCCGGTCGGTGCGGCTCACGCCGGTCGCACGTCTCGCTTCCACGTGAAGCACACGGCTCACTTCCGTTCACTTCCACGCGAATCAAGGGATGCACGCGATGACCGTCATGGTCGACATCAGATCCGTCCACAAGAGCTTCGGCTCCCTGGAGGTCCTCAAGGGCATCGACCTGGAGGTGCGCGCCGGACAGGTCGCGGTGATCCTCGGGCCCTCCGGTTCGGGCAAGTCCACGCTGCTGCGCACGATCAACCACCTGGAGAAGGTGGACTGCGGCGCGATCAGCGTCGACGGGGTGCTCATCGGCTACCGCCGCTCGGGGAACCGGCTGCACGAGCTGCCCGAGCGCGAGGTGCTCCGGCAGCGCACCCGGATCGGGTTCGTCTTCCAGAACTTCCACCTCTTCCCGCACCTCACCGCGCTGGAGAACGTCGTCGAGGCGCCGGTGTCCGTGCTGAAACGGTCCCGCAAGGACGCCGTCGCGGCGGCGCGCGGGCTGCTGGACCGGGTGGGCCTCGCCGACAAGGCCGACGCCTATCCGCGGCAGCTGTCCGGCGGGCAGCAGCAGCGGGTGGCGATCGCCCGGGCGCTCGCGCTGGAGCCGGGGCTGCTGCTGTTCGACGAGCCGACCTCGGCGCTCGATCCCGAGCTGGTCGGTGAAGTCCTCGACGTCATCAAGGACCTGGCCCGGCAGGGCACCACCATGATCGTCGTCACGCATGAGATCGGGTTCGCCCGGGAGGTCGCCGACACGGTGGTCTTCATGGACGCCGGGCGGATCGTCGAACAGGGCCCGCCCGGTGAGGTGCTCGACGCGCCGCGGCACGAGCGCACCCGGGCCTTCCTCTCGAAGGTGCTGTGACCATGGGGCTGTTGCATCTGGCCGCCGGCCTCGACGGCGACCCGGGCCCGGAGGCGGTCCTGCTCGCCGAGCGCGGCGGGCTCGACTTCGCGACGCTCGCCGGTGCCGACCCGCTCGGACTGCTGACGCTCACCTCCCGGATCGGGCTGGTCACCGAAGCCGTCCCGGGGCCCGGCCACGACCGGGTGGGCCTGCGGACCGAGGAACCCGGCCTGTACGGCCGTACGGCGGACGCGGCCGTGGTGGTCGCCGAACTCTCCTCCCGGCAGGGCGACTTACAGCTCGCCGCCCGGTACGCCGACGTGGTGCTGGTACGGGCGGCCGGGCGGGCGCAGGCGGGGGACGTGCGCGCGGAGCTGCGCGGGCGGGCGGCCTCGGCCGGGCGCGACCCGGACGCGCTGCGGGTGCTGGCGAGCCTGCGGATCGACCTCGGCGGCGGCGAGCACGCGGCCGAGCCCGGCCACGGCGGGGGCGGACCCCGGCACACCGCGCGCGGGCCCCTCTACCGGGGCGGGCCCGTCGACCTCGCCGAGCTGATCGCGCGGTGGCACGCGGAAGGCGTCACCGACGGCTTCCACGTCGTCCCGGTCGAACCCCGCCGCGACCTGGAGCGGTTCGTCAACGGCACGGTCGCCCTGCTCCAGCACCGGGGGCTGTTCCGCACCTTCTACCCGGGCGGCACGCTCCGTGAGCACCTGGGGCTGCCGCACGCCGGGGCCGCCCTGGCGCCGGCTCTGGCGCCCGGCTCCTCTCCCACCCCGTCTCCCACCCTGTCCTCCCCGTGGAAAGGTTGATCACATGACGACGACGGACGCGTTCGACGCGTGGAAGCAATGGCACGAGAACCGCGTGGAGACGGTGTCGGCTCCCTACGGTCCGCTCGCCCTGACCGGCACTCACTGGCTCGAGGACTATCCGGAGGGTCTACTTCCGGCCATTCCGGGGCGGTGGCGGGCCGACGGGGACGCGGTGGTGCTGACGGCCGCCGCCGAGGACGGCCTGACCGTGGACGGGGCGCCCTTCGCCGGCGAGGCGCGCCTGACGGCCGACTCCGGTCCGGCGGCCGGGGCCCGGGTGGCCCTCGGCGAGCGGCGTCTGGTGGTGCTGATACGCGAAGCCGTCTGGGGCGTGCGGGACTTCGACCCGGTGTCCGAGGCGCGGCGCGCCTTCCGGGGCATCGAGGCCACGCCGTACGACCCGCGCTGGTCGGTGCCGGGGCGCTTCACGCCGTACGGCGAGGACCGTACCGTGCGCGTGGCGAACGCGGACGGGCGCGAGCGGGGTCTCGGGCTCGGCGGTGAGCTGTCGTTCGCGCTGGACGGGCGGGAGTTCACGCTCCAGGTGAGCGTCGAGGCGGACGGCTCGCTGTGGGCGGTGTTCGCCGACGCCACCAGCGGCGGGAGCAGCTACCGCTTCCGGTTCCTGCGGCCGGCCGCGCCGGACGCCGAGGGCCGTACGACGGTCGACCTCAACCGCGCGGTGCTGCCGCCGTGCGCCTTCGCCGACCACTTCGTGTGCCCGTTCCCGCCGCCGGGCAACACCCTGGACGTGGCGGTGGAGGCGGGGGAGCGCAACCTGCTCTGAGCCCTGCTCCTCGCACGACACGCGCGTCGGCGGCCGTACCGCCGGCGCGCGTCGCGGCGTTGGGCCGAGCGGGTTCCCCCGCCCCGCGCCCCTGCGGGTGGTCTTGTGCGCGGGCCGGTGCGCGGGCATTCTCCCCTGCGGCGCATGTCAGGAGCCACGCCACCCCCACAGCGTCTCACGGGCCCCCAACCCGCCGGGCCTTCCGCTCCCACGAGGAGGATCAGTGAGAACCCAGCGCATCCGACTGCTCGCCGTAGCCGCAGGTCTCGTCGCCGCCACCCTGGCCGGACTGCCCACGGCGGGCGCGTCCGTCCCCGCCCCCGACGGAGCCGAACTCGCCCGGGCCGCCCAGGCCGTGGCCGCGAACGCGCCGGGCGGCACCGCCTGGTACACCGACCGGGCGTCCGGGCAGGTCGTCGTGACCGCCGACAGCACGGTGTCGGCGGCCGAGATCGCCCGCATCGAGAAGGCCGCCGGCGCCGACGCCGTCGAGGTCAGGCGCACCCCCGGCACCATCCGCCCGCTGCTGTCCGCCGGAGACGCCATCTACGGCGGCGGCTACCGCTGTTCGCTCGGCTTCAACGTGGTCAGCGGCGGCACGTACTACTTCCTCACCGCAGGTCACTGCGGCAAGTCGGTCAAGACCTGGTACACCGACTCCGCCCACCGCACCCTGATCGGTCCGACCGTCGGCGCGGACTTCCCCGGCAACGACTACGCCCTCGTCCGCTACGACAACACCGCCCTCAGCCACTCCGGGGGCTACAGCGCCGCCAACGCGTACGTCGGTGAGAACGTCAAGCGCACCGGCTCCACCACCGGCACCCACGGCGGGACCGTCACCGCGCTCGGCGTGACCGTGCGCTACCAGGGCGGCGGCACCGTGCACGGCATGATCCAGACCACGGTCTGCGCCGAGCCCGGCGACTCCGGCGGTCCGCTCTACGACGGCACCAAGGCGCTCGGCATCACCTCCGGCGGCAGCGGCGACTGCCGGACCGGCGGCACCACCTTCTACCAGCCGGTGCCCGAGGCGCTGAGCGCGTACGGCGTCAGCATCTACTGAACTCCCGGACGGACCCGCCCCGTTCGCGCCGGTCCACCGGACGTACGGTTCATCCCCGTCGAATCCGCATCGAATCCGCATCGAACCTGATGGACGCGCGTGGACCGGCGGGCCGTTGAAAGCCGCACGGCCGAAAGGCGCCCTTGCGCCGCTCGGCCGTGCGGCCGAATACTCCCCCACAGCGCTTGTCAGGGGCACGACGTGTTCGGGATCCGGGCACCTGCCTCCGACTGCGCCTCACGGGCCCCGACCCCACGCGGGCCCCCGACTTCCTTTGTGGAGGAACGAAAAGTGAGGATCAAGCGCACCACCCCCCGCAGCGGTATCTCGAGACGGACCCGGCTGACCGCCGTATCGACCGGTCTCGTGGCCGCGGCCGCGATCGCGATCCCCAGCGCGAACGCATCCGACGTCACCACGTACAGCGCCGCACAGCTCAACCAGGCGGGCAACGCCGTGCTCAAGGCCGATGTGCCGGGCACCGCCTGGGCCGTCGACGCCAAGAACCACAAGCTGCTGCTGACCGTCGACAGCACGGTCTCCCAGGCGGAGATCGCGAAGATCAAGCGGCAGGCCGGCGCCAACGCCGGCGCCATCAGCATCAAGCGCACCCCGGGCAAGATGAACAAGCTGATCTCCGGAGGCGACGCCATCTACGCGAGCAGCTGGCGCTGCTCCCTCGGCTTCAACGTCCGCAGCGGCAGCACCTACTACTTCCTGACCGCGGGCCACTGCACCGACGGCGCGGGCACCTGGTACTCCAACTCCTCGCGCAGCACGGTGCTCGGCTCCACGGCCGGCTCCAGCTTCCCGACCAACGACTACGGCATCGTGCGCTACACGAACACGTCCGTGACCAAGTCGGGCACGGTCGGCAGCGTCGACATCACCAGCGCCGCGACGCCGAGCGTGGGCACCACGGTGTACCGCCGCGGCTCCACCACGGGCACCCACAGCGGCCGGGTCACCGCCCTCAACGCGACCGTCAACTACGGCGGCGGCGACATCGTCTACGGCATGATCCAGACCACGGTCTGCGCCGAACCCGGCGACTCCGGCGGCCCGCTGTACTCCAACAGCGGCATCGCCTACGGTCTGACCTCCGGCGGCAGCGGTGACTGCAGCTCCGGCGGCACGACCTTCTTCCAGCCGGTCACGGAGGCGCTGAGCGCCTACGGTGTCAGCGTCTTCTGAGCGCGACCGCTGAGGACACCTGCCTGGAGGGCGTCTGCCTGAGGGCGCTTGCCCGAGGGTGTCCTCACGCCGGCCTTCTGAGCCCCCGCACGCAACCGGCGTGCGGGGGCTCGCTCTTGCGCGGACGCGACCGGAGGGGCGAATTCCGGCCACGGCTGAACGTCACGCTCCGCCTAGCGGTTACTCGCGCGCCGCAGCAGGGGGCTTCTGTTTGCGCAGGCCCGCCGCCAGCAGGGTGATCACGATGCCGGCCAGCGCCCAGGCGCCCAGCACCAGCAGGGACGCGGTCATGTCGTTGCCGCGGAAGTAGGCGATCGAGCGAGCGGCCCAGGTGCCGGCGCCCGGCGGCAGGGCCGGGCCGATGGCGTTCCAGAAGGGCGGCAGCATCGGCAGCGGGAAGGCGCCGCCCGCGCTCGGGTTGCCCAGGACCACCACGAGCAGGATCGCCAGGCCGATGCCGACGATGCCGAAGATCCCCTGGAGGGCGAGCGTGGCGGCGCCGACGGCGAAGGTGATCAGCGCGCCGAGCCACCACAGGGCGACCACGCTGCCCGGCAGGGCGTCCAGGATCGGCCCGACGATGACCGCGCCGCCGAGGCCGCCCACGACCGAGACCAGGGCCATGGCGCCGAGCCTGATCGCCGCCCGGGAGGGGTTGGCCGGCCGGGCCCCGGTGCTGATCGCCAGGATCGAGGCGCAGAGGTAGCCGCCCACGCACCAGCCGACCACCAGATAGAAGGAGGACAGGCCGTCGAAGTCCCGCGGCGAGGCCGGCGCCACGTCGACCGTGCGGACCGTGCGGCCCTGGGCCCTCTCCAGGGCGGAGGTGAGGTTCTCCAGGGTGGTGGCGAGCACCGTGCCGCCGCCCGAGGCGACCAGGAGGGTGTCGGTGGTGCCGGCCGGGTCCACCAGCAGGGCGCCGTCGATGTCCCGGTCCAGGATCTGCTTCCGGGCCGTCGCCTCGTCCGCCACCGCACGCGGGTCCAGCGGGGAGCCGGGCAGCCGCTCCAGCCGGGTCACCGCCTGTCCGGCCGCGGCCCGCGGCGCCACCACCCCGAAGGGCACGTCCTTGGGCTTCGGGTCGTGCAGCGCCCCCACGTAGGAGGCGATGAACAGCAGCTGGAGCGCGACCACGCCGATCACCAGCAGCGTGGCCCGCGGGGTGACGGCGTCCTTCACCTCGGACAGGGTGCTCTGTGTCATGTCCCCAACGCTCCAGGGCGACGGGTGTTTGCGCAGGTGGGAGGCGCCCGAACGGCTGTCGTACATACGTTCGGGTTTTGGTCTATGGTGGGGGTGAGCAGGTTGGGAACGAATGTTCGACAGTAGTCGACAGCAGGAGGTGTGGATGCCGGGGTTCACGCATCTGCACACCGTCTCCGGGTTCTCCCTGCGCTACGGCGCCTCCCACCCGGAGCGGCTGGCCGAGCGCGCCTCGGAGCGGGGCATGGACGCCCTCGCCCTCACCGACCGCGACACCCTCGCCGGTGCCGTCCGGTTCGCCAAGGCCTGCGCCAGGGCCGGCATCCGCCCGCTGTTCGGGGCCGACCTGTCGGTCGCCCGCCCCGAGCCGGGCCGGCCCGAGGGCCACGACGACTCCGTACGCCGGGAGCGGCGGCGCACCCCCGTGCGCGGCGGCGCCTTCGTCGACGAGTCCGCCCCGCGCGTCACCTTCCTCGCCCGGGACGGCGCCCGCGGCTGGGCCGACCTGTGCCGGCTCGTCAGTGCCGCCCACACCGCCCCGGACACCCCCCTGCTGACCTGGGCCGACAACCACGCCGACGGGCTGACCGTGCTGCTCGGCCCCGACTCCGACGTCGGTCGCGCCCTCGCCGCGGGCCGCCCCGACCGCGCGGCCGCGCTGCTCGCCCCCTGGCGGGAGGTGTACGGCGACGCCCTGCGCCTGGAGGCCGTCTGGCACGGCCGCAAGGGCACCGGCCCCGGCTCCCTGCGGCTGGCCGCCCGCACCGTGGGCTTCGCCGCCGAGCAGGGCGTGCGGCCGGTCCTCAGCAACGCCGTGCGGTACGCCGACCCCGGCCAGGGTCCGGTCGCCGACGTGCTGGACGCCGCCCGCCGGCTGGTCCCCATCGACCCGGCCGGGGAGCTGGACTCCGGCGAGGCCTGGCTGAAGGACGCCGGGGCCATGCTGCACACGGCCGAGCGGATCGTGGAGGCGGCGGGCTTCCGCCGGGACACCGCCCACCGGCTGCTGGAGCAGACCGCGGCCGCGGCCGCCGAGTGCCTCGTCGACCCCGAGGACCACCTCGGCATGGGCAGCGTCCACTTCCCCGAGCCGCACCTCGTCGGCGCGGGCCGCCGCACCGCCCAGCGGACGCTCGCCTCCCGGGCCGCGGCCGGCATGGTGCGGTACGGCTACACCGGCCGCCGCGCCTACTGGGAGCGGATGCACCACGAGCTGGACATCATCGCCCACCACGGCTTCGCCTCCTACTTCCTGACGGTCGCCCAGGTGGTGGACGACGTACGGGACATGGGCATCCGGGTCGCCGCGCGCGGTTCCGGCGCCGGGTCCCTCGTCAACCACCTCCTCGGTATCGCGCACGCCGACCCCGTCGAGCACGGGCTGCTCATGGAGCGCTTCCTGTCCAAGGAGCGGCTCGTACTGCCCGACATCGACATCGACGTGGAGTCCGCGCGCCGTCTGGAGGTCTACCGGGCGATCATCGGCCGCTTCGGCACCGAGCGGGTCGCGACCGTCGCCATGCCCGAGACCTACCGGGTGCGCCATGCCGTCCGGGACGTCGGCGCGGCCCTGTCCATGGACCCCGCCGAGATCGACCGGATCGCCAAGTCCTTCCCGCACATCCGCGCCCGCGACGCCCGCGCGGCCCTCGAGGAACTGCCCGAGCTGAAACAGCTGGCGGGGGAGCGGGAGAAGTACGGCAGGCTCTGGGAGCTGGTGGAGGCGCTCGACGCCCTGCCGCGCGGGGTCGCCATGCACCCGTGCGGGGTGCTGCTGTCCGACGCCTCCCTGCTGACCCGGACGCCGGTGATGCCGACCAGCGGCGAGGGCTTCCCCATGTCCCAGTTCGACAAGGACGACGTGGAGGACCTCGGGCTGCTCAAGCTGGACGTGCTCGGCGTGCGGATGCAGTCGGCGATGGCGCACGCGGTCGCCGAGGTGAAGCGGGCCACGGGCACCGAGGTCGACCTGGACGCGGTGCCGCCGGGCGATCCGGCGACGTACCGGCTGATCCGGTCCACCGAGACGCTGGGCTGCTTCCAGATCGAGTCGCCGGGCCAGCGCGACCTGGTGGGGCGCCTTCAGCCCTCGACTTTCCATGACCTTGTGGTCGACATCTCGCTCTTCCGTCCCGGCCCGGTCGCCGCCGACATGGTGCGGCCGTTCATCGCCGCCCGGCACGGACGGGAACCGGTGCGCTACCCGCACCCGGACCTTCAGGAGCCGCTGCGCGACACCTACGGGGTCGTCGTCTTCCACGAGCAGATCATCGACATCGTGGCGATCATGACCGGCTGCGGGCGCGGCGAGGCCGACCGGGTGCGGCGCGGGCTGTCCGACCCGGAGTCGCAGGGGCGGATCAAGGTGTGGTTCGCCCAGCACGCGGCGGCTCGCGGATACGACGCAGAAACGATTCAGCGAACCTGGGAGATCATCGAGGCCTTCGGCTCCTACGGCTTCTGCAAGGCGCACGCGGTCGCCTTCGCCGTGCCGACCTACCAGTCGGCCTGGCTGAAGGCGCACCACCCGGCCGCTTTCTACGCCGGGCTGCTCACCCACGACCCCGGCATGTACCCCAAGCGGCTGCTGCTGGCGGACGCCCGGCGACGCGGGGTGCCGGTGCTGCCGCTGGACGTGAACAAGTCCGGGGTCGCTCACCGAATCGAACTGGTGTCCGGTGCCTGGGGGCTGCGGCTCGCCCTGTCCGATGTGCACGGCATCAGCGAGGCCGAGGCGAAGCGGATCGCCGACGGGCAGCCGTACGCCTCCCTGCTGGACTTCTGGGAGCGGGCCCGCCCGAGCCGCCCCGTGGCCGGACGGCTCGCCCAGGTCGGCGCGCTGGACGCCTTCGGCGCCAACCGGCGTGATCTGCAACTGCACCTGACCGAACTGCACCGGGGCGCTCGCGGGACGGGCGGCGGCGGGGGCCAGCTCCCGCTGGCCGGGGGCCGCAGGACCGCGCCCGCCGGGCTGCCCGACCTGTCCGACGCCGAGAAGCTCAGCGCCGAGCTCGGGGTGCTCTCCATGGACGCCTCGCGCAACCTCATGGACGACCACCGCGCCTTCCTCGACGAGCTGGGCGTGGTCTCCGCACGCCGGCTGCGCGAGGCCCGGCACGGCGAGACCGTGCTGGTCGCGGGCGCCAAGGCGGCCACCCAGACCCCGCCGATCCGGTCCGGCAAGCGGGTCGTCTTCACCACCCTGGACGACGGCACCGGCCTGGTCGACCTGGCCTTCTTCGACGACTCCCACGACGCCTGCGCCCACACCGTGTTCCATTCGTGGCTGCTGCTGGTGCGGGGTGTGGTGCAGCGGCGCGGGCCGCGCAGCCTCAGCGTGGTGGGCTCCGCCGCCTGGAACCTCGCCGAGCTGGTCGAACTGCGCGCCGAGGGCGGCCTCGACGAGGTCGCGGCCCGGCTGGCCGAGCCGGGGCCCGAGGCGGACTCCGGCACGGGGGACCCGACCGGTGGGCGGCGTATCCATCTGCCGACCGGTTACGAGATGCATCCGTGGGCCGATCTGCGGCCCGCGGGACAGGAGGCCTCACAAGGGCCCTCCGCGGCAAGGAAGTTGTGGCACCAGAGCCCAGGGAGTGCGGGATGACCATCCTCTGCGTACGTTTCCGGCTGCCGCCGATGTACGAGGCGGCCCTGCCGGGGCTGCTCGGCCTGCTGGAGGAGTTCACACCGGTCGTCGAGGCGCTGCCGCCGGACGGGGCGCTGGCCGATCTGGGCGGCGCCGAACGCTACTTCGGGCGCACCGCCGTCGAACTGGCCTCGGTGATCCGGGTCCGGGCGCTCGCCCTGCACGGCGTCGACTGTGTGATCGGCGCCGGACCCGGCCCGATGCTCGCCCGGATGGCGCTGCGCGCGGCCCGGCCCGGCGTGACGTGCGTGGTGCCCGAGGACGCGGACGGAATCCGGGAGTTCCTCGCCGGCCGGCCCGTCCTCGCGCTGCCCGGCGTGGGACCGGCCACCGCCCGCACCCTGGACGAGTACGGCCTCGACACCCTCGGCCGGGTCGCCGCCGCGCCGCTGTCCACGCTCCAGCGCCTGGTCGGTGCGCGGGCGGGGCGCGAACTGCACGAGAAGGCGAACGGCGTCGACCGGGGGAGGGTCGTCCCGAACGCCGTCTCACGCTCCCTCGCCGCCGAACGGCCCTTCTCCCGCGACGAGCTGGACCCCGGCCGGCACCGGCGCGCGCTGCTGTCGGCCGCGGAGGAGCTGGGTGCCCGGCTGCGTGCCGTCGGCAAGGTCTGCCGCTCCCTGACCCTCACCGTGCGGTACGCCGACCGGTCGGCCACCACGCGCGGTCGCACGCTGAAGGAGCCGACCGCGCATTCCGTGGAGCTGACCCGGGCCGCGTACGGCATGTACGAGGCGCTGGGCCTGCAGCGGGCCCGGGTGCGGGCGGTCGTGCTGCGCGCGGAGGGGCTCGCGCCCGCCGAGCAGGCCTCTCATCAGCTCACCTTCGACCCCGTGGACGAGAAGGTCCGGCGGATCGAGGAGGTGGCGGACCGGGTCCGGGCGAAGTTCGGGCCCCGGGCCGTGATGCCGGGGTCGCTGGCGGCGTAGGCGGGACGGCCGGGTCAGTTGGCCCACGGCGGCGTGATGACGCTGCCGTCGGCCATGGTCGCCTCCAGGCCGACGGACGTCGTGACCCAGGTGAGCGCCGTGTGGGCCGTCGGGTTCTCCACGGACAGGGTCGCGCCCGGGTTGATGATCACGGTGTCGCCCGCGGTGAGGCGCTCGGTGACGCCGTCGAGGGTGATCAGCAGCTCGCCGATCAGCAGATGGAGGATCTCCTCGCGGTTGACGGTGTGGGCGGGGGCCTTCGTCCCCGCGGGGATCTCGCCCCGCCATGCGCAGAGCTCCTTGCTGCCGCTGAGCGGGGTGGCGTACGAGACGAAACGGGCGCCGTGGATCTCGTGGGTGACGGCGTCGGACGAGCGGATGACGGGCATGGCGGCGGCCTCCGGGGCTCAGTTGGTCAAGCTGCTTGACTATATGGTCAAGCAGCTTGACCAACTCGTCAAGGGTGTTTCAATGGCGGACGTGCAGAACTCCGACGCCATGGCCCTGACCGCCGCCCTGCTCGCCGTCGCGGGTGAACTGACCCAGCGCATCAACGACGGGGTCGTCGCCCGCGGCTTCGAGGGGATGCGGCCCGCGCACGGGTTCGCCTTCGCCCGGCTCGCGCCCGGCGGTGCGACGGTCACCGAACTCGCCGCGCACCTCGGGGTCACCAAACAGGCCGCGAGCCAGCTGGTCGACGAGATCGTGCGCAAGGGCTACGCCGAGCGGCGGCCGCATCCCGGGGACGCGCGGGCCCGGCTGATCGTGCTCACCGAGCGGGGGCGGGAGTGCACCCGGGCCGCCGAGGAGGCCGCCGCGGAGGCGGTGCGGGCCTGGGCCGGGGTGCTCGGCGAGGAGGAACTGCGGGGGCTGTACGGCCGGCTGGTGCGGATCGCGCCCCAAGGGCCCGTCCGGCCCGCCTGGTGACGGCGCGTCAGTCCGCGCCGACAGTTTTTACCGACGCGTAACTTCCTTCTTCGACTACTCGTCCGTAACTTGACGAGTGAACAGCATCCCGTGATCCGGATCACAGGTGTAAGGCAGTCGCCCCACTTCCCGTGAGCCGCAAGGAGATCCCCCGATGCTGCCCTGGAAACGCCTGCTCAGATCCGTCTCCGCCCTGCTGATGGCCGCCGCGGTCGCCACCGTGCCCGCCGCCACCGCCCACGCCGAATCGAGCTCCAGCGGCTGGAACGACTGGACCTGCAAGCCGTCCGCCGCCCACCCCCGGCCCGTCGTGCTCGTACACGGCACGTTCGGCAACTCCGTCGACAACTGGCTGGGCCTCGCGCCCTATCTGACCGCGCGCGGCTACTGCGTCTTCTCCCTGGACTACGGCCAGTTGCCTGGCGTCCCCTTCTTCCACGGGCTCGGCCCGATCGACAAGTCCGCCGAGCAGCTCGACGCGTACGTCGACCGGGTGCTCGCCGCCACCGGCGCCGCCGAGGCCGACCTCGTCGGGCACTCGCAGGGCGGCATGATGCCCCGCTACTACCTCAAGTTCCTCGGCGGGGCCGCCGAGGTGAACGCCCTGGTCGGCATCGCCCCCGACAACCACGGCACCACCCTGGGCGGCCTGACCAGGCTGCTGCCCTACTTCCCGGGCGCCGAGGACCTGTTGTCCATGAACACCCCCGGCCTCGCCGACCAGATCGCCGGCTCCGCCTTCCTCGCCAAGCTCAACCAGGGCGGCGACACCGTGCCCGGCGTCCGCTACACCGTCATCGCCACCAAGTACGACGAGGTCGTGACGCCGTACAGCAGCGGGTGGCTGCAAGGTCCGGACGTACGCAACGTACTGCTGCAGAACCTGTGCGCGGTCGACCTGTCCGAGCACCTGGCCATCGGGCTGTTCGACCGGATCGTCTTCCACGAGGTGGCCAACGCGCTCGACCCGGCCCACGCCACCCCGTCCACCTGCGCGTCGGTCTTCAGCTGAGCCCCGTCAACCGGTGTACGCCGGGGCCCGACCGGCCTGAGCCGCCGGTCGGGCCCCGGAAGGCCGGCTGGTCAGCGACCGTGCCGTACGCCGCCCGCCGAGCGCCGCCGGGCCGTGGCGAACAGCACCGCCGAGCCCAGCGCGAGGGTGGCCGCGCCGCCCATCGCGACATACGCCGTGCGGGCGTCTCCGCCGGTCTCCGCGAGGCTCTGTCCGGCCCCGGCGGCCCTGGGCCGGTTGGCGCCGGCGGAAGCGTCGGCGGCGGCGACCGGCTCGGCGGCGGGTTCGGCCGAGGTGTGCGCGTCGGCGTCGCCGTGGCCGTGGTTCTCCACCGTCGACCTGTCGGCGCCGGCCTCGATCTGCTCCTCGGTGGGCGCGGAGGCGCTCGGCGCGGGGGAGGCGCCCCCGGCCGGGGCGCTTGCCGGGCTGGCCGAACCCTCCGTGCCGGCCGGGTCCCCAGAGCCGGCCGGGTCCGCCTGGGCGGCGCCGCCGAAGTCGACGTCCGAGCAGGAGTAGAACGCCTCGGGGCTGTCCGAGCGCTGCCACACCGCGTACAGCACATGCCGGCCCGAACGCTCGGGGAGCGTGCCGGGGAACGTGTAGAAACCGCCCTGCGCGGCCGGGTTCGTCACCGTGGCCACCGGGTTCGCCAGGTCCAGGTCGCCCCAGGCCAGCGGCTTCGCCGGGTCGAAGCCCGGCTTCGTGAGGTACACCTTGAAGGTGCCCCGGTGCGGGGCCGTCACCCGGTACTTGAAGGTGGACGACCCCGCGCGCACACTCGTCGCCGGCCAGTCGGCGCGGGCCAGGTCCAGCCCCTTGAACTCCTCGCTGCCGGCGCTGCACAGCTTCCCGTCGGGGATCAGCTCCTGGTGCCGGCCGGCCGCGTCGCCGATGCGGATGCCGTTCCAGTCGTAGAGCGCCTGGGTGCCGCCCGCGGCGACGGCCGCCTTGCAGGCAGCCGACCTCGGGTTCTCCGGGCCCTCCGCGTAACACTGCGACACCCGGCTGACCGGGTCGCCCATCGAGCCGTGCGCGGCCGCGGGCGCGGCGGACAGCGCGGTCAGGGCGAACGGGGCGAGACCGAGGGCGGTCACGGCGGCGGCGGCCTTCAGACGTGCGGCGGCCTTCTGGCGTACGGGCATCGCGGATCTCCTCATGTGGGGGTCGGCGATCAGAAGCTAGCCCCACCGCACCGCGGAAGGGCCTGCTGGAAGGCCCTTCCGGAGATCCTTATGCCGGCTTTAAGGCAGTGCTCAGACTGCGATCAGGTAGATAGCGTTCAGGCCATGACGCACGACGACATCCGGCCCGCGCAGGCCGCCGACACCGCCGCCGTGAAGGCGGTCACGGACGCGGCCTACCACCACTACATCGCGCGCATCGGCGTGGTGCCGCAGCCCATGGAGGCGGACCACGCGGCGGACGTGGCCGCGGGGCGGGTGTTCGTCACCGGCGAACCGGTCGTGGGAGTCGTCGTGCTGGACGCGTACGACGACCATCTGTTCCTCGACAGCATCGCCGTCCACCCCGACGCCCACGGGCAGGGCGTGGGGGGACGGCTGCTGCGGTTCGTCGAGGCACGCGCGCGTGCGCTGGGCCTGCGGGAGGTCAGGCTCTACACCAACGCGATGATGTGGGAGAACCAGAAGATCTACCCCAGGTACGGCTACGAGGTGGTCGAGCGGCGGGTGGACGGCCCCTACGACCGGATCCACTACCGCAGGCGTCTGGACTGACCGGGTCTCACGGGCCCTCCGGCCACCAGACGCGTGCGATGTCCTTGCGGACCTCGGGACGCTCCCCGGGCCGGTCGTCGGCCTCCTCGCGGATCCGGCGGGAGTTCGGCTTCTTCAGGGGCTTCTGCAGTGTCGCTCGGCGCATGGCTGCCTCCTTCAGTGCCTACCGTGTTCCGCGTTCTCACGGAGGTAGACGCTTTCGGTGAGAGTTCCTCATCACGCCTGGTCTGTCAGTGGCGCCCGTCACCCTCCGCACTGTCAGTGGCTGCTGACACTCTGGGGTCATGAGCGACGACGGTGACCGCGTGACTGCGGAACGTATGAGCGACGCCGACTGCCCGGACGACGTGGACGACGTGGGCGGCGTGGACGACGTGGCCGGCGCGGGCGGTGTGGACTGGGACGCCGAGGCCGCGTCCTTCGACGACCAACCCGACCACGGCCTGCGTGACCCCGAGGTACGCCGGGCCTGGGCCGGCCGGCTGCGCGGCTGGCTGCCCGGACACCCCTGCGACCTGCTCGACCTCGGCTGCGGCACCGGCAGCCTGTCGCTGCTCGCGGCCGAACAGGGACACCGGGTGACCGGCGTGGACGGCTCGCCGGCCATGGTGGCCCGCGCCCGCGCCAAACTCGCCGGACATGACGCGGTGTTCCTGCCAGGTGACGCCGCCGCACCACCGGTGGGGGAGCAGCGCTACGACGTGGTGCTCGTACGGCACGTCCTGTGGGCCCTGGCCGACCCCGGCCGCGCCCTGCGCCACTGGCGGGGGCTGCTGCGGCCGGGAGGCCGGCTGGTGCTGGTCGAGGGCGTGTGGGGGACCCTCGCGCCGGTCGGCATACCCGCGGACCGGCTCACCGCCCTCCTGGCGCCGCTCGCCGCGCAGGTCCGCGTGGAGCGGCTGTCTCAGGAGGCGGTGCTGTGGGGGAGGGCGGTGACGGACGAGCGGTACGCGGTGGTGGCGACGGTATGAGGGGCCCTCAGGCGAGCAGCGACTCCAGCCCGCCCTCGGCGGTGGCCAGCGCCTCCAGCTCGTCGAGGGCGGCCACCGCCGCGGCGGCCGCGGCCGGGTCCCGCTCGGCCAGGCCGCTGTCGGCGAACTCGTCCTCGTCCAGGCGGCGTACGTCGCTGCCGTCGGCCGAGCGCCACAGGTCCAGGTCGAGGTCCTCGACGACCAGCTCGCCGCCGGACAGGGTGGCCGGGCGGGTGACGTCGCAGTACCAGCCCTTCAGGGCGCCCTGCGCGTCGCGGACCTCCTTCACCGAGTACCAGCGGTCCCGCCAGTAGTACTCGGTGAAGACGTCGCCCGGCTCGAACCGCACGAACCCGAAATCGCGCACGCCCTCACCCGCCCACGGCGCGCGTACGGCGACCCGGGTGCCGTCGTCGGCCAGCAGGGCGGCCCCGTAGCGGATCTTCGTCCGGCCCGCCTTGACGAGGACCACGTCGACCCTGCGCACCTCGCCCGCCGTTTCAGCCGAGTTCACGGACATAGCGCACCTCCGTCGCGCAGACCTCGTACCCGAACCACTTGTTGATGGCCAGCATCGGACCGTTGCCGGTGTCGTTGCCGGTGAACGCCTCCGTGTACCCGGCCGCGCGGGCGCGATGCAGGGAGTGGTTCTTGACGAGCTTGGCCAGGCCCCGGCCGCGGAAGGCGCGGGCCGTGCCGGTCATGCCGCTGCCGTAGTGGCGGACGCCGTCCGTGCGGGCCGCGGTGAACGCGGCCGGCCGGCCGTCGACGACGGCCACGACGGTCAGGTCCAGATCGATGAGCGGGTGCCGCCACGTCTCCTCGAGCCAGGCCTCGTAGTCCGTCAGCTCCGCGCCCGCGTCGCTGGGTTCGTCCGCGGTCGTCTCCGCGTCCAGCGCGAACAGCGGGCGCGGGTCGTCCGCGAAGTCGGCGGCCGTGCGCAGCTCGACGCCGGGCGGCGGGTCCTGCAGCGGCGGCAGCGTGCCCTGGGCGAGGTCCAGGCGCAGGAAGTGCGCGGAACGGCTCGCGCGGTAGCCGTGCGCCTCCGCGAAGGCGCGGTTGCCGGGCGTGTCCAGGACCCAGGACAGCAGCCGGGTCGCCCCCTGCGCCGCCAGGTACTCCTCGGCGGCGCGCACCAGCAGCGTGCCCGCGCCGCGGCGGGTGGCGTCCGGGTGCACGTACACGTTGACGAAGGCCTGGCCCGGCTCGGGGGCCTCGTGGATGAGGCCGACCTGCGCGGAGCCGATGATCCCGCCCCTGCCCGCGCTCTCGCTGCTCTCGCCCTCGGCGTCCTCCCTGTCCTCCCTGTCCTCCCTGTCCTCCCTGTCGTCCCCGTCCTCCCCGTCCTCCACGTTCTCAGCGAGGAGCGGCCGGTAGCGGGCGTCCGGATGGAAGTGGGCCATGTCGTAGGCGAGGGAGTCCGCGGTGATGAGGTGGAACGGCAGGGCGCCGTGGCGTACGGCGGCGAAGCCCTCCAGGTCGGCACGGACGTCGGGCCGGATCTCCCGCACGATGACTGTCATGGGCCCGCACGTTACGTGCGCGGCCCTTCCTCCTGCCGCTCATTTTCTGGGCCCGTGCGGGACAATCGGCCTGTGACCTTGAAGATCCGGATCGACGACAGCGCCGTGCCGCCGTACGAGCAGGTGCGGGCGCAGATCTCCGAGCAGGCACGGTCGGGGGCGCTGCCGGTCGGTTACCGGCTGCCGACCGTGCGGGGGCTCGCCGAGTCGCTGGGCCTCGCCGCGAACACCGTCGCCAAGGCGTACCGGGTGCTGGAGGGCGACGGGGTGATCGAGACGCGGGGGCGCAACGGCACGTTCGTCGCCGCGGCGGGGTCGGCCGCGTCGAGGGAGCTGGCGTCCGAGGGGCGGGCCTACGCGCAGCGGGCGCGGCGGCTGGGGATGTCGCAGGAGGAGGCCCTGGCCGCCGTACGGGACGCGCTGCGGGCGGCGTACGAGGGCTGACGGACCGCCGGTGACGGCTGAGGGCTGAGGGACGGTCAGGGAGCGAGGGACGGGCCGGGTGAGGGACGGTCAGGGCGTGCGGGTCACCGGCAGGTCCCGGGCCCGGGCCGCCCCGGCGAAGACCTTGGCGTCCTCCACCGCGGCCCCGTTCGGGTCGTTGTTGAAGTACACGTACACGTCCTCGGCGTCCGGCCAGGTGTCCGCGATCCGGTCCGCCCACGTCCGCAGCGACTGCCTGCCGTAGCGCGGCCAGTCCTTGGCGCGTCCCTGGTGGAAGCGCACGTACCCCCAGTCCGCCGTGCGCCACAGCGGGGCGACCGGGCGGGCGCGGACGTCGGCCCAGCACAGGGCGGCGCGCCGGTGCTCCAGGATTTCGCGGACCTCGGGCGTCCACCAGGTGTCGTGGCGGGGTTCGACCGCGACCCGGGTGGAGGGCGGGAAGCAGGACAGACAGGCGTCCAGCAGGGCGGGGTCGGCCTTGAGGGTCGGCGGGAGCTGGAGCAGGACCGGGCCCAGGCGGTCGCCCAGTCCGGCCGCGTGGGTCATCAGGCGCCGCACCGGCTCCTCGGGGTCCTTCAGCCGCTTGATGTGGGTGAGGTAGCGGCTCGCCTTCACCGCGACCACGAAGTCCGGCGGGACGCGTTCCCGCCAGGCCTCGAAGGTCTCCCGGGACGGCAGCCGGTAGAAGGCGTTGTTGATCTCGACGGTGGCGAAACGGGCCGTGTACTCCTCCAGCCACCGCCGCACCGGCACGTCGGCCGGGTACAGGCGGCCGCGCCAGTCCTTGTACTGCCAGCCGGACGTGCCGACGTACAGGGTCATGCCTCCATGAAAGCACTCACAGGTAAAGGCCCGCGTCCGCGCCGTCCCGCGGCTCGGGCAGCGCGTTCGGGGACGTGCCCCGGCGCAGCGCGTACAGCTCGGCCAGGGTGGCCCCCTCGCGGCCGATGCCCTCCTCGGTGCCCAGCCAGGTCACGGCCTCCTCGCGGGTGAGCCGGCCCACCTCGATCCGGGCCAGGCAGCGGCCGGGCCGGACGACGGCGGGGTGCAGGCGCTCCAGGTCCTCGTTGGTGGTGACGCCGACCAGGACGTTGCGGCCCTGGCCGAGCAGGCCGTCGGTGAGGTTCAGCAGCCGGGACAGGGCCTGGCCCGCGGTGTGCTTGGCCTCGCCGCGGATCAGCTCGTCGCAGTCCTCCAGGAGCAGCAGCCGCCAGCGGCCCTTGCCGGTGGAGTCGTCCTCGCCGATCGCGATGTCCATGAGGTAGCCGACGTCGGAGAACAGCCGCTCGGGGTCGAGGACGCAGTCCACCTGGCACCAGTCGCGCCAGGAGCGGGCGAGGGTGCGCAGCGCGGAGGTCTTGCCGGTGCCGGGCGGGCCGTGCAGCAGCAGGAGCCGGCCGGCGATGTCCTCCGGGGTCGTCTTCATCAGCCGGTCCATCGCGTCCGCCACGGGCGCGGTGTAGTTGGGGCGGACCTCGTCCCAGGTGCCCGCGGAGATCTGCCGGGTGGTGCGGTGCGGGCCGCGCCGGGGGGAGACGTACCAGAACCCCATGGTCACGTTCTCCGGCTGCGGTTCGGGCTCGTCCTCGGCGCCGTCGGTGGCCTTGCCGAGGATCTCGGCGGCCAGTTCGGCGCTGGTCGCGGTGACCGTGACGTCGGCGCCGCGGTTCCAGCGGGAGACCAGCAGCGTCCAGCCGTCGCCCTCGGCGAGGGTCGCGCTGCGGTCGTCGTCGCGGGCCACGCGCAGCACCCGGGAGCCGGGGGGCAGCAGGGTCGCGCCGGACCGTACGCGGTCGATGTTCGCGGCGTGTGCGAACGGCTGCTCGCCCGTCGCGAAGCGGCCGAGGAACAGCGCGTCGACGACGTCGGACGGTGAGTCGGAGTCGTCGACGTTGAGCCGGATCGGCAGGGCGTCCTGCGGGTGAGCTGACATGCCGCCATGATCTGCCACAACTGTCCGCCGTGCACGCGGTTTCGGGCGTGGCGCGGTGGCTCAGGGCACCGTCGCGGCCCCCGGGACGGTGTGGCCGGCCGCCCCGGAAGAGCCGTGCGAGAGCCGCTGGAAGGGCCCCGGGGAAGCCCTGCGGGAACTCCGGGGGAGCCGTGGAAGGCGCGGGCGCGGACGTTCGACTACCGGAACTCCCACCGGGCACGGGCCGCCGCCAGGCCGTGCGGACGCGTGTTCCCCGGAGCAGTGGGGGCCCCGGGGAACACGCGGGTCATAGCCCTCGCGGGGAGGTCACGGGACGATCCTCAGCAGCCGGTTGGGCGATCCGGTCCCGGGGCTGGTGACCTTGCCGGTGGTGGCGCCGTTCACCAGGGCCGTGGCGACCTGGGCCGGGCTGGCCGAGGTGTGGTTCGCGAGGTAGACGCCCGCCGCGCCCGCGACGTGCGGGGTCGCCATCGAGGTGCCGGAGATGGTGTTCGTGGCGGTGTCGGAGGTGTTCCAGCCTGCCGTGACGGAGGAGCCGGGCGCGAAGACGTCCAGCACCGAGCCGTAGTTGGAGTAGCTCGCGCGGGCGTCGGTGCTGGTGGTGGCGCCGACGGTGAGGGCCTCCGTGACGCGGGCGGGGGAGAAGGAGGAGGCGTTGGAGTTGCTGTTGCCCGCCGCGACCGCGTAGGTCACGCCGCTGGCGATGGAGTTGCGTACGGCCGTGTCGAGCGCGGTGGACACGCCGCCGCCGAGGGACAGGTTGGCGACGGACGGGCCGCTGTGGTGCGCGGTGACCCAGTCGATTCCGGCGACGACGCCCGCGGTGGTGCCCGAGCCGTTGTTGTCCAGCACCCGGACGGCGACGACCCGGGCCCGCTTGGCGACGCCGTACGTCGATCCCGCGATGGTGGTGGCGACGTGCGTGCCGTGGCCGTTGCCGTCGGAGGCGGTGGTGTCCCCGTCCACGGCGTCGTAGCCGTAGGAGGCCCGGCCGCTGATCTGGGAGTGGGTGATGCGCACACCGGTGTCGATGACGTACGCCGTCACGCCGCTGCCCGCGGAGTCCGGGTAGGTGTACGTGCCGGACAGCGGCAGGGACGTCTGGTCGATCCGGTCCAGGCCCCAGGGCGGGTTGGTCTGCGTGGTGTCGGAGGCCCGCACGACCCGGTCCTGTTCCACGGAGGCCACCGAAGGGTCGGCCGCGAGCCGGCGCGCCTCGGCGGCGGAGAGGGTGGCGGCGTAGCCGTTGAGCGCGGCGCCGTAGGTCCGCTTCACGGTGCCGCCGTACTTCTTGATCAGGCCCTTGCCGGACGCCGAGGACGCGGCGAATCCGGCGTCCCTCTTGAGGGTGACGATGTAGCTGTTCCCGACGGCGTCGGGTGAGCCGGCCGCCAGCACTCTGCCCTCGGCCGGGGCGGCCTGGGCGGGAAGGGCGGCCGACGCGCCGACGAGTGCGGCCGTCGCCAGACCGGTGAGCGTGGCGAGCCGGGCCTTGTTGCTCCGCAGTCGTGCCATGACGAGGGAGTCCTCCTGGGTGGGGGGCGGTGGGGTCGCGCATTACGAGCGTTGACCAACAACCCGGTCCCCACAAGGGAGTTGACGACAAGTCAACAAGCCTGACATGAACACGCAATCGAACGCCCGCCGCACCCTGTTCGACACTCCCGTCCGGTTCTACTGAAAAGTCATCATCTTTTTTGGCATGGACACTTCCCGTCAACACGCGTAGTTGCTACGACAGATAAGGCAGAGATCCTGCTAAAGGGAGGTTGCATGAGACGTTCCCGAATTGTCGTCTTCGTCAGCTCGGTTCTCCTCGCCGTCGGCACCGCCCTCACCGGGGCCGCCGCGGCGCAGGCGTCCGAGACAGCCGCCACCTCGTACGTGGCGCTCGGCGACTCCTACTCCTCCGGCGTCGGCACCGGCAGCTACATCAGCTCCAGTGGCGACTGCAAGCGCAGCACCAAGGCCTACCCGTACCTGTGGGCGACCGCCAACTCCCCCTCGTCCTTCAGCTTCAACGCCTGCTCCGGCGCCCGCACGGGCGACGTCCTCGCCGGCCAGCTGGGTTCACTGAACTCCGGCACCGGCCTGGTCACGATCAGCATCGGAGGCAACGACGCCGGCTTCGCCGACGTCATGACGACCTGTGTGCTGTCGTCCGACAGCGGCTGCCTCGACCGCATCAACACCGCGCGTGCCTACGTCGACTCCACGCTGCCCGGCAAACTCGACAGCGTGTACTCGGCGATCCGTACCCGTGCCCCCTCTGCACGGGTCGTCGTCCTCGGCTACCCCCGCTTCTACAAGCTGGGCACCACCTGCCTCGGCCTGTCGGAGACCAAGCGGTCCGCCATCAACGCCGCCGCCGACCATCTGAACAGCGCCATCGCCACCCGCGCCGCCGCGCACGGCTTCGTCTTCGGCGACGTACGCACCACCTTCACCGGCCATGAGCTCTGCTCCGGCAGCGCCTGGCTGAACAGCGTCAACTGGCTCAACATGGGCGAGTCCTACCACCCGACGGCCTCCGGCCAGTCGGGCGGCTACCTGCCCGTCCTGAACAGCAACGACTGACCGTCAACCGGAGGGTGACGCAGTGGGGGAGGCCCCGTCCGTCGGGGTCTCCCGCACACAGGTGACCGAGAACGGCACGGAGCCGGACGAGGTCTCCACCGGTCCGCGCACCTCGACCCCGAGGGCGTCACGGATCGTCCCCTCCTGCGCGTACGTCGTCAGCACCACCGTGTCCCGCCCCGACCGCGGGCCGCCCTCGGGCAGCGACAGCGTCTTCCAACCGCCGTCCAGAACCTGCCCGTTCGCCGTCACCCAGCGGTAGTCCACCTCCGCCGGCAGTCGCCCCACCGTGAACGTCGCCGTGAACGAGGGCGCCTGATCCCGCGCCGGCGGACACGTGCCCGTGTAGTCCGTCCGGGTGCCCGCCACGCTCACCTCCACCGACTGCGGCGGCGTGCTCGACGGACTCGCGCCGCTCGTGCTCGGCGTGGGGGACGGCTCGTCGGTGTGCGACGGCTCGCGCGACTCGCTCGGCGTCGGTGTGGGCGTGGGAGCGGGAGTCGGGGTGGCGGCCGTCCGGCTTGGCGTGCCACCTCCCGCGGTGCCGCCGCCGTCGTCCCGGTTCAGCAGGGCGTACACCAGCCCCGCAAGCGCCAGCGCCAGCACGAGGAAGCCGGCGACCAGCGCCAGGGCGGCCCGCCGGTTGCCGCGCCGCGGCTCCTCGTCCCGCACGGCCGTCGCCGCCGTACCGGCCGGGGCGGCGTACACCCGGGTCGGCCCCTCGCCCCGCGGGTGCGCGACCGTCGGGGCGTAGGCGTCCGCCCGTACGGCGCCCGCGCGCGGGGCGCCCCCGGCGCTCACCAGCCGCAGCTCCCGCTCCGCCTCCTCGGCCGGCAGCCGCTCGGCCGGGTCCTTGCGCAGCAGCCCCGCGATCACGGGCGCCAGCGGCCCGGCCCGGCGCGGCGGCGGCAGCTCGTCGTCCACGATCGCGCGCAGCGTGCTCAGCGGCGTGTCCCGGCGGAACGGCGAGCCGCCCTCGACCGCCGCGTACAGCAGCACGCCCAGCGACCACAGGTCGGACGCCGGCCCCGGGGTCCGGCCCAGCGCCCGCTCGGGTGCCAGGAACTCGGGCGACCCGACGACCTCACCGGTCATGGTCAGCGCGGAGCTGCCCTCCACCATGGCGATCCCGAAGTCGGTCAGCACCACCCGGTTGTCGTTCGCCAGCAGCACATTGCCCGGCTTCACGTCCCGGTGCAGCACCCCCACCTCGTGCGCGGCGCGCAGCGCGGACAGCACCTCCGCACCGATGTGCGCCGCCCGCTGCGGCGACAACGGGCCCTCCGCGTCGAGGAGTTCGGCGAGCGTGATGCCCCGGATCAGCTCCATCACGATCCAGGGGCGGCCGTCCTGCGCCGCCACGTCGTACACCGTCACCACATTGCGGTTCGCCACCCGGGCGGCCGCCCACGCCTCGCGCTCCAGCCGGGCGTACAGCCGCTCCACGTCGGGGGCCGGCAGCCCGGCGGGCGCGCGCACCTCCTTGACGGCGACCTCGCGGCGCAGCACCTCGTCGAGGGCCCGCCACACCGTCCCCATCCCGCCCTCGCCGAGCGGGGACAGCAGCCGGTAGCGGCCCGCGATCACGCGCTCACCGCCCGGTGATCCAGACACGGGCACCTCCTCGTCGCAGCCGCGGGCGCCCTGCCCCGTCCGCTGTGGTCCCGTCCGCCGTGGTCCCGTCTGATTTCTCCCCAAAAGTAGCTCAGCCGAATGCCGATGCCGCCCCCTTGAGCAGCAGACCGGCCCCCAGCAGCACCACGACCCCGGCCGACACGAGCGGCAGCGCCCCGCGGGCCGCCACCACGAGCGGCCGGGCCGTCCAGCGCGGCCGCCGCTCCAGCGCCCGTACGGCCCTCCCGCCGAGCCGCACGACCGCGAACCCGGCCGCGGTGAGGGTCAGCGCGAGCCCCGCCCCGTAGGCGACGACCAGCAGCAGCCCGAACCACGCGTGCCCGAGCGCGGCCGCGCCGACCAGCACGACGACCGCCGAAGGACTGGGCACGAGGCCCCCGGCGAAGCCGAGGAGCAGGGTGCCGCGGAGGGTGGGGGCGGTGGGGTGGGAGTGGGTGACGCCGTTGTGCGCGTGGGAGTGGGTGTGGGTGTGCTCGTGTTCATGGTGATGGTGATGGTGATGGCCGTGCGCCCCCACCAGAGCCGGGACCCGCTCGGGCGCCTGGTGAGGCCGGTGCGTGTGCCGCCGGGCCCGCCACGCCTTGCGCACGAGGCTCAGGCCGGCGCCCGTCACCAGAGCGCCGCTCGCCAGGCCCAGCCAGGTGATGACCGAGGGCGCCGCGGCGGAGCCGGCCGTGACGAGGAGACCGAGGGCGACCACGCCGAGGGTGTGGGTGACGGTCACGGACGCGGCGAGGGGCAGGACGTCCCGAGGCCGGGCCCGGCCGCCGCGGGCCGCGGCCGTCGCGGCCATCAGCGTCTTGCCGTGACCCGGCGCGAGCGCGTGCAGCGCGCCGAGCGCCACGGCGACGAACAGCGCGAGCACGGCGAAACCGAACGTGAGGTCCTGCCGGGCCACCAGGGCCTCCAGCGCGCGGGTGAACCGGTCGGCCCCGCGCGGCAGAACCGAGGCGCCGGGCGCGTCCTGCCGCGCGTCCGTCAGGGCCGGACCGCCCGGCCGGACGGACAGGGAGGCGGCGGAGGTGTCGGCGGGGGAGGACAGCAACTCCCCGGGATACTCGGTGAGTTCCCTCGACAGGGAGGCGCTCGGCACGTCCGAGGCCGTGAGCGTCATCCGGTCGCCCCGCGCGGTCACCTCCCGCCACCCCGGCCCGGACGAGGCCGCCGCCGCCCGGAACCCGACGCGGAACGGCTTGTTCTCCGGCAGCGGCGCCGTCAGCCGGCACTCCACCCGCAGGGTGCTCAGCCCCGCCTGTCCGGGCAGCACGCGCGCACGGCTCGCGGCCACCGTGAGGCCGACCGTACGGCCGTCCACCCGGACCTCGCTGTCCCGCCCGGCCCGCGCACAGCGCTGCCGGGCCCACCGCGCCGGGCCGCCCGCCCGGGCGATCTCCGGCCGCGCCTGGGTCGCCGGGATCTCCGCGAGGTCCTCCACATGGCCGACCCGCAGCTCGCCGGGGGCCACGACGAGCCCGTCGTAGCGGTTGACGGTGAAGTTGCCCAGCGGGTGCGCGCCCGCCGTACCGGCGGGCAGAAGGGCGAGGGCGCAGGCGGCGGTGAGGACGGCGGCCGAGGAGGCGAGCGCGCGGCGCGGGGTCATCGGGCCGCCTCCAGTGCCGCACGGGCCTCGCGGGCGCCGAGAGGGGAGAAGCCGGGGTTCAGCCTCAGCGCCGCCGCCAGACGTGTACGGCCCTCCCGCCCATGGCCCGTGGCCAGCTCGATCACACCCCTGTGGTGGAGGAAGGCGGCGTTGCGGTAGCCGGTGGAGGTGGCGCGGCGGGCGTACGGCAGGGCCTCGGTGTCGCGGCCGTTGACGTGCAGTGCCCAGGCGAGGGCGTCCGCCGTGTGCACGGTGCGGCGGCGGGCCCACTCGGCGCGGGCCGCGCGCAGTGCGAGGGCCCGGTCCCCGTGGTCGGCAGCTGCGAGGGCGGTGTCGAGGTCGACGTCGACCCCGCCCGCCCGCGCGAGGGCCGTCCACGCCTCCACCAGGGCGTACTGCTCCCGCGCCCGGGCCCGGTCGCCCCGTGCCTCGTACAGCTCGCCCAGCGCGACGAGCGGCCCGGGCAGCGCGGCCCTGGCGACGACCTGCTCCAGGCCCCGCACCGCGGCCGCGCCGTCACCCTTCGCGGCCTGGGCGCGGGCCCTCCCCTCCAGCGCGGGGAGGTACCCGTCGTCCGCGGCCAGGGCCCGCCCGTAGTGCCGCAGGGCACTGTCGTACCGCCCCTGGTTCCAGGCGAGCCGGCCCAGCTGCGTGGCGACGTACGCCACGTCTCCCGGGGAGGTCGCCCCGTGCAGGGCCTGCTCCAGCACCCGGCGTGCCGTGCGCACGTCCCCGCGCAGCTCCCGGACATAGGCGTACCGAGTGAACACCGGAATGCCGGGCCGCCGTTCGTCGGCCGTGTCGGCGGCCTTCGCGGCCTCGCCGTACCGGCCGAGCTCGACGAGCGCGTCGATCCGTGTGCACAGCGCCCGCTCGCTGTAGGGGTTCGCCCGCAGTGCCCGGTCCGCGTCGGCGAGGGCCCCCGCGAAGTCGTGCCGGGCGGCGGCGAGCGCGGCCCGCCCGGCGAGGGCCTGGTCGTTGCCGGGCGCCAGCTTCAGCGAGCGTGCCAGCGCTTCCCCGGCCTTCGGGTAGAGCGACGGGTCGCCGTCGACCCTGGCCTGCTCGACATAGGCCAGACCGAGGGTGGCCCAGCCGCTGAAGTCCGCCGGCTGGGAGCGCAGATGAGCCTGCAGCCCGCCGACGCCCGCCGCTCGCGGAGCCGTGGCGACATCGACGCGCGGCGACTCCCGTACGGAGCCGAGAGCGATGGACCCCGCGGTGAGGGCGACCGCCAACAGGACGGAGCTGAGCCCGAGATGCAACTTGCTGGAGGACATCGCCCTCTCCTAGATCAGTGGGTGCAGGGAAGTTCCCCGTGGGCGCGGGCTGTACCGGCGTGCGGCTCCGCCGCGGGGGCGCGACGGGCCGCGTACGGCCGCGGCACCAGTACGTACGCGCCCCGCCCGATGCTCAGTAGGCCCGCCCCCTCATCCGCCGCCACCACACGAGCCCCCCGCCGATCAGCAGGATCCCGAGCGCCCCGGCCCCGGCTGACGCGGCGATCAGCGAGGTGTCGCCGGACGAGCCCCCCGAGCCCACCGGCTGCAGCGCGTCCCCGAGCTGGCTGCGCACGTCGGCGGAGCCGGACGTCCCCTTGGCGAGCGGCCCGCGCGACCCCTCCGTCGGCAGGGCGACATACGGGAACGCCTTCTCGAACGCCTTGTCGTTCTTGTCGACCGCGTCCCCCAAGTCGTTCTTCGCACCGAGCAGTTCGCCCTCGACGACCTGGAGCGAGGCGTCGATCACGTCGTCGGTGAGCCGGCGCCCGTTGGGGAAGCCGGCCTTGTCGCCGTCGAGCACGCCCAGCCGCTTGGGACTGTGGGCGGGCGGGATGGACGTGTTGAGGCGCAGCACCTCGGCGGGACGCACGTGCGGGGGCTGGTTGAGGCCGTCGACCCCCTTGAGGAACACGTCGACGAGGTCGTTGCGCGGCTCGGCGGGTGCCTTGATCTTGTAGATCGCCTCGATGAGCTTGGGCAGCTCCGGGTTGGTGACGTTCTTCAGGAACCGGGCGTCGTCCCAGGGCGCGCTCGCGTTGAACACGTCCTTGTCGCCGACCGGGTTGACGACCTCGTTGACGAGCGGGTTGCCCAGCCGGGACACCTGCATGAAGTGGCCCTGGGCGTTCTTGCGCTGGGTCGTGGACCAGATGCCGACGACGGGCTGGTGGGCGGACTGCCGGATCATGTGGTTCGGCACCTGGAGGGCGATGGAGTTGACGTTGTAGCCCTTGAGGGTGTCGTTGCCGACCTCGGAGAGGTTCCCGCCGTACAGCAGGTCGAAGACGCGCAGGTCCAGGAAGAACGGGTCGTCGGCCTGCCCGGCGAACGACGTGGCCCCGCCCGCCAGCCGGTGCACGGCCTCGGCGCGCAGCTTGGCGTAGTCGGGCATGGACGCCTTGCCGACGTTCGACGGCGCCACCGGCACGTCGTCGGCGATCTTCGTGCGGGACAGCGCGTGCTGGTCCTTCAGCCGCAGCAGCTCGATGTCGTAGGTCTGGGTGATGTTGAGGTCCGGGTCGTGGAGGCTGTCCACGGGGCCGGTGTTGTAGAGGAAGGTCCGCTTGTTCTTCACGTGCGTCGAGAAGGTGAAGCGGTAGAGCAGGTCGCCCTGGGCGTCGCCGTCGTTGTCGATGTGGATGTCGTACTGGGCGTCGTCGGCGAACGGGAAGAAGTTGGGTCCGCCGGCGGGTTCCTCGAAAGGGATCCAGTTGGCGATGACGGTGGTCGTGTCCGGCTTGTCCGGGCTGACGAACGCGTACACGTCCGTGTTGTCGTACTGCGGCTGCCCCGAGATCAGCGGGGCCTCCCGGTGGCTGGAGGCGGAGGCCGCCTCCGGTTCCAGCGCGGTCACACCGGCGGCTGCGAGCCCCCCGGCGGCCAGCGCACCACATATGAGGGTCGTGAGGCCCTTGCGTCCCGACCCGTTCCTGGAGATAGCTGTCATGCCGTCCGTCCTCCGTGCCTTCTTGCCTGACGCCGGGGGATTCGGAGCGCGGCGCGGACCGGATTGGTGGATCCGCAGAACTTCTTTCGCTGCCGCCGGACCCGCGTTTTCGCCGCCGTGATCCGTATCCACTCCGGAGGTGTGTGCGGTGCGAGTGCCTGGTGTGGCGGGTCGGGGCGGGTGCCGTCGGCGAGAGGGGGACCGGATGCAGGCGGACGAGCTGCTGCTGCGCGTCGCGCGAGGCGACCAGCTGGCGTTCGAGGAGTTGTACGCGGTGGTGGCCGGGCCGGTGTTCGGACTGGTCCGGCGGGTGGTGCGGGACCCGGCCCAGTCGGAGGAGGTGGCGCAGGAGGTGCTGCTCGAACTGTGGCGCTCCGCGGGCCGGTTCGACCCCGGCCGGGGCAGCGCGCTGGCCTGGGTGCTCACCCTCGCCCACCGCCGGGCCGTGGACCGGGTGCGCAGCGCCCGCGCGGCCGGCGAACGCGAGCAGCGCGAGGCCCTGCGCTCCGGCGGGCCCGCCTTCGACCAGGTCGCCGAGGAGGTGGAGGCGGGCCTGGAGCGCGAGTGGGTGCGCCGCTGCCTGGACCGGCTGACCGCGCTGCAACGCCAGTCCGTCACCCTCGCCTACTACGACGGGTACACCTACCGCGAGGTCGCCGAGCGGCTGAGACTCCCGCTCGGCACGGTGAAGACCCGTATGCGCGACGGCCTCACCCGCCTCCGCCACTGCCTGGGAGGCGCCGCATGAGCCTGTTCCGCCGACTGCTGCGCGGCGAGGACCCGCACTCGCTCGCCGCCCCCTACGCGCTCGACGCCCTCGACCCCGGGGAGCGGCGGCGGTTCGAGAGGCATCTGGCGGGCTGCGACCGCTGCACGGCCGAGGTGCGGGACCTCGCCGAGGACGCGGTGCGGCTCGCCTGGTCCACGGCGGCGCCGCCGCCCGCCGCGCTGCGCGACCGGGTCCTGGCCGCCGTACGGACGACCGCGCAGGAGCCCGCCGGGCCGGCGCCGGAGCGGGCGCGGCGGCTGCCCGCCCATGTCTGGGGCACCGAGCCTCCGCCGCGCCGCTCCCGTGCGACCCGGCCGCGCCCCCTGCTGGTGCCGTTCGCCACCGTGACGGCCGCCGCCGCGCTCGTCGTGGCCGCGCTGTTCGGCGTCCAGGCGGACCGCAGCGCGGACCGGCTCGCCGCCGAGCGCGACCGGGCACGTGAGATCGCCCACGTTCTGGCCGCCCCGGACGTGCGGACGGCCGTCACACGGGACGCCGGCGGACGCAGTGTCGGAGTGATCGCTTCCGTAGCGGAGGGGCGCGCGGTGGTGACCCTGAGCGGATACCGCGAGCCGCCGGGCGACCGCGTGCACCAGCTCTGGCTCATGCGCCCCGACGAGCGGCCCCGCTCCCTGGGCCTGTTCGAGCGCGACACGCCCTTGGTCGCGGCCGGCCTGGAACGCTCCTCGACCTCACTCGCTGTAACCGTCGAACCCGACGGAGGCTCACCACAGCCCACTGGTCAGCCGATTGTCCAACTCGCCCTGGAATCGCTCGGATTCGGAGAGTGACGGCCTAGGTATCGTCAACCCCCTTACGGGGAAGGTGAATCACAGGACCGTGATACACGAGTGCCCCGTCGGGGCGATAGGGTTACCCTGCCCGTGGGCCGGGTGGACTCGTACGGGTGGGGAGTGACATGGAACAGATAACTGTGCGCAGGGCGAGGGTCCCTGCGATCACCTGCGGGAGCAGCGCGACCAGCTCGCGCCTCGACCGCCATCTCTCGGTGCTCGGCGGCCCCGCCGTGCCGCAGCAGAAGACGGCCGAGGCGACCCTGCTGATGCGTGAGCTGACCGCCCGTGAGCCCGACCGCCACCTCAGCAGCCGTGTCTCGCGAGTGAGCCGCGTCTCGCTGTTCGCGCCGCTGCGCAGGCTGCGCCGCACGCTGTTCGGCGGTCACTGAGCCGGCCCACCCCGGGGTCCTCCCCGGGGCTCCCGCTCAGGCCGCGACACCGTCCCGGCGCAGTGCCGCGATCTCGCCGTCCGTCATCCCCACGGCGCGCAGCACTGCCTCGGTGTGCTGCCCGAGCGCGGGTACGTCGCCCATGCGCGCCTCGCCCCCACCCGGCAGCGTGATCGGCGGCAGCAGCGCCCGCAGCGGGCCCACCGGCGAACCCACCTCACGCCACCGCCCCCGCGCCGCCAGCTGCGGATGCTCCGCCACCTCGGTCACGTCCCTGAGCCGCGCGCAGGCGATGCCCGCCGCCTCCAGGCGGGCCATGGCCTCGTCGCCGGACAGCGCCCCCAGCGCCTTCGCCACCTCGGCGTCCGTACGCTCCCGGTGCGCCACCCGCGCCGCGTTCGTCCCGAAGTCCGGGTCCGTGCCCAACTCCGGCCGCCCGATGACCTGTTCGGCAAGTCTCCGCCACTCCCGGTCGTTCTGCACCGACAGCAGCACCCGGCCGCCGTCGGCCGTGGCGTAGGCGTCGTAGGGGGCGATGACGGCGTGACCCAGGCCGGTGCGCGCCGGTGGAGTGCCCCCGTGCATCGAGTGGTGCAGCGGATGGCCCATCCACTCCGCGAGCGCGTCCAGCATCGACACCTCCACCGGCCCGCCCCGCCCGGTCGTGCCGCGTCGCACCAGCGCCGCGAGCACCCCCGAGAAGGCGTACATCGCCGCCGCGATGTCGGCCGCCGGAACGCCCGCCTTCACCGGCTGCTCCGGCGTCCCGGTCACCGACACCAGCCCCGCCTCGCACTGCACGAGCATGTCGTAGGCCCGCTTGTCCGCGTACGGCCCCGACGGCCCGTAGCCCGAGATGTCCACGGCGATCAGCCGCGGGTGCGCCGCGCACAGCGTGGCCGCGTCCAGGCCGAGCCGCGCCGCCGCGCCCCGGGCGAGGTTCTGCACGAACACGTCCGCGTCCGCCACCAGTCGCCGTACGGCGTCCAGGCCGCGCGGGTCCTTCAGGTCCAGCGCGACCGACTCCTTGCCCCGGTTGCACCACACGAAGTGCGAGGCGAGGCCCCGCGCCGCGGTGTCGTAGCCGCGGGCGAAGTCGCCGCCGTCGACCCGCTCCACCTTGATCACACGGGCACCGAGGTCGGCGAGCTGACGGGTGGCGAAGGGGGCCGCGACGGCCTGCTCGACGGCGACGACGGTGATGCCCTCCAGGGGCAGGGGGAGTCGGTCCATGAGGTGGATCATCACCCGCGGCCACCGGCCCTGTCAGCACCGCTCAGTGTGAGAACCGGCGCACGGCGAGGGGCGCGCACACCGCGATCAGCACCGCGCACCAGGCCAGGGACCCGGCGACCGGGTGCGCCACCGGCCAGGCGGCCCCGTCGGGCACGGGCGCGTTGCCGAACAGGTCGCGCAGGGCGGTGGTCACCGCGCTGATCGGGTTCCACTCGGCGACCGTGCGCAGCCGGCCCGGCATGCCGTCCGTCGGGATGTAGGCGCTGGACAGCAGCGGCAGCACGAAGGTCATGCTGGCCAGCTGCCCGCCGGTCTCCTCGTCGCGGGTCAGCATGCCCAGCAGGATGCCGACCCAGGTGCAGGCGAACCGGAAGAGCAGCAGCAGCGCGAGCGCCCCGGCCGCCTCCACGGCCGAGCCCTCGATCCGCCAGCCCACCGCGAGCCCGACCAGCAGCAGCGGCACCGTGCCGATCGCGGTGACCACCAGATCGGCCACCGCCTGCCCCAGCGGCACCGCCGCCCGGCTCACCGGCATCGTGCGGAAGCGGTCCATCACGCCCCGGTGGGTGTCCTGCGCCGCCTGGAGCATGCCGGTGGTGACGCCGCCCGCGGCCGTCGCCACCAGCAGGCCCGGCACCAGGAACGACCGGTACGCCTCCCCGGGCATCGTGACCGCGCTGCCGAAGACGTACCCGAAGAACAGCAGCATGGTGATCGGGGCGGTCTGGGTGAGCACCGCCAGGCCCGGGTTGTTGCGGATCCGCCGCAGCTGCCGGCCCAGCATGGCCGTGCCGTCGTAGGCCAACGCGCTCATGCCGCACGCTCCTCGGTCTCGACGGGGCCGCCGGTCAGCCGCAGGAAGACGTCGTCCAGGGTCGGCGGCCGGATGCTCGCGTCCAGCAACGGCACGCCTGCCGCGTCCAGTTCGCGCACCAGGCGCGGCAGGGTGAGCGTGGTGTCGCGGGTGACCGCACCGACGGCCCGCCGGTCGTGGTCCAGGGCCGGCTCGCCGCCGGTCAGCCGGTCGAGGACCGCGGCGGCCTCCGCCATCGCCTCCGGCCCCGCCACCACGGCCTCGGCGTACGCCCCGACGACGGACTTCAGCTCGTCGGGCGACCCGGTGTGCGCGACCCGCCCCCGCTCGATCAGCACGATGTCGTCGGCGAGCCGGTCGGCCTCCTCCAGGTACTGCGTGGTCAGCAGCACGGTCGTGCCCTCGGCCGCCAGCTCCCGCACCGCCTCCCAGATCCGGCTCCGGCTCGCCGGGTCCAGACCGGTCGTCGGCTCGTCGAGGAACAGCACCTCGGGACGGCGTACGAGACTCGCCGCGAGGTCGAGCCTGCGGCGCATGCCGCCCGAGTAGGTGCTCGCGGCCCGGCCCGCCGCGTCGGTCAGGCCGAACCGCTCCAGCAGCTCGTCGGCCACCGCGCCCGGGCCGCGCACCCGGTGCAGCCGGGCGAACAGGCGGAGGTTCTCGCGGCCGGTGAGGTCGCCGTCGACCGAGGCGTACTGCCCGGTGACGCCGATCCGCGCCCGGACCTCGGCGGCCTCCCGCACCAGGTCGTGCCCGGCGATCCGGGCCGAGCCCGCGTCGGGGCGCAGCAGCGTGGTCAGCAGCCGTACGGCCGTCGTCTTGCCCGCGCCGTTGGGGCCGAGGACCCCGCAGACCGTGCCCCGGGCGACCGCCAGATCGAGCCCGCGCAGGGCGTGGACCGCGCCGAAACGCTTCTCCAGACCTTCACTAAGTACAGCGTACGTAGAAGTCATGGCCCGACCATAGCGCACTACGTACGGTGTACGTAACTACGATGGTGGGCGAGGTGATGACCGATGGCGGGCCGAGCGGCCGAACCGCATGTGATCTGGACCCGGCCCGAGCGCACCGGGCGGGGGCCGAAGCCCGCGTACACCCGCGCCGACATCGCCGCCGCCGCGGTGCGTATCGCCGACGCCGAGGGGCTGGACGCGGTGTCCATGCGCCGGATCGCCGCCGAGCTGGGCTGCGGGACGATGTCGCTGTACAACTACGTGCCGCGCAAGGAAGACCTGTTCGAGCTGATGATGGATCTGGCGGCGGCCGAGCACGAGTTGTGGGAGCCGTCGGGCGACTGGCGCGCGGACATGCTCCGCATGGCGCGGCAGGCCCGTGCGCTGGTGCACCGGCATCCCTGGATGACCCGGCTCATCTCGGGCGTGTACGGCTTCTCGCCGAACTCCCTGCGGTATCTGGAGTGGTGCCTGACCTGCCTCGACCCGCTGGACGCGCCCTCCGGCACCAAGGTCGAGCTGATCGCCATGGTCAACGGGGTCGTGGCGACCTCGGTCGCCAACGAGCTGGCCGTCGCCGAGCGGGTGCGGACGCTGCCGTGGTCGGAGGAGCAGGAGAACGCGGTGCGCGCCGCCTATGTCGGGGGGAAGTTGGCGAGCGGGGCGTTCCCCCGGCTGGCCGCGGCGTTCGCGGAGGGTGGCGCGGGCGGCGAGGACCTGGAGGCCGTCTTCGAGCGGGTGGTGGGGCGGGTGCTGGACGCCTACGCGCCGCGCTGAGCCCTGCCGGCGGGCGGGTGCGGCGCCGTCGTTGTCGCTCGCGCAGTTCCCCGCGCCCCTGGGGTCGTCCGGATCAGGCCGGCCGAAAGGGCTGCGCTTCTCGGCCGGTCCCCCTGACGCCGACATGATCCGAGCGGCGGGCCCCCAGGTGTCTCACACCAAGGTGAACTGCCCCTCCGGGCCCTCCTCCTCGTGGTCCAGGACGGAGGCCGGTCGGCGGGTCCACGCCGGGACCGGCAGGACGCCTGCCTCGCGTAGGTCCTTCGTGGTGAGCACGGACTTGGCCTCAGGGCGCTGAACCTCCGCCAGCAGCGCCAGTACGGTGATCAGTTCGAGGAGTTCGGACGTCCAGGCTTGGGGCCAGGCGGAGGGGCGGACGGCGTCCAGGGTGCCCGGAGCCGGCTCGGCGGTGCGGGACGCGAACCAGGACTCCAGGACGCGCGCCCCCTCCGCCTCGAAGTCCCAGGCCGCGGGCGGTACGGGGGAGATGCGGCCCTCGTCGAGAGCCAGGGCCTCCTCCTCGCGGTCGTAGGCGAGGGAGACCGGGCGGGTGGGCAGGGGGGCGCGGACGTACGGGCGGCGGCCGCCCGGGAGTCTGGGGCGTTCGCCGTCCCGGCGCATCAGCCAGAGCAGGCGGTGGCCCGTGCGCACACCCCGTTCCCAGGCTTCGGGGTCGTCGGTCAGCGGGACGGTGAGGTCGGCGCGGGTCGCCGCCATGATCCAGGCCAGGACGTCCGCGGGAGCGACGGGCAGGTCCAGGCGGGCGGACAGGTGGTCGGTGAGGCCGGGGGCGAGGTTGGGTTCCTCGGCACCCGGGCGGCGGTACAGCGGGCGGACGCGGCCGCGGCGGACGAAGGGCAGCAGCGAAGTGGCCAGCAGGGGCAGGCCGGGGGTGTCGGGGCTCTCCATGACGAAGACCTGGCGTTCGTCCGCGACCCGCCACAGCTCCGGGCGGGCCGTGTCGATCAGCCGGTGGTCGGGGATCAGCCACTGCTCGTCGAAGGGGGCGTGCAGCACACGGACCGGCTCGGGGCAGGGCCCGGACGCGCGCGCCAGCCGCTCCGTCCCGCCGCGCCGGCCCGGCAGTTGCCCGACGGCCGTGTGCAGGGTGCGGGAGCGGGTCGGGGCGAACAGGGCCTCGCGGTCCGGGCCCTCGGCCCCGAGCAGGGTCGCCCAGCGCGACCTCAGCGTGCCCGGGTCCGGCGCCACCGGCCAGGTGCGGCCGGGCCGCGGCGGTGCGACGGACCACGGCATGAGGTCCGCGAGCGGCGGAGCGTCGTCGTGCGTCACGCCCGGCATGGTACGACGCCCCCGGTACGCCTCATGTGTGGCTCAGTGCGCTTCGAGCGTGACCGTGAAGGAGAAGCGGTCGCCCCGGTAGTGGATCACCGCCACGTCCAGCACCCGCCCCGAGGTGTCGTACGTGATGCCCGTGTAGTGCAGGATCGGGCTGAGCAGCGGGACGTTGAGCAGCCGGGCCGTCTCCGGGTCCGCGAGGCGGGCCTCCACCGTGTCGGTGATCCGGCTGATGTCCGCCTTGACGACGTCCCGCAGCACCTTGGTCATCGGCCAGCGCGCCAGATCCGCCGGATCGATGCGGTCGGCCAGCTCCGGACGGACGTAGTTGCGGGCGTGGTTGGTCGGCTCACCGGTCTTTTCGTCGCTGCGCAGCCGGTGGTACGTCGCCACCTCGGCCAGATCCGGGAAGTGCTCGGCGAGTTCGGCCGGCGGGGCGGACCGGCCCTGGTCCAGCAGCTCGGCGGCCATGCCGGACTGCTGGGCCACGATCGCGTCGACCGAGCCCAGCAGCCGTACCGGAGCGCCCCGCTTGACCCCCGGCTCGATGAACGTGCCCCGCCGGCGGTGCCGGCTGATCAGCCCCTCGTCCTCCAGCTCCTTCAGCGCCTGCCGCATGGTCAGCACGCTCACGCCGTAGTGCCCCGCCAGCTGCTCCTCGGTGGGCAGCCGCAGCGGGTCCTGCGGCGAGCGGCCGAGTATCGAGGCGCGCAGCGACTGCGACACCTGGTACCACAGCGGCAGCTTGCGGTTCAGGACGATGGAGTCCGGGGCGAAGGAGGTCACGGGGCCATCCGTACCCTTTCGGGAATCTTCCGTGCAACCGGTCGAGCGCGCGGATCGGGCCGAAGCCGCCCGGACCGGGCGGAAGTGCCGCTCAGGCCGGGCGGAAGTGCCGCTCCAGGCCCTGCCACACGTCGTCGTAGCGCTGCTGGAGGTGCTCGGCGCGGGCCGCGTGCGGGGTGAGGATGACCGGCCAGCGCGTCTCGAACATGAACGCCAGACCGTCGTCGATCTTCTGCGGCCTCAGCTCCGCCGCGCTGGCCCTGTCGAAGGTCTCCCGGTCCGGTCCGTGCGCCGACATCATGTTGTGCAGCGAGCCGCCGCCCGGCACGAAGCCCTCCGCCTTGGCGTCGTACGCGCCCTCGATCAGGCCCATGTACTCGCTCATCACATTGCGGTGGAAGTAGGGCGGCCGGAACGTGTCCTCGCCCACCAGCCAGCGCGGGGCGAACACCACGAAGTCGACGCCCGCCAGGCCCGGGGTGTCCGACGGCGAGGTCAGCACCGTGAAGATCGACGGGTCCGGGTGGTCGTAGGAGATCGTGCCGATGACGTTGAAGCGGCGCAGGTCGTAGACGTACGGCACGTAGTTGCCGTGCCAGGCGACGACATCCAGCGGCGAGTGGTCGTACGTCGCCCTCCAGAGGTTGCCGCAGAACTTGTTGACCACCTCCACCGGTCCCTCGACGTCCTCGTAGGCGGCGGCGGGTGCCTTGAAGTCCCGGGCGTTGGCCAGGCCGTTGGCGCCGATCGGGCCGAGGTCGGGCAGGCGGAAGGGGGCGCCGTAGTTCTCGCAGACGTAGCCGCGGGCCGACTCGTCGAGCAGTTCGACGCGGAAGCGGACGCCGCGCGGGATCAGGGCGACATGGCCAGGCTCGGCGTGCAGCAGGCCGAACTCCGTGCGCAGCAGCAGTCCGCCGCGCTCCGGGACGATCAGCAGCTCGCCGTCGGCGTCGCTGAACACCCGCTCCATCGACGCGTCGGCGTGGTAGAGGTGCACGGCCATGCCGGAGCGCTGGGTCACGTCGCCGTTGCCGCCGAGCGTCCACAGGCCGGCCAGGAAGTCGGTGCCCTCCTCGGGCTCGGGAAGCGGGTTCCAGCGCAGCCGGTTGGGGTCCGGGACGGTCTGGGTGAACGGGCCGGTGCGCAGGGTGCCGTTGCCCGTGCGGGTGAACGCCGGATGCGCGGCCGACGGGTGGATCCGGTACAGCCACGAGCGGCGGTTGTGCGCCCTGGGCTCGGTGAACGCCGTGCCGCTGAGCTGCTCCGCGTAGAGGCCGAGCGGAGCCCGCTGCGGCGAGTTGCGGCCCTCGGGCAGTGCGCCCGGCACGGCCTCGGAGCTGTGCTCGTTGCCGAAACCGGAGAGATAGGTCTCCGTCAGCCCTTCGGCGGTCTTCCGCGCGTCCGCGCCCATGCTCGCTGCTCCCTGCCGTCTCGATGTGCCGTCTCGGTGCCGTGCGTACTCATTCCTATGGTTCACCGTAGGATTCGCTCCGGGCGGGCGCAAGAGGGCCGCGCGATCTCGTCGGGTCCTCCTCTGTGGGGATGACGAGAACCAGACTCCAGGGGGATTCGAGGTGTCGGACCGGTGTTCTACGCTCGCGGCCATGTCGTGGACGCGGAGAAATTCGGCCGCGCTCGCGGTCTGTGTCCTGCTGCTGACCGGATCCGCGGGCTGCGGGACCGGTGACCCCGGAGGGGGCAAGAACGGCGACTCGCCCGCGCCGGTGGGGCAGGTGCTGGACGACCGGGACGAGCGGGGCCGGCCCTATCGGCAGGTGGACGAGGAGGACGCCCCCCGGGTCGGCATCGAGGTGCAGCCGGACACCGGCGGCAGCTGGGACGTCCGCCTGGCCCTGAGCAACTTCCGCTTCTCGCCGCCCGGCGCCCCGGAGCGGGCGGCCGCCGGCCGCGGCTACGCCCGCCTCTACCTGGACGGCCGGCCCCTCGCCGAGCTGCGCGACCCCGACCACCGGCTCGCCGCCCGCCTGGTGCCGCGCGGCACCCACCAGGTCACCGCCCGCCTCTACGCCGACGACGGCACGGTGTGGGCCGTGGACGGCGAGCCGGTGGAGTGCACGGCGGACATCACGGCCTCGGGGGAGGAGTCGGCGCCCGCGCGGACCCCGGCGCGCTCCGCCGCGGGCGCGGCCCAGGACTCCCCGGCGTCCGGCGCCCTGAGTTCACCCGCGCCATCCCTCCGTATCCAGGGACGTGTTCCACCCGACCCCGGCGGAAGGGCATCATGACGTCCGTGTCCCACGCGACCTCGCTCCGCCGTGCCCCCGTGCAGCGGCGCAGTGCCGAACGGCTGACCAGAATCCTGGACGCCTGCGCCGACCTCCTCGACGAGGTCGGCTACGACGCCCTGAGCACCCGCGCGGTGGCGCTGCGCGCGGGTGTCCCCATCGGCTCCGTCTACCGCTTCTTCGGCAACAAGCGGGCCATGGCCGACGCCCTCGCCCAGCGCAACCTGGAGCGGTTCACCGAGCGCGTCCGCGAGCGGCTGCAGGGCATCGCGGACGGCGGCGACTGGCGCGCGGCCGTGGACGCCGTGCTCGACGAGTACCTGGCCATGAAGCGCACCGCGCCCGGCTTCTCGCTCGTCGACTTCGGCAACCAGATCCCGGTCGGCTCCCGCGACGCCGAACCCAACCACCGGGTCGCCGACCGGCTCACCGAGCTGCTCGCCGCCTTCCTCGCCCGGGAGCCCGACGAGGACATGCGGCGCAGCTTCCTGGTCGCCGTGGAGACCGCCGACACCCTCGTCCACCTGGCCTTCCGGGTGGACGCCGAGGGCGACGAGCGGATCATCGCGGAGATGCGGCAGCTGCTGCGCGGCTACCTGGCGCGGCTGCTGGACTGAGCCGGCGCCTAGAGGGGCCTCCCCACCATGCCTACCGGTCGGTATGCTCGGCGTCCTGGCGTGCGCCAACGCTGCCGCGACCCTTCCGGGAGGACCCGTGTCCCGCACCGCCCTGCGAATCTGCCCCCTGTGCGAGGCCACCTGCGGGCTGACCCTCACGATCGACGGAACCCGGGTCACCGGGGCCCGCGGCGACCGCGAGGACGTCTTCAGCCATGGCTTCATCTGCCCCAAGGGCGCCTCCTTCGGCGCCGTGGACGGCGACCCCGACCGGCTGCGCGCCCCGCTCGTGCGCCGCGACGGCGAACTCGTCGAGGCCACCTGGGAGGAGGCATTCGACGCGGTGGCCGCCGGACTGCGCCCGGTCGTCGAACGCCACGGCCCGCACGCGGTCGGCGTCGTGCTCGGCAACCCCAACGTCCACACCATGGCCGGCGCCCTCTACCCGCCGGTCCTGCTGGCCGCCCTCGGCACCCGCAGCCTGTTCACCGCCTCCACGGTCGACCAGATGCCCAAGCACGTCTCCAGCGGACTGCTCTTCGGCGACGCCAACGCCATCCCGGTCCCCGACCTGGACCACACCGACCACCTGCTGCTGATCGGGGCCAACCCCCTGGAGTCCAACGGCAGTCTGTGCACCGCCCCCGACTTCCCCGGCAAGCTCAAGGCCCTCAAGGCCCGCGGGGGCACCCTCACCGTCGTCGACCCGCGCACCACCCGCACGGCCAGGCTGGCCGACCGGCACCTCGCGATCCGGCCCGGCACGGACGCCCTGCTGCTCGCGGCGATGGCGTACGTCCTCTTCGAGGAGGACCTCACCGACCTGGGCGCACTGGGTCAGCATGTGCGGGGACTCGGCGAACTCCGGGACGCCGTACAGGACTTCACCCCCGAGGCGGTCGCCGGGGCCTGTGACGTCGAGGCCCGGCTCATCCGCACCCTCGCCCGTGAGCTCGCCGCCGCCCCCACCGCCGCCGTCTACGCCCGCATCGGCAGCTGCACGGTCGCCCACGGCACCCTCGCCAGCTGGCTCGTCGACGTCCTCAACATCCTCACCGGCAACCTCGACCGCCCCGGCGGCGCCCTCTTCCCGCAGGCCGCCACCGACAAGGCACCCCGGCCCGCCGGACCGGGCCGCGGGTTCGCGCTCGGCCGGTGGCACTCCCGGGTGAGCGGACACCCCGAGGCGAAGGGCGAGCTGCCGCTGTCCGCGCTGGCCGAGGAGATCGACACCGCGACCGAGGAGGGCGAGCCGGTGCGCGCGCTGATCTGCGTCGCCGCGAACCCGGTGCTGTCCGCGCCCGACGGCGACCGCCTCGACAAGGCGCTGGACTCGCTGGACTTCATGGTCAGCGTCGACCCCTACCTCAACGAGACCTCCCGGCACGCCCATGTCGTCCTGCCGCCGCCCCCGCCGTCGCAGAGCCCGCACCACGACTTCGCCTTCAACACCCTCGCCGTGCGCAACCAGGTCCGCTACACCCGCCCCGCCGTCCCGCTGGAGGACGGCCGCATGGCCGAGACGGAGATCCTCGCCCGGCTGACGCTGGCCGCCACCGGCATGCACGGCGCCGACCCGTCCGCCGTGGACGCCATGGTCATCGACCAGACCCTCGCCAAGGCGGTCCGCGAGGCGCACTCGCCGGTCCACGGCCGCGACCCGCGGGAGCTCGCCGCGCGGCTCACCGGCGACACCGGCCCCGAACGCCGGCTCGACATGATGCTCCGCCTCGGCCCCTACGGCGACGGCTTCGGCGTACGGCCGGACGGTCTTACCCTGGCCAGGCTGCTCGACCACCCGCACGGCATCGACCTCGGCCCCCTCCGGCCGCGCCTGCCGCAGCCGCTGAAGACGGTCAGCGGCAAGGTCGAGCTGCTGCCCGGCCCGATCGCCGCCGACCTGCCCCGCCTGAAGCGGGCCATGGCCGAGCGCCCCGCCGGGCTGCTCCTGGTCGGCCGCCGCCATCTGCGCTCCAACAACAGCTGGATGCACAACGTGCCCGCCCTCACCGGCGGCTCCAACCGCTGCACCCTCCACCTGCACCCCGAGGACGCCGGACGCCTCGGCGTCCGCGACGGGACGGACGTACGCGTCAAGGGCGCCGGGGGAGAGGTGACCGTGCCCGTCGAGGTCACCGACGCCGTGCGCCGGGGCGTGGTCAGCCTGCCGCACGGCTGGGGCCACGACCGCCCCGGCACCCGCCTCGGCCATGCCGCGAAGGACCCCGGCGTCAACGTCAACCAGCTCCTCGACGGCACCCTGCTGGACCCGCTGTCCGGCAACGCCGTCCTCAACGGAGTGCCCGTGGAGGTGTCCGCCGCAGTGCCCGTGTGAGCAGCGCAAAGCTGTGACCAGCAGTTTTGCGCTTATTGCTCGCAGGTCAACGTCTTGCTGACGCTGTTCGGCGGGACCTAACGTCGCTCGCACCGCCGGCCCTGGTGGGATGTTCAAGGGCGAACGTTAGGTATCCATTCATGCTGACCATCCTCGGCTTCGCCATGATCGCGACCTTCCTGGTCCTGATCATGCTGAAGAAGATGTCGCCCATCGCGGCGCTCGTGCTGATCCCAGCGCTCTTCTGCGTGTTCGTCGGCAAGGGCGCCGAGCTGGGCGACTACGTCATCGACGGCGTCTCCAGCCTGGCGCCCACCGCCGCGATGCTCATGTTCGCGATCGTCTACTTCGGTGTGATGATCGACGTCGGCCTCTTCGACCCGATCGTGCGGGCCATCCTCAGGTTCGCCAAGGCCGACCCGATGCGCATCGTCGTCGGCACGGCCCTGCTCGCGGCGATCGTCTCGCTCGACGGCGACGGCTCCACCACCTTCATGATCACCGTCTCGGCGATGTACCCGCTGTACAAGCGCCTGAAGATGAGCCTGGTCGTGATGACCGGTGTCGCCGCGATGGCCAACGGCGTGATGAACACCCTGCCCTGGGGCGGCCCCACCGCCCGCGCGGCCACCGCCCTGAAGGTCGACGCCAGCGACATCTTCGTCCCGATGATCCCGGCGCTCGCCGTCGGCCTGCTCTTCGTGATCGTCCTCGCGTACGTCCTCGGCCTGCGCGAGCGCAAGCGGCTCGGCGTGCTCACGCTGGAGGAGGTGCTGGAGGAGGAGACGGTCCTCGTGGGCGCGGGCTCGGGCGCGGGGACCTCCGACGCGCCCGCGGGCGGAGCGGGTTCGGCTGCGGGCGGCTCCGCGGGCGCATCCGCGCCGGCCTCCGCGGGCGCCTCCGGCGAGGACGACGACTTCAAGGGACTCGACCCCCACCGCCCCACCCTGCGGCCCAAGCTGCTGTGGTTCAACGCGCTGCTGACGCTCACCCTGCTCACCGCCATGATCATGGAGTGGCTGCCGATCCCGGTGCTGTTCCTGCTCGGCGCCGCGCTCGCGCTGACCGTCAACTTCCCCCGCATCCCCGACCAGAGGGCCCGCCTGGCCGCCCACGCCGACAACGTCCTGAACGTCTCCGGCATGGTCTTCGCCGCCGCCGTCTTCACCGGCGTGCTGCAGGGCACCGGCATGGTCGACCACATGGCCAAGTGGCTGGTCGACATCATCCCGGCCGGCATGGGCCCGCACATGGCCGTCGTCACCGGCTTCCTGAGCCTGCCGCTGACGTACTTCATGTCCAACGACGGCTTCTACTTCGGTGTCCTGCCGGTCCTCGCCGAGGCGGGTGCGGCGCACGGCGTGACCCCGCTGGAGATGGCCCGCGCCTCGCTCGTCGGCCAGCCGCTGCACATGTCCAGCCCGCTCGTCCCCGCCGTGTACGTCCTGGTCGGCATGGCGAAGGTGGAGTTCGGCGACCACACCCGGTTCGTGGTCAAGTGGGCGGCCGCGACCTGCCTGGTGATCCTCGCCGCCGGCCTGCTGTTCGGCATCGTCTGACACACCCCGGGGAGGGACGGGAACCATGAGGCCCGGTAAGGACCGCGGCTGGCTGCTCCGCCTCGTCATCGCCTTCGGTTTCGCCCAGGCGGCGGTGTCGATGGCCCGGCCCGCCGTGTCCTACCGGGCCCTGGCGCTGGGCGCGGACGAGACCGCGGTCGGCGTGATCGCGGGCGTCTACGCCCTGCTGCCGCTGTTCGCCGCGGTCCCGCTGGGCCGCCGCACCGACCACGGCCGCTGCGCGCCCCTGCTGCCCGTCGGCGTGGTCCTGATCGCCGGCGGCTGCGCGCTCAGCGGTCTCGCCGGGTCGCTGGGCATGATGGCGGTGTGGAGCGGGGTGATGGGCCTCGGCCATCTCTCCTTCGTCATCGGCGCCCAGTCGCTGGTCGCCCGCCAGTCCGCGCCGCACGAACAGGACCGCAACTTCGGCCACTTCACCATCGGCGCCTCCCTCGGCCAGCTGATCGGCCCGGTCGCGGCCGGCGCGCTGATCGGCGGCCCGGACATGGCGGGCAGCAGCGCGCTGGCCCTGCTCGTCGCGGGCGCGGGCGCCGCTGCCGCGTTCACCTCGCTGTGGCGGATCGAGCACCCGGGTACGACGCCCAGGTCCCGGTCCGCGCAAAGTGTTCCCGTGCACCGGATCCTGCGCGCCAGGGGCGTACCGGCCGGCATCCTGATCAGCCTCTCCGTGCTGTCAGCGACCGACATCCTCACCGCCTACCTGCCGGTGGTGGGCGAGCACCGGGGCATCGCCCCGTCGGTGATCGGCCTGCTGCTCAGCCTGCGGGCGGCCGCCTCGATCGCCTGCCGCCTCGTGCTGACGCCCCTGCTGCGGCTGCTGGGCCGCAGGGCGCTGCTGACGGTGACGTGCCTGCCGGCGGCGGCGCTGTGCGCGGGCGTGGCGCTGCCGGTGCCGGTGTGGGCGCTGGCCGCGATGCTGGCCGTGCTGGGCTTCTGCCTGGGCGTCGGCCAGCCGCTGTCCATGACGACGGTCGTGCAGGCCGCACCCGACGGCGCCCGCTCCACCGCGCTCGCCCTGCGCCTGACCGGCAACCGCCTGGGCCAGGTCGCCACACCGGCCGCGGCGGGCCTGATCGCCGGGGTCGCGGGCGTGGCTGCGCCGTTCGTGATGCTCGGCGTGCTGCTGCTGCTCTCCTCGGGCGTCGCCCTGCGCTCACCGGTGAAGCGCGCCGAGGGGGACTCGGGCGGGCCCGCGGAGCCCCGCCGGGCCGGGGCCTCCTTGGGCCGGACGGGGGACAACTGACGGGTCGTAGGGCGAGGGTCCCCCCACACGCGCCCGACATGTGACAAAGAGTCAGAACACGAGTGATTCGTACGACAATCATCCTGACTCGGAGGACCCTGTATGCCCGCCCTGCCCACCATGCACCAGCCACGCCGTGCCGTGGCGCGCACCGCCGCCCTGGCGGCCCTCGTCCTCGCCGGGAGCGGTGTCGCCGGAGCGACCCCCGCTTTCGCCCAGGACAACGGGGACGTCAAGATCCACGCGGTGGGCACGCCCTTCAACGACCAGCGCAACGAGCCGAGGGTCTGCGACTTCTACCTCGCGGCCTTCAACTTCGACCCGGGCGAGCAGGTCACCTGGACCATCAGGACCCAGCCTCCGGTGCCGGGCGGGGCGCAGCTGCCCAACGCGAACTACCCCGACAACACGGTCACCGTGGACGCGAGCGGCAGGGCCCAGACCATCCCGCTGGCCCTGCCCAACGGGCAGTACAAGCTCACCTGGCGGACGAACCTGGGTCACGGGGCGGGCAAGTTCAAGGTGTTCAGGGTCGACTGCGCCGCGCCCAAGCCCACCGCGCCCCCGACCGGTCCCGGGGTCCCGCCGCACGGCGGTCCGCCCGCCGGCGGTGGCGGGCTCGCCCGTGACGCGGCCTTCGCACCGGTCGCCGGTGCCGCCACCGTGGGCCTGGCCGCGGTCGGCGGGGTGATGTGGTTCCGGCTCCGCCGCCGCCCGCATGGCGCGTAGGCGAACTCGCAGGCCCTGGTACCGGACGCGCGCCTACCGCCTGACGAGGACGGTCGTGATGACCGCCTCGCTGGTGGCGGGCGGCGTCTGGTGGGCGCAGGGCGAGGAGCCCGGCGGGGCGGTCGACACCGCCCGGCCGGGCTCCCCGGCCATGTCCGCCACGGGTGACCGCACGGACGCCCGCGGCGCGCCGCGACACGGCGACGGGGGCCCCGACGACGCGGCCCGCCGCGCCCCGGCCGCGCCCCCGCACCGCGCCGGCGACCCGGCCCCGCGCCGCTCGGCCGCACAGGAGCGCGGCGCCGGGACGCGGGATGCCCGGGGTGCCGGGAAGCGGGATGCCCGGGATGCCCGGGGTGCCGGGAGACCGGGTGTCCGTGAGGCCGGGAAGCCGTCTGCCCGAGGTGCCGGGAAGCGGGACGCCCGAGGTGCCGGGAAGCGGGACGCCCAGGGTGCCGAGAAGCAGAACGCTCGGCGTTCCGGAAGACCTGAGGCCGGGAAACCCCCTGGCCGTGGCCCCGGGAAGCCGCACGGGCGAGGCGCCGCCGAGCCGCACGCGAGCCGGCCGGCCGCGCAGCCCCCGCGGGGTTCGAGGACCCCGCCGCCGCGGAGCCCGAAGGCCGGCCCGTCCCCGTCGCGGTCCCGGAAGGCCGCGCCGCCCCTCCCGAGGCCGCATCCCCTGCCCCGCTCCCGCGCGACCCGCCTCACCATCGACTACATCGGTGTCGACGCCCCGGTCATGAGCCTCCGCCTCGACAGCCGGCGGCGGCTGCCCGCGCCGCCCGCCGACGACGCCAACCTGGTCGGCTGGTACGCGGACGGCCCGTCCCCGGGCGAGCAGGGCACCGCCGTGGCCGTCGGCCACCTGGACACCGACACCGGTCCCGCCGTCTTCACCGGCCTCACCGAGCTCGAGCGCGGCCGCCTCGTCGAGGTGACGCGCGCGGACGGCCGTACGGCCGTCTACGCGGTCGACGCCGTCAGGACGTACGAGAAGGACCGGTTCCCCAACGGGGAGGTGTACGGCGCCCGGGGCCGGCCCGAACTGCGGCTGATCACCTGCGGCGGCGACTACGACCGCAGGAACGGCTACTCGGGCAATGTCGTCGTCTTCGCCCACCTCGTCGACACGCACGGGCCCAGCCCGGCCGCCGCCCGTCGCTGAACCGGCCGGCCAGGATCGCCGAACCGACCGGCCGGCGCCGCTGGTACGGACCGTTTCCCGCCGCCGACCCGGCCGACCCGTGCGACTGGACCGGTCCGGCGCCCGTCGCCGACCCTTGCCGCCCGTCGGTTCGCCGCCCGTACCGAAGCGGCCGTTCCGTGCCGCGAATCGGTCGGTCGGGACGCCGTTGCATCGGCCGGTCAGAACGCGGTCGTATCGGTCGGTCGGCCCCGCGAGGGCCCGCTCCGCCGCTGAAGGCGAGCATCCGCTTTCTCACCTGGTGGACCACCGCGTCCGATCCTGCCCGATCTCTTCCCCCGGCCGCTCCGCTTCCGTTAACTTCCGGGACCCACAGGCCCCGTACGACCCGCACGGGGCGTCCGACCGCGGAGCACCAGCGCCCGAATGAGCCCCCGGGGGCACCCCTCATGACACGCGCCATCTCCTTGCACGACGTCAGCAAGAGCTACACCAAGGGCAACCTCGTGGTGGACAGGCTGACACTGGACATCGCCTCCGGCGAATTCCTCGTTCTGCTCGGCCCGTCCGGATGCGGAAAGTCGACGGTCCTGCGCATGATCGCCGGCCTGGAGGAGATCGACGAGGGAAGCCTGCTGCTGGACGGCGAGTACGCCAACGACCTGCCGCCGGCCGGCCGGGACATGGCGATGGTCTTCCAGAACTTCGCCCTCTACCCGAACATGACCAGCCGCGACAACATCGGCTTCCCGCTGCGCATCGAGTCCCCCGGCCAGGACCACCGCCCGCGCGTGGACGCCACCGCCCGCATGCTCGGCATCGAGGACCTCCTCGACCGCTTCCCCCGCCAGCTCTCCGGCGGCGAGCGCCAGCGGGTGGCGATGGGCCGCGCGGTCGCCCGCCAGCCCTCGGCCTTCCTGATGGACGAGCCGCTGTCCAACCTGGACGCCAAGCTCCGCAACCATCTGCGTGCGGAGATCGCCCGGCTGACCCGCGAGGTGGGTGCCACCACGATCTACGTCACCCACGACCAGGCCGAGGCCATGTCGCTCGGCGACCGGGTCGCGGTGATGCGCGGCGGCGTCCTGCAGCAGGTGGGCACGCCCCGCGAGGTCTACGCGCTGCCCCGCAACGTGTTCACCGCCGCGTTCATCGGCACGCCCCGGATCAACCTGCTGCGCGGCCTGGTGCGGGCGCCGATCGGCGGGGCCATGACCATCAGCCTCGGCAAGCAGTTCCTGCGGCTGCCCGAACCGCTGTCCCTGGACCACCAGATGCTGCGCGTGCAGCAGGGCCGTGAGGTCATCGTCGGTCTGCGCTCGGAGGCCCTGCGCTTCGGCGCGGCCTCGGCCGCCCGGCCCGGCGAGGTGCCGCTGATCGGCCTCGTCGAGCATGTGGAGTTCCAGGGCCACGAGGTGCTCGTCCACGTCAACACCGGCTCCCACCCCGCCGTCGTACCGGACCTGGAGGCCCCGCGCCCGGTCCGCCGCGCCCGGCGCCGGCGGGAGGGCGGCACGGTGGTGGAGCGGCTCCGCCGCGAGGGCGGCACGGTCGTGGACCGGCTCCGGGAACGGGCGGGCGCCCTGCGGGCGGGCCCGGTCGTGGTCCTGGACGAGCCGCCGGAGCGGCCCGCCGAGCCGGCCGTCACCGCCCCGCAGGGCCGTATCCCGGGCGACCTCATCGTCCGCACCACCCCCGACCTCCACCTCCGCCACGGCATGCAGGTGCCGCTCCTGGTCGACCTGGCCCATCTGTTCGTCTTCGACCAGGACGGCGAGCGCATCTGCCCGGCCCCGGCGCGCGTCCCCGACCTGGAGGAGTGGGCGGACCGGACGTCCTGAACGCCCGGGTGAGGGGCCCGGCTCACAGCCGTGGCGGGGCCGAGCTCACACCCGTGCGCCTCCGATCGCGGCGGCCCCCTGGCGTAGCCTCTCGCGGGGACGTCTCCCGTGCGGGCGTGACCCCTGCGCGGGGAATGCCTCTGGCGCGAGAAAACTATCGCCGCTAGTTTGGCTGGCGGACGTCGCCGCGATCTCGGGAGGTAGGCCGATGAAGGCCCAGGACGGCATGTACATCGACGGCGCCTGGCGCCCCGCCGCGGGGCAGGGCGTGATCGACGTGGTCGACCCGGCGGACGAGCAGGTCGTCGCCCGGGTGCCCGCGGGTGACGCCGAGGACGTGGAGGCCGCCGTACGGGCCGCCCGCGCCGCGCTGCCCGGCTGGGCCGCGACGTCGCCGGCCGCCCGCGCGGAGCGGCTCGCCGCGCTGCGGGACGTGCTGATCGCCCGCAAGGACGAGATCGCCGAGACGGTCACCGCCGAGCTGGGCTCGCCCCTGCCTTTCTCGCAGAGCGTCCACGTCGGTGCCCCGATCGCCGTCGCGAGCTCCTACGCCGAGCTGGCCGCGACGTACCCCTTCGAGGAGAAGGTGGGCAACTCCACCGTCTACAGCGAGCCGGTCGGCGTGGTCGCCGCGATCACCCCCTGGAACTATCCGCTCCACCAGATCGTCGCCAAGGTCGCCCCCGCCCTCGCGGCCGGCTGCACGGTCGTCCTCAAGCCCGCCGAGGACACCCCGCTGACCGCCCAGCTCTTCGCCGAGGCCGTCCACGAGGCGGAGGTCCCGGCGGGCGTGTTCAACCTCGTCACCGGCCTCGGCCCGGTCGCCGGTCAGGCCCTCGCCGAGCACCCGGACGTCGACCTGGTCTCCTTCACCGGCTCCACGGCCGTCGGCCGGCGCATCGGCGCCCTCGCCGGCGGCGCCGTCAAGCGGGTCGCGCTGGAACTGGGCGGCAAGTCCGCCAACGTCATCCTGCCGAGCGCCGACCTGGCCAAGGCGGTCAACGTCGGCGTCGCCAACGTCATGTCCAACTCCGGCCAGACGTGCAGCGCCTGGACCCGCATGCTCGTGCACACCTCCCGCTACGACGAGGCCGTCGAGCTCGCCGCGGCCGCCGCCGCCAAGTACGGCGACCGCATCGGCCCGCTCGTCAACGCCAAGCAGCAGGAGCGGGTGCGCGGTTACATCGACAAGGGTGTCGCCGAGGGCGCGCGCCTGGTCGCGGGCGGCTCCGAACCGCCGCGCGAGCGGGGCTACTTCGTCAGCCCGACCGTCTTCGCCGACGTCACGGAGGACATGACCATCGCCCAGGAGGAGATCTTCGGCCCGGTCCTGTCGATCATCCGCTACGAGGACGAGGCGGACGCCCTGCGCATCGCCAACGGCACCGTCTACGGCCTCGCCGGCGCCGTCTGGGCCGGCGACGAGGCCGAGGCCGTCGCCTTCGCCCGCCGCATGGACACCGGCCAGGTCGACATCAACGGCGGACGCTTCAACCCCCTCGCCCCGTTCGGCGGTTACAAGCAGTCGGGCGTCGGCCGTGAGCTCGGCGCACACGGCCTCGCCGAGTACCTCCAGACCAAGTCCCTGCAGTTCTAGGAGAGTTGCCCGTCATGGCCGTCCGTGCCGCCGTACTGCCCGCCGTCGGTGCCCCGCTGGAGATCACCGACATCGACCTGCCCGAGCCCGGCCCCGGCCAGGTCCGCGTCCGCCTCGCCGCGGCAGGTGTCTGCCACTCCGACCTGTCCCTGACCAACGGCACCATGCGCGTCCCCGTCCCGGCCGTCCTCGGGCACGAGGGTGCGGGCCTGGTCGTCTCCGTCGGCGAGGGCGTCACCCATGTCGCCCCCGGCGACGGTGTCGTCCTCAACTGGGCGCCGTCCTGCGGTCGTTGCCACGCCTGCTCGCTCGGCGAGGTCTGGCTGTGCGCCAACGCGCTCAACGGCGTCGCCGACGTCTACGCCCGCACCGCCGACGGCACCGACCTGCACCCCGGCCTGAACGTCGCCGCGTTCGCCGAGGAGACCGTCGTCCCCGCCGCCTGCGCCCTGCCCGCCCCGCAGGGTGTCCCGCTCACCGACGCGGCCCTCCTCGGCTGCGCGGTCCTCACCGGCTACGGCGCCGTCCACCACTCCGCCCGGGTCCGCGAGGGCGAGACGGTCGCGGTCTTCGGCGTCGGGGGAGTGGGCCTGGCCGCGCTCCAGGCCGCCCGGATCGCCGGCGCGTCGAAGATCGTCGCCGTCGACGTCTCCCCGGCCAAGGAGGAACTGGCCCGCGCCGCGGGCGCCACCGACTACGTCGTCGCCTCCGAGGACACCCCGCGCGCGATCCGCGCCCTCACCGGCAAGCAGGGCGTGGACGTGGCCGTCGAGTGCGTCGGCCGCGCGGTCACCATCCGGGCCGCCTGGGAGTCCACCCGGCGCGGCGGCCGCACCACCGTCGTCGGCATCGGCGGCAAGGACCAGCAGGTCACCTTCAACGCCCTGGAGATCTTCCACTGGGGCCGCACCCTCTCCGGCTGCGTCTACGGCAACACCGACCCGGCCCGCGACCTGCCGGTGCTCGCCGACCACGTCCGCACCGGCCGCCTCGACCTCTCGTCGCTGGTGACCGAGCGGATCACCCTGGACGGCATCCCCGCCGCCTTCGACAACATGCTCGCGGGCAAGGGCGGCCGCGCCCTGGTCGTCTTCTGACCTGCGACACCCCGCACCCCGGCCTCGTACCGACGCCGGGGTGCGCGGCACATCCGCACACCGTCCGGGGTCACGCGGAGGCGTCGGCGCCCGTGGTCCGCGGCTCCGGCGCCGAATCCGGTTCCGGTTGCGGCGCCGAGTCCGGTTCCGGTTGCGGCGCCGCGGCCCGTGGGCGGGACCTCGACACCGCCACGCCCGCCAGGCACAGCGCCCCGCCCGCCAGCGTGAGCACCCCCGGCACCTCGCCGAGCAGCAACCACGACATCACCACGACCAGCGCGGGCACCGCGTACGTGGTCGCACCCATCCGCCCGGCGCTCGTCCGGGCGAGGGCGTAGGCCCAGGTGGTGAAGGCCAGCGCGGTCGGGAACACCCCGAGATAGACCATGTTGAGCGTGGCCCCGACGGGGGCCTCGCCCACCTCCCGCACCAGCTGCCCCGCGAACGGCAGGCACATCACCGCCCCGACGGCGCACCCGTACGTCGTCACCTGCAGCGCGCTCGCACGGCCCAGCGCCGGCTTCTGCGCGACGACACCGGCGGCGTACGCGACCGCGGCGAGCAGACACAGCGCCACCCCGAGCACCGAGGACCCTCCGCCGCCCGACATCGACAGCCCGACGGCCACCGCGCCGGCGAACGACACCGCCATCCCGGCGACCAGCCGCGGCGGCATCGCGTCCCCGAGCACCCGGGAAGCCAGCAGGGCGATGAGGATCGGCCCGATGTTCACCACCAGCGCCGCGGTTCCGGCGTCCACCCGCTGCTCGCCCCAGTTGAGGGCGACCATGTAGAACCCGAACCACAACACCCCCGACACGGCGATGCCCCGCCAGGCGTCCCGGGGCGGCAGCCCTTCACGCCGTACGGCACACAGGGTCCCGAGGACCAGCGCCCCGGCGAGCAGCCGCCCGAGCGCGAGCGCGCCGGGGGAGTAGGACGTCCCCGCACTGCGGATGGACACGAAGGCGGACGCCCACAGCACGACGGTCACCCCGGCGGCCCCGGCCGCCAGAAGGCCGTCACGACGAATTCGGTTCACCGAAGCATCCCGCTCTCCACTCCCAGCAGGTCGCTGAACGCCTGCTCCCCGGTATCGGTCACTTTCACGGCCCGTCCGGACCCGATCCGCACGCACCACCCCGCCGCCAGCGCGTGCCGGCACAGCGCGGCCCCGGCGACCCCGGCGAGGTGCGGCCGGCGCTCGGTCCAGTCGAGGCACCCCCGCGCCAACGCCCGCCGCCCACCCCGCTCCAGGGCGACCCCGGCCGCGCCGAACCACGCCAGCCCGGCGTCGGTGAGCGCGAACCCGGCGTCCCGGCTCAGCAGCCCGCGCGACGCGAACGCGTCGGTGAGCACGATGCCGAGCCGCCCCGCGAAGTGGTCGTAGCAGGTACGGCCCCGAGCCATGGCGGCCCCGGCGCTCGACTCGCGCAGCGTACGCGGCCGCCGCGCCCGGTCCGGCCCGACGCGGGCGGCCAGCTCCTCCACGAGCTGCGCGACCTCGGCCGAGGCCAGCCGTACGTACCGGTGCCGGCCCTGCCGCTCCTCGGCCAGCAGCCCCCCGGCGACCAGCTTCCCGAGGTGCTCGCTCAGCGTCGAAGGGGCCACCCCCGCGTGCCGCGCCAGCTCACCGGCGGTCCAGGCCCGCCCGTCCAGCAGCGCCAGCAGACACGCGGCCCGCGTCTCGTCGGCGATCAGCGAGGCGAACGCGGCCAGCCCGGCCGCCTGAGGATCCCTCATGGTCATGGGCTCCAGCATGCGCCAGGGACGCTTCGGCCCCCACCGAAATAACCGGCGCGGTTCCCCCGAGGCGTCAGACGGCCCCGGCCACCTGCTCGTACTGCCGCTCCAGCCCGTCCAGCAGCGCGGTCAGCCCCGTCTCGAAGGCCCGCTCGTCGATCTTCTCCTGGAGCTCGGCCAGCAGATGGGCCTGCCCGAGGTGGGGATAGTCGGCGGGGTCGTACGCGCTCTCGTCGTCGACGAAGCCGCCCGCGAAGGAGCCGAGCGCGGAGCCCATGATGAAGTACCGCATCAGCGCGCCGATGGAGGTGGCCTGCGGCGGCGGCCACCCCGCCTCGACCATCGCGCCGTAGACGGCGTCGGCGAGCCGCAGCGCGGCCGGGCGGCGGCCGGGGCCGCGGGCGAGGACCGGGACGATGTTGGGGTGGTCGCGCAGGGCGGCCCGGTAGGAGACGGCCCAGTCGTGCAGCGCGGTCCGCCAGTTCCGGCCGTCCTCGAACATCGACAGGTCGACCTGGGCGCTCACCGAGTCGGCGACGGCCTCCAGGATCTCGTCCTTGGTGCGGAAGTGGTTGTAGAGGGAGGGCCCGCTCACCCCCAGCTCGGCGGCGAGGCGCCGCGTGGAGACGGCCGCCAGGCCCTCGGCGTCGACGAGCTCCCGCGCCGCTTCCACGATGCGGTCGGTGCTCAGCAGGGGCTTGCGCGGTCGGGCCATGGCGCACATAGTAGGGCTGCACCGGGAAACTAGCGGTGCTAATTTAAATGTGCAGCTTTCAAGGTCCTTTGTCTCTGTGACCTCCGTCCTCTTCTCAGTGGGGTGATCGCGTGGTGAACCTGGCGCTCAGCGAGGAGCAGACCGCCGTCAGGCAGCTGGCCCGGGACTTCGTGGAGCGCGAGATCGCCCCGCACGCGGTCGTCTGGGACCGCGCCGAGGAGGTCGACCGCGGCATCGTGAAGAAGCTCGGCGAGGTCGGCTTCCTCGGCCTGACCGTCGACGAGGAGTACGGCGGCTCCGGCGGCGACCACCTGGCGTACTGCCTGGTCACCGAGGAACTGGGCCGCGGCGACTCCTCGGTGCGCGGCATCGTCTCCGTCTCCCTCGGCCTGGTCGCCAAGACGATCGCCGCGTGGGGGAACGAGGAGCAGAAACGCCACTGGCTGCCGGGGCTGACCTCCGGCGCCTACGTCGGCTGCTTCGCCCTCACCGAACCCGGCACCGGCTCCGACGCGGGGAACCTCACCACCCGCGCGGTCCGCGACGGCGACGACTACGTCGTCAACGGCACCAAGATGTTCATCACCAACGGCACCTGGGCCGACGTCGTCCTGCTGTTCGCCCGCTCCACCGACGCCCCCGGCCACAAGGGCGTCACCGCCTTCCTCGTCCCCACCGACTCCCCCGGCCTGACCCGCCGTACGATCCACGGCAAGCTCGGTCTGCGCGGCCAGGCCACCGCCGAGCTGGTCCTGGAGGACGTCCGGGTCCCCGCCTCCGCCATGCTCGGAGAGGAGGGCAAGGGCTTCTCCGTCGCCATGTCCGCGCTCGCCAAGGGCCGGATGTCGGTGGCGGCCGGGTGCGTCGGCATCGCCCAGGCCGCCCTGGACGCGGCGGTGCGCTACGCGGGCGAACGCGAGCAGTTCGGCACGCCCATCGCCCGGCACCAGCTGGTGCAGGAGCTGATCAGCGACATCGCCCTCGACGTCGACGCGGCCCGGCTGCTGACCTGGCGGGTCGCCGACCTGATCGACCGGGGGCAGCCCTTCGCCGTGGAGTCCTCCAAGGCCAAGCTGTTCGCCTCCGAGGCCGCCGTGCGCGCCGCCAACAACGCGCTGCAGGTCTTCGGCGGCTACGGCTACATCGACGAGTACCCGGCCGGCAAACTCCTGCGCGACGCCCGGGTGATGACCCTGTACGAGGGCACCAGCCAGATCCAGAAGCTGCTCATCGGCCGTGCGCTGACGGGGGTCTCGGCGTTCTGAGGCTTTCCGGGGCGCTGTCGGGCTTCTGAGTACGCGGCTGAGTAGCCGAGCGGATGTGGCGCGAGCCGCCTCTCATGGATGCTCCTGCCATGAGTGACTCCGCAGACAAGCCGCAGAACACGGCCGCCTTCTACGGCCAGGCCGTCGCCTCCTTCGCCGTCGCCATGGCCGCCACCGCCGTCGGGATCTTCAAGCTGGAGGCCGACGCCTGGGTGCGGGGCTTCCTGGCGATCGCCGTGCTGTACCTCGTCACCTCGGCCTTCACCCTGGCCAAGGTCATCCGTGACCGTCAGGAGGCCGAGCGCAGGCCCTATCATCCCCTGGAGCGGCTCTGAGATCCGTTCGGCCCAGCGCCCACCGGCTGCTCTAAGCGCCCGCTCACCCACAGGGGTATGGTGGTGTCCCTGTCAGCGAGAGGGGCGAACCAGCGATGAGTACGGCGGAGGAGACGACCGGCGGCGAGCCGCAGGCGTGGGACGAGGTCACGCCCGACGCGGCCCGGCGACTGCTCGTGGCCGCGGTGGAGGCCTTCGCCGAGCGCGGCTACCACGCCACGACCACCCGCGACATCGCCGGCCGCGCGGGCATGAGCCCGGCCGCGCTGTACATCCACTACAAGACCAAGGAAGAGCTGCTCCACCGGATCAGCCGGATCGGCCACGAGAAGGCCCTGGAGATCCTGCGCACGGCCTCCGCCCGTGAGGGCACCGCCACCGAGCGGCTCGCCGGCGCCGTCAGCTCCTTCGTCCGCTGGCACGCCGGCGGCCGGACGACCGCCCGGGTCGTCCAGTACGAACTGGACTCGCTCGGCCCCGACGCCCGCGCCGAGATCCTTGCCCTGCGCCGCCAGGTCGACGGCGAGGTCCGCGGCATCATCGAGGACGGCGTCGCCTCCGGCGAGTTCGACGTCCTCGACGTCCACGCCACCACCCTCGCCGTCCTCTCCCTCTGCATCGACGTCGCCCGCTGGTTCAACGTGGACGGCCCGCGCACCCCCGACGAGGTCGGCGCCCTGTACGCCGACCTGGTCCTGCGGATGGTGGGCGCGGGCAAGTAGCCCACGGGGCCGCGGGGGACCTGCTCGTCGCTCGCGCCGGCCGGGGACGCCCTGGCTCCTTCGCCCCGCCCCCGGCCTGCTCGGGCCGCCCGGCATCTTCACCGTCGGCTTGCCGGGGCCGCTCGGCCTGCCGGGCCGGACCTGCTCGACTCGGCCGCCACTCCCAGCCTGCCCGACTCGGCCCATCCTCCGAGCCCGGCCGCTCAGCCGGCTCTCCGGGGCCGGGCCGCCGCGCAGGCTCGGTGTGGCTCACCCGCCCCGCCGGCCCCCGGCGTCAGAGGTAGTACCGGGCCACCGACTCCGCCACGCACACCGGCTTGTCGCCTCCGTCGCGTTCCACGACGAAGGCGGTGGTCACCTGTACGCCGCCCGGCACGTCCTCGACGCCGGCGATCGTGGCGGTGGCGCGCAGGCGGGAGCCGACCGGTACGGGCGCGGGGAAGCGGACCTTGTTCGTGCCGTAGTTGACGCCCATCTTCACGCCCTCGACGCCGATCAGCTGCGGTCCGAACAGCGGCAGCAGCGACAGCGTGAGGTAGCCGTGCGCGATGGTCGTACCGAAGGGGCCCGCGGCGGCCTTCTCCGGGTCGACGTGGATCCACTGGTGGTCCCCGGTGGCCTCGGCGAACAGATCGATCCGCTTCTGGTCGATCTCCAGCCAGTCCGTGTACCCCAGCTGCTCGCCCACCGCCGCCTTGAGCTCGTCGACGGAGGTGAAGATCCTCGGCTCTGCCATGTCGTCCCGGCCTTCCCTGTGCATCACGCGGTCACCATGTCTAAGCAACTGCTTAGCATGGTCGCGTCGAAGGCCCCTGTCAACGGACGGTCCGCCTGCCGGGCTCTGTAGGCTTCGAGGGGTGCCCCAGATTCCCGAGAAGATCCACGAGCTCACGGTCGGCCAGCTCTCCGCACGCAGCGGCGCCGCCGTCTCCGCCCTGCACTTCTATGAGTCCAAGGGCCTGATCAGCAGCCGCCGCACAGCGGGCAACCAGCGCCGATACACCCGTGACGCACTGCGCCGCGTCGCCTTCGTCCGGGCCGCCCAGCGGGTCGGCATCCCGCTGGCCACGATCAGGGACGCCCTCGCCGAGCTCCCCGAGGAGCGCACACCCACCCGTGAGGACTGGGCCCGGCTGTCCGAGGCGTGGCGCTCCGAGCTGGACGAGCGCATCAAGCAGCTCAACCGGCTGCGCGACCACCTCACCGACTGCATCGGCTGCGGCTGTCTCTCCCTGGACACCTGCGCCCTCTCCAACCCCGACGACGCCTTCGGCGACCGCCTCACCGGCTCCCGCCTAATGTCGGAACGCCCGGGCGGCCCCCGCCCCCGCCACTCCGGTGGAGCGCGGACCACGGCACAGCAGGACCAGTGCTGCTAGCCCGTCGTCTGGGAGACGCCGGCGTCGCGCAGCTCAGGCGAAAGGCCCTGAGTCGCCGTCCGGACCGCCTGGACAGGGGGGTGCGGCATCCCCGGCGCACCCCCGAGTCTCCGAGCCCCGTGCCCCCGTCGGCCGGCCCCCGGAGCCCGGTGGCCGAGCGCCCCGTCACCTCATGCGTCGCCCCGAGCCTCCGTGCCCCCGTCGGCCTTGACCTGTACCCCCGTACCGCACTGTTCCTCGTAGCCGTCAGCGCCTTCAGCGCCTTCAGCGCCTTCAGCGCCTCCAGGGTCTCCGCGGCCGGGCCGCGAACTCAGGCGGAGATCAGCTGCCGTCCTCGCCGAGCGCCCGCCAGGGCCTCCGCTGTGAGGACGGGCCGGGGCACGAGGATGCCGCACTCGACGCAGACCGGCCCGGAGGACGGCTCGTGGGACAGCCCGTCCTTCCACACCAGCCGCTCGCCGTCGCACACCGGGCACGAGACGCCCGGCTCGCGCTCCAGCGCGGCGATCAGCCGCCGCAGCACCTCGGCCAGCGGCTCGCGCGGGTGGACCCGCGGGTCGTCGCACCAGGCGACACCGAAGCCGCCCCAGGTCAGCCGGTGCCAGTCGTCCACGCTGCCCGGCCGGCGCAGCCCGTCGTGCTTCTCCTTCTTGCGGCGCTCGGCGAACTCGACCTCATAGGCCAGCCACACCGACCGCGCCTCCTCCAGCTCCTCCAGCGCGGCCACGAGCCGCGCCGGGTCGGGCGACCTGTCCTCCGGACCGAAACCGGCCCGGAGGCACAGATGGTCCCAGGTCGCCCGGTGCCCGTAAGGGGCGAACCTCTCAAGGCACTTACGCAGCGAATAGCGCCGCAGCGCCAGATCGCACCGCGGGTCGCGCACCTGTCTCGCGAGACTTCGGAATCCGGCCATCGCCCTGCACCTCCGTCACACTGCACCTGTACTTCGGTCACTTCGGCGTCGTCGCACGAGCCGCCTCCGCCGCCGTCGTACGAGCCGCCGTACCGCCGTCGTACGGCCGCCGTACGAGTCGCCGCACGGGTGGTCGCACCGACGTCTCCGAATAGACGTCTCGACACCCCATTCGGCTCCCTCCGCGACCCGCTCCCACTCCGCCTTGTCGCAATCACGACCCCCGTATGGCTGCGCCCGGTCCGTAAATCTGACGCATGTTCATCTTCGAACCCGGGGATACCGCCGGTAACGTCCGGCCCCCGTCCCGTCGGTAGGAGCAGCCATGCCACGGCTCACCCCACGCAATCTGCTCGACAGAATGAGAACTCCCCGTGCTCTCCCCGGGTTCCTGAAGACGGCATCCGTATGCACCCTGATTGCGGGTCTTTTGTCTCCCCTCGCCCCGGCCGCCGCCGCGCCCGCGGCACAGAGCGCGGCCGTCGCCGACCACTGCGGCGGGCGCTGCTCGGACATCCTGCCGCCCGGCCAGAACGGCAGCGCCACCCTCGCCCAGATCCTGCTCAACCAGGCTTTCGGCAGCATGCCCGCGCACGCCTCCGACCAGCTCGGCCCCTACGCGAGGCTCGCCACCGGGTATCCCGCCCTCACCGAGGCGACCCTCGGCACCTTCTTCAACGACGCCTCCTTCGGCGTCCCCGCCGACCAGGTCGCCTCCACCGTCCGCCCCGCGGGACGCACCGACGTCACGATCGTCCGCGACAGGAAGACCGGTGTCCCGCACATCACCGGCACCACCCGTTACGGCACCGAGTTCGGAGCCGGCTATGCCGCGGCCGAGGACCGGCTGTGGCTGATGGACGTCTTCCGGCACGTCGGACGCGGCCAGTTGACCTCCTTCGCGGGCGGCGCCCCCGCCAACCAGGGCCTGGAGCAGGAGTTCTGGCGCAATGCCCCCTACACCGAGGCCGAACTCCAGGCCCAGATCGACGACGCCGTCGCCCGCAACGGCGACCGCGGCCGCCAGGCCATGGCCGACGTGACCGCCTACCTCGACGGCATCAACGCCTACATCGACGCCTCCGACAGCGGCCGCTACTTCCCCGGCGAGTACGTCCTGACCGGCCACAAGGACTCGATCACCAACGCCGGCACCATCGAGCACTTCAAGCCCACCGACCTGGTCGCCCTGGCCTCCGTCGTCGGTGCCCTGTTCGGCTCCGGAGGCGGCGGCGAGGTGAACAACGCGCTGTCCCTGCTGGCCGCCCAGCAGCGGTACGGCGTCGCCGAGGGCACCGCCGTGTGGGAGTCCTTCCGGATGCGCGACGACCCCGAGGCCGTGCTCACCCAGCGCACCGGCAGCTTCCCGTACGCCACCCGGCCCGCGAGCCCGCAGGGGATCGCCCTGCCCGACGCCGGGTCCGTGGTCCGTGAGCCGCTCGTGTACGACCGCACCGGCAGCGCGGCCGACGGCAGTGCCACGACCGCCTCCGCGACCGCCGCGCGCGAGGCCGTCGGCTCGGCCCGGCGCGGTATGTCCAACGCCCTCGTCGTCAGCGGCGAGCACACCGCGAGCGGCCACCCCATAGCCGTGTTCGGGCCGCAGACCGGCTACTTCGCGCCCCAGCTGCTGATGCTCCAGGAGATCCAGGGCCCGGGCCTGAGCGCCCGCGGCGCCTCCTTCGCGGGCCTGAGCATGTACGTCGAACTGGGCCGCGGCCAGGACTACGCCTGGAGCGCCACCACCTCGGGGCAGGACATCATCGACACCTACGCCGTGGAGCTGTGCCAGGACGACTACCACTACCTGCACCGCGGCGTCTGCACCCCGATGGAGAAGGTCGAGCGCAAGAACGCCTGGCAGCCCACCACCGCCGACTCCACACCGGCCGGTTCGTACACCATGCGGGTCTGGCGCACGAAGTACGGCCCCGTCGAGTACCGCGCGACCGTGGGCGGCAAGAAGGTCGCCTACACCACCCTGCGCACCTCCTTCCTGCACGAGGCCGACTCCATCATCGGCTTCCAGATGCTGAACGATCCGGACCACGTGAAAGATCCCGCGACGTTCCAGAGCGCGGTGCGGCACATCAACTACACGTTCAACTGGTTCTACGCCGACTCCCGGCACACCGCGTACTACAACAGCGGCGACAACCCCGTACGGGCCACGGACGTGGACGCCGAGTTCCCGGTCTGGGCGCGGCAGGCCCACGAATGGCAGGGCTGGGACCCGGCGGCCAACACCGCCGACTACACACCGGCCTCGGCCCACCCGAACTCCGTCGACCAGGACTACTACATCTCCTGGAACAACAGGCAGGCCGACGACTACGCCGCCGCGCCCTGGGGCGAGGGCTCCGTCCACCGCGGCGACCTGCTGGACGACCGGGTCCGGCGGCTGGTGGCCGCGGGCGGGGTGACCCGTACGGCACTGGTGAGGGCGATGGCCGAGGCCGCGCTCACCGATCTGCGCGCCGAGGACGTCCTGCCCGACCTGCTCGAAGTGATCGGCAGCGCGCCGGTGTCCGACCCGGCGGCCGCGGCGGCCGTCACCAAGCTCCAGGCATGGCTGTCCGCGGGCGGCCGGCGCACGGAGACCTCCGCCGGCTCGAAGACGTACGCGCACGCCGACGCGGTCCGCATCCTCGACGCCTGGTGGCCGCTGCTGGTCAGGGCCGAGTTCGAACCCGGCCTCGGCACCGGCCTCTACGCCGCCATGACCGCCAACCTGCCCGTCGACGAGTCACCCTCGGCCGCCCACGGCCCGACCGGCGCCCATGCGGGCAGCTCCTTCCAGTACGGCTGGTGGAGCTATGTCGACAAGGACATCCGCGCGGTGCTCGACAAGCCGGTCCAGGGGCCGCTGGCCCGCGAGTACTGCGGCGCCGGCAGCCGCACCGCCTGCCGTGACGCGCTCCTGAGCACCTTGAAGGAGGCCGCGGCCCGCACCGCCGCCCAGGTCTACCCCGGCGACGACCAGTGCGCGGCGGGCGACCAGTGGTGCGCCGACGCGATCGTCCACCGCACCCTCGGCGGCATCAAGCACGGCAAGATCGGCTGGCAGAACCGACCGACGTACCAGCAGGTCGTGGAGTTCATGTCGCACCGCTGAGCGGATGCGGGCACACGGCGGCGAGCCGCCCCCCGGTGCGGCCCGCCGCCGTGCGGCGACCGGCGGGGGTCACCGGTGCGGCCCGCCGCCGTGCGGCGACCGGCCGGGGTCACCCGATGCGGCCCGCCGTCAGCACCACCTGGGCCAGTTCTCGGTGTGCGATGTCGCTGTGTGCCCCGGCCGGCGGTCCCCCGCGGCGGACCACCGAGGCCACGTCCACGTTGACGCACCCGGACGCCGGGAGCCGGCCCCGCAGCACGTCGGACAGCGGGCACACGCGTGTGCCGTCCACCGCCTGGATGCCGTCGTAGCCGATCGCACCCCATCTCGGGCCGAGTGCGCGGCCGAGGCCGGACCCGGTGACGGCGCGGTCGTCGCCGGCCATGCGCGAGGCCAGGGGGTACATCGTGCCGAGGGCCGAGTCGTGCCGGGAGTGGCAGCACACCAGAGGGCCGTCGATCCGCCTCTGCCGACCGCGCAGGGCGCCGCCCGCGCTCGGGTCGTGCGGCAGCCGGGACGCGAACGCGTACTGCGAGAAGGCCCCTTGGAGCAGGGTCACGGACTTCACCGTGCGCACGCCCGGCGGCAGGCCGCGCAGTGCGAAGGCCACCAGCCGCGCGCCGAAGCTGTGTCCGACCAGATGCACCCGCACCTCGGGCGCCGCCGCGGCGAGTTGCCCGATCAGCTCGCCGAGCCCGCGCTCGCCGACCGTGCCCGCCCGCCGCTTCATCGCGTAGTACGTCGCCTGCCGCAGCAGTTCGTGCGCCCCGTCCCACGGGTTGGGGATCGAGAAGGCGGGCCCCCGGCCGAGGGCCCGCGCGAAGTCCTCGCAGACCTGGGCGACGGGCGCGGAGAACAGCGCGGGTTCGCCCTCGGCGTCCGTGTCGGCGGCGTACCCCTCCTGCGGCCCCGACACCTCCACCAGCAGCCGCACCAGCCGCCCGAACTCCTCGAGTCCGTCCGGCCCGTCGGGCTGCCGGTCCAGCAGCCGGGCGAGCCGGTCGACGACCGCGGCCCGCCCGGGGAACGTCTCCAGCAGGGCCTGCCGGGTATCCTTGTCCAGCACCGGGCGTGTCGGCTGCTCGGCGGCGAGGGCCCTGGGGAAGTCCGGGATCGGCTCGTCGGCGAACCGCATCGACGGCCAGACCACCCCCGCGTAGCCGAGGGCCGCCGCCGGCGCGAGGTCCGGGAACGGCTCGAAGAAGCGGCTGTACAGTCGGGTCGCGGCCGACCGGTCGTTGTTCCAGCCGTGCGCGAACACCACCAGGTCCCGCACCCCGCGCCGTACGGCTCCGGTGAGGCACCGCTCCCGGCGGCGCGGATCGGCGTCGCCGTCCGCGTCGAAGGTCAGCTCCCAGTACGGGGTGACGCTCATTGCCGTCTCTGCCATGACAAGCCCCCTCGTCCCGGTCCGGCGCGCGGTGTGGCGCATCGTCCTGCCGAGGGGGCCGCTTGGCCATACGTCGCGTCAGCGGTACAGCAGATACTCCTGCCGCGTCCGCCGGAACGCCGCGAGCTCCTCCTGCCAGCCCGCCACCACGTCGTCGACGCCGGCGCCCGAGTCGATCGCCGTCCGCACCCAGGTGGACCCGGTGAGCTTGTCGATCCAGTTGTCGGCCCGCCAGGCGAAGCCGCTCCAGGCCCGTCTGGCGGTCACCAGCAGCGCGATGCCCGTGCGGACGGGGTCGTAGGCGGTCCGGTCGTGGACGTGGATCTGCACCCCGCCGACGGTCCTGCCCTGGAACTTGGAGAACGTGGGCGCGAAGTACGCCTCCCTGAACCGCACGCCCGGCAGCCCGATTTCGTTCGCGGCGGCGGCCCAGCGCCCGTCCAGGCCCTCGGCGCCGAGCAGTTCGAACGGCCGGGTCGTCCCGCGCCCCTCGGAGAGGTTGGTGCCCTCGAACAGGCAGGTGCCCGAGTACACCAGCGCGGTGTCGGGCGTCGGCATGTTGGGGCTCGGCGGCACCCAGGGCAGCCCGGAGTCGTCGTGGAACTCCCACCGCCGCCAGCCGGTCATCCGCACGGTCTCCAGCGGTACGGGGGCCGTCAGGAACTCGCCGTTGAACAGCAGCGCCAGCTCCGCGACCGTCATCCCGTGGGCCTGCGAGATCGGCTGCCGCCCGACGAACGTCGCGAACTCCCTGTGCAGCACGGGCCCTTCGGCGGACCGCCCGCTCACCGGGTTGGGCCGGTCCAGGACGACGAACCGTTTCCCCGCGAGCCGGGCCGCGTCCATGCAGTCGTAGAGCGTCCAGATGTACGTGTAGAAGCGGGCGCCGACGTCCTGGATGTCGAAGACGACCGTGTCGACGCCGGAGGCGGTGAAGACGTCGGCCAGCGGCTGCCCGCTCTTGAGGTAGGTGTCGTAGACCGGGAGTCCGGTCGCCGGGTCGTCGTAGCGGCCCTCCGAGCCGCCCGCCTGGGCGGTGCCGCGGAAGCCGTGCTCGGGGCCGAAGACGGCCGTGACGTTCACGCGCGCGTCGGCGTGCATGACGTCGACGATGTGACGGGCGTCCCGGGTGATGCCGGTGGGGTTGGTGACGACGCCGACCTTCTGCCCGTCCAGCAGGGCGTACCCGTCCGCGACGAGCCGCTCGAACCCGGTCCGCAGCCGCCGTCCGCCGCCCGGCGGGGCCGCGGCGGCGGGGGTGGTGGTGGTCGCCGCCGCGACCGCGGCCGTCGTGGCGAGCAGGCTTCGTCGGGACAGCTTCATGCGGTGACCTCCGTGATCCCAGCGGGTGATCCCAGCGGGTGTCATGCCCACGCACGCTAGCGCGGGCCCGGGCCGCGGGGAACGAGGCCGACCGCGAACGTCCCCCGGAAGTCTTTCCCCGTGACATACCGACTGGTTAGTCTGACGCTGCGCGGAGCCGCGTGCCGCAGCCGCGTGCCGCAGTCCGCCGATGCCGTGGCATTGCCATGCCGGTGCCGTGCCGTTGCCGTGTCCACAAGGAGACCGATGGAAGCCGTACAGGATGCCCGAGTGGTCGTCACCGGGGCGGGAGGAGGCATCGGGGCCGCGCTCGCCCGCCGCTTCGCCGCCGAGGGCGCCCGGGTGGCCGTCAACGACCTCGACGCCGCGAAGGCCGAGGCCGTCGCGGCCGAGATCGGCGGCGTCGCGGTGCCCGGCGACGCCTCCGCGGTCGTCGAGGACGCCCGCGACGCTCTCGGCGGCACCGTCGACGTCTACTGCGCCAACGCCGGGGTCGGCTCGGGCGGCTCGGAGGCGGCCGGGGAAGACGTCTGGGCGCTCGCCTGGGACGTCAACGTCATGGCCCACGTCCGCGCGGCCCGCGCCCTGCTCCCGGACTGGCTGGAGCGCGGCGACGGCCGTTTCGTCTCCACCGTCTCCGCCGCCGGACTGCTCACCATGATCGGCGCCGCCCCCTACAGCGTCACCAAGCACGGTGCCTACGCCTTCGCCGAGTGGCTCTCCCTGACCTACCGCCACCGGGGTCTGAAGGTCCACGCCATCTGCCCCCAGGGCGTGCGCACGGACATGCTCGCCGCCACCGGCAGCGCCGGCGACCTGGTGCTCGCACCGACCGCGATCGAACCGGACGACGTGGCCGAGGCCCTGTTCAAGGGCATGGCGGACAACCGCTTCCTGATCCTGCCGCACCCCGAGGTGGCCCGCTACTACGAGGCCCGGGCCGCCGAGCCCGACCGCTGGCTGCGCGGGATGAACAAGGTCCAGCGCGCCTGGGAGTCCGGCTCCTGAGCCGTCCGTGGGAAGATCTCCCGTCAGGAACCGCTTCCCGCCCGACACAGACCGGGAAGCAACGAACGGAAGGGCAGGTGGCGCAGTGGCCAGGACGACGGACGGGGACGGCACGCCTGTGCCGCAGCGGCTCCTGGCCGCCGCCACCCGCCTCTTCGCCGAGCAGGGGTACGACCGCACCTCCGTGCAGGAGATCGTGGAGGCGGCGGGCGTCACCAAGGGCGCGCTCTACCACTACTTCGGCTCCAAGGACGACCTCCTGCACGAGGTGTACGCGCGTGTGCTGCGCCTCCAGCAGGAACGCCTCGACTTCTACGCCAACGCCGACGAACCGGTCGACAAGCGCCTCAGGGACGCCGCGGCCGACGTGGTCGTCACGACCATCGAGAACCTCGACGACGCGTCGATCTTCTTCCGGTCGATGCACCACCTCAGCCCGGAGAAGAACAAGCAGGTGCGCTCCGAGCGCCGGCGCTACCACGAACGCTTCCGCGCGCTGATCGAGGAGGGCCAGCAGGCGGGCGTCTTCTCCAAGGCCACCCCGGCCGACCTGGTGGTGGACTACCACTTCGGCTCCGTCCACCACCTGTCGACGTGGTACCGCCCGGACGGTCCGATGGGCGCGCAGGAGGTCGCCGACCACCTGGCCGACCTGCTGCTGCGCGCACTGCGTCCGTAAGCCGGCGCACGGAAAGAGCAGGCGTCGCACGGAAGGCACGTGTCGCACGGAAGAGCACGGGTGAGGGGCGGGCCCCCCCGGGGGGCGCCCCCCCCACCAGCACGCACCCGTTCATGGTGACCGCCCCCCCCCCCCCCGCCCCCCGGGGGCCCCCGGCGGGGGGGGCCCCGCCGCATAGCGGCCCCCCCGC
>NZ_JBITYN010000008.1:0-339016 GCF_044545925.1 Streptomyces sp. NPDC053367 | reverse complement strand
CCTGCGGGGGGGGCCGGCGTGGCCCGACGCGCCGCCCCACGTAGTCGTGGGCCCGCTCGTGGTTGCGGTCTGCGCCGCTCCCCGGGGGGGGGGGGGGGCCCCCCCGGGGGGGCCCCCCCCCTCACACATGACCTCACAGGTACTTCTTCAGCTCCCGCCGCCCCAGCGACCGCTGGTGCACCTCGTCGGGGCCGTCCGCGATCATCAGCGTCCGCGCGGCCGCGTACAGCTCGGCCAGCGGGAAGTCCTGGCTCACCCCGCCCGCGCCGTGCAGCTGGATCGCCCGGTCGATGATGTCGACCACCGCGCGGGGCGTGGCGATCTTGATGGCCTGGATCTCCGCGTGGGCGCCCCGGTTGCCCACGGTGTCCATCAGCCAGGCCGTCTTCAGCACCAGCAGCCGCAGCTGCTCGACCGTCACCCGCGCGTCGGCGATCCAGTTGTGCACCACGCCCTGCTGCGCCAGCGCCTTGCCGAACGCCGTACGGGACACCGCGCGCCTGCACATCAGCTCGATCGCACGCTCCGCCATGCCGATCAGGCGCATGCAGTGGTGGATGCGGCCCGGGCCGAGCCGGGCCTGCGCGATGGCGAAGCCGCCGCCCTCCTCGCCGATCAGGTTGGACACCGGCACCCGCACCCGGTCGAAGATCACCTCGGCGTGGCCGCCGTGGTAGTGGTCCTCGTAGCCGAAGACCTGCATGGCGCGCTTGACGGTGACACCGGGGGTGTCGCGCGGGACGAGCACCATCGACTGCTGGCGGCGGATGTCCGGCCCGTCCGGGTCGGTCTTGCCCATCACGATGAAGATCGCGCAGTCCGGGTTCATCGCGCCGGAGATGTACCACTTGCGGCCGGTGATGACGTACTCGTCGCCGTCCCGCTCGATATGGGTGGTGATGTTGGTGGCGTCGGAGGAGGCCACGTCCGGCTCGGTCATCGCGAACGCCGAGCGGATCTCACCGGCCAGCAGCGGCTCCAGCCACTGCTTCTTCTGCCGCTCGTCGCCGAACTGGTGCAGCACCTCCATGTTGCCGGTGTCCGGCGCGGCGCAGTTCAGCGCGGTCGGCGCGAGCTGCGGGGAGCGGCCCGTGATCTCGGCGAGCGGCGCGTACTGGAGGTTCGTCAGCCCGGCACCGTACTCGGTGTCCGGCAGGAACAGGTTCCACAGCCCCTGCCTGCGCGCCTCCGCCTTCAGCTCCTCGACCACGGCCGGGGTGTCCCACGGCGAGGCCAGCGCGGCACGCTGCTCCTCGGCGACCGCCTCGGCCGGGTAGACGTACTCGTCCATGAAGGCCAGCAGTTTGGCGCGCAGTTCCTCCGTGCGCGCGTCGAACGCGAAGTCCATGTCGTCAGCCTTCCTGAAGAGTGGTCAGACCGTGCTCGATGAAGACCGGCACCAGATCGCCGATGCGGTCGAAACCGCGGCCGACCGTCTGGCCCAGCGTGTAGCGGTAGTGGATGCCCTCGAGGATCACGGCGAGCTTGAACCAGGCGAACGCCGTGTACCAGGAGACGGCCGAGACGTCCCGGCCCGAGCGGGCGGCGTACCGCTCGATCAGCTCGGCGGGGGAGGGGTGCCCGGCGGCCGTGGCGGTGGTGCTCACGGGCGAGTCGGGCAGGTTCAGAGGCTCGCTGTACATCACCAGCAGCCCGAGGTCGGTCAGCGGATCGCCGAGGGTCGACATCTCCCAGTCGAGGATCGCCCTGATCCGGTCGTCGTCGCCGATCAGTACGTTGTCCAGCCGGTAGTCGCCGTGCACGACGGTCGGCGCGGGGGAGGCGGGCAGCTCCCGGCCGAGCGCGGCGTGCAGCTCGTCGATGCCGGCGAGGTCGCGGTTGCGGGAGGCGTCCAGCTGCTTGCCCCAGCGGCGCAGCTGCCGGTCCAGGAACCCCTCGGGCCGCCCGAAGTCGCCGAGCCCGACCGCCGCCGGGTCGACCGCGTGCAGCTCCACGAGGGTGTCCACCAGCGACAGCACCGCGTCCCGGGTGCGCTCCGGGCCGAGCGGGGCGAGCTGCTCGGCGGTGCGGTACGGGGTGCCGGCCACGAACTCCATGACGTAGAACGGCGCCCCCAGCACCTCCTCGTCCTCGCACAGCAGCACCGGCGTCGGCACCGGCACGCTCGTCGGGTGCAGCGCGCTGATCACCCGGTGCTCGCGCTTCATGTCGTGCGCGGTGGCCAGGACATGCCCGAGCGGAGGCCGCCGTACGACCCACTTCACCGAACCGTCGGAGACCTCGTACGTCAGGTTCGACCGCCCGCCCTCGATCAGCCGGCCGCTCAGCGGCCCCTGCACGAGACCGGGCCGCTCCCGGTCGAACAGACCGCGCAGCCGGTCGAGGTCGAGCCCTGGCGGGTGGTCGGATGCCATCGTCGCTCCTACATGCCTATGAACAGGATGCGACTCATGATGCCGACCGGTCGGTATGTCGTCCAGTGCGACGGACGAACGTGATCGGGCCCACGATAGGCCGCCGACTCCCGGGGGAGTAGCCCGCCGGGCCGGAAGGGCGGGTTTCAGGCCCGTGCCGCCCGCGCCGAGGACCGCAGGCCCCCGGTCCGCAGCCGGCGCGCCCAGCAGGTCGCGCAGGCCGCGGCCCCCGACGGCTTCAGAAGACCAGTGCCGTCGCGCACACCGCCAGGGCCACCGTGCACAGCGTCGCCGTGGTGGCCTGGCGGGCGGTGAGGGGGCGGGGACGGCCGGGGCTGCTCAGGGCGCGGATGCGGTGGTGGGCGACCAGGAGGAAGCCCAGCCAGAGCAGGCAGCACAGGGCGCAGGCGAGGGCCGACGGGACGGAGAGGCCGGCGCGCAGGGTGGTGCGGACGGCGAGCACGGCGGCGACCGTGCAGGCGAGTGTCGTACGGCGCCAGGCCAGCCGGGTGCGCTCGGGCTGGAGTCCCGGGTCGCGCGTCTCGGGCGGCCGGCTCACCCGTCCCACCCGACGAGCACGACGAACACCATCGCGATCGCCACGACCGCCACGACCAGGCTCAGCAGCGCCGGGAAGCGGGACATGGGCAGGTCCTCGCCGCGGCGCATGGCCTGCTCGCAGCGCGTCCAGTGGTTCACCGCGCGCAGGGAGGACAGCACGCCCGCCGCGAGCAGCGCGAGGGCGAGGCCGACGCGCCAGCCCCAGCGGAGGTCCGGCAGGAACTGGTCCACCGCGAACCCGCCGCCGATCAGCGCGAGCGCGGTGCGCAGCCAGGCCAGGAAGGTCCGCTCGTTGGCCAGCGAGAAACGGTAGTCGGGTGTGTCGCCCTCCGCCCGGATGCGGTCGGGTGCGAACCAGGTCCGCACGTTGCGCACGAGTCCGATCATGTGGGGACCTTATCCGGAGCGGTGGCCGAGGAGCCTCTCGTAGGCCGCCAGGCCGTCCGGCACCCACTCCCACTCGGGGAGCCGGCTGCGCAGCTCGTCCTCGGTGAGGAACGTGTGCCAGGCGACCTCCTCGGCCTGCGGCCGCACCGGGAGGTCGCAGCGGACCTCGTAGACGGCCGACCACCAGCTGTTTCCGGCCCCGTCGTCGTAGAGGAACTTGAAGAGGAAGTCCGGCTTCGGCAGGCCGCTCACGCCGAGCTCCTCCTCCGCCTCGCGCAGGGCCGCGTCGTCGTAGGACTCGCCCGCGCCGACGACCCCGCCGACGAACATGTCGTAGAGGGAGGGGAAGACCAGCTTCGTCGCCGTCCGGCGGTGCACGAAGACGCGGCCCTCGGCGTCCTTGGCCCGGATGAACACACAGCGGTGGCGGTGGCCGCCGGCGTAGACCTCGCGGCGGGGGAGTCGGCCGATGACCTGGTCGTGCTCGTCGACGACGTCGAGGATCTCGTCTGCGCTCATGCGGGCATCCAATCAGGCCGGGGCCCGGGTGCCCCGGGTCAGGTCTGCTGCAGCGCGACCCGGCGGGGAACGGCGGCCCCCGCCGGCATCGCCGGGTGCATCCCCAGCAGGACGATGCCCGTGACCACCGCGGCGAGGCCCGCGGCCTCCCAGGCGAGGGCGCCCGTGTCGGTGCGCAGCCGGTCGCCGAGGAAGCCGACGCCGCAGATGATGCCGGCCAGCGGCTGGGCTGCGGTCAGGGCGGGCAGCGAGGCGCGCAGGGAGGCCGTCTCGAAGGCGCTCTGCACCAGCAGCAGGCCGCTGATCCCGAGCAGCAGGACGGCGTAGGGCTGCCAGCCGGTCAGCAGCTCGGCGAAGCCGCCGGCGGAGAAGCGCTCCCCGCTGACGCGGGTGAGGGCGTCCTGGACGCCGTAGAGCAGTCCGGCGGCCAGGGCCAGCAGCAGCGGGGCGGAGCCGAGCCGGGTGCGCTTGGCGTACGCCGTGAGGAGCAGGGCGAGCCCGATCATCGGGCCGATGATCAGCCAGGGCCGCAGCGGGTCGGCGACGACGCTGCCGCCGCGGGGCTCCCCGGCGACGATGAACGCGGTCACCCCGCCCGCGAGCAGCGCCAGGCCCGCCCAGCCCTGGCGGCCGAGCGGCTGCCGGCTGCTGCGCCGGGACAGGGCGAGGGCGAAGAGCAGGTTGGTCGCCAGCAGCGGCTCCACGAAGGAGATCTCGCCCTGGCCGAGGGCGACCGCGCCGAGCGCCATGCCGACGACCATCAGGGCGATGCCGCCCAGCCAGCGCGGCACCCGCATCAGGTCGAGCAGCAGCCGGGGGGAGAGGAAGTCACCGAGCGGCGCCCGCTGGGCGGCCTGCTGCTGCAGGACGAACCCGAAGCCCAGACAGCAGGCGGCACCGACGGCGAGGAGCAGGACGAGAACCGACACGCTGTTCGTACCTCGGTAGAGACCCCGGGAGGCGGTGTGCTCCCGGACGGCCATCGTCCGCTGCCGTCTCGCAGCGCGCTATGGCGTACGTCACACGCCGCCGCTGGGGGATTCCGTCGGAATTTCACCCTCGCCCCGGTCCCACATGTCACAACTGTCCCACCGGTTTCAGGAGTTGACAGGTGTCACTCCTCTGGTGCCACTTGACGATGACTATTGGCTCCAGGTTGGCTGTGCGTGATCGGATGATGACCGCACTGACATAGTGGGCCATCAACCGACACAACGCACCAATTTCCGACATTCCGCATTTTCGTCTCCAGGAAGTCCCCCTCGGTGTCACCACCCCCGCCTCCCCTGGGCCGCGGCCGCAAGCGCTCGGCCCAGACGTTCGACGCGGCACTCGACGACACCGACCTCGCGGCCGCGCGTGCCGCGCTCTCCCAGGGCCGCTGGCAGGCCGCGCGCTCGCTGCTCGCCCACACGGGTGACGACTGGGACCGCCGGGGCCACCGCGTCACCGTCCTGGCGATGGAGAAGTACAGCGCCGCCTGGGCCCGCGAGTGGCGGCTCGCCGAACCCGAGTCCGCGGACGCCGCCGTGCTGCTCGCCCTGTCCCTGGTGCTCCGCGTCCTGCACGGCAAGGAGAAGCCCGAGCGGGCCCGCGAGGCCTGCCGGGCCGCCGCCGACCTGGTGCCGGCCGACCCCACCCCCTGGCTCGGCCTGCTGCTGCTGGAACGCGACCAGGGCGGCGACCAGGAGGCCGGGCGCGTCTTCGACGAGATCCGCCACCGGCACCCCGAGCACCACCACGCCCATCACCTGATGGTCGCCCTGCTCGCCGAGGTCCGCGCCCAGGACGGCCCCGACCCGCTGCACGAGGTCTACGACTTCGCCAACTGGGCCGCCGAGCAGGCACCCGCCGACTCCCCGCTCGCCATGCTCCCGGTCGTCGCACACGCCGAGCGCTACCGCGTCCTCGCCGCCGCCGGCCACGAGGACGCCGACCCGGTCGCCTCCGGCCACTGGGTGGGCCGCCGGGCCCGGCAGGTGATGAAGACCGCCTTCGACTGGTGGCTGGAGTGGGAGCACGAGGACCACCCGCGCCGCCTGATCGACCTGAACTTCCTGGCCCACGCCAAGTCCTGCGAGGGCCGGGGCGCCGAGGCGGCCGCGCTGTTCCACCGCATCGGCGAGCACATCACCCCGCAGCCGTGGTCCTACCCCGACCGCGACCCGTACGCCGCCTTCCACGCCGCGCGTGCCGGCGCGCTCGGCACGGGCTGAACCACCCGGACACCCCCACGGACCGGTCCCGCGAACAGTCCCCAGGTCCCCGAAAGGACGCACCCCCGATGACAACGGGCAGTTCGAGAACCACCGCCTCCGGCACCGCCGACGGCATCAGCACCTTCAAGGGCCAGGAGCGCGCGCTGCGCGCCGACCGCCTCGGCACCGGCGGACTGCTGCTGTCCGTCCTCGCCGCCACCGCGCCCCTCATGGTCGTCGCGGGTGTCATGCCCACAGCATTCGCGGTGATGGGCATCGTCGGCCAGCCGCTGCTCTTCGTCGTCCTCGGCGTGACGCTGGTGCTGTTCAGCGTGGGCTACGCCGAGATGAGCCGGCACGTCCACAACGCGGGCGCCTTCTACGCCTACATCTCCCGCGGCCTGGGCGGCACCGCGGGCGCGGGCGCATCCTTCGTCGCCCTCGTCTCCTACAGCGCCCTCCAGGTCGGCATCTACGGCATCTTCGGCTTCGAGGTCTCCGGCCTGCTCGCCACCTACGCCGAGGCCGAGGTGGCCTGGTGGATACCGGCGCTGCTCGCGGTCGCGGTCGTCGGCGCGCTCGGCTGGCTGAAGATCGACGTCAACGCCCGCCTGCTGGGCGTGCTGCTGCTGATCGAGCTGGCCCTCGTCCTGATCTTCGACATCGCCGCCGTCGGCGACCCGGGCGCCGAGGGCCTGTCCCTGCACGCCTTCAACCCCGACACGCTCACCGGGGCGGGCGTGGGCACCGCGCTGTGCTTCTGCATCGCCGCGTTCACCGGCTTCGAGCAGGCCCCCGTCTACGCCGAGGAGACCAGCCGCCCGCACGTCCTCGTGCCGCGCGTGATGTTCCTCGCCGTCGGCTTCGTCGCCGTCTTCTTCGCCCTGAGCTCCTGGGCGCTGACCGTCGCCGCCGGCCCCTCCCAGATCGTGCCCACGGCACAGGAGCAGAGCGCCGGGCTGCTGTTCTTCCTCAGCGAGTCCCGGCTCGGCGAGACCTTCACCGACGTCATGCACGTCCTGTTCGTGACCGGCATGTTCGCCGCGCTGCTCAGCTTCCACAACGTCGTCGCCCGCTACGCCTTCGCCATGGGCCGCGAGGGCCTGCTCCCGGCCGCCTTCGGCCGCACCACCGGCAGCAGCGGCGCACCCGGCACCGGCTCGCTGCTCCAGACCGTCGTCTCCCTGGTGGTCGTGGCCGGCTTCGCCCTCGCCGACGACGCGCCGGCCGGCGACCCGACCGCGCCCGTCCTGCACCTGTTCACCTGGGGCGGCAACACCGGCGCCCTCGGCGTGATCCTGCTGATGGCGACGGCCTCCTTCTCCGTCGTCGCCTTCTTCGTCCGCCGCGGCGCCGCCTCCGCGCAGGCCTGGCGACTCGTCGCCTCGACCGTCGCCGGCCTCGCCCTGCTGGTCATCGCCGTGTACACCATCAAGGACATCGACGTCCTCATCGGCGCGGGACCCGGCTCCTCACTGAGCTGGATCCTCCCCGGCATCATCGCCCTCGCCCTCCTCGCCGGCCTCGCCCACGGCCTCCTCCTGCGCTCCCGCGCCCCCGAGGCCCACGCCCGCATCGGCCTGGGCAACGAGGCGTTCCAGCTGGAGAAGGCCGCCGAGTCCACCGACTGAGCCGGCCTTACCGAAGTCTGACGACACCCGCGCACCCCTGGTACGACCAGGAGCGCGGGTGCTCGAATGAGGGGGTGAACCCCGAACGCCCCGAACGGCAGGATCCGACGACCCCCGCCGAGCACGAACCGCTCGGCAGGCCCGTCGGGCGCCGTGTCTTCCTCGGCACCCTCGGCCTGGGCGCCCTCGGCGTCGTCGCCGCGCCCCCGCTGCAACGCGCCCTGGAGGACTTCCTCGGCAGCGCGGCCGACAAGGACCCCACCGGGCTGAGCCGCCTGCTGCCCAACGGCGGTGGCTTCCGCTACTACTCGGTCGTCTCCTCCGTCCCCCGCAAGTCCCCCCAGGACTACCGCCTCACCATCGACGGCCTGGTCGACCGCCCCGCCACCTACACCCTGTCCGACCTCCGGGCGATGCCCCAGACCCGGCTCGTACGGGACGTCCAGTGCGTCACCGGCTGGCGGGTCCCCGGCACGCCGTTCGAAGGGGTCCGCCTGTCCCGGCTGCTGGACGCGGCGGGCGTACGCCGGGAGGCCGCGGCGGTGCGCTTCACCTGCTTCGACGGGGCGTACAGCGAGAGCCTCACCCTCGACCAGGCCCGCCGCGCCGACGTCCTGCTCGCGCTGCGCATGCAGGACGAGGACCTCGGCCACGCGCACGGCGGCCCCGTCCGCCTGTACGTGGCGCCCATGTACTTCTACAAGTCCGCCAAGTGGCTCTCCGGCATCACGCTCACCGACCGCGTCCGCCCCGGCTACTGGGAGGAACGCGGCTACGACGTCGACGCATGGGTCGGCCGCTCGAACGGACGCGACGATGCCCCTACGACCTGACACCCGCGCCCCGGACACCCGGCTGCGGCGCTTCACCCCGGCCGAGCGCTGGGTCCACCGCACCACGGCCGCGCTGATGGGCGTCTGCGTGCTGACGGCGGCCTGTCTCTACATCCCCGAGCTCGCCCAGCTCGTCGGCCGGCGCGAGCTGGTGGTGCGGGTCCACGAGTGGGCCGGCCTCGCCCTGCCCCTGCCCGTCCTGGCCGGACTCGCCTCCCGCGCCTTCCGCACCGACCTGCGCTTCCTCAACCGCTTCGGCCCGCACGACCGCGTCTGGCTGCGCGCCGCCCTGCGCCGCGACAAGCGGGCCGCCTCCCGCCCGGCGGGCAAGTTCAACGCCGGCCAGAAGATCTACGCCGCCTGGATCGCCGGGGCGACCCTGGTGATGCTCGGCACCGGCCTGCTGATGTGGTTCACGCACCTCACCCCGCTGCGCTGGCGCACGAGCGCCACCTTCGTCCACGACTGGCTCGCCCTCACCGTCGGCGTCGTCCTCGCCGGTCACATCGGCATGGCCCTCGCCGACCCGGAGGCCCGCCGCGGCCTGCGCACCGGACGGGTGAGCCGGGAGTGGGCGGAACGCGAACACCCGCTGTGGCGCCCCTGACACGGACGCGGGACAGCCGCCGGACCCCTTCGGGGGAGTCCGGCGGCTGTCCCGTGTCCGGCCGCTGACGGCCGCTAGATGACCAGCGACAACAGCAGCACCACACCACCGGCGACCACGGAGATGATCGTCTCCATCAGCGACCAGGTCTTGATGGTCTGCCCGACCTTCAGCCCGAAGTACTCCTTCACCAGCCAGAATCCGGCGTCGTTGACATGGCTGAAGAAGAGGGAGCCGGCGCCGATGGCCAGGACCAGCAGGGCGGCGTGGGTGGTCGACATGTCGGCCGCCAGGGGCGCGACCAGACCGGCCGCCGAGACGGTCGCCACGGTCGCCGAACCGGTCGCGAGCCGGATCGCCACGGCGATCAGCCAGGCCAGCAGCAGCGCCGGGATCGACCAGTCCTCGGAGATCTCCAGGACCATCTGCCCCACGCCGGAGTCGATCAGCGTCTGCTTGAATCCGCCGCCCGCGCCGACGATCAGCAGGATGCCCGCGATCGGCGCGAGCCCCTTCTCGACGGTCTGCTGCAGCCGCTCCTTGGTGAACCCGGCCGGCCGGCCCAGGGTGAAGAAGCCCAGCAGCACCGCGGCCAGCAGTGCGATCAGCGGCGAGCCGATCACGTCGAAGACGCGCTGCACCGTCTGCTCCGGGTCGTCCACCACGATGTCGACCAGCGCCTTGGACAGCATCAGCACGACCGGCAGCAGGATCGTCGCCAGCGTGGCACCGAAGCCGGGACGGCGCTCCAGCTCGTCCGAGGCGCGCTGCGGGATCATGCGGTCCGGGGCGGGCACGTCCACCCAGCGCGCGGCGACCTTGGAGAACAGCGGACCGGCGATGATCACCGTCGGGATCGCGACGAGCACGCCGAGCGCCAGCGTCACACCGAGGTTGGCGTGCACGGCGTCGATCGCGACCAGCGGACCGGGGTGCGGCGGCACCAGACCGTGCATCACCGACAGACCGGCCAGCGCCGGGATGCCGATGCGCATCAGCGAGTAGTTGCCGCGCTTGGCGACCATCAGCACGACCGGGATCAGCAGCACGACGCCGACCTCGAAGAACAGCGGCAGACCGATCACGGAGGCGATCAGCACCATCGCCCACGGCATCGACCGCCCGCCGGCCCGGGCGAGGATCGTGTCGACGATCTGGTCGGCGCCGCCGGAGTCGGCGAGCAGTTTGCCGAGGATCGCGCCCAGCGCGATCAGCACACCCACACCGGCGACGGTCGAGCCGAGCCCGGTGGTGAAACTGACGATCGCCTTGTCGAGCGGCGCCCCGGCGAACGCGCCCAGCGCCAGCGACCCGACGGTCAGCGCGAGGAAGGCATGAAGCTTGAACTTGGTGATGAGCAGGACGATGACGGCGATGCCCGCCAGTACGGCTATGCCCAGCTGGGCATGCCCGGCCGAGGTGATCGGCTCGACGGTGTCCGCTGCCAGCATCTCGACGCTGAGTCTGGTCACGGGGATTCCTTGCGGTTACGGGGGTTGGGAGAGGGGTGGTGCGAGGAGTTAGGGCGCCGGATCGGGGAGGGCGCTCAGCGCGCGCACGGCACGCTCGGTGATCTCCTCCGGGCTTCCGGAGACGTCGACGGCCACGCCCGCCTCGTCCGGCTGGAGCGGCTGGAGCGTGGCGAACTGCGAGTCGAGCAGCGCGGTCGGCATGAAGTGCCCCTGCCGGTGCGCCATGCGGTCCTCGATCAGCGCGCGGTCGCCCGTGAGATGCACGAACACGATGCCGGGGGCGGCCGCCCGCAGCCGGTCGCGGTACGCCCGCTTCAGCGCCGAGCTGCTGACGACGCCGCCGAGCCCGGCCCGGCCGTGGGCCCAGTCGCCGATGGCGTCGAGCCAGGGCCACCTGTCGCCGTCGTCCAGCGGGACACCGGCCGACATCTTGTCGATGTTGGCCTGCGGATGGAAGTCGTCACCCTCGGCATAGGGGACGCCGAGCCGGGCGGCGAGCAGAGGACCGATGGTGGTCTTGCCCGTTCCGGCGACGCCCATCACCACGACGACGTGGGGGGTACGCATGGCTGCCTCGCTGTCTTCCTCGACACGCGACGTCGACTTCCGACGTCGACGCCGGCCCTACTGAAACCCAATAGGTACGACGAATTCAAGATGCTGTGACAAATAAGTCTGACTTTTTGTTCCCGTAATGACCCCCGTACCCTGTGTGCATGACCACACCGGGCCGCGGGCTGCACGGCCGTGTACTGGACACCCTCGGCCCCGAGATCACCGCGGGCGACTACCCGCCGGGCAGCGTGTTGCGCACCGACGAACTGGCCCAGCGCTTCGACGTCTCCCGCTCGGTCATGCGCGAGGCGGTCCGCGTCCTGGAGTCCATGCACCTGGTCGAGTCCCGCCGCCGCGTCGGAGTGACCGTGCTGCCCGAGTGCGAGTGGAACGTCTACGACCCGCAGGTCATCCGCTGGCGCCTGGCCGGCGCCGACCGGCCGCGCCAGCTGCGCTCGCTCACGGTCCTGCGCTCCGCCGTGGAACCCGTCGCCGCGGGCCTCGCCGCCCGCCACGCCACCGCCGAGCAGTGCGCCGAGCTCACCGAGTGCGCGCTCGGCATGGTCGCCAACTCACGCGGCCACAAGCTGGAGGGGTATCTGCTGCACGACGTCGCCTTCCACCGTGTGATCCTCACGGCCTCCGGCAACGAGATGTTCGCCCGCCTCGGCGACGTCGTCGCCGAGGTCCTGGCCGGCCGCACCCATCACGACGTGATGTTCGAGGACCCCGACCCCGCGGCCGTCACGCTGCATGTGCAGGTCGCCGAGGCCGTCCGCGAGCGCGACGCCGCCCGCGCCGAGGAACTCACCCGCCAGATCACCGTCGGCGCCCTCCAGGAACTCGACATCCTGGCGCCGTAGGAACCGCCCTCCGTACGGGTTCAGTCGAGGAAGTCGCCGTCCACGTACACCCACGCCCCGTCGACCCGCTCGAAGCGGCTGCGCTCATGCAGCGAGCCGCCCCGGTACGACGCCCGGAAGGTCACGGTCCCGGAGGTGTGGAAGGCCGACCCGCCGGACGTCTCCAGGATCTCGAGGCCGGTCCACCGCATCCCCGGGTCGAGGTCGAGACGCGCGGGACGGGTGCGCGGATGCCAGGTCCGCAGCAGATAGCCGGCGTCCTGCCGCACGAACGCGCTGTAGCGCGACCGCATCAGCGCCTCGGCGGTCGGCGCGGCCGCCGCACCCGCGTGGAAACGCCCGCAGCAGGCGTCGTACGACTCGGGCAGCCCGCACGGGCACACACGCGTGGTCATCGCCGAAGTCCTCCGCAAAGACATCCAGAAAAGCAGAAGACCCCTGGTCAACAGGGGTCTCAGCTGGTGTCCGAGGGGGGACTTGAACCCCCACGCCCGATAAAGGGCACTAGCACCTCAAGCTAGCGCGTCTGCCATTCCGCCACCCGGACAAGGTGTCTGTCGTGCGGGGTTTCCCCCGCGGCGACGTCGTAAACATTACCAGGCTTTCGCGGGTGCCCGATCACCGGCGGCCGTGAGCGCCCTCACGGCGGCCGCCCGGCCGCGCACCGTGAACGGCGTGTGTCGGGCCGGGTCCGGTCTTGGGGCGCGGCCGGGCGGGGTGGAGGATGAGGGAGACCAGCAGTGGACCACCAGCGAGTGATGGACCACCAGCAGTGACAGCGGGAGGAACCAGCGTGAGCCAGACGGGCACGGCCGGCGGCGTCACCGGCGAGGACGAGGTCGTCGACCTCTGCCGCGAGCTGATCCGGATCGACACCAGCAACTACGGCGACCACTCCGGCCCCGGTGAGCGGGCGGCGGCCGAGTACGTCGCCGAGAAGCTCGCGGAGGTGGGCCTCGAACCGCAGATCATCGAGTCCCACAAGGGGCGCGCCTCCACGGTCGCCCGGATCGAGGGCGAGGACCCCTCCCGGCCGGCCCTGCTCATCCACGGGCACACCGACGTCGTCCCGGCCAACGCGGACGACTGGACCCACCACCCCTTCTCCGGCGAGATCGCCGACGGCTGCGTGTGGGGCCGCGGCGCCGTCGACATGAAGGACATGGACGCGATGACCCTCGCGGTCGTCCGCGACCGGCTGCGCAGCGGCCGCAAGCCCCCGCGCGACATCGTCCTCGCCTTCCTCGCCGACGAGGAGGCGGGCGGCACGTACGGCGCCCGCTACCTCGTCGACAAGCACCCCGGCCTGTTCGAGGGCGTCACCGAGGCGATCGGCGAGGTCGGCGGCTTCTCCTTCACCGTCAACGAGAAGCTTCGCCTCTACCTCGTCGAGACCGCCCAGAAGGGCATGCACTGGATGCGGCTCACCGTGGACGGCACCGCCGGGCACGGCTCGATGACCAACGACGACAACGCCATCACCGAGCTGTGCGAGGCCGTCGGCCGCCTCGGCCGCCACAAGTGGCCCGTGCGGGTCACCAAGACCGTACGGTCCTTCCTCGACGAGCTCTCCGACGCGCTCGGCACCGAGCTCGACCCCGAGAACATGGACGAGACCCTCGCCAAGCTCGGCGGCATCGCCAAGATGATCGGCGCCACGCTCAGGAACTCGGCCGCCCCGACCATGCTCGGCGCCGGCTACAAGGTCAACGTCATCCCCGGCCAGGCCACCGCGCACGTCGACGGCCGCTTCCTGCCCGGCTACGAGGAGGAGTTCCTCGCCGACCTCGACCGCATCCTCGGCCCCCGCGTGCGGCGCGAGGACGTCCACGGCGACAAGGCGCTGGAGACCGACTTCGACGGCAAGCTCGTCGACGCCATGCAGACCGCGCTCAGCGCCGAGGACCCGATCGCCCGGGCCGTGCCCTACATGCTCTCCGGCGGCACCGACGCCAAGTCCTTCGACGACCTCGGCATCCGCTGCTTCGGCTTCGCGCCGCTGCGGCTGCCGCCGGAGCTGGACTTCGCCGGCATGTTCCACGGCGTGGACGAGCGGGTGCCGGTGGAGGGCCTGAAGTTCGGCGTGCGGGTGCTCGACAGGTTCCTCGATGCGTCCTGAAATCGTCCACTGAAACGACACTTCAACCCTCGTACGGCCGTGCGGAGTTGACCGGGAAGAGTGAATGCTCTCATCAGGTCGTAGCCCTAATCCGCCCCCCTCGTTACTGGTGTTGCGATCGCGGCTTGGGTCGCTTTGCCAACAAGGAGGAACAATGATCAAGAAGGTCGTCGCCGCTGCGGCTGCCACGGGTGGGCTGGTTCTCGCGGGCGCGGGCCTGGCTGTCGCCGACTCCGGTGCCCAGGGTGCCGCCGTGCACTCCCCGGGTGTCGCGTCCGGCAACAACATCCAGGTTCCGGTGCACATCCCGGTGAACGTCTGCGGCAACACGGTCAACGTGATCGGTCTGCTGAACCCCGCCTTCGGCAACACCTGCGTCAACGACTGACGCCCATCAGCTGAGGGGCGTTCCCACACCCCCGTCGGCCCCGGAGCGCGCGCCATGCGCTCCGGGGCCGACCGGTCTTTGCCGCGTTTTTTCACGAAAGCGACTTTTCCGAAAGGCAGGGATCAGTACATGCGACAGGCCACCCGCAAAGGCCTCCTGACCGTGGCGGCCGCCACCGGCGTGATCGCCGCAGCGGGCGGTGCCGCCAACGCCGCCTCCGGCGCGAGCGGCTCCGCCTCCCACTCACCCGGCGTGCTCTCCGGCAACTCGGTGCAGGCGCCGGTGCACGCGCCGGTGAACGTCTGCGGCAACACCGTCGACGTCGTCGGCGCGCTCAACCCGGCCACCGGCAACTCGTGCGCCAATCACAGCGGTTCCACCGGTGACTCCGGTGACTCCGGTGGCTACGGCGACTCAGGTGGCTCAGGTGACACCCGAGCCGACGGCGGCACCAGCGACTCCCCGGGCGTCGGGTCCGGCAACAACATCCAGGCGCCCGTCGAGGCCCCGGTCAACGTCTGCGGCAACTCCGTCGACGGCGTCGGTGCCCTCAACCCGGCCACGGGCAACGACTGCGGCTCCGGAGCCCGCCCCGGCCCGCCGGACGACGACGACGGCTACGGCACGCCGCCGGGACCCGGCAAGCCGGGCACCCCGGAGGACCGGAACATCCCGCCGGCCCCGCCGTCACCGGAGCACCGCCCGCCGGCCCCGCACGACGACTCGTCCGTGCACGGCCACCGGACCCCCGCGACCGGGCCGGGAACCAGCCGGTCGGTGTCCCACACGGTCCCGCGGACCGGCGGCACCGAGCTCGCCTCCACCGGCCTCGGCATGCCCGTCGGGGCGGCCGGGGCGCTCGGGGCCGGCGCCGTGCTCGGCGGCGCCGTCCTCTACCGCCGGGCGCGTGGGCAGGCGTAACACACCTCACACACGTCACGACGGAGCGGGCCCCGCACACGCGGGGCCCGCTCCGTCGTGACGTCCTTCCCGCTCACCAGGTGGCGCGCACCTGGCGGATGATCCTGCGCCGCAACCGCACCCTGCGGCTGCCGTCACGCATCAGACTCAGGCGGTACAACTCCCAGTGTCCGTACTCGGCATGGTCCGTCAGCAGACGTGTCGCCTCCTTGCGGGAGACCCCGCGCGGTACGTACACGTCGACAAATTCGTATTCCGGCATCGCATCTATTGTGCGGGCTGGGGCCCGGTACGGATAGCGTCTGCTCTATGTCTGATGCTGCGCAGCCCACCGCTGCCGAGGTACGCGCCGCCGCCGAGGCGGTCAAGACCGCGCTCGACCGCCACCTTGCCGCGGTCGAACGCCGGTCGGGGGACGAGGACCCGGCCGTCTACGAGGCGTTCAACCAGCTGGCCGCGGCCGCAGAGGCGTACGACGAACTGCTCTACGACCGCTACGACGAGGTCACGCCCTTCGAGATCCCAGGCGCCGACTCCACCCCGCCCTACACGGGCCCGGAGGAGCCGAACGCGCTCAGCGTGCTCATCCGCCGCGACTACGCCGTGGTGGAGCCGCAGCGGCTGCTGGCCCAGGCCGAGCGGGTCGAGGCGGCCGAGTACGACGACGCGGACGCGGCCGGCACCGTGCACGGCGCGCTGGGCATCCTGTTCGGCGAGTACGAGCCCGACGAGATCGCCACCCGGCACAAGGAGTTCGGCCTGGAGGAGGGCGACTCCACGCTCTGGGTGACCGCGGCCGACGAACCGGCCGAGCCGGGCGAGTGGCTGGAGACGCCCTTCGACCACGTCGACCCCCAGCGGGTGGTCTGCCGCTTCGACGTCAGCGCGGTCTTCGACGACGAGACCGACGACGACCTGGACGACATCGAGGTCGTGGACGTCGACGAGCCGGAAGAGGCCGACGAGGACCTCGACGACGTCGACGAGGCCGACGCCGACGGCGACGTGGACGAAGCCGACGACTACGGGTACGACTCCGAGCCCGACGACGAGCTGGAACGGCTGGACGCGGACCGCTGACCCCGCAGGCCGGGACGCATTCGACCAGACCGGGAACGAGCACGTCATCCGCCCATGGAGCGGCCGGGGGGGGGGGGGGGGGGCCCCCCCCCCCCCCCCCCCCGGGGGGGCGCCCCCCCCCCCCGGGGCCGGCCCCCCCCCCCCCCGGGGGCCCCCCCCCCCGCCCCCCCGGGCCCCCCCGCCCCGCCCCCCACCCCCCCCCCCCCACAACCCCCCCCCCCCCCCCCCCGGGGGGGGGGGGGGGGCGGGGGGGCCCCCCCCCCCCCCCCCCGCCGCTGTCGTACGACGCCCGTGCCCGGGTTCAGTCCCGCGCCGCCTGCGGGGCCAGCAGCACCGGCAGACGGGTCGTGCGCGGCTTCGCCGGAACCTCCGCGACCGCCCGCGGCAGTGCCTGCTCCACCCCGTGGACCACCGACAGATGCCGCTCGGCCCGGCTGAACGCCGTGTACACCCAGGGCCGGTTCAGCGCCTGCGCCGCGTCGCCGGGCAGCACCACGACCGCCGCGGGCCAGCGGCCGCCCACCGCCTGGTGCGCGGTCAGCGCCCACCCGTGCCGTACGGTCTGCTCCACCCGCTCCTTCGGTACGACGACGGCCTCGCCGGCGCAGGACAGGTGCAGCCCGTCCGCGTCGGCCCCGACCACCTGGCCGGGCAGCGTGCGGCCCGGCGCGGGGGAGTAGGCGATCCGGTCGCCGGCGTCGAAGCCGCCGAACCGGCCGGGGCCGGGGTTGAGCCGCTCCTTGAGCGCCGCGTTCAGCACGCGGGTGCCCGCGGCGCCGCCGTGGCCCGGCGTGATCACCACGGTCTGCTCGGGGGGCACCCCGATCGCCCGGGGCACCGAGTCCGCGACGAGCTGCACGGTCCGGTGCACGGCCTCACCCGCGTCCCGCACGGGCACGACGACGACCTCCTTGCCGGGGGCCTCCACCTGTCCCAGCTCCCCGACGCCGATGCCGGACACCAGCTCGCCCAGCGGGCCGGGGTCGGGCCGGCGGGAGGCGACCTGGGGGCACACACGGGCGGCGAGCAGATCGCCGAACACCCGGCCCGGCCCCGCGGACCACAGCACGGCCGGGTCCCCGGACAGCACCAGCCGGGCCCCGTCCGGCAGCGACTCGACGAGCAGCGCCGCCGTCTCCACGTCCAGCTGCGGCGCGTCGAGCACGACGAGCAGGTCGAGGTCCAGCGCCCCGTCGGCGTCCCGCCCCGGCCCCTCGGCGCCGGAGAGCAGTCCGGCGGCGGTCGCCACACCGGGGCGGCCGGAGGGGGCGGAACCGGCGGCAGGGGCGGAGCCGTCGGCGTCCTGGCCGTCCGGGGAGGTGCCCGCCGGCAGCGCGCCGAAGCGGGCCCGGCCCACCGGGCTGTGGGTGGCCGCCCAGGCGCGCAGTCCGAGGGACCGCGCGGTGTCCAGCAGCGCCGCCGCTTCGACGCGGGAGGCGTCCGTGCCGGTGTGCAGCACCAGGCCGTGCGCCGCGACGGCGCGGATCAGCTCGGCGGCGGAGCCTTGCGCGCCGGCGGCGGCCGCTTCCCAGTCCTCGGCCGAACCGTCCTGCTTGGGCGCCGAGCCGATCAGCCGGGCCAGGCCGTCGGCGAGGCTCTCCTCCGCGAGCGCGTACCGCTCCAGGCCGACCAGGACCCGCACCGGGCGGTCGTCCTCGGCCTCGTCCTCGCCCTCCCCGGCGGCGGCGGCCGGGGGCGCGCCCGGTTCGTCCAGGGCGTCCTGGAAGGCCAGGGCCTCGCCCTCGGCGAGGGTGCTCTGCACGGCTGCCTCCGGGTCGGGCACGCCCCACTGGGCCAGGGCCGCGGTGAGCGTGGGCAGTTCCAGGGCGGTGTGTCCGGCGAGCGCGGCCTGCTCCAGCAGCCGGCCCGTCAGGGCCCGGCCGCGCCGCTCGTCGTCCGGCCCGCATTCAGCGCCGAGCAGGGCGCGCGCGAACCCGTCGGCCTGCTCGGGCCGCACCCCGGCGACCCGCAGGAGCTGCCAGGGGTCCTCGCGCAACCGCTGGTCCGCGCCCTCGCCGAGCGCGGCGGCGACCTGCCCGGCCAGGGCCTCAGGGGCACCGCCCTCGCGCAGCACGCCCTGCACGGCCGCGACGGCCTCCGGGCCGGGGGCCGCGGGCCCCGGCCCGGGCGCGGCCGGCCCCGGCTGGGGGCGTCGTACCGGCTCGGGGGCCGCCGGGCGGCGCGGCGGCTCGGGCGCGCCGAACACCGTCGCCGGGGGCTTGGCCCCGCTCTCCACCGCGCGGACGGCGGCGAGCAGTTCGGCGGCCTTGCCGCTCAGCTTCGTGCCGCTGTGGATGGGCGCCTGCTTCTCGGCCTTCCGCCGCTCGATCCGCTCCCGCTCCAGCCGCTGCGCGACCAACTCGGCCTCGGCCTCCGACAGCTCCGCAGCACCCTCGGCGGTCTCAGCGGCGTCCTCGGCCTCACCGGCCTCACCGGCGTCCTCGGCCGCACCGGCCGTCTCCGCCGCGACCTCCGCCTCACCCGTGCCCCCGGCCGTGTCTGCGGCGCCCTCGGCCTCCTCACCCCGGCCGTCCTGCGTGTCCCCGGTCTCCTCCGACGGCCCGGCAGCGTCTCCGGCAGCCTCCGTGGCCTCCGGGGCGTCCACGGCCCCGACGGCCCCCTCCACCGCGGCGGGCGGTGTCTGCTGCCCGGCGTTCTCGGTGGTCTCCGGCTCCGTGCTCACAGCGTGCTCCAGTCGTGATCGGGATAGCGGTGCACGGGCGCCGACACATCGTCGAGCGCCCGGCAGATCTCGTCAGGAAGACTAAGCGCCTCCACTGACAATGCCGCCGTGAGCTGCTGCGCGTTGCGCGCGCCGACGATCGGCGCGGCCACCCCGGGCCGGTCGCGCACCCAGGCGAGCGCCACCTGGAGCGGGGTCACCGCGAGCCCGTCCGCGGCCGTGCTCACCGCGTCCACGATCCGGCTCGCGGTGTCGTCGAGGTACGGCTCCACGAAGGGGGCGAGATGCTCCGAGGCGCCACGGGAGTCCGGCGGCATCGCCTCGCCCCGGTACTTCCCGGTCAGCACCCCGCGGCCCAGCGGCGAGGAGGGCAGCAGCCCGATGCCGAGGTCCAGGGCGGCCGGCAGCACCTCGCGCTCCACGCCGCGCTGGAGCAGGGAGTACTCCATCTGCGTGCTGGCCAGCCGGGTCCGCACCCCCGGCGCCGCCAGCTGCCAGGTGGCCGCCTTGGCGAGCTGCCAGCCGCAGAAGTTGGACACGCCCGCATAGCGCGCCCGCCCGCTGCTGACCGCCAGGTCGAGCGCCTGGAGGGTCTCCTCCAGCGGGGTCGAGGGATCGAAGGCGTGCACGTGCCAGATGTCGACGTGGTCGGTGCCGAGCCGGGTCAGCGAGGCGTCCAGTGCGGCGAGCAGATGGCCGCGCGAGCCGTCGAAGCGCCGGTCCGGGTCGGGCACGCTGCCCGCCTTGGTCGAGACGACCAGGTCCCGCCGCGGGATCAGCCCCTCCATGAGGCGCCCGAGCAGGTACTCGGCCTCTCCGTCGCCGTAGACGTCGGCCGTGTCGACGAGGGTCCCGCCCGCCTCCCAGAACGTCTTCAAGAGGTCCGCCGCGTCATGCTCGTCGGTGTCCCTGCCCCAGGTCAGGGTGCCCAGACCGATACGCGACACACGCAGGCCGGTGCGGCCGAGATGCCTCTGCTCCATGGACGCCGAGAGTACTGGCCAGAACCTGTCGTGTGGGGGGCCTGTGGACAACCGTTTCCGGTGATCGCGACACGGGTCCCGGACGGGCCCGTGACACCCCTGCCCCGCGCCGCGGCCGTCCGCTACTGTCTGCGGAACAGGGACGTTACTGATCAGTAAGGGGATCTGGCATGCAGCTCGGGATCAACCTCGGCTACTGGGGTGCCGGAATGGACTCCGACAACCTCGCCGTCGCCCAGGAGGCCGACCGGCTCGGCTACGCCGTCTGCTGGGCCGCCGAGGCCTACGGCTCGGACGCCGCCACCGTGCTGACCTGGGTCGCGGCCCAGACCGAGCGCATCGACGTCGGCTCCGCCATCTTCCAGATCCCGGCCCGCCAGCCCGCCATGACCGCGATGACCGCCGCCACCCTCGACTCGCTCTCCGGCGGCCGCTTCCGCCTCGGCCTCGGCGTCTCCGGTCCGCAGGTCTCCGAAGGCTGGTACGGCGTCAAGTTCGACAAGCCGCTGGCCCGCACCCGTGAGTACGTCGAGATCGTCCGCAAGGCCATGACCCGCGAGCGCCTCTCCTACGAGGGCGAGCACTGGACCCTGCCGCTGCCCGGCGGCCCCGGCAAGCCGATCAAGCTGACCGTGCACCCGCAGCGCGAGCACATCCCGCTCTACATCGCGGCGATCGGCCCCAAGAACCTGGAGCAGACCGGCGAGATCGCCGACGGCGCCCTGCTGATCTTCCCCTCCGCCGAGCACCTGGAGGAGACCGCGATCAAGCACCTGCGCGCGGGCCGCGAGAAGGCCGGCAAGACCCTCGACGGCTTCGACGTCTGCCCGACGCTCCCGCTCGCACTCGGCGAGGACAAGGACGTCCCCCTTCTCGCCGACTTCTTCCGCCCCTACACCGCGCTCTACGTCGGCGGCATGGGCAGCCGCAAGCAGAACTTCTACAACCAGCTCGCCCGGCGCATGGGCTACGAGCAGGCCGCCACCGAGATCCAGGACAAGTACCTCGCCGGCGACAAGCAGGGCGCCGCGGCCGCCGTACCGCACGAACTGATCGACAGGACCACGCTGCTCGGCTCCGTCGACCGCATCGCCGACCGCATGCGGGCCTACGCCGCCGCCGGGGTCACCACCCTCACCGTCACCCCCGCCGGCTTCACCCTGGACGACCGCCTGGCCGCGCTGCGCGCCGGCGTCGAGGCCATGGAGCGCGCCGGGCTGGCGTGAGCCACCGGCCGGCCCGCCGGCAGCACGACGAGGGGGAGTTTCAGCGGCCGTGGTGGGGGCTCGGGGGTCTTCCCCGCCACGGCCGTCGTCCAGCACAACGCGCCCCACCACGCCCGGGTTACGCCCCCGGCGCGTCCTCCTTTCGGAGCAGTCGCCGGACACACCTGTTGCGGCTCTCCCGGCACGGCATTTGACTCGTTTCCCGCGGGCCTGCGCCATGCTGCAGAGAGGTGCCACCGATGCTTTCCGCAAAGAGTCTGTTCCAGGAGATCCTCGACAACGACGAGTCCTTCCGGCTGTTCTGCTCCATCGCCGCCAGCGGGGAGTCCCAGGGAGGCTGGGAGAACGCCCGGATCGCCGCCCTCGTCCCCGCGAGCGAACGCGCCCTCGCCCCCAAGATCACCCGGCACGGCGCCGACGAGGACAAACACGGCCGGATCTTCGAAGCCCTGCTCAGGAAACGCGGCCTCGAACCCGTCCCCGTCCCGCCCGAGACGGACTACACGATGCTCCTGGAGCGGCACGGCATCGGCCTCGCCCACGACAAGCTCAAGGGCGACGAGCCGCTCACCGTGCAGGACGTCGTCACCTACCTCTCGCACAGCCGCGTCACCGAGCAGCGCGCCTCCGAGCAGATGGACCTGCTGCGCAAGCACTTCGCCGACCACCCCGACATCGGCCGCGCGGTGAAGATGATCTCGCACGACGAGGACAACCACCTCGCCTACTGCCACGAGGAACTGCTGCGCTTCGCCCGTGCCGGCCACGGCCGCGCCATCCAGCGCACCCTGCGCGAGTGCGCGCTCGCCGAGATCCGCGTGTACCGGGACGTCAGCCTCGCCGTGATGGCCCACATGGGCCGCATCCTCGGCTGGTCGAAGGCCAGGTCCGCCGTCCTCGCGGCCGGCATCCACGCCGTCTACGCCTGGGAGCGGCTCGCGGGCTGGCGCCGCATGGTCTCGCTGAGGACACCCGAGCGGCGCGACGCGCTCGGCGGACCGGCCACCACGGCCCCCGAGTTCGCCTGAGTCAGAGCCAGTCCCGGCTCTTGAACAGCCGGTACAGCAGCACTTCGAGGACCGCCATCAGCACGAGCAGCGCCGGATACGACCACCCCCAGTGCAGTTCGGGCATGTGGTCGAAGTTCATGCCGTAGATCCCCGCGAGCATGGTGGGCACCGCGGCCATGGCCGCCCACGCGGAGATCTTCCGCATGTCGTCGTTCTGCCGGACGCTCGTCTGCGCCAGATGCGCCGACAGAATGTCCGACACCAGCCTGTCCAGGCCCTCCACCGACTCGTTAACCCGCGTCAGATGGTCGCTGACGTCCTGGAAGTACGGCCGCGCCCGCGCGTCCACGAACGGCACCGCCACACCGAACTGGCCGGTGCCCGCGAGCCGGGTCAGCGGCAGCGTCAGCGGGCCGGTCGCCCGGCGGAACTCCAGCACCTGCCGCTTGAAGGTGTAGATCCGCGACGCCGTGTGCCGCGACCCGCCGCGCTCCGGCGAGAACACCTCCGCCTCCAGCACCTCCAGGTCCGTCTGCAGCTCGTCCGCGACCTCCAGATAGTGGTCGACGACCGCGTCGGTCACCGCGTACAGCACCGCCGTAGGACCCTTGGCCAGCATCTCCGGCTCGTCCTCCAGCCGCCGTCGGACGGCCGCCAGCGGAGTGCCCTCGCCATGGCGGACCGTGACCACGAAGGAGTCGCCGAGGAAGATCATCACCTCGCCGGAGGAGACCGTGTCGCCCTCCGGTTCGTAGACGACCGGCTTCAGCACCATGAACAGCGAGTCCTCGTACACCTCCAGCTTCGGCCGCTGGTGGGCCTTCAAGGCGTCCTCGACCGCCAGCGGATGCAGCGCGAACTCCTCGCTGACCAGGCCGAACTCCTCGGGCGACGGCTCGTGCAGCCCGATCCACACGAACCCGCCCGCCGCCCGCGCCTCGGCCAGCGCGTCGGACAGGTCCGACGGCCCCTCGGTGCGCTTGCCGTCGTGATAGACGGCGCAGTCCACGATCACTGAGCGAATTCTCCCTTCGGACGCCCGCCACCGCACCCGTTCGTATGCCTACCCTGGTCCGCATGCCCACGCTGCTTCTGGTCCGGCACGGACGCTCCACCGCCAACACCGCGGGACTGCTCGCCGGCTGGACGCCCGGCGTCGCCCTCGACGAGCGCGGCCTCGCCCAGGCCGCCGCCCTGCCCGGACGGCTCGCCGGCCTCCCGATCCGCGAGATCGTCACCAGCCCCCTGCAACGCTGTCAGGAGACCGTCCGGCCGCTGGCCGGGGCCCGCCCCGACCTCACCGTCCACGAGGACGAGCGCATCGGCGAGGCCCACTACGGCGACTGGTCGGGCCGCAAACTCGCCGAGCTCAAGGACGAACCCCTCATGGAGGTCGTCCAGGCCCACCCCTCCGCCGCCGCCTTCCCCGGCGGCGAGTCCATGCGCGCCATGGCCACCCGCGCCGCCGAAGCCGTACGCGAGTGGAACGCGCGCGTGGAGCGCGACCACGGCGCCGACGCCGTCTACCTCATGTGTTCGCACGGGGACATCATCAAGGCGCTCGTCGCCGACGCACTCGGACTTCATCTCGACCTCTTCCAGCGGATCTCCGTCGAACCGTGTTCCATCACCGCGATCCGCTACACCCGGTTGCGGCCGTTTCTCGTCCGCCTCGGCGACACCGGCGACTTCGCGTCCCTGGTGCCGCGCGAGGAACCCCCGAGCGACCAGGCGACCGTCGGGGGCGGTGCGGGCGCACCGTGATCGTCGGCCGCAGTAGGGTGAATCCACCGCAACTGCGCCGCGATTGCCCCTCTTCACGATTCTTGGAGCTGGACGTGTCCCGTCAGGTGTTCCTCTACGACCCCCCGGACCGCTTCGTGGCCGGTACGGTCGGGCTGCCCGGGCGCCGTACGTTCTTCCTCCAGGCCACCGCCGGCTCCCGGGTGACCAGCGTGGCCCTGGAGAAGACCCAGGTCGCCGCGCTCGCCGAACGGATGGACGAACTGCTGGACGAGGTCGTACGCCGCAGCGGAGGCAGCGCGGCCGTCCCCGCCGTCGCCCCCGCCGAGATCTCCGACACCGCCCCCCTGGACACCCCCGTCGAGGAGGAGTTCCGGGTCGGCACCATGGCCCTCGCCTGGGACGGCGAGGAACAGCGCATGATCGTCGAGGCGCAGGCCCTCGTGGAGCTCGACGCCGACTCCGAGGAGGACCTCGCCGAGGCGGAGGAGAGACTCCTGCAGGACGAGGAGAACGGACCCCCGATGCTGCGGGTCCGGCTCACCGGGGCGCAGGCCCGCGCCTTCGCCAAGCGCGCCCTGGACGTCGTCAACGCCGGCCGGCCGCCCTGCCCGCTGTGCAGCCTGCCGCTCGACCCGGAGGGACACGTATGTCCGCGCCAGAACGGATACCGCCGCGGAGCATGACACCGGCGGACCTGCTCGCCCAGGGCGAGCTGACCGTGCGCGGACGCCTGCGCGAGGCCTCCAACGCGGCCCTGTACTGCACCCTGACCGGGCCCGGAGGTCAGGAAATCGCCTGCATCTACAAACCCGTCGCCGGGGAGCGCCCGCTGTGGGACTTCCCCGACGGCACCCTCGCCCAGCGTGAGCTGGCCGCCTACGAGGTCTCCGAGGCGACCGGCTGGCAGCTGGTCCCGCCCACCGTGCTGCGCGACGGCCCCTACGGCGAGGGCATGGTCCAGCTGTGGATCGAGGCACCCGAGGAGACAGCCGGCGCCGAGCTGCTCGCCCTGGTCGACGGGGAGGAGCCCGGGCCCGGCTGGAAGGCCATCGGCCTCGCCGAGGTGGGGGAGGGCCGGACGGCGCTGCTCGTGCACGCCGACGACGAACGGCTGCGGCGCCTCGCCGTCCTCGACGCGGTGATCAACAACGCCGACCGCAAGGGCGGCCATCTGCTGCCCGCCGCCGACGGCCGCCTCTACGGCATCGACCACGGCGTCACCTTCCACGCCGAGGACAAGCTGCGCACCCTGCTGTGGGGCTGGGCGGGCGAACCGCTGCCCGAGGAGGCGGTGGCCGTCCTGAAGGGGCTCAAGGAGTCCCTGCTGCCCGGCGGCCCCCTCGCGGAGCGCCTCGCCCCGCTGATCACGCCCGCCGAGACCGACGCCACACGCGCGCGGGTCGACGCGCTGCTGGCCTCCGGGAAGCACCCCGAGCCCGGCGGGGAGTGGCCGGCGATCCCCTGGCCACCCGTATGAGCCGGACGAGCACACCGGGCGGCAGAACACAAGAGCGCCTTCCCGGCCAACCGGCGTCATCCGGTTCGTATCCGGAACTACAGTCCGGTTAGGCTCGACACATGCATGCCTGGCCCGCTTCCGAGGTCCCCGCCCTGCCTGGTCAGGGCCGCGACCTGAGGATCCACGACACCGCGACCGGTGGGCTCGTCACCCTCGAGCCCGGTCCCGTCGCCCGCCTCTACGTCTGCGGCATCACGCCGTACGACGCCACCCACATGGGGCACGCGGCGACCTACAACGCGTTCGACCTCGTCCAGCGCGTCTGGCTGGACACCAAGCGGCAGGTTCACTACGTCCAGAACGTCACCGACGTCGACGACCCGCTCCTGGAGCGGGCCAAGCGTGACGACATCGACTGGGTCGCCCTCGCGGAGAAGGAGACCGCCCTCTTCCGCGAGGACATGACCGCGCTGCGGATGCTCCCGCCGCGGCAGTACATAGGCGCCGTCGAGGCGATACCCGGCATCGTGCCGCTCGTCGAGCGGCTGCGGGACCTGGGCGCCGCCTACGAGCTCGAGGGCGACGTCTACTTCTCCGTCGAGGCCGACCCCCACTTCGGCCGGGTCTCCAACCTCGACGCCGCCGCCATGCGGCTGCTGTCCGCCGAGCGCGGCGGCGACCCCGACCGGCCCGGCAAGAAGAACCCCCTCGACCCGATGCTGTGGATGGCCGCCCGCGAGGGCGAGCCCAGCTGGGACGGCGCCTCCCTCGGCCCCGGCCGTCCCGGCTGGCACATCGAGTGCGTCGCCATCGCCCTCGACCACCTCGGCATGGGCTTCGACGTCCAGGGCGGCGGCTCCGACCTCGCCTTCCCGCACCACGAGATGGGTGCCTCGCACGCCCAGGTGCTCACCGGCGAGTTCCCCATGGCCAAGGCGTACGTCCACGCCGGCATGGTCGCCCTGCACGGCGAGAAGATGTCGAAGTCCAAGGGCAACCTGGTCTTCGTCTCCACGCTGCGCCGCGAGGGCGTCGACCCGGCCGCCATCCGCCTCGCGCTGCTCGCCCACCACTACCGCGCCGACTGGGAGTGGACCGACCAGGTCCTCAGGGACGCCCTGGACCGGCTCGGCCGCTGGCGCGCGGCCGTCTCCCGGCCGGACGGCCCGGCCGCCGAGGCGCTCGTCGACGAGATCCGCGAGGCCCTCGCGAACGACCTCGACGCCCCGGCCGCGCTCGCCGCGGTCGACCGCTGGGTCGCCCGCCAGGAGTCCGAGGGCGGCACCGACATCGGCGCGCCCGGCGTGGCCTCCCGCGCGGTGGACGCGCTGCTGGGCGTGGCGCTGTAGCACGTCCCGCAGGTCCAAGGGCACTTCCTCCTGCCGGGCGCGGGAAGGAAGTGCCCTTGTGCATGGCAGCGTTGCCGAACGGTCATGGCCGCCGGGGCTGTGCGACGGGCCGTCATGTGATGGGGTGAAGCGCGTCCGACGATCACGCGGCCGGCCCCGCGCCGGCCCCTCTCCGGATAAGGACGCACCGTGCACTTCGCCTCACCGACACGCAGACACTTACTGACCGCGACCGCCGCGCTGGGAGCCACCGCGCTGCTCGGCGGCACCGCCCACGCGGCCGCCGGCCCGGCCCGGCACCCCTGGCCCGAGCAGTTCCCGCTGCCCGACGGCTGGCGCCCCGAAGGCATCGCCGTCGGCCCCGGCCCCTACGCGTACTTCGGCTCCCTCGGCCACGCCGACCTGTACCGGGTCCATCTGCCCACCGGCCGCGGCGCCGTCGTACGCACCGGACTCGACGCCACGCACCCCACCGTCGGCCTCAAGAGCGACCGCTACGGCCGGCTGTTCCTGGCCGGCGGCCCCAGCGGCGAGCTGCGCACGGTCGACGCCCGCACCGGACAGGTGGAACGCGTCGTCCAGGTGGGCGGCACGTTCGTGAACGACGTGATCCTCACCCCCGGCGCCGCCTGGTTCACCGACTCCTTCACCGACGCCCTCTACCGGCTCGAACGGGGTGCGCGGGGCGAGCCCGGCGAGGCGCGGACCGTACGGCTCGGCGGGGACTGGGTACAGGGCGACGACTTCACCGCCAACGGCATCGAGCGGACCCCCGACGGCAGCGCCCTGCTCGTGGTGAACGCCTTCGCCGGCGGCGGCACCCTGATGCGCGTCGACCCGCGCACCGGCATCGCCCGCGCGGTCGACCTCGGCGGCGCGCTGCTGCCCAACGGCGACGGCCTGCTGCTGCTCGGCCGCACCCTCTACGTCGTCCAGCAGTGGCAGAACGCCGTCGACGTCTTCCACCTGGACGCCGCGGGCACCCGCGGCTCCCTGGTCACCCGCATCGAGGACCCCGCCCGCTTCCGCATCCCCACGACGGCCGCGGCCTGGGGCGACCGCCTCTATCTGCCCAACGCCCGCTTCGACGTCGACCCGCCCACCCCGGACACCGACTACGACGTGGTCGCCGTGCGCCGGATGTGACACGACGAAGCCGGGTGTGGCACGACGAAGCCGTTGTGGCACGAAGAAGCCGCGTGTGGCACGACGAAGCCGGGTGTGGCACGACGAAGCCGTTGTGGCACGAAGAAGCCGGGTGTGGCACGACGAAGCCGTTGTGACACGAAGAAGCCGGGTGTGACACAGCAAAAGAGGGGCGGCGCGACACGCACCGCCCCTCTTCGCCCAGTCCTCAGTCCTCCGACGCGTCCCCGTCGTCGGTGCCCGGCTTGGGCGGCTTCGGCGGCCGGTTCCGGTCCCCGCCGGAGCTGTCCCGCCGGTACGGGGAGCCCTCGCCGTCCGTGGCGTGCCCGCCCGCCGTGCCGCCGCCGTCCCGGCGCCGCAGATACCGCTCGAACTCCCGGGCGATCGCCTCGCCCGACGCCTCCGGCAGCTCCGCGGTGTCCCGGGCCTCCTCCAGCGTCTGCACGTACTCGGCGACCTCGCTGTCCTCGGCGGCCAGCTGGTCCACGCCGACCTGCCAGGCGCGCGCGTCCTCGGGCAGCTCGCCCAGCGGGATGCGTACGTCGATCAGGTCCTCCAGGCGGTTCAGCAGCGCCAGCGTCGCCTTGGGGTTGGGCGGCTGCGACACGTAGTGCGGTACGGCCGCCCACAGCGACACCGCCGGGACCCCCGCGTGCGTGCACGCCTCCTGCAGGACGCCGACGATGCCCGTCGGGCCCTCGTACTTGGTCTCCTCCAGGCCCATCCGGCGGGCCAGGTCCGGGTCGGACGTGGTCCCGCTGATCGGCACCGGGCGGGTGTGCGGGGTGTCGCCCAGCAGGGCGCCCAGGACGACCACCAGCTCCACACCCAGCTCGTGCGCGAAACCGAGCAGTTCGTTGCAGAACGACCGCCAGCGCATGGACGGTTCGATACCGCGCACCAGCACCAGATCGCGCGGCTTGTCACCGCCGACCCGCACGACGGACAGTCTCGTCGTCGGCCAGGTGATCTTGCGCACGCCGTTGTCCATGAACACGGTGGGGCGGTTCACCTGGAAGTCGTAGTAGTCCTCGGCGTCCAGCGCCGCGAACACCTCGCCCTTCCACTCCCGCTCCAGATGCGCGACCGCGGTGGAGGCGGCGTCGCCGGCATCGTTCCAGCCCTCGAACGCGGCCACCATGACCGGGTCGATCAGCTCGGGAACCCCCTCGAGCTCGATCACCCAGTGCCTCCTTCCGACGTGCCCTCGCTTGACGTCCCAACCTTACGGCGTTCGGCGGGAACGTCCGCAGCCCCCTTGCACGGGGGAGTGAACGGATCACTGCCCCGTTCGCCACCCCGGAACACCCCGGAGCACCTCCGAACGCCCAGGGCCCGCCGAATCGCCCGCGATCACCCGCCGCCGTACCCCAACACCCGTGACGGGGCCGCCGAGTTCGCCGTGCGCGCGGGCATGCGAGAGGGGCGGCTCCTGTGCGGGGAGCCGCCCCTCTCACGGCGTAGGACCGTCCGGCCGTCGTTCCTGTCGGCCCTACGTGCCGCCGAGCGGGCCCGGGACCCTACTTCCCGTCGAGCAGGTCCTGGACCTTGCCGCGCACCTCGTCCGTGGCCAGGCCGCGGATCGTGAGGGTGGTGCGGCGGCGCAGGACGTCGTCCGCGGTCTCGGCCCACTCGTGGTCACGCGCCCACACGACCTGGGCCCAGATCTCCGGGGCGTCCGGGTGGACGCGCTCGGCGAGCTCGGGGTCGTCGTTGGCCAGCCGGGCGATGTCGAAGGCCAGGGAGCCGTAGTGGGTGGCCAGGTGCCTGGCGGTGTCCGCCGCCATGCGCGGGCCGGGCGCCGGACCGTCGACCAGCAGGCGGTGGGCGACCGCGCGCGGGTTGGCGACACCCGGCAGCGGCAGCTTCTTCGGCAGCGAGGAGATCGGCTCGAAGTCCTCGCCGAGCGGCGCGCCCGGCAGCTCCTGGAGCTTCTGCATCACCGTACGGCCGATGTGGCGGAAGGTGGTCCACTTGCCGCCCGCGACGGACAGCATGCCGCCCTTGCCCTCGGTCACCACGGTCTCGCGCTTGGCCTTCGCGGTGTCGCCCGGGCCGCCCGGCAGCACCCGCAGGCCGGCGAACGCGTAGGTGATCAGATCGCGGTCGAGCTGCTGGTCGCGGATGGAGAACGCGGCCTCGTCGAGGATCTGGGCTATGTCCTTGTCGTTGACCGAGACCTCGCCCGGGTCGCCCTCGTACTCCTCGTCGGTCGTGCCGAGCAGCAGCATGTCCTCCCAGGGGAGGGCGAAGGTGATGCGGTACTTGTCGATCGGGGTGGCGAGCGCGGCCTTCCAGGGGGAGGTGCGCTTCAGGACCAGATGCGCGCCCTTCGACAGGCGGATCGACGGCGCGGCACTCGGGTCCTCCATGCGGCGCAGGTGATCGACCCAGGGGCCGGTCGCGTTCAGCACGAGACGGGCGCCGACGCCGAACTCGTCACCGGAGAGCCGGTCGCGCAGCTCGGCACCGGTGACCCGGCCCTTGGTGAAGCGCAGGCCGGTGACCTCGGCGTGGTTGAGGACGACCGCGCCCGCCTGGACGGCCGCGCGGACCGTCATCAGCGCCATGCGCGCGTCGTTCATCTGGTCGTCGCCGTACACGGCGACGGCCTTGAGGTTCTCGGTGCGCAGCTCGGGCACGTCCTGCGCCGCCTTGGCGGGGGAGAGCAGGTGGCCGACGCCGTCACCGAACGCGGAGAGCGCGGAGTAGGCGAAGACGCCCGCCCCGAGCTTCGCCGCGCCGTGCGGCCCGCCCTTGTACACGGGGAGGTAGAAGGTGAGCGGGTTCGCCAGGTGGGGGGCCACCTGGCGGGAGACCGCACGGCGCTCGAAGTGGTTCTCCGCCACCAGCTTCACCGCGCCGGTCTGCAGGTAGCGCAGGCCGCCGTGGAGCAGCTTGGAGGAGGCGGAGGAGGTGGCGCCGGCGAAGTCGCCGGCGTCGACCAGAGCCACCCTGAGGCCGGACTGCGCGGCGTGCCAGGCGGTGGAGATGCCCAGGATGCCGCCGCCGATGACGAGAAGGTCGTACGACGCCTTGGAGAGCTGCTCCCGGGTCTCGGCGCGGCTCGGGTTCGAGCCGGACGCCGGGTGCGTGCCCAGGGCAGGGACGGACTGCAGGGTGGACTGCGTGGTCATGGGGTTTCTTACTCCTCGTCCTCGAGCCAGCCCATGGTCCGCTCCACGGCCTTGAGCCAGCTCTTGTACTCACGGTCGCGGGTCTCCGCGTCCATGCGGGGGGTCCACTCGGCGGCCCGGCGCCAGTTGGCGCGCAGGTCGTCGGTGCTGGTCCAGAAGCCGACGGCGAGACCGGCGGCGTAGGCGGCGCCGAGGCAGGTGGTCTCGGCGACCATCGGGCGCACCACGGGGGCGTCCAGGAAGTCCGAGAGGGTCTGCATCAGCAGGTTGTTGGAGGTCATGCCGCCGTCGACCTTGAGGGCCGACAGCTCGACGCCGGAGTCCTTGGTCATGGCGTCGGTGATCTCGCGGGTCTGCCAGGCCGTGGCCTCCAGCACCGCGCGCGCCAGGTGCGCCTTGGTGACGTACCGGGTCAGGCCGGCGATGACACCGCGGGCGTCGGAGCGCCAGTAGGGGGCGAACAGGCCGGAGAAGGCCGGCACGAAGTAGGCGCCGCCGTTGTCCTCGACCGAGAGCGCCAGCGTCTCGATCTCGGCCGCGGTGGAGATGAGGCCCATCTGGTCGCGCATCCACTGCACCAGCGAACCGGTGACGGCGATCGAGCCCTCCAGGGCGTAGACCGGCTGCTCGTCGCCGATCCGGTAGCCGACCGTGGTCAGCAGGCCCGAGTAGGAGTTGATGATCTTCTCGCCGGTGTTCATCAGCATGAACGTGCCGGTGCCGTACGTGGACTTGGCCTCGCCCTCGGAGAAGCAGGTCTGGCCGAACAGGGCCGCCTGCTGGTCGCCGAGCGCGGAGGCGACCGGGATGCCGCCGAGCAGGTCGCCGAGCTTGCCGCCGGTGACCTCGCCGTAGACCTCGGCGGAGGAGCGGATCTCGGGCAGCATCGCCAGCGGCACGCCGATGGACTCGGCGATCTTGTCGTCCCACTCCAGCGTGTGGAGGTTCATCAGCATGGTGCGGGAGGCGTTGGTGACGTCGGTGTAGTGCTTGCCGCCGTCGACGCCGCCGGTCAGGTTCCAGATGACCCAGGTGTCCATGGTGCCGAAGAGGATGTCCCCGGCCTCGGCGCGCTCGCGCAGCCCCTCGACGTTGTCGAGCAGCCAGCGGGCCTTGGGGCCGGCGAAGTAGGAGGCCAGCGGCAGGCCGGTCTCGCGGCGGAAGCGGTCCTGGCCGACGTTGCGGCCGAGCTCCTTGCACAGGGCGTCGGTGCGGGTGTCCTGCCAGACGATGGCGTTGTGGACGGGCTCACCGGTGTTCTTGTCCCACAGCACGGTGGTCTCGCGCTGGTTGGTGATGCCGATGGCCTTGATGTCGTCACGGGTGATGCCGGCCTTCTGGACGGCCCCGGCGACGACCTCCTGGACGTTGGTCCAGATCTCGTTGGCGTCGTGCTCGACCCAGCCCGGCTTGGGGAAGATCTGCTCGTGCTCCTTCTGGTCGACGGAGACGATACGGCCGTCCCGGTCGAAGACGATGCAGCGCGAGGAGGTCGTGCCCTGGTCGATGGCGGCGATGAAGGGTCCGGCGTGAGCGTCGGTCACTGTGTGCTCCTGGAAGTCCTTGGGATACGGCGTGGGCTGATGCCTTGCTTAGACGAACGCGACCTTGTAGATACCCGCGGCGATCGCCGCGCCGATCAGCGGACCCACGACGGGGATCCAGGCGTAGCCCCAGTCGGAGCCGCCCTTGTTCGGCAGGGGCAGAAGGGCGTGGACGATCCGCGGGCCGAGGTCACGGGCCGGGTTGATGGCGTAGCCGGTCGGACCGCCGAGCGAGAGGCCGATGCCGACGACCACCAGGGCGGTGATCAGCGCGCCCAGGGTGCCCAGGCCGTTGCCGTTGTCGTTCAGGCCCTGCGTGAGGACGGCGAGCACCAGCACGATCGTGCCGAGGATCTCGGTGGCGAGGTTCTGCACCGCGTTCCGGATCTCCGGGCCGGTGGAGAAGACACCCAGGACCGGGCCGGCGCCCTTCTCCCGGGCCTCGATCGCCTTGGCCGCCGCCGTGTCCTGCGCGCCCGGACCGCCGACGATCTCCTTGTCGGTCAGGTGGGCGTGGAACTGGCCGTAGTAGGCGACCCAGACCAGGGCCGCACCGATCATGGCGCCGAGCACCTGGCCGCCCCAGTAGGTGGCGACGTTGCTCCAGTCGTTGTCCTTGATCGCGAGTGCGAGCGTGACCGCCGGGTTGAGGTGGGCGCCGGACAGCGGCGCCGAGGTGTAGACCGCCGTCAGCACGGCGAAACCCCACCCGAAGGTGATGGCGAGCCAGCCGGCGTTGCGGGCCTTGGAGGCCTTCAGCGTCACGGCGGCGCAGACGCCACCGCCGAGCAGGATGAGTATGGCGGTACCGATGGTCTCGCCGATGAAGATGTCGGAGCTGGACACCCGCGACTCCTTTGTCCTTCGTCCAGGGGAAGCAGACCCCGAGTCCCTTCGGGGGTGCTGCGCCCTCGGGGGTGAGAGCTTGCCGGTCCCTTGGCGTTGTCACACTCTAACGCGTATTGCCGGTAGGTGTTCGACAATGCCGACCGATGGACGGGAGTCTTGCTTCGGGCCGACATGCCCGTCAAGAGTTCTGTTATCGAAAGCACGATCGTTATTGATCGACTCGGCTTATCGCCGTTGCGTCCACGCCTGTACACCTGTGGGCGTTATGCCCACCTTCCATCGGATTTCAGGGTAGGCCGAAGGCCGGAACGCCGTCCTGGCGTCCCGGCCCGGTGAGACTCGTCCTGCGGGCTGCTCAGAAGCGTCCGGCGCCCAGGTCCCGCGACACCGCGCGGGCGCAGTCGCGCACGGCCGCGATCAGCTCCGGGCGCACCTCTCCGTCACGCCCCAGCCGCTCCACGGCACCCGTGATGCCCACGGCACCCACCGGCATGCGCCGGCGGTCGTGGATCGGCGCAGCGATGGACGCCACGCCCTCCCAGGTCTCCTCCACGTCCGCCGCGTAGCCACGCGCGCGCGTGATGTCGAGGATGTGCTCGAAGGCGTCCAGCTCGCACACCGTGCGGTCCGTGAACGCCTTGCGGTCCGCCTCGACCGCCTCGCTGTGCGCCACCGGGTCGTAGGCCGACAGCACCTTGCCCAGTGCCGTGGAGTGCAGCGGCTGCATGGCCCCGATCTCCAGCACTTGACGGCTGTCGTCCGGGCGGAAGACGTGGTGCACGATCAGCACGCCCTGCTGGTGCAGCACCCCCAGGTACACGCTCTCGCCGCTGGAGCGGGCCAGGTCGTCCGTCCACACCAGGGCCCGCGCGCGCAACTCGTGCACATCCAGGTAGGTGGTGCCCAGGCGCAGCAGCTCCGCGCCCAGCTGGTAGCGGCCCGAGGCCTCGTCCTGCTCGACGAACCCCTCCTGCTGCAGGGTGCGCAGGATGCCGTGCGCGGTGCCCTTGGCGAGGCCCAGCGAGGAGGCGATGTCCGACAGGCCCAGCCGTCGCTCGCCGCCCGCGAGCAGGCGCAGCATCGCCGCCGCCCGCTCCAGCGACTGGATGTTCCGTGCCATCGCCGTCCTGCCTCCGTCCCCTTCGACTGTCGAGCCGTGGCATCGTGCCGCTGTTCGACGCGATCCACTGTTCGGCAATGTCGAACACTACCGGTCGATGCCGACCCCGCGCTAATGGTCGGTCGCCTTTCGGTCGCCTTTCGGCCGCCGCTCGTTCGCCACATCATGGGTCACATGCCGCCAGGCAGGGACCGCCCGGCCCTTCGTCCGGGTGGTGGACGCCCCTGAACACAGTCACGGCGTCCCGGCTACCCTGACGGCGTGCGCCCTCTCGGGGAAGCCCCTCGCGGGCTTCACCGCTAAGACCTGCAAGGCCTGGTCCTAGGGGCGCAAAGCCGACAGCCGTCGCACCCGAGGGAGCCCTTCATGGCCTCTGTGCCGCCGACCCCTTCCGCCGACAGCCGGACCCGCGCGTCCGCGCTCCGCCAGGCGCTCGCCACCCGTGTGGTGGTCGCCGACGGAGCCATGGGCACGATGCTCCAGGCCCAGGACCCGTCCCTGGAGGACTTCCAGCAGCTCGAAGGCTGCAACGAGGTCCTCAACGTCACCCGCCCCGACATCGTGGCCTCCGTCCACGAGGCGTACTTCGACGCCGGCGTGGACTGCGTGGAGACCAACACCTTCGGCGCCAACCTCAGCGCCCTCGGCGAGTACGACATCGCCGACCGCGTCGCCGAGCTGTCCGAGGCCGGTGCCCGCATCGCCCGCGAGACCGCCGACGCCTGCACCGCCCGCGACGGCCGGCAGCGCTGGGTCCTCGGCTCCATGGGCCCGGGCACCAAGCTGCCCACCCTGGGCCACACCACCTTCACCGCGATCCGCGACGCCTACCAGCAGAACGCCGAGGGCCTCCTCGCCGGCGGCGCCGACGCCCTGCTGGTGGAGACCACCCAGGACCTGCTCCAGACCAAGGCCTCCGTCATCGCCGCCCGCCGCGCGATGGAGACCGCCGGATACGACGTACCGCTGATCGTGTCGGTCACGGTGGAGACCACCGGCACCATGCTGCTCGGCTCCGAGATCGGCGCCGCCCTGACGGCCCTGGAGCCGCTCGGCATCGACATGATCGGCCTGAACTGCGCCACCGGCCCCGCCGAGATGAGCGAGCACCTGCGCTACCTCGCCCGGCACGCGCGCATCCCGCTGTCCTGCATGCCCAACGCCGGCCTGCCCGTCCTCACCGCCGACGGCGCCCACTACCCGCTGACCGCGCCGGAGCTCGCCGACGCGCAGGAGAACTTCGTCCGCGACTACGGCCTGTCCCTGGTCGGCGGCTGCTGCGGCACCACGCCCGAGCACCTGCGCCAGGTCGTCGAACGGGTCCGCGAGCTCGCCCCCGCCGAGCGCAGCCCCCGCCCCGAGCCCGGCGCCGCCTCCCTCTACCAGACCGTGCCCTTCCGCCAGGACACCTCCTACCTGGCCATCGGCGAGCGCACCAACGCCAACGGCTCCAAGAAGTTCCGCGAGGCCATGCTGGAGGGCCGCTGGGACGACTGCGTCGAGATGGCCCGCGAGCAGATCCGCGAGGGCGCGCACATGCTCGACCTGTGCGTCGACTACGTCGGCCGGGACGGCGTCGCCGACATGGAGCAGCTCGCCGGCCGCTTCGCCACCGCCTCCACGCTGCCGATCGTGCTGGACTCCACCGAGGTCGACGTCATCGAGGCGGGCCTGCAGAAGCTCGGCGGCCGCGCGGTGATCAACTCCGTGAACTACGAGGACGGCGACGGCCCCGAGTCCCGCTTCGCCCGTGTCACCCGCCTCGCGCAGGAGCACGGCGCCGCCCTGATCGCGCTCACCATCGACGAGGAGGGCCAGGCCCGCACCGCCGAGAAGAAGGTCGAGATCGCCGAACGGCTCATCGCCGACCTCACCGGCAACTACGGCATCCGCGAGGAGGACATCCTCGTCGACTGTCTGACCTTCACCATCTGCACCGGCCAGGAGGAGTCCCGGCGCGACGGCATCGCCACCATCGAGGGCATCCGCGAGCTCAAGCGCCGCCACCCGGACGTGCAGACCACCCTCGGCCTGTCCAACATCTCCTTCGGCCTCAACCCGGCCGCCCGCATCCTGCTGAACTCCGTCTTCCTCGACGAGTGCGTCAAGGCCGGCCTGGACTCGGCGATCGTGCACGCCTCCAAGATCCTGCCGATCGCCCGCTTCGACGAGGAGCAGGTCCGCACCGCCCTCGACCTGATCTACGACCGCCGCAGCGAGGGCTACGACCCGCTGCAGAAGCTCATGCAGCTCTTCGAGGGCGCCACCGCCAAGTCCCTGAAGGCCGGCAAGGCCGAGGAGCTGGCCGCGCTGCCGCTGGAGGAGCGCCTCAAGCGGCGCATCATCGACGGCGAGAAGAACGGCCTGGAGGCCGACCTCGACGCGGCCCTGGAGACCCGTCCGGCCCTGGACATCGTCAACGACACCCTCCTCGACGGCATGAAGGTCGTCGGCGAGCTGTTCGGCTCCGGCCAGATGCAGCTGCCGTTCGTGCTGCAGTCGGCCGAGGTGATGAAGACGGCCGTCGCCCACCTCGAACCCCACATGGAGAAGACCGACGAGGCGGGCAAGGGCACCATCGTGCTGGCCACCGTCCGCGGCGACGTCCACGACATCGGCAAGAACCTCGTCGACATCATCCTGTCCAACAACGGCTACAACGTCGTCAACCTCGGCATCAAGCAGCCGGTCTCCGCGATCCTGGACGCCGCCGAGGAGCACCGCGCCGACGTGATCGGCATGTCAGGTCTCCTGGTGAAGTCCACCGTGATCATGAAGGAGAACCTGGAGGAGCTCAACGCCCGCGGCCTCGCGGCGGACTACCCCGTCATCCTCGGCGGCGCCGCCCTCACCCGCGCCTACGTCGAGCAGGACCTGCACGAGATCTACGAGGGCGAAGTCCGCTACGCCCGCGACGCGTTCGAGGGCCTGCGCCTGATGGACGCCCTCATCGGCGTCAAGCGCGGTGTCCCCGGGGCCAAGCTGCCCGAACTCAAGCAGCGCCGCGTGCGGGCGGCCGCCACCGCCGTGGTGGAGGAGCGCCCGGAGGAGGGCCACGTCCGCTCCGACGTGGCCACCGACAACCCGGTGCCCACCCCGCCGTTCTTCGGCACCCGCGTCGTCAAGGGCATCCAGCTCAAGGAGTACGCCTCCTGGCTCGACGAGGGCGCCCTGTTCAAGGGCCAGTGGGGCCTGAAGCAGGCCCGCACCGGCGAGGGACCGACGTACGAGGAGCTCGTCGAGAGCGAGGGACGCCCGCGGCTGCGCGGCCTGCTGGACCGGCTGCAGACCGAGAACCTCCTCGAAGCGGCCGTCGTCTACGGCTACTTCCCGTGCGTGTCCAAGGACGACGACCTGATCATCCTGGACGAACAGGGCAACGAGCGCACCCGCTTCACCTTCCCCCGCCAGCGCCGCGGCCGCCGCCTGTGTCTGGCCGACTTCTTCCGCCCGGAGGAGTCCGGCGAGACGGACGTGGTCGGACTCCAGGTCGTCACCGTCGGTTCCCGCATCGGCGAGGAGACCGCCCGCCTCTTCGAGTCCAACTCCTACCGCGACTACCTCGAACTGCACGGCCTGTCCGTGCAGTTGGCCGAGGCGCTCGCCGAGTACTGGCACGCGCGCGTGCGTTCAGAGCTCGGCTTCGCGGGGGAGGACCCCGCCGAGATCGAGGGCATGTTCGAGCTGAAGTACCGCGGCGCCCGCTTCTCCCTCGGCTACGGCGCCTGCCCGGACCTGGAGGACCGCGCCAAGATCGCCGACCTGCTCGAGCCGGAGCGCATCGGCGTGAAGCTGTCCGAGGAGTTCCAGCTGCATCCCGAGCAGTCCACGGACGCGATCGTGATCCACCACCCGGAGGCGAAGTACTTCAACGCCCGCTGAGGGCCGCAGCCCGGCCGTGCGGGCACACCGCGGGGCACGCCACAGCCGCCCCCGGCGTATCTGCGGTGTGCCCGCGCCCACGCCGTTCAAACGAGGCGCGTACGCCGCAGGCGACGTACACTGGTCGGTCCACCGCAGGCCGGTTCCCGTGACGGGAACCGGCCTGCTCGGCCCTCAAGGAGGTACGCCGGATGACCACCACGGTCCCCGCACTCGGCACCCGTACGGCCGAGGGCTCAGCCCTGCAGGCCGTACTCCTCGACATGGACGGCACTCTCGTGGACACCGAGGGATTCTGGTGGGACGTCGAGGTGGAGGTGTTCCGCAGGCTCGGTCACACCCTCGACGACTCCTGGCGCCATGTCGTGGTCGGCGGCCCCATGAGCCGCAGCGCGGGGTTCCTCATCGAGGCCACCGGCGCGGACATCACCCTCGCCGAACTGACCGTCCTGCTCAACGAGGGCTTCGAGGACCGTATCGACCGGGCCCTGCCGCTGATGCCCGGCGCGGCCCGGCTGCTGGCCGAGCTGGCCGCGCACGAGGTGCCGACGGCCCTGGTCTCCGCCTCCCACCGGCGCATCATCGACCGGGTGCTCACCTCGCTCGGCCCCCGGCACTTCCGGCTCACCGTCGCCGGCGACGAGGTGCCGCGGACCAAGCCGCACCCCGACCCCTACCTGTTCGCGGCCGCGGGGCTCGGCGCCGATCCGGCCAGATGCGCCGTCGTCGAGGACACCGCGACCGGCGTCGCCGCCGCCGAGGCGGCCGGCTGCCATGTGGTGGCCGTGCCGTCCGTGGCGCCCATCGCCCCGGCCGCCCGGCGGACCGTCGTGACCTCTCTGGAAGAGGTCGACCTGGCATTTCTGCGCGGTCTGATGACACAAATGATCTAAGCGTTCACCGGACGTGCAGGGCTGATTCCCGCCCGATTTCTTTCCGCCTGCACGCGTCCCCGCGGACTAAATCGAACCCGCGCCCGGGCGGCCGAATTCGAGCCGGTGTGAACGCGGTTGGCGATGTGACGTTCCCCACGCCGCAGGCCCTCGACACCGGCGTCGGCGTGTGCCATCTGCCCCCTTTCCCACGGCGTGACCGTGTCTTTGTGTCCGGATTGGGGGGACGCTGTACCCAAACCTTCCACTGTCGGGTTTTCGGTGTGTCCACGCCCGGTTTCGGAGCGTGATGGAACCTCAACTCCGGTGACTGTGAACCCCGGAGCGCACGCCCATTAATCTCGTCGCGAGAACATCACCCCCTTCCCCGTGGTCTCGCGGCGACACCCCTGCTTGCGTGATACACGGACCTGACAGCAGTGGAGAAACCCGAGCATGAACCGCAAGACTTTGGTGCTGCCGGCCGCCCTCGGCCTGCTCGCGCCGGTACTCGCCGCCTGCGGCGGGGCCGACAGCGGGAGCGACGGCGGCGGCGCGATCGCCGTCGGCACCACGGACCGGTTCATCGCCACCAAGGACGCCCCCGCGCCCCTGGACCCGGCCTACGCCTACGACGTCGGCAGCTGGAACATCCTGCGCCAGACCGTGCAGACCCTGATGATCCAGCCCCGCGGCGAGGGCGAGCCCGTCCCCGAGGCCGCCGAGAGCTGCACCTTCACCGACACCGGCAACGAGCGCTACGTCTGCAAACTGCGCGAGGGCCTGAAGTTCAGCGACGGCAGCCCGGTCACCGCCGAGGACGTCAAGTTCTCCATCGACCGGGCCCTGGCCATCAAGGCCGACTCCGGCGTCTCCGCCCTGCTGTCCACCATCGACACCGTCGAGACGCAGGGCGACCGCGACGTCGTCTTCCACCTCAAGACCGCCGACGCCACCTTCCCCTACAAGCTGTCGACCCCCGTCGCGGGCATCGTCAACCCCGCCGACTACGACAAGGGCAAGCTGCGCGACGGCTTCGAGATCAGCGGCTCCGGCCCCTACAAGTTCGAGGCCGAGGTCGACAACGACGAGCTGGTCTCTGCCGTGTTCACCAAGAACCCCGACTACAAGGGCGCTCTGGCGGTGAACAACGACAAGGCCGAGATCCGCCCCTTCAAGGACGCCGACGCCATGGACGCCGCCCTGCAGAAGGGCGACATCGACGTCATGAGCCGCACCCTGACGCCGGAGCAGATCAAGAAGCTCTCCGTCGACCCCGGCGAGAACGTCGAACTCATCGACATGCCCGGCCTGGAGATCCGCTACCTCGCCTTCAACACCGAGGCGCCCGGCGTCAAGGACAAGGCCGTACGCCAGGCCATGGCCCAGATCGTCAACCGCAGCGAACTGGTCTCCAAGGTCTACGGCTCCCAGGCCGAGCCCCTCTACTCGCTCGTCCCGGCCACCATCACCGGCCACTCCAACTCGTTCTTCAACAAGTACGGCGACCCCAGCACCGACCGGGCCGAGGCCCTGCTGGCCAAGGCGGACGTCAGCACCCCCGTGAAGCTGACCCTGCACTACACCACCGACCACTACGGTGCCGCCACCAAGCAGGAGTTCGAGGTGCTGAAGAAGCAGCTCGACGACAGCGGCCTGTTCGACGTCACCATCAAGGGCACCCCCTGGGACAGCTTCGTCCCCGCCCAGCGCAAGGGCTCCTACGAGGTGTGGGGCATGGGCTGGTTCCCCGACTTCCCCGACGCCGACAACTACCTGGCGCCGTTCCTCGACGACGACAACTTCCTCAAGTCGCCGTACGCCAACAGCGTCATCCGCAACACCCTCATCCCCGAATCCCGCCGCGAGCCCGACCGGGGTTCGGCCGCGACGAGCCTGACCGAGATCCAGGACATCGTCGCCGAGGACGTCCCCGTCCTGCCGCTGTGGCAGGGCAAGCAGTACGTCGCCGCCCGTGACGACATCACCGGCACGGCGTACGCCCTGAACTCCTCCTCGACCCTCCAGCTCTGGGAGCTCGGCCGCGGTGTGAGCGGCTGACGCTTCCGCGTCCTCCGGGGGGCCCGGGACGGCGCACCCCGGGCCACCTTCGAGAACGACGACAAGGCACACGCACGTGAACATGCGCAACCAGTGGCCGGTCCTGCCCATCGTGGCGGGGCTGGCCTCCGGCCTGCTGACCGGCTGCGGCACGGAGACCGGTGGCTCCGGCGGAACCGGCTCCAGCGTGGTCATGGGGATGTCGGACGACGTCCTCGCCACCGACCCGGCGTCGGGCTACGACCCCGGCTCGTGGCTGCTGTTCAACAACGTCTTCCAGTCCCTGCTCAGCTTCCCCAAGGGCGGCACGGTGCCCGAGCCGGAGGCCGCCGAACAGTGCGGCTTCTCCGACACCCGGGCCACCGTCTACAAGTGCACCCTCAAGGACGGCCTGAAGTTCAGCAACGGTGACCCGCTCACCAGCGAGGACGTCAAGTTCTCCTTCGACCGCATGCTGAAGATCGACGACGACGCCGGCCCCGCGATCATGTTCCCCATGCTGGACAAGGTCGACACCCCCGACGAGAAGACCGTCGTCTTCACCCTGAAGGTCCCCGACGCCACCTTCCCCAGCAAGATCGCCTCCGGTGCCGGCTCCATCGTCAACCACCGCGAGTACGACGCCGACGGCCTGCGCGAGGACGGCGAGGCCAGCGGCTCCGGCCCCTACAAGCTCGACTCGATCGGCGACGACGAGGCCGTGTTCACCGTCAACGACAACTACCAGGGCAGCGCCGAGGTGCAGAACTCCGGCGTCACCCTCAAGTTCTTCCACGGCGACCAGAGCGCCCTCAAGCAGGCCCTGCAGAAGGGCGACGTCGACATCGCCTACCGAGGCCTGAGCGCCGCCGACATCGCCGACATCGAGGCCAAGTCCGACGGCACCGGCACCGAGGTCGTCGAGGGCAGCAGCGCCGAGGTCCAGCACCTCGTCTTCAACATGGACGACCCCGTCGCCGGAAAGCTCCCCGTCCGCAAGGCCATCGCCCACCTCCTCGACCGCGACGCCCTCATCCGCGACGTCTACGAGGGCACCGCCACCCCGCTCTACTCGATCATCCCGGCGGGCATCGACGGCCACAGCACCGCCTTCTTCGACACCTACGGCGGCCGCCCCTCCAAGGAACAGGCCGAGTCCGTCCTGCGCGAGGCCGGCATCACCGACAAGGTGAAGCTCACCCTGTGGTCCACGCCCTCCCGCTACGGCCCCGCCACCGACCAGGAACTCAAGGCGATCGCCCAGCAGCTCGACGACAGCGGCCTGTTCGACGCCGACGTCAAGTCCGTGCCGTTCGACCAGTACGAGAAGGACATCGCCGCCGGCAAGTACGGCGTCTACGTCAAGGGCTGGGTGCCCGACTACCCCGACGCCGACAACTTCACCGCCCCGTTCTTCGGCAAGGGCAACGTCCTCGGCAACAACTACACCAACAAGACCATCACCGGCACGCTCATCCCGCGCACCGCCGGCGAGAGCAACCGCGCCGCCACCGAGAACGACTACGACGCGCTCCAGCAGATCGTCGCCGACGAGATCCCCGTCCTGCCCGTCTGGCAGGCCAAGCAGTACGCCGTCGTCGGCGACGGCGTCTACGGCCTGGAGTACTGCCTCGACGCCTCGACGGTGTTCCGCTTCTGGGAGATCAGCAAGAGCAACGCCTGACGGACCCCTCGCACGACACACGAAGGGCGCCTTCCCCGCGGGGAAGGCGCCCTTCGGCGCAGCACCCGAGAACGCGCGCTGCCGCTACTGCTGCGCTCCGGGGCGCACCAGCCCGCTCTCGTACGCGTACACCGCCGCCTGCACCCGGTCGCGCAGCCCCAGCTTCGTCAGCACATGGCCCACATGCGTCTTGACCGTCGTCTCGCTCACGAACAGATCCGCGGCGATCTCCGCGTTCGACAGCCCGCGCGCCACCAGCTTCAGCACCTCCACCTCACGCTCGGTCAGCGTGTGCAGCGTGTCCGGAACCGGCTCGTCACCCGAGGGCAGATGCGTCGCGTACTTGTCCAGCAGCCGGCGCGTGATGCTCGGCGCCAGCATCGCCTCACCCGCCGCCACCACCCGGATCGCCTGCACCAGCTCGTTCGCCGGGGCGTCCTTCAGCAGGAAACCGCTGGCACCGGCCCGCAGTGCCTCCACCACGTACTCGTCGAGGTCGAACGTCGTCAGCACCAGCACCTTCGCCGGGCCGTCCCGGCCCGGACCGGTGATCTGCCGCGTCGCCTCCACGCCGTCCATCCGCGGCATGCGGATGTCCATCAGAACCACATCCGGCTGCAGCGCCCGCACCTGATCGAGCGCCTGCAGACCGTCACCGGCCTCCCCGACGACCGCGATGTCCTGCTCCGCCTCCAGGATCATCCGGAAGCCCGTACGCAGCAGCGGCTGGTCGTCGACCAGTAGGACGCGGATGGCCACGCAAATCTCCTTCGCTCGGGCCTGCCCGGAGGATCACTCCGACCCCATTCTGCCCTGCTCGCCCGCCGCCGCCTCGGCCGCCCTCACCGGCACCCGGGGACCCGGCCGCACCTCCAGCGGATAGGGCGGGGGAGTGCCGCCGAACTCCGGACAGTGCGCCTGGTGATCGCACCAGCCGCACAGCTTCGTCGGCCGCGGCCGCCAGTCGCCCGTCTCCGTCGCCTCCCGGATCGCCTCCCACAGCGCCAGCAGCTTGCGCTCGACGCGCTCCAGATCCGCGAGCACCGGGTCGTACGTCAACACGTCCCCGCTGCCCAGGTAGACCAGCTGCAGCCGGCGGGGGACCACCCGCTTGAGCCGCCACACCACCAGGGCGTAGAACTTCATCTGGAACAGCGCGCCCTCGGCGTACTCCGGCCGGGGCGCCTTGCCCGTCTTGTAGTCGACGATCCGCACCTCACCGGTCGGCGCCACGTCCACCCGGTCGATGATCCCGCGCAGCCGCAGCCCCGACTCCAGCTCGGCCTCGACGAACAGCTCACGCTCGGCCGGCTCCAGCCGCGTGGGGTCCTCCAGCGAGAACCACCGCTCCACGAGCTGCTCGGCCTCACCCAGCCAGCGCGCCAGCCGCTCACCCTCCGGGTCGTCGGCGAACAGCTCCACGACCTCCGGACGCGACTCCCGCAGCCGGTCCCACTGGCCGGGGATCAACGACTTGGCACGCGGCGCCGTCCGCTCCGCGGCCGGGGCGTCGAACAACCGCTCCAGCACCGCGTGCACCAGCGTCCCCCTGGTCGCCGCCTCGCTCGGCTTCTCCGGCAGCCGGTCGATCACCCGGAACCGGTACAGCAGCGGGCACTGCATGAAGTCACTGGCCCGCGAGGGCGACAACGAGACCGGCGCTATCGCCGTCCCGGCCGGGACGGAGCCCACGGACTCCCCGGCCGATGCCGTCACGGCCTGCGCTGCGCTCTCGGTGCTGCTCTCCATGCCCAAGACCATACGGCCCACCACTGACAGTCACCCAGCCGCAGGGGTGCCGGGGCGGAACGCGGCGGGCAGGCCGCATACCATCGACCCGAGACCCCTCCGCCCGGCAGGCGCGGAGGACGCTTCGAACGAGGGGACACCGTGGACCAGAGCGGCGGGAGCGGCCAGCCGCGGCCGGACGACAAGGACCCGACCGACCCCGCCCCCCAGAGGGCCCCGGGGAACGACGCGCCCGACGCCCACGCCCTCCAGCCCGAGCCGGACCTGGACAGCAGCGCCGCCGACGGGGGCGCGGGGAACGGCGCGACCAGCCCCCACGACCCGCAGCCGAAGTCCCCCCGCCCCACCCCGGACGGCGAGCCCGCCCCGCACCCGCAGGAACCCGGCACCCCCGGGCACGGGCACCGCACGCAGGCCCACAGCCACACCGAGCAGCCCGTCCAGGGCAACGCCAAGGCGAGGCGCCCCGCCCGGCGGGAACCCGGCGGCGGCATCCTCATGGGCCGCCCCTTCGGCGTACCCGTCTACGTCGCACCCAGCTGGTTCCTCGTCGCCGCCCTGATCACCTGGGTGTTCGGCGGCCAGCTCGACCGCGTCCTGCCCGAACTGGGCGCCGCCCGCTACCTGGTCTCCCTCTTCTTCGCGGTCGCCTTCTACGCCTCCGTCCTCGTCCACGAACTCGCCCACACCATCGCCGCCCTCCGCTTCAGACTCCCGGTCCGCCGCATCCAGCTCCAGTTCTTCGGCGGCGTCTCCGAGATCGAGAAAGAGGCCGAGACACCGGGACGCGAGTTCGTCCTCGCCTTCGTCGGCCCGCTGCTCTCCCTCGTCCTGGCCGGACTCTTCTACGCCGCCATGCAGACCGTCGAACCCGGCACCGTCCCCGGCGTCCTGCTGGCCGGCCTGATGATCTCCAACCTCATCGTTGCCGCCTTCAACCTCCTGCCCGGCCTCCCCCTCGACGGCGGCCGCATGCTCCGCGCCGTCGTCTGGAAGATCACCGGCAAACCCATGAGCGGCACCATCGCCGCCGCCTGGTTCGGCCGCGCCCTCGCCGTCGCCGTCCTCATCGGCCTGCCGCTGCTCACCCAGTCCGGCGCACTCGGCTCCGACGCCGTCGACAACGTCGGCATGGACACCGTCATGGACGCCCTGCTCGCCGCGATCCTCGCCGCGATCATCTGGACCGGCGCCGGCAACAGCCTGCGCGTCGCCCGCCTGCGCCAGCACCTGCCCGAACTGCGCGCCCGCACCCTCACCCGACGCGCCGTACCCGTCCAGACCGACACCCCCCTGTCCGAGGCACTGCGCCAGGCCAACGCCGCCGGCGCCCGCGCCCTCGTCGTCGTCGACGCCGACGGCAACCCCCTCTCCCTCGTCCGCGAGGCCGCCATCGTCGGCGTACCCGAACACCGCCGCCCCTGGGTGCCGGTCAGCGGCCTCGCCCAGGACCTCACCGACGGCATGCGCGTGTCCGCCGAGCTCGCCGGGGAGGAACTCCTGGAGGTGCTGCGCGCCACCCCCGCCACCGAGTACCTCGTCGTCGAGGAGACCGGCGAGATCTACGGCGTCCTGTCCGCCGCCGACGTCGAGCGCGCCTTCGTGAAGGCCATGGCCCGCCCCTCCCAGTGATCCCACCCGTGGTCGGCGGCCCCCGCAAACCCCGGTAGGCTGGTCACATGTCCGAACCGACCGGTGCCGCCCGCAGGCGCGGGCCCTTCAAGGTCGGGGACCAGGTACAGCTGACCGACCCCAAGGGCCGCCACTACACGTTCACGCTCGAAGCCGGGAAGAACTTCCACACCCACAAGGGCAGCTTCCCGCACGACGAACTGATCGGCGCTCCCGAGGGCAGCGTTGTCCGCACCACCGGAAACGTCGCCTACCTCGCGCTGCGCCCCCTGCTCCCCGACTACGTCCTGTCCATGCCCCGCGGGGCAGCCGTCGTCTACCCGAAGGACGCGGGGCAGATCCTCGCCTTCGCCGACATCTTCACCGGCGCACGCGTCGTCGAGGCCGGCGTCGGCTCCGGCTCGCTCAGCACCTTCCTGCTGCGCGCCATCGGCGACCAGGGCATGCTGCACTCCTACGAGCGCCGCGAGGACTTCGCCGAGATCGCCAAGCAGAACGTGGAGCGCTACTTCGGCGGCCCGCACCCCGCCTGGCAGCTCACCGTCGGCGACCTCCAGGACAACCTCTCCGACACCGACGTCGACCGCGTCATCCTCGACATGCTCGCCCCCTGGGAGTGCCTGGAGGCCGTCTCCAAGGCGCTCGTCCCCGGCGGCATCCTGTGCTGCTACGTCGCCACCACCACCCAGCTCGCCCGGACCGTCGAGTCCATCCGCGAGATCGGCTGCTTCAACGAGCCGACCGCCTGGGAGACGATGATCCGCAACTGGCACATCGAGGGCCTCGCCGTCCGCCCGGACCACCGGATGATCGGCCACACCGGCTTCCTCCTCACCGCCCGCCGCCTCGCCGACGGCGTCGAGCCGCCCATGCGCCGGCGCCGCCCCGCCAAGGGCGCCTACGGCGAGGACTACTCCGGCCCCAACGCCGACGGAGGCACCGGCCGCTGACGCGGCCGCTCCCCTCCGTCCAACGCCGCCGCGCCGTGGTGGAGTTCCCGTGCACCGACGGGAACCCCACCACGGCGCTTCGTCGTTGACCCCGTGCCAGACCGCCCCACCGGTCCCGTGTGACAACCGGCACCCCCGCCGTTCCCCCTCGCTGTGACGTGTGGCACCATGCAGGCCACCCCCCCACCGGCACAGCCCTCACGGGAGACACTCCTAGTGCAGCAATCCGCCGTCCCGGAACTGGCACACACGCACACCCACCCCATCCACTGGCTCGCCACCGCGACCGCCGTCGCCGGTGTCGTGGCCCTCTCCTCCGTGGCCCAGCCCGACTCGGCAACCGCCGCCCAGGCGCCCGGCACCGCACCGCAGTCCGCCCCGGCCGCCGCCGCGCCCCCGGCCACCACAGGCGTCGACTTCCCCCTGGACTGCGGCCCGGTGAAGCTCGTCGTCGCCAGGAAGGCGACCGGAGACCTGGACGGCGACGGCCGGCCCGAGACGGTCGCCGTCGTGCACTGCGACGCCGGCATGAGCACACCGCCCGACGGCGTGTACGTCCTCACCCAGGGCGCGGGCGCCCCACGCGCGCGCGTGGTCGCCATGCTCGTCGACCCCGAGGACCGCACGAAGGTCACGGACCTCGCCGTGCGCGCCGGCGCGGTCCACGCGAGCCTGCTCGGCTACTCCTCGCCGGACGTGCCCACCTGCTGCCCGGACGTCACCGACAACGCGAAGTGGCAGTGGAAGAACGGAACGTTCGTCCGCTCCGCACCCTCCGAGGCACGCAGCGTCTGACCCCGGACACCACAGATCATCTGCCGATCACCTTCGGATCACCGGCAGATGTGAGAAATCAGACATCAGTGACAAGTTGTAAAGATGTGGTCACTCGGCGTCCGGACCGAACACCTCGACCCTGTCCGAAACGCGCCGCACATGGATGCACTCACCCGGACACTCCCTCGCCGAGTCCACCACGTCCGTCAACAGCGGCAACGGCACCGGAGTGGCCGCCCCCCGCTCCTGCAGCAGCTCCTCCTGCGGGCCCTTCACATACGCCAGACCGTCGATGTCCAGCTCGAACACCTCGGGCGCGTACTGCACACAGATGCCGTCGCCGGTACACAGGTCCTGGTCGATCCAGACCTCCAGCGCCTCACCGGCGACTGCGGCGTCCTGCTGCACGGTCGTCTCTCCTGCCGTTTCCGTCCGCCGGACCTTTCGGGAACCTTCCAGGCCCTGACGGGTGTTGAACACCTTGACCCTACCCTCGCCCGCTTCCCCACCGCGTTCCGTGGGTATCCCCCTGGCACGAGGGAGAGCGCAAGGGTGAAGATCGGACACACCCCGACAGTCTTTGTGATCTAGGGGTTTCAATCGACACCCACCCAGGTAGGGTCTGGAAGCGTCCAGCTCCCCTTGGAGGAGGTGAGGACCGTGGCAGCCCACGACGACGACATGAACCGCGGCATCCGCCCGGGACGAGGGTCCGACGACCCGGCCGGGCAGATCGCCTACCTTGAGCAGGAGATCGCCGTCCTGCGACGCAAGCTCGCCGACTCTCCGCGACACACGAGGATTCTCGAAGAGCGGATCGTCGAGCTGCAGACCAACCTGGCCGGCGTGTCCGCCCAGAACGAGCGACTCGCGAACACCCTCCGCGAGGCCCGCGACCAGATCGTGGCCCTCAAGGAGGAAGTCGACCGGCTCGCCCAGCCGCCGGCCGGCTTCGGAGTCTTCCTGCAGGCCAACGAGGACGGCACCGCCGACATCTTCACCGGCGGCCGCAAACTCAGGGTCAACGTCAGCCCGAGCGTCGAACTCGACGACCTCCGGCGCGGCCAGGAAGTCATGCTCAACGAAGCGCTCAACGTGGTCGAAGCCATGGAGTACGAGCGCGTCGGGGACATCGTCACCCTCAAGGAGATCCTCGAGGACGGCGAACGCGCCCTGGTGCTCGGGCACACCGACGAGGAACGGGTGGTACGGCTCGCCGAGCCGCTGCTGGACGTCACCATCCGACCCGGCGACGCCCTCCTGCTCGAACCCCGCTCCGGCTACGTCTACGAGATCGTCCCCAAGAGCGAGGTCGAAGAACTCGTCCTCGAAGAAGTCCCCGACATCGGCTACGAGCAGATCGGCGGCCTCGGCGGCCAGATCGAGGCCATCCGCGACGCGGTCGAACTGCCCTACCTCTACCCCGACCTCTTCAAGGAGCACGAACTGCGGCCGCCCAAGGGCGTCCTGCTGTACGGGCCCCCCGGATGCGGAAAGACACTCATCGCCAAGGCCGTCGCCAACTCGCTGGCCAAAAAGGTCGCCGAAGTCACCGGCCAGGCCGCCGGCAAGAGCTTCTTCCTCAACATCAAGGGCCCCGAGCTCCTCAACAAGTACGTCGGTGAGACCGAACGCCAGATCCGGCTCGTCTTCCAGCGAGCCCGCGAAAAGGCATCCGAGGGCACCCCCGTCATCGTCTTCTTCGACGAGATGGAATCCCTCTTCCGCACCCGCGGCTCCGGCGTCAGCTCGGACGTGGAGAACACCATCGTCCCGCAGCTGCTCGCCGAGATCGACGGCGTGGAAGGCCTGCAGAACGTGGTCGTCATCGGCGCCTCCAACCGCGAGGACATGATCGACCCCGCCATCCTGCGACCCGGCCGACTCGACGTGAAGATCAAGATCGAGCGCCCCGACGCCGAAGCCGCCAAGGACATCTTCGGCAAGTACCTCACCGAACGCCTCCCGCTCCACGCCGACGACCTCGGCGAACACGGGGGCGACAAGACACTGACCGTCCAGAGCATGATCCAGACGGCAGTGGAACACATGTACGCCGAATCCGAGGAGAACCGCTTCCTCGAGGTCACCTACGCCAACGGCGACAAGGAAGTCCTCTACTTCAAGGACTTCAACTCCGGCGCCATGATCGAGAACATCGTGGGCCGCGCCAAGAAGATGGCCATCAAGGAATTCCTCGACAACAACCAGAAGGGACTCCGCGTCTCCCACCTCCTCCAGGCCTGCGTGGACGAGTTCAAGGAGAACGAGGACCTCCCCAACACCACCAACCCCGACGACTGGGCGCGCATCTCCGGAAAGAAGGGCGAACGGATCGTCTACATCCGCACCCTCATCACCGGAAAGCAGGGCGCCGACACCGGACGGTCCATCGACACGGTGGCCAATACCGGACAGTACCTGTAAAAAGCAGGGCGGCTGCGGGTGCCCTCCACCGGGTACCCGCAGCCCACTGTTTTTCGGGGGCCGAAATTTGGGCACGGCCGGACCAAGGCAATGACGCAAATGATCTCCACACCAGCGCAGAGCCGTTCTAGGCTCTTCGGTACCGCCGGGTCGCGCAGTGCGGGGACGGGCACCGCACACGCAACCCAGCGCCAGCGGTATCTGAGCGGCGCCCACGACCGAGGACGCCGCCGGGCAAGGAGGGCCGCATGACCGTACGGCGAGTAATGGGCATCGAGACGGAGTACGGCATCTCCGTCCCCGGCCACCCCAACGCCAATGCCATGCTCACCTCGTCCCAGATCGTCAACGCCTACGCGGCGGCGATGCACCGGGCCCGCCGGGCCCGCTGGGACTTCGAGGAGGAGAACCCGCTCCGCGACGCGCGGGGCTTCGACCTCGCCCGCGAGGCCGCCGACACCAGCCAGCTCACCGACGAGGACATCGGCCTGGCCAACGTCATCCTCACCAACGGCGCCCGGCTCTACGTCGACCACGCCCACCCCGAATACAGCGCCCCGGAAGTCACCAACCCCCGCGACGCCGTCCTCTGGGACAAGGCCGGCGAACGCATCATGGCCGAGGCCGCCGAACGCGCCGCCGCGCTCCCCGGCGCCCAGCCCATCCACCTCTACAAGAACAACACCGACAACAAGGGCGCCTCCTACGGCACGCACGAGAACTACCTGATGAAGCGGGAGACCCCCTTCTCGGACATCGTGCGCCACCTCACGCCCTTCTTCGTCTCCCGCCAGGTCGTCACCGGCGCCGGCCGCGTCGGCATCGGCCAGGACGGCCACGAACACGGCTTCCAGCTCAGCCAGCGCGCCGACTACTTCGAGGTCGAGGTGGGCCTGGAGACGACCCTCAAGCGCCCCATCATCAACACCCGCGACGAACCCCACGCCGACGCGGAGAAGTACCGCCGCCTCCATGTGATCATCGGCGACGCCAACCTCTCCGAGATCTCGACCTACCTGAAACTGGGCACGACCGCACTCGTCCTGTCCATGATCGAAGACGGCTTCATCGCGGTCGACCTCGCCGTCGACCAGCCCGTACGCACCCTCCACCAGGTCAGCCACGACCCCACCCTGAAGCGACTCGTCACACTGCGCAGCGGCCGCACCCTGACCGCCGTACAACTTCAGATGGAGTACTTCGAGCTGGCCCGCAAATACATCGAGGAACGCTACGGCGCCGACGCGGACGACCAGACCAAGGACGTCCTGGCCCGCTGGGAGGACACCCTCACGCGGCTCGAGAACGACCCCATGAGCCTCGCCGGCGAACTCGACTGGGTCGCCAAGCGCGAACTCATGGAGGGCTACCGCCGCCGCGACGGCCTCGACTGGGACGCCGCCCGCCTCCACCTCGTCGACCTCCAGTACGCCGACGTACGCGCCGAGAAGGGCCTCTACAACCGCCTCGTCGCCCGCGGCCGTATGAAGCGCCTCCTGGACGAGCAGGACGTCGCACGAGCCGTCTCCAAGCCTCCCGAGGACACCCGCGCCTACTTCCGCGGCCGCTGCCTGGAGCAGTACGCCGACGACGTCGCCGCCGCCTCCTGGGACTCGGTCATCTTCGACCTCCCCGGCCGCGACTCCCTGCAGCGCGTCCCAACCCTGGAACCGCTACGCGGAACGCGAAATCACGTCAAGGAGCTCCTGGACCGCTGCCGCACCGCGGAAGACCTGGTCAGGGTGCTTTCCGGCGGCTGAACGGGTACACGGACCCTCCCGGGCGCGCAGGGTGGAAACCCCGCCGCCCGGGAATCATCGAGGTGGCCCTCGTACGTTCTTCGAACTACAGGGCCGATGTCAGACCCGGCTAGTAGGGTCTGATCACCACCGATCGGCAGGAAAGCCGACCTGTCGACCATGTCGGGCAACAGAGCGGGGTGAGGGTTATGGCAACCAAGGACACCGGCGGCGGCCAGCAGAAGGCCACGCGCTCTACCGAGGAAGTCGAGGAGCAGGCGGCGGAAGCGCAGGCCTCCGAGGACCTCAAGGAGCGCCACGAGAAGCTGAGCGACGACGTGGACTCGGTTCTCGACGAAATCGATGACGTACTCGAGGAGAACGCCGAGGATTTCGTGAGGAGCTTTGTGCAAAAGGGTGGCGAGTAAAGGCAATCTGGCAGGCTCACCTTCGAAATGAAGGTTACGGGGGATGGCTGAGGAAACGCCTGAGAAGCGGTGCACCGGCTGCAAGAAGTCCCTGCCGCTCACCGCGTTCGCACGGGACAAGAATCGGCGCGATGGCCTCCAGGTGCGGTGTCGGGAATGCGTGGCGCAATACAGTGCCGCGCACTACCGGCGCCGCCGGGAGGCCATCGGCAAACCGGCGCGGGAGAAGGTGGACGTTCCGCCAGGGCACAAGCTCTGTCGGACGTGCGGTGAGGTCAAGCCGCTCAGTGAGTGGCATCGCAATGCAACCGCGTCCGACGGTCTGTCGACGCGCTGCAAGGCGTGCCGCGCCGCGCAGGGGCGGCAAGGCCATCTGAAGCGCCAGTACGGCCTCACGGAAGCCGAGCGCGACGAGCTGGTCGTCTCTCAAGGGGGCGTCTGCTGCATATGTTCGGCGGCTGCGCCCGAGCATGTGGATCACTGCCATGAGACGGGTAGGGTCCGTGGCGTACTGTGCTTCAGCTGCAACGCCGCACTGGGGCAGTTCAAGGATCGGCCCGACGTCATAAGGCGGGCTGCTGCTTACGTGGAAGGAATCGCGTGGAAGCCAACACTCGTAGCACCGGGCGTCTACCAGCTGCCTTCCTGACGCCAGGATCCTCCTCCTTCATGGACTTCCTCTCCGAGCACCAGCCGGAGCTGCTGCCGGGGAAGCGGCAACTGCCGCCGACGCAGGGTGTCATCGAGGCGCCGCACGGGACGACGATCGTGTCCGTGACGTTCCCCGGGGGCGTCGTGCTCGCGGGTGACCGGCGGGCCACCATGGGCAATGTGATCGCTCAGCGGGACATCGAGAAGGTGTTCCCGGCGGACGAGTACTCGGCCGTCGGTATCGCCGGCACCGCCGGTCTGGCCGTCGAGATGGTGAAGCTGTTCCAGCTGGAGCTCGAGCACTTCGAGAAGGTCGAGGGCGAGCAGCTGTCGCTGGAGGGCAAGGCCAACCGGCTGTCGACCATGATCAGGTCGAACCTGGGCATGGCCATGCAGGGGCTGGCGGTCGTGCCGCTGTTCGCGGGGTACGACCTGGACCGCGGCAAGGGGCGGATCTTCTCCTACGACGTGACCGGTGGCCGCTCCGAGGAGCACAACTACGCCGCCACGGGCTCGGGCTCGGTCTTCGCGCGTGGGGCGATGAAGAAGCTGTTCCGCGACGACCTGAGCGAGGAGCAGGCGACGACGCTGGTCGTGCAGGCGTTGTACGACGCGGCCGACGACGACTCGGCGACCGGTGGTCCCGACGTCGCGCGCCGGATCTACCCGATCATCACCGTGATCACCGAGGACGGCTTCCGCCGGCTCACCGAGGACGAGGCCTCGCAGATCGCGCGCTCGGTGCTGGAGCGCCGGCTGGAGCAGCCGGACGGTCCGCGGGCCGCGCTGCTGTAGCGGGCCGCTGCTTGTTGCAAGGTGATCCAGTGATTTCGACAGAAAGGGACGGATAACCGGTGTCGACGCCGTTCTATGTCTCACCTCAGCAGGCCATGGCCGACCGGGCGGAGTACGCCCGTAAGGGCATCGCCCGGGGCCGCAGCCTGGTCGTGCTGCAGTTCGCCGACGGCATCGTGTTCGTCGGCGAGAACCCGTCCCGTGCGCTGCACAAGTTCAGCGAGATCTATGACCGGATCGGTTTCGCGGCCGCCGGTAAGTACAACGAGTACGAGAACCTCCGTATCGGCGGTGTCCGGTACGCCGACCTGCGTGGATACACCTACGACCGGAACGACGTGACCGCGCGTGGTCTGGCGAACGTGTACGCGCAGACGCTGGGCACGATCTTCTCGAGTGTGGGGGAGAAGCCGTACGAGGTGGAGCTGGTGGTGGCCGAGGTCGGCGAGACGCCGGAGTCGGACCAGATCTACCGGCTGCCGCACGACGGGTCGATCGTGGACGAGCACGGTTCGGTCGCGGTGGGCGGCAACGCGGAGCTGATCAGTAACTATCTGGACCAGCGGCATCGTGACGGCATGACGTTGGCCGAGGCGCTGCGGTTGGCGGTGCAGGCGTTGTCGCGGGAGTCGAACGGCACGCAGCGGGAGATTCCGGCGGAGCGGCTGGAGGTGGCGGTGCTGGACCGTACGCGGCCGCAGAAGCGGAAGTTCCGGCGGATCCAGGGTCGTCAGCTGGAGCGTCTGCTGGAGCAGCAGGAGGGTGTGTCGGCCGATGCGGCCGAGGAGGGTTCCTCCGAGGAGGAGTGACCTCTGCCGGACGGCTGCGTTTCGCTGTGTTTCGGATGCCCCGCGTCTTCTCAGGCGCGGGGCTTCCGCTTTTACGGTCGCGGGCGCCCGGCGCCGGTCTCAGGGGGGGGGCCGGGAGCGCGGGGTGCGCCTCAGGTGGCCGGTGGTGGGGCCGTGGAGGCCCGTACGACGAGTTCCACGGGGATGTCTCCGGCGTCGGGTGTGCGGCCCTCCAGGACGGCGAGGAGGGCTTGCATGCCGCGTTCGCCGAAGAGTTCTGCGTCGAGGCGGACGGTGGTGAGCTCGGGGTCGATGGCGGTGGCGAGGCCGAGGTCGTCGATGCCGGTGACGGAGAGGTCGTCGGGGATGCGCAGGCCGAGGCGGCGGGCGGCTTTGTAGGTGCCGGCGGCGAGGAGGTCGTCGTCGCACAGGACGGCGGTGGGGCGGGGGCCGGGTGCGGTGAGGGCGGTCTCGGCGGCGGTGACGGCGCTGTCGATGGCGAGTCTGGCGCGGGCGGTGCGGACGGTGGTGCCGGGGTGGGGGGCGAGGCGGGCGGCGAGTTCCCGGGCGCGGATCTCGAAGGTCCAGGAGGGGACGTCGGCGGCGAGGTGCAGGAAGTGGCGGTGGCCGAGGTGGAGGAGGTGGTCGGTGGCCTGGCGGACGCCGTCGGCGATGTCGAGGTTGACGGTGGCGGCGCCGTGGCTGCCGGCGGGGTCGCTGTCGAGCATGACGAGGGGGAGTTGGTCGCCGCGGATGGAGGTGAGGGCGTCGGCGGCCATGGAGGAGGCGATGACGCCGTCGAGGGCGGCTTGTGCGGAGGCGAAGGGGTCGCGGGCGGGGCCGATGCCTTCGGGGGAGGGGTAGAGGACGACGCCGAAGCCGTTCTCGGCGGCCACGCGTGCGGCGCCGGTGTAGACGCCGGCGAAGAATTCGGTGGTGAGGGCCGGGACGACGAGGAGGACGGTGCGGGTGCGGCCGAGGCGGAGGTTGCGGGCGGCGAGGTTGGGGCGGTAGTCGAGTTCTTGTGCGGCCTGTCGTACGCGTTCGGCGGTGGCGGGGGAGACGCGGCCGCGCCATTTGTCGCCGAGGACGAGGGAGACGGCCGCCTGGGAGACGCCGGCGGCCTGGGCGACGTCCCGGCTGGTGGGGCGTGTGCTGCCGTGTGCCACCGTCCGTCTGCTCCTTCGTCTGGACTCGTGAACAGCGCTCATGGTACGTATGACGGACGACGTTATACGTAAAACCCCAGCCGAGAGGGCGGATCATGGCCGCGGGATACCTGGAGATCCTCAGGGCGAAGCACGCCACCCGGCTGCTGGTGGGCACGCTGGTGGGGCGGCTGCCCAACGCCACGGCGGCGATCGCGATCGTGCTGTTCGTGCGTGCCGAGGGCGGCACCTACAGCCTCGCGGGCGGGCTGGCGGCGGTCTACGGCGTGGCGAACGCCGTGGGCCAGCCGGTGCTCGGCCGCCTGGTGGACCTGTACGGGCAGCCGCGGGTGCAGCTGCCCGCGGCGCTGGCGTCGGCGCTGGCCATGACCGCGTTCGCGTTCACCGGCACGGACCTGCTGGGCCTGTCGTACGCGGCGGTGGCTCTCGCGGGTCTGTTCACGCCGCCGCTGGAGGGCGGGCTGCGGGCGCTGTGGCCGTCGGTGCTGCGCCGGGAGGAGCAGGTGCACACGGCGTACGCGATGGACGCCGTGGCGCAGGAGGTGATGTTCACCGTCGGCCCGCTGCTGGTGACCCTGTGTGTCTCCCTGTGGTCGGCGCACGCAGCGGTGGTGGTGCTGAGTGTCCTCGGAGTGCTCGGGGCGCTGTCGGTCGTCCTGTCGCCGCCCTCGCGCGCGTGGCGCTCGGCTCCGCGTGCGGCGCACTGGCTGGGCGCGCTGCGTTCGCCGGGCCTGGTGGCGCTGCTCGCGGCGTTCCTGTTCATCGGGATGGCGCTGGGTTCGATCACCGTGGCGGCGGTGTCGTACGCCGATGAGCACGGCGGTGACGCGGTGTACGGCTGGATGATGGCGGCGCTGGGGCTGGGCGCGCTGGTGGGCGGCACGGTGTACGGGGCGCGGCAGTGGGCGGGTGCGCCGGAGCGGCGTCTGCGGATGCTGGTGGCTCTTCTGGCGGTGTGTTACCTGCCGTTGATGCTGATGCCGGGTGCCGTGGCGATGGTGGGGCTCACCGCGCTGGCCGGTGTGTTCCTGGCGCCGGCCATCGCGTGCGCGTTCGTCATCGTCGACCGGCATGCGCCGAGCGGCACGGTGACGGAGGCGTTCTCCTGGCTGGTGACGACGTTCACGGTCGGCGCGTCGGTGGGAACGGGGCTGGCCGGGCCGGTGGTGGAGGCGGGCGGGGCGCTGTGGGGTTTCGCCGTGCCGGGTGCCGCGGGGGCGCTGTCGTTGCTGGTCCTGGCGGCCACCGGGAGGGTGCTCGCAGCTCCCGTCCGGAGGGCGGTCGTTGCGGCTTCATCGGAAAATGATCCAAATCGTGCCGTCGAACCCCGTTTCAGCTCGGGGGATCGGGCGTAATGTTCAGTCATGGACCGCCGCATTTTCGGGCTGGAGAACGAGTACGGCGTCACGTGCACGTTCAGGGGACAGCGCCGTCTGTCGCCTGACGAGGTGGCGCGGTACCTCTTCCGCCGTGTCGTGTCATGGGGCCGCAGCAGCAATGTCTTTCTGCGGAACGGCGCCCGCCTCTATCTCGACGTGGGGTCACATCCGGAATACGCGACACCCGAATGTGACAACGTGACCGAGCTGGTCACTCACGACAAGGCCGGCGAGCGCATTCTCGAAGGACTCCTGGTGGACGCGGAACGACGCCTGCACGAGGAGGGAATCGCGGGCGACGTCTACCTGTTCAAGAACAACACCGACTCGGCGGGCAACTCCTACGGGTGCCACGAGAACTATCTGGTGGCCCGGCACGGGGAGTTCTCCCGGCTCGCGGACATTCTCATCCCGTTCCTCGTGACCCGCCAGCTGCTGTGCGGTGCCGGCAAGGTGCTGCAGACGCCGCGCGGTGCCGTGTACTGCGTGAGCCAGCGGGCCGAGCACATCTGGGAGGGCGTCTCCTCGGCGACGACCCGTTCCCGGCCCATCATCAACACGCGCGACGAGCCGCACGCGGACGCGGAGCGCTATCGCCGGCTGCATGTCATCGTCGGCGACTCGAACATGTCCGAGACGACCATGCTGCTGAAGGTCGGCGCGACCGACCTGGTGCTGCGCATGATCGAGGCGGGCACGGTGATGCGTGACCTGACCCTGGAGAACCCGATCCGGGCGATCCGCGAGGTCAGCCATGACATCACCGGGCGGCGCAAGGTGCGCCTGGCCAGCGGCCGGGAGGCGTCGGCGCTGGAGGTGCAGCGGGAGTACTACGAGAAGGCCGTGGACTTCTGCGAGCGGCGCGGCATCCGTACCGGCACGGTGGAGCAGGTGCTGGAGCTGTGGGGCCGCACCCTGGACGCGATCGAGACCGAGGACCTCGACCGGATCGGTACCGAGATCGACTGGGTGATGAAGTACAAGCTCATCGAGCGGTACCGGGCGAAGCACAACATGACGATGTCGCATCCGCGCGTGGCGCAGATAGACCTCGCCTACCACGACATCCACCGTCGTCGTGGCCTGTACTACCTGCTGGAGAAGAAGGGCCAAGCCACCCGGATCTGCAACGACTTGAAGATCTTCGAGGGCAAGTCGGTTCCGCCTCAGACCACTCGGGCGCGGTTGCGCGGTGATTTCATCCGGCGGGCGCAGGAGCAGCGCCGTGATTTCACGGTCGACTGGGTGCACCTGAAGCTCAACGACCAGGCACAGCGCACGGTGTTGTGCAAGGACCCGTTCCGTTCGGTGGACGACCGGGTGGAGAAGCTGATCGCCGGAATGTGAGCGAGGTGTTCCGGACTCGTGCCGGAACGCAACACGGGCGCCGTACGTTTCTCGTGCGGCGCCCTTCTCACGCCGTAGAGTTGCGCGCACGTCCATCCGACCGAGATCGACCGATTACGAGGCCCCCACCGTGCGCCGACGCTCTCTCATCCTTGCCGCCGTCCCCGCTGGACTGGTCACGCTCGCCGGCTGCGGCGACGACAAGGCAGATTCCGGCAAGGCCAGCGACAGCGCGTCGCCGACGGACGGGAGCCAGTACTCCACGCCCGGGCCGAAGATCGTGGAGGGTCCGCTGCCGGCGATCACGGCGGGGGTGAAGTTCGACGAGAAGCCGACGGTGGCCAAGGGCAGCGGGAAGCCGTCGAAGGACCTGGCGGTGAAGACGCTGATCGCGGGCGGCGGCCAGACGGTCGCGGAGAACGACTATGTGCAGGCCCACTACCTCGGCCAGGTGTGGGACACCGCGAAGGTGTTCGACAACTCCTACGACCGCAAGACGCGCCTGATCATCCAGCTCGCGCAGGGCAGCATCATCGACGGCTGGCGCTACGGCCTGGCCGGCAAGAAGGTCGGCAGCCGGGTGGAGATGGCGGTGCCGCCGGCCCAGGGCTACGGCTCGCAGGGCAATGCGCAGGCGGGCATCAAGGGCACCGACACGCTGGTGTTCGTGGTGGACCTCAAGGCCACGTTCAACGGCAGGAGTTCCGCCAAGGGCAGCGAGGTGGCGCAGGACGACAAGGACCTGCCCAAGGTGGGGACGAACACCGACGGCAAGGCGCCGTCCATCGAGGTGCCCAAGACCGACCCGCCGAAGAAGCTGGTGGCGCAGTACGTCATCGAGGGCGACGGCGAGGAACTGACCGCGGACAGCACGGTGCTGGTGCAGTACAAGGGCGTGCAGTGGGACGGCGGCAAGGAGTTCGACTCGACGTACAGCCGCAAGTCGCTGACGTCGTTCTCGCTGCAGCAGGTGGTCAAGGGCTGGTCGCAGGGGCTGACCGGGAAGAAGGTCGGCAGCCGGGTGCTCATCGTGATCCCGCCGGACCTGGGCTACGGCGACAACCCGCCGCAGGGCAGCGGGATCGAGAAGGGTGCCACGCTGGTGTTCACGGTGGACATCCTCGCCAAGATGTGACGCCCCGCCGACCCGTCCTCGGGCGGCGCGCCGTCGGGGATGAAAGACTGTGCGCGTTGCCTTTTTCGTACACATGCAGGAGCTAGTGACGTGAACATCGACAAGCCCGAGATCGACTTCCCTGAGGGCGCGCCCCCGGCGGACCTGGAGATCAAGGACATCTGGGAGGGCGACGGCCCGGTCGCCGAGGCCGGTCAGACGGTCACCGTGCACTACGTCGGTGTCTCCTTCAGCACGGGCGAGGAGTTCGACGCCAGCTGGAACCGTGGCGCGCCGTTCCGTTTCCCGCTGGGTGGCGGCCGTGTCATCCAGGGCTGGGACCTGGGCGTGCAGGGCATGAAGGTCGGCGGTCGTCGTCAGCTGACGATTCCCGCGCACCTCGCCTACGGTGACCAGAGCCCGACTCCGGCCATCAAGCCCGGTGAGACGCTGATCTTCGTGGTGGACCTGCTCGGGGTCTGATCGCCCCGGCCCGGTCACTTCGGGTCTGATCACACAAGGTCTGATCACACAAGGTCTGATCACTTGGGGTCCGATCGTCGTACGACCGGACCCGATCACCTGGGGTCCATGCCTGTCCGGGCATGGACCCTCGGCTTTTGCCGGGGCGCCGCGGAGCGGTACGGTCATCGGTCGGAAGCACCATAGGGAAGGCGAAGGGCGTCGATGGCCATTGCCAAGGCCGAGCGGCTGATGAACCTGGCGTTGTGTCTGCTCGGGACGCGGCGGCCGCTCAGCAAGCGTGAGCTGCGGGACTCCATCGAGGCATACGTCGAGGCCTTCAGGCCGGAGAAGGGCGCGGCGGGCAACGACGACTCCTTCAACCGTATGTTCGAGCGGGACAAGGACGATCTGCGCGAGCTGGGCCTGGTCATCGAGACCGTCGAGAGCCTGGACGGCGAGGTGGGCTATCTGGCCCGCCGCGACTCCAACCGGCTGCCGCCGATCACCCTGGACGCCGAGGAGGCCGCGGCGCTCGGGCTCGCCGCGAAGGTGTGGCAGCAGGCGCGGCTCGCCGGGGCGGCCAGCGGGGCCCTGCAGAAGCTGCGTGCCGCGGGGCTGCCGGAGGACGTCGACCCGTACGAGGCGCACGGCGCGCTGGAGCCGCGGATCCCGGTGCACGAGGCGGCCTTCGAGCCGCTGATGCTGGCCTGCCGCGACCGCCGCCCGGTCGTCTTCGACTACCGCAAGGCCACCGCAGCCCACCCGGAGACCCGGCAGGTCGAGCCGTGGGCGCTGGAGTGCTGGCGCGGGCACTGGTACCTCGCCGGCTTCGACCGCGACCGGGGCGCCGAGCGCGTGTTCCGGCTGTCGCGGATCACCGGCAAGGTGCGCAGCCGCGGTGGTGCCTTCACCGTGCCCGTGCCGGACGTCGTCACCGTGCGGGAGACCGTCGCGAGCTGGGCGGGCGAGACCGCCGACCGCAGCGCGCGGATCCGGCTGAGCTCCGGCGCCGGTTACCCCCTTCGGGCGAAGGCGTCCGCCGTGCGGGAACTCGGCGACGGCTGGGACGAGTTGGAGATTCCGTACGGCCATGGGCTGGATGCCTGGCTGGTGGAGTTCGGGCCCGACGTGGTGGTGCTGGAACCCGCCGAGCTGCGGGCCGATGTGGTGGACCGGCTGCGTGCCGTGGCCAAGGGCTGAGGGGGAGCGGGCAAGAACGTGGCAGGCAAACCGGTCAGGCCCACGAACGCCATCGACCAGACCCGGCGGATGCTGTCGCTGGTGACCTATCTGCGGGAGCGCCCCGGCGCGCGCGTGGAGGACGTCGCCCGCGCCTTCGGCATCACCGAGGACGAGCTGGTCTCCGACCTCGACGTGCTGCCGATGTGCGGCACCAGCTTCCGTGGCGGGGATCTGCTCGACATCGACACCGACGGCGAGCGCATCTGGTGGCACAACCCGGCCGCGCTCGGCGCGGAGGCCGCCGAGCCGCTGCGGCTCGCCGCCGACGAGGCGACCGCGCTGCTGGTGGCCGCGCGGGCCGTGGCGACCCTGCCGGGGCTGCGCGAGAGCGACCGGCAGGCGCTGCTGCGGGCGACGGCCAAGGTGGAGACCGCCGCGGGGGAGGCCGCCGGGGCCAGCTCCCGGCTGTCGGTCACCTTCGAGTCCGAGGGCGGTGTGTTCGCCGACGTCGACCGGGCCATCTCCGAGCGGCGCCGGCTGTGGATCCGCTACTACTCCCCGGCCCGTGACGAGGTCACCGAGCGGGAGATCGACCCGATCCGCCTGGTCAGCGTCGGCCACACCTATGTCGAGGCCTGGTGCCGCCGCTCCGAGGCGCGCCGCACCTTCCGGCTCGACCGGGTCGCCGAGATCAGGATCCTCGACGAGCCGTCCGCGCCGCCGGAGATAGAGCTGCGTGATCTGTCCGAGGCGCTGGTGCAGCCCGCCGCCGAGGACCCCGAGGTGGTCGTCGAGGTCGGGCCGGGCGGGCGCTGGGTCGCCGAGTACTACCCGCACGACAGCGCCGAGGAGCTGCCCGACGGCGGGCTGCGCATCACCCTGCGCACGCCCGACCCGGCCTCCCTGAAGCGTCTGGCGCTGCGCCTGGGCGCCGACGGCCGTATCGTCGCGCCGCGCGACCTGGCCGACGCCGCCCGTCAGGCGGCCCGCGACGCGCTCGCGGCGTACGACGGCCTGGAGGCGCCGGGCGACACGCGGGGGGCCGGCGGCCCCGGACCCGGCGGGCAGGGCACGGGCCGGCAGGGCGACAGGCAGGAGCAGATGCTTTGAGCGAGTCGGTGGCGCCCGGGGGACGGGGCATGTCGGTGGCCTCCGCGTTCGCGGGGATGAGGAGCGTGGCGCCCGTGGTGTTCCGGGCGGGCTGCCCGGACTGCCGGGGCCGCTTCGAGCTCGCCGCCGGTGCCCTGCGCCTGGCCATCGGCGCCTCCAGCCGCACCACCTTCTACTCCTTCACCTGCCCCGACTGCGGCGCGTCGGTGCGCAAGCCCGCGGGGGACCGGATCGTGGAACTGCTCACCGGCGGCGGCGTACGGACCCTGCGGCTGCACTCCACGCTGTAGGCCGACGGCGGGTCCGGGGTGGCGCCGGGGTGCCGGTCGGCTGCCTGCCGCGCCCGGGGACCGTCTAGGCTCGGCGGCATGTTCTGGCCGATGTTCGCGGTTGCCGTGGGTTTTGTGGGTCTCGCCGTGCTGGGCGTGTTCGCCGTGCGGGTGTTCCTGGAGGCGCAGCGCCTGGGCAGACAGGTCTCGGAGTCGGCGCGGCGGATCAACCGCGCGGCGGAGGACCTGGAGCGCGCCGCGGTGAGCACGGCCCGGGCTGTGGACTCCCTGTGAGAGGCGCCGCACCGCACCGCCCGCCCGGCGCCGCGGACAGCGTAGGCCGGGAGTGTTTTGGGTGGTATCGCCCTGTCGACCCGCCGGGGGCGACAGGTACGCTGCTGGTCGCGGCCCGCTGAACGAGGCCCGGACCGCGAACCGGGAGTACGCACGGGGATTGCCTGAGGTTCACCCCCGGGCGTTACGATCGCTGGCGGCACGATCGTTCGGACACCTGTCCGACCGGTCGGACAGTGTCCCATCAATTCGCCTCGGTGAGAAGGTAAAACATATGTTCGGCGGAAAGATCGGCCCGCTCGAGATCACCCTGATTCTCGTCATCATCCTGCTGCTGTTCGGTGCCAAGAAGCTTCCGGACATGGCTCGCTCGCTCGGCAAGTCCGCGCGCATCCTCAAGAGCGAGGCGAAGGCGATGAAGGAGGACGGCAAGGCCGCCGCCCCCGCCGACCCGCCGAACCCGGGCGACGACCAGACCCCCGCTCAGCGCGTCATCCAGGCTGCCCCCGGCGATGTGACCAGCTCCCGCCCGGTCACCGAGCCGACGGACACCACCAAGCGCTGACGCAGGGCCGGTGACCTCCGGCCCGCCGTAGGAGATGGGAACGTGGGTTGCTGAAGCCTGCCCGCAACAAGGAGAAGGACCCCGAGGGGCGGATGCCCCTCGCGGAACACCTGCGTGAGCTCCGCAACCGGCTCGCGAAGGCCGTGCTGGCCGTCGTCGTCGTCACCGTCGTGGCCGCCTTCTTCTACAACGACATCATCGACTTCTTCACCGAGCCGGTCCTGGACTCCGTCGGATGTCCGGACTCCTTCTCGGAGCTGGCGAAGCAGACGAGCGACAGCCCCTGCGCCCAGATCACGATCAACGGTCTGCTGGCGCCCTTCACGCTCGCGCTGAAGGTCTCCCTGATGGCCGGTGTCGTCCTCGCCTCGCCGGTCTGGCTGTACCAACTGTGGGCGTTCGTCGCGCCCGGTCTGCACCGGCACGAGAAGAAGTACGCGTACGCGTTCGTCGCCACCGGCGTCCCGCTGTTCTTCGCGGGCGCCTACTTCGCGTACTCGGTGCTGCCCACCACCGCGAACGTCCTGATCGAGTTCACGCCCTTCGGCGTGGACAACCTGCTGCCGCTGGACGACCTGCTGGACCTCGTCACCCGCATGGTGATCGTCTTCGGTCTGTCCTTCGAGCTGCCGCTGCTGCTGGTGATGCTGAACTTCACCGGGGCGATCACCGGCAAGCGCATGCTCGGCTGGTGGCGCGGCATGATCCTCGGCATCACGGTCTTCGCGGCCATCGCCACGCCGAGCACCGACCCGCTGTCCATGCTGGCGCTGGCCGGGCCGATCTGGGTCCTGTACTTCGGCGCCGTGATCGTCGCGCTCCTCAACGACCGGCGCAGGGCCCGCCGCGAGGCCCTCGAACCCGACGCCGACGAAGCCTCCGAGCTGGACCTCACGCCCGAGGACATCGGCGAGATCGAGCCCGTCACCGCGGCCCGGGCCCTGCCCGAGCAGACCGGCACCGACCGGGTCAACGGCTACGACGACGTGACCTGACACCCCGGGGCCGGCCGAGCGCCGGCCCCCGACGCCTCCACCCCACCGCGGGCCGCGGCCGGGGCGCCCACCCCGGCGCCGCCGGCCGCTCGCGTCTCACCCGTCGTACGGCCGTGAGCTGCGCGGACATCGGGTGCGCGGGAAGCGGATCGGGATAATGATCGTCCGGTTGTCAGTGCGGAACGGTACGCTCGAAAGCACGATGACAGAGGACCTCTCACCGGCCCAGCGGTACGCGGCAGCCCGCAAGCGCGCTGCCGAGCAGGCCACCGCCCTCGCGTCCTTCCGCGAGATGTACGACTTCGGCCTCGACCCCTTCCAGATCGAGGCCTGCCAGGCGCTCGAAGCGGGCAAGGGCGTCCTGGTGGCCGCACCCACCGGCTCGGGCAAGACGATCGTGGGCGAGTTCGCCGTCCACCTCGCCCTGCGCCAGGGCAAGAAGTGCTTCTACACGACACCCATCAAGGCGCTGTCGAACCAGAAGTACAACGACCTGTGCCGTCGCTACGGCACGGCGAAGGTCGGCCTGCTCACCGGCGACAACAGCGTCAACTCCGACGCCCCGGTCGTCGTCATGACCACCGAGGTCCTGCGGAACATGCTGTACGCCGGCTCGCAGACCCTCCTCGGCCTCGGCTACGTGGTCATGGACGAGGTGCACTACCTCTCCGACCGCTTCCGCGGCGCCGTCTGGGAAGAGGTGATCATCCACCTGCCCGAGTCGGTCACGCTGGTGTCCCTGTCCGCGACCGTGTCCAACGCCGAGGAGTTCGGCGACTGGCTCGACACCGTCCGCGGCGACACCGAGGTGATCGTCTCCGAGCACCGGCCGGTGCCGCTGTTCCAGCACGTCCTCGCCGGGCGCCGGATGTACGACCTGTTCGAGGAGGGCGAGGGCCACCGCAAGGCCGTCAACCCCGACCTCACCCGCATGGCCCGCATGGAGGCCAGCCGGCCCTCCTACCCGGACCGCCGGCGCGGGCGCTCCATGCGCGAGGCCGACCGTGAGCGCGAGCGCCGCCAGCGCTCCAGGATCTGGACGCCGAGCCGCCCCGAGGTCATCGAGCGCCTCGACGCCGAGGGACTGCTGCCCGCGATCACCTTCATCTTCAGCCGCGCCGCGTGCGAGGCCGCCGTACAGCAGTGCCTGTACGCCGGGCTGCGGCTGAACGACGAGGAGGCGCGGGCGAAGGTGCGGTCCCTGGTCGAGGAGCGCACCGCCTCCATCCCCACCGAGGACCTGCACGTCCTCGGCTACTACGAGTGGCTGGAGGGCCTGGAGCGCGGTATCGCCGCCCACCACGCGGGCATGCTGCCGACCTTCAAGGAGGTCGTCGAGGAGCTGTTCGTGCGCGGCCTGGTGAAGGCCGTCTTCGCCACCGAGACGCTCGCCCTGGGCATCAACATGCCCGCGCGGTCCGTGGTGCTGGAGAAGCTCGTCAAGTGGAACGGCGAGCAGCACGCCGACATCACCCCCGGCGAGTACACCCAGCTCACCGGCCGGGCGGGCCGGCGCGGCATCGACGTCGAGGGCCACGCGGTGGTGCTGTGGCAGCGCGGGATGAACCCCGAGCAGCTCGCGGGCCTCGCGGGCACCCGCACCTATCCGCTGCGCTCCAGCTTCAAGCCGTCGTACAACATGGCGGTCAACCTCGTAGAGCAGTTCGGGCGGCACCGCTCGCGCGAGCTGCTGGAGACCTCCTTCGCGCAGTTCCAGGCCGACAAGTCGGTCGTCGGGATCTCCCGGCAGGTCCAGCGCAACGAAGAGGGCCTGGAGGGCTACAAGGCGTCGATGACGTGCCACCTCGGCGACTTCGAGGAGTACGCGCGCCTCAGACGGGAGCTGAAGGACCGCGAGACCGAGCTGGCCCGGCAGGGCGCGGCGCAGCGGCGCGCGGAGGCCGCCGTGGCGCTGGAGCGGCTCAAGCCCGGTGACGTCATCCATGTGCCGACCGGCAAGTACGCGGGCCTGGCGCTGGTCCTGGACCCGGGGCTGCCCGCCGGGCGGTCCAACGGCCATCGCGGCTTCGACCACCAGGACGGGCCGCGCCCGCTGGTGCTGACCGCCGAGCGGCAGGTCAAGCGGCTGGCGTCGATCGACTTCCCCGTCCCGGTCGAGGCGCTGGAGCGGATGCGGATCCCCAAGACCTTCAACCCGCGCTCCCCGCAGTCGCGCCGGGACCTGGCCAGCGCGCTGCGCAGCAAGGCCGGCCACATCGTGCCGGACCGGCACCGCAGGGCGCGTGCGCAGGCGGCCGACGACCGCGAGATCGCCCGGCTGCGCGCCGCGCTGCGCGCCCACCCCTGCCACGGGTGCAACGACCGTGAGGACCATGCCCGCTGGGCCGAGCGCTACTACCGGCTGCTGCGGGACACCTCGCAGCTGGAGCGGCGCATCGAGGGCCGGACGAACACCATCGCCCGCACCTTCGACCGGATCGTGGCGCTGCTGACCGAGCTGGACTACCTGCGCGACGACGAGGTCACCGAGCACGGACGGCGGCTCGCCCGGCTGTACGGCGAGCTCGACCTGCTGGCCAGCGAGTGCCTGCGGGCCGGCGTGTGGGAGGGCCTGAACCCCGCGGAGCTCGCGGCGTGCGTCTCGGCGCTGGTGTACGAGGCGCGGGTCAGCGACGACGCGCTCGCGCCGAAGCTGCCGTCCGGGAAGGCGAAGGCCGCGCTGGGCGAGATGGTGCGGATCTGGGGGCGTCTGGACGCGCTGGAGGAGGACTTCCGGATCAGCCAGTCCGAGGGCGTCGGACAGCGGGAGCCGGACCTCGGGTTCGCGTGGGCCGCGTACATGTGGGCCTCCGAGAAGGGGCTCGACGAGGTGCTGCGCGAGGCGGAGATGCCGGCCGGTGACTTCGTGCGGTGGTGCAAGCAGGTCATCGACGTACTGGGGCAGATTCAGGCGGCGGCTCCCCCGGAGGGGTCGACCGTGCCGAAGACCGCGCGCAAGGCCGTCGACGCGTTGCTGCGGGGGGTAGTCGCCTACTCGTCCGTGGGCTGATCGCCTCGGGCGCCGATGGAAGCGCTGGTGCGGGTGCGGGTGTTGCGCGAGACGTCGCGGGACGCCCGCACCCGCGCTTTTTGCATGATCCTGCGAGCTCTTCCCTGAACCTGTCACTCGTTACGGTGAGTTACTTTCGTATGTCTGTACTCCGCTACTCTCCGTGTGTGACCGTGGTCCCAGCGTGTAAATGGGGCTGAGCGTACTCCTGTTGCGGGGGTCATTTCAGGTGCTTGCCGAATATGACACGGCGATGATCCGGTCGGACTAAGCTCGCCCGCAGCGCGCCGAGTTGAGACGAATCGTGCGCTTGTTCCCCTACGCGCCTTAGATCCCGACAGTTCCCGACCGTTCCCTGACGAGGGCCCACATGGTGAGTGTCCAATCCCCTCCCGTACGCCGCGAACTCCCCTTCAGCCGCGTGCTGTTGCTCCCCGCGATAGTCATGGCCGCGGCGACCGGCGCCGCCGTGGCGCTCGTCCCGCAACCGGCACAGAACGCGGTCGCCGTGTGCGGTGGCATCGCCACCCTGCTGGTGATCCTCACCGGTGCCGAGGCCGTGCGCCGCGGTCGTGTGCTGCACGACCTGCGCACCGACCACGCCCGTGACACTGCGTATCTGGAACGGCGTATCGCCGCCCACGAGGAGCGGATGATCCGCCTCGGCCAGGAGGTCGTGCCCGCCGCGATCCGCCGGTTGAACAGCGGCCACTCGCCCGGCGAGGTGATGCGCGACCTCGGTGACATCGACGCCTCCTACCGGGACCTGTCCGAGGCCGAGCGCCAGCTCGTCCACTACCTGCTGCGGATCGTCGACCACGAGGAAGCCCTGCGGGACTCCGCCCAGCGGTCCTTCGTGAGCATCGCCCGCCGGGTCCAGGCGATCATCCACCAACAGGCCGCGGAACTGCGGGAGATGGAGGAGGACCACGGCCGCAACCCCGAGGTCTTCGACGACCTGCTGCGCATCGACCACGGCAACGCCCTGATCGGCCGGCTCGCCGACTCCATCGGCGTCCTCGGCGGCGGCCGCCCCAGCCGTCAGTGGCCCAAGCCCGTCGCGCTCTACAGCGTGCTGCGCGGCGCCATGTCCCGGATCCTGGAGTACCGGCGCATCTCGCTGGACAACATCGCCAAGGTCAACATCAAGGGCACCGCCGTCGAACCGGTCATCCACGCCTGCGCGGAGCTGCTCGACAACGCCACCCGCTATTCTCCGCCGCAGACCAAGGTGCATGTCACCGCCTTCGAGGTGCAGACCGGCGTCGCCATCGAGATCGAGGACGGCGGAGTCAGCCTCAGCGAGGAGGCCCGCGCCCGCGCCGAGGGCATGCTGGAGCGCGCCAAGGCCGGTGTCGACCTCCAGGAGCTCGGCGAGAGCCCGCGCCTCGGCCTCGCCGTCGTCGGCCGGCTGTGCACGCAGTTCAACATGCAGGTCTCGCTGCGCAATTCGGCGTACGGCGGCGTGCGGGCCGTGCTGATCGTGCCCAGCGACATGATGACCACCGAGCCCGGCGTCGGACTCGCCCACGGTATCGGCGCCACCGCCCTGCCCCAGACGGTCGACGCGCTCGAAGGCCCCAAGCGTCCGCCCAAGAAGCGCCGCCCCACCAGCCCGCGCATCCCGGCCACGGTCTCCATGGAGGACGAGATCCCGGAGGTCACCGAGTGGACCGCGGGCGGCCTGCCGCAGCGCCGCAGCCGGGTCAAGGTCCCGATCAGCCAGCGCATCGCCGAGCAGTACGCCGCCGAGCGCGCCATCCGCGAAGGCCGCGACCCCGGCCCGCAGTGGGCCGATCTGAAGGCCGAACTGGCACCGGAGGCACCGGCGAAGAAAGAGGACAAGCCCGACAGGCCGGCGCCCGGACTGGCCTTCGAGGCGTTCTGGGAGGGCCTGAAGAAGGTCGCCCCGCCCGGGGAGCACCCCACCGCGTTCACCCGCAACCCCACCGCATACATCCATCTGATCGAGGACTCGGCCCGCAGCGAGGCCGACGACGAGGGGGACCTCAAGTGATCCAGCAGCGAGCGAACTTCGACTGGATGCTCAAGGAACTCGCCGACGGCGTACCCGGCATCGCCATGATCGTGGTGCTCTCCGCCGACGGACTGCGCATCGCACGGCACGGCGGCGACCCCGACACCGCCGACCGGGTCGCCGCGGCCTGCGCGGGCCTGCAGAGCCTGGCGAACGCGGTCGCCCAGGAGATCCCCACCAGCGAGGGCGAGATGAACATGGTCCTCATCGAGATGGACCGCGGCTACTTCTACATGATGGCCGCCGGCGCGAACGCCTACCTCGCCGTTCTCGCCGACATGATCTGCGAGCCCGGCATGATGAGCAACCGCATGCGCGACCTCGTCGTCCGCATCGGCGCACATCTGACGAGTCCGCCCCGACGCAACGGGCAGACCGTATGACGCCTCCGCAACGCCAGCGGCGCACCCCCCTCCAGCCCCCTGCCCGGCCTCCCGCACCTCCCCCGGGAGCGGCGGCCGGACAGGAAGGCGAACGCCCCAACCCCGAACGGCTCTTCGTCATCGGCGGCGTCGACGGCTCCCGAGCGGAGATGGACCTCGTCACGCTGATCGTGGCGCGCGCCGAGCCGTCGCCGTCGACCACCCCGGAGCAGGCGGCGGTGCTGCGGCTGTGCGCCGCCCCCCTGTCCGTGGCGGAGCTGTCGGCCTACCTCAGTCTGCCGTTCAGCGCGGTGACCGTCCTGCTCACGGAGATGCTGGCGGCCGAACTGGTCACGGCGCGCGCCCCGATCGCCCGTCAGGCGCTCCCCGACCGTTCCCTCCTCGAAGCGGTGATGCATGGACTTCAAAAGCTCTGACACCGTCCCCGGTCCACGCGCCGAGGACCATCTGCCGCACACGGCCCAGGCCGCGGCGAAGATCGTGATCGTGGGCGGTTTCGGGGTCGGCAAGACGACGATGGTCGGCTCGGTCAGCGAGATCAGACCGCTGACCACCGAGGAGACCATGACGCAGGCAGGTGTCGGCGTCGACGACAACTACGGCTCCGAGACCAAGACCGCCACCACCGTGGCCATGGACTTCGGCCGCATCACCATCACCGACCAGCTGGTCCTCTACCTCTTCGGCACCCCCGGCCAGGAGCGCTTCTGGTTCCTGTGGAACGGCCTGTTCGAAGGGGCGCTCGGCGCGGTCGTGCTGGTCGACACGCGCAGGCTGGAGGTCAGCTTCGACGTCATGGGGCGACTGGAGGAACGCGGCGTGCCCTTCGTGGTGGCCGTCAACTCCTTCCCGGACGCGCCCCGTCACTCCCTCGACGAACTGCGCACCGCCCTCGACCTGACCGACGAGATCCCGATCATGGAGATCGACGCCCGGCGCCGTGCCTCCAGCCGGGACGCCCTGATGACCCTGGTGCGCTTCCTGCACTCCCTCGCCCGCAGCGGCGCGCTCACCTGAGACCCGCCCCCGACACCGGACCTGATCCACCAGCCTCGGAGCCTGCACAGTGACGTCTGAACACTTCTCACCGACCGGAACGGACGCCCCGACCCTCGCCCCGCCCCCCGGCTGCCCCGCGCACGGCACCGGCCCCGCAGGCCGGCACCGGCTGTACGGCCCCGAGGCGCTGGACCTGGGCGAGCTGTACGAGAAGCTGCGGGCCGAGCACGGGCCCGTGGCGCCCGCGCTGCTCCACGACGACGTGCCCGTCTGGGTGGTCCTCGGCCACACCGAGAACCTGCACATGGTGCGCACCCCCTCGCAGTTCACCCGGGACAGCCGCATCTGGACCCCGCTGATCGAGGGCAGGGTCAAGCCCGACCACCCGCTGATGCCGCACATCGCCTGGCAGCCGATCTGCTCCCACGCCGAGGGCGACGAGCATCTGCGGCTGCGCGGCGCGGTCACCGGCGCCATGTCGACCATCGACCACCGGGGTCTGCGCCGGCACATCAACCGCTACACCCAGCGGCTGGTCAACCGGTTCTGCGAACAGGGCACCGCCGATCTCGTCAGCCAGTTCGCCGAGCACCTGCCGATGGCCGTCATGTGCGAGGTCCTCGGCATGCCCGAGGAGTACAACGACCGGATCGTGCAGTGCGCCCGCGACGCCCTCAAGGGCACCGAGACGGCGATCGCCAGCAACGCCTACGTCATGGACGCCCTCGGCCGACTCACCACCCGCCGCCGCGCGCAACCCGAGGAGGACTTCACCAGCCACCTCATCGTGCACCCCGCCCGCCTGACCGACGACGAGGTCCGCGAACACCTGCGCGTGGTCCTGTACGCCGCCTACGAGGCGACCGTCAACCTGCTGTCCAACGCGCTGCGCATGGTGCTGACCGACCCGCGGTTCCGGGCGCAGCTCAACGGCGGGCAGATGACGGTGCCCGAGGCGGTCGAGCAGTCGCTGTGGGACGAGCCGCCGTTCAGCACGGTCTTCGCCTACTTCGCCAAGCAGGACACCGAGCTGGGCGGGCAGCGCATCCGGCGCGGCGACGGGCTGCTGTTCGCCCCGGCCCCCGGCAACGTCGACCCCCGGGTCCGGCCCGACCTGTCGGTCAACATGCAGGGCAACCGCTCGCACCTGTCCTTCGGCGGCGGCCCGCACGAGTGCCCCGGCCAGGACATCGGCCGTGCCATCGCCGACGTCGGCGTCGACGCGCTGCTGATGCGCCTGCCCGACGTGGAACTCGAATGCGACGAGGACGAGCTGCGCTGGACCGAGTCCATCGCCTCCCGGCATCTGGTGTCCCTGCCGGTGCAGTTCGCCCGGCGGGCGCAGCAGGACGTGCGGGAGAAGCCGTCGATCCGGCCGGTGCCGTCGCAGCGGCCGGCCTGGCAGATCAGCACGCCCGCCCCGCAGCCGGCGCCGCCCGCCCAGCCCGAGCCGCTGCCGTCGCCCCCCGCGCAGGCGCCGACGCCGGTGCCGGCCGGGCGCCCCGGGGCGTGGCAGCGGTTCCTGCGGTGGTGGCGGGGCTACTGACCGGCCCAGTCGTCGTACGACGTCCAGGCCGCCAGCCGGCGCCCGCTGGTGAAGCGATGGGCCGTCCCGGTGACCGGGTCGGTGAACTCCAGCGTGCGGGCGAGAAGTTGCAGCGGGCGGCGGAAGTCGCCGGCGGGCACGGCGGGGAGGGGCGCGGGGTAGAGGGGGTCGCCGAGGATGGGCAGGCCGAGCGCGTTCATATGGACGCGGAGCTGGTGGGTCTGCCCGGTGGCGGGAGTCAGCCGGTACAGGGCGGTCCCGTCGGCGCGGTGCTCGGCGGCCTCGATCCGGGTGACCGCGTTCGGCTCGCCCTCGACCTCGTACGCGGTGAGCACCCCGCGCTCCTTCACGATCCGGCTGCGCACGGTGCGGGGCAGGCCGAGCCGGGGATCGTACGGGGCGACGGCCTCGTACTCCTTGTGCACACGACGGTCGCGGAACAGCGTCTGGTACGCGCCGCGTTCCTCGGGCCGCACGGTGAACAGCACCAGCCCGGCGGTGAGCCGGTCCAGGCGGTGCGCCGCGCTCAGCGTGGGGATGCCCAGGTCGCGGCGGAGCCGGGCGAGGGCGGTCTCGGTGATGTGCGAGCCGCGCGGGGTGGTGGCCAGGAAGTGCGGCTTGTCGGCGACGACGATGTGCTCGTCGTGGTGGACGACCTCCACCGGGAACGGCACCGGCACCTCGGCCGGCAGCTCGCGGTGGAACCACACGTACAGGCCGGGCACGTACGCCGTGTCCGCGGCGACCGGGCGTCCGTCCGCGTCGACGACGAGGCCCGCGTCCAGCATCCGCTCCACGACCCCGGGCCCCGCGCCGGACAGCCGCTCCACCAGGTGCTCACCGACCGTGGCCCACACGCCCTGTCCCGGCAGGCGCACGCGCACCGGATCGACCCCGTCGCGCTGGGGCAGCGGGGAGGGCGGGGGAGGGGTGCGGCGTCTCATCGAGAGGCAAGCCTACGTCGCGCGGCCGGCCGGTCCGGGCCGCCGTAAAAGCCGTTTGATCTGCTGTGCGCGGTTGGCAGGATGCGGGCCATGCCCTTTCTGACCGACCCCGTGCTGACCGCTGGGGCCTTCGCGGCGGTGCCGCAGCCCGAGATCCCGACCGGTGACGGGCTGCTGCTGCGTCCTTGGCAGGCGTCGGACGCGCCGGCGGTGTACGCCGCCTTCCAGGACCCGCTGATGCACCGCTGGCAGCTGCGGGCGGCCGACTCCGCGCACGAGGTGCGCGGCTGGATCGAGGAGTGGCGCGGGGAGTGGGCCACCGCGCGCAGCGTCCAGTGGGCCGTCGTGGACGCGGGGGAGGGCGCGCTGCTCGGGCGGGTGGCGCTGCACCACATCGACCTGGTCGACGGGGTGGGCGAGATCGGCTACTGGACGGTCCCCGCGGCCCGGGGCGAGGGGGTGGCCGCCCGGGGGACGTCGGCGCTCGCCCGCTGGGCGCTGGACGAGGCCGGCTTCGGCCGTCTGGAGCTCACCCACGCCCTCGGCAACGGCGCCTCCTGCCGGGTCGCCGCCAAGTGCGGCTTCGCCCTGGAGGGCACCAAGCGCAGCGCGGTCCTCTACACCGACGGCCGGCAGGACGTGCACCTGCACGCGCGCGTACGCGGCGACTGACCGGCGGGGCGCCCCGGGCGCGGGTCACGCCGCCGGGGCCCTGCCCTCCTGCTCCGCCTCGATGCGGGCGTTCCACTCGCGCTTGGAGGCCTGCCAGCCGTCCTCGTTGTGACCGAGGCGCCAGTAGCCGGAGATCGACAGGTCCTCGCGCGGGATCCCGCGCTCGACCCGCAGCAGATGCCGCAGCTCCTTCACACAGCCCGCCTCGCCGTGCACGAAGGCGTGCACGCGGCCCTCGGGCCACGGCAGCGCGCGCACCGCCTCCACCAGGGCCTCGCCGACGCGCCGGCCGCCGCGGTGCAGCCAGACGACCTCGGCGGCGCAGTCGATCTTCAGCTCCTCCTCGGGGCCGGAGACCTCCACGAAGCAGCGCACGTCGGCGTCGTCGGGCAGCGACTCCAGGGCGGCCGCGATCGCGGGCAGCGCGCTCTCGTCGCCGGCGAGCAGATGCCAGTCGGCCCGCGGGTCGGGGGCGTAGGCGCCGCCGGGGCCCATGAAGCGGACGGTCTCGCCGGGCCGCACCCGGGTCGCCCACGGCCCGGCCAGACCCTCGTCGCCGTGGACCACGAAGTCCAGCGTGAGCTCGCGCGTGTGCGGGTCCCAGGCGCGCACGGTGTAGGTCCGGGTCACCGGCCACCGCTCGCGCGGGAACTCGGCGCGGACGCGCTCCAGGTCGAACGGCTCGGGATAGGTCACGCCGGCGGCGGGCGGGAACAGCAGCTTGACGTAGTGGTCGGTGTGGGCGCCCACCGCGAAGTCGGCCAGGCCGTCGCCGCCGAGCACCACGCGCTGCATGTGCGGGGTGAGCCGCTCGGTGCGGACGACCTGCGCCGTGTGGGGCTTCCGCGCCGTGCGGGCCGGACGTTCTGCCATGGCGGCCTCCCTGCGTTCCCGTGCCTTAGGCATACCTAAGTTAGCACTACCCTCACCACATGTGCGGGGAACGAGTGCCCACATGAGCAGCGGAGGCGCTCACCCGCCCAAGGTCATCAGCAGCCGGTGCAGGGAGCTGCCGAGCCCCCAGCGCGCCCCGAGGTCCGCCACCGCCGCCGGGTCGCGCGGGGTGCGCGGCAGGGCCGTGTCCACGTCGGGCAGCGGGACGTCGTCCGCGACCCGGACCACCTTCGGGGCGACGGCGAGATAGGGCCGCGCCTCGACGAGCCGCTTGCGCTGCGAGGGCGTCAGCCTGGCCCGGGGGTCGTCCACCGCGGCCATGATCCCGGCCAGGTCGCCGAACTCGGCCAGCAGCTTCGCGGCCGTCTTCTCCCCGATGCCGGGCACACCCGGCAGTCCGTCGCTCGGGTCGCCGCGCAGCAGGGCCAGATCGGCGTACCCGGGGCCGTCGACGCCGTACTTCTCGCGCAGGACCGCCTCGTCGGTGAGCTGGAGCATGCCGACGCCCTTGAGCGGATACAGCACCCGCACCCCGCGGGCGTCGTCGACCAGCTGGTAGAGGTCGCGGTCGCCGGTGACGATGTCGACCGGGCCGCCGGCGCGCGCGGTGAACGTGCCGATCACGTCGTCCGCCTCGTAGCCCGAGACCCCCACCCGGGCGATGCCGATCGCGTCCAGGACCTTCTCGATCACCGGCACCTGCGGCGTCAGGGTGTCCGGCACCTCCTCCTCGTCCGGCCCCACCTCGTGCTCCTCGGCGACGCGGTGCGCCTTGTACGACGGGATCAGGTCGACCCGCCACTGCGGCCGCCAGTCGGCGTCCATGCAGGCCACCAGCTCGTCCGGGCGGTGGTCGCGCACCAGGCGGTCGATGAACTCCAGCAGCCCGCGCACGGCGTTCACCGGTGTGCCGTCCGGGGCCTTCACGGACTCCGGGACGCCGAAGTAGGCGCGGAAGTAGAGCGAGGCGGTGTCGAGGAGCATCAGTCGTCCGGTCACGTCTCGCATCATGCCGCACGCCACTGACAGCGACCCGCGGACCGGGGCCCGCCGCAACGTGTTGCGTCCTGCGCGTCCCCGGTGAGCTGTCCCACTCGTGCGTTTGCCCCCCGCGGCTCCGGGCAGGGGCCGCCCCGGAGCGACGTAGGCCGCGGGCCCCCCCTCACGCGGCCGGTCGCTCCCTTTCCATTGCCCCCGAGACAAGAGGTTCGCGTGTCAGCCAGGCTAGAAGCCGATCATCTGTACAAGGTGTTCGGCAGACGACCGGACGAGGCAGTCGAGCGGCTCCGCCAGGGAGCCGACCGGGAGGAACTGCGCGCCGACGGCACCACCGCCGCCGTGATCGACGCCTCCTTCACGGTGGACGAGGGCCGGATCTTCGTCGTCATGGGCCTGTCCGGCTCCGGCAAGTCGACCCTGCTGCGGATGCTGAACGGCCTGCTGGAGCCGACCGCCGGGCACGTCCGCGTCGACGGACAGGACCTGACCGCGCTCGGCGCGCGCGAGCTGCGCGAGGTCCGCTCGAAGAAGATCAGCATGGTCTTCCAGCACTTCGCGCTGTTCCCGCACCGCAGCGTCCTCGACAACGCCGCCTACGGCCTGGCCGTGCAGGGCGTACCCCGCGCGGAGCGCGAGAGGCGTGCCGCCGAGGCCCTCGGCCTGTGCGGTCTCGCCGGCTGGGAGAAGTCCTGGCCCGACGAGCTCTCCGGCGGCATGCAGCAGCGGGTGGGCCTGGCCCGCGCGCTGGCCACCGACGCGGACCTGCTGCTGATGGACGAGTCCTTCAGCGCGCTGGACCCGCTGATCCGCCGTGACATGCAGGACCAGCTGCTCACGCTGCAGCGCACCCTGAGGAAGACCATCGTCTTCATCACCCACGACCTCAACGAGGCCATGCGCCTGGGCGACCGCATCGCCGTCATGCGCGACGGCCGCATCGTGCAGAACGGCACCGCCGAGGACATCCTGCTGCGCCCGGCGAACGACTACGTCGCCTCCTTCATCCAGGACGTCGACCGCTCCCGGGTGCTGACCGCGGGCGCGCTGATGGACACCTCCGTCACCGGCGACGCCCCGGTGTGCGGCTGCGAGACGGCCACCCGCGAGACGCCGTTCGCGCAGCTGTGCGCGATCAGCGCCCGGCTGTCGCACCGCGTGTCGGTCGTGGACGAGGCGAACCACGTCGTCGGCGTGGTGCCGCGGCAGCGGCTGCTCGCCTTCCTCGGCGACGAGAGCGCCGATGCCGTGCCCTGCGACAACCCGGACGGGAAGGTGGCCGCCCGTGCCTAGGCTTCGGCTCGGCGACTGGGTCGACTCCGGTGTCGACTGGCTCGTCACGCACCTCTCGTGGTTCTTCGACGCCGTCAAGACGGTCGTGGAGGGCATGTACGACGGCCTCGACGCCGTCCTGACCGCACCCCAGCCGCTGCTGCTGGCGGGCATCCTCGCGGTGCTCGCCTGGTGGCTGCGGGGCCTGGCCGCCGGTGTGCTGTCCTTCGCCGGGTTCGCGCTGATCGACTCGCTCGACCTGTGGGAGCAGGCGATGTCGACGCTGTCCCTGGTGCTGGTCGCGACCCTGATCGCCCTGCTGGTCTCGCTCCCGCTGGGCGTCTGGGCGGCCCGCTCCAAGGCCGTCGGCGCGGCCCTGCGGCCCGTCCTGGACCTGCTGCAGACGATGCCGTCGATGGTGCTGCTGATCCCGGCGATCCTGTTCTTCGGCATGGGCGTGCCCGCCGGTGTCGTCGCCACCCTGATCTTCGCGCTCGCGCCGGGCGTGCGGATGACCGAGCTCGGCATCCGCCAGGTCGACGCGGAACTCGTCGAGGCCGCCGAGGCCTTCGGCACCACCCCGCGCGACACGCTGCTGCGGGTCCAGCTGCCGCTCGCCCTGCCGACCATCATGGCGGGCGTCAACCAGGTGATCATGCTGGGTCTGTCGATGGTCGTCATCGCCGGCATGGTCGGCACCGGCGGCCTCGGCGGCGCCGTCAACGAGGCCATCGGACAGCTGGACATCGGCCTCGGCTTCGAGGCGGGCCTCGGCATCGTGGTCCTCGCCATCTACCTGGACCGCGTCACCGGCGCGCTCGGCACGCAGCTGTCACCGCTGGGCCGCCGGGCCGCCGCGAAGGCCCGCCGGACACCGCTGACGTACCGGCCGCGCCCGGCCGTCGCCGTGATCGGCGCGGTCGTGCTCGCCCTGGTGGCGGGCGGCCTGAACGTCTTCGGGTCGAACGCCGGCACCGCCGAGGCGTCCGCCGCGGACATCGGCGAGGGCCGCGAGGTGAAGATCGGCTACATCCCCTGGGACGAGGGCATCGCCTCCACCTACCTGTGGAAGGAACTCCTGGAGCGCCGCGGCTTCGAGGTCACCACCACCCAGTACGCCGCCGGCCCGCTCTACACCGGCCTCGCCACCGGCCAGATCGACTTCCAGACCGACTCCTGGCTGCCGGTCACCCACGCCGAGTACTGGAAGAAGTACGGCGAGCACCTCGACGACCTCGGCAAGTGGTACGGCCCCACCTCCCTGGAGCTGGCCGTCCCGTCGTACATGAAGGACGTCGACACCCTTGCCGACCTCGAGGAGCACGCCGCCGACTTCGACGGCAAGATCGTCGGCATCGAGCCCAGCGCCGGGATGATGGGCCTGCTCAAGGACAAGGTGCTGGGCGAGTACGGCCTCGACGGCTCCTACGACGTCGTCGACGGCTCCACCCCGGCGATGCTGGCCCAGCTGAAGCGGGCGTACGCCAAGAAGCAGCCGGTCGTCGTCACGCTGTGGTCGCCGCACTGGGCGTACAGCGACTACGACCTGAAGAAGCTGAAGGACCCCAAGGGCGCCTGGGGCGCGGGCGACGGCGTGCACACCCTGGCCCGCGACGGCTTCGCCGCCGACAACCCCGAGGTCGGCCGCTGGCTGAAGGACTTCTCGATGACCGAGCGGCAGCTCACCGCCCTGGAGTCGCGCATCCAGAAGGCCGGCAAGGGCCATGAGCAGCAGGCCGTGCGCGACTGGCTGAAGGACAACCCCGGACTGGTCGACCGGTGGGCGCCGGTCTCCGGGGACGAGAGCCGGGCGGCCGGGTGACCTGACGGACCCGGCCGGCCCGATCGAGGGGCGGGTCCCCGTACGTCTTCCCCTGCGTACGGCGGCCCGCCCCTCCTTTCCACCCCTCACGGCCACCGTATGGATCCGGCCAACCACAAAGAGCCACGCCCGGGCCTGTGAACGGCTGCCGGGCGGCCCGGAGTTCGACACAGCGCTCTCTCGGGCACCCGGGAACACATCGGGACGGCAGCGCATTGAACCCGGGACGAGTGCGTCGACTGGCGTGAAGTGTGGGGTCGGACCTCAGACAATGTGTCGTCGATGTGACGGCCGCCTGAAACGGTTTGCCGAACATGCGTAGGGTGCAGAGAACTCAGCACAACCCGTGCACCCGCGACCCGACCGACGAGCGAAGGAGGGAGCCGGAGCGATGGGCGACCACAAAGAGCAGCCACTGCGCGTGGGCGCGGCCGTGCGGCGCCGCCGCCGTGCGCTGGAGCTCACCCTCGCCGTCGTGGCCGAGCGCAGCGGCCTGTCGGTACCCTTCCTGAGCCAGATCGAGAACGACCGGGCGCGGCCCAGCACCAGCTCCCTGGAGAAGGTCGCCGACGCCCTGCGCACCACCGCCGTCGAGCTACTCGCCGCGGCCGACCCGGCGTGCAGCGTCGACGTGGTGCGCGCCCTGGAGCCCGAGCCGGGGCCGGAGCCGCAGATGCGTTCCCTGGTGCGCGGGCACCACCAGATGCACGCCTCGGAGTTCACCGGCGGGCATGAGGCGGGCCGTGAGTTCCAGTACCGCAACGACCAGTTGCTGTACGTCGCCGACGGCGGTGTCGAGATCGAGGCGGAGGGCCGCGCCTACCGTCTGGGCCGCGGCGACACCCTCTACCTGACCGGCGGGGTCCGCCACCGCTGGCGCGCCACCGTGCCGGAGACCCGGGTGCTCGTGGTCGCCGTCGCCGAGCACATCGACGCCTTCGAGGACCGGCAGAGGTAGTGCGGGTCGTCTCCCTGGTGCCCTCGCTGACCGAGGCCGTCGCCGTGACGCTGCCCGGCGTGCTGGCCGGCGCCACCGACTGGTGCGTGCGTCCGGCGGGCCTGGAGGTCGCCCGGATCGGCGGCACCAAGAACCCGGGGATCGAGCGGATCCTGGCGCTCGCGCCCGACCTGGTGATCGCCAACGAGGAGGAGAACCGCGCCCCCGACCTCGACGCCCTGCGCGCCGCGGGCCCGGAGGTGCTGGTGACCGAGGTGCGGGACGTGCCGCAGGCGTTCGCCGAACTGGAGCGCGTGCTGCGGGCCTGCGGGGCCGCGGCCCGGCCGCGCTGGCTGGACGAGGCGGAGGCCGCGTGGGCGGCGCCGCCCGGACTGTCCCGTCGTACGACCGCCGTGGTGCCGGTCTGGCGGCGGCCCTGGATGGTGCTGGGCCGGGACACCTTCGCCGGCGACGTGCTCGCCCGCCTGGGCGTCGACCACCTGTACGCCGGACACCCCGAGCGCTACCCGCGCGTCCCGCTGGAGGAGCTGACGGCTGCCGCGCCCGATCTCGTCGTCCTGCCCGACGAGCCCTACCGCTTCACCGCCGACGACGGCCCCGAGGCGTTCCCCGGGCTGCCCTGCGCGCTCGTCGACGGCCGGTACCTCACCTGGTACGGGCCGTCGCTGGCCGAGGCACCGCGGGTGCTGGGCGCGGCCCTGCGAGCAGCGCTCCGCTGACCAGGCCCCGTACGGTCCCGAAGGCCGCGACCGTGACGGCGGTCAGCAGCACGGCGTACAGGGCGACCGACAGGGCGTCGTAGGCGAGCAGCCCCGTGTGCCGGGCGAGGGACGCCGTGCCGGTGACGCAGGTGCCCACCGGGAAGGTGAAGGCCCACCAGGTCATCGCGAAGCCCATGCCGTGCCGCCGGGCCCGCACCACGTGCACCGTGGCGAGCCCCAGCCACAGCAGCGCGAAGCCCATCACCGGCACGCCGTGCAGCACGGCGAGGATGCCGAACCCGTCGGCGTAGGGGGCGGGCATCACCCCGGGCGCCACGTCGGCGAAGTTGCCCGCGGCGGTGGTGGACTGGCCCAGCGGCCCGAGCACCAGGAACAGCGTCGGGGTGAGCGCGAGCGGCAGCGGGCCGCGGGTGATCAGGCGCGCGAACACCAGCGGCAGCATGACGAGGATGCCCAGCAGGCTCAGCCCGAACAGCGCGAAGCAGCCGAGCAGCAGCGTGGCACGGGCCTGCCCCGGCGGCAGATGCGGCACCAGCAGCGGCCCCTGCGCCGCCGACACCATGGGCGCGACCAGCGGCAGCAGCCACACGGGCGTGGCCTGCTCCGGCGTCACCCGGTGCCGTACGGCCATCAGGTACGGGACGGCCACGGCCGCGGCCAGCGCGGTGGCCGTACCGGCGGTGAACAGCACGGCGTCCAGCGCCGGCGCCGCCCGCGGTCCGATCCAGTCCCGCCCGGCCGTCATCGCGCCGGCACCGACCGACAGCAGGGCCATCGCCACACAGCCGTAGAACGGAGCCGTCGCCGGGTCCAGCAGGTGCGCGCGGGCCTGGTCACGGTGGTGGCGCCAGTGCAGGGCACGGCCCGCGAGCAGCACCAGCAGCATGCCGAGGGACAGCGCCCACACGGCCGCGCACAGCGGGCGCAGACCGGGGACGCGGGCCGGCAGCGCCGCGCCGGCGGTGGCCACGATCGCGGTGCCCATCACGGTGGCGTACCAGTTGGGGCCGAGGTGACGGACCGCGGCGGCGCGGCAGCGGGGGACGGCGGGCCGGGCGGGCGGTGCTGGTGGGGTGGCGAGCGGCTGGGCGGCGGTGACCATGACCCCCACGGTCTCCCGGCTGCGGGGCCACCACCAGGGACTATGTCTCTATGAGGGCATAAGGTGGGGTTATGAGCAGCATGGATGGGCGGGACGGGGACACACGGCCGGGCGGCGGATCGCTCGCGCACCGGGTGCCGGATCTGGGGGCGCTGGAGCTGCTGCTGGCGGTCGCCCGGCTCGGCAGCCTGGGCGCGGCGGCCCGCGAGGTCGGCATCACCCAGCCCGCCGCGAGCAGCCGCATCCGCTCCATGGAACGCCAGCTGGGCGTGGCCCTGGTCGACCGTTCACCGCGCGGCTCCCGGCTCACGGACGCGGGCGCGCTGGTGACCGACTGGGCGCGCCGGGTCGTGGAGGCGGCGGAGGCCTTCGACGCGGGCGCGCAGGCGCTGCGGGACCGGCGCGACTCCCGGCTGCGGGTCGCCGCCAGCATGACCATCGCCGAGTACCTCCTCCCGGGCTGGCTGCTCGCGCTGCGCGCCCAGCGGCCCGACACCGCCGTGTCCCTGCTCGCGGGCAACTCCGCCGCGGTCGCCGAACGGCTGCTCGCGGACGAGGCGGACGTGGGGTTCGTCGAAGGCCTGACGGTCCCGGCGGGCCTGGACGCGACGGTGATAGCCCACGACCACCTGATCGTCGTCACCGCTCCCGGTCACCCCTGGGCCCGCCGCCGACGGCCCCTCGCGGCGGACGAACTCGCCGCCACCCCCCTGATCCTGCGCGAGAAGGGTTCCGGCACCCGGCAGGTCCTCGACGCGGCGCTGGGCGGCCTCGCCCGCCCGCTGATCGAGCTGTCCTCCACCACCGCCGTCAAGGCGGCCGCGGTCGGCGGCGCGGGCCCCGCCGTCCTGTCCGAACTCGCCGTCGGCGAGGAACTCGCCATGCGCCGCCTCGTCCGCGTTCCCCTCGACGGCGTCACCCTGAAACGCTCCCTGCGCGCGGTCTGGCCCACAGGCCACCGCCCGACGGGCCCGGCCCGGGACCTGCTGTCACTGACGAGGGGGTAGGGACGGCGAGGCCCGCGCCCGCAATTCCCTGGCCCTGTCCCGCTCGCCCTCGGCACCATGGGGTCCATGACTCTTTCCGCCCCGCCCGCCGCAGGCACCCGGCTGCCGTGGGGAGTGCTGCCCGGTGAGGTCAGGGAGGCCGTCGCCGGGACGCTCGGGGGGCCGGTCGTGTGGGCCGAGACGCAGGTCGGCGGGTTCTCGCCGGGTGTGGCCGCGCGGGTGCGGACCGCGGCCGGCCGGCGTGCCTTCGTGAAGGCCGTCAGTTCCGTGAGCAACCCGCACAGTCCGGGGCTGCACCGCGCCGAGGCCCGCAACGCGGCGGCGCTCCCGCCGGAGGTGCCCGCGCCCCGGCTGCTGGGGACGTACGACGACGGCACCTGGGTCGCGCTGGTCTTCGAGGACGTGTGCGGGCGGCAGCCGCACGTGCCCTGGCGGGAGGCGGAGCTGCGCGGGGTGCTGGACGCCGTGGCCCTGCTCGCCCGCGCCCTCACCCCGGCGCCGCTGGACGCCCGGCCCGCCGGTGAGGCGCTCGTCCGGAACTTCGGCGGCTGGCGCGAGCTGCGCGACGGCGCCGAGGGCGAGGTGGCCGGCCGGCTGGGTGCCTGGACCGCGGGCCGCCTCGACCGGCTGGCCGGGCTGGCGGAGCCCTGGGCGGAGGCCGTCGCCGGTGACACGCTCGCCCACGGCGATCTGCGGGCGGACAACATGCTGCTGACCGGGGACGGCCGGGTCGTCTTCGTCGACTGGCCGCACGTCGTGCGGGCCGCGCCCTGGTTCGACCTGCTCGTCATGCTGCCCTGCGTGCGCGCGCAAGGAGGCCCGGACCCGCAGGAGGTGTTCACCCGGCACGAGCTGGGCGCGGACGCCGACCCGGACGCGGTCACCGCCGCGCTCGCGGCCCTCGCGGGCTACTTCCTGCGGCACTCCCTGCTGCCGGCGCCGCCCGGCATCCCCGCCCTGCGCCCCTTCCAGCGGGCGCAGGGCGAGGCCGCGCTGGAGTGGCTCAGGACGCGGCTGCCGCTGTGACCAGGGCCCGGATCACCCGCGGGTCCTCGCCCATCTCCGGGTGCCACTGCACCCCCAGCACCCAGTGCGGCCCCGGCAGTTCGACCGCCTCCACCGTGCCGTCTGCCGCGTGCGCCGAGGGCACCAGACCGGTGCCGAGACGGTCCAGCGCCTGGTGGTGGTACGTCGGTACGGCGCTCTCCTCGGCGACGATCGCTGCGTACCGCGTGCCGGGGACCGGCTTGACCGGGTGCAGGCCGAACACGCCGAGCGCCTCGGTGTGGCCGTCGAGGTGCTGGACGAGGGTGCCGCCGAGGGCGACGTTCAGCAGCTGCATGCCGCGGCAGACGCCCAGCAGGGGAGTGCCGGAGGCCAACGCGGCGCCGATCAGGGCCAGTTCCCAGGTGTCGCGGGCATGCGCGGGCGGGCCCGTACGCGGGTCGCGCTCGGCGCCGTAGCGGGCCGGGTCGACGTCAGGGCCGCCCGCGATCACCAGCCCGTCGAGCCGGGCGACGGCCTCGGCCGCATGCTCCGGCGCGTCCGGGGGCAGCATCGTGGCGAGCCCGCCCGCCCGCTGGACCAGCCGGGGATACCCGGCCGGCACCAGCGCCGCCGGCAGGTCCCACACGCCCCAGCGCGCACTGGACTCCCAGTACGTGCTGATCCCGATGAGCGGCCTGTCCGCCATCTGCCCTCCCGCACCTCAATGGACTGTCCGCATACCTTTATCCCGGCGCCGTCAGGTCAGGAAACCCCGCAGCAGCGCCGCCGTCCCCGCGCAGTGCTCCCGCATGATCTCCCGCGCCCCGTCGGCGTCCCCGTCGAGGACCGCCTCCACCAGCGCGGTGTGCTGGCGCTGGGAGTGCTCCAGGTTGCGCACCAGCAGCGGGATGCAGTCGAGGAGGTCGTTCACCGTGGCCCGTACGGCCGCGTACTGGGCGGTGAGCGTGGCCGAGCCGGACAGCTCGGCCAGGGTGAGGTGCAGCAGGGTGTCGGCCCGCCGGTAGTCGGTCAGCGGCGCGTCCTGCGTGCGGGCCAGCGCCTCGCGCAGCCGCCCGCCCTGCCCGTCCGTCAGCCCGTGCGCCGCGCACAGCCCGGCCGCGCCCACCTCCAGGACCTCCCGGAAGCGCAGCACGTCCTCGACGTCGACGCCGGTGACCCGGCGGCGCAGCTCGTCCTCGCCGGGGCTCTGTGCGCGCGGCAGCACGAACGTTCCTCCGTACCGCCCCCGCCGCGACTCCACCAGCCCCTGCTCCTGGAGCACCTTGAGCACCTCGCGCAGCGTCACCCGGCTGATCCCGAGCCGCTCGGCGAGCTCCCGCTCCGCCGGCAGCCGGCCGCCCGTGGGCACCAGGCCGAGCCGGACCACCTGGAGGATCTGCTCCAGGGCCTCCTCGAAACCGTTGCCCGCCCGGACGGGGCGCAGCACGGGCGTGAGCCGGTCCGGCAGGCCCGCGTGCGCGCAGTCGGCGCCCGCCGCACCGGCCTCCTGTGCCGCCGCCCCCGCTTCCGGTGCCCGTTCCCGCATCTCGACGCGCCCCCTTCCCAAGCAATGGTTCTCGGCAATACCTTATGGCTCCCGGCTGACCGAAGAGGCCTTGAGGAGGCTTTCCCGTGGCAGACCGCACAGCGCCGCTCGGGGTCGAGGAGCTGCACGCCCTCGTCGCCGCCGGTGAGATCGACACCGTCGTCCTCGCGTTCCCCGACATGCAGGGTCGCCTCCAGGGCAAGCGGTTCGCGGCGCGCTTCTTCCTCGACGAGGTCCTCCACCACGGCACCGAGGGCTGCAACTACCTCCTCGCCGTGGACACCGACATGAACACCGTCGACGGCTACGCCATGTCGTCCTGGGAGCGCGGTTACGGCGACTTCGCCTTCCACCCCGACCTCGCCACCCTGCGCCGCGTCCCCTGGCACCCCGGCACGGCCCTGCTGATCGCCGACCTCGCCTGGGAGGACGGCACCCCGGTCGCCGCCGCGCCCCGCCAGATCCTGCGCCGCCAGCTGGAGCGGCTCGCCGAACACGGCTGGACCGCCCAGGTCGGCACCGAGCTGGAGTTCATCGTCTTCAAGGACACCTACGAGCAGGCCTGGGACGCGAACTACCGCGGCCTGACCCCGGCCAACCAGTACAACGTCGACTACTCCATCCTCGGCACCGGCCGCGTCGAACCCCTGCTGCGCCGGCTGCGCAACGACATGGCGGGCGCCGGGCTCACCGTGGAGTCGGCCAAGGGCGAGTGCAACCCCGGCCAGCACGAGATCGCCTTCCGCTACGCCGAGGCCCTCGTCACCTGCGACCAGCACGCGATCTACAAGACCGGCGCCAAGGAGATCGCCGCGCAGGAGGGCGTGTCGATCACCTTCATGGCGAAGTACGACGAACGCGAGGGCAACTCCTGCCACATCCACCTCTCGCTGACGGACGCCGACGGAGCCAATGTGATGGCCGGCCCCGACGGCATGTCCGACGTCATGCGCCACTTCCTCGCCGGACAGCTCGCCGCCCTGCGCGACTTCTCCCTCCTCTACGCCCCCAACATCAACTCCTACAAGCGCTTCCAGCCCGGTTCCTTCGCCCCCACCGCCGTCGCCTGGGGCCACGACAACCGCACCTGCGCCCTGCGGGTCGTCGGCCACGGCCGCTCCCTGCGCTTCGAGAACCGGCTGCCGGGCGGTGACGTCAACCCGCACCTCGCCGTCGCCGGACTGGTCGCGGCCGGGCTGTACGGGGTCGAGCACAAGCTGGAACTGCCCGAGCCCTGCGCGGGCAACGCCTACACCGCCGGCTACGACCACGTCCCCACCACCCTGCGCGAGGCCGCCGACCTCTGGGAGAACAGCCCCGTCGCACGGGCCGCCTTCGGCGACGAGGTCGTCGCGCACTACCGCAACATGGCCCGCGTCGAGCTGGAGGCCTTCGACGCCGCGGTCACCGACTGGGAGCTGCGCCGCTCCTTCGAACGCATGTGAGGCACCGACGTGTCCGACCAGCTCCAGGTACTGAACCCGGCCACCGAAGAGGTCGTGGCGACCGTGCCCGCCGCCGACGCCGCCGACGTGGACCGTGCCGTCGTACGCGCGACGAAGGCGCAGTCGGCGTGGGCCGCGCTCGCCCCCGGCGACCGCGCCCGGCTGCTGCGCCGCTACGCCGCCGTCGTCGACGCGCACATCGAGGAACTCGCCCTGCTGGAGGTCCGCGAGGCCGGGCACACCCTCGGCAACGCCCGCTGGGAGGCGGGCAACGTCCGGGACCTGCTGGAGTACGCGGCCGGGGGAGTGGAGCGGCTGACCGGCCGGCAGATCCCGGTGGCGGGCGGCCTGGACGTGACGATCCTCGAACCGCTCGGCGTGGTCGGCGTGATCGCGCCCTGGAACTTCCCCATGCCGATCGCCGCCTGGGGGACCGCCCCCGCCCTCGCGGCCGGCAACGCCGTGCTCCTCAAACCCGCCGAGACGACCCCGCTGACCGCACTGCGCCTCGCCGAACTGGCCCTTCAGGCAGGGCTCCCCGAGGGGCTGTTCCAGGTGCTGCCCGGCCACGGCCCCGTCGCGGGCGACGCCCTCGTCGAGCACCCGGGCGTCGCGAAGATCGTCTTCACCGGGTCGACAGCCGTGGGCCGACAGGTGCTGGCGAAGGGTTCGGCCCTGCTCAAGCGGGTCACCCTCGAACTCGGCGGCAAGAGCCCCAACATCGTCTTCGCCGACGCCGACCTCAAGGCCGCCGTCGACCCCTTCTCCTTCCTCGACAACTCCGGCCAGGACTGCTGTGCCCGCACCCGCATCCTCGTCCAGCGGTCCGTCCACGACGAGGTCCACCAGCTCCTCGCGGACGCCCTCGCCGCCGTCGTCGTGGGCGACCCGGCCGACGAGAAGACCCAGATGGGCCCGCTGATCTCCCGGCGCCAGCTCGACCGGGTCCGCGGTTACGTCCCCGACGACGCCCCCGCCCTGCGCGGCACCGCACCCGACGGGCCCGGCTTCTGGTTCCCGCCGACCGTCCTCACCGGCGAGCGCCCCGACTCCCGGGCCGCCCGCGAGGAGATCTTCGGCCCCGTCGCCGTCCTGCTGCCGTTCACCGACGAGGAGGACGCGATCCGCCTCGCCAACGACACCCCCTATGGACTGTCCGGCTCCCTGTGGACCCGGGACATCGGCCGCGCCCTGCGCGTCGCCGGGGCCGTCCGGGCCGGCAACCTGTCCGTCAACTCCCACTCCAGCGTCCGCTACTGGACCCCGTTCGGCGGCTTCAAGCAGTCCGGCCTCGGACGCGAGCTGGGACCGGACGCCCTGACCGCCTTCACCGAGACCAAGAACGTCTTCATCAGCACGGAGGGCCCCGCACAGTGACCTCATCGACCGAAGAGACCGTCTGCCGCCGCCTGGCCGGCCGTACCGCCGTCGTCACCGGAGCCGGCAGCGGCATCGGACTCGCCACCGCCCGCCGGCTCGCCTCCGAGGGCGCCCACGTCGTCTGCGGCGACGTCGACGAGGCCCGCGGCAAGGCGGCCGCCGAAGAGGTCGGCGGGCTGTTCGTGAAGGTCGACGTCACCGACCCCGAGCAGGTCGAGGCGCTGTTCAGGACGGCGTACGACACCTACGGCAGCGTCGACATCGCGTTCAACAACGCCGGGATCTCCCCGCCCGACGACGACTCCATCCTGGAGACCGGTCTGGAGGCCTGGAAGCGCGTCCAGGAGGTCAACCTCACCTCCGTCTACCTGTGCTGCAAGGCCGCGCTGCCCTACATGCGGCGCCAGGGCCGGGGCTCGATCATCAACACGGCGTCCTTCGTGGCCAGGATGGGCGCGGCCACCTCCCAGATCTCCTACACCGCCTCCAAGGGCGGCGTGCTCGCCATGTCCCGTGAACTGGGCGTGCAGTTCGCGCGGGAGGGCATCCGGGTGAACGCCCTGTGCCCCGGCCCGGTGAACACCCCCCTGCTCCAGGAGCTGTTCGCCAAGGACCCCGAGCGGGCCGCGCGCCGTCTGGTGCACATCCCGCTCGGCCGGTTCGCCGAGGCCGAGGAGATCGCCGCCGCGGTCGCCTTCCTCGCCAGCGACGACTCCTCGTTCGTCAACGCCACCGACTTCCTGGTGGACGGCGGTATCTCGGGGGCGTACGTCACGCCGCTGTAGGCCTCGGCCTAGAGTGCCCGTGTGAGCATGACACCACCGCCCGGCTGGTACCCCGACCCGCACGCCCCGCACCTGGAGCGCTGGTGGGACGGCACGGCCTGGACCGAGCACCGGCGCGCCCCCGAGGCGGCGGTGGCGCCGGTGACCGTCCCCCTGCCCTCCGGCGGCGGCCCGGGGCGCACCCGGGCGGTCGCGCTGACCGTGGCCGGAGCGGTCCTGGTCGCCGCGATCACCACCGGCGCGATCGTGCTCAGCGGCGGCGACGGCGGCGAGACCCCCGCCGGCCCCTCGCCGAGCACGTACGCCACGGCCGCTCCGACCAGCGAGCCGCCCTCCCCGACCACCGAGGAGCCCGACCCCGTCGAGGAGGACCCGTCCGTGGTCGTGGACGCGCTCAACGGCATCACCTTCCCGCTGCCCGAGGGCTGGGTCCCGCCCGAGTACGTCACCGACCACTCGGTCGTCATGACCACGGACGACGGCACCTACGACTGCCCCGGCGACTGGGGCAGGTGCCGGCACGGCCAGGTCAGCTCGCGCACGGTGAGCGCCGACGGCGAGACCCCCGAGGCCCTCGCCAGGGCCGACATAGCCGAGGCCGCCGAGGAGGTCTACGGCCGCAACCGGCTGGACCAGCGGCCCTTCGGCGGCATCACCTCGCACCGGCAGGTCGCGGCCGGTCCGGTCGCCGTCGCCGGGCGGGCCGGCTACTTCGTGCGCTGGCACGTACGGACCGCCGTCGGACCCGGCGGCTATGTGCAGTCCCTGGCGTTCCCCTCCACCGTCGGCATCGGCTCCCCGGTCGTCGTCCGCTTCGCCTTCGACGCCGGTGACGACGGGCCGCCCCTGAGCGACATGGACCTGATCACCGACGGCATCCGGCCCGTCGGCGACGCCGGCACGGGCGGCGGCGTGGGCACGAGCGTGGGCCCGACCGACTGACGTCCCGTGGCTCCTTGGCTCCTTGGCTCCATGGCCCCGGCGCCCGAGGGTCCCGGCACCCCGGAGTCCCGGAGTCCCGGCGTCCGAGGGGCCCGGCACCCCACAGTCCCGGCGCCCGAGGGGCCGGACTAGAGGAACGTCCGCCCCTCACCCCGATACGTCGGCACGGTCGCCGTCACCCGGTCCCCCTCCACCAGGTGCAGCGTCTCGAACCGCTCGCACAGCTCACCGGCCTTCGCGTGCCGGAACCACACCTTGTCGCCGATCAGCAGATCGTCGGCCGGCGAGCCCAGCAGCGGCGTCTGCACCTCGCCGGCCCCCTCCTGCGGGTCGTAGCGCAGCCCCTCCGGCAGATACGGCACCGGCAGCCGGTCCGGGCCCGCCGCACCGGAGGCCGGATAGCCACCCCCCAGCACGGTCACGACACCGACACCGGGCCGCCGTACGACGGGCTGCGCGAAGAGGGCGGCCGGACGCCCGCTGAAGGACGTGTAGTTGTCGAACAGCCGCGGCACGTACAGCCCCGACCCGGCCGCGATCTCGGTGACCGCGTCCTCCGCGGCGGTGTGCTGCACACTGCCCGTGCCGCCGCCGTTGACGAACTCCAGGCCCGGCACCACCGCGCGCACCGCCCGCACGGCCGCGGCCCGCCGCTCGGCCAGCTCCCGCCGCGCCGCGGCCTGCATCAGCCGGATCGCCCGCGACCGCAGCGGCCGCCCGGCCACCGCGTCGCCGACACCGGCGACATGACCCTCGTACGCCATGATCCCGACCACCTCGAAACCCGGCCGACGCGTCACCGCCCGTGCCAGTTCGGCGAGTTGGGCGGGGGAGTGGCACGGGGAGCGCAGGGCGCCGACGCGCACCCGCCCGCCGAGCATCCGCAGCGAGGTGTCCAACTCCAGGCACACCCGCACCACTTCGCGTCCGCCGGCGCGGGCCGCGTCGATCAGGTCGAGCTGTGCCGGGGCGTCGACCATGACGGTCACCGCGGCGGCCAGCTTCGGATCGGAGGCGAGCTCGGCGAATCCGGCCCGGTCGGCCGACGGGTAGGCCAGCAGCACGTCCTCGAACCCGGACCGGGCCAGCCACAGCGACTCGGCGAGCGTGTACGACATGATCCCCGCGAAGCCGTCCCTGGCCAGCACCCGCTCCAGCAGCGCCCGGCAGCGCACGGACTTGCTGGCGACCCGGACCGGCTTCCCGGCGGCCCGCCGGAGGAGGTCGTCCGCGTTGGCGTCGAAGGCCTCCAGATCCACGATCGCGACGGGGGCGTCGAGATGGGCGGTGGCCCGGTCGTAACGGGCCCGGTCGGCGGCGCGCGCAGTCATGGACGCAGCCTGCCAGACAGGATTACCGCAGGGTAGGGGGACGATCCGGGCAGATGCCTCCGGCTCGTGGACCGGTTCCCCCCGGGGCCCGGCCAACCCGTAGAGTGACGCGCACGTACGGGCACCGGTACGCACGAGGAAACGCCGGCACGGCACGAGGAAACGGGGGGTGCATGAGCACGGAAGCCGAGCGCGCCCCCGTCCCCCCGCGCCCCACGGCCCCACCGGCACCGACGGCCCCGCCCCCGCCCCCGCGGCCCCCCGCTCCGATCCCGCCCCCCACCCGTGGCGAACGCGAACGCGAGCGCCTCGTGCGCCCCACGCCGACCGGCCCGGGCGCCCCCGGGGCCGACCGCGCCGTCTCGGCACCGGGCGCGGACGGCGGCACGGCGGCAGGACCCGCCGAGGCCGGCCCCGGTGAGGCCGCCGGAGGCTCACCGGCGACCCGTTTCCCACGGTCGCGGGACGTGCGCCTGCACACGGGCGCGGACGCCGGGGGACCGGGGCGGGCCGCCCCGCCTCCGCCCGCCGCCTCGGCCCGTTTCCCGGACTCGCCTCCGGCCGGCACCGGCGCACCGGACGAGGTGCCCGAGGAGACCACCACCCGGCTGCGTCCCGTCCCCGCAGAGCCCCCCGCCGCCCCCGACCTCCCCCCGCCGATGCCCCCCATCGCGTACCCCCACGACCCCGGCCCGGACCCCGAGGCGCCCTTCGCCTGGGGCGACCCCTCCGGGCGGCCCGTCGTGTCCTTCGGGCAGCCCGAGATGCCGGAGTCGTACGACGAGCGGGCCCGGGCCCGCCGCGGCCGGGCGCGCACCGTCGCGGCGGCCGCCTGTGTCGTGCTCGGCGCCGGACTCATCGGCGGCGCGGTGACCGGCAGTTGGCTCGTCGGCGACTCCACCGAGGAACGCGAGCGCAGCGCCTTCACCGCGGCCGGCGACCTGTGGCACAACGTGCCGGTCGACGACCTCTTCCCGCCCACCGTGCAGGGCACCGGCGCCGGCCCCGGCGGAGCCGACCGCACCTGGACCCGCATCGCCGTCGCCCCCGACACCGGCTGCGCCGGCGCCTTCGACCCGCTGCTGCGCAAGGCCCTCGCCCCCGTCGGCTGCGAGCGTCTGCTGCGCGCCACGTACACCGACGCCACCCAGAGCCATGTCACCACCGTCGGCCTGCTGTTCACCAAGGCCGACGCGCCCGCCATGCGCTCCCTGGACCGGCAGTTCGACAGCGGGGGCCTCGCCGGGCGCACCGACCTGATGCCCCGCCCGTACGCCGCGCGGGGCACCGTCGCCGAGGGCTTCGGCCCGCGGCAGCGCGCCGCCTGGACCGTGTCGGTGCTCACCGACGCCCCCGTCGTCGTCTACGCCGTCTCCGGCTGGGCCGACGCGCGCCCGGTCGACGAGCCCCAGCCCGCCGCCGACGCCACCCGCACCGACGCCACGGCCGACCCCGCGCAGGCCGGCCTCGGCCACGAGGCCCAGGGCCTCGCCGACCGCATCGAGCGCGCCCTGCGCAGACACGCCGCCACGGCCACGGAGCAGCCGTCATGATCCGCCGTACGACCGCCAGGACCGCGCTCCTCGGCGGCCTCCTCGCCGCCTCCGTCGCCCTCGTGCCGCCCGCCGTCGCGCACGCCGACGCCATACGCGCCCAGCAGTGGGCCCTGGAGGCCCTGCACGCCGACGAGGTCTGGCGGACCACCAAGGGCGAGGGCGTCACCGTCGCCGTCCTCGACACCGGTGTCGACGCCGGCCACCCCGACCTCGTCGGGAACGTCCTGCGCGGCAAGGACATGGTCGGCTTCGGTGCCGGCGAGGGCGACGCGGCCTGGGCCGGCCACGGCACCAACATGGCCGGCATCATCGCCGGCCACGGACACGGCTCCGGCGGTGCCGACGGCGTCATGGGCATCGCACCCGAGGCGAAGATCCTCCCGGTCCGGGTGATCCTGGAGGACGGCGACCCGGCCCGCGGCAGGGCCCGCAAGACCCGCGCCAACGCCCTCGCCGAGGGCATCCGCTGGGCCGCCGACCACGGCGCCGACGTCATCAACCTCTCCCTGGGCGACGACTCCGAGTCCGCCCACCCGGAGGCGGCCGAGGACGAGGCCGTGCAGTACGCCCTGAGCAAGGGCGTCGTCGTCGTGGCCTCCGCGGGCAACGGCGGCGAGAAGGGCGACCACATCTCCTACCCGGCCGCCTACCCGGGTGTCATCGCCGCCACGGCCGTCGACAAGTTCGGCACCCGCGCCTCGTTCTCCACCCGCCGCTGGTACGCCACCGTCAGCGCCCCCGGCGTCGACGTCATCATCGCCAACCCCGACCGCAAGTACTACAAGGGCTGGGGCACCAGCGCCGCCGCCGCCTTCGTCTCCGGCTCCGTCGCCCTGGTCAGGTCCGCCCACCCCGACCTGACCCCGGCGCAGATCAAGAAGCTCCTGGAGCAGACGGCCCGCAACTCCCCGCAGGGCGGCCGCGACGACTCCCGCGGCTACGGCTTCATCGACCCGGCCGCCGCCGTCGAGGCCGCCGACGCGCTCGAGCGGGACGACCTGCGCGCGGCGTCGTACGGCGCGCGGTACTTCGGCGACGGCCCCGACCCGGCCGGCCCGGACGACGGCCCGGCCGACTGGGCGGGCCCCCTGGCGGGCAGCGTGGGAGCGGTCCTGCTGGTGATGGCCGCGGTCTTCTGGCGCGGCCGCAGACAGGTGCCCTGAAGGGGCGGGGGCTTCGTCGGCAGGCGGCTCCGCCGCGTGGGCGCGAGCGGCCACGAACGGCCCGCACCCGCGGACGGACGCTTCCCCCCCACGGCGAGAAGGCACCCCCGTCGCCCCCGATAAGGTCGGACACGTGAACAAGAACATCCCCGACCCCGGCTTCAGCGACGACGACGGCTCGGCCGACCCCCGGCTGAGCGCGGCCCTCGCGGCCTGGGCCGAGGAGCGCACGGCCGTCGCCCCCGTACTGGAGGCCCTCAAGGGCGCCAGGCTCCTCGTCCCCGTCGTCGCCGTGCTCGGCGAGGTCGAGGAGGACGAGAACGGCCTGCGCCGCGAGAAGACCAGCGACATGGCCGTGCCCACCCTGAAGGCCGGCCACCGCACCGCGCTCCCCGCCTTCACCTCGACCGAGTCGCTGGCCCGCTGGGACCCCGAGGCCCGCCCCGTCGCCGTACCGCTGCACCAGGCGCTCCAGGCCGCCGCGCACGAGAAGGCCGACACGGTCGTGCTGGACCTGGCGGGCCCGGTGCCGTTCGAGCTGACCGGCCCGCTGCTGCTGGCCCTCGCGGAGGGACGTACCAGCACGGACCCGCTGCAGGACCCCGCGGTCGTGGAGGCGGTGCGCGCGGCGGTCGCCGACGCGAGCGGCGTGCTGCTGCGCGCCTACCTCGGCCCGAGCGGCCGGGCCGACGGCACCCTCGCCCTGGTCGTCGACCCCGCCGTGCCGAGCGACACCGGCGTCCACGCGGTGGCCCGCCGCCTCGCCGCCGACGAAACACTCAGGGCCCGCCTGGTGCGCGGTCTCGACCTGGCAGTCCTGCCGGCCGAGGCCACGCCACCCGGCGAGCCCCTCTTCGTGCGCGCGTGAGCGTGACCTAGCCGTAGACCGGCCCGGTGTACTTCTCGCCCGGGCCCTGGCCCGGCTCGTCCGGGACCACGGACGCCTCACGGAAGGCGAGCTGGAGCGACTTCAGGCCGTCGCGCAGCGGGGCGGCGTGGAAGGAGCTGATCTCGGTCGTGCTCGCGTCCAGCAGGCCGGCGAGGGCGGTGACCAGCTTGCGGGCCTCGTCCAGGTCCTTGTACTTGTCGCCCTCCTCGGTCAGGCCGAGCTTCACCGCGGCGGCGCTCATCAGGTTGACGGCGACCGTCACGATCACCTCGACCGCCGGCACCTCCGCGATGTCGCGGGTCATGTCGTCGTAGGCGGGCGTGTCTGGAGAGGTCTCACTCATGCCCCACACGATAGGCCCCGCCGCAGCCCGGTTCGCACCACCCCGGGGTAGCTGCTAACCTTGTGTAACGACCGGCTGGACACTCACGTGTGCAGCCCACAAGTGGAGGCTCCGATCTCCCACCTGACCGTCCTCCGGGACGGCGGGTCATCCGGTCAGGCGGCCACCATCGTTCCGTACGGACGATGGAGTCGCCCGAAAGCGCGCCCCGCAGTCATCGCGGCGGTGCTCCGGTAGTGCTTTGGAGCCCCGCCTGTGATCGTCCGGGGCATTTTTTGTGTCTCGGCGCGGTTAGGTCTTACGAAAACAGACATCGCGGCTGTCCGCCAGACCGCCGCGTGGTGCTACCGAGGAGGATCCATCAGCGCCGAGCCCCGCATCAACGACCGGATTCGCGTTCCCGAGGTGCGACTTGTCGGTCCCAGTGGCGAGCAGGTGGGCATCGTCCCCCTGGCCAAGGCACTGGAGCTTGCGCAGGAGTACGACCTGGACCTGGTCGAGGTCGCGGCGAACGCCCGTCCGCCCGTGTGCAAGCTCATGGACTACGGGAAGTTCAAGTACGAGTCGGCCATGAAGGCCCGTGAGGCGCGCAAGAACCAGGCGCACACGGTCATCAAGGAGATGAAGCTCCGGCCGAAGATCGACCCGCACGACTATGACACCAAGAAGGGTCACGTCGTCCGGTTCCTCAAGCAGGGCGACAAGGTCAAGATCACGATCATGTTCCGTGGTCGCGAGCAGTCCCGGCCCGAGCTGGGCTACCGACTGCTGCAGCGTCTCGCGGAGGACGTCCAGGACCTCGGTTTCGTCGAGTCGAACCCGAAGCAGGACGGCCGGAACATGATCATGGTCCTCGGTCCGCACAAGAAGAAGACCGAGGCGATGGCCGAGGCCCGTCAGGCGCAGGAAGCCCGCAAGGCGGAGGCCAAGGCCAACCCCGGTCGTTCGATGAACGCCGCGGACCCCGACGCCGCGAACGCCGAGGCTCAGGCCGAGGCTTCCACCGAGGCGTGATCCCGGGGGACACCGTCCCCAGGCGATGTAACCGAAACAAGAGCGACGCTCCACCGTGCCCGGTTTTCGTGACCGGGCACCGGAGCGCCACCGACGAGGAGAGAACGGCGCTATGCCGAAGAACAAGTCGCACAGCGGTGCCAGCAAGCGCTTCAAGGTCACCGGCTCCGGCAAGGTGCTCCGTGAGCGCGCCGGCAAGCGCCACCTGCTCGAGCACAAGTCGTCCCGCGTGACGCGTCGCCTCACCGGCAACGCCGAGATGGCCCCGGGCGACGCCGCGAAGATCAAGAAGCTTCTCGGCAAGTGAGGCCGGGCGCGCAGCGCCTGAAGCACCTCTAGACCGGGACCCAATCGTTTCCGGGCCGTGTGAGGACAACCACGGCCCCGCTACAAGGAGTTAACAAGTGGCACGCGTCAAGCGGGCAGTCAACGCCCACAAGAAGCGCCGGGCGATCCTCGAGCAGGCCTCCGGCTACCGCGGTCAGCGTTCGCGCCTGTACCGCAAGGCCAAGGAGCAGGTCACCCACTCGCTGGTCTACAACTACAACGACCGCAAGAAGCGCAAGGGCGACTTCCGTCAGCTGTGGATCCAGCGCATCAACGCCGCTGCCCGCGCCAACGGCATCACCTACAACCGCTTCATCCAGGGTCTGAAGGCCGCGAACGTCGAGGTCGACCGCAAGATCCTCGCCGAGCTGGCCGTGAACGACGCCGGCGCGTTCGCCGCGCTGGTCGAGGTGGCCCAGAAGGCGCTGCCGAGCGACGTCAACGCCCCCAAGGCTGCGTGACGCCGCGCCGGCCTTGAGCCGACGTGACTGAAGGGACCCGCAGACCGGCACGGTCTGCGGGTCCTGCCGTGTCCGGTACCTGTCGACGAAGGTGAAGAACCACATGCCCCCCGCCAGCCCCGAGCTGATCTCCCCCCGCTCCCCCCGCGTCTCGGCCGCCCGGCGGCTCGCCCGGCGGAACTTCCGGGGCAAGGAGCGGCTGTTCCTCGCGGAGGGGCCGCAGGCCGTGCGGGAGGCGGCGGCGTACGGCGACAACCTCGTCGAGCTGTTCGCGACGCTGGAGGCCGCGGAGCGGTACGCGGACATCGTGGGCGAGGCCCGTGACGCCGGCGCCCGGGTCCACCTCGCCTCCGAGGAGGTGATCGCCGACATCTCCACCACCGTGACCCCGCAGGGCCTGGTCGGCGTGTGCCGTTTCCTCGACACGCCCTTCGAGGACATCCTGCGCGCCCGGCCGAAGCTGGTCGCCGTGCTGGCCCACGTCCGCGACCCCGGCAACGCGGGCACCGTCCTGCGCTGCGCCGACGCCGCCGGGGCGGAGGCGGTGATCCTCACCGACGCGTCCGTCGACCTGTACAACCCCAAGGCGGTACGTGCCTCCGTGGGCTCCCTGTTCCATCTGCCGGTCGCCGTGGGCGTGCCGGTCGAGCGGGCCGTCGCCGGGCTCCGGGAGGCCGGTGTACGTCTCCTCGCCGCCGACGGGGCGGGGGACCGCGACCTGGACGAGGAGCTGGACAAGGGCACCATGGGCGGGCCGACCGCCTGGATCTTCGGCAACGAGGCATGGGGCCTGCCCGAGGAGACCCGCGCCCTCGCCGACGCCGTGGTGCGCGTCCCCATCCACGGACGGGCCGAGTCGCTGAACCTCGCGACCGCCGCGGCCGTATGCCTGTATGCCTCCGCCCGTGCACAGCGCGCGGCCGGAGGCTGCCGCTCCGTCACCGCGAGCTAGTAGGGTGACCTGCCCGGGGCCCTCCCCCGAGCTCTCGGCTGCGCTCGTCGAGCGGGGAGGCACCTCCATGCCGTCCGAGAGGTGGGATACGGGGATATGAGCGTCGGCACGGGCAGCGCAACCGGAGCGGATGACGCGAGCCGCCCGCCCGAGCTGCGCCGGGACGCCCCCACCGGGCTCGGCATCGACCCCGACGACCTGCCCGAGGGGCTCGTCGTCGCCGACGAGCACGGCCGGGTGATCTGCTTCAACGCCGCCGCGGAGCGCATCACCGCCGTGTCCGCCGCCGACGCCCTCGGCCGCCGCCTCGACAAGGCGCTGCCGCTGGAGGACCTCGAAGGCCGCCGCTGGTGGCAGCTGACCGACCCCTACGGCGGGCTCGCCATACGGACCCGGCAGCCGGAGCGCAACCTGCTGCTGCCCGGCGCCCGCGAGGTGCTGGTCTCCGCCCGCTACGTGCGCGACGAGCCCACCGGACCCGTCCGGCGCGTCGTCGTGTGCCTGCGGGACACCGAGGCCCGGCGCCGCACCGAGCGCAGCCACGCCGAGCTGATCGCCACCGTCGCGCACGAGCTGCGCTCCCCGCTCACCTCGGTGAAGGGCTTCACCGCGACGCTGCTGGCCAAATGGGAGCGGTTCACCGACGACCAGAAGCGGCTGATGCTGGAGACCGTCGACGCCGACGCCGACCGCGTCACCCGGCTCATCGCCGAGCTGCTCGACATCTCCCGGATCGACTCCGGCCGCCTGGAGGTGCGCCGCCAGCCCGTCGACATCGGCGCCGCCGTCGGCCGGCACATCCAGGCCTACGTCGCCGCCGGGCAGCCCGCCGACCGGTTCCTGCTGCGCGTCGAGCAGCCGCTGCCCGACCTGTGGGCCGATCCCGACAAGATCGACCAGGTGCTCGGCAACCTCCTCGAAAATGCCGTGCGGCACGGTGAGGGAACTGTCACGATCGAGGTCAGGCCCGCCCCGTCCCCCCGCGAGGGGGAAGGCCACGAGAACGCAGCCACGTCGGTCACCGTGAGCGACGAAGGCCCCGGCATCCCGGAGGAGTCCATGAACCGCGTCTTCACCCGCTTCTGGCGGGGCAGCAAGCGCGGCGGCACCGGGCTCGGCCTCTACATCGTCAAGGGCATCGTCGAGGCCCACGGCGGCACCATCACGGTCGGCCGCGCCCCCGCCGGCGGCGCCGAGTTCCGATTTACGTTGCCCGTGGCGGCACCGGCGTATCTCGCCCAGTGACCCGCGGGCGCATCCGTACCCCCTCCCCCCGTTAGACTCGGCCTTTGGCACCTTTGTGTCCCGAAACCCGTGACGCACAGTCCATGAGTCGGTGACGGGGACCTCCAGCCAGCCAATCGGAAGCACGGGAAGAGATGTCGGCACCGAATAAGTCGTACGACCCTGTCGAGGTCGAGGCGTTGAAACCGGAAGAGATCGAGCGCATGCGGGACGAGGCGCTCGCCGCCTTCGCCGCAGCGAGCTCCCTCGACGCGCTCCAGGAGGCCAAGGTCGCCCACACCGGCGGCACCTCCCCGCTGGCGCTCGCCAACCGCGAGATCGGCGCCCTGCCCCCGCACGCCAAGGCCGCCGCCGGGAAGCTGGTCGGCCAGGCCCGCGGCGCCGTCAACAAGGGCCTCGCCGCCCGCCAGGCCGAGCTGGAGGCGGAGCGCGACACGCGCGTGCTCGTCGAGGAGGACGTCGACGTCACGCTGCCGTACGACCGTGTCCCGGCCGGCGCCCGCCACCCGCTCACCACGCTCTCGGAGCGCATCGAGGACATCTTCGTGGCCATGGGCTACGAGGTCGCCGAGGGCCCCCAGGTCGAGGCCGAGTGGTTCAACTTCGACGCCCTGAACATCGGCCCGGACCACCCGGCCCGCGGTGAGGCGGACACCTTCTTCGTGCAGGGCCCCGACGGCGGCACCGAGTCGGGCGTGGTGCTGCGCACCCACACCTCCCCGGTGCAGATCCGCTCGCTGCTCGACCGCGAGCTGCCGGTGTACGTGATCTGCCCCGGCCGCGTGTACCGCACCGACGAGCTGGACGCCACCCACACCCCGGTCTTCCACCAGGTCGAGCTGCTCGCCGTGGACGAGGGCCTGACCATGGCGGACCTCAAGGGCACCCTGGACCACATGGTCCAGTCGCTGTTCGGCGAGGGCATGAAGACCCGGCTGCGGCCGAACTTCTTCCCCTTCACCGAGCCGTCCGCCGAGATGGACATGGTGTGCTACGTCTGCCGCGGCGAGTCCGTCGGCAACCCCGACCGTCCCTGCCGCACGTGCTCCTCCGAGGGCTGGATCGAGCTCGGCGGCTGCGGCATGGTCAACCCGCGGGTGCTGGCCGCCTGCGGCGTCGACCCGGAGAAGTACAGCGGCTTCGCCTTCGGGTTCGGCATCGAGCGGATGCTGATGTTCCGCCACAACGTCGAAGACATGCGAGACATGGTCGAGGGTGACATCCGGTTCACCCGGCCCTTCGGGATGGAGATCTGATGCGGGTCCCGCTTTCTTGGCTGCGGGAGTACGTCGACCTGCCGGCCACCGAGACCGGCCGTGACGTCCAGGCCAAGCTCATCTCGGCCGGTCTGGAGGTCGAGACGGTCGAGCAGCTCGGCCACGACCTCAAGGGCCCCCTGGCCGTCGGCCAGGTCCTCACCATCGAGGAGCTGACGGAGTTCAAGAAGCCCATCCGCTTCTGCACCGTCGACGTCGGCCAGGCCAACGGCACCGGCGAGCCGCAGGAGATCATCTGCGGCGCCCGCAACTTCCAGGTCGGCGACAAGGTCGTCGTGGCCCTCCCCGGCGCCGTGCTGCCCGGCGACTTCCAGATCGCCGAGCGCAAGACGTACGGCCGGATCTCCCGCGGCATGATCTGCTCCAGCGACGAGCTCAACATGGGCGACGACGGCACCAAGGGCATCATCGTCCTGCCGCCGGAGACCGAGGTCGGCCGCGACGCCGTCGAGCTGCTGGAGCTGGTCGACGAGGTGCTGGACATCGCCGTCACCGCCAACCGCGGCGACTGCCTGTCCATCCGCGGCGTCGCCCGGGAGACCGCCATCGCCTACGGCCTGCCGCTGCGCGACCCGGCCCTGCTCGACGTACCGGCCCCGAACGCGTACGGCTACCCGGTCCAGGTCACCGACCCGGCCGGCTGCGACCGCTTCACCGCCCGGACCGTCTCCGGACTCACCCCCGAGGCGCGCTCCCCGATCTGGCTCCAGCGCCGGCTGCAGAAGGTCGGCATGCGCCCGATCTCGCTCGCCGTCGACGTCACCAACTACGTGATGATGGAGCTCGGCCAGCCGCTGCACGCCTACGACCGCAAGCTGGTCCAGGGCACCATCGGCGTCCGCCGCGCGGCCGAGGGCGAGAAGATCGTCACCCTCGACGGGGTGGAGCGCACGCTGCACGCCGAGGACCTCGTCATCACCGACGACCGCGGCCCCATCGGCCTCGCGGGCGTCATGGGCGGCGCCAACACCGAGATCGCCGATCACGACGACGTGGAGAACGCGACGACCGACGTGGTGATCGAGGCCGCGCACTTCGACGCGGTCGCCGTCGCGCGCACGGCCCGCCGCCACAAGCTGTCCTCCGAGGCCTCCCGCCGCTTCGAGCGGGGCGTCGACCCGGCCGCCGCCGCGGCCGCCGCCCAGCGCACGGTCGACCTGCTGGTCCTCCTCGCCGGCGGCACCGCCGACGCGGGTGTCACCGAGGTGCTCGCCCCGTCCGCGCCGCACACCATCACCGTCCCGGCCGACCACCCGGACAAGGTCGCGGGTGTGCACTACGGCCGGGAGACCGTGGTGCGCCGCCTCCAGGAGATCGGCTGCGACGTCTACGGGCAGGACGAGCTGGTCGTCACCGTCCCGTCCTGGCGGCCCGACCTGATGGAGAAGAACGACCTGGCGGAGGAGGTCATCCGGCTGGAGGGCTACGAGAACCTGCCCTCCACGCTGCCCAAGCCGCCGTCCGGCCGTGGCCTCACCCACCGTCAGCGGCTGCACCGCCGCGTGGGCCGCGCCCTCGCCGGCGCCGGCTACGTCGAGGCACCGAACTACCCGTTCGTGAGCGAGCAGGTCTTCGACCAGCTCGGCCTGGAGGCCGACGACCCGGCCCGCCGCGTCGTGAAGCTCGTCAACCCGCTCAACGACGAGGAGCCCGCACTCCGTACGTCGCTGCTGCCCGGCCTGCTGGCCGCGCTGCGGCGCAACGACGGCCGCGGTTCGCACGACCTCGCCCTCTTCGAGACGGGGCTGGTGTTCCAGCCGCGCGAGGAGCAGGGCGTCGCCGGGCACCTGCCGGTCGACCGCCGGCCCACCGACGAGGAACTCGCCTCGCTGAACGCCGTGCTGCCCGAGCAGCCGCGCCATGTCGCCGTCGTCCTCGCGGGCGCCCGCGAGCAGGCCGGCTGGTGGGGCAAGGGCCGCCCGGCCGACTGGGCCGACGCGGTCGAGGCCGGCCGTGCCGTCGCACGTGAGACGGGCGCCGAGCTCGTCGTCCGCAAGGGCGCGTACGGGCCGTGGCACCCGGGCCGGTGCGCCGAGTTCGCGGTCGTCGTGGACGGCGCGGAGGTCGTCGTCGGCCACGCCGGCGAGCTGCACCCCCGTGTGGTGAAGGCCTTCGGTCTGCCCGCGCGCACCTGCGCGACGGAGCTGGACCTGGACGCCCTGGAGCGGGCCGGCGACGGTGTGCCGCAGGCGCCGAGCATCTCCACCTTCCCCGTCGCCACGCAGGACGTCGCGCTCGTCGTGGACAAGCCGGTCCCGGCCGCCGAGGTCGAGGCCGCGCTCCGCGAAGGCGCGGGTGAACTGCTGGAGGGCATCCGGCTGTTCGACGTGTACGAGAACGAGGACCAGCTCGGTGAGGGGCGCAAGTCCCTGGCCTACGCCCTGCGGTTCCGCGCCGGTGACCGCACGCTGACCGTGGACGAGGCTTCGGCCGCACGGGACGCCGCGGTCGCCCTCGCGGGCGAGCGCACCGGGGCTGTGCTGCGCGGCTGAGCGCCGTGGGGGCTGCGCGAGTACCCCGGCTGCGGGTCGGCCGTGGTTGCTCGCGCAGTTCCCCGCGCCCCTGAGGACACTCGACCGGCTCCGAAAGGCCGGTCCGAGCACCCCAGGGGCGCGGGGCGCTGACGTCAGCGGCTCCGCCGCGCGGGCGCGAGAAGCGACCACGCACCGGCAGCCGACGAACCACAGCCAGCCCCACGGGCCGGCGTCGCCGTCCGCCCCGCCACGGAGTGTCGGGCAGGCAGCCGGGCGGACGGCGGGAAGCGGGCCGCCGCACTGTACGAGGGGGAGCCGGCGGCCCGGCCGGCCTCTTGCGAGGCACCCCAGTCAACCGGCCGGGAACTCTCCGCGACAGCGCGCACACGGTACGGATTCGCGCACTCCGTTCACACCCCGTGTGAAGGCGAACCCACTACGCTGTCGGGCACCGAGCCACCGGGGGGGCACCCAATGCAGCCCAACACACTGCTCGACGCGATCCTGGACGAGGCCGGGGTCTCGCACGCCGGGCTGGCCGCACACGTCAACCAGGCCGGGCGCGCCCGCGGCCTGGCACTGCGGTACGAGCACACCGCCGTGGCCCGCTGGCTGAAGGGCCAGCGCCCGCGCGGACAGGTGCCCGACCTGATCTGCGAGGTGCTCGCGGCCCGGCTGCACCGGCCGGTCACGCTCGACGACATCGGCCTCGGCGTCCCCGGCGAGCCGACCGTCCTGCACTCCGGCACGCTGTCGGGGTTCGTGGAGCGGGCCACCGCCCTGTGGCGCTCCGACGAGCAGCAGCGCCCGCACATCCTGGGCGCGCCCGCGGTCACCGGCACGCCCGCGGTGATGCCGGTGTGGGAGTGGGAGAACCCGCCCGAGGACGTCGACGTCTCGCGTGGGGGCCGGCACCGGGTGACCCCGGCCGATCTGGAGATGCTGCGGGCGGCCCGTACGCACTACGAGCAGATGTACCGCAAGGCCGGCGGGGTCGCGACGCGCAGCCGGATCGTCGGCTTCCTCAACGCCGAGGCCGCCCCGCTGCTGCGCGGCGGCTACACCGACGCGACGGGCCGTCAACTGCACCGGGCCACCGGCGGGCTGGTGGCGATCGCCGGGATCTGCGCGTACGACTCCGACGCGCACGGCCTCGCCCAGCGCTACTTCCACCAGGCGCTGCGGCTCGCCAAGGCCAGCGGCGACCGGGGCCTCGGCGCGTACGTGATCGCGCTGCTGGTCAACCAGTCGCTGTTCATGCGGGAGTTCCGCCAGGCGGTCGCCTTCGCGGAGGCCGCGCTGCGGACCGCGGGCAGGCACATCACCCCCGCCCTCGCCTCCGACCTGTACGCGATGCAGGCGAAGGCCTACGCCCACCTCGGTGACGGTTCGAGCGCGCTGTCCTGCATCCGCCGGGCCGAGGCCGCCGCCGAACGCATCCGGCGCGGCATCGAGCCCGACGAGACCGGCTATGTCCAGCCGGGTCTGGTCAACGTCCAGGTGGCGGAGGCGCTGCTGAGCCTGGGCGAGCTCCAGGCGGCGGCCGAGCACGCGGCGGCCGCGGTGGACAACCCCGCGCACGACCGGGGCCGGGTCCACCGGCTCGCGATGCTGTCCACCATCGAACTGCGCCAGGGGAACGCCGACAAGGCGGTGGCCACGGCGGTGCGGATGGCCGAGCAGGCGCGGGGCATGGAGTCGCAGCGGCTGCGCGACAGACTCCGCGCGGTGCGCGAGCACCTGGTGAGCAGCGGCTGCTCGGGCACCGCGGAGGCCGCCGAACTCATCGACGGGGCGCTGCGCGTACCGCTGTGAGCCCCTGAGCGAGCTGTAGGGGGCCTGCTCCATTCCGCCCCTGTGCGCCCGCCGCGCTGCCATCGGACGTCCCTGTGCCTGCTGCCGGACCGCTCCTGCTGCGATATTGCCACTTACTCGGCGGAAGGTGGCAGAACCGTGCAGTGGACGAAGCAGAACGAACAAACTGTGTACTCAAACCGCTGGTTCAGCGTCAATCTGGCGGATGTCGCGTTGCCGGACGGCCGGCATCTCGACCACTTCCTGATCCGGCTGCGGCCCGTCGCCGTGGCCACGGTGGTCAACGAGGCCAATGAGGTCCTCCTGTTGTGGCGCCACCGTTTCATCACCGACAGCTGGGGGTGGGAGCTCGCGGCCGGCGTCGTCGAGGACGGCGAGGACATAGCGTGCGCGGCCGCCAGGGAACTGGAGGAGGAGACCGGCTGGCGGCCGGGACCCCTGCGCCACCTGATGAGCGTCGAGCCCTCCAACGGGCTCACGGACGCCCGGCACCACATCTACTGGGCCGACGAGGGCGAGTACATCGGTCATCCCGTGGACGACTTCGAGTCGGACCGCAGGGAATGGGTCCCCCTCAAACTCGTCCCCGACATGGTCGCCCGCGGCGAGGTCCCGGCCGCCAACATGGCGGCCGCACTGCTGTTACTGCATCACCTCAGGCTCGGCCAGGACCTGCCGCCCCGGGGGCGTTAGCGTCCCAGCGCCTGCCAGACCGTCACGACGAGCGCGCCCACGGCCGTGACGGCAGCGATCGAGGGCAGGGGCCAGCGGGTGTGCTCCAGGGAGGTGAGCCGGGTCTCCAGCTCGTCCACCTCCTTGGCGGTCTCCTCGGTGCGATGGGTGAGCAGGGTCAGCCCGCCCTCGACTCTGGCGTAGGCCACATCGAGCCGGCGTCGTAACTCTGCGAGTTCCCCTTGGACCACGGGATGCTCGGGATCGGCGGTCACGGGTCCGCTCCTTTCCGTAGTCGATTCACATCCCTTGCATGCGCATGTTGAGTGAACTCGCCTGGTGGGCGCGTGGGGAGAGTGTGCGAAGGGCATATGCGTGCCCGCCGCGCACACGGTGTGTGAATGCCGCGGGCCCGGCACTCCGAAGAGCGCCGGGCCCGCGACGGTGACTGTGCGTGCTCAGCTGTACGTGTAGAAGCCCGAGCCGGTCTTGCGGCCGAGGCGGCCCGCGTCGACCATGCGCTGCAGCAGCGGGGGAGCGGCGTAGAGCGGCTCCTTGTACTCCTCGTACATCGAGTCGGCGATCGAGGCGATCGTGTCCAGGCCGATCAGGTCGGAGAGCTTCAGCGGGCCCATCGGGTGGGCGCAGCCGAACTCCATGCCGTTGTCGATGTCCTCGCGGCTCGCGATGCCCGATTCGAACATCCGGATCGCGGAGAGCAGGTAGGGCACCAGCAGCGCGTTGACCACGAAGCCCGAGCGGTCCTGGGCGCGGATCGCGTGCTTGCCGAGCACCTTCTCGGCGAACACCTGGGCGCGGCTGAGCGTGCCCTCGGAGGTGGTCAGTGCCGGGATCAGCTCGACGAGCTTCTGCACCGGGGCCGGGTTGAAGAAGTGGATGCCGATCACATGGTCGGGGCGGGAGGTCGCCACGGCCAGCTTCACCAGCGGGATGGAGGAGGTGTTGGAGGCCAGGATGGCGTCCGGCCGGGTCACCACCTGGTCGAGGACCTGGAAGATCTCGGTCTTGACCTGCTCGTTCTCGACGACGGCCTCGATGACGAGGTCGCGGTCGGCGAACTCGCCCAGGTCGGTGGTGAAGCTCAGCCGCGCCAGGGTGGCGTCCCGCTCCTCCTCCGAGATCTTGCCGCGCTCGGCCGCCTTCGCCAGGGAGTTGAACAGCCGGGTGCGGCCGATCTCCAGGGCTTCGCCGGTGGTCTCGGCGACCTTGACGTCGAGTCCGGCACGGGCGCACACCTCGGCGATGCCCGCGCCCATCTGACCGCAGCCCACCACTCCGACGCGCTCGATGTCTGTCACATCGTCCCTTTCGCTGCTTGTGTACGGCGGTGGCAGGCCGGCGGGGTTCCGCCCCTGCTCCGTTCGTGCACGTTACCCCGAAGTATCGATGATCGATCGGCGGGGTCGGGCATCCTGGGCGCGGAGGCGATCCGTGACCGGGCGGATCCGGAGCGTACAGGGGTGTGGTCCGTGGGACGGATGTCACGGCGGGCGTTCGCGGTGGCGAGCCTGGCGGCCCTGGTGGCATCGAGCGAGGCCGCCGCGCAGGGGGCGGCCCGGCGGCCGCGGGCCGTCCGTGAGATGCGCGGCATGTGGCTGGCGACCGTCGCCAACCGGGACTGGCCCTCCGTCACCGGTCTGTCCCCGGCACAGCAGCGCGCCGAACTGCTCGCCCTCCTCGACCGGGCCGTCGAGCGCCGGCTGAACACCGTGGTCTTCCAGGTGCGGCCCACCGCCGACGCGCTGTGGCCCTCGCCGTACGAGCCGTGGTCGCAGTACCTGACCGGGGTGCAGGGCCGCCACCCCGGCTGGGACCCGCTCGGCACGGCCGTACGGGAGGCACACGCGCGGGGCCTGGAGCTGCACGCGTGGTTCAACCCGCTGCGGATCGCGAACCACGCCGACCTCACACAGCTGGTCCCCTCCCACCCGGCCCGCCGCCACCCCGACTGGGTCGTCACCTACGGGGGCCGGATGTACTACGACCCGGGCCTGCCGGAAGTCCGGGACTTCGTGCACGACGCGATGCTGGACGCCGTACGCAAGTACCCGGTGGACGCGGTGCACTTCGACGACTACTTCTACCCGTATCCCGTCCCCGGCCAGAGCTTCGACGACGACGCGGCCTACGACACCCACGGCGGCGACTTCGCCGACCGGGCGGACTGGCGGCGGGACAACATCGACCGGCTGGTGCGTGACATGGCGGCCAGGATCAAGAAGGTCAGGCCCGGCACCCGCTTCGGCATCAGCCCCTTCGGGGTGTGGCGCAACGCGGACACCGACCCGCGCGGCTCGGACACCCAGGCGTTCCAGTCCTACGACGAGCTGTACGCGGACTCCCGCAAGTGGGTGCGGGAGAAGTGGGTCGACTACATCTGCCCGCAGCTGTACTGGCACATCGGCCACGAGGCCGCCGACTACGCCACGCTCGTGCCCTGGTGGGCCTCGGTCGTCCGGGGCACCGGCACACAGCTGTACGTGGGGGAGGCGCTGTACAAGGCGGGCCGCGCGGGACAGCCGCAGGCCTGGCAGAACCCGGCGGAGCTGTCCCGGCACCTCACCCTGGCGAAACGGCACGCTGAGGTGCGCGGACACGTCTTCTTCGCGGCGACCGAGGTGGCCGTCGACGACACCGGGGCGATGGCGCGGGTGGTCGCCGACCACTACACCGGGCCGGCGCTGCCCCCGCGCTGACTCACATCCCGGGCATCTCCCGCCCGGGCGGCATCGGCTGCCCGGTCATGGGCCGGTCGGACATCTGCTGCCCGCCCATCTGCTGCCCGCCCATCTGCTGCCCGCTCACCGGCTGTCCGGGCATCTCCTGGCCGCTCATCGTCTTCTTGTGCCGGATCTCGGTGTCCGGCCCCGGGGAGCAGACGCCCTCGTGCCCGTCCTCGAAGCGGACGCGGTACGGAGGGTTGCCCTCCTGGCCCATCACCTCGACGATCTCGCCGACCTTGTCGTGCTGTCCGACCACCCTGCCGTGCTGGACAAGCTGGTCGCCCACGGTTGCACGCATCTAGGGCCTCCTCACGGTGTGTCAGCCGCGCGCCCGTTGGGTGACGGCGATGCACACCAGCACCGCCGCGGCCGTCAGCGGGGCGGCCACTGTCAGGTGCTCGCCCAGCAGCAGCACCGACCACACCAGTGTGAGCAGCGGCTGGGCCAACTGCAACTGGCTGGCCTTGGGGATCCCGATGACCGCCATGCCCCGGTACCAGACGACCAGACCCACGAACTGCGAGCCGGCCGCCACCCACAGCAGCCCGGCCACGCTGTGCCCGGTGAGGTGCACCGGCTCGTACGACAGCGCCAGCGCCGACCCGATCACGCCGAGCGGAGCGCACAGCACCAGCGCCCAGCCGATGACCTGCCAGCCGGGCATCACCCGGGCGAGGCGACCGCCCTCGGTGTAGCCGGCCGCGCACACCAGCAGCGCGGCGAAGAGATAGAGGTCGGCGCCGGTGAGGGCACCGCCGCTCTGCTGCACGGTGAACGCCACCACCGCGGCCGCGCCGGCCAGCGCCGCCGTCCAGAAGGTCCGCGAGGGACGGTTGCCCATGCGCAGCGCGGACAGCGCGGCGGTGGTCAGCGGGAGCAGTCCGACGACGACGGCCGCGTGCGCCGTGGTGGACGTCTGCAGCGCCAGTGTGGTCAGCAGCGGGAAGCCGACGACGACCCCGGCGCCGACGACCGCGAGCCCCGGCCAGTGCGCCCGCGCGGGCAGCGGCACGCGCAGCGCCAGCAGACAGCCGCCCGCGATCAGCGCGGCCAGCACGCTGCGCACGGCCACCAGCGACCAGGGGCCGAAGCCCTCCAGGCCCCAGGCGGTCGCGGGGAAGGTCAGCGAGAACGCGGTGACGCCCAGTGCGGCCTGGACGACGCCGAAGGAGGACGACCGCTGCTGAGGGGCGTCGACTGCTATCCGACTCGGGGCGATAGCGCTACTCTGTGCTCTCATGCATGAGCGTAGCAGTGTCGGTGAACTGGCGAACACCCTGCGGAGCGAGCTCAACCGCTACTCTCCAGGTGAGAAGCTGCCGTCGAGCCGGGCTCTCGTCGAGCGGTTCCGGGTGAGCCCGGTGACCGTGTCACGGGCGCTGGCGCAGCTGGCCGCGGAGGGACTGGTGGTCACCCGCCCGGGCGCCGGGGCGTTCCGGGCGCGGCCCCGTGAGACGCCCGCGGCGGCCGGGGACACCTCCTGGCAGGAGGTCGCGCTCAGCGCCGACGGCGCCGCCGACCTCGTACCGCGCACGGTGGACGCCTCCGGGGTGACCGTGTCGCTCGCCGCCCCGGCACCCGGGGTGATCGAGTTCAGCGGCGGCTATCTGCATCCCTCCCTCCAGCCCGAGAAGGCGATGGCCGCCGCGCTGTCCCGGGCCGGACGCCGGCCCGGCGCCTGGGGCCGGCCGCCGCTGGAGGGGCTGCCGGAGCTGCGCGAGTGGTTCGCGCGCGGGCTCGGCGACACCGTCAGCGCCGCCGACGTGCTGGTCACCGCGGGCGGCCAGTCGGCCCTCACCACCGCCTTCAGGGCGCTCGCCCCGCCCGGCGCGCCCGTCCTCGTGGAGTCGCCCACCTATCCGGGCATGCTCGCCATCGCCCGGGCCGCCGGTCTGCGCCCGGTGCCCGTCCCGGTGGACGCCGACGGTGTGCGCCCCGGCCTGCTGGCCGACGCCTTCAAGGCGACCGGCGCCCGGGTGTTCGTCTGCCAGCCGCTGTTCCAGAACCCCACCGGGGCCGTCCTCGCCCCCGACCGGCGCGGCGAGGTGCTGCGGATCGCCCGCGCGGCCGGCGCCTTCGTCGTCGAGGACGACTTCGTGCGGCGCCTCGCCCACGAGGACGCCGGTGTGCTGCCGCGTCCCCTGGTCGCCGACGACCCGGACGGCGTGGTCGTCCACGTCGGCTCCCTCACCAAGGCGACCTCGCCGAGCTTCCGTGTGAGCGCGCTCGTGGCCCGCGGGCCCGTGCTGGAGCGGCTGCGGGCGATCCAGGTCGTCGACACCTTCTTCGTCCCCCGCCCGCTCCAGGAGGCGGCCCTGGAGCTGGTCGGCTCCCCGGCCTGGCCCCGCCATCTGCGGGCGCTGGGCACCCAGTTGCGCGCCCGCCGCGACGCCATGGTCTCGGCCCTGCGGCTTCACCTGCCCGAGCTGGACCTGCCGTACGCGCCCTGCGGCGGCTATCAGCTCTGGGCCCGCCTCCCCGACGACCTCCCCGAGTCCGCCCTCCCGTCCGCGGGCGCCCGCGCCGGAGTCTCCCTCACCCCCGGCCGCCCCTACTTCTGCGCCGAACCCCCCGGCGGCCACCTCCGCCTCAGCTTCGCCGCCGCCGCGGGCACGACCGAGATCGCCGAGGGCGTACGACGTCTGCGGGCCGCCTGCGAGGAACTGCGCGGCACGTGAGGCCCGGCAGCCCGGCCCGTGCCGGGCCGCGGGCATCGTCTCCCTTCCGGCCGGTGAGACCCGGTGCACGCCGCGTAACCCATCAGTAACGACTCTTGACCGGCGCACTGTGCGGGCCCACCATCCCCGCATGGCACTTCGGGTCACCTTCGTCGCCGCCGCGCGCAGCTCCGCGCTGCTCGCCGAGCGCTTCCAGGACGACCGGCCGCTGGATCAGGCGGGCTGGGACGAGGTCCAGCGCATGGCCGGCGGCCTCCTGCCGCTCGCGGCCGCCGACCTGCGCTACTGCTCGCCCACCCCGCGCAGCCGCGCGACCGGTGACGCCCTCGGCTACGCGCCGCTGGTCCAGCTCGCCCTGCGCGACTGCGACATGGGCCGCTGGAACGGGCTGACGCTCGGCGAGGCGATGGCCCGGGAGCCGGACGCGGTCGACGCCTGGCTCGCCGACCCGCGCGCCACCCCGCACGGCGGTGAGTCGCTGCTGGCGTTCATCTCCCGGGTCGGCGGCTGGCTGGACACCCGGCCCGTGGAGGACGGCTGCCGCATCGTCGCGGTGGCCGAGCCCTCGGTGATCCGGGCCGCCCTGGTGTACGCGCTGAAGGCCCCACCCGCGACCTACTGGAACCTCGACGTCCGTCCCCTGTCCGCGACCACCCTCGCCGGCCGGCGAGGCCGCTGGAACCTGCGGTTCGACGTGCCGGCGGCGGCCTGACTCCTCATGCGGCGGCGGCCGGCGGCGGCCTGACTGCTCATGCGGCGGCGGCCTGGGCGCTGCCGCGCGTGTAGTCCGTCACCAGCAGCAGGTCCTTCGCCGGTCCGCCCACCCGCCACACCGTGCGCCAGCGGTCGGGGCCGGTCACGGTGAACTCCCCGCGGTAGAGGTCCGCCGCGCACGGATGGTCGGCGATGTGCCGTCCCGTCCTCAGGTCGAGGCCGTGGAACGGCCGGCCGTCGGCGAAGCGGACGTCCGCCGTGCCGGTCCGGGCCCCCGGCAGGAAGCGCAGCGTCCGCTCGGCGGGCCGGGTGACCCCGTGCCAGGTGAAGTGGCCGGTCTCCCGGTGCAGCAGACCCCCGCCGGGAAGTGGCGTGAAGTCGGTGGCCCCGGTGAAGGTGCCCTGGGTGCCGTCCCCCAGATCGCGCACGACCCGTTCGACCCGCCACCCTCCCGTGAGGTAGGCGAGCGCATCGGGCACTGGCCAGAACTCGCCCATCTCGCCCCGCTCTCCTTCTCGACGGCCGCTGCGCGACCCATTGACGCGTCAACGCCCCCTCCCTATCTTGCCGTTCGAAGTGCTGACCAACGTCCGATATTTCGAACCACATCGCCCCGAGCCGGGGCGCAGAGCCGCGGAGTATCCATGTCACGCACCACCCGCACGCCCCGGAGCCGCCGGACGCACCGGAGACTCGGTCTCACCACCGGTGCCGTCCTCGTCGCCACGGCCGTCGTCGTCCCCGCCCCCGCGCACGCCGAGGCGGTCACGGACTACGCGATCACCGTCGACCCCGGCGCCCGGGGCGCGGCGATCGACGACACGATGTACGGCGTCTTCTTCGAGGACATCAACCGCGCCGCGGACGGCGGCCTGTACGCCGAGCTCGTGCAGAACCGTTCCTTCGAGTACTCCACCGCCGACAACGGCTCCTACACACCCCTGACCTCGTGGTCGGTGGACGGCGCGGCCCAGGTCGTGGACGACGCCGGCCGGCTGAACGACCGCAACCGCAACTACCTGTCCCTGGGGGCCGGTTCGACCGTCACGAACTCCGGCTACAACACCGGCGTGCGCGTCGAGCAGGGCAAGCGCTACGACTTCTCGGTGTGGGCCCGCGCGGAGGCCGGCAGCACCCTCACCGTCGCGCTGCGGGACGCGGCCGGCGCCCTCGGGACCGCCCGCCGGGTGACGGTGTCGGGCGGCTGGCGGAAGTACACCGCGACCTTCACCGCCTCCCGCACCAGCTCCCGCGGACGCCTCGCCGTGACCGCCTCCTCCGCCGCCGCGCTCGACATGGTCTCGCTCTTCCCGCGCGACACGTACAAGGGGCAGCCGAACGGCCTGCGCAAGGACCTCGCCGAGAAGATCGAGGCCCTGCACCCCGGCTTCGTCCGCTTCCCCGGCGGCTGCCTGGTCAACACCGGCTCCATGCAGGACTACAGCGAGGCGAGCGGCTGGCAGCGCAGGCGCAGCTACCAGTGGAAGGACACCGTCGGCCCGGTCGAGCAGCGCGCCACCAACGCCAACTTCTGGGGCTACAACCAGTCCTACGGCCTCGGCTACTACGAGTACTTCCGCTTCTCCGAGGACATCGGCGCCATGCCCCTGCCGGTCGTGCCGGCGCTGGTGACCGGCTGCGGCCAGAACCGGGCCGTCACCGACGAAGCCCTGCTCCAGCGGCACATCCAGGACACCCTGGACCTGATCGAGTTCGCCAACGGCCCGGCCACCTCGCCCTGGGGCCGCAAGCGCGCCGAGATGGGCCACCCGGGGCCGTTCCACCTCACCCACATCGAGGTCGGCAACGAGGAGAACCTGCCCCACGAGTTCTTCGCCCGCTTCCAGCGGTTCCGTACGGCCATCGAGGCGAAGCACCCGGAGATCACCGTCGTCTCCAACTCCGGCCCCGACGACAGCGGCACCGTCTTCGACACCGCGTGGCAGCTCAACCGCGAGGGCAAGGTCGACATGGTCGACGAGCACTACTACAACAGCCCCCAGTGGTTCCTGCAGAACAACGACCGCTACGACTCCTACGACCGCGGCGGCCCCAAGGTCTTCCTCGGCGAGTACGCCTCCCAGGGGAACGCCTTCCAGAACGCCCTGGCCGAAGCAGCGTTCATGACCGGCCTCGAACGCAACGCGGACGTCGTCGAGCTCGCCTCGTACGCGCCGCTGCTCGCCAACGAGGACGCCGTGCAGTGGCGGCCCGACCTGATCTGGTTCAACAACCACGCCTCCTGGAACTCCGCCAACTACGAGGTCCAGAAGCTGTTCATGAACAACGTCGGCGACCGGGTCGTGCCCTCCACCGCGACCGGCACCCCGGACGTCAGCGGCCCGATCACCGGCGCGGTCGGCCTGTCCACCTGGGCGACGAGCGCGGCGTACGACGACGTGCGGGTCACGGCGGCCGACGGCACCACCCTGCTCGGCGACGACTTCTCCGGCGGCGCCTCGCAGTGGACCCACCGCGGGTCCGGCAGCTGGAGCGTGCAGGACGGGGCCTACGTCCAGACCGACGAGGCCGCCGAGAACACCCTGGTCACCGCGGGTGACCCGGCCTGGCACGACTACGACCTGAAGGTGCGGGCCACCAAGAAGTCCGGCAAGGAGGGCTTCCTCGTCGCCTTCGGCGTCAAGGACACCGGCAACTACTACTGGTGGAACCTCGGCGGCTGGAACAACACCCAGTCCGCCGTGGAGCAGGCCGTCGACGGCGGCAAGTCCACCCTGCTCGCCAAGCCCGGCACCATCGAGACCGGCCGCGCCTACGACCTCGAGGTCAAGGTCCGCGGCCGCCAGGTGAGCCTCTACCTCGACGGCACGCTGTGGGGCGGCTTCACCGACGACAAGCCGGCCGAGCCGTTCCGCCAGGTCGTCACCGAGGACCTGCGCACCGGCGACCTGATCGTCAAGGTCGTCAACGCCCAGCCCACGGCGGCCCGTACGGCCGTCGACCTCGGCCGTGACGACGTCTCCTCCCGGGCCCGGGTGACCACCCTGGCCGCCGGCCCCGAGGACGTGAACACCGAGTCGGACACCCCGGTGACCCCGGTGACGTCCACCTTCTACGGCGTCGCCGAGAAGTTCGCGTACACCTTCCCGGCGAACTCGGTCACGTTCCTGCGGATCAGGCGGGACTGACGGCCGACGAGGGCGCGGGCCGCCGCCCGGCGGTGGCCCGCGCCCTCGTCACCAGTAGGCGTGCTCCTCCCAGGACCGGAACCCGGCGAACTCCACCGGGTCGTCCTCCTCCTCGTCCAGCCGGGCCAGCCCCGGCGTGACGAGCGCACCCCGCTGCCAGGCGAGCAGCGTCTCGACCAGCCCGCCGTCCAGCGGCGGCCCCTGCCGGGCGTGCCGGGGCCAGACGACCAGCGGCCAGCCGTCCGGGTCGGGCCCCTGCGCGAGCCAGCCCAGGTAGTCGCCGTCGATGGAGTTGGCGAACGGCAGGAACCCGCCCGGCTCGGGCCACACCGGCAGCGGAAACTCGTGCGGGTACCCGGCCCGCAGCCGCCGGTAGCCCGACAGGGTCTCCTCGACATGCGTGACGAACCGCCGCTCGCCGGTCCGCAGCGGGGTGTGGAAGCGCAGCCACTCGCTCCAGCACCCGGCGCCGTAGAGATCCATGAGGCGCACGTACTCGGCGGGCAGCCGGGTGCCCAGCTCGGCGAAGAGGCCGTCCCAGGTGCCGCCCCCGAGGTAGGGCTCGGCGGGCGGCGGCGCGAGCAGCCGCAGCGCGTCGAGGCCGCTACCGGTCTCCAGGGCGAGAAGCCGCTCGGCGTCGGTCAGCCGCGAGGGCACGGGCACCGGCGGGACCCACGGGACGGGGGAGTCCGCCAGGAAGTCCGGCCGGGCCCGGCTCGCGTACAGCGGCCCGATCACCGGCCCCGGCGGCGTCGGGGTCTGCCAACCCTCCCGCACGGTGTACCGCAGATACGCGCCGAGCCCCACCTCGTACCGGTGCCAGGTCAGCAGCCCGCTGCCGGGCACGGCCCCCCGGTGCAGCACGACGACGGGCCACGCGTCGGGGTCCTGCGACCGGGAGGTGTCCCAGAAGAACAGGTCCCCGTCCGCACTGTCCCCCCACGGCAGCAGCCCGCCGGGCTCCGGATGCAGCACCGGACACCCGTCCTCGCCGCGCGCGTCCCGCAGCACCCGCCGCAGCCACCGGCTCCAGTCGTACGCCTCCCCGTCCCCGCACGGCACATGCACCTGGAGGAAGCCGCCCAGCTCCACCGGCCCGCACTCCTCGGCCAGCCGCTTGTAGTCCCCGGGCAGCCGCACCCCGAGCCACCCCTCCACCACATCCCAGTCCACGGCCACGGGTTCCGGCGGCTGGGCGGCGCAGATCTCGGTGAAGTCGGCCGGACTGGGGCACACGCTGATCCTCCTGGATGATCTTCGGCGAGCCCCGATTGTGTCAGCCGTGACAGAACACGCACCCGTCCCAGAGCGGCAGCGCGCCCAGCACCCGGTGCCGTACGCAGCATGCGGCGCATCCCTCCGCCGGAAGCGCGCCGGCCGCCGGGTGCGCGGTGGCCGGGTCGAAGCCCTCGACGATCGCCCGGAACCGGCGCAGACCCGCCTCGGCGTGCGGCGGGTCGTAACCGAGCTCGTCCCATCGGTGCCGCCGCGCGGCCAGGGCGACGACCCTCAGCACAAAGTCCTTCGCCGCCTCCCGCTCCTCGGCCGACGGTCCCCAGTCGAGGTCGGCGAGGTCGAAGCCGACCGCGCCCCTGCCCATCACGTTCTGGTCCTGCAACGCCAGCAGGGCGGCGAACCGGTGGTCCCACTCCCGCTCGGCCAGCGCCGACACCGCGAGGGTCAGCACCTCCACGAAGACCTGGGTGGCGTTGTTGGAGAGGTCGAGAGAGTCGCCCCCCGCCCCGAACACGTTGGCCATCCCGACAGGCTAGGCCCCGGGGTGCCGCGCCCCCATAATCGGTTGCCCGTCGGTGAGGGCGGTGGATGCAATGCGGTGCCACCTCACAGGAAGAGTCAGCAGATGAATGCAGCCACAGCGCAGCCGGCCGGCGGATCGCCCGTCCTGATCGGTGCCCTCGCCCCGCTGAGCCGGCCCGGGTGGGCCGAGGCGGGGCGGCATCTGCTCGCCGGAGCCGAGCTGGCCGTCGCCGAGGCCAACGCCGCCGGGGGGATCGGCGGACGGCCGCTGGAGCTGGTGGTCCGGGACACCGCCGCCGACCCGGAGCGTGCCGCGGCGGCCGTCGGGGAATTCGCCGGGATGGGCGCGGCCGCGGTGGTGGGGGAGTACCACAGCGTCGTCGCCCGTGCCGCCGCCGCCCGCGCCGACGCGCTCGGGCTGCCGTTCCTGTGCTCGTCGGCGGTGCTCGACGCGCTCACCGACGCGCCCACGGACATGGTCGCGCGCATCTGCCCGCCGCAGTCCCGCGGCTGGCGCGTCTACGCCGACCTGCTCGTCGAGGCCGGCCACCGCCGCGTCGCCGTGGCGGTCCAGCCGAGTGTCTACTGGGCGGCCGGGACCCGCATCCTGCGCGAGTGCCTCTCCCCGCACGGCGGCACCGTCGTCGAACTCGACATGCGCGCGCTCACGCCCACGGCGCTGTGCGACGCCCTCGCCGCCCAGGGTGCGACCGCCCTCCTGCTGCTGGTCGGCCACCCCGATCCGGCCGTGCCGATCGTCCGGGCCGTCCGCCGCGACCCGCGCCTCGGCGAGGTGCTGATCGGCGCTCCCGCCGGGCAGCCGGAGTTCGCCGAATGGGCCGCGCTGCTGGGCGCCGACGGGGCCGGGGTCCCGTTCCTGCGCTACCTGCCCGAGCGCCCCACCCCCCTCGGGGCCCGGGTCGGGGCGGCCCTGCGCGAACGGCTGGCGGAAGCACCCTCCTTCGTCGCCTTCGAGGGCTACGACACCGTCACCGTCCTCGCCGAGGCCCTGCGCGCCCCCGGCCGCCCGCACCTCGCCGAGGCCTGGGGCCGGGTGGCCGTCGAGGGCACCCGAGGGGAGATCCGCATCTCCCGCCCGCAGGGCAGCGCCGTCCGGCAGTGGGCCTGGCCGCCGATCCAGGTCGCCGACCGGGACCCGGCCCACCCCGAGCGCTTCCGCGTCCTGCGCACCGGCTGAGGGCACCGACCCGACGGCGATTGCATAAACGTGCAGCGAAACGTATAGTCATGCCATCCAGGAGGAGGGTTCCATGACGGTACGAGCGGCAGTGGCCGGAGCGAGCGGATACGCGGGCGGCGAGGTGCTGCGCCTGCTCCTGGGCCACCCCGAGGTGGAGATCGGCGCGCTGACGGCGAACTCGAACGCCGGGCAGCGGCTCGGCGCGCTGCAGCCGCACCTGCTGCCGCTCGCCGACCGGGTGCTGGCCGAGACGACCCCCGAGGCGCTGGCCGGCCATGACGTCGTGTTCCTCGCGCTGCCGCACGGACAGTCCGCCGCCGTCGCCGAGCAGCTCGGCCCGGACGTCCTGGTCGTCGACATGGGCGCCGACTTCCGGCTGAAGGACGCCGCCGACTGGGAGAGGTTCTACGGCTCCCCGCACGCCGGCACCTGGCCCTACGGGCTCCCCGAACTTCCGGGTGCCCGCGCCGCGCTGGAGGGGTCCAAGCGTGTCGCGGTGCCCGGTTGCTACCCCACCGCGGTCTCGCTCGCCCTGTTCCCGGCCTACGCCGCGGACCTCGCCGAGCCCGAGGCCGTCGTCGTCGCCGCGTCCGGCACCTCCGGCGCGGGCAAGGCACCCAAGCCGCACCTGCTGGGCAGCGAGGTCATGGGCTCCATGACCCCGTACGGCGTCGGCGGCGGCCACCGGCACACCCCCGAGATGAGCCAGAACCTCAGCGGCGTGGCCGGCGACACGGTGAGCGTCTCCTTCACGCCGACCCTCGCCCCGATGCCCCGCGGCATCCTCGCCACCTGCACGGCCAAGGCGAAGCCCGGCGTCACCGCCGACTCGGTGCGCGCCGCCTACGCCAAGGCCTTCGCCGACGAGCCGTTCGTCCACCTGCTCCCGGAGGGCCAGTGGCCCGCCACGGCGTCCGTCTTCGGGTCCAACGCCGTTCAGCTGCAGGTCGCGTACGACGCCGCCGCGCACCGCATCATCGCGATCAGCGCCATCGACAACCTCACCAAGGGCACCGCGGGCGGTGCCGTCCAGAGCATGAACATCGCCCTCGGTCTCGACGAGACCACCGGGCTTTCCACGATCGGAGTCGCACCGTGAGCGTCACGGCAGCCAAGGGATTCACGGCGGCGGGAGTCGCCGCCGGGATCAAGGAGAACGGCAACCCGGACCTGGCCCTCGTGGTCAACAACGGTCCGCGCCGCGCCGCCGCGGGCGTCTTCACCTCCAACCGCGTCAAGGCCGCCCCGGTCCTGTGGTCCGAGCAGGTCCTGAAGACCGGCGAGCTGGCCGCGGTCGTCCTCAACTCCGGCGGCGCCAACGCCTGCACCGGCCCCAAGGGCTTCCAGGACACCCACGCCACCGCCGAGAAGGCGGCCGAGGTGCTGGACATCGGCGCCGGCGAGGTCGCGGTCTGCTCCACCGGTCTCATCGGCGTCCTGCTGCCCATGGACAAGCTGCTCCCCGGCGTCGAGACCGCCGCGGCCCAGCTGTCCGAGCACGGCGGCGAGAAGGCAGCCATCGCCATCAAGACCACCGACACCGTCCACAAGACGTCCGTCGTCACCAAGGACGGCTGGACCGTCGGCGGCATGGCCAAGGGCGCCGGCATGCTCGCCCCCGGCCTCGCCACCATGCTGGTCGTCCTCACCACCGACGCCGACCTGGACAGCGACACCCTGGACCGGGCCCTGCGCGCCGCGACCCGCACGACCTTCGACCGGGTCGACTCCGACGGCTGCATGTCCACCAACGACACCGTGCTCCTGCTGGCCTCCGGCGCCTCGGGCGTCACCCCCGAGTACGCCGAGTTCGCCGAGGCCGTGCGGCAGGTCTGCGACGACCTCGGCCAGCAGCTGATCCGCGACGCCGAGGGCGCCAGCAAGGACATCAAGGTCGAGGTGATCAACGCGGCCGACGAGGACGACGCCGTCGAGGTCGGCCGCTCCATCGCCCGCAACAACCTCCTCAAGTGCGCCATCCACGGCGAGGACCCCAACTGGGGCCGCGTTCTCTCCGCGATCGGCACCACCAAGGCCGCCTTCGAGCCCGACCGCCTGAACGTCGCCATCAACGGCGTCTGGGTGTGCAAGAACGGCGGCGTCGGCGAGGACCGCGACAAGGTCGACATGCGCTACCGCGAGGTGCACATCGTCGCCGACCTCGCCGCGGGCGAGGAGACCGCCACCATCTGGACCAACGACCTCACCGCCGACTACGTCCACGAGAACAGCGCCTACTCGTCATGAGCACCACGCGGAAGCACACCGCCCTCCCCAAGGCCCAGATCCTCATCGAAGCGCTGCCGTGGCTGGTCCGTCACAACGGCAGAACCGTCGTCATCAAGTTCGGCGGCAACGCCATGATCGACGAGGAGCTGAAGGCCGCCTTCGCCCAGGACGTCGTCTTCCTGCACCACGCCGGCCTCAAGCCCGTCGTCGTGCACGGCGGCGGCCCCCAGATCAGCGCCGCCCTCGACAGACACGGCATCGTCAGCGAGTTCAAGGCGGGCCTGCGCGTCACCACCGAGGACGCCATGGACGTCGTACGCATGGTGCTCGCCGGGCAGGTGCAGCGCGAACTGGTCGGCCTGCTCAACCAGCACGGGCCGCTCGCCGTCGGCCTGACCGGCGAGGACGCGCACACCATCACCGCCACCAAGCACCAGCCCGAGATCGACGGCGAGAGCGTCGACATCGGCCGCGTCGGCGAGATCACCGCCATCGACACGGGCGCCATCGAGGCACTCCTCGCGGACGGCCGTATCCCGGTCGTCTCGTCGATCGCACGAAGCCAGGACGACGGACATGTCTACAACGTCAATGCTGATACGGCGGCTGCGGCACTCGCTGCGGCACTGGGCGCCGAGACCCTCATGGTCCTCACCGACGTCGAGGGCCTCTACGAGGACTGGCCGAACAGCGACGAGGTGATCAGCCGCCTCACCGCCTCCCAGCTGGAGAAGCTGCTGCCGGAGCTGTCCTCCGGCATGGTCCCGAAGATGGAGGGCTGCCTGCACGCCGTCCGCAACGGCGTGACGACCGCCCGCGTCATCGACGGCCGCGTCCAGCACTCGATCCTGCTGGAGATCTTCACCGACGAGGGCATCGGCACCATGGTCGTGCCCGACCAGGACGCACAGGGGGAGTCATGAGCAACGAGGAGATGACCGCGCGGTGGCAGGGCGCGCTCATGAACAACTACGGCACCCCGCGGCTGCCCCTCGTGCGCGGTGAGGGCACCAAGGTCTGGGACGCCGACGGCCGGCGGTACCTCGACTTCGTCGGCGGCATCGCCACCAACGCGCTCGGCCACGCCCACCCGGCGATCGTCGAGGCCGTGAGCCGGCAGATCGGCTCCCTCGGCCACATCTCCAACTTCTTCATGGCCGAGCCGACCGTCGCGCTCGCCGAGCGGCTCCTGCGCCACTTCGGCCGGGAGGGCCGGGTCTTCTTCTGCAACTCCGGCGCCGAGGCCAACGAGGCCGCCTTCAAGATCGGCCGGCTCACCGGGCGCACCCACATCGTCGCCACCGAGGGCGGCTTCCACGGCCGGACCATGGGCGCCCTCGCCCTGACCGGCCAGCCCGGCAAGCGCGAGCCGTTCCTGCCGCTGCCCGGCGACGTCACTCATGTGCCCTTCGGCGACGCGCAGGCGCTGGCCGCCGCGGTCACCGAGGACACCGCCCTGGTGATCATCGAGCCGATCCAGGGCGAGCTCGGTGTCGTCGTCCCCCCGCCCGGCTACCTCAAGGCCGCCCGCGCCATCACCGCCGCCACCGGCGCGCTGCTCGTCCTCGACGAGGTGCAGACCGGCATCGGCCGGACCGGCAACTGGTTCGAGTACCAGGCCCACGAGGGCGTCCTGCCCGACGTCGTCACCCTCGCCAAGCAGCTCGGCGGCGGGCTCCCGCTCGGCGCGGCCGTCGCCTTCGGCCGGGCCGCCGAACTGCTGCAGCCCGGCCACCACGGCACCACCTTCGGCGGCAACCCGGTCGCCTGCGCGGCCGGCCTGGCCGTGCTGGACACCATCGAGAACGAGGGGCTGCTCGACAACGTCAAGCAGCGGGGCGAGGCGCTGCGCGAGGGAGTCGAGTCGCTCGGCCACCCGCTGGTCTCCCACGTCCGGGGCGCGGGCCTGCTCCTGGGTATCGTGCTCACCGAGCCGCTCGCGCCGAAGGTGCAGCAGGCGGCTCAGGACGCCGGTTTCCTGGTGAACGCGCCCGCTCCCGATGTCGTACGGCTCATGCCGCCGCTGAACATCGGCCAGGAGGATGTGGAAGCGCTTCTTCAGGCGCTGCCCGGCATCCTTGACGCAGCGAACGGGGACGGACGATCCGGAGAATGAGACGACGATGAGCCAGGCGCAGGATCACGACCAGACCTCCGGGCCGGCCGTGCCGCAGACCCGCACCGCACGTCACCGCCGGATCGTGGACATCCTCAACCGGCAGCCGGTGCGGTCGCAGAGCCAGCTGGCGAAGCTGCTCGCGGACGACGGGCTGACGGTCACCCAGGCGACGCTGTCCCGGGACCTCGACGAGCTGAACGCGGTGAAGATCCGCAACACCGACGGTGAGCTGATCTACGCCGTGCCCAGCGAGGGCGGGTTCCGCACGCCGCGCGCTCCGCTGGGGGAGTCCGCCAAGGAGGAGCGGATGCGGCGGCTGTCGCAGGAGCTGCTGATCTCCGCGGAGGCCTCGGCGAACCTCGTGGTCCTGCGCACCCCTCCGGGGGCCGCGCAGTTCCTCGCCTCGGCCATCGACCAGGCCGAGCTGCACGACATCCTGGGCACCATCGCGGGTGACGACACGCTGCTGCTGATCAGCCGGAACCCGACGGGCGGGCAGGCGCTGGCCGATCATCTGCTGCGGCTGGCCCAGAACGGGCACTGAACCCTAGGAGAGGGCGTCCGGGATCAGGACCGTCTCCACGTCCGGCAGGGTCTCCAGCCAGGCGCGGGCCTGCCGTGAGCCCATGGCGAAGGCCGCTGTCGCCCAGCAGTCCGCCCAGGTCAGGGACGGGGCGACCACGGTCACCGCGAGCAGGTCCGTGGCCGCCGGGCCTCCGGTGCGCGGGTCCACGATGTGCCTGCCGCGCTCGGCCGTGCCGGAGGTGGCCACGGCCAGTTCGGGGGCGCCGGCCGAGGAGACCACCGCGGCGAGTCCGCCCGGCCGCAGGGGGTCCGCCACGCCGACGCGCCACGGCCGGTCCGGGCCTGCGGCGCCCAGCACCTGCACGTCGCCGCCGCCGTTGACGCTGACCCCGGTCGCGCCGGCGTCCCACACGAGGCGCGCCGCGCGTTCGGCCGCCCAGCCTTTGACGATGCCGGTGGGATCGAGGCGGCCGGCGTACCGCGGGCTGAACCAGCCGCCGCTGAGCCGCTCGGCCTCCTCGGCCAGTTCCAGCACCTCGGCCACCACCGGGTCGCAGTCGGCGAGGCCCACCTCCCCCCGGGCCAGCCGCGACAGCTGGCTGTCCTCCCGGTAGGTGCTGAACACCGTGTCCAGGCGGTGCAGTTCGGCGACCGCCGTGTCCAGGGCCGACCGCACGGCCCCGGGTTCCCCGCCGCGGACGTCGAAGGAGAACACCGTCCCCATGACCTCCTCGGTACGCCGCACCCCCGGGTCAGCCACCGGCCTGGTCCAGCGCCGACTGCAGGGACTGCCGGTAGCCCTCGCTGGTGTACGTCGCTCCGGACACGGCGTCGATCCGCGCGCTCTGCGCGGTGACGGCGGCCTGGTTGAGCCGGGGCACGGCCATGCCGGTGATCTCGCCGCTGCGGCCCCCGCCGGGGGCCTGGACGGCCTCGGCCCGGGTGATCCGCCCGCCGCTGAGGGTGAGGCGGACCTGGACGGGGCCGTACTGGGTGGTGGCGACCGCGCCGGTGACCGTGCCCGCGCCCGGGGCGGGCCGCTGCGCGGCGGACACCGGCGGGGGAGGAGGAGCCGACGCGGCGGCCGGGTCCGAGGCCGGCTTGAGGGACAGCAGCAGCACGACGCCGGACACGGTGGCGACGGTGGCGAGCAGGGCCCGCCGGACGGGATGGCTCTTCTTCATGGGGTGGACAACTCCTGCTGACGGTCGGTCGGCTCACATCTCGAAGGACTCGTGGTGGATGCGCCGCGCCGGGACCCCCGCGTCGCGCAGCGCCTCGTACACCGACTGCGCGAAACCGGGCGGCCCGCACAGGAACACGTCGTGGCGCTCGATCTCCGGGATCTTGCGCCGGAGCGACTCGGCGGAGATGTCCGGGCGTTCGCCGTCCGGGCTGTTGACCGCGTACATCAGCCGGGCGCCCCGCTCGTCGGCGATGGCCGCCAGCTCGTCCCACAGGGCCAGGTCCTGTGTGCTGTTGGCCCGGTACAGCAGGGTGATGTCACCGGCCGCGCCGGGCAGCGTCTCGAACAGGGCCCGCATCGGCGTGATGCCGACCCCGCCCGCGACCAGCAGTACCTTGCCCCGGCTGCGCCGCTGCGCGGTCAGCGCCCCGTACGGCCCCTCGGCCCACACGCGGGTGCCCGGTTCGAGGTCGCGCAGCCGGGAGCTGTGGTCGCCGATCGCCTTGACGGTGATGCGCAGCATGCCGGGCCTGGGCGCCGCCGACAGCGAGTAGGGATGCGAGCTGAACCGCATGCCCGGTGCCAGGAACCGCCACCGGAAGAACTGCCCCGCCTCGGCGCCCATCCGGTGCAGCTTCCGCCCGCCGATCAGCACGGACACGATCCCGGGCGTCTCCTCGATCACCGCCTCCACCCGCATCCGGTGCCGCAGGTTGAGCCGTACCGGCGTCAGCACGCGGTACCACAGCAGCAGCGCGGTCACGGCGGCGTACAGCGCGGTCCACGCGGTCTTCGCGAGCGGCTGCACGGCGAAGTCGTTGCCGGTGGTGATCTGGTGCCAGAACGTCAGGAACACGGCCGCGTAGGTCAGCAGATGCACGTGGTACCAGAGGTCGTAGGGCAGCCGGCGGCGGACCGGGCCGGCCGAGATCAGCCCGATGACCAGCAGCAGACCCGTGCCCACGGCGGCCTTGCCCATGTCCGGCAGCTGCTGGACGGAGTCGACGGTCTGCTGCACGACGTCCCCGAGCCCCTTGCCGGCCTGCAGGGCGTACCCCCACATGGTCAGCAGCACATGCGCCAGGACGAGACAGAGCGTGTACCGCCCGGACATGGCGTGCCATCGCGCGACCCGGTCCGACCCCACCCGCCGCTCCAGCGCGGGCACCCGCGCCATCTGCAGCACCACGAGCGCCATGAGATACCCGGCGACCAGCCCGGTGATCCGCCCGGCGCCCAGGACCCACCCCGCCCGATCGGCGACGGCCGGGGTGTTGTCCCACCACAGCCACAGCACCCCGGCCGCCCCGGCCCACAGCCCCAGCAACAACGGCACGGCCGGCGACCGGCGCGGGCGTATCCGACGCATGGTCTGCCGCCGAGCGGCCCGACCGCCTGCGAGCGTGGTGGTCACTTTCCCTCCGGGGCTCCCTGTGTTCCCTAGGCCCAGAGGTACGCGGGAGAGGCGGAACCCGTTCAACGCCTACGGCAGGGGAGGCAGCGGCAGCGGCAGTCCGGGCAGCCCGTCCATGCTGGAGGCGATGTGCTCCTTCTTCTCGAAGTACGCCCCGAGCGAGGCGTCGTCCTCCCGCGCGAACCGCTTCCCGTGCAGATCACGGTCCTCGTCGTACGACATGAAGGGCACGGCGTAACCACAGGTGTCGCGCACCAGCTCGGCGGTCACCACGATGATCGCCCGCAGGCCGTGCGGGGCGGGGTCGATGTCCGGGAACCGCGCCAGCAGCCCGGGGAACCGCGGGTCGTCCCGGAACACCGGCTCCCCGCGGCCGTGCACCCGCACGATGTTCGGCGGTCCCTGGAAGGCGCACCACATCAGCGTGATGCGTCCGTTCTCCCGCAGGTGCGCGACCGTCTCCGCGTTGGACCCGGCGAAGTCCAGGTAGGCGACGGTGTGTTCGTCGAGCACGGCGAAGGAGCCCTTGAGACCCTTGGGCGAGAGGTTGATCGTGCCGTCGCCGGCCAGCGGCGCGGTGGCGGTGAAGAAGACCGGCTGTGCCTCGATGAACGTACGGAGACGACCGTCTATGCGCTCATAAGTCTTTCCCATGCCTAAAGGTTGTCACGCCTCACGATCTCGGAACCCGCGAATATCCCGATCCGCTTTGACGAATCATGCAGCGCTCTGCATACTCATGCATAACAACGGTGTCTTCCGAGGAGCAGCGCAGTGAGCAGCAACAGCGGTGACGTACGGCTCTGGGGCGGCCGTTTCGCGGACGGCCCCGCCGAGGCCCTGGCGAAACTGTCCGCGTCGGTCCACTTCGACTGGCGGCTCGCCCCCTACGACATCGCCGGCTCCCGCGCCCACGCGCGCGTGCTGCACAAGGCCGGGCTCCTCACCGAGGACGAGCTGACCCGGATGATCGCGGGCCTCGACCAGCTGGAGGCCGACGTCGCCGCGGGCGACTTCGTGGGCACCATCGCCGACGAGGACGTCCACACCGCCCTGGAACGCGGCCTGCTGGAGCGCCTCGGCCCCGACCTCGGCGGCAAGCTGCGCGCGGGCCGCTCCCGCAACGACCAGGTCGCCACGCTGTTCCGGATGTACCTGCGCGACCACGCCCGGACCATCGCCGCGCTGATCGCCGACCTCCAGGACGCCCTGATCGGCCTCGCCGAGGCGCACCCGGACGTGGCGATGCCCGGCCGCACCCACCTCCAGCACGCCCAGCCGGTGCTGTTCGCCCACCATGTCCTCGCGCATGTGCAGTCCCTGTCCCGGGACGCCGAGCGGCTGCGCCAGTGGGACGAGCGCACGGCCGTGTCGCCGTACGGCTCGGGCGCCCTGGCCGGCAGCAGCCTCGGCCTGGACCCGGAGGCGGTCGCCGCCGACCTCGGCTTCGAGCACGGCAGCGCGGCCAACTCCATCGACGGCACCGCCTCGCGTGACTTCGTCGCCGAGTTCGCCTTCATCACGGCGATGATCGGGGTCAACCTCTCCCGGATCGCCGAGGAGGTCATCATCTGGAACACGAAGGAGTTCTCCTTCGTGACCCTGCACGACGCCTTCTCCACCGGCTCGTCGATCATGCCGCAGAAGAAGAACCCGGACATCGCCGAGCTGGCCCGCGGCAAGTCCGGCCGGCTCATCGGCAACCTCACCGGTCTGATGGCGACCCTCAAGGCCCTCCCGCTCGCCTACAACCGCGACCTGCAGGAGGACAAGGAGCCGGTCTTCGACTCCATCGACCAGCTGGAGGTCCTGCTCCCCGCCTTCACCGGCATGATGGCCACCCTCACCGTGCACCGCGAGCGCATGGAGGAACTGGCCCCGGCCGGCTTCTCCCTCGCCACCGACATCGCCGAGTGGCTGGTCAGGCAGGGCGTCCCCTTCCGGGTCGCCCACGAGGTCGCCGGCGAGTGCGTGAAGGTCGCCGAGGCCGAGGGCAAGGAGCTGGACGACCTCACCGACGAGCAGTTCGCCAAGATCTCCGAGCACCTCACCCCCGAGGTCCGCACGGTCCTCAACGTCCCCGGAGCCCTCGCCTCCCGCGACGGCCGCGGCGGCACGGCCCCGAGCGCGGTCGCGGTCCAGCTGGCGGAGCTGAAGACGGACGTGCGGGCGCAGCACGAGTGGGCGAACGCGAAGAAGTGACCTGAGGGGCGCCGCCAGGGGCGCGGCGAACCGCACGACAAGCACGACACGCCGGTGGTCGCCGACTCACCGCACGTCCCGGGTCCTGGGGCGATCATCAGGCGCATCGCGGGTTACGTTGGTCGGGAAGCCCACCGGAGCCGACCGAGAACGGAGCCCGCGATGCCCTTCGCCCGCCTCGCCAAGGCCACCACCCCCACCGCCCACGTCGGACTCGGTCTGGCGGCGGTGGGCCGCCCCGGCTACATCAACCTCGGCCGGGAGACCGACCTCCCCGAGGACCGCACGGTCGAGGCACTGAGGGCACGCACCCACGAACTCCTCGACGCCGCCTACGCCCAAGGCGTCCGCTACTTCGACGCGGCGCGCTCCTACGGCCGGTCCGAGGAGTTCCTCGCCGCCTGGCTGCACGCCCACCCCGCGGTGGACGACGTGGTCGTCGGCAGCAAATGGGGCTACACCTACACCGCCGGCTGGGCCGCGGACGCCGACACCCACGAGGTCAAGGACCACAGCCTCGCCACGTACGAACGCCAGCGCGCCGAGACCGACGCGCTGCTCGGCGACCGGCTCGACCTCTACCAGATCCACTCCGTCACCCCCGACAGCCCCGCCCTCACCGACAAGGCCCTGCACGCGAAGCTCGCGGAGGCCGCGGCACAGGGCGTCTCGGTCGGCTTCTCCACCAGCGGCCCCGCCCAGGCGGACGCCGTCCGCGCGGCGCTCGCGGTGACGGTGGACGGCGAGCCGCTCTTCCGTACGGTCCAGTCGACCTACAACCTCCTGGAGCCCTCGGCCGCCCCCGCCCTCGCCGAGGCCCATGACGCGGGGCTCACCGTGATCGTCAAGGAGGGCATGGCCAACGGCCGCCTCGCGGACCGCTACGCGCCGGACGCGCTGAAGGCCGTCGCCGCCCAGGCCGGACTCGGCTGTGACGCCGTGGCCCTCGCCTGTGTCCTCCGGCAGCCGTGGGCCGGCGTCGTCCTCTCCGGCGCCGCGACCACCCTCCAGCTCGCCTCCAACCTGCACGCCCCGGCCGTGGACCTCGACGAGGACCAGCTCACCCGCCTCGCGGCGCTGGCCGAGGAGCCGCGCGCGTACTGGGAGAAGCGCGGCACCCTGCCCTGGCACTGAGTCCGCCCCAGGTCCGTCCCCCTCCCATGAGACATGCATGCCCGCAGTGAGACAAAGATGTCTCATGTGGTCTATGGTTGTCTCATGGCTGTCGATCGTGACCACGTCCTGCGCAGCGCCGCGGCCCTGCTGACCCGTAGATCCACCGCGACCATGGACGAGGTCGCCAAGGCCGCCGGGATCAGCCGGGCGACCCTGCACCGCCAGTTCGCCGGGCGGGACGCCCTGGTACGGGCCCTGGAGTCGCTCGGCATCGCCGAGTGCGAGGCAGCGCTGGACGCGGCCCGCCTGGACGAGGGCAGCGCGAGCGACGCCGTGCGGCGCCTCGTGCGCGAGATCGAGCCCGCGACCGGGCTGCTGTCCTTCCTCTACAGCGAGAACCAGCTGTTCGAGGGCGAGGAGCAGAACGCGGGCTGGGCCAGGCTCGACACCCGGATCGCGGCCCTGTTCCGGCGCGGCCAGGACAGCGGCGAGTTCCGCATCGACCTCAGCCCCACCTGGCTCACCGAGGCGCTCTACGGCCTGATCGCGGCCGGGGCGTGGGCCGTGATGGACGGCAAGGTCGCCCGCAACGACTTCCAGTTCATGATCGTCGAGCTGCTGCTCGGCGGCGCACTACGGAGAGAGGAACCATGACCAGCACCCTGCAGCCGGCGACGACGACCGAGGCGGTGAAGCGCCCGGGCCGCTGGCTCGCGCTGTCCGTCCTGGTGCTCGCCGTGCTGCTGGTGGCCGTCGACGCGACGGTCCTCGGTCTCGCCACCCCCTACATCAGCGAGGATCTGGGGCCCACCGGCAGCCAGCTCCTGTGGATCGGCGACGTCTACTCCTTCGTCATCGCCGGCCTGCTCGTCTCCATGGGCAGCCTCGGCGACCGCATCGGCCGCAAGCGCGTCCTGCTCGTCGGCGCCACCGCGTTCGGCGCGCTGTCCGTGCTCAACGCCTACGCCACGAGCCCCGAGATGTTGATCGCGGCCCGTGCCCTGCTCGGTGTCGCCGGCGCCACGCTGATGCCGGCCACCCTCGCGCTGATCCGCAACCTCTTCCACGACCCGCGCGAGCGCAGCCTCGCCGTGGGCATCTGGGGCGCCACCGCCTCGGCCGGCACCGCGGTCGGCCCGATCGCGGGCGGCTTCCTGCTCGGGCACTTCTGGTGGGGCTCGGTCTTCCTGATCAACCTGCCGGTGATGGCCGTGCTCGTCCTCGTCGGCATCAAGCTGCTGCCGGAGTCGCGCAACCCGCGTCCCGGCCCCTGGGACCTGACCAGCGTGCTGCTGTCCCTGGTCGGCATGATCGCGGTCGTGTACGCGGTCAAGGAGGCCGCCTCGCACGGCCCGGCCTGGGAGCCCCTCGCCGCGGGCCTGCTGGGCCTGGCCGCCCTGTACGCCTTCGTCCGCCGCCAGCTGACCCTGCCGGCCCCGCTGCTGGACATGCGCCTGTTCGCCCACCGCGGCTTCAGCGGCGCGGTCCTGGCCGACCTGCTGACCATCCTCGGCCTGTCCGGCCTGGTGTTCTTCCTGTCCCAGTACCTGCAACTCGTCCAGGGCCGCCGCCCGTTCGAGGCCGGCCTCGCGGAACTCCCGGCCGCCGTGGGCGCGGTGGCCGCCGGCCTGGTCGCGGGCCGGGTGGCCCGCCGACTCTCGGTGCGTACGGTCGTCTCCGGCGGCCTGGCCGCGGTGGGGCTGGCGCTGGCCTCCCTCGCCTTCCTCGACCAGTCCACCGGCTATCCGGTGCTGGGCGCCGCCCTGCTGGTCGTCGGTGTCGGCGCGGGCTTCTCCTTCACCGTGACCGCCGACGTGATCCTCGGCTCCGTGCCCAAGGAACAGGCGGGCGCCGCCTCCGCGGTCTCGGAGACCGCCTACGAACTGGGCGCGGCCCTCGGCATCGCCCTGCTCGGCTCCATCGTCACCGGCGTCTACCGGGGCTTCGCCGCCCCGGCGGGCACCCCGGCCGAGGCGCACGAGTCCCTGGGCAGCGCGACGGAGGCGGCGGCCGCGCTGCCGTCCCCCACGGGCGAGGCCCTGCTGGACGCGGCCCGCCAGTCCTTCGTGGACGGCCTGGCCCTGGCGGCGGGCGCCGGGGCAGCCGTGCTCCTGGCTGCGTCGGTGGCGGCGTGGTTCATGCTGAGGGGCCAGAAACTGGAGAACGGGGCGTAGCCCCTCAGGAGCGCCTTCTCAGGAGCGCCGTCTCAGGGGCGCGGGGAACTGCGCGGGAAACCACGACGAACCCGCGGCCGCCGTACGGCAGAACCTTTACGGCGGCCGGGCGCAGCCTTGGCTGCCGTGGCGTACGTGCATGACGCGGCCATGGGGCGTAGCTCCTCAGGGGCGCGGGGAACTGCGCGAGAAACCACGACGAACCCGCGGCCGCCGTACGGCAGAACCTTTACGGCGGCCGGGCGCAGCCTTGGCTGCCGTGGCGTACGTGCATGACGCGGCCATGGGGCGTAGCTCCTCAGGGGCGCGGGGAACTGCGCGGGAAACCACGACGAACCCGCGGCCGCCGTACGGCAGAACCTTTACGGCGGCCGGGCGCAGCCCTAACCCCCACGAACGGCCGGGCGCAGCCCTACGCGGCCTTGGCCTTCGTGGCGTACATGTCCACATACTCCTGCCCCGACAGCCGCATGACCTCGGCCATCACCGAGTCGGTCACGGCCCGCAGCACATACCGGTCCCGGTCCATCCCGTCGTACCGGGAGAACTCCAGCGGCTCACCGAACCGCACGGTCACCCGGGAGGGCCGCGGAATGCCCGCCCCGCCGGGCTGGATCTTGTCCGTGCCGATCATCGCGAAGGGGACCACCGGCGCGCCGGTCATCAGGGTGAGCCGGGCGATGCCGGTACGGCCCCGGTACAGCCGCCCGTCGGGGGACCGCGTGCCCTCGGGGTAGATGCCGAAGACCTTGCCCTCCTCCAGGATCCGCCGCCCGGTCATCAGCGCGGCGACGCCGCCCTTGCCGCCGTCCCGGTCGACCGGGATCATGCCGACGCCGGTGAAGAACCACGCCATCAGCCGGCCCTTGAGGCCCTTGCCGGTGACGTACTCGTCCTTGCCGATGAAGAACACCTGACGGTCGCAGACCAGCGGAAGGATCATCGAGTCGATGAAAGTCAGGTGGTTGCCGGCGAGGATGACCGGACCGTCGCCCGGGATGTTCTCCACGCCTTCCACCCGGGGGCGGAACATCAGGCGCATGACCGGACCGAGCACACCCTTGATGAGCGCGAAGCGGGACAACGGGTCCTCCGGTTCTGTATGAGTCTGTGCAGGTGAGGACGATACTCGCGGGCACGGTGGTTGCGCACATCGGGTTCACGGAGGTCTTACACAGAGTTGACCCACGTTCACCTGCGGCGGCCCGCACCCGGCCCCCGTGACGCGGGCGCGGCGATGTGACGGACATCGCGCGAGCAGCTGCCCACCGGGTGTCCCGCAGGGCCCCGGCCAAAGCCGACGGGGCGTCATCTACGTCCTCCGGTACGACATTCAGCGTCATCCGTGTGTTCGAGCCGAGGTCTCCCTCAGGTCATGTCCGCGCCCCTACGATCGGCCCGCACACCACGAGCACCGACGGCGAGGAGGCCGCGCATGGCAACGCAGGAGTCGAACGAGCCGCAGGGCACCGGACGGCGGGCACTCCTCGGCGCGGCGGTGCTGGGCGCCGGTGTCCTGGGCCTGTCCGGCACGGCGAGGGCGGCCGGGGCGGCGGGGCACCCGGGCGGGGTGAAGAGTCTGCCGAAGCCGACGATCATCGGCCACCGGGGCGCCAGCGGCTACCGCCCCGAGCACACCCTGGGCTCCTACCAGCTCGCCCTGGACCTGGGCGCCGACATCGTCGAGGCCGGTGACCTGGTCCCCACCAAGGACGGCCACCTCGTGTGCCGGCACGAGCCGGAGATCGGCGGCACCACCGATGTCGCGAGCCGCCCCGAGTTCGCCGGGCGCAGGACCACCAAGGTGCTGGACGGCGTCTCCGTCACCGGCTGGTTCACCGAGGACTTCACGCTCGCCGAGCTGAAGACCCTGCGCGCCACCGAGCGCATCCCGGCCAACCGCCCGCACAACACCCTCTACGACGGCCGCTGGGAGATCCCCACCTTCGAGGAGGTGCTGCGCTGGCAGGACGAGCAGACCCGGGCGCGCGGCAGGCAGGTCTGGATCTACCCCGAGCTCAAGCACCCGACCTACTTCCGGAAGCTGGGCCTCGGCCTGGAGGAGCGGGTCGCCAAGCTGCTGCACAGGCACGGCAAGGACCGCCGTACCTCCCCGGTGATCGTGCAGTCCTTCGAGCCGACCAGCATCCAGCGGCTGAACAAGCTCGTCGACAACAACCTCGTCGTCCTGCTGTCCGGCCCCGCCACCCGCCCCTGGGACTTCGTCGACACCGGCGACCCGCGCACCGTCGCCGACCTGGTCAAGCCGGCCGGGCTGCGGGAGATCGCCTCCTACGCCCAGGGCATCGGCCCCACCCTGGACCTGATCATCCCGAAGGACGCGAGCGGCAACCTCACCACGCCGACCACGCTGGTGGCCGACGCCCACAAGGTCGGCCTGCTCCTGCACCCCTGGACGCTGCGCAACGAGAACCCCTTCCTGCCCGCGAACTTCCGCAAGGGCTCCGACGCCGACGCGTACGGCGACGTCTTCGGCGCCTACCGGGCGTACTTCGCCACCGGCATCGACGGCATCTTCACCGACCAGCCGGACACCGGCCTGCTCGCCCGCGAGGAGTTCGTCAACGGCTGAGCGCCGCGCGACACCTCAAGGTGAACCCTCGGCCGTCCGGGCAACTGCGGGCCCGGACGGCCGCGTCGTGCCGCATATGACGCCCGACATGGTCACCACCCTGCACCCCCTGCTCGCCGCCGAGGCCTCCGCCGAGGCACATGCCACCGGCACCGAGCCGGGCGACCTCGAGCAGGCGGTCTGGCTGCGCCTGCTGGAACGCCTCGGCAGCGACGGGCCGCCGCCCCACCCCGAGCGCTGGCTGCGCTCCGCCGTCCGCGCCGAGGCGCGCCGCAGCCGTCGTACGACCGCGTTCGAGCGGCCGTACGAGATCGAGCCGGCCGACGAGGCCGCGCGGGACCCCGAGCAGCAGGTGCTGACCGCCGCCCGGCTGCGGGCCCTGCGGGACGCGGTGGACCGGCTGCCCGGACGCTGCCCCCGGGTGCTGTCGGCCCTGTTGTCGCCGAGGGACCTGACCTACCGGGAGATCGCGGGGGAGTTGGGTATCTCACAGGGCAGCCTCGGCCCGGAACGCTCCAGATGTCTGGGATGTCTGCGTCGTTTGCTCACACCGGAGGTTGCGGCCCGCGGAGTGCGGGGATAGGAGTGAGGGACGACAGGCGACAGGTGAGCGGGAGGCGTGCACACATGGGCATGAGCGTGATCATCTCCGAGGCGACCGACCAGGACGTCGAGCAGATCTTCAGGCTGCAGTACCTGTGCTTCCAGAGCGAGGCCGCGCTGTACGGCAACTACCGCATCGACCCGCTCGTGCAGAGCCTGGAGTCGGTCCGCGAGGAGGTCGCCGCCGACCGCGTCTTCGTCGCGCGGCTCGGCGAGGAGGTCGTCGGCTCGGTGCACGGCCGCCTCACCGAGGACGGCGCCGCCGCCATCGGCAAGCTCTGCGTGCACCCCCGCCTCCAGGGCCACGGCATCGGTGCCCGCCTGCTGCGGGCGGCGGAAGCGGCCCTCGCCGAGCAGCACGGCGCCACCACCTTCCGCCTCAGCGCCGGCCACCGCAGCGAGAACGGCCTGCGCCTGTACCGGCGCGTGGGCTACGTGGCCGTGGGCACGGAGCAGGGCCAGGACGGAGTCCCGATGGTCGTCCTGGAGAAGGCGGCCACCTCATACGCGGCTACCGCGTAGCTCAGCCACCCTGTCGGGAGCGTGCCTTGCGCAACCAGTACATGGCGGAGAGCGGCAGGAGCACCGGGATGAACAGATACCCCATCCCGTAGTCCGACCACACCGTGGCGTCGGGGAACGCTGACGGATCGGCCAGGGTCCACGTGCCGACCGTCAGCACCCCGAGCAGCTCGGCCCCGCAGCACACGAACGCGGCCCGGCGGGCCGTCTCCCCGCCCCGCACGAGCGAGTACGTGATGAACCCGTAGACCAGCCCGGCCAGCGCCGACAGCGAGTACGCCAGCGGCGCCCTGTCGAAGTCGGTCGCGATCTGCACGGCGGATCGCGACACCGCGCCGACCACCATCACCCCGTACAGCCACACCAGCAGCATCCCGGGCCCGCTGATCAGCCGCGCCGGCTTCTCCTCCACCGCAGTCACCTCAGCCACCCCAGATGTCGTAGAGCCGTACTTCCAGCACCGCGAGGACGACTCCGCCCGCGGCCACGGTCACCGAACCCCAGCGTGTGCGCTCGGCCAGCGACATGAACCCGGTCACCGGCACGCACGCGAACGCGCCCAGCAGATACGCCACGAAGATCGTCGTGCCCTGCTCCGGCTTCTCGCCCCGCGCCAGCTGCACGATCCCGATCACCAGCTGGGCCAGCGCCAGTACCGAGACCACGGCCATCCCGATGAAGTGCCAGTCCTTCGTCGGCTGGTCACGGTAGGCCGCCCAGCCGCACCAGGCGGCGAGCAGCAGCGCGGCGACACCGGTCACCAGCGTCAGGGCATCAAGCATGCAGCGACCCTATTACGGGGCAAACGGACGCCCGCCGCCGGGGCACGCCTCCCGTCGAAGGGTCTAGACCAGTTCGGCGTAGGGTCGGGGGCATGACGATCCACGCACGCGCCCTGCTCTTCGACAACGACGGCACCCTCGTGTCCTCCCTCGCCTCGGTGGACCGCTGCTGGGCCCGCTGGGCGGACGAGTTCGGGATCCCGCCCGGGGACTTCGCGCGGGTCGCCCTGCACGGCCGCACCGCCGCGGCGGTCGCCGCCGACCTGCTCGACGCGGACGTCGTGCCGCGCGCCGTCGCCCGCATCGAGCAGCTCGAGGTGGACGACGTGCCCGGCGGGGTCGAGCTGCTGCCCGGCACCCGCGCCTTCCTGGACGCCCTCCCCGCCGACCGCTGGGCGGTCGTCACCTCCGCCACCCGCCGGCTGGCCGAGGCCCGCCTGGACGCCGTCGGCATCCGGCCCAAGACGCTGATCACCGCCGACGAGGTCACCCGCGGCAAGCCCGACCCGGAGCCCTATCTGCTCGCCGCCCGGCAGCTCGGCGCCGACCCCGCCGACTGTGTCGTCTTCGAGGACGCCCCGGCCGGTCTCGCCGCGGGCCGCGCGGCCGGCATGCGGACCGTGGCGTTGGCCACAACCCACCCCGCCGGACAGCTCGACGCCGACCTCGTGGTGAGGGACCTGTCGGCCTTGTCGGCACTGGTCACCGACGCGGGCGTGGAGATCGCCGTACGCGACTGAGAACGGCAACGACGGTGTCCACGGCTGTCCACTATTCGGACGGCCGTGCCCGGTCAGGAGCGTCCGTCTGCTTTACTGATCGCATGACCACGACGAGCTGCCGCATCCTTGCGACCGAGGCGACCCTGACGCCCGGTGCTCGTTGTATGTGTCGAATGTGCGCCTTCTAGAGGGCCCCCGCACCATCTCCTGAGCCTCGCGCCCCGAAGCGAGCCCGCCGTGGCATGTCCGTACGCCCATCGCCGTACGTGACCACGTCGCCCCGCGCACACACCCCTTCCGTACCAGGGCACATCCACGCCCGCGTACTCGACAGTGACGGAAACCCACGTGATCACCACCACGGGCCTGACCAAGGTCTACCGCTCCCGCGGCCGTGAGGTCACCGCCCTCGACGGCGTCGATCTTCACGTCCGCGAAGGTGAGGTCTACGGCGTCATCGGCCAGTCCGGCGCCGGCAAGTCCTCGCTCATCCGCTGCGTCAACCTCCTGGAGCGCCCCACCTCCGGCACGGTCACCGTCGCCGGCCAGGACCTCACCGCCCTCGCCGGCCGGGGCCCGCGCGCAGGCAGGGAGCTGCGGCAGGCGCGCAGCCGCATCGGCATGGTGTTCCAGCACTTCAACCTGCTGTCCTCACGAACCGTGCAGGACAACGTCGAGCTGCCGCTGGAGATCCTCGGCAGGTCAGGCAGGGACCGCTCCCGCAAGGCGCTCGAACTCCTCGACCTCGTCGGCCTCGTCGACAAGGCGGGCGCCTACCCCGCCCAGCTCTCCGGCGGCCAGAAGCAGCGCGTCGGCATCGCCCGCGCCCTGGCCGGCGACCCCAAGGTGCTGCTGTCCGACGAGGCCACCAGCGCCCTCGACCCGGAGACCACCCGCTCCATCCTCCAGCTGCTGCGCGACCTCAACCGCCGGCTCGGCCTGACCGTCCTGCTCATCACGCACGAGATGGACGTGGTGAAGCAGATCTGCGACTCGGCCGCCCTGATGGAGCGCGGCCGGATCGTGGAGTCCGGCACGGTCGGCGAACTGCTCGCCACCCCCGGCTCCCAGCTCGCCTCCGCGCTGTTCCCCGTCGGCGGCGAGGCGACCGACGACGAGCGCACGGTCCTCGACGTCACCTTCCACGGCGAGGCCGCGACCCAGCCGGTCATCTCCCAGCTGGCCCGCACCTACAACATCGACATCTCCATCCTCGGCGCGGCCATCGACACCGTCGGCGGCCTCCAGGTCGGCCGGATGCGCATCGAACTGCCCGGCCGCTACGAGGACAACGTCGTGCCCGTCGGCTTCCTGCGCGAACAGGGCCTGCAGATCGACATCGTCGGCCAGAGCTCCGCACAGGACTCCGCAGGCTCCGTTCAGGACTCCGTACTGGTGAAGGAAGGTGCCAAGTGACCTGGTCGGAGATGCAGCCCCTGCTGGAGCAGGCGTGTACCGAGACGCTGGTCATGGTCGGCTGGTCCACCCTGATCGCGGTCCTCGGCGGTCTGCCGCTGGGCATCCTGCTGGTCCTCACCGACAAGGGCGGCCTGCTGCAGAACACCGTGGTGAACAAGGTCATCGGGCAGATCGTGAACGTCGGCCGCTCGATGCCGTTCATCATCCTGATGGTCGCGCTGATGAACTTCACCCGCTGGATCACCGGCACCACCATCGGCAGCGAGGCCGCGATCGTGCCGCTCGCCATCGGCGGCATCCCGTTCTTCGCCCGGCTCGTCGAGACGGCTGTCCGCGAAGTGGACGGCGGGCTGGTCGAGGCCGTGCAGTCCATGGGCGGCAACACCTGGACGATCGTCCGCAAGGTCCTCGTCCCCGAGGCGCTGCCGTCCCTGATCGCCTCCACCACGACCACGGTCATCGCCCTGATCGGCTACTCCGCCATGGCCGGCACGGTCGGCGGCGGCGGCCTCGGCGACCTCGCCGTCCGCTACGGCTACCAGCGCTTCGAGACCGGCCTGATGTGGATCACCGTCGCGGTCCTCGCGGTCGCCATCTCCCTCATCCAGTTCGCCGGCGACTACGCGGCCCGCTCCCTGCACCGCCGCGGCGCCCGCTCCGGGCCCGGTCCGAAGCTGCGCCTGCTCAAGGCCAAGGAGCCGGACGCTGCCACGGTCGGCGAGGCCGCCTGAGCACGCCCCCCGAGCGCGCTCGCCCCACAGACTCCCCGTCCACCCACGACGGGGTCGCACCACCATAAGGAAAGGCACTTTTCGTGCGTAACACCGCCAAGATCACCACCGCCGTCCTCGCCGCCGGAGCCCTCACCTTCGGGCTGACCGCCTGCGGGTCCTCCGACAGCGACTCCTCCTCCACCGACGGCCCGCTGGTCGTCGCCGCGAGCCCGGTCCCGCACGCCGAAATCCTGAACTTCGTCAAGGACAACCTGGCGAAGAAGGCGGGCCTCGACCTGGAGGTCAAGGAGTTCACCGACTACGTCACGCCGAACACGGCCACCGAGGACGGCTCCGTCGGCGCCAACTACTTCCAGAACCAGCCGTACCTCGACGACTTCAACAAGAAGAACGGCACCCACATCGTGCCCGTCGTCACGGTCCACCTGGAGCCGCTCGGCCTGTACTCCGAGACGGTCAAGAGCGCCGACGCCCTCAAGAGCGGTGCCACCATCGCCGTCCCCAACGACACCGTGAACGAGGCGCGCGCCCTGAAGCTGCTCGCCGACAACGGCCTGATCACCCTCAAGGACGGCGTGGGCAACGAGGCGACCCCCGCGGACATCACCAAGAACCCCAAGAACCTCAAGTTCAAGGAGCTGGAGGCGGCCCAGACCCCGCGCTCCCTGAAGGACGTCGACGCGGCCGTCGTCAACGGCAACTACGCCATCGAGGCCGACCTCCAGCCCGCGAAGGACGCCCTCGTCCTGGAGTCCCCCAAGGACAACCCCTACGGCAACTTCCTCGCCGTCAAGGAGGGCAAGGAGGACGACCCGCGCGTCAAGAAGCTCGCCGAGCTGCTGACCTCGCCCGAGGTCAAGAAGTTCATCGAGGACGAGTACGCCGGCTCCGTCATCGCCTCCTTCTGAACCCACTGACGCCCTTTCAGCGGGTGCTCACCGCACCCGGGGTCCCCTCAGCGCGAACAGACGCGCGAACGGCGGGACCCCGGGTGCGGTTCGGTGCTTTCATGCTGCATGCTGGGCAGTTCAGCACGGCTGTTCAGCACGACCTCAGCTTTTCGACAGCTTTCCACGGCTACGGAGCGGCGCATGACGAGCACCTTCCCCAACATCTCCATCAGCACGGAGCGGTTGGTGCTGCGTCCCCTCGACGAGGACGACGTCCCCGCCCTGGCCGAGATGATGAACGACGAACAGGTCGCCGCCTGGACCGACGTCCCGCAGCCCTTCACCGAGGACGGCGCCCGCACCTGGATCACCGAGTACGCCCCCGCCGAGCGGGAAGCCGGACGCGGACTCGACCTCGCCGTGACCGAGTTCCTCACCCAGCGTCTCGTCGGCGTCGTCCAACTGGGCAGGACCAACTGGCACATCCGCTCCACCGAGCTGTCGTACATCATCGCCCCCTGGGCCCGCGGCGAGGGCTACGCCTCCGAGGCCGCGCTCGCCACCGCCCAATGGCTGTTCGGCGACCAGAAGTTCGAACGCATCGAGCTGCGCACCGCCGCCGACAACACCGCCTCCCAGCAGGTCGCCCAGAAGATCGGGTGCATCAGCGAGGGCGTCCTGCGCAACGCCTGCATAGCGCACGTCCGCGCCGACGACGGCACCTGGACCGACGTGCGCACCGACTTCATCGTCTGGAGCCTGCTCCCCGAGGACCTCGAAGGCGCCGCCGAGCAGCTCACCGACACGTCCGGGTTCACCTCGTACGCCGACTGGAACTGACCCGCGAGGGGCCACCGGCCGCACAGCACGACCGGGTACGCTCACCAGGCCGGCCCCGGCGCGGGCCGACCCCCACGACGACCTGCGACGATCCCTGGAGACTGACGACGATGGCCGACCGGGTCACGGTGATCGGCTGGGACGGCTCGCCGCTGACCGCAGCGGCACGCTCCGCCCTGGGCGCCGCCACCCTGGTGGCCGGGGCGGGCCACCACCTCGCGCTGCCCGAGGTGCCGCCCGGCGCCGAGCGCATCCGGCTCGGCAGCGTCGCCCTCGCCGCCCGCCGCATCGCCGCCCACCGCGGCACCGCGGTCGTGCTCGCCGAAGGCGACCCCGGGTTCTTCGGCGTCGTACGCACCCTGCGCGCCCCCGAGTTCGGCCTGGAGGTCGAGGTCGTCCCCGCGGTCTCCTCGGTCGCCGCCGCCTTCGCCCGCGCCGGGATGCCCTGGGACGACGCCCAGGTGGTCGTCGCCCACCGCCGCACCCTGCGACGCGCGGTGAACGTATGCCGCGCCCACACCAAGGTCGCGGTCCTCACCTCGCCCGGCGCCGGACCCGCAGAACTCGGGCTGCTCCTGGAGGGCGTCCACCGCACCTTCGTCATCTGCGAGGAACTCGGCACCGACCGCGAACAGGTCAGCGTCGTCACCTCCGACAAGGCCGCCGACCACACCTGGCGCGACCCCAACGTCGTCATCGTCATCGGCGGCCCCGCCCGCGGCGGCCCCGCCCCCGAGGACGGCTGGATCGCCGGCCGCGACCCCGGCACGGGCCCCCGCGGCTGGACCCAGCCCGCCGACGCCTACGTCGGCGACCTGGGCGAGGGCGAGACCGACATGCTGCGCGCCGCCCAGCTCGCCCGCCTGGGACCCCGTACCGGTGACCTGGTGTGGGACATCGGCTGCGGTGCGGGCGCGTTCGCCACGGAGGCCGCCCGCGCCGGGGCCGCCGTCCTCGCCGTCGACCGGGACCTCGGGGCCTGTGCGCGCACCGACGCCGCCGCGCGCCGCTTCGGGGTGCAGATGCAGATCGTGCACGGCACCGCCCCGCACGTCCTGGAGGACCTGCCGGAACCCGACGTCGTCCGGGTCGGCGGCGGGGGAGCGGCTGTCGTCTCCGCCGTCGCCGACCGCCGTCCGCGCCGCATCGTCGCCCACGCCGCCACCCGCGACGAGGCGGAGCTCCTCGGCCGCGATCTGACCGAACACGGGTACGAGGTGGAGTGCGCCCTGCTGCAGTCCGTGGGGCTGGACACCCGCACCTGGACGGAGACGGAGCGGAGTGTCGCGTTCCTGCTCAGCGGGGTACTGCCGGACCGCTCCCCGTGATCCTGTTGTCGTACTGCGCGCGGTAGGCTGGCCGATCGTTGTACCGCACTCGGTCGCCCGGCGCTTCGTCGGTCAATGTCCGGAAAGCACACCCGTTTTGGGGTGAGTGTGGTACGGCAGAACCGGAGGACGCGCAACGTGGCGCAGTCCACAGCGGACCGTTGCGGATCAAGCTGTCGCGACGGCGCAACGACCGGGACAATGCCACCTAATGGCTTTGTCGCCTTTTCCGGGCGGGTCGTTCGTGCCGCTGGACACGCACGCTCGTTCTTCACTGCGGGGCGGTCGGTGCGCCGTTCCGGGTGAGCTGGTCGTAGAGGCACTAACCGATGGGCGAGGGGTACGCATGACCGACACCGGCCAGGTCCCGGGCGAGGGGCTGCCGGAGAACGCAGGCATGGTGGAACAGCCGGGCGTTCCCGAGCACGCGGCGTACACCTACCTCTCCGAGACCCCCGCCGAGGACGAAGACCTGCTGCTGCCGGGCGCCCAGAGCGCCTGGGGCAACGAAGTGGCTCCGCCGGCGCCCGAGCCGGTCGTCGAGGCCGTCCACGAGCCGGACCCGCACGAGACGGGCGGCCGCGACAGCGGCTCCGTCGACCTGACCGGCGTCCGCCTGCCCAACCCGGCCCCGTCGGCCCCGCGCCGCCCGCTGCACCTCGGCCCGCCGATCCCCGACACCTCCGCCAGCCCGGTCCGCTCCCTGGCCGACCGCGGCCCGGCGGGCGCCCCCGTGCGCCAGCCCGCCCCGCAGGCCCCCGGCCCCGAGTACTTCGACGTCCCGCGCGCCCGTGAGACGCCCGCCCAGGCGACCGCCCCGCAGGGCGCCATGCCCCAGGGCGCCGTGCCGTGGGGCGCTCCGGCCGCCGCTCCCGTCGGTACGGCGGCCCAGCCCGCGGAAACGGTTGGCCCGGCTCCGCATCCGTACACCGAGCCGGTGGACGCCGCCCAGGCCACGATGGCCCGCCTCACGAACCAGGCGGTGGCGGCTACGACGCCCGCGGGTGAGGTGCCCCCGGCGCACGAGGAGCCGGTGGCTGCGGCGGACCAGGGCGCCGGCGGCGGGCCGGAGGGTCCGCAGGACCCGGCCACCGTTGCGCCCGAGGGCGTCCAGGTGGGCGAACTTCCCGCACCGGGCGCTGTGACCGAGCCCGGCCAGGAAGTACCCCAGGCCCCGGAGGCCGCGCAGGTGCCTCCGCAGGCCGCGGCCGAGCCCGTCGCCGCGGCACCGGGGGAGCCTGTCCAGGAACCGGTCCAAGGTGTGGACGCAACTGCTGCCGCCGGCCCGGCCGAGCCGCAGGGCGTGGAAGGCGCGGAGACCGTGGAGGCCGTGCCTGCGGCCCAGGGCCAGCCGGTCGCGCAGGCCCCGGACGCCGTCGAGGCTGCCCCGGGCCAGCCGGTTCTGGAGGCTGCCGCGGAGGCTCCTGCCGCCGTAACCGCCGAGCCGCAGGTGGTGGACGCCGCCGCTGCCGCCCCCACCCAGCCGGATGCGGACGTCTCCGCCGCCGAGCCCGCGGTGGGCCAGGCCGGGCCGGCCGAGGCGCCGGTCGGGGAGGCCGCTGCGGTGGCTCCGGGTCAGCCGGTCGTGGAAGCCGCCGCTGCCGAAGCGGTCGAGCCGCAGCCCGTCGACGCCGTTGCGGTCGCCCCGGTGCAGGAGATCCCGCAGGCCCCGGATGCCGCCGTTGCCGAGCCCGCTCCCGCTCAGCCGCAGGCCGCGGAGGCCGAGGGGGTGGCGGTGGCTCCGGGTCAGCCGGTCGCGGAGGAGGCCCCCACCGCCGAAGCGGTCGAGCCGCAGCCCGTCGACGCCGTCGCGGTCGCCCCGGTGCAGGAGATCCCGCAGGCCCCGGACGCCGCCCTTGCCGGGCCCGTTCAGCCGGAGGTCGCCGAGATCTCTGCCGCCGGGCCGGTTCAGCCGCAGGTCGCCGAGTCCTCTGCCGCCGAGCCGGTTCAGCCGCAGGTCGCCGAGTCCTCTGCCGCCGGGCCGGTTCAGCCGCAGGTCGCCGAGTCCTCTGCCGCCGGGCCCGTTCAGCCGCAGGTCCCGGACACCGCAGCCGTGGCCCCCGAGCAGCCGGCCCCCCAGCAGGCGGACGCCCCGGCCGCCACGGGCCTCGCCCAGCCGGCCCCGCAGCCCGCGGAGGCTCCCGCCCAGGCGGCCCCCCAGGCCGGTCCCGCCGAAGCGGCCGCCCCCGCTGCGGCACCCGTCATGGACCAGGCCCCGCACGCCCAGCAGTCGCCCGCCCAGCAGTCGCCCGCGCAAGCCCCGCAGGTCACCGACGCGCACCCCGTCCCCGAGGGCCACCCCGCCCCGGGCGAGGTCCCGGCCCCGCACCCGCAGGCCGCCCCCGCCGAGCAGCCCGTCGCGGACGCCCGGGCCCCGCAGCCGCAGCAGCCCGCGGCCGAGCCCACACCCGTGGCCCAGCCCGCGGCCGAGCCCGTGCCCGCCGCCCCGCAGCCCGCCGCGGTCGCCGCCCACATCCCGGACCCCGCGTCCCAGACCCCGGACGCCCACCCCACCGAGCCGCCCATGACCGACCCGGCGCACGCACAGGCGACGGCCGCCCACCCGCAGGCACTCGCGGGCCCGCAGTCGATGCCCCAGTCCACGCACCCCGCCGGGGACGCGGCCACCCCGCTCCCCAGCACCCTCTCCGCGGACGCGGTCGACGCGCCCCAGCTCGGTGAGTTCGTGCCCGTGGAGGGCGCCCCCGTGCCGACGGCCCCGCATCTCGCCCCGACGCCGCCGCACCCCATCGCCGTACCGGCACAGCGGGAGGCGGTGTCCGAGACGGACGGCGAGGTCGTACGCGTACAGCAGGCGGACGACCTGGAGACCCGGGGCGCCGAACAGGAAGACCGGCAGGAAGCAGAGGGCACGGCCGCGGTGGCAGAGGCACGACAGTCCACGGGGCCGGCCGCGCCCGGGTACGACGAGGCGGAGCGCGCGGCCGTGCTGAAGGTCATGCGCGAGCGGCGCGACATCCGCAACGGCTTCCGCAGCGACCCGATCCCGCACGAGGTACTGCTGCGCGTCCTGGAGGCGGCCCACCACGCGCCCTCCGTGGGCCACTCCCAGCCCTGGGACTTCGTGGTCATCAGATCCGCCGACACCCGCCGGGCCATGCACGAACTGGCCATGCGCCAGCGCGAGGCGTACGCCAAGTCGCTGCCGAAGGGCCGGGCCAAGCAGTTCAAGGAACTGAAGATCGAGGCGATCCTCGACACCCCGGTGAACATCGTCGTCACCGCCGACCCGACCCGCGGCGGCCGCCACACCCTCGGCCGGCACACCCAGCCGCAGATGGCGCCGTACTCGGCCGCCCTCGCGGTGGAGAACCTGTGGCTCGCCGCGCGCGCGGAGGGCCTCGGCGTCGGCTGGGTCAGCTTCTTCGACGAGCGCGAGATGGTCCGTGCCCTCGGCCTGCCCGAGCACCTGGAGGTCATCGCCTACCTGTGCGTCGGGTACGTCGACGAGTTCCCGGACGAGCCCGAGCTGATGCAGGCCGGCTGGTCCAAGCGCCGCCCGCTGTCCTGGGTGGTCCACGAGGAGACGTACGGCCGGCGCGCCCTGCCCGGTGAGGAGCCGCACGACCTGCTCGCCGAGACCGTCGCGCAGATCCGCCCGCTGGACGCCAAGGCGCTCGGCGAGGCCTGGGAGCGGCAGAAGCGCATGACCAAGCCGGCCGGCGCGCTCGGCATGCTGGAGATCATCTCCGCGCAGCTGTCCGGCCTGTCCCGGCAGTGCCCGCCGCCGATCCCGGAGCCCGCGGCCGTCGCGATCTTCGCGGGCGACCACGGGGTGCACGCCCAGGGCGTCACCCCCTGGCCGCAGGAGGTCACCGCCCAGATGGTGGCCAACTTCCTGGGCGGGGGAGCGGTCTGCAACGCCTTCGCCAACCAGGTCGGCGCCGAGGTCTGCGTCATCGACGTCGGCGTGTCCGGCGACCTGCCCGCCACCCCGGGCCTGCTGCCCCGCAAGATCCGCGCCGGTACGTCCGACATGACCACGGGCCCCGCGATGACCCGCGAGGAGGCCAAGCAGGCCATCGAGGTCGGCATCGAGACGGCCCGCGACCTGGTGGCGGCCGGCAACAAGGCGCTCCTGACGGGCGAGATGGGCATCGCGAACACCACCGCGTCCGCGGCCCTGATCTCCGTCTTCACCGGCACCGACCCCGCCGAGGTGACGGGCCGCGGCACCGGCATCAACGACGAGACCCTCGCCCGCAAGACCGAGGTCGTCCGCCGTGCCATCGAGCTGCACCAGCCCGACCCGGCCGACCCGATCGGCGTCCTCGCGGCGATCGGCGGCTTCGAGCACGCGGCGATCGTCGGCCTCCTGCTGGGCGGCGCGTCGCTGCGTACGCCGGTGATCCTGGACGGCGTCAGCGCCGGTGCCGCCGCGCTGGTCGCCCGCGCCATCGCCCCCGAGGTGCTGGCCGCCTGCATCGCGGGACACCGCAGTGCCGAGCCCGGCCATGTGGCCGCCCTCAACAAGCTCGGTCTGCGCCCGCTGGTCGACCTCGACCTCCGCCTCGGCGAGGGCACCGGCGCCCTCCTCGCCCTTCCGCTGGTCCAGAGCACGGCCCGCGCGATGCACGAGGTGGCCACGTTCGACTCGGCGGGAGTCACCGAGAAGTAAGGCACCACCGGCGGGGTCGGTCCGCTGTTCAGCCTGCGGACCGACCCTCCCGCATGCCCCGCCCGCAGCTTAAAATCCGCACGTCAGGGCCGCTCCGAAGTTGCAGCGCCCACCGCACGCCCCGTCGAGGAGCCGCCCCTCATGGCCGAAAACCCCGCCTACCCGGTAGGTCTCCGCCTCACCGGCCGCAAGGTCGTCGTCCTCGGCGGCGGCCAGGTCGCCCAGCGCCGCCTCCCCGCCCTGATCGCGGCCGGCGCGGACATCCACCTCGTGTCCCCGCAGGCCACGCCGTCGGTCGAGGCCATGGCGGACGCGGGCGAGATCACCTGGCAGCGGCGGCCGTACGAGGACGGCGACCTGGCCGACGCCTGGTACGCCCTGATCGCCACCAGCGACCCGGACGCCAACGCCCGCGCCTCCGCCGAGGCCGAGCGGCACCGCGTGTGGTGCGTGCGCTCCGACGACGCCGACGCGGCCACCGCCTGGACCCCGGCGACCGGCCACAGCGAGGGCGTCACCGTCGCGATCCTCACCACCGACACCCGGTCCCGCGACCCCCGCCACACCGCCGCCATCCGCGACGCGGTCGTGGAGGGCCTGCGCGACGGCACCCTGGTCGCCCCGCACCACCGCACCCGCACCCCGGGCGTCGCCCTGGTCGGCGGCGGCCCCGGCGACCCGGACCTGATCACCGTGCGCGGCCGCCGCCTGCTCGCCGAGGCCGACGTCGTCATCGCCGACCGCCTCGGCCCGCGCGACCTGCTCGCCGAACTGCCCCCGCACGTCGAGGTCATCGACGCCGCGAAGATCCCGTACGGCCGCTTCATGGCCCAGGAGGCCATCAACAACGCGCTCATCGAGCACGCCAAGCAGGGCAAGTCCGTCGTACGGCTCAAGGGCGGCGACCCTTACGTCTTCGGCCGCGGCATGGAGGAGCTGCACGCCCTCGCCGAGGCCGGCATCCCCTGCACGGTCGTCCCCGGCATCTCCAGCTCGATCTCGGTGCCCGGCGCGGCCGGCATCCCGGTCACCCACCGGGGTGTGGCCCACGAGTTCACCGTCGTCAGCGGTCACGTGGCCCCCGACGACGAGCGCTCGCTGGTCGACTGGCCGTCCCTCGCCAAGCTCACGGGCACGCTCGTGATCCTCATGGGCGTGGACAAGATCGGCAGGATCGCCGAGACCCTCGTCGCCCACGGCAAGTCCCCCGACACCCCGGTCGCGCTCGTCCAGGAGGGCACGACGGCCGCCCAGCGGCGGGTCGACGCCACCCTCGCCACGGTCGCCGAGACCGTCCGCACCGAGGACGTGAAGCCCCCCGCGGTGATCGTCATCGGAGAGGTCGTCGAGGTCGGCACGGCCACGTAGGGCCGCTCCGGCGTAACCCGAGGTAACCCGCCCCGTTGGCACCGCACGTACGACAAGGCAGTATCACCCTGTGGCCGATCTCATCACCGTTGACGACCCCGACGACCCGCGCCTGCGCGACTACACCGGCCTGACCGACGTCGAGCTGCGCCGCAGACGCGAACCCGCCGAGGGCCTGTTCATCGCCGAGGGCGAGAAGGTCATCCGCCGGGCCAAGGACGCCGGGTACGAGATGCGCTCGATGCTGCTGTCGGCGAAGTGGGTCGACGTCATGCGCGACGTCATCGACGAGCTCCCGGCCCCCGTGTACGCGGTCAGCCCGGAGCTCGCCGAGCGCGTCACCGGCTACCACGTCCACCGCGGCGCGCTCGCCTCCATGCAGCGCAAGCCGCTTCCGGACGCCACCGAGCTGCTGGGCGCCGCCCGCCGCGTGGTCGTCATGGAGTCGGTCAACGACCACACCAACATCGGTGCCATCTTCCGCTCCGCCGCCGCCCTCGGCATGGACGCCGTCCTGCTCTCCCCGGACTGCGCCGACCCGCTGTACCGACGCAGCGTCAAGGTCTCCATGGGCGCCGTCTTCTCGGTGCCGTACGCCCGGCTCGACACCTGGCCCAAGGGCCTGGACTCGGTCCGTGAGGCGGGCTTCACCCTGCTCGCCCTCACCCCCGACGAGAAGGCCAGGAGCCTCGACGAGGCCGCCCCGCACAAGATGGACCGGGTCGCCCTGATGCTCGGCGCGGAGGGCGACGGCCTGTCCCGCCAGGCCCTGGTCGCGGCGGACGAATGGGTCCGCATCCCGATGGCCCACGGCGTCGACTCCCTCAACGTGGGCGCGGCGGCCGCGGTCGCCTTCTACGCGGTGGCCACGGGCCGCCCGGCGGCGTAGCCGCTACTCGGGCTCGGACATCTCGAACGTCGACTCGTACCGCTGCGACATCATCGATCCCCGGTCCAGCGGCGTGTACGACGGCTGCACCGCCTGTCCGCGCCGCTCGCCCGTCCCGCTTCCGCCGGGGGTGCCGAGCCCGCTCGCGGAGCCCTGGCAGCCCTGCACCAGGGCGATGCCGAGCAACACGAACAGCGTGACCACGACGAACACGAACAGCCGCTGGCGCAGCAGTCGCGGATTGGCCGGCCGCAGCCGGGTGCCCGTGGTCCGCGGCGCCGGACGGCCACCGCGCGGCGCGGGCCGGCTGCCGCTGCCGCCGCGGGTCGAGCCGCGGGTGGCGGGGGTGTTGCGGGGGACCGGCGTGGGCCGGGTCTGGCCGGAGCGGGGCGCCGCAGCGCCGCGCGAGGCGGTGCCACCGCGTGAGGCGCTGCCGCCCCGGGACGGGGCCGCCCCGCGCGCGGGGGCCGGGCCGCGGGCGGGCCGGGGCTCGGGCGTCGTCCCCTGCGGCCGCGGCCGGCGCTGCGGGGCGCGCTGCTGCTCGGGGTGGCTCTCGGCGAGCCGGCCGGTGGGCCGGTCCGGTTCGGGCGCGCGCGGCGCGGGCGGCCGTCCGTCGAGCATGATCTGCGCCTCGCGGGCCGCGATCTCCTTCAGCCGCAGCGAGAGGTCGAGCGTGCTGGGCCGCTCCTCGGGGTCCTTCGCCAGACAGGCCCGTACGAGCGGGGCCAGCGCGTCGGGGACACCGTGCAGCTGGGGCTCCTCATGCACCACGCGGTACAGCATCACCTCCGAACTGCCGTGTCCGAAGGGCGAGTCGCCCGTGCAGGCGTACGCGAGCGTGGCGCCCAGCGAGAACACGTCGGTGGCAGGGGTGACCGCGGCGCCGCGCACCTGCTCCGGCGCCAGGAAGCCGGGGGAGCCCACGGCGGTGCCGACGTGGGTGAGGGTGGAGGCGCCGGTCGCCCAGGCGATGCCGAAGTCGATGATCCGCGGCCCCTTGGGGGACAGCAGGATGTTGGACGGCTTGAGGTCCCGGTGCACCACACCGGCCTCATGGACGGCGACGAGCCCCTCGGACAGCGCGGCCCCCACCGCGGCGACGTCCGCCGCGCCGAGCGCGCCCCCCTCGGCGACCTTGTCGTGCAGCGAGGGACCGGGCACGTACTGCGTGGCGAACCACGGCCGGTCGGCCTCCAGATCCGCCGCGACCAGCCGCGCCGTGCACCCGCCCCGGATGCGCCGCGCCGCGGACACCTCGCGCGCGAACCGCGACCGGAACTCCTGGTCCTCCGCCAGATCGGGCCGGATCACCTTCAGCGCGACCCGCTGCCCCTTCTTGTCGGAGCCCAGATAGACGACCCCCATACCGCCCGCCCCGAGCCGCCGGTGCAGCTTGAACGAGCCGACGACGCGCGGGTCCTCGCGCCTCAGGCGCATCATCGCCATGTTCATCCCCGCTGCCCGGTCCGTCTGACGTGGCACAGCTTACGTTTCCACGGCCGTGTGCGCGCAGAGGCCGCGCCCTCTCTGTTGCGCGGATTGCCGGTGCTGGACGGGAGACTTGAGAGAGGGTCAGGCCCCGCGGGGACGCACCCCGGGAATCCGCCCACGACCCCAACGGCCAATGGCACAAAGGTCATTGGACTAAGGCGGACCGAGGCGCGGGAGCACGCCCCGAACACCGCGGACCGACCCCCTGCGCACGGCGCGCGGACCTCGGGCAGAGGCGGCCGGGAGGCGGCGGGGACGGAAGTGAGGGAAGTCACCCAGCGGCCCCGTACGGCCCGGGAAATCAGGACAGACGGGGCGTCCCCTCCGGGAAGACCCCGAGACCCGGGTCCGCGTCTCCACCCAGGGGAGTACGCGCCGGGGAGGAGCTCATCCTCCGGGAGGCCCGGCAATCGGTACGAGGGCATGACGACCGGTGTCCGCCGCGGGCCTAGATTTGAGGTCAAGCGGCGGGTGGAGCACTCGTCCCCCGAGGTCAGACACCCGCCGCTGCCAACGAAAACCGAGAGCGGTCAGGAGAGGGACCATGGCCTTCACGGCACCGCGGACAGCGCTCCGCAGCCAGGGACGCAGGGCGTACGCCGCCCTCCACCCGCGCCGTACCGGGCGCCGCCACCCGCTGGTGGCCACGGCCATGGCCCTTCCTCTCGCGGCCCTGCTCCTGCTCGTCTTCGACGGCTGGGAGACGGTGGCCACACAGGCGTCGTCCGTGGGCGTGATGCTGGGGCGCTGAGCGGCGACCCCAGGCCCGGAAGAGCGGTCCGGGCGGGGACATCCACCCATAACCCCGTGGGGACGGGGGTGCGGCGGACGGCAAAAATGCCGGCGCAGCTGGGGAGCTGCGCCGGCATTGCTCTTCTCCCGACCAGCCCGGCCACGACGTCCCTGGTCCGCCGCGACGTCTTCGGTGCCGGCCTCGAAGTCCCCGGTTCCTGCCGCGACGTCTCCGGTCCTGCCCGACGGCCCCCGGGGAGCCTCCGGCGTCGACCGCGCCCGAGCCGCGCCGTCGCCAGCTCGCGATCGACTCCGGGCCGGGGGGCTGGTCCAGGAGTTCTGGCGCGCTCCCTCTCCGGGCGCAGCTCCTGCCCTGCCCGGGCGGTCGCTCGATCAAGCCCCCGCTTCCTCCGCCACGCCCACGTCCGCCTCGCGTACCCTCACGCCAGACCACCTGGGGGAGATGTGACCGCAGACCTGTCGTCCGAGCTCGCGGCGAAGGCCCGGGGCGCGGCCCACCCGGGCGCCGGGAGCTGCGTCTGCGGGGCGGGCGTCACCCTTGCCGACCGCCCGGACGCCACCGTCGTACGCCATGGCGGCACCGTCGCGAAGGCCCATGCCCCGGGCGCCACCCTCGCCGATCTCGCCCCTCGCGTCGCCGTGGCCGCGGCCCTGCCCGAGCTGCTGCTGCCCCCGCTCTCCGCGACGCCGGTCCCGCTGCACGGCCGCCAGGTGACCTTCTGGCCCTACGGCACCCCCGTGGACCCCGAGGACCCGGACGCCGCGCCCTGGGAGGCCGCCGCGGCGCTGCTCGCCGCACTGCACCGCAGCCCGGCGCCCACCGGCCTGCCCCCGATGCGCGGCCCCGCCAAGGCGGCCGGTGCCGTCGCCCGTCTCCGGGCCGGCGCCCCTGACCATCAGGCCGTCGCCCCCGTCCTCGGCGCCTGGGGCACCCTCCCGGCCTGGGCCCGCGGCGAGGCCCCTATGCCGGACGCGACCACCCTCTGCCACGGTGACCTCCACCTCGGCCAGCTCGTGCGCCACCCGGCGCCCGACGGCCCCTGGCGGCTCATCGACGTCGACGACCTGGGCACGGGCGTCCCCGCATGGGACCTGGCCCGCCCGGCCGCCTGGTACGCCTGCGGCCTGCTGCCGCCCGAGGAGTGGAGCCGCTTCCTCACCGCCTACCGCGAGGCCGGCGGCCCGGCCGTGCCGAGGGACGGCGACCCCTGGCCCGCCCTGGACGTCCCGGCGCGCGCCCTGACCGTGCAGACGGCGGCGCTCGCGATCACCAAGGCCGTCTCGGCGGACCGCGGCCTGGACGAGGTCGAGCAGTCGCTGATCGACGCCTGTGCACGCATGTGTTCGGTATCACCGCAGTCGGCGGCGAGTTTCACGAAGCAGCGTGCAACCGGCGGCGAACGGGCGGAGTCTGTGCTGGAGATAGACGGCGTCCTGGATCTCCATCAAGCAGGACCGACGGCGAGGAGTTGAGCCGACCATGCAGTGTCCGAAGTGCCACGCGGCGATGCACACCTACAACCGCAACGGTGTCCAGATCGAGCAGTGCTCCAACTGCCGCGGGATCTTCCTCGACTACGGCGAGCTCGAGGCGCTGACCCGGCTGGAGGCCCAGTGGACCCAGCCCGCCCCGCCGGCGCCGCCCGTCGCCCCGGCCCCGCAGGCCTACCCCGCCCCGCCGGCCCCCGCCTGGGGCGCCCAGCACGGCGGCGCCCACTACGGCGGCCACCAACGTCACAAGAGTTTCGGCCGCATGCTCTTCTCCAGCTGAGCCACGGACCACGAAGAAGCCCCCCGGTCGCGGGACCGGGGGGCTTCGGTGTGTGGACGATACTGGGATTGAACCAGTGACCTCTTCCGTGTCAGGGAAGCGCTCTCCCGCTGAGCTAATCGTCCTCGGGACCCTGAACCCGGAGGTCAGGGGCGTTGCGTGCGCGATACTGGGATTGAACCAGTGACCTCTTCCGTGTCAGGGAAGCGCTCTCCCGCTGAGCTAATCGCGCGGGGTGATCTTCGAGAAGATCGCCAGGCCTTCGAGAAGGCCCAGTGGACGATACTGGGATTGAACCAGTGACCTCTTCCGTGTCAGGGAAGCGCTCTCCCGCTGAGCTAATCGTCCTTGGAGGTGGAGACGGGATTTGAACCCGTGTAGACGGCTTTGCAGGCCGTTGCCTCGCCTCTCGGCCACTCCACCAGGAGTGTAGGGGATCGGGAAACCCCCTCTTCCTGCGAGCGGACGACGAGGCTCGAACTCGCGACCTCAACCTTGGCAAGGTTGCGCTCTACCAACTGAGCTACGTCCGCTTGTCGTTTCGGTGCGCTCTCGCGTCCCGGCGACGTGTTGAACTCTAGCGGATTCCCCGGCCAGTACAAAAACGCGTTTGCGCAGCGTGCTGCGCTGCACCCGCCCACCGGGCCGCGCGGCCCCACCCCGCAGGTCACGCCGGGGCCACCCGCGGGACACCCGCCCTAGACTCGACACCGTGCTCGACCTCGCTCCTCTGGCCCGCTTCGGCGACCGCGTCGCCACCGGCCTCCTCGACGTCACCGACGACCCCGAGGCACTCGACTCCGCCGGCTTCTGGGCCGTCGCCGCGGACTTCGAGGGCCGGCTGACCTGCGCACGCTTCGCCGACGTACGCGAGGAGCCGGTGCCCGCCCCCGTACCGGGCGCCTGGCGGGGACCGGCGGCCCGGGACTGGACGTCCTCCCTCGACCGGGCCGCGTACACGGCGGGCGTACGACGGATCCGCGAGCACATCGCGCGCGGCGAGGTCTACCAGGCCAACCTCTGCCGGGTGCTGTCCGCGCCCGTCGCCGCCGACGCGGACGTCGACGCCCTGACCGCACTCCTCGCCCGTGGCAACCCGGCACCGTACGCAGGAACGATCCGGCTGCCGGAGCACGGCGTGGAGACAGCCACCGCCTCCCCGGAGCTGTTCCTGCGCCGGGCGGGGCGGACGGTCGAGTCCGGGCCGATCAAGGGCACCGGACGCACCGAGGCGGACCTCCTGGAGAAGGACTACGCCGAGAACGTCATGATCGTGGACCTGGTCCGCAACGACATCGGGCGCGTGTGCGCCACCGGCAGCGTCACGGTCCCCGACCTGTGCGTCGTGGAGAAGCACCCGGGCCTGGTCCACCTCGTCTCCACCGTCAGCGGCGAGCTGCGCGAGGACGCCGGCTGGCCCGAGCTGCTGGCCGCGGCCTTCCCGCCCGGCTCGGTCACCGGCGCCCCGAAGTCGAGCGCCCTGCGCATCATCGACGCCCTGGAGACCGCACCGCGCGGCCCCTACTGCGGCGGCATCGGCTGGGTCGACGCCGACCGCGGCACGGCCGAGCTGGCCGTCGGCATCCGCACCTTCTGGATCGACCGAGCCGAGGGGATGCTGCGCTTCGGCACCGGGGCCGGCATCACCTGGGGATCCGACCCCGAGGGGGAGTGGCGGGAGACCGAACTGAAGGCGTCCCGGCTGCTCGCGGTAGCGTCGGGCACGTACGAGGTCACTGGAGAAGGGCTCTAGGAAGTGAAGATCTGGCTCGACGGCGGGCTGCAGGACATCGAGTCCGCCCGCGTATCCGTCTTCGACCACGGCCTGACCGTCGGCGACGGCATCTTCGAGACGGTGAAGGTGGCCGACGGCCGCACCTTCGCCCTGACCCGGCACCTCGCCCGGCTCACCCGCTCCGCCCGCGGCCTCGGCCTGCCCGACCCCGACCTCGACGAGGTGCGCCGCGCCTGCGCCGCCGTCATCGACGCCAACCCCATGCCGCTCGGCCGGCTGCGCATCACCTACACCGGAGGCCACGGCCCCCTCGGCTCCGACCGAGGCGAACACGGGCCCACCCTGGTCGTGGCCCTCGGCGAGACCACCCGCCGCCCCGACTCCACCGCCGTGATCACCGTCCCCTGGACTCGCAACGAACGCGGCGCCCTCACCGGCCTGAAGACCACCTCGTACGCCGAGAACGTCGTCGCGCTCGCCCGCGCCCACGAGCAGGGCGCCTCCGAGGCGCTCTTCGCCAACACCGTCGGACAGCTCTGCGAGGGCACCGGCTCCAACGTCTTCGTCGTCCTGGACGGCGAGATCCACACCCCGCCCCTCGCCTCCGGCTGCCTCGCCGGCATCACCCGCGAGCTGGCCGTTCAGTGGACCGGCGCCAAGGAGACCGACCTGCCGCTGGACGTCCTGGAGCGGGCCGACGAGGTCTTCCTGACCTCCACCCTCCGCGACATCCAGGCCGTGCACCGGGTCGACGGCCGCGACCTGCCGGGCACGCCGGGCCCGGTGACGGCGAAGGCCATGCGGATCTTCGACGAGCGCTCGGGCGACGACCTCGACCCGTAGGCCCGACGCGCAGGCGAGCCGGCCGCACCTGTGCAGCCGGTGTGAAATCCAGCTGCCGACGGGCGCGTGGACGGGTAGAAATCCCGTGATGACCACGACCCTGCGGCCGACCGAGCCGCTTCAGCGCGCCGCCGACGGGGCGTTGTCGCGCCACTTCACCGTGTGCGTGAACAGCCGTCCCGTCGGCGCGGTACACCTCGCCACCCATCCCGTGTTCGGGCCCGCCGTCGCCCAGATCCGCGACCTGCACATCGAGGGACCGGACCGTGGGCGGGGCCGGGGCGCGGTGGCGGCGCTCGCCGCGGAGGAGGTGGCCCGCGGCTGGCGCTGCACCCGTATCGAGGCCAACGTGCCCGCCGACGCCACGGCCGCCCTCCGCCTCCTCACGGCCCTCGGCTACACCCACCGCAACCGCGGCATGGAGAAACGCCTCGGCACCACCGCCCCGGCCCTGCCCGACGGCAGCCGGGCCCGCCCGATGACGGAGGCGGAGTTCGGGCCCTGGAACGAAAAGGGCATGGCCGAGTACGCCCGCGAGTGGATCTCCCGCGGCGTCCCCGAGGACCAGGCCTGGGCCAAGGCCCACCGCGACCACGCCAGCCTCCTGCCGCAGGGCCTGGACACCCCCGACGTCCGGCTGAGCGTCCTGGAACACGAGGGCACACCCGTCGGCACGCTCTGGCTGGCCCTCGACACCGAGCGGGCGTACGTCTACGACGTCGAGACCGACGCCCGCTTCCGGGGCCGCGGCCACGGCCGCTCCCTCATGCTCCTCGCCGAGTCCCAGGCGCTGTCCGCGGGGAGGCGGACCATCGGCCTCAACGTGTTCGCCGGCAACACCCCGGCGGAACGGCTCTACGACTCCCTCGGCTACCGGACGGTCGGATACGTGATGTACAAACCCCTGCTGTGAGGGGGCCGGACCCTCACCGGCGGGCGGTTCCACGACCTGACGGGCCGGGCCGGCTCCGGCCGCGCGGGCCCGCCGGTGCCGAGGTCCCGCTCGCGCTCAGCCCTGCCCGGCCAGCAGGCGGTCCGCGATCTCCTCGATGCGCGCGCGCAGGCCCTCCTGGCTCTTGCCGCCGTCGAGGCGCTCCCCGCCGATGACGTAGGTCGGCGTGCCGGTCACCCCGAGCGCCTTGCCCTCGGCCTGGTCGGCGTCGACGATCAGGATGTGCCGGCCGTCGATCAGCGCGGTGTCGAACTCCTCCGCGTCCAGACCGAGTTCCCGGGCCACCTCGACGAGGAAGGGCTCACCCTTGCGGCCCAGCTCCTCGACGCGCCCCAGCACCGCCTCGACGTACGGCCAGCCCTGCCCCTGCTCGGCGGCCTCCTCGGCGGCCTGCGCGGTGGCGAAGGCGTACTTGTTCTTCTCCAGCGGGAAGTGCCGCAGCCGCACCTCCAGCCGGTCGCCGTAACGGGCGCGCAGGGCGCGGAGGTCCTCCAGTGCGGTACGGCAGTCCGGGCACTGCAGATCGCACCAGAAGTCGAGAACAGGGGTCGTGGGACGCGTCGCCGCGGAGGAGGTGTCGCTCATGGGATCAGTCTCCCAGCCTCGACGGAGCCGCCCCAACCGGGCCGGGAGCCGCGTGGGGGAGGAGGCGGCCTCGGCGACCCGGAGCCGACCCCCACTCACGGAGGAGGCGACCCGGAGATGTCCCTGATGTCCGGCCGGAGCATGGCCGGGCCGGGTGCGGCAGGTGCACGATGGAGGGGACGAACCGCTTGCCCGACCGTGTCGCCTGGAGGACCGGATGATTGCCGAGACCGTGTGTTCCGCCGTCGCCGCGGCCGGCCTCGGCATCGCCGCGGTCACCGCCTACCGCCGCCGCTTCCTGGCGGCGGCCCGTATCGCCGCCTACGCCCTGGTGCCGCTCGGCCTGGTGATGACCGGCGTGGTCGACTGGCTCGCCGACACCGCCTTCAGCCCGACGGCCTGGGCCGGCTTCGGCGTGCTGGGTGCGGCCTGGGCCCTGTTCGCCACGACGCGCGCGGTCGAGCGGCGCCGGGGCGGTACCCGCAAGGAGCGCCGGGCAGCGGCAGCCGCGGCACAGCGCGAGGCGGTCGCCCCGCAGACCTCGGCGCCTTCCCTCGGCTCGGCCACCCGCACCGCGCCCCGCGCCCAGACCGGCAACCGGGGCGACTCCGAGGACTTCAGCGACATCGAGGCGATCCTCAAGAAGCACGGCATATGAAGCCCGCCGGCTGATGTGCGTCCGCTTCAGCTGATCGAATTGATTCTGCGGATATGAAACCGAGCCTGTCCATCCGGATGACTCTGCTGATTCGGACGGGTCTGCCGGTATGAGCGGGCGACCGTACCCCCGCCCGCACCCGCATGTCACGGGATTCGGCGAACTACCGCCAGCTGCGGGCGTGTTGATCGCGTCAAGGGTGCGGATTGCGCCATCATCGCCGCGAGATGCTGGACACGACACAGAGCGATGCCGCGCCGCCGAAGGACGAGCCGCGCGGATGTCTCTTCGCCCTTTCCCAGCCACCGCTGATGATCTTCCTTGCGGTGATCGGGAGTCTGCTGCTCATGGCCGCGCTGCACGACCTGCTGTTGCTGTGAGCCTTACCCGGGGTCCCCGGCGTCACCCGCCGGGGGCCGCGTGAGCATCGGCCGGCGCCGACCGGGCCGGGGTCAGCCGGCGGCCTCCTTGCGACGCGCCCGGTAGGCGGCGACGTGCAGCCGGTTGCCGCAGGTGCGGCTGTCGCAGTACCGCCGCGAGCGGTTGCGGGAGAGGTCGACGAAAGCACGCCGGCAGTCGGGGGCCTCGCAGCGGCGCAGCCGCTCCTGCTCACCGGCGACCACGAAGAAGGCGAGCGCCATGCCGCAGTCGGCGGCGAGGTGGTCGGCCAGGGAGGCGCCGGGGGCGAAGTAGTGCACATGCCAGTCGTAGCCGTCGTGGTCCGTGAGGCGCGGGGTGGTGCCCGCCGCGGCGATCAGTTCGTTGATCAGGCCGGCCGCCCCGCGGGCGTCGGGGGCCGCGAAGATCGCGGCGAACCGCCCGCGGATCTTGCGCACCGCGGCGAGGTCGAACTCCGAGAGTGCCCCGACGTCACTGACCTTGTGGGTGCGCACGAACTCCTCGAGCGTCGCCACGTCGGGCAGCCCCTCGGGGGTCTCGTCCTCGGGTGCGGTGTTCACCAGATCCACCACAGTGTCGAGGGCGCACCGGGTGTCGTGGGTGATCAGCACGTTTCGCTCTCCCTGGACTGGGGGTCGGGCGGGCGCCCGTCGATGCTGGCCGATGGTAGTGGCTCGGCGCCGCACCGAAAGGGCCTCGCCGCCGCGCATCCGCTCGCGGTGCCGGTACAACGCACACGCGCTCCGTGACGTTCCCGGCATACGCGACGCACCGCCGCCCACTCCCACCTCGTGGGAGAACCACCCCTTTCGTCACGCACAGTCACCACACCGGAACCGGCGTCGACCCCGCGGCTCTGGACCGCGGCGACGACGCCGGTGTGTGCCGTATGCGGTTGTCCGGGCCCGAGCCGTCTCCCCGAGTGGACGGCGCCGGGCGGTCTGTGGGGGGCTCTCCTAGCTCTCGGCCAGGATGTGTGAGAGCTCCTGATCCAGGTCGAAGTGCCGGTGCTCCGTGCCGGGCGGCACGGCGGCGTCCGTCCGCTTCAGGAACGACTCCAGGGCCCGCGCCGGGGCCTCGAGCAGTGCTTCCCCCTCCGGGGAGCTCAGGGCGATGCAGACGACGCCCTGGCCGTGACTGCGCGACGGCCAGACACGGACGTCGCCGGTTCCCGTGGGCCGGTGCAGGCCCTCGGCGAGGAGGTCGCGGGCGAAGACCCACTCGACGGTCTCCTCGGCTCCGGTGTGGAAGGTGGCGTGCACGGCGTAGGGGTCGGCCGTGTCGTACCGCAGGCCTGCGGGGACAGGCAGGGAGGACTCGCTCGACACAACGAGGCGCAGGTGCAGCTCGCAGCTGACCGTGGTGTTCATAAGCGCCAGGGCCTTTCGCTCAGTGTGCGCTCGGGGATTCGCACGTCGGCGAAATCGACATGCCACCTACGGTGCCGTTGTAAACCCCTCTGAGTGTTTTGCATGGCTTTACGTAACTCTTCCGGCCGAGGCGGGCTTCGGAGGGTACGGCCATTACGGTGACCGGAATCGGTCCGGTAGGTTTGGTGGCATGAATACGGGGAGTGACCAGCCGGGCGAGGCGGTGGCCATGGCGGCGGACGGTGTGATGGTGGACGATACGAACGCGGACGGGAGCAAAGCCGAGCGCGCGCTCGGCTCCAGGGCTCCGGAGTTCATCAGAGCGCGCCGGGCGCTGCACCTGAGTTGGCAGGTCGGCGTCTTCGTGGTCGGCCTGGCGGTCGTCGCGGCAGGCATCGTCATGCTTCCGCTGCCCGGCCCCGGCTGGGTCGTGATCTTCGGCGGAATGGCGATCTGGGCGACCGAGTTCGTATGGGCCCAGCTGGTGCTGCGCTGGACCAAGCGCAAGGTGACCGAGGCCGCCCAGCGGGCCCTCGACCCCCAGGTCCGGCGGCGCAACATCATCCTGACGGTCGTCGGCCTGGTGATCATCGGGGCGCTCGCCGGGTTCTACCTCTGGAAGTTCGGCCTCGTCATGCCCTGGAAGATCAAGGACCAGTGACCCGGGGCGGGCGCAGGCCCGGCCGACGCCGGTCACGGCCATCCCCTGACATGGGGTAATGTTCTTCCTGCGCCCGGGCGATTAGCTCAGTGGGAGAGCGCTTCGTTCACACCGAAGAGGTCACTGGTTCGAACCCAGTATCGCCCACCCCGGTCAACGGCCCGTCTGCAGAAACAGCAGACGGGCCGTTGTCATACCCGAGGCCTCCGACATGCCACGGGCCGCCCGCCGGGTCCGCGCGCAAAGCTGCCGGGTCCGCACCTTCAGGGGTCGCGCCTCGCTCACGCCGTCCGTCAGGGGTGCTGCCTGAGCCGTTGTCGTTGTCGTGTCGTTGTGGTTGTCGTCGGCGGAGGGGCCGGGGCGGGCGCCGTGGGTCGCGGGCCACGGGCCGGGGGCGCCGTCTCTGGTCTCGTGACCTGGGGGTTTCTCGCTGGGGGGCTGTTCCCTGCGGCCGTTGAGGCGAGGCGTGGCCGTCGCCCTGCGTCCCGGGCTCGCTCGCACTGTCTACGAGGCGCTCGGGCGTCGTCCGGCGTCCGGCAGTTCCGGCGGGCGCGTCCTCGCCCTTGGCGGAGGGGGCGGGGGTGAGGGCTCCGTTCCGGCTCTCTGACCTGGACCGGGTGCCGTGACCTGGGGCCGTGACCTGCGGCCCGTCGAGGCGTGGCCGCCGCCTGCGGCCCGGGCTCGCGCTGCCCGCGCGAGGTGGTCGTCCGGCGGCCGGCTGCCCCGGGGGATCGCGCCCTCAGCCACACCGTCTCGGGTGCATCCAAGCCCTCGCTCTCGCATGGGTGTCAGGGGCCGTGGGTGAGGTCTCCGCTCTTCTGACCTGGGCGTCCTGCGCGGCGCCACGACCTCGCGTGCCCAACGGGTGCTCTGACCTCCGGTGTCGTGGGATCGCCTCGGTATGCCTGCGGTGCCTGACGTGCGCGTTCCCTCCGAGTCCATGCCACCGCCCTTGTGCCTGGGCGCTCCGGCGGTGCGCAGTCCTGCCGAGGCGTCGTGCTGCTCGCATGGCGCAATGGGCTGCCCTCTCTCACCTGCCGCCCCGCGGCCGCCGCCCCCACAAGACCCCACGGCCACGCACTGCGCCCCCGAAGAGCCCCTCACGCCCCCCGACACCCCCAGCCCCCCTCGCCCCACCAGAAGCCCCGCACAGCCACCCTCAACCCACACCCGCCACCCCACGCCCAGGCCCCGCCCCTCCAAGCCCGCACTCACACCCTCCGCCCTCCCGGAGCCGCCCTCCCGGCCCCGCCTCCCAGCCGCACACTCCAGCCCATCCCGACAGTCCCCGGACCCCCCACCCCGCCCACCAGCCCTCGCCCCCCATCCGGCTGTTTTCGGCGGAGGTGCCGAACGCCTTGTGGAATCCGGCGGAACGACTTTCAGCCACCCCCACCCCCGTACGGCAGGCCAACACCCGTTCGACTCCTCGAACCCACCCCCCTCACCTGCGCCGGCGCCCACCCTCAGCCCCCACCTCGGCCCAGCAGCCACACCCCACGAGCGAGCCGTCCCGGAAGAAATTCCTGTCCGAATCATTGACGCACCCCGAGCCCCTCCGTAACTTGTCCCGGCAAGCGCTTACTTGAAACGATTCATGAAGCGGCAACGACGCTGCGGGGAGGGGTCCACTGTGGGCACAGGGAATGTTGAGAGGCGCACCGTCCTGAAGGCGGCCGGTGCCTCGGTGGCCACCCTGGGGCTGGCCGCGACGACCGGCTGCGGCGGTGACGGCGGCACCGGTGCTGACGGAACGGTGACGATCCGTTACTCCTGGTGGGGTGCCGAGGAGCGGGCCAAGCGGATCAACCGGTCCATCAAGCTCTTCGAGAAGAAGTTCCCGAAGATCAAGGTGAAGACCGACTTCCAGGACTATGTCTCTTTCTGGGAGAAGTTCCAGACGCAGGCCGCGGGCGGAAACCCGCCGGACGTTTTCCAGAACGCCGTTGGATTTCTTCGGAAGTACGACAAGCGCGGCATTCTCCTGAACCTCAAGTCCCAGATAGACGCGGGCAATTTGAGCCTGGACAACTTCCGGGCGGGTGTCACCTCCGTCGGTGAGGTGGACGGCAAGCAGCTCGGCATTCCGGTGGGCTCCAACACCATGGCCCTGGTCATCGACAAGAAGGTCTTCCGGAAGGCGGGTGTCGAGGCGGCGCCGGGCTGGACCTGGGGCGACTACTTCAAGGCCCTGAAGACGATCCACGACAAGACCGGTGTCGCCGGTGACTCGGGCTACCACTCGATCATGTACCTGTACGACCTGTACCTCCGTCAGAACGGCAAGGCCTTCTTCACCGAGGACGGACTCGGCTTCGAGCAGACCGATCTGACGGAGTGGTGGCAGGACGCCTACAACCGCGTCAAGGCCGGCCACATCACCGACCCGAAGATCGTCGAGCAGGACAAGCCCAAGTCCTCCCTGGCCGCGGCGCACGCCGCCTCGGAGTTCACCTGGGACAACTTCACGGTCCGTTACTCGGTGGAGGGCAAGAGCGAGTACGGCCTCGCCCCCATCCCGACCACCGACGGCAAGAACACCGGCCAGTACCTCGGCTCTCTGATGCTGAGTGCCTCCGCGCGCACCCGGCACCCCAAGGAGGTCGCCCAGTTCATCGACTTCATGGTCCACGACCCCGAGGTCGGCAAGATCATGGGCTACGACCGCGGCATCCTCGCCACCACCGAGCAGTACGAGGCGTACAAGCCGACCGAGGCAATCGGCAAGGAGATCGCGCAGTACGAGGAGGACACCGCCAAGGCCGGCGTCCTGGGGAAGATCACCCCGCACCCGTCCGGCGCCGACACCGTCGAGGCCGCGTTCCTGCGCATCGGCGGTGACATGGCCCAGGGCAAGACCAAGGTCTCCGACGCGGTGAAGCAGTTCTTCTCCGAGGCCGAGGCCGCCTTCCAAGCCTGATGGGAACCGCCGTGACGCTCGTCAAGGACTCCGTGTCCACCACCCGGCCGACACGTTCCCCCGTCCCCGCCGCCGCCAAGCGGCGGGGACGCCGGGACAACCTCACGGGCTATCTGTTCATGTCCCCGTGGATCGCCGGCTTCCTGCTGCTGACCGCGGGCCCCATGATCGCCTCGCTGTACTTCGCGTTCACCGACTACAACCTCTTCAACTCCCCGAAGTGGATCGGGCTCGACAACTTCACGCGGATGTTCGACGACCCGCGCTGGCAGAAGTCGGTCGAGGTCACCGCGAAGTACGTCGTCATCGGCACCCCGCTGAAGCTGCTGCTGGCCCTCGGCGTTGCCCTGCTGCTCGCCCAGAGCAGACGCGGCCAGGCCTTCTATCGGGCCGCGTTCTACATGCCGTCCCTGATCGGCGCCAGTGTCTCCGTAGGGTTCGTGTGGCGGGCGCTGTTCTCCGACGACGCGATCGTCGACAGGTCGATGTCGCTGTTCGGCGTGGACGTCGGCGGCTGGGTCGGCAACCCCGACTGGGTCCTCTACAGCCTGGTCGCGCTGACCGTCTGGCAGTTCGGCGCCCCCATGGTCATCTTCCTGGCCGGTCTGAAGCAGGTGCCGAGAGAGCTCTACGAGGCCGCCGAGATGGACGGGGCCGGACCGCTGCGCCGGTTCTGGAGCATCACGCTGCCGATGATCTCCCCGGTGCTGTTCTTCAACGTGCTGCTGGAGACCATCCACTCGTTCCAGATCTTCGGCTCGGCCTACGTCGTCTCCAACCAGTCCTGCGGACCGGCCGACGCCACGCTCGTCTACACCTGCTACCTGTACCAGAAGGGCTTCAAGGAGTCCCAGATGGGCTTCGCCTCCGCGATGGCCTGGATGCTGCTGCTGGCCGTGGCCCTGGTGACGGCGGTGCTGTTCTGGTCCCAGAAGAAGTGGGTGCACTACTCGGAGGACGCCCGATGAGCGCCATCACACCTGCCGTGAACAAGCGGACCGGCTCGCTCGCCTGGCACATCGGCTCACTGCTCGTGCTGGCGGTCGTCCTCTACCCCGTCGTCTGGGTCCTCGGTGCCTCCTTCAAGCCCAGTGACGAGATCATCGGCTCTCTGCAGCTGTTCCCCACCAGCCCCGTCACGAGGAACTTCACCGGTCTCGCCGAGGGCATCGCGGACATCTCCATCGCGACCTTCTTCCAGAACTCCCTGTTCTACGCGCTCGGCTCCGTCGTGGGCATCCTGGTCTCCTGCTCCCTGACGGCGTACGCCTTCGCCAAGGTCCGGTTCGCCGGGCGGAACCTGCTGTTCTCGCTGATGATCGGCACCCTGCTGCTGCCGTACCACGTGCTGCTCATCCCGCAGTACGTGATGTTCCAGAAGATGGAGCTGATCAACACCTATGTGCCGCTGCTGATCGGCAAGTTCCTGGCGACGGAGGCGTTCTTCGTCTTCCTGATGGTGCAGTTCATGCGGAACCTGCCGCGCGAGCTGGACGAGGCCGCCCGGATCGACGGCTGCGGGCACCTGCGGATCTACTGGTCGATCGTGCTGCCGCTGTGCCGGCCCGCCCTGATCACCAGTGCGATCTTCACCTTCATCAACGCCTGGAACGACTTCATGGGCCCGCTGATCTACCTCAACGAGCCCGGCAAGTACACCGTCTCGCTCGGCATGATGATGTTCCGCGACCAGGAGAGCGTCGCCAACTACGGCGGCATGATCGCCATGTCGCTGGTCGCGCTGCTGCCTGTGCTGCTGTTCTTCCTCGCCTTCCAGCGGTACCTCATCGACGGTATGGCGACCTCCGGACTCAAGGGCTGAGGGGGCACACGCCATGGCACAGGTGCACGCGGAGGCCCGCGGGGCGGCTCGTGAGAAGGCCGCGAAGGAGTCCGGGTTCAACGAGCGGTTCGGGGTGTTCGCCGAGTGTCTGCTCACCGGCGTGTGGATCGCGGTCTTCTCGCTCGGTGTGGTCACCTACCCGGCCGCGTTCGCCGCGGGCGCCCGCCATCTGCGCCGCCGTACGGCCCATGAGGCGGGCGGCCTGCGGGAGTTCGCCGCCGACTTCCGGGCGGCGCTGCGCGGCGGGTGGGTCGTGGGCCTCGCCGGCTGGGCCGCCCTGGCCGTCGTAGGGGTGGACGTACAGGCCGCGCGGGCCGGGCTTCCCGGCGGGCCGCTGGTCGGAGCGGTCGGCCTGCTCGCGCTTCTCGCCGCCGCCGTCGCCGGGATGCGCGCGGCGGCGACCTGGACACCGGGCGCGGCCTGGCGGGCGCTGCTCCCCGCGGCGGTCCGAAGGACCGTGCTCGATCCCGCCGGGTCCTTCCTGATCGTCGGGGGACTGGTGGTCGTCGTCTGCTCCGGCTGGCTGATCGCCCCGCTGGCGGTGCCGGTGCTGGGTGCCGTCGCGGCGGCCGCCGTCGCCGTGGAGGAGCGGTACCGGCACCGCTGACCGGCAGCCCTCGAAAGAAGCGAGGGCGGCGCCCCGAGCGCCGCACCTCTCTCTGTCATGCCCTTGGCAAGCCTTGCATCCGCACGGAAAGGAAAGCCATGTCCCCCATCCCCCGCAGGTCCATCCTGAAGGCGGCCGCCGTCGCCGGAGCCGCCGCGCAGTTCAGCTGGGCGCTGGGCACGCAGAAGGCCCAGGCGGCCCCCGCCGCCGCGCCCGCCGACGCCGACCCGGTCGTCCTGAACTGGCTGGAGGACGGGGGCCTCGGCGCCGCTCCGGGCTCCACGGTCGGCGTGCCCTGGCCCAAGGGCGCCGTCCCGGCGGACCAGACCTTCGCGCTCACGGACGAGGCCGGCAGAGCGGTCCCCGTCCAGTCCTGGCCGATCGCCCACTGGCCGGACGGCTCCCTGAAGTGGACCGCCCACGCGGTCGGCTCCGGCGACGGCAGGCTCACCCTCGCCCCGGGCACCCCGGCCGCTCCCGCCCACCAGGTCACCGTCGACGAGAACGGCGGCACGATCACCGTCTCCACCGGCGTGGTCACCACCCGGATCGGCAAGTCCGGCTCCGTCCTGGTCAAGTCCGTCACCCGCGGCTCCACCGAGATCGCCAAGGACGGCCGCCTCGTGCTGCTGCGCCAGCCCGAGATCGAGGACGGCGACCAGGGCACGGTGAAGTACGAGCGCTTCGACAGCGCCATCGACGAGGTGAAGGTCGAACAGGACGGCCCCGTCCGCGCGGTCGTCCGCGTCGACGGCAAGCACCGCAAGGGCGACCGCGGCTGGCTGCCCTTCTCCGTCCGCCTCTACTTCTACGCGGGCGCCGAGTCCTTCCGCATGGTGCACACCATCACCTACGACGGCACCCAGGAACCCGGCAAGGCGAGCGGCGACTTCATCCGCGGCATCGGCGTCCGCTTCACCGTGCCCATGCGCGACCAGTCCTACGACCGCCACATCCGCATCGGCGGCGAGGGCACCGGACTGCTGCGCGAGGCCGTCAAGGGCATCACCGGCCTGCGCCGCGACCCCGGAGCGGCCGTGCAGGCGGCCCAGTTCGAGGGCCGGAAGCTGCCCGACCCGTCCACCTGGGACCAGCGCGTGACCACGCGGCTGCAGTACATCCCCGAGTGGGGCGACTACACCCTCTCCCAGCTCTCCGCCGACGGCTTCACCGTGCGCAAGCGCACCAAGAAGGGCCACGGCTGGATCGCGGCGGGCGGCGGCCGGCGCGCCTCCGGCTTCGCCTACGTCGGCGGCGCGAGCGGCGGCCTGTCCTTCGGACTGCGCGACTTCTGGGAGAAGTTCCCCGCCCAGCTCGACATCCGCGCCGCCCACACCGACGAGGCCCAGGTCACCGTCTGGCTCTGGTCGCCCGAGGCCCAGCCGATGGACCTGCGCTTCTACCACGACGGCATGGGCCAGGACACCTTCCCCGAGCAGCTCGAAGGCCTCAACATCACCTATGAGGACTACGAGCCCGGCTTCGGCACCCCCTACGGCATCGCCCGTACCTCCGAACTCCTCTTCTGGGCCAACGAGTCCACCCCGTCGGCCGAGCAGCTCGCCCGGCAGGCCGAGGCCGTGCGGGTGCTGCCCCAGCTCGCGGCCCCGCCCGAGCAGCTCATCAAGGCCGGAGTGTTCGGCCCCGGTCTGTACTCCGAGCCCGACCGCTCCACGCCCGCCAAGGCCAAGATCGAGGACCACCTCGACTTCCTCTTCACCTACTACAAGGACCAGGTGGAGCAGCGCCGCTGGTACGGCTTCTGGGACTACGGCGACATCATGCACACCTACGACAGCGCCCGGCACCAGTGGCGCTACGACGTGGGCGGCTACGCGTGGGACAACTCCGAACTGTCGCCGGACCTGTGGCTCTGGTACGCGTATCTCAGAAGCGGCCGCTCCGACATCTTCCGCTTCGCCGAGGCCATGACCCGGCACACCGGCGAGGTCGACGTCTACCACCTCGGCAAGTGGGCCGGCCTCGGCACCCGGCACGGCGTCCAGCACTACGCCGACAGCGCCAAGCAGCAGCGCATCGCGAACACGACGTACCGCCGCTACTACTACTTCCTCACCGCGGACGAGCGCGTCGGCGACCTCATGCACGCCAACGTCGACTCCGACGAGACCTTCCTCGTCCTCGACCCCATCCGCAAGATCCGCACCGAGCCCTACACGCCCGACCGGCACGCGCTGTCCATCGGCTTCGGCACGGACTGGAGCGGTCTGGTGTCGGCGTGGCTCACCGAGTGGGAGCGCAAGGGCCCGAAGTGGGAGAAGGCCAGGGCGCGGGTGCTGTCCACCATGGAGACCATCGCCGCCCAGCCGAACGGCTTCGTGCAGGGCACCGGCCTCTACGACCTGGACACCGGCCGGTTCGCCGTCGCCGAGACGCCCGTCGTCGGAGTCTCGCACCTGTCCGCCGTCTTCGGGCTCAACGAGCTGTGCGCCGAGCTCATCGACCTCGTCGACATGCCCGAGTTCAAGGAGGCGTACCTCGACTACTGCCGCTACTTCAACGCCACCAAGGCGGAACAGGCCGCTCGGTACGGGTCCAACTTCGGTTCGCTGATCCTCTTCCAGGGGCACTCGCGGCTGGACGCGTACGCGGCCGTGCAGACGGGCGACGAGAAGCTCGCCGCCCGCGCCTGGAGCAAGTTCTACAACTCCGACGGATACAAGGAGAGTTCGCCCTGGAAGACCGAGGCGGTCAGCGGGCCGGTCGCACTGGTCGCGGGCAGTGAGGCGGCGTGGGTGTCGACCAACGACACCGCGCTCTACGGCCTCGCCGCCATCGAGAATCTCGCCCTCCTCGGGCACAGGATGCCGTCGTAGTCGTCGGCTCCGGGCCGGTGGGGGACCGCGCGCCGTGCGTGGCCGGTCGCGCAGTTCCCCACCGGCCCTGGGTACCTCAGTGCATGCCTTGGAGGAGGTCCCGCACCTTGCGTACGTTCCTCAGCCGCTGTTCGTACGTCGCCCCCAGCGCGAGCAGCAGCAGGCCGGCCAGGGCCATGGGGACCCAGCGGGGCAGGGCGTCGGCGAGCTGGACGAGATAGGGGGCCAGCTCGTGCAGGGCGTCCAGGGCGAGGACCGAGCCCCCCAGCACCAGGGGCGCCTGGAGGTTGCCGCCGGCGCCCAGCAGCGTCACCGCGAGGGCGCCGAGACCCAGCAGCAGGGGGCGCTGCCAGTGCGGGTCGGCCCAGGCCGCCACCAGGCTCGGCAGCAGGGTGACGGCCAGTCCGGGACCGTACGCCGTCCACGACGAGGCCCGCGGGTCACGGCGCCGGCGCAGCAGGCCGACCAGCAGGGCGGGGACCGTGACCGGCAGCGTGTACGCCTCCGGGTCGGTGACCTCCCAGGCCCCGAGCCGCACCCAGGAGGACAGCACGAACAGGCCCGCCGCCGCACCGCCGACATGGCGGCGGTCCGGGCGTACGGCCGTGCCCGCGGCGATCACCCCGAGCAGGGCGAGGACCAGCGACAGCATCGGCGGGTGGGTCACCGCCAGGCCGACCGCCACCAGGGCGGACACCGCACCCGCCACCTCCACCGCCGGCCTCGTCGCCCCCTCGGCGCGCGGCGCGTACAGGGCCGCCGCGGCCGGCACGACCAGCACCAGCAGGGCCACGTACCGCGGCTCCCAGCCCAGGGACGCGCCCGTCGCGCAGGCCAGCGCGGTGGCGTACACGATCGCGGCCACGGCCGGCAGCGCCCGGCGGGCCAGCGTCGCGCACCCGGCCGTCAGCACCGCGAGCACGCTCAGCGTGGCCGCCTCCGTGGCCAGCGACAGCAGCACCAGCTCGGCCGAGGTGACCAGCGCCAGCACGGTCGGCGTGAGGCGGCCCGGCAGCAGCAGGGCGAGAGTCAGCGCGGCCGGCAGCACCAGGCCCGCGAGGTACGGCAGCTCCAGCGTCGCGGGCAGCACCAGCAGCGCCGCCCAGCCCAGACCCAGGGCCGTGTCCAGCACCCGCGGCCGCCACACGGCGTCCGCGGCCGGCAGCGGGGCCCCCTCCGTCATCCCGCGCCCGAAGCCGGCCCGCCGCAGGAACCGCGCGCCGTCGCCCGGCCTGCGGACCGCCGACGCCGCCACCGCCGCCACCGCGGCCAGGACCAGCGGCACCAGGGCCGCGTCAGGCGGCCACGGCACATCGGCCGTCACCGCCGCCCGGGCGTCCGCGGGCGCCCCGGACCACACCCGGGCCGCCGGCCCCAGCGGGCCCAGCAGCGTCACCGCCGGCACCGGCAGCGTCCACACCAGGGCCAGCGCCTGCACGGCCCCCGACGCCCAGAGCGCCCCCTGCCGCACCGGCTCGGGCACCCGGGAGATCCAGACGACCGCCAACAGGGCGATTCCGAGGGCGAGATGGACCGGCACCGTCCACATGCCCGGGAGCGTCACGCGCGGCACCGCGCCCAGGGCCGCCACCAGCAGCAGGCCCGCCGTCACCGCCGTACCGAGCGCGAGGCCCTGCCGCGGGGCCCGCCAGGCCGCGCCCAGGGCGATCGCCGCGGCGAACCCGAGCAGCACGGCCGCGCGGGCGGCGGCGCCCGGGCCGGACGCAGTGGCCGCCAGGGAGCCGGCCGCGAGGACACCCCAGCCGCCCGTGCCGAACGCGCCCGTCAGCGCCGTCACCCGCACGGCCCCGCCCGGCGCACGCAGCGCCAGGACACCGTCGCAGGCCGCCGTCACCAGCAGGGCCGCCGTCACCACGGACGGGTCCGCGTCCGCGGCCACCGCCCAGAGCAGCAAGGGCAGTTGGGCCACCGCGACGGCCGCGGGAACCGGCAGCCGCAGGGCCGGGTCGCACCAGCGGGCGATCCCGAGGCCGTACCCCGCCCACAGCACCCCCAGGACCGCCGACGCGGCGGCCGCGTATCCCGTGCCGTCCGTCTCCGCGAGCGCCACCCGGTGCAGCGCGTACGCGTCGAGCACCGTCAGCGCCAGCCCGAGACCGGCCACCGACTCCGCCGTCGAACGCAGACCACGCCGCAGCAGCGGCAGCGGCGCCACGAGCGCGGCAGCCGTCACCGCGGCGAGCACCAGCGCCCGCCCGGCGATGCCCAGATGGCCCCAGCTCACCACGGTGAACGCCGTCGCCGCGATGGTCAGCAGCACACCGCCCAGCACCAGCAGCACGTTCTGCACGCTCGGCGCGGACGTCTCCCGGCGGGGCGGCTGGGAGGCGGGCGGCTGCGGCCGCACCGGGGTCAGCTGGGACACCAGCCAGGCGCGGCGGGCCAGCAGCTGGGACCGGCGGGCGTCCAGCCGGAACAGCTCGGCGTCGAGGAGCCGCAACTCCTCGGCCGGGGGCGGAATGTGGGTCATGCTCGGAGTGTGTCCCGCGTCACGGCGTTCGGCATGAGTGCGGATACTCAGAACAGGTACTCAGAGCCGGCCCCGGCACACGGAGACCTTGGAGTGGACGACCATGGAATGGAACCGCTACCGCTTCCGCAGCCTGTGGGCCGTGCCCGCGCCCCCGGCCGCCGTCTACGCCGTCCTCGAACGGGCCGAGGACTATCCGCACTGGTGGCCCCAGGTGCGCGAGGTCACCCGCCTCGACGGGGCGACCGGCGTGATCCGCATCCGCTCCGTGCTGCCGTACGACCTGACCTTCACGGCGCGCGAGGTGCGGCGCGACCCCGCGGCCGGTGTGCTGGAGATCGCCATGACCGGGGACGTCGAGGGCTGGGCCCGCTGGAGCGTCCGCGCCCACGGCACCGGCAGCCTCGCCCGCTACGACCAGGTCGTCACCGTCAACAAGCCGCTGCTCAGACGCCTCGCCCTGCCCGGGCGGCCGGTCTTCCGCGCCAACCACGCGCTGATGATGCGCGCCGGACACCGCGGACTCCTCGCCCGCCTGGAAGCGGTTTGAACCAACCCCGCCGAGACCTGTATTGTTCAGTCCGTTCCCGGGCGATTAGCTCAGTGGGAGAGCGCTTCGTTCACACCGAAGAGGTCACTGGTTCGAACCCAGTATCGCCCACCGGGAAAGGCCGGTCCGCCCAGCGCGGACCGGCCTTCTTCATGCCGCGCCCCAGTGCCGCGCCCTCTTCACGCAGCTCAGGCCGCGCCTGCCTCACGCCGGGTGTCCCTCACGCCGCCGCGGGCAGCTCCGGGCGCAGCGGCCACGCCGGGTCCACCTCCTCCTCGCTGCCGTTGCGCGCGAACCACGTCTGCAGCCCGCGCGCCTGTGCCGCGTGCCACACCGCCTGCAGCGTGTGCAGCTCGGCCGGGGACAGCCGGTCCAGCCGCGAGGCGAACCTGCGCCCCACCGCCCGTACGACCTCCAGCGCGGCCAGCGCGTCCGCGGCCGCGTCGTGTGCGCCGTCCAGCTGGACGCCGTAGTGCTCGCACAGATCGGTCAGCGTGCGCCGGCCCTTGCGGTAACGGTCCAGATGCTTGTCCAGCACCCGCGGATCCAGCACCAGCAGCGGCGTCGACTCGAACCAGCGGGCCAGCGACGACGCCCGGTGCCGGCGCAGCTCGCGGTCCAGCAGGGTCAGGTCGAACGGCGCGTTCATCACCACCAGCGGCCGCCCCACGCCCGCCTGTTCACGCAGGCCGGCGGCTATCTCGTGCATCACCGGCGCCGGCCAGCGGCCGTTGCGCTGGAGATGATCCTCCGTCAGCCCGTGCACCGCCGTCGCCGCCTCCGGCACCGGCACACCCGGATTCACCAGCCAGCGCGTCACCCGCGGCCGGGCGCCCGGCGCGTCCTGGACGACGAGGGCGGCCGACACGATCCGGTCGGTCTCGACGTCCACACCCGTAGTCTCCGTGTCGAATGCCGCCAGAGGGCCCTCGTGCCACGCCTTCATCGGCTCCACCGCCCTACAACTCCTCTGTCACCGAAAGCAGCTGACGCACCGTCTTCTGCCCGTTTGGTGATACCCGGGCTGTTTGCGCACTACGCCGGGAGGAGACAACAGGAGTACGGGTCTTTGCAGTTCAGCGGCCCGCACGGGGAAAACACCTTGCCTGGAGGGCTCTCGGTCATGGCGGTAGCGCAGCCCGAGCGGGGCGGGCTGCTGCCCGACCGCACGGGACCGACTCGCGGCACACTCGCCACCACCGCCTGCATGGAGACACTGCAGGTGGGCTATCTGCACGCCGTCGCGGCGGCCGCCGGCTGCTCGCTGTCCCAGCCCTTCCCGGACAACGGCATCGACTGGCACGTCAGCCACAGCGCCCCCGGCCACACGGTCGACGACGAGGTCACCATCAAGGTCCAGCTCAAGGCGACCTACCAGATCGCGCCCAACCCCCCGGGCCGCTCCTTCTCCTTCACCCTCGACAACGCACACCTGCGCAAGCTCGCCCGCACCCCGGTCTCCGTGCACAAGATCCTGGTGGTGATGCTCGTGCCCCGGTCCCAGGACGACTGGCTGCGCGCCAGCCACGACCGGCTCGACCTCAGGCACTGCTGCTACTGGGTCAACCTCGCCGGCCACCCGATCACCGGCCGGCACCGCACCACCGTGCGCGTCCCCACCGCGCGGATCTTCGACGACCGGGCGCTGTGCGAGATCATGACGCGGGTCGGGACGGGAGGCAGACCATGACCCACCGCCCGTTCGGCGAACCTCTGCGGCCGGTGCGACCGCACCCCGAGGACATGCCGTGGAACCGCCCGCCGAGCCCCGGCGACATCGACCCGGCCGTCCTCGGCGCCCTGCTGCGCCGGCACGGCTGGCGGCGGCGCGGCGGAGCCGCCGGACGCTACGGCCGCTGGACCCCGCCCGGCCCCGCCGGCGCCGGCACCAGCCTGCTCGTGCCCGAGAGCCACGCCTTCCCCGACAGCGACGACCTGCTCGGCGAGGCCCTCGACGCCCTCGCCCGCAGCGCCACCCCCTCCGCCCGCGAGGTGCTCCTCGCGCTGAGCGTGCCCAGCGACGAGATCCGCTGGTGGCGCGACCTGCCCGACGGCCCCCGGACCTGGACGGCCGAGGAGACGCTCCGGGCCGCCGCCCGCCAGACGCTGCTAGCCGGAGCCCTCGCCACCCGCGCCCGCGCCGGCTACCACGGCGCCCGGCACCGGCGGGCCGCCACCGCACTGCTCGACGGCGTCCTCGTCGGCGCGGCCGCCGACGGGGACCACCTCACCGCCTTCGTGCCCGTCACCCCCGGCCGCCCCCTCGCCGTCCGCCTCCACCAGGCGCTGTACGCCGCCCGCGAGGCCATCGACTACCAGCGCGCCACCGGCGGCATGGACGCCTTCGACGGTGCGATCGAGGCCGGCGTCAGCCGCGAGCTGACCGAGGCGCTGATCGCCCTGGTCCGGGGCAGCGAGGGCGCCCGCATCGCCGTCGCCTGGGCGCCCGGCGCAGGCGTCCCCGACGGCTGCTCCTGCGAACCCGTCGAGTTCTCGCCAGGCGACCTGCCCGCCCTGCGCGAGGCCGGCACCCGCTATCTGCGCGCCGAGCCCTCCGAGCCCGTACGCCTCACCGGAGCCGTCGTCCGCATGCGCAGATCGGGCCCGCGCGGCGCCGGCAGCGTCCGGCTGCGCGTCCTGGCAGGCGCCGAGATCCCGCACGTCCGGGTCGTCCTCGACGAGGAGGACTACCGCATCGCCGGGCACGCCCACCTCGTGGGGCTGCCGGTGCGGCTGCAGGGGCGCCTGGAGAGCAGGGGCGGCTTCCGGCGGCTGACCGGCGCCTCGGGGGTCGTGCCCGTGCAGGTCGACGAGGAGGAGCGGGACCGGCTGCTGAAGTCCATGCAGGAGAACCTGGACTTCCTGGAGGAGGCCTGCGGCGGGGAATGATTTCGCGGTCAGGGGTGCGGGGTCGGTACGATCGCATCCAATGCGTGCGCTCCGGTATGGCGCCGCACCCCCCTTCAGTCAGGAGAGACCGGTGTCAGACGTCCGTGTGATCATCCAACGCGATTCCGAGCGGGAAGAGCGCGTGGTGACGACGGGCACTACGGCCGCCGACCTCTTCGCCGGCGAGCGCTCGATCATCGCCGCGCGCGTGGCCGGTGAGCTGAAGGACCTCACGTACGTCCTGCAGGACGGCGAGACCGTCGAGGGCGTCGAGATCTCCTCCGAGGACGGCCTCAACATCCTGCGCCACTCCACCGCGCACGTCATGGCGCAGGCCGTGCAGGAGCTGTTCCCCGAGGCCAAGCTGGGCATCGGCCCGCCCGTCAAGGACGGCTTCTACTACGACTTCGACGTCGAGAAGCCGTTCACGCCCGAGGATCTCAAGGCCATCGAGAAGAAGATGCAGGAGATCCAGAAGCGCGGGCAGAAGTTCGCCCGCCGCGTGGTCACCGACGAGGCCGCCCGCGAGGAGCTCGCGGACGAGCCGTACAAGCTGGAGCTGATCGGCCTCAAGGGCGCCGCCTCCAGCGACGACGGCGCGGACGTCGAGGTCGGCGCCGGCGAGCTGACGATCTACGACAACCTGGACGCCAAGACCGGCGAGCTGTGCTGGAAGGACCTCTGCCGTGGTCCGCACCTGCCCTCCACCCGGCTCATCCCGGCGTTCAAGCTGATGCGCAACGCCGCCGCCTACTGGCGCGGCAGCGAGAAGAACCCGATGCTCCAGCGCATCTACGGCACCGCCTGGCCGTCGAAGGACGAGCTGAAGGCCTACCTCGACTTCCTCGCCGAGGCCGAGAAGCGCGACCACCGCAAGCTGGGCAACGAGCTGGACCTGTTCTCCATCCCGGAGCAGATCGGCTCCGGCCTCGCCGTCTTCCACCCCAAGGGCGGCATCGTCCGACGGGTCATGGAGGACTACTCGCGGCGCCGCCACGAGGAAGAGGGCTACGAGTTCGTCTACACCCCGCACGCCACGAAGGGGAAGCTCTTCGAGACGTCCGGGCACCTGGACTGGTACGCCGACGGCATGTACCCGCCCATGCAGCTCGACGAGGGCGTGGACTACTACCTCAAGCCCATGAACTGCCCGATGCACAACCTGATCTTCGACGCGCGCGGGCGTTCGTACCGTGAACTGCCGCTGCGCCTGTTCGAGTTCGGGACGGTGTACCGGTACGAGAAGTCGGGTGTCGTGCACGGCCTGACCCGTGCGCGCGGCTTCACGCAGGACGACGCGCACATCTACTGCACCCGCGAGCAGATGTCGGAGGAGCTCGACAAGACGCTCACCTTCGTCCTCGGCCTGCTGCGCGACTACGGCCTGACCGACTTCTACCTCGAGCTGTCGACCAAGGACCCGGAGAAGTTCGTCGGCTCCGACGAGGTCTGGGAGGAAGCGACCGAGACGCTGCGCGAGGTCGCCGAGAAGCAGGGCCTGCCCCTGGTCCCGGACCCGGGCGGCGCCGCCTTCTACGGCCCGAAGATCTCCGTCCAGGCCAAGGACGCCATCGGCCGCACCTGGCAGATGTCGACCATCCAGCTCGACTTCAACCTGCCCGAGCGGTTCGACCTGGAGTACACCGGCCCCGACGGCTCCAAGCAGCGCCCGGTCATGATCCACCGCGCGCTGTTCGGCTCCATCGAGCGCTTCTTCGCCGTCCTTCTGGAGCACTACGCGGGTGCCTTCCCGGCGTGGCTCGCCCCGGTGCAGGCGATCGGCATCCCGATCGGTGACGCGCACGTGGAGTACCTGGAGAAGTTCGCCGCCGAGGCGAAGAAGAAGGGCCTGCGGGTCGAGGTGGACTCCTCCTCGGACCGTATGCAGAAGAAGATCCGCAACGCCCAGAAGCAGAAGGTGCCCTTCATGGTCATCGCGGGCGACGAGGACATGTCGAACAACTCGGTGTCCTTCCGCTACCGCGACGGCTCCCAGGAGAACGGCATCCCCTTCGACGAGGCCATCGCGAAGATCGCGAAGGTCGTCGAGGAGCGGGCGCAGGTCTGACCCCTCGCCGAGGGCCCCCGGGGATCATCCCGGGGGCCTTTCGTCGTCCTGTCGTGAGAACACCTGGATCAGCCAGGACGAGAACGACCCCGTCACCGCGCCCAGCAGCGCCAGCCCGCAGGCCATCATGCCGACGGCGATCAGCCGGCCCACCGGGGTGACCGGGGCGATGTCGCCGTAGCCGACGGTGGCGAGCGTCGAGCAGGTCCACCAGACGGCGTCCCCGAAGGTGCGCATGCTCGCACCCGGCGCCCCGCGCTCCTGCTGGTACACGGCGAGGGCACCCGCGAACCCGAGCAGGCCCGTCGAGATCCCGGCGTACGTGATCACCCGCGCGTGCAGCGGCAGCCGGGGATGTCCGTGCCGGCGCTGGACCGCCTCGTAGAGCCGGACGATCCGCAGCGGGCGCAGCAGCGGCAGCACTACCACCAGGGTGTCCAGCCACTGCCGCCGTACGAAGCCGGGGCCCTGGCCGCTGAGCCGCCAGCGGACGGCGTAGTCCAGGGCGAACAGCGCCCACGCCCCGCACATCACGGTGACGGGCAGCACGCCGTGGGGGGCGAGGACCTGGACGGCGTACGAGGCGAGGAAGGCGAGGGACGCCACGGCGAGCGGCACCTCGGTGCGCTGTTCCCAGGTGGTCTGGGGCGGGGAGTCGTCCACGGCCTCAGCTTGGCCGGGGAGGGCGTCTCGCGCGCCCCGGCGACACGCCACGAACGGGCGAAGCCATATGCTGCACAACATGACGAGTGAGCCGGAGCAGCAGATCGGAGTGGGGACGCAGGACGCGTTCCAGCGCCTGTGGACGCCCCATCGGATGGCGTACATCCAGGGTGAGAACAAGCCGACCGGCCCCGGGGCCGACGACGGCTGTCCCTTCTGCTCGATCCCGGCCAAGTCGGACGAGGACGGGCTGATCGTCAAGCGGGGTGCGCAGGTGTACGCGGTGCTGAACCTGTACCCGTACAACGGCGGCCATCTGATGACCGTGCCCTACCGTCATGTCGCCGACTACACCGACCTCACCGAGGCGGAGACGGCGGAGCTGGGGGAGCTGACCAAGCAGGCGATGACGGCCCTGCGGACCGCGTCCGGCGCGCACGGCTTCAACATCGGCATGAACCAGGGCACCGTCGCGGGCGCCGGTATCGCCGCCCATCTGCACCAGCACATCGTCCCGCGCTGGGGCGGCGACACCAACTTCATGCCGGTCGTCGGTCACACCAAGGTGCTGCCACAGCTGCTGGCCGACACACGGAAGATGCTGGCGGACGCCTGGCCGGCGTGAGCCGCTACGCGTCGTAGAGGTCGGCCTTCCTCGGGGTGGGGTCCTGGACGTTGCCGCTGAGGAAGGCCGAGCGGGCACCGAACTTCTCGGTGTCCACGCCGTTCTCCTCCAGCACCTTGATCGCGGCCGAGTGCACCACGCGCAGGACCGGGGTCGCCGCGCGCAGGGCGTCGTCGGCCATGAAGCGGTGGCGCCAGGGCTGGTCGGCCCAGGCGTGCCGCAGGCCGAAGGGCTCGGGCAGGGATATGGAGCCGCCGAGCCAGTTCAGCAGCGGCGGGTACCAGGTGAGCGGGGCGCGGACGGCGAGCCGTACGACCTCGTTGGTGGTGACCAGGGGGAGATTGACCGTACGGCTCTCCCACGGCTTGAACTGCTTGGTGACCTGCTTGGTGGGGGCCTCCGGCTTGGCCATGAACAGCGGGTTGACCGGTCCGAGGGCGTGGCCGGTGACCTCGATGCGCAGGGTGGCGTGCAGCACGGTGACGGTGATCAGCATGGTGATGACCAGCTGGCCGTCCCACAGGGTCCACTGCACGCCCAGGTAGTGGCGGTCGCCGGCGCCGAACTGCTGGCGGTTGCAGATCTCCTGTATGGCGTGCGGCTTGACCTGGTAGGCCTCCACGTCCGTGCCCTCGGGCCGGGAGACGGCCTTGGCGTTCTCCCCGACGGGGGTGACGATCCAGTGGCGTATCGACGGGGTGGGGAAGCCTCCGGTGTTGAGCGGGCCGCGTTCCAGCATGCGCAGCTGGTCGTGGATCGCGCGGATCACGTCCCAGCTGCGGAAGGGGTGGATCTCCCGGTCGGCGTCGGCGGGGACCAGTTCCTCGGCGAGCTGCCAGGCGCCCCAGCGGGTGCCCATGCCGAGGACGCCCTTGGGGCCGGCGTAGAAGACGGAGTTGGACTGCTGCTCGGCGCTGAGGCGGGCCAGGGACTGGCGGAGCTGCTCGGCGGCGGTCTCGCCGGGGCTGCTGGGGACGGCCTCGGGGACCTTGGCGCCGACGCTGCTGCCGGACAGCAGGCCCGCCCAGCGCTCGCGCAGGTCGCGCGCGGTCGACTCGCAGATCCGGCGGGCGCCGAACCAGCCGAGGACGGGCACCACGACGGCCGCGCGGGCGTACCAGCCCCAGAATCCGGTGAACGGCATCCGGAGCAGGAAGATCACGGCGAGGGCGCCGACGGCGACGAGCAGGGTGGTGGCGAGCGCGGAGGCGCGCTTGTCGTCGCGTCTGTCGACGGTGGCGCGCAGCTGGAAGACCAGCAGCCACACCAGGAAGCCGGGCAGGAAGAGCAGTCCGCAGACCACGCTGACGGCGGTGAGTTTGTTGTCCCGCTCGCGGCGGATGCGGTTGGCGGCCAGGCAGTGTTCGACGACGACCTGGGGTTCGGTGCCGAAGGACTGGATCAGCGGCTTGCGGCCGCTGCCCAGCATGCGGTCGACGACCGCGCGGGAGAACGCCTCGCCGAGGTTGGGGCGGAAGATCTTGGCCCAGGAGCGGCCTTCGTTGACCGTCGTCTGGTGCCAGTCGTTGTCGGCCTTCTTGATCTCCTCCATCGGGCCGTCCCGGTAGGCCGCGGAGGCCAGCGCGAAGGTCGCCGTCTGCCCCTCGTCGCCCGTGCGCGGCACCTGTGGTCCGAAGATGTCCGCGTAACCGCTGTCAACGGTCATTCCCGCCCCCTCGCCGCTGTGTTGCCCTCTGCGGCCTTCCCGACTTCACTGCCCCGCACACCTGTTGATCAGGTCATCAGCGTATCCGCAGGTACCGACATCGCGTCGGCGGACGGCCGAAAGCCGTCCGCCGATCCGGGGGAGTGCGGTCCGTGCCGGTGAAATCGGTCGTGCCGCCAGGGCACTTGGCGGCGGACCGTGTCGACTAGGAGGCCTTCGCCTCCTGTTGGCGCAGCCGTTCTGCGACCTGCTGCGGCATGGGTTCGTGCCGGGCGTAGGAGCGGTCGAAGCGGGCCGTGCCGTGGGAGAGGGAGCGCAGGTCGACCGCGTACCGGCCGATCTCGATCTCGGGCACCTCGGCCTTGACGAGGGTGCGGCCGCCGCTGGTCTGCTCGGTGCCGAGGACCCGGCCGCGCCGGCCGGACAGGTCGCTCATCACGGCGCCCACGTACTCGTCGCCGACGAGCACGCTGACCTCGGCGACCGGTTCCAGCAGATGGATCCTGGCGTCGGCCGCGGCCTCCCTGAGCGCGAGCGCGCCGGCGGTCTGGAAGGCGGCGTCGGAGGAGTCCACCGAGTGCGCCTTGCCGTCGAGCAGCGTGATCCGCACGTCGACGAGCGGATGCCCGGCGGCGACGCCCTTGGCGGCCTGGGCGCGCACGCCCTTCTCGACGGAGGGGATGAACTGCCGGGGCACGGCGCCGCCGACGACCTTGTCGACGAACTCGATGCCGGAGCCGTTCGGCAGGGGCTCGACCTCGATCTCGCAGATGGCGTACTGGCCGTGTCCGCCGGACTGCTTCACATGGCGTCCGCGCCCGGCCGACTTCGCCGCGAACGTCTCCCGCAGCGACACCTTGTGCGGTACGACGTCGACCTGGACGCCGTAGCGGCTGCGCAGCCGTTCCAGCGCGACGTCGGCATGCGCCTCGCCCAGGCACCACAGGACGACCTGGTGGGTGTCCTGGTTCTGCTCCAGGCGCATGGTGGGGTCCTCGGCGGCGAGCCGGGAAAGGCCCTGGGAGAGCTTGTCCTCGTCGGCCTTGCTGTGCGCCTGGATGGCGAGCGGCAGCAGCGGGTCGGGCATCCGCCAGGGCTCCATCAGCAGCGGGTCGTCCTTGGCGGAGAGGGTGTCGCCGGTCTCGGCGCGGCTCAGTTTCGCCACGCAGACCAGGTCGCCGGCGACGGCGTGGGTGACGGGGCGCTGTTGTTTGCCGAACGGTGTGGACAGGGCGCCGATGCGCTCGTCGACGTCGTGGTCCTCGTGCCCGCGGTCGGCGAGGCCGTGCCCGGAGACGTGGACGGTCTCGTCGGGGTGCAGGGTGCCGGAGAAGACGCGGACCAGCGAGATCCGGCCGACGTAGGGGTCGGAGGCGGTCTTGACGACCTCGGCGACCAGGGGACCTGAGGGGTCGCAGAGGGCCAGGTCGCGGGGTTTGCCGTCGGGTGTGGTGACCGCGGGCGCCTCCCGCTCCAGCGGGGTGGGGAAGCCGCGGGTGATCAGCTCCAGGAGTTCGACGGTGCCGAGGCCCTGCTTGGCGCCCTCGGCCGCGGGGGCGGCGGCCAGGACGGGGAAGAACGTGCCCCGCGCGACGGCCCGTTCCAGGTCCTGGATCAGCGTCTTGACGTCGATGGGCTCGCCGCCGACGTAGCGGTCCATGAGGGTCTCGTCCTCGCTCTCGGCGATGATCCCCTCGATCAGCCGGTTGCGGGCCTCCTCGATGAGCGGCAGCTGGTCCTCGCCCGGCTGGGACTCCTCGCGCCGGCCGGTGGAGTAGTCGAAGAGGGTCTGCGACAGCAGTCCGATCAGGCCGGTCACGGGAGCGTGCCCGTCGGGTGCCTGGGGTCCGTGCAGCGGCAGGTACAGCGGCAGCACCGCGTCCGGGTCGTCCCCGCCGAAGGCGTCCGCGCAGATCCGGGTCATCTCCTCGAAGTCGGCCCGCGCGGCCTCCAGGTGCGTGACGACGATGGCCCGTGGCATGCCGACGGCCGCGCACTCCTCCCACACCATGCGGGTGGAGCCGTCCACGCCGTCCGACGCCGAGACGACGAAGAGGGCCGCGTCCGCCGCGCGCAGACCGGCCCGCAGTTCTCCGACGAAGTCGGCGTATCCGGGGGTGTCGAGGATGTTGATCTTGATGCCGTCCCATTCGACGGGCACCAGGGAGAGCTGCACCGAGCGCTGCTGACGGTGCTCGATGTCGTCGTAGTCGGAGACGGTGCCGCCGTCCTCCACGCGGCCCGCCCGGTTGACCGCCCCCGCGGTCAGCGCGAGGGCCTCCACCAAAGTCGTCTTGCCCGCTCCGGAGTGGCCGACCAGCACCACATTCCGTACGGACGCGGGTTGGTCGGCCGCCACTGCCCTGCCGGCGGCCCCGGGGTGTGCGTTCGCCTTGTCGCCCATGGCCTTGCCTCCCGTGCACGGTGAGGTCTCTGTGGGCGCGGGCACGCGGAACCTCCCCCAGAGGGGGCACCCCCAGGGCGGCTCCGGTGACGCCCGCGGTTCTTTCGAGCTTTGCACCACCGTCACGGTGCGTCCATACGAACGGAGGGAACCGGCCGCCCGCCGCCGGCTGCGGTCCCGTTCGCCCGGATCGGCTGGACGGCTGCGGGTGCCCGGCGGCCGGCGGCACGCGCGCGTGGCTACGATGGGCCAGCCGGTGGCCAGCAGGGGCCGCGCGGCGACACCGACCCTCGGGAAGGCCATGCTGAACAAGTACGCGCGTGCATTCTTCACGCGTGTCCTCACGCCGTTCGCCGCGTTTCTGATCCGCAGGGGCGTCAGCCCCGACACGGTGACGCTGATCGGCACCGCCGGTGTGGTCGCGGGCGCACTGGTCTTCTTCCCCCGGGGCGAGTTCTTCTGGGGCACGATCGTCATCACGCTGTTCGTGTTCTCCGACCTCGTCGACGGCAACATGGCCCGCCAGCTCGGCCGCTCCAGCCGCTGGGGCGCCTTCCTGGACTCCACGCTGGACCGGGTCGCGGACGGCGCCGTCTTCGGCGGGTTCGCCCTCTGGTACGCCGGCAGCGGCGACGACAACATCCTGTGCGCGGTGTCGATCTTCTGCCTGGCGAGCGGGCAGGTGGTGTCGTACACCAAGGCGCGCGGTGAGTCGATCGGCCTGCCGGTGGCGGTCAACGGCCTGGTCGAGCGGGCCGAGCGGCTGGTGATCTCGCTGGTCGCGGCAGGGCTCGCGGGCCTGCACGGGTTCGGTGTGCCGGGCATCGACGTGCTGCTGCCGATCGCGCTGTGGCTGGTCGCCGTGGGCAGCCTGGTCACGCTGATCCAGCGGGTGGTGACCGTGCGTCGCGAGTCCGCCGAGGCCGAGGCGGCGGAGGCTTCGCAGGTCTCGCAGGCCGGCCAGGGCGACGCGCAGAGCAGTGAGGCGGCGAAGTGAGGGTTCAGGAGCGTCTGACGGACGCGCTGTACGGAGCAGGCTGGAGCACGGTCAAGAAGCTGCCCGAGCCGGCCGCCGTACGCCTGGGCCGTACCGTCGCCGACCTCGCCTGGAAGAAGCGCGGCAAGGGCGTGCGGCGGCTGGAGAGCAACTACGCGCGCGTGCTGCCCGACGCGAGCCCCGAGCGGCTGGCCGAGCTGTCCCGCGCGGGCATGCGCTCGTATCTGCGCTACTGGATGGAGTCCTTCCGGCTGCCCGCGTGGAGTGCCGAGCGGGTCAGGAACGGCTTCGACCCCAAGGACCTGCACCACCTGACCGACGGCCTCGCCTCCGGCAGGGGTGTCGTCCTGGCGCTGCCGCACCTGGCGAACTGGGACCTGGCCGGCGCCTGGGTCACCACCGAGCTGGAGACCCCGTTCACCACGGTCGCCGAGCGCCTCAAGCCCGAGACGCTGTACGACCGCTTCGTCGCCTACCGCGAGGGCCTCGGCATGGAGGTCCTGCCGCACAGCGGCGGCTCCGCCTTCGGCACGCTGGCCCGCAGGTTGCGCGACGGTGGCCTGGTCTGCCTGGTCGCCGACCGCGACCTGTCGGCCTCCGGCGTGGAGGTGGAGTTCTTCGGCGAGACGGCCCGGATGCCCGCCGGACCCGCCCTGCTCGCCCAGCAGACCGGCGCCCTGCTGCTGCCGGTGACGCTCTGGTACGACGACTCGCCCGTCATGCGGGGCCGGGTCCATCCGCCGGTCGAGGTGCCCGAGTCAGGTACGCGCGCCGAGAAGACGTCTGTCATGACACAGGCCCTGGCCGACGTGTTCGCCAGGGGCATCTCCAAGCACCCGGAGGACTGGCACATGCTGCAACGGCTGTGGCTCGCCGACCTCGAGCCGTCGCCCGCCCCGTCGAAGGAGCGGCGCGCGTGAGGATCGGCATCGTCTGCCCGTACTCCTGGGACGTGCCCGGCGGCGTCCAGTTCCACATCCGCGACCTCGCCGAGTACTTCATTCGCCTCGGCCACGAGGTGTCCGTCCTCGCCCCGGCCGACGAGGACACCCCGCTGCCGCCGTACGTCGTCTCCGCGGGCCGCGCGGTCCCGGTGCCGTACAACGGCTCGGTGGCCCGGCTGAACTTCGGCTTCCTGTCGGCCGCGCGGGTGCGCCGCTGGCTGCACGACGGCGCGTTCGACGTGGTGCACATCCATGAGCCGACGTCGCCGTCGCTGGGCCTGCTGACCTGCTGGGCCGCGCAGGGACCCATGGTCGCCACGTTCCACACGTCCAACCCGCGCTCCAAGGCGATGATCGCCGCGTACTCGATCCTGCAGGCCGCGCTGGAGAAGATCAGCGCGCGCATCGCGGTCAGCGAGTACGCCCGCCGCACCCTGGTGGAGCACCTGGGCGGGGACGCGGTCGTCATCCCCAACGGCGTCGACGTCGACTTCTTCGCCGGGGCCGAGCCCAACCCCGACTGGCAGGGCGAGACCATCGGCTTCATCGGCCGCATCGACGAGCCCCGCAAGGGCCTGCCGGTGCTGATGCGGGCCCTGCCGAAGATCTTCGCCGCCTACCCCAAGGCACGGCTGCTGGTCGCCGGCCGCGGTGACGAGCAGGCCGCGGTGGCCGACCTGCCCCGGGAGCTGCACTCACGCGTGGAGTTCCTCGGCATGGTCAGCGACGAGGACAAGGCGCGGCTGCTGCGCAGCGTCGACGTCTACGTCGCCCCGAACACCGGCGGGGAGAGCTTCGGCATCATCCTGGTCGAGGCACTGTCCGCGGGCGCCCCCGTCCTCGCCTCCGACCTCGACGCCTTCACCCAGGTCCTGGACCAGGGCGCGGCCGGCGAGCTCTTCGCCAACGAGGACGCCGACGCCCTCGCCGCCGCCGCGGTCCGCCTCCTCGGCGACCCCGGCCGCCGCACCGAACTCCGCGAACGGGGCAGCGCCCACGTCCGCCGCTTCGACTGGTCCACCGTCGGCGCCGACATCCTGTCGGTCTACGAGACGGTCACGGCGGGCGCGGCCGCGGTGGCCGCCGCGGACGACCGCGAGCCGGGGACGGGCCTGCGGGCCCGGCTGGGCCTGGCCAGAGACTGACACCGGCGCCGGCGCCCGCCGGGCGGGCCCGCGCGGGGAGCGGCGGGTCCCCCGGTCGGGGCCCGCCCCGTGATCCGCGGCGCGTAGTCTGTGCGCCCGTGACCGCAACCCTCATCTGGATCCTCGTCGCCCTTGTGGCCATCGGCCTGTACCTGAGCTGGACGGCGGGCCGGCTGGACCGGCTGCACGCCCGCATCGACGCCGCGCGCGCCGCGCTGGACGCGCAGTTGCTGCGCAGGGCGTCCGTGACACAGGAGCTGGCGACCTCGGGTGTGCTGGACCCCGCCGCGTCGATCGTGCTGTACGAGGCGGCGCATGCCGCCCGGCAGGCCGAGGAGGAGCAGCGGGAGGTCGCCGAGAGCGAGCTGAGCCAGGCGCTGCGGGCCGTGTTCGCGGAGGCGGCGCAGGTGGAGGCGGTGCGGGAGGCGCCCGGGGGGGAGGGGGCCGCCCGCGAGCTCACCGAGGCCGTACGGCGCGTGCCGATGGCCCGCCGCTTCCACAACGACGCCGTCGGCGCGGCCCGCCGACTGCGGGAGCACCGCAAGGTCCGCTGGTTCCGGCTGGCCGGGCACGCCCCGTTCCCGATGGCTTTCGAGATGGACGACGAGCCTCCGGCGGCGCTGGCGGACCGGGCGGCCTGAGCGGGTCCGGGCCGGGTGGTCTCCGGGTCCCGGCCCGGGGTGGTCTCCGGGGCCCGAGCCGGGGTGGTTTCCGGGACGCGAGCCGGGGTGGTTTCCGGGTCCCGGCCCGGGGTGGTCTCCGGGCCCCGCGCCGCGATGGTTTCCGGGCCCCGAGCGGCGATGGTTTCCGGCCTGCCGCCTCTCCCTGGCGCAAAAACGATCCACCGGGTTCTCATTGGCCCTTGCTGTGGCCTGGCCCGTTCACGTTTCCTCGGTGATGCAGAAACCCTCTTTTCACACTTCTGTGAGGTCAACCCGTGTCCATCACCGAGAACCAGGCTCCCGCCACCGGCACCGCCCGCGTGAAGCGCGGCATGGCCGAGCAGCTCAAGGGCGGCGTCATCATGGACGTCGTCACGCCGGAGCAGGCGAAGATCGCGGAGGACGCGGGCGCCGTCGCCGTCATGGCCCTCGAGCGCGTCCCGGCCGACATCCGCAAGGACGGCGGCGTGGCCCGTATGTCCGACCCGGACATGATCGAGGGCATCATCGACGCCGTCTCCATCCCGGTGATGGCCAAGTCGCGCATCGGCCACTTCGTCGAGGCCCAGGTCCTGCAGTCCCTCGGCGTCGACTACATCGACGAGTCGGAGGTCCTCACCCCGGCCGACGAGGTCAACCACTCCGACAAGTGGGCCTTCACGACCCCCTTCGTCTGCGGCGCCACCAACCTCGGCGAGGCCCTGCGCCGCATCGCCGAGGGCGCGGCCATGATCCGCTCCAAGGGCGAGGCCGGCACCGGCAACGTCGTCGAGGCCGTCCGCCACCTGCGCCAGATCAAGAACGAGATCGCCCGCCTGCGCGGCTACGACAACAACGAGCTCTACGCCGCCGCCAAGGAGCTGCGCGCCCCCTACGAGCTCGTCAAGGAGGTCGCCGAGCTCGGCAAGCTCCCGGTCGTGCTGTTCTCCGCCGGTGGCGTGGCCACCCCGGCCGACGCCGCCCTGATGCGCCAGCTCGGCGCCGAGGGCGTCTTCGTCGGCTCCGGCATCTTCAAGTCCGGCGACCCGGCCAAGCGCGCCGCCGCCATCGTGAAGGCCACCACCTTCTACGACGACCCGAAGATCATCGCCGACGCGTCCCGCAACCTCGGTGAGGCCATGGTCGGCATCAACTGCGACACCCTCCCCGAGGCCGAGCGCTACGCCAACCGCGGCTGGTAAGCACCCCTCAAGGACTGCACGTACATGACTGACGCACCCGTCATCGGCGTCCTGGCGCTCCAGGGCGACGTACGGGAGCACCTCATCGCCCTGGCCGCGGCGGACGCCGTGGCCAGGCCGGTGAGGCGCCCCGAAGAGCTCGCCGAGGTGGACGCCCTCGTCATCCCCGGCGGCGAGTCCACCACCATCTCCAAGCTGGCCGTCCTCTTCGGCCTGATGGAACCCCTCCGCGCGCGCGTGCAGGCGGGCATGCCCGTCTACGGCACCTGCGCCGGCCTGATCATGCTCGCCGACAAGATCCTCGACCCGCGCTCGGGCCAGGAGACCATCGGCGGCATCGACATGATCGTGCGCCGCAACGCCTTCGGCCGGCAGAACGAGTCCTTCGAGGCCGCGGTCGACGTCAAGGGCGTCCCGGGCGATCCTGTGGAGGGCGTCTTCATCCGCGCCCCCTGGGTGGAGTCCGTCGGCGCCCGCGCCGAGGTGCTCGCCGAGCACGACGGCCACATCGTCGCGGTCCGCCAGGGCAACGCGCTGGCCACGTCGTTCCACCCGGAACTGACGGGCGACCACCGCGTGCACGCCCTCTTCGTCGACATGGTGCGCGCAGACCGGGCGGCCGAGTCCTTGTAGGATCTCTGGCGTCGTTACAGAGATGGGTTACGCGAAGGAGACAGGCAGATGTCCGGCCACTCTAAATGGGCCACGACGAAGCACAAGAAGGCCGTCATCGACGCCAAGCGCGGCAAGCTCTTCGCGAAGCTGATCAAGAACATCGAGGTCGCGGCGCGCATGGGCGGCGTGGACCTCGAGGGCAACCCGACGCTCTACGACGCCGTCCAGAAGGCCAAGAAGCAGTCGGTTCCCAACAAGAACATCGACTCCGCGATCAAGCGCGGCGGCGGTCTCGAGGCCGGCGGCGCCGACTACGAGACGATCATGTACGAGGGCTACGGCCCCAACGGCGTCGCGGTGCTCATCGAGTGCCTCACCGACAACCGCAACCGCGCGGCCTCCGAGGTCCGTGTCGCCATGACCCGCAACGGCGGCTCGATGGCCGACCCGGGCTCGGTGTCCTACCTCTTCAACCGCAAGGGCGTCATCATCGTCCCCAAGGGTGAGCTGACCGAGGACGACGTCCTCGGCGCGGTCCTCGACGCGGGCGCCGAGGAGGTCAACGACCTCGGCGAGAACTTCGAGGTCATCAGCGAGGCCACCGACCTGGTCGCGGTCCGCACCGCCCTCCAGGACGCCGGCATCGACTACGACTCGGCCGACGCCAACTTCGTCCCGACCATGCAGGTCGAGCTGGACGAGGAGGGCGCCAAGAAGATCTTCAAGCTGATCGACGCGCTCGAGGACAGCGACGACGTGCAGAACGTCTACGCCAACTTCGACGTCAGTGACGAGGTCATGGAGAAGGTCGACGCGTAACGCTGCCGCGAGCGGTACGGATTCCGGCGGGCCGGTGGGACACACCCACCGGCCCGCCGCCGTATTTCCGCCGTTGTCGGTGGCACCCGATAGCCTGCACAAACAGGTGATCGAAGCGGAGGGGGCGCAGTGCGCGTACTCGGGGTGGACCCCGGACTGACCCGGTGCGGGGTCGGGGTGGTCGAAGGAGTGGCCGGGCGCCCGCTGACCATGCTCGGCGTCGGCGTGGTACGCACCCCCGCGGACGCCGACCTCGGCCACCGCCTCGTCGCCGTCGAGCAGGGCATCGAGGCATGGCTGGACGAGCACCGGCCAGAGTTCGTGGCCGTGGAGCGCGTCTTCAGCCAGCACAACGTCCGTACGGTGATGGGCACCGCCCAGGCCAGCGCCGTCGCCATGCTGTGTGCCGCCCGCCGCGGCATCCCCGTCGCCCTGCACACCCCCAGCGAGGTCAAGGCCGCCGTCACCGGCAGCGGCCGCGCCGACAAGGCGCAGGTCGGCGCCATGGTGACCCGGCTGCTGCGGCTCGACGCCCCGCCGAAGCCCGCCGACGCCGCCGACGCCCTCGCGCTCGCCATCTGCCACATCTGGCGCGCCCCCGCCCAGAACCGGCTGCAGCAGGCCGTCGCCCTGCAGGCGGCGAAAGCACCGGCCGCAGCACCGCCCCGCACCCCGACCAGAACAATGAAGGGCCGTACGGCATGATCGCCTTCGTCAGCGGCACGGTCGCCGCACTCGCCCCGGACGCCGCCGTCGTCGAGGTCGGCGGTGTCGGCATGGCCGTCCAGTGCACGCCGAACACGCTGTCCACCCTGCGGGTCGGCCGGCCCGCCCGGCTGCACACCTCCCTGGTCGTCCGCGAGGACTCGCTCACCCTGTACGGCTTCGCCGACGACGACGAGCGCCAGGTCTTCGAGCTGCTCCAGACCGCGAGCGGCGTCGGCCCGAGACTCGCCCAGGCCATGCTCGCTGTGCACAGCCCGGACGCCCTGCGCCGGGCCGTCGCCACCGGCGACGAGAAGGCGCTCACCGCCGTGCCCGGCATCGGCAAGAAGGGCGCGCAGAAACTGCTGCTCGAACTGAAGGACCGCCTCGGCGCACCCGTCGGCGCCCCCGTGGTCGGCGCCGCGGTCAGCCAGGGGTGGCGCGACCAGCTGCACGCCGCCCTCATCGGCCTCGGCTACGCCACCCGCGAGGCCGACGAGGCCGTCAGCGCGGTGGCCCCGCAGGCCGAGGCCGCCGAGGGCACCCCACAGGTCGGGCAGCTGCTCAAGGCGGCGTTGCAGACCCTGAACCGAGCCCGCTGAACCGAGCCGGCCGCCCCCATACCCGTCGTAAGGCACACACATGAACTGGGACGACACGACCGACATCTCCGCCGCCGAGCGGCTGGTGGGCCCTGTCGCCGACCGTGAGGACCAGGCGGTCGAAGCCGCCCTGCGCCCCAAGGACCTGGGCGAGTTCATCGGCCAGGAGAAGGTCCGTGAGCAGCTCGATCTCGTGCTGCGCGCCGCACGCGCGCGGGGTGCCACCGCCGACCACGTCCTGCTCTCCGGCGCCCCCGGCCTCGGCAAGACCACCCTGTCGATGATCATCGCGGCCGAGATGGGCGCCCCGATCCGCATCACCTCCGGCCCGGCCATCCAGCACGCCGGCGACCTCGCCGCGATCCTGTCCTCCCTCCAGGAGGGCGAGGTCCTCTTCCTCGACGAGATCCACCGCATGTCCCGGCCCGCCGAGGAGATGCTGTACATGGCGATGGAGGACTTCCGGGTCGACGTCATCGTCGGCAAGGGCCCCGGCGCCACCGCCATCCCTCTGGAGCTGCCGCCCTTCACCCTGGTCGGCGCCACCACCCGCGCGGGCCTGCTGCCGCCCCCGCTGCGCGACCGCTTCGGCTTCACCGCGCACATGGAGTTCTACGAACCCACCGAGCTGCAGCGCGTCATCCACCGCTCGGCCGGACTGCTCGACGTGGAGATCGACACGGACGGCGCCGCCGAGATCGCCGGCCGCTCCCGCGGCACCCCGCGCATCGCCAACCGCCTGCTGCGCCGCGTGCGCGACTACGCCCAGGTCAAGGCCGACGGCGTCATCACCAGAGACATCGCGGCGGCGGCCCTCGCCGTGTACGAGGTCGACGCGCGCGGCCTGGACCGGCTCGACCGCGCCGTCCTTCAGGCCCTGCTGAAGCTGTTCGGCGGCGGCCCGGTCGGCCTGTCCACGCTCGCCGTGGCGGTGGGGGAGGAGCGGGAGACCGTCGAGGAGGTCGCCGAACCCTTCCTCGTACGGGAAGGACTGCTGGCGCGCACCCCCCGAGGCCGGGTCGCCACCCCGGCGGCATGGGCACATCTCGGCCTCACCCCGCCCGGCGCGGCGGGCTCCGCAAACGGACAACAGGACCTGTTCGGGACGTGACGGCGCGAGAGGGGCAGGGAGCCGGCCGGGGCCTCCCCGCCCGCTGAGTACGGGTTCGGCGCGGTATTGGCGACGTCAGGAACCCAGGTGCCATGCTGAGCGTTGTTCCATGCGCGCGGACTCGCTTAGACTCCGCCGATGCCGCCCGTGCCGGACGGCATGCATACCCCCATCGAATAGGCCGCACACCATCGCGGTCGTGTGAAGGAAGTTCCGACCCGTGAGTCTCGTGACCCTCCTCCCGTTCATCGTGCTCATCGGGGCCATGATCCTGATGACGCGGTCGGCCAAGAAGAAGCAGCAGCAAGCGGTCGATATGCGGAACCAGATGCAGCCCGGTTCCGGCGTCCGCACGATCGGGGGCATGTACGCGACGGTCAAGGAGGTCAACGAGGACACGGTCCTCCTCGACGCCGGTCCCGGCGTCGAGCTCCTGTTCGCCAAGAACGCCATCGGTGCCGTCCTGTCCGACGACGAGTACAACCGCATCGTCCACGGCATCGAGCACGACCTGAAGTCCGACGTCGTCCCGGACGACGCCTCGTCCCTCACCGAGTCCCCCGCCGATTCCGACGAGTCCGCCGGCTCTGCCGCCGCCTCCGACGAGACGCACGTCGACCTCGGCAAGAAGGACGCGGGCGAGGAGCCGTCCCAGGACGCCGCCGAGGCGAAGGCGGAAGAGCCGAAGAAGACCGACGGCGACTCCGACGCGAAGTAGTACTGTCCCGGTGCGCACGGGGGCCCGCGCCCCCGGCCCGCGCCGGGACACGTGTCTCTCGTCAGGGGATCCCACACCATGTCATGGCCGCCCGCCCGCCGACCCGGCGCGAGGCGGCGGCCCGAGAGGGAGTACGAGAAGGTGGCAGCACCTAAAAAGGGCCGGACCGCGAGCGCCCAGAGCAAGCCGGGGCGCTCGCTGGCCCTGATCCTGATCGCCATCGTGGCGCTCACCGGTGGCATGTTCGCCGCGGGGACGACGACCCCGCGCCTTGGCATCGACCTGGCCGGCGGTACCAGCATCACGCTGACCGCCATCAACGAACCGGGCCAGCCCAACGCGATCAACAAGACCAACATGGACACCGCTGTCGAGATCATGAACAGCCGTGTCAATGGTTTGGGTGTGTCGGAGGCCGAGGTCCAGACCCAGGGCTCCAACAACATCATCGTCAACATCCCCAAGGGCACGAACTCCAAGCAGGCCCGGGATCAGGTCGGTACCACCGCCAAGCTCTACTTCCGCCCCGTGCTGCAGAGCGCGCCCTCCGGCGGCGCGGCCACGCCGAGCACCAGCCCGAGCGGCAGCCCCAGCGGCAGCGCCTCCCCGAGCGGCAGCCCGTCGCCGAGCGCCTCCACCTCCGCGAGCGGCGGTGACGACGAGGCCACCCCGTCGGCCAGTGCCACCTCGCAGGGTCGCGCGGTCACCGACGCGCTGAAGGCGGACCCCACCCCCTCCGCCAGCGGCTCGCCCTCCGCCTCCGCGACGCCGAGCGCCACCCCGTCCGCGGACACCGGTGCCGCCGACAGCAAGCTCCAGGAGCAGTTCGCCGCTCTGAACTGTGCCGACCCCAAGCAGCGCGCGAAGGCCGGCAAGGCCGCCAGGCCCGAGGACTCGACCGTCGCCTGCGGCCAGGACGGCGAGGCGTGGACCAAGTTCGTGCTCGGCCCGGTCGCCGTCGACGGCACCGACGTCGACAAGGCACAGGCCATCCTCGACACCCAGAGCGGTGCCGGCTGGAAGGTCACCATGGACTTCACGTCCGGTGGCGGCAAGAAGTTCGCGAAGATCACCGGCGAGCTGGCCACCAAGGCCTCCCCGCAGAACGAGTTCGCCATCGTCCTGGACGACAAGGTCATCTCGCACCCCTACGTCCGCACGGCCATCAGCGGCGGCAACGCGGAGATCTCCGGCAACTTCACGCAGCAGGAGGCCGAGAACCTCTCCAACATGCTGTCCTACGGTGCGCTCCCGCTGACCTTCAAGGAGTCCAGCGTCACCACCGTGACGGCCGCCCTCGGCAGTGAGCAGCTGCACGCGGGTCTGCTGGCCGGTGCCATCGGCCTCGCCCTGGTCGTGATCTACCTGGTCGTGTACTACCGCGGCCTGTCGCTCGTCGCGTGCGCGTCGCTGCTGGTGTCCGCCGCGCTGACCTACGTGATCATGTCGCTGCTCGGCCCGGCCATCGGCTTCGCGCTGAACCTGCCGGCCGTCTGCGGTGCCATCGTCGCGATCGGCATCACAGCCGACTCCTTCATCGTGTACTTCGAACGCATCCGGGACGAGATCCGCGAGGGCCGCTCGCTGCGCCCCGCGGTCGAACGGGCCTGGCCCCGCGCCCGGCGCACCATCCTGGTCTCCGACTTCGTGTCGTTCCTGGCCGCCGCGGTGCTGTTCATCGTCACGGTCGGCAAGGTCCAGGGCTTCGCGTTCACGCTGGGTCTGACCACCCTGCTGGACGTGGTCGTCGTCTTCTTCTTCACCAAGCCGCTGATGACGATCCTCGCCCGCACGAAGTTCTTCGGCGGCGGCCACAAGTGGTCCGGCCTCGACCCGAGGAGCCTGGGCGCCCAGCCCCCGCTGCGCCGCACCCGCCGTCCCGCCGGCCCTGTCGCGGGCCCTGTCGACCCGAAGGAGGCCTGAGATGTCGAAGCTCGGCAACCTCGGAGCCCGACTGCACCGCGGTGAGGTCAGCTACGACTTCATCGGCCACCGCAAGCTCTGGTACGGCATCTCGGTCCTGATCACCATCACGGCCATCCTGGGCCTCGGGGTGCGCGGCCTGAACATGGGCATCGACTTCCAGGGCGGTGCCGTCTTCACCACTCCGGAGACCAGCGTCTCGGTCGCCCAGGCCGAGGAGTTCGCGCAGGAGGCCTCCGGCCACGAGGCCGTCGTGCAGAAGCTCGGCAACGACACGCTGCGCATCCAGATCGCCGGCATGGACACCCAGCAGTCCGACCAGATCAAGAACGAGCTGGCCAAGGACTTCAAGGTCGACCCCGAGCGGATCGCCGCCGACCTGGTGGGTCCGAGCTGGGGCGACCAGATCGCCAACAAGGCCTGGCAGGGTCTGGCGATCTTCATGGTCCTCGTCGTGATCTACCTGGCGATCGCCTTCGAGTGGCGCATGGCCATCGCCGCGCTGGTCGCCCTGATCCACGACATCACCATCACGGTCGGCATCTACGCCCTGGTGGGCTTCGAGGTCACGCCCGGCACGGTGATCGGTCTGCTGACGATCCTCGGTTACTCGCTCTACGACACGGTCGTCGTCTTCGACAGCCTCAAGGAGCAGACGAAGGACATCACCAAGCAGACCCGCTTCACCTACAGCGAGATCGCCAACCGCTCCATCAACGGCACCCTGGTGCGCTCGATCAACACCACGGTCGTCGCGCTGCTGCCGGTGGCGGGCCTGTTGTTCATCGGTGGCGGTTTCCTCGGGGCGGGCACGCTCAACGACATCTCGCTGTCGCTGTTCGTCGGCCTCGCGGCCGGTGCCTACTCCTCGATCTTCATCGCCACGCCGCTCGTCGCCGACCTCAAGGAGCGCGAGCCGCAGCTCAAGGCGCTGAAGAAGCGCGTCCTCGCCAAGCGCGCCCACGGCGGCGACCAGGCCGAGCCTTCGGCCGCCGCTGCCGGGGGGACGTACGACGAGGACGCCGCTCCGGCGGTCGTCGGCCCTCGCGAGACGTCCGCCGACCGCAGCCGCGGCCGTGGCCGTCCTTCGGGGAAGCGCCGATGACCGAGCTCGCAGACGTCAGGACGCTGCTGCTCAGCCGCATCCGCGAGGTCGCCGACTACCCCGAGCCCGGGGTGATGTTCAAGGACATCACCCCGCTGCTCGCGGACCCGGCCGCGTTCGCCGCGCTGACCGACGCGTTCGCGGAGATCGCCGAGCGCACCGGCGCCACCAAGGTCGTCGGCCTCGAGGCCCGCGGCTTCATCCTCGGCGCCCCGGTGGCCGTCCGCGCCGGGCTCGGCTTCATCCCCGTACGCAAGGCGGGCAAGCTCCCCGGAGCGACGCTCAGCCAGCGTTACGACCTGGAGTACGGCTCGGCCGAGATCGAGGTGCACGCCGAGGACCTGTCGGCCGACGACCGGATCCTGGTCATCGACGACGTCCTCGCCACGGGCGGCACCGCCGAGGCCTCGCTGCAGCTGATCCGCCGCGCGGGCGCCCAGGTCGCCGGTGTCGCCGTACTGATGGAGCTCAGCTTCCTCGCCGGCCGCGCCCGCCTGGAGGCGGCCATCGGCGGGGCGCCCCTGGAGGCGCTGCTCACCGTCTGAGCGGTCCGGACCGGCAGGTCAGGCGCGATCAGGGCGGGCCCGGAGGAATCCGGTGCCCGCCCTCGGTGTTTGCGTGAGGGAGTCCGCACTTCGGCCTGAAGGCGATCCCTGAGCCCAGGATCGCTACCATGGGTTCTCCGGAGCCTGACCGGGGGACCCGGAACGCGCACGAGGAGCCCTCTTGCCAGACGAGGCCCAGCACCTGACCGCCGCCAAGTCCGAGCCCGCCTCGGAGCAGCCGGCCAAGCCCGCGTCGAACGCCGAGAACGACACCCGCGGGACGGCGGAGCACGCCCAGTCCGCGGCTGTCGACACGCCGGCCGAGGCCGCCCGTCCCAAGCCGGCTCCCGCCCCTCCCGCGCGCAGCAACCCCGCCCCGACGCCCCCGATCCGCCCGGCCGCGCCCCAGCCGTCCGCCCGCTCCGGCTCCTCCAACCGCGTCCGCGCCCGCCTCGCCCGGCTCGGTGTGCAGCGCGCCAACCCGTACAACCCGGTCCTCGAGCCGCTGCTGCGGATAGTGCGCAGCAACGACCCGAAGATCGAGACCGCGACGCTGCGCCAGATCGAGCGCGCCTACCAGGTCGCCGAGCGCTGGCACCGCGGCCAGAAGCGCAAGAGCGGCGACCCGTACATCACCCACCCCCTCGCGGTGACCACCATCCTCGCCGAGCTCGGCATGGACCCGGCCACCCTGATGGCGGGCCTGCTGCACGACACCGTCGAGGACACCGAGTACGGCCTGGAGGACCTGCGCCGCGACTTCGGCGACGTCGTCGCCCTGCTCGTGGACGGCGTGACCAAGCTCGACAAGGTCAAGTTCGGCGAGGCCGCCCAGGCGGAGACCGTGCGCAAGATGGTCGTGGCGATGGCCAAGGACCCGCGCGTGCTGGTCATCAAGCTCGCCGACCGCCTGCACAACATGCGCACCATGCGCTACCTCAAGCGTGAGAAGCAGGAGAAGAAGGCGCGCGAGACCCTGGAGATCTACGCGCCGCTCGCCCACCGCCTGGGCATGAACACCATCAAGTGGGAGCTCGAGGACCTCGCCTTCGCGATCCTCTACCCCAAGATGTACGACGAGATCGTCCGGCTGGTGGCCGAGAGGGCACCCAAGCGCGACGAGTACCTGGCCATAGTGACCGACGAGGTCCAGCAGGACCTGCGCGCGGCCCGCATCAAGGCCACCGTCACCGGCCGCCCCAAGCACTACTACAGCGTCTACCAGAAGATGATCGTCCGCGGCCGTGACTTCGCGGAGATCTACGACCTGGTCGGCATCCGCGTCCTCGTGGACACCGTCCGCGACTGCTACGCGGCCCTCGGCACCGTGCACGCGCGCTGGAACCCGGTCCCCGGCCGGTTCAAGGACTACATCGCGATGCCGAAGTTCAACATGTACCAGTCGCTGCACACGACGGTCATCGGCCCCAACGGCAAGCCGGTCGAGCTGCAGATCCGCACCTTCGACATGCACCGCCGCGCCGAGTACGGCATCGCCGCGCACTGGAAGTACAAGCAGGACGCCGTGGCCGGCGCCTCCAAGGTCCGCACCGACGTGCCCCGCACGTCCGGCAAGGACAAGGACGCCGTCAACGACATGGCGTGGCTGCGCCAGCTCCTGGACTGGCAGAAGGAGACCGAGGACCCCGGCGAGTTCCTGGAGTCGCTGCGCTTCGACCTCTCCCGCAACGAGGTCTTCGTCTTCACCCCCAAGGGCGACGTCATAGCGCTGCCCGCGGGTGCCACCCCGGTCGACTTCGCCTACGCCGTCCACACCGAGGTCGGCCACCGCACCATAGGAGCCCGGGTCAACGGCCGCCTGGTGCCGCTGGAGTCCACCCTGGACAACGGCGACCTGGTGGAGGTCTTCACCTCCAAGGCGGCGGGCGCGGGCCCCTCGCGCGACTGGCTGAGCTTCGTCAAGTCGCCCCGGGCCCGCAACAAGATCCGCGCCTGGTTCTCCAAGGAGCGCCGCGACGAGGCCATCGAGCAGGGCAAGGACGCCATCGTCCGCGCGATGCGCAAGCAGAACCTGCCGATCCAGCGCATCCTCACCGGCGACTCCCTGGTCACCCTCGCCCATGAGATGCGCTACCCCGACATCTCCGCGCTGTACGCGGCGATCGGCGAGGGCCATGTCTCCGCGCAGAGCGTCGTGCAGAAGCTCGTGCAGGCCTTCGGCGGCGAGGAGGCGGCCACCGAGGAGATCGACGAGAGCGTGCCGCCCGCGCGCGGGCGCAGCCGCAAGCGCCGCTCCAGCGCCGACCCCGGCGTGGTCGTCAAGGGTGTCGACGACGTGTGGGTGAAGCTGGCCCGCTGCTGTACGCCCGTCCCCGGCGACCCGATCATCGGCTTCGTCACCCGGGGTAGTGGCGTATCGGTTCACCGCAGCGACTGCGTCAACGTGGAGTCACTGTCCCGCGAGCCCGAGCGCATCCTGGACGTCGAGTGGGCGCCCACCCAGTCCTCGGTGTTCCTGGTCGCCATCCAGGTGGAGGCCCTGGACCGCTCCCGGCTCCTGTCGGACGTCACCCGCGTCCTTTCCGACCAGCACGTCAACATCCTCTCCGCGGCCGTCCAGACCTCCCGCGACCGCGTGGCCACCTCTCGCTTCACCTTCGAGATGGGCGACCCCAAGCACCTGGGCCACGTCCTGAAGGCGGTACGCGGCGTCGAGGGCGTCTACGACGTCTACCGGGTCACCTCGGCCCGCAGCCGGGCGTAGCAGCGCCGCGCGGCGCGCAGGCGGACACGAAGAAGGGGCTCCCCGAGGGGAGCCCCTTCCTCATCTGCCGTACGGCGTCAGCCGCCGAACTCCTGCAGACCCTTCAGCGCCTGGTCCAGCAGCGCCTGGCGGCCCTCCAGCTCCCGCTCGAGCTTGTCGGCGCGGGCGTTGTTGCCCTGGGCGCGCGCCTGCTCGATCTGACCCTTGAGCTTGTCCACCGCGGCCTGCAGCTGGCCGGTCAGCCCCTCGGCACGCGCGCGTGCCTCCGGGTTGGTGCGGCGCCACTCGGCCTCCTCGGCCTCCTGGATCGCCCGCTCCACGGCGTGCATGCGGCCCTCGACCTTGGGCCGGGCGTCGCGCGGCACATGGCCGATCGCCTCCCAGCGCTCGTTGATCGAGCGGAACGCGGCCCGCGCGGCCTTCAGGTCGGTGACCGGGACGATCTTCTCGGCCTCCTCGGCCAGCTCCTCCTTGAGCTTGAGGTTCTCCGCCTGCTCGGCGTCCCGCTCGGCGAACACCGAGCCGCGGGCGGCGAAGAACACGTCCTGGGCGCCGCGGAAGCGGTTCCACAGGTCGTCCTCGTGCTCGCGCTGGGCGCGGCCCGCGGCCTTCCACTCGGCCATCAGCTCGCGGTAGCGCGCCGCCGTCGGACCCCAGTCGGTCGAACCCGACAACGCCTCGGCCTCCGCGACCAGCCGCTCCTTGGTCCTGCGGGCCTCCTCGCGCTGCGCGTCCAGCTGCGCGAAGTGCGCCTTGCGACGCTTGGAGAACGCCGACCGGGCGTGCGAGAAGCGGTGCCACAGCTCGTCGTCCGACTTGCGGTCGAGCCGGGGCAGCCCCTTCCAGGTGTCCACCAGCGCGCGCAGCCGTTCACCGGCGGCCCGCCACTGGTCCGACTGCGCCAGCTCCTCGGCCTCGGCGACCAGCGCCTCCTTGGCGTGGCGGGCCTCGTCGGTCTGCTTCGCCCGCTGCGCCTTGCGCTCCTCGCGGCGTGCCTCGACCAGCTCCGTGAGCTTGTCCAGCCGGGTCCGCAGCGCGTCCAGGTCGCCGACCGCGTGGTGCGCGTCCACCTGCTCGCGCAGATGGCCGATGGCGGCCTGGGCGTCCTTCGCCGACAGGTCGGTGGTCTTCACTCGCTTCTCGAGGAGGCCGATCTCGACAACCAGGCCCTCGTACTTGCGCTCGAAGTAGGCCAGCGCCTCATCGGGGGAGCCGGCCTGCCAGGAACCGACGACCTGCTCGCCCTCGGCCGTACGCACGTACACGGTCCCCGTCTCGTCGACGCGGCCCCACGGGTCGCTGCTCACAGCGCCTCCTCCACATGATGCCTGCGGGGGGCCTCAGCTCCCCCGGGCATCGTCCACAGTTTCGTCACGGCCAACATAGGCGACCGGCGGGGCGCCTGTCCGCATCCCGCGCGACCGAAATTCCGCAGATGGCGGTCGGGATGGGGTCAGGATTTCGTGACCGTCGCCTTGTCGATCACAACGGTCGCGTTCGGCGCGCCGTCACCGGCGCCGGTGTTCTCGCCGGCCGCGGCGATCTTCTTGAGAACCGTCATGCCCGATTCGGAAACGGTACCGAAGGGGGTGTAGCTGGGCGGCAGCTGACTGTCCTGGTAGACGAGGAAGAACTGGCTGCCGCCGGAGTGCGGCTGGCCGGTGTTCGCCATCGCGACCGTGCCCGCCGGGTAGACGCCGCCCTTGAGGCTCTTGTCCTTCAGGTTCTCGTCCGGGATGGTGTAGCCCGGCCCGCCGCTGCCGCTGCCCGTCGGGTCGCCGCACTGCAGCACGTAGATGCCGTTCGTGGTGAGCCGGTGGCACTTGGTGTGGTCGAAGTAGCCCTTGCCGGCCAGGTGGTGGAACGAGTTCACCGTGTGCGGGGCCGCCGCCGCGTTCAGCGCGACGTCGATGTCACCGCAGGTCGTGGCCAGCTTCATCGTGTACTTGGCCGACTTGTCGATGGTGACCGCCGGCTCCTTCTTCCACGTCTGCGTCTTGACCTTGCCCTCGGCGGGCTTCTCGCAGGGGTCCTTCACCGCGCTGGGCGTCGGGTCGGCGGTCGCGCTCGCGTTCGCCTTGTCGTCCTTGTCGTCCTTCATGACCCCGGTCGTGTACAGCGCGAGGCTGCCCACCAGGACCACGCCGAGCACCGACGCGATCACCGAGTTGCGCACCTTCGCCTTCTGTCGCGCCTCGGTGCGCCGCTGCTGCTGCCGCAAGAACTTCTCCCGGGCGAGCTGCCGCCGCCGCTGTTCCTGGGTGACCACCGGGTTGTCTCCTCGTACGTCAGTCTGGTGTGTGCCCCGTACCGTATATGGGTTCGCTGAGGAATCGGCAGCGCCGGTAGGCTCTGACCTCAGGCGTAGCCCATGCGCAAGCCACCCCGAACCGACACAACGAAGGACGATCGTGCTCATTGCCGGGTTCCCCGCCGGGGCCTGGGGGACGAACTGTTATCTCGTCGCCCCCGCCGCCGGTGAGGAGTGCGTGATCATCGACCCGGGCCATCAGGCGGCCCCCGGAGTCGAGGAAGCACTGAAGAAGCATCGGCTCAAGCCCGTCGCCGTCGTCCTCACCCATGGCCACATCGACCATGTGGCCTCGGTCGTCCCGGTCTGCGGAGCGCACGACGTGCCGGCCTGGATCCACCCCGAGGACCGGTACATGATGAGCGACCCCGAGAAGGCGCTCGGCCGTTCCATCGGCATGCCGCTGCTCGGCGAGCTGACCGTGGGGGAGCCGGACGACGTCAAGGAGCTCACGGACGGCGCGAGGCTGGAACTGGCCGGAATGGAACTGACGGTCTCGCACGCGCCCGGCCATACCAAGGGGTCGGTGACCTTCGGCATGCCCGAGGCGGCGGACATCCCGCCGATCCTGTTCTCGGGCGACCTGCTGTTCGCCGGCTCCATCGGACGCACCGACCTGCCCGGCGGTGACATGGCCGAGATGCTCGACTCGCTGGCACGCGTGTGCCTGCCGCTCGACGACTCGACCGTGGTGCTGTCCGGCCACGGCCCCCAGACGACCATCGGCCAGGAGCGCGCCACCAACCCCTATCTGCGGCAGGTGGCCGCCGGCCCGGGAGCGAATCTCGACGCTCCCCGACGAGGAATGTGACGAGAGACTTTCCGTGAGCACCTTCAAGGCCCCCAAGGGCACCTACGACCTCCTGCCGCCGGACAGCGCCAAGTTCCTGGCCGTCCGTGAGGCGATCGCCGCCCCGCTGCGCAACTCCGGCTACGGCTACATCGAGACGCCCGGCTTCGAGAGCGTCGAGCTGTTCGCGCGCGGTGTCGGCGAGTCCACCGACATCGTCACCAAGGAGATGTACGCCTTCGAGACCAAGGGCGGCGATCGCCTCGCCCTGCGCCCCGAGGGCACCGCGTCCGTGCTGCGCGCCGCCCTGGAGGCCAACCTGCACAAGGCGGGCAACCTCCCGGTCAAGCTCTGGTACTCGGGCTCCTACTACCGCTACGAGCGCCCGCAGAAGGGCCGCTACAGGCACTTCTCCCAGGTCGGCGCCGAGGCGATCGGCGCGGAGGACCCGGCCCTGGACGCCGAGCTGATCATCCTGGCCGACCAGGCCTACCGCTCGCTGGGCCTGAACGACTTCCGCATCCTGCTCAACAGCCTCGGCGACAAGGAGTGCCGGCCCGTCTACCGGGCTGCGCTGCAGGACTTCCTGCGCGGCCTCGACCTCGACGAGGACACCCTGCGCCGCGCCGAGATCAACCCGCTGCGCGTCCTGGACGACAAGCGCGAGTCCGTGCAGAAGCAGCTCGGCGACGCCCCGCTGCTGCGCGACTACCTGTGCGACGCCTGCAAGGCGTACCACGAGGAGGTCCGCGAGCTGATCACGGCCGCCGGCGTGGCCTTCGAGGACGACCCCAAGCTGGTCCGCGGTCTGGACTACTACACGCGGACGACGTTCGAGTTCGTCCACGACGGCCTGGGCTCCCAGTCCGCGGTGGGCGGCGGCGGCCGCTACGACGGCCTGTCCGAGATGATCGGCGGCCCCGCCCTGCCGTCCGTCGGCTGGGCCCTCGGCGTGGACCGCACGGTCCTCGCCCTGGAGGCCGAGGGCGTCGAGCTGGCGCTCCCCGCGTCCACCAGCGTCTTCGCCGTAGCGCTCGGCGAGGAGGCCCGCCGGGTGCTGTTCGCGAAGGTCACCGAGCTGCGCAAGGTCGGCGTCGCCGCGGACTTCTCCTACGGCGGCAAGGGCCTCAAGGCGGCCATGAAGGCGGCCAACCGCTCCGGCGCCCGCTACGCCCTGGTGGCCGGCGAGCGCGACCTCGCCGAGGGCGTCGTCCAGCTCAAGGACATGGAGTCCGGCGAGCAGACGGCGATCGGCGTGAACGAGATCGTGGCCGAGCTGGAGGCACGGCTCGGCTGAGCGCACACGCGTGTGGAGGGGCGTCCGGGTTTCCGGACGTCCTTTCGCATGCCGGGCGGACACCTGTCCGAGACCGAACGCTCCCGGCTGAACGGACGTACGTCCTTGTGGTGAGCGAACGGTGCGCTTACGCGCGTGTGCGGCACAATGGCCCGTGCCCGAAGATGTTCCAGCTCTCAAGTGACGGAATCGGCGTGATGAGCAAGACGACAGTGCAGGACGTCTCCACCGAGCCCGAGCCCCGGCCGGACGCCGCGGAGCCACGCGCGGTCGGCGGCAGCCGGGGCCTCGCGCTGCTGCTCGTGATCACGGGCGCGGCCGGCCTGCTGGCGGCCTGGGTCATCACGATCGACAAGTTCAAGCTGCTGGAGGCGAAGGTCGAGGGCAAGACCTTCACGCCCGGCTGCAGCCTCAACCCGGTCGTCTCCTGCGGCAGCGTGATGGAGAGCGACCAGGCGTCCGTCTTCGGCTTCCCCAACCCGATGCTGGGCCTCGTCGCCTACGGCATCGTGGTCTGCGTCGGCGTGAGCCTGCTCGCGCGGGCCCGCTTCCCGCGCTGGTACTGGCTCGTCCTCAACGCCGGGACCCTGTTCGGTGTCTCGTTCTGCGCCTGGCTGATGTTCCAGTCGCTGTACCGGATCAACGCGCTGTGCCTGTGGTGCTGCCTGGCCTGGGTCGCCACGATCGTCATGTTCTGGTACGTGACCTCGTTCAACGTCCGCAACGACCATCTGCCCGCCCCGCGCTGGGTCAAGAGCTTCTTCGGCGAGTTCACCTGGGTCATGCCCGTGCTGCACATCGGGATCATCGGCATGCTGATCCTGACCCGCTGGTGGGACTTCTGGACGAGCTGACGGCCCTGAGGGGATTGTCAGTGCCGTGATTTAGGGTTTCTGACGTGGAGCCCGATCTGTTCACCGCCGCAGCCGAAGAGCGCCAGGAGAAGGACCCGACGAGCAGTCCCCTGGCGGTCCGCATGCGCCCGCGCACCCTCGACGAGGTGGTGGGCCAGCAGCACCTGCTCAAGTCCGGCTCCCCGCTGCGCAGACTCGTCGGCGAGGGTGCCGGGGGACCGGCCGGACCTTCCTCGGTGATCCTGTGGGGCCCGCCGGGCACCGGAAAGACGACCCTCGCCTACGTCGTCTCCAAGGCCACCGACAAGCGCTTCGTGGAGCTCTCCGCGATCACCGCAGGCGTCAAGGAGGTCCGCGCGGTCATCGACGGCGCCCGCCGCGCCACCGGCGGCTACGGCAAGGAGACCGTCCTCTTCCTCGACGAGATCCACCGCTTCAGCAAGGCCCAGCAGGACTCCCTCCTGCCGGCCGTGGAGAACCGCTGGGTCACCCTGATCGCGGCCACCACCGAGAACCCGTACTTCTCGGTGATCTCCCCCCTGCTGTCCCGCTCCCTGCTGCTCACCCTGGAGCCGCTGACCGACGACGACGTCCGCGGTCTGCTGAAGCGCGCCCTCACCGACGAGCGCGGCCTGAAGGGTGCGGTCGCCCTCCCCGAGGAGGCCGAGGACCACCTGCTGCGCATCGCGGGCGGCGACGCCCGCCGGGCATTGACCGCCCTGGAGGCCGCCGCCGGGGCCGCCCTGGACAAGGGCGAGCAGGAGATCTCCCTCACCACCCTGGAGGAGACCGTCGACCGCGCGGCCGTCAAGTACGACCGCGACGGCGACCAGCACTACGACGTGGCCAGCGCCCTGATCAAGTCGATCCGCGGCTCCGACGTGGACGCGGCCCTGCACTATCTGGCCCGCATGATCGAGGCCGGCGAGGACCCCCGCTTCATCGCCCGCCGCCTGATGATCTCCGCCAGTGAGGACATCGGCCTCGCCGACCCGACCGCCCTTCCCATCGCCGTCGCCGCCGCCCAGGCCGTCGCCATGATCGGCTTCCCCGAGGCCGCCCTCACCCTCAGCCACGCCACCATCGCCCTCGCTCTCGCCCCGAAGTCCAACTCCGCGACCACCGCGATCGGCGCCGCCCTGGACGACGTACGGAAAGGGCTGGCCGGACCGGTCCCGGCGCATCTGCGCGACGGGCACTACAAGGGCGCCGCCAAACTGGGGCACGCGCAGGGGTACGTGTACCCGCACGACCTGGCGGAGGGCATCGCCGAGCAGCAGTACGCGCCGGACGCCCTGAAGGACCGCGAGTACTACCTCCCCACCCGGCACGGCACGGAGGCGCGCTACGCGGACGCCGTGGAGTGGACCCGGAAGCACCTCGGTCGCAAGCGGTCCTGACCACCCTGTAAACTCGCTCGGAGTGCTGAGTCCCGCGCAGTCAGAGCGGGACATCCAGCCGGAACCCCCAGCGGGTTCCAGGAGCGTCGCGCACCGTCGAACGGTGTCGCGGGCAGCCCACCACCACCCCGGAGCCCGGGAGAGGTCGGTGGGCCACTCGCGTGCTGCACGTATGTGCCCAGACCAGGGAGCGGCTGCCCAGCAGGCCCCACGGGACCTGACGGGTTTCCCCGGCTGCGGATGCGACCTCCCCCAACTCTGACGAGCCGAATCAAGGAAATGAGAAACAGTGGCGAACCAGTCCCGCCCCAAGGTCAAGAAGTCGCGTGCCCTCGGCATCGCGCTGACCCCGAAGGCCGTCAAGTACTTCGAGGCCCGTCCCTACCCGCCGGGTGAGCACGGCCGCGGCCGCAAGCAGAACTCGGACTACAAGGTCCGTCTGCTCGAGAAGCAGCGTCTGCGTGCGCAGTACGACGTGTCCGAGCGTCAGCTCGTCCGCGCCTACGAGCGTGCCTCCAAGGTTCAGGGCAAGACCGGTGAGGCCCTGATCATCGAGCTCGAGCGTCGCCTCGACGCGCTGGTCCTGCGTTCGGGCATCGCCCGCACGATCTACCAGGCCCGCCAGATGGTCGTCCACGGCCACATCGAGGTCAACGGCCAGAAGGTCGACAAGCCGTCCTTCCGTGTCCGTCCCGACGACGTCGTGCAGGTCCGCGAGCGCAGCCGCGAGAAGACCCTCTTCACGATCGCCCGTGAGGGTGGCTTCGCCCCCGACGGTGAGACCCCGCGCTACCTCCAGGTGAACCTCCGCGCCCTGGCCTTCCGCCTGGACCGTGAGCCGAACCGCAAGGAGATCCCGGTGATCTGCGACGAGCAGCTCGTCGTCGAGTACTACGCCCGCTGATCCCAGCAGGCGCGGTACTTCACCAGCGGTACCTCAGCCCGTCGTCTCCCCGCCCCCGCGGGTGGGGGAGGCGGCGGGCTTCCGCATGCCGTCGGCCGTGTCCGCGGCGCCCCGCGGCGACGGCACCGGCCCGCGCGAGGCCGACGGCGGCCCGTCCGCGTCCCAGGACGCGGCCCGGCCCAGCGCCCGGGCCACCGCCGCCCGCCGCTCCAGCCGCCCGCCGAGCCGTACGCACTCCTCGTACCGCTCGTCGCCCAGTGCCTCGCGGGCCCCGGCCTCGCACAGTTCGTGCGGCTGGTTGTAGTACGCGGAGCCGAACAGCGGCAGCCCCACCGACGGCCACATCGCCGCCGCCGCGCCCTGCAGCACGGCCGCCTCGGCCGCGTCACCCTCCGCAAGGGTCACCAGCGCCAGCAGCTCCACCACCAGCACCGAGCCCAGCAGGTCGTTGAAGCCGTCCGCGCCGGCCAGGCAGTCGGTCAGCAGAACCCGGGCGCGCCCGAGGTCGCCGTCGGCCCAGGCCGCGTACGCCAGCACGAACAGGGCGTACGAGCGGGCCCAGCGCTCCCCGTGCTCCTCGCACACGCGGCGCACGTCCTCGCTCAGGCGGACCGCGTCCGGCAGGTCGCCCCGGAAGGCGCGGGCCATCGCCAGCTCGACCTGTCCCATCAGGACGTTGCTGTTGAGCTCGCCGATCTCGCGGTAGCGCTCCAGCGCCGACCGCAGCAGCGTTTCCGCGCGCGGCATGTCGTCCGTGACCAGCGCGAGACAGCCCGTGCGGTGCTCGGCGTAGGCCGCCGCGGTCGCGCTGCCGAGGCGCTCGGCCTCCTCCCGGCACTCGTGCAGCGCCGCCAGCGCGGCGACCGCGTCGCCCTGGAGCACGCACACATAGCCGAGCACCCACAGGGCCTTGAGCCGGGACTGCTCGTGGGTGACCTCCTCGGCCGGCGGCAGCTCCACGCTGCGCCGCAGCCAGCGCCGGCCCTCCGACAGCCGTCCGCAGCCCACCCAGCAGAACCACAGCGCCCCCGCCAGGTACTGGCCGAGGTGCGCCTCGTCCGGATCGGTCAGGCTGAACTCCAGCGCAAGCCGCAGATTCGGCAGCTCCGCCTCGACGCGGGCGGCGACCTCGCACTGCCGGGGCGAGAACCAGTCCAGCTCGCACCAGGTCGCAAGGCCCAGATACCAGTCCCGGTGCCTGCGCCGCAACCGCTCGGCGTCGCCCATGCCCTCCAGCCACTCGGCGCCGTACGCGCGCACGGTGTCGAGCATCCGGTAGCGCACCCCGGCCGGGGTCTCCTCGCGGGCCAGGAGTGACTGGGCGAGCAGCGCGGTGAGCACGTCGAGGACGTCGTCGGCGTGCAGTCCGTCGCCGCTGCACACGTACTCCACGGCCTCCAGGTCGAACTGCCCGGCGAACACCGACAGCCGCGACCACAGCAGCCGTTCCTCCGGGGTGCACAGCTCGTGGCTCCAGCCGATCGCCGTGCGCAGCGTCTGATGGCGGGGCAGGCCGTCGCGTCCGCCGCCGGTCAGCAGCCGGAACCGGTCGTCGAGCCGGTCGAGCAACTGCGCCGGGGAGAGCGCCCGCAGCCGGCCCGCCGCCAGCTCGACGGCCAGCGGGATGCCGTCGAGGCGGCGGCACAGCTCGCGCACCCGCCCGCCGGGCCGCAGCGCGACGCCGTGCGCCGAGGCCCGCTCGAGGAGCAGGTCTACGGCGTCGTCCTCGCCGAGCGGCGCCAGCGGGAACAGCCGCTCACCGGCCACCGCGAGCGGCCGGCGCCCCACGGCGAGCACCCTGAGCCCGGGCAGCTGCCGCAGCAATGCGCCGACCAGGTCCGCGCAGGGTTCCACCAGATGCTCGAACCCGTCCAGGAGCAGCAGCAGTTCGCGCTGTGCGAGCTGGCCGAGGAGCGTCTCGCGCGGCGGCCGCGTGGTGTGGTCCGTCAGCCGGAGCGCCTCCACGACCGCGTACTCGACCAGTTCAGGATCGCGCAGCGCGGCCAGCTCCACCCGCCACACCCCGTGCGCGGGCCGCCGTCGCGCGGCCGCGTGCGAAGCGAGCCGGGACTTGCCGACCCCGCCGCCCCCCGTCACCGTCACCAGCCGCGCGGTGTCCAGCGCGGCGGCGAGCCCGGACAGTTCGGCCGAGCGGCCGACGAACGCGTCCAGCTCCGCCGGGAGGTTGCCCCGCACAGGGTCGTCGTCGCGCTGTTCCACTCGCATGGGACACGGAGGGTACTGAAGCGTAATCACTCCGTACAATCGCGTCGCTGGATCCCGGTTTCCACCGCGCCCATATCCGGTACGGTGCGCCGCCCCCGGCGCGATAGGCTCGGTCCAGGACTTAATCGATGTTCAGGCGTGATCAGGGAGCGGGTGCGCAAGGTGTCCGGTGGAGAGGTGGCCGGGATCCTGGTGGCCGTCTTCTGGGCGATCCTGGTGTCCTTCCTCGCGGTGGCTCTCGCGAGGCTGGCCCAGACGCTCAGGGCGACCACCAAGCTGGTCGCGGACGTGACCGAACAGGCCGTTCCGCTGCTGGCCGACGCCTCCGCGACGGTGCGTTCCGCGCAGACCCAGATCGACCGGGTGGACGCGATCGCCTCCGACGTCCAGGAGGTCACGTCGAACGCGTCCGCGCTGTCGACGACCGTCGCCTCCACGTTCGGCGGCCCCCTGGTCAAGGTCGCCGCCTTCGGGTACGGCGTGCGCCGGGCCCTCGGCGGCCGCAAGGACGACGCGCCCGCCGAGGCACCCCGGCGTACGGTCATCGTCGGCCGCACTGTTCCGGCCTCCCGGCGGGACAGGCGAGACCGCCGGAAGAAGGGCTGACGGAAGCGATGTTCCGCCGTACGTTCTGGTTCAGCACGGGCGTCGCCGCCGGTGTGTGGGCCACCACCAAGGTCAACCGCAAGCTGAAGCAGCTGACCCCCGAGCATCTCGCCGTCACCGCGACGAACAAGGCGATCGAGGCCGGTCACCGCCTCAAGGACCGGGCGGTCGGCTTCGCCCTCGACGTCCGCGACAACATGGCCCAGCGGGAGGCCGAACTCGAAGAGGTGCTCGGCATCCGCGAGGACCCGGGCGCCACGGAGCTTCCCGCACCCCGGCGGTACGCCGCCATCGAGAACGACCACGAGCCGAAGTACCCGAAGTACATCGAATCCACGGTGTACAGGAACGACAAGAACGACCGGAATGGGGACCACTGATGGAGTCGGCTGAGATCCGCCGCCGCTGGCTGAGCTTCTTCGAGGAGCGCGGGCACACCGTCGTCCCTTCGGCGTCGCTCATCGCGGACGACCCGACTCTGCTCCTCGTCCCCGCCGGCATGGTGCCCTTCAAGCCCTACTTCCTGGGTGAGGTCAAGCCGCCCTTCCCGCGCGCCACCAGCGTGCAGAAGTGCGTGCGCACGCCCGACATCGAAGAGGTCGGCAAGACCACGCGTCACGGCACCTTCTTCCAGATGTGCGGCAACTTCTCCTTCGGCGACTACTTCAAGGAAGGCGCCATCAAGCTCGCCTGGGAGCTGCTCACCAGCCCCCAGGACAAGGGCGGTTACGGCCTGGAGCCGGAGAAGCTCTGGATCACCGTCTATCAGGACGACGACGAGGCCGAGCAGATCTGGCACGAGGTCGTCGGCGTGCCCAAGGAGCGCATCCAGCGCCTGGGCATGAAGGACAACTTCTGGTCCATGGGCGTGCCCGGCCCGTGCGGCCCCTGCTCCGAGATCAACTACGACCGCGGCCCCGAGTTCGGCGTCGAGGGCGGACCCGCCGTCAACGACGAGCGGTACGTGGAGATCTGGAACCTCGTCTTCATGCAGTACGAGCGGGGCGAGGGCACCGGCAAGGACAAGTTCGAGATCCTCGGCGACCTGCCCAGCAAGAACATCGACACGGGCCTCGGTCTGGAGCGCCTCGCCATGATTCTGCAGGGCGTGCAGAACATGTACGAGATCGACACCTCCATGGCCGTCATCGAGAAGGCCACCGAGCTGACCGGCGTCCGCTACGGCGACGCCCACGCCTCGGACGTGTCCCTGCGCGTGGTCACCGATCACATGCGCACCGCCACCATGCTCATCGGCGACGGGGTCACCCCCGGCAACGAGGGCCGCGGTTACGTCCTGCGCCGCATCATGCGCCGCGCCATCCGCAACATGCGGCTGCTGGGCGCCACCGGTCCGGTCGTCCAAGACCTGATCGACGTCGTGATCCGCATGATGGGCCAGCAGTACCCGGAGCTGATCACCGACCGCGAGCGCATCGAGAAGGTCGCCCTCGCCGAGGAGAACGCCTTCCTCAAGACGCTGAAGGCCGGCACCAACATCCTCGACACCGCCGTCACCGAGACCAAGCAGTCCGGCTCCGCGGTGCTGCCCGGCGACAAGGCCTTCCTGCTCCACGACACCTGGGGCTTCCCGATCGACCTCACCCTGGAGATGGCCGCCGAGCAGGGCCTTTCCGTGGACGAGGACGGCTTCCGGCGCCTGATGAAGGAGCAGCGGGAGCGCGCCAAGGCCGACGCCCAGGCCAAGAAGACCGGCCACGCCGACATGGGCGCCTACCGGGAGATCGCCGACACCGCCGGTGAGACCGACTTCATCGGCTACGGCGACACCGAGGGCGAGTCCACCATCGTCGGCATCCTCGTCGACGGCGTGTCCTCCCCGGCCGCCACCGAGGGCGACGAGGTCGAGGTCGTCCTGGACCGCACCCCGTTCTACGCCGAGGGCGGCGGCCAGATCGGCGACACCGGTCGGATCAAGGTCGACTCCGGTGCCGTCATCGAGGTCCGCGACTGCCAGAAGCCGGTTCCGGGCGTGTACGTCCACAAGGGCGTCGTCCAGGTCGGCGAGGTCACCGTCGGCGCCAAGGCCCATGCCTCCATCGACGTCCGCCGCCGCAAGGCCATCGCCCGCGCCCACTCGGCCACCCACCTCACCCACCAGGCGCTGCGCGACGCCCTCGGCCCGACGGCCGCCCAGGCCGGTTCGGAGAACCAGCCGGGCCGCTTCCGGTTCGACTTCGGCTCCCCGTCCGCCGTCCCCACGGCGGTCATGACCGACGTCGAGCAGAAGATCAACGAGGTGCTCGCCCGCGACCTGGACGTGCACGCCGAGGTCATGGGCATCGACGAGGCCAAGAAGCAGGGCGCCATCGCCGAGTTCGGCGAGAAGTACGGCGAGCGCGTCCGCGTGGTCACCATCGGCGACTTCTCCAAGGAGCTGTGCGGCGGCACGCACGTGCACAACACCGCCCAGCTGGGCCTGGTGAAGCTGCTCGGCGAGTCCTCCATCGGCTCCGGTGTGCGCCGTATCGAGGCCCTCGTCGGCGTCGACGCCTACAACTTCCTCGCCCGTGAGCACACGGTCGTCGCCCAGCTCCAGGAGCTGATCAAGGGCCGTCCGGAGGAGCTCCCGGAGAAGGTCTCCGCCATGCTCGGCAAGCTGAAGGACGCCGAGAAGGAGATCGAGAAGTTCCGCGCCGAGAAGGTGCTGCAGGCCGCCGCAGGTCTCGTCGAGTCCGCCAAGGACGTCAACGGCGTCGCCGTCGTCACCGGACAGGTCCCGGACGGCACCACCCCGGACGACCTGCGCAAGCTGGTCCTCGACGTGCGCGGCCGTATCCAGGGCGGACGGGCCGCCGTGGTGGCCCTGTTCACGGTCAACAACGGCAAGCCGCTGACGGTCATCGCCACCAACGAGCCCGCCCGCGAGCGCGGCCTGAAGGCCGGTGACCTGGTCCGCACCGCCGCCAAGACCCTCGGCGGCGGCGGTGGCGGCAAGCCGGACGTCGCCCAGGGCGGCGGCCAGAACCCGGCCGCAGTCGGCGAGGCCGTCGACGCCGTCGAGCGCCTCGTCGCGGAGACGGCCAAGTAATGCGCAGAGGACGACGTCTCGCCGTCGACGTCGGGGACGCCCGCATCGGGGTCGCCTCGTGCGACCCCGACGGGATCCTCGCCACACCGGTGGAGACCGTCCCCGGCCGGGACGTCCCCGCGGCCCAGCGCCGGCTGAAGCAGCTCGTCGAGGAGTACGAGCCGATCGAGGTCGTCGTCGGACTCCCTCGCTCCCTCAAGGGGGGCGAGGGCCCCGCCGCCGTCAAGGTCCGCGGCTTCACCCAGGAACTGGCCCGCATGATCGCGCCGGTTCCGGTGAGACTCGTGGACGAGCGGATGACGACCGTGACGGCCGGTCAGGGGCTGCGCGCCTCGGGGGTGAAGTCCAAGAAGGGCCGCTCCGTCATCGATCAGGCGGCCGCTGTGATCATCCTCCAGCAGGCACTCGAATCCGAACGGGTGTCAGGTAAAGCTCCGGGCGAGGGCGTCGAAGTGGTCATCTGATCGCGATACGGTAACGTTCCGCGCGATGCGGCGGCGTTCGAACAGCCACCGCACAACGAGAGGCGGAACGGAACCGGGCCCCCCGAGCCCCGCGCCCACCGCCTCGCGGCTCTAGGGGATCGATGACTGAGTATGGCCGGGGCCCAGGCTCCGAACCGTGGCATCCGCAGGACCCGTTGTACGGGGACGGCGGATGGGAAGGGCAGCAGGCCGCCCAGCCGGGCCATGAGTCTGCCTACGGCGGCCAGCAGCAGCACTACCCGCAGCAGCCGTACCAGCAGTGGGACACCGGCCAGGGCGCCTACGGCCAGACGCACCAGCAGCAGTACCCGCAGCAGTACGGCGGGCAGCAGCAGCCGTACGACACCGACGGCGCGGGACAGTCGTACGGCACCGACGGCGGCGGGCAGGCGTACGACACGAACGGCGGGGGCCGTTCGTACGACACCGGCGGCGGGCAGCAGTCCTACGGGCAGGGCCACGGCGGCTGGGCCACGGGCGGCCGGCCGCAGATGCCCTACCCCGGCGACCCGGCCGACCCCTACGGGCAGCAGACCGCGGCCTACGGCGACCGGCAGCCGGACTTCTACCAGACGCCGGACGCCTACCCGCCGCCCGAGCCGCCCGCCCGCAGACGCCCCGAACCCGAGCCCCGCACCGACTGGGACCCGGGACCCGACCAGGGCGAGAGCGACTTCTTCGCAGGCGGGAACGACGGCGACGGCCGGGACGACGACTACGGCGACTTCGACGACGAGCCGGGGGACCGGCGCGGACGCGGCGAGCGCCGGGGCCGCGGCGGCAAGGGCGGCAAGAGCAAGAAGAGCCGCAACGGCTGCGCCTGTCTGGTGGTCGCCCTGGTCTTCGGCGGCGGTCTGGCCGGTGTCGGCTACTTCGGGTACCAGTTCTACCAGGATCGTTTCGGCGCGGCCCCGGACTACGCGGGTGACGGCACGAGCGAGATGGTCACCGTGCAGATCCCCAAGGGCGCGCTCGGCTACGAGATCGGCCGGCGGCTGAAGGAGGCCGGGGTCGTCAAGAGCGTGGACGCCTTCGTCTCCGCCCAGTCGCAGAACCCCGACGGCGACACCATCCAGGCCGGCGCGTACCTGCTCAGGAAGCAGATGTCCGCGGCGAGCGCCGTCGAGATGATGCTCGACCCCAAGAGCCAGAACAATGTGATGGTCAAGCCGGGTGACCGCAATGTCGCCGTCTACAAACTGATCGACGAGAAACTCGGACTGGCCGAGGGCACCACGAAAAAGGTGTCCGAGACGAAATACGACAGTCTCGGCATGCCGGACTGGGCGAACGACGACAAGGACATCAAGGACCCGCTGGAAGGATTCCTCTACCCCGGCACCTATCCGGCCGCAAAGGGCATGAAGCCGGAATCCGTCCTGAAGGACATGGTCGGCCGTGCCGCCGCGAAGTACGACGAACTCGACCTCGCGACAAAGGCGAAAGCCCTGAATCTGGACAGCCCGCTGGACGTCATCACGGTCGCCAGCCTCGTCCAGGCCGAGGGCAAGACGGAGGACGACTACCGCAAGATGGCGGAGGTCGTCTACAACCGCCTCAAGCCCACGAACACCGAGACCAACCAGAAGCTGCAGTTCGACTCGACCTACAACTACCTGATGAACGAGAGCAACATCCACATCGGGAACGACGAGGTCAACGCCAATCCGGACCCGTACAACACCTACCGCTACCCGGGTCTGCCGCCCGGCCCGATCGGCAGCCCGAGCGACGCGGCCCTGCGGGCGACGCTGAATCCCACCCACGACGGCTGGATGTACTTCGTGGCGACCGACGGCATGCACAACACCGAGTTCGCCAAGACGTACAAGGAACACCAGAGGCTGACGGAAAAGTTCAATGCCAACACCGGAAACTGACGCCCGCCGGGCCGCCGTGCTCGGCTCGCCCATCGCCCACTCCCTCTCGCCGGTGCTGCACCGCGCCGCGTACGAGGAACTCGGGCTGGCACATTGGTCGTACGACCGGTTCGAGGTGGACGAGGCCGCGCTCCCGGGGTTCGTCGCGGGGCTGGGTCCCGAGTGGGCGGGGCTGTCGCTGACCATGCCGCTGAAGCGGGCGGTCATCCCGCTGCTCGACGAGGTCAGCGAGACGGCACGCTCGGTCGAGGCGGTCAACACCGTGGTCCTCACCGGGGACGGGCGCCGCGTCGGCGACAACACCGACATCCCGGGGATGGTGGCGGCGCTGCGCGAGCACGGCATCGACAAGGTCGACAGCGCCGCGATCCTCGGCGCGGGTGCCACCGCCTCCTCCGCGCTGGCCGCGCTGGCCCGCGTATGCACCGGTGAGGTCTCCGTCTACGTCCGCAGCGAGGCCCGCGCCGCCGAGATGCGCGAGTGGGCCGAGCGGCTGGAGGTGGAGGTGCGCATCGCCGACTGGGCGGACGCCGAGCGGGCCCTGCGCGCCCCGCTGGTCGTCGCGACCACCCCCGCCGGCGCCACCGACGCGCTGGCCCCGCACATCCCCGAACGCCCGGCGGCCCTCTTCGACGTGCTCTACGACCCGTGGCCCACCCAGCTCGCGGCCCGCTGGTCCGCGTACGGCGGAGCCGTGGTCGGCGGCCTCGACCTGCTGGTGCACCAGGCGGTCCTCCAGGTCGAGCAGATGACCGGCCGCGCTCCGGCGCCGCTGGCCGCCATGCGGGCGGCGGGCGAGCGGAGTCTTGCGCACCGGTAGTTCTCTTGTGTGAATGAACTTCCCTGCGCGAATGCGCGCGGAGCGGAATTCCACCGAGGCAGCGCATTCTTTCTGCGGCCGCCACGCCCGGAATGGCGGCCCGCATCGGCGCGGCCGCCGCATCGCTCGCCGCCGCGGCCGCGTCGACGCCCGCGCTGACCCACTCCGCCGGCGGCAGCCCGGAATTTGCCGGGTGGACCCCGTGGACCGTTAAGATCCGCGGGGTTCCGCAGGGGGCGGAACCGGGAGGGGGAAAAGCCGTATGTCCTTTGCCGTGCCGATGGCGTCCGGGAAGAGCGAGATATTCGAGGCGCTGCTCAGGTTCATGCCCGAATGGGTGCAGATCACCGTACTCGCGCTGGTGATCCTGGCCGTCCTCGTGTCGTGGGGCTTCAAGCTCAAGCACCGGATCGACCGGCGCCGCGCCCGCCGGTCCGGCACGCCGGCCCCCGTGCCCGCGCAGCGCAGCGGCGCCGACTACCTCGGGCCCTACGCGCCGCAGGCCCAGCCCCAGGCGCAGACCCCGCAGCCGCAGGGCAGCGGCGCGGACTTCCTCGGCTCCTACGCGCCCCAGCAGGCCCGCCAGGACGGCACCGTCTAGCCGCACCCGAGCCGCGCGCCCGTCCACGGACCGTCCGCCAGATGGACCGGCGGCCGGGCGGCACCCGCGGACGTGGGAGGATCGGAGACGGCGGGCCCCAGGCCGCGCACCGGGTCCCGCCGTCGCCGTACGCACATGCGTACGCCGGGCAGTACCGGGGCGCGAGCACTGAGGAGCACCGTTGAGCAGGTTGCGCTGGCTGACCGCGGGGGAGTCCCACGGTCCCGCACTCGTGGCGACGCTGGAGGGCCTTCCCGCCGGCGTGCCGATCACCACGGAGATGGTGGCGGACCACCTGGCCCGGCGCCGGCTCGGTTATGGACGCGGTGCCCGGATGAAGTTCGAGCGGGACGAGGTCACCTTCCTCGGCGGCGTCCGGCACGGCCTCACCCTCGGCTCCCCGGTCGCGATCATGGTGGGCAACACCGAGTGGCCCAAGTGGGAGAAGGTCATGGCGGCCGACCCGGTCGACCCGGCCGAGCTCGCCGAGCTCGCCCGCAACGCGCCGCTCACCCGCCCGCGACCCGGCCACGCCGACCTCGCGGGCATGCAGAAGTACGGCTTCGACGAGGCCCGCCCGATCCTGGAGCGCGCCTCCGCCCGTGAGACGGCGGCCCGGGTCGCGCTGGGCGCGGTCGCCCGCTCCTACCTCAAGGAGACGGCCGGCATCGAGATCGTCTCCCACGTCGTCGAGCTGTGCTCCGTGAAGGCCCCGCAGGGCGTCCACCCGACCCCGGCCGACGTCGAGAAGCTGGACGCCGACCCGCTGCGCTGCCTGGACGCCGACACCTCGAAGGCGATGGTGGCCGAGGTCGACCAGGCCCACAAGGACGGCGACACCCTCGGCGGCGTCGTCGAGGTCCTCGCCTACGGCGTCCCGGTCGGGCTCGGCTCGCACGTGCACTGGGACCGCAAGCTGGACGCCCGCCTGGCCGGCGCCCTCATGGGCATCCAGGCCATCAAGGGCGTCGAGATCGGCGACGGCTTCGAGCTGGCGCGAGTGCCCGGCTCCAAGGCGCACGACGAGATCGTCAAGACGCCCGAGGGGATCCGGCGCGTCTCCGGCCGCGCCGGCGGCACCGAGGGCGGCCTGTCCACCGGCGAGCTGCTGCGCGTGCGCGCCGCGATGAAGCCGATCGCGACCGTGCCGCGTGCCCTGCAGACGATCGACGTCACCACCGGCGAGCCGGCCCAGGCCCACCACCAGCGCTCCGACGTCTCCGCCGTCCCGGCCGCGGGCATCGTCGCCGAGGCGATGGTCGCCCTCGTCCTCGCGGACGCCGTCGCGGAGAAGTTCGGCGGCGACAGCGTGGCCGAGACCCGCCGCAACGTCACCTCGTACCTCGACAACCTCCACATCCGATGACCGGCCCGGTGGTCGTCCTGATCGGCCCGATGGGCGTGGGCAAGTCCACCGTCGGGCAGCTCCTCGCCGACCGGCTCGGCGTCGGCTACCGGGACACCGACGACGACATCGTCGCCGCCGAGGACCGCGCCATCTCCGACATCTTCGTCGAGGAGGGCGAGCCCGCCTTCCGGGCCCTGGAGAAGCAGGCCGTGGCCCGCGCGCTCGCCGAGCACGAGGGCGTCCTCGCGCTCGGCGGGGGCGCCGTCCTCGACCCGGACACCCGCGCGCTGCTGGCCGGCCGTCCGGTCGTCTACCTCTCGATGGACGTCGAGGAGGCCGTCCAGCGCACCGGCCTGAACGTCGCCCGCCCGCTGCTCGCGGTCAACCCCCGCAAGCAGTGGCGCGAGCTGATGGAGGCGCGCCGGCACCTGTACGAGGAGGTCGCCACGGCGGTGGTGCCCACGGACGGCCGTACGCCCGAAGAGGTCGCCCGAGCAGCCCTGAACGCTTTGGAGTTGAAGGAAGCATGAGCGAGTCGGTGACAAGGATCCACGTGGGCGGCGCCGACGCCTACGACGTCCTGGTGGGCCGTCAACTGCTGGGCGAGCTCGGCGGCTTGATCGGCGACAAGGCCAGGCGGGTCGCGGTCGTCCACCCCGAGGCACTGGCCGAGACCGGCGAGGCGCTGCGCGCCGACCTGGCCGAGCAGGGGTACGAGGCCGTAGCGATCCAGGTGCCGAACGCGGAGGAGGCCAAGACCGCCGAGGTCGCCGCCTACTGCTGGAAGGCGCTCGGCCAGTCCGGCTTCACCCGCACCGACGTGGTGGTCGGCGTGGGCGGCGGCGCGACGACGGACCTGGCCGGCTTCGTCGCCGCGACCTGGCTGCGCGGCGTGCGCTGGATCGCCATCCCCACGACCGTCCTGGCCATGGTCGACGCGGCCGTCGGCGGCAAGACCGGCATCAACACGGCCGAGGGCAAGAACCTCGTCGGCGCCTTCCACCCGCCGGCCGGTGTCCTGTGCGACCTGGCGGCGCTGGACTCCCTCCCGGTCAACGACTACGTCTCGGGTCTCGCGGAGATCATCAAGGCCGGCTTCATCGCCGACCCGGTGATCCTGGACCTGATCGAGGCCGACCCCGAGGGCGCGCGCACCCCGGCGGGCCCGCACACGGCGGAACTGATCCGGCGCTCCATCCAGGTCAAGGCAGACGTGGTCTCCTCCGACCTGAAGGAGGCGGGCCTGCGCGAGATCCTCAACTACGGCCACACGCTCGCCCACGCCATCGAGAAGAACGAGCGCTACAAGTGGCGCCACGGCGCCGCGGTTGCGGTCGGCATGCACTTCGCCGCCGAACTCGGCCGCGTGGCGGGCCGCCTGGACGACGCGACGGCGGACCGCCACCGCACCATCCTGGAGTCGGTCGGCCTGCCGCTGCACTACCGCTACGACCAGTGGCCCAAGCTGCTGGAGACGATGAAGGTCGACAAGAAGTCCCGCGGTGACCTGCTGCGCTTCATCGTGCTGGACGGCCTGGCCAAGCCCACCGTGCTGGAGGGCCCGGACCCCGCGGTGCTGCTCGCGGCGTACGGCGAAGTGGGCCAGTAAGCGGGAGTCCGCCCGATTCGCCTGCACCTCCGGGCACTTGTGACCGCCCCCGGCCGTTCACCAAAGGACGGCCGGGGGCGGTACCGTTCGGTAGGGAGCGGGCCTGCCCCGCCGCAACCGCCAATTGCCTGTACGAGACGGAGTGGCACCGGATGCAGCACGCAGTGGGGTCTCCGCTGCCGCCGCCCCACCAGCCGGGGCACGGACCGACCACCGACTGGGCGTCGGCCGCACACCAGCAGGGCCGGCACCACCCGGTCCCCCCACCGCCCCCGCCCCCCGGGCCGATGCCGCCCGCCCCGGTCGACACGACGGGCCATGTCGCGCTGCCGCCCGGCGGCCCGGTCCCCGTGCCCGCCCCGCCGCCTCCGGCGACCTCGGCACCGGACCCTCTGACCACGACGATGGCCGTACTGCTCATCGGCCCCGCGGGTGCCGGCAAGACCTCCGTCGCCAAGTACTGGGCCGACCACCGCCGGGTGCCCACGGCCCACATCAGCCTCGACGACGTCCGCGAATGGGTCCGCTCCGGCTTCGCCGACCCCCGGTCCGGCTGGAACGACCACTCCGAGGCCCAGTACCGCCTCGCCCGCCGCACCTGCGGCTTCGCCGCGCGCAACTTCCTCGCCAACGGCATCTCCTGCATCCTCGACGACGCCGTCTTCCCCGACCGGCCCGTCGTCGGCCTCGGCGGCTGGAAACGGCATGTGGGTCCCGGCCTGCTGCCGGTCGTCCTCCTGCCAGGACTCGAGATCGTCCTGGAGCGCAACGCCGAGCGCTCCGGCAATCGCCGGCTCTCGGACGAGGAGGTCGCCCGCATCCACGGCCGTATGGCCGGCTGGTACGGCTCGGGCCTGCCGATCATCGACAACTCCCAGCTCGACGTCCCCGGCACGGCCCGCGTCCTGGACGAGGTGCTGGCCAGGTCCATCGCCAGCCCGCCCAAGTGGTGACCACCACCTGACCGACTTCCGTGGAGTGTCGGCCGGCCCGCCGTGCCGGCCCCCACGGAGCCCCGTATGGCGGTCCCGACCGGCGACATCCGGCCACCCCTCGTACGCTCGGTTCATGTCAGAGGTGCACGCATCCCGCCGAACGCGGCTACGAGAGCGATGCAACGCGGCCGGCAGCGCGGCGGCGCTGGTCTCCCGCCCCGCCAATGTGCGGTACCTGGCGGGCGCGGCCCCGCAGGGCGCCGTACTCCTCCTCGGGAAGGACGAGGACCTTGTCGTCTGCACCGGCCCCCCGGACGACCGCCCCTCCGACGGCCGCCCCGACGAGGCGCTGCGCGTGCACACACTGTCCAGCCGCACCGGTGACGCGGCCGTCGCGGCGGCCGAGCTGGCGAAGGCCCAGGGCGCCGAGTCCCTCGCCGTGGAGGAGCACCACCTCACCGTCGCCCGGCACCGGGCCCTCCGCTCCGTCGCCCCGCAGCTCCGGCTCGAGGACCTCGGCGGAGCCGTCGAGCAGCTGAGGGTCGTCAAGGACGAGGAGGAGATCTCCTGTCTCCGCATCGGCGCCGAGATCGCCGACCAGGCGCTCGGCGAGCTGCTGGAGTCGATCCTCGTCGGCCGCACCGAACGCCACCTGGCGCTCGAACTGGAACGCCGCCTCGTCGACCACGGCGCCGACGGCCCGGCCTTCCCCACCTCCGTGGCCACCGGCCCCCACGCCGGCCGACGGGCGCACCGCCCCACCGACCGCCGGGTGGAGGAGGGCGACTTCCTCTCCGTCTGCCTGGGCGCCACCTACCGCGGCTACCGCTGCGAGATCGGCCGTACCTTCGTCATCGGCACCAGCCCGGCCGACTGGCAGATCGAGCTGTACGACCTGGTCTTCGCCGCCCAGCGGGCCGGACGCGAGAGCCTCGTACCGGGCGCCGCGTACCGGGATGTGGACCGTGCGGCACGCCAGGTGCTGGACTCGGCGGGCTACGCGGAAGGCCTCCCACCGCTCACCGGCCACGGCGTGGGACTCGAAATCGACGAGGACCCTCAGTTGACCCCCGCGGCCATGGGTAAACTGGACGCTTGCGTGCCGGTCACCGTCGAACCCGGGGTCCACCTCCCGGGCCGGGGCGGCGTCCGGATCGATGACACGCTCGTCGTACGCCCCGAGGCGGACGGCGGACCCGAGCTACTCACCATCACGACCAAGGAGCTGCTCGCGCTGTAGGCGCTTGCCCCGGGGTCGTCCACGTCAGTCCAGGAGATTCCGCAACCGTGGCTTCCACGAACGACCTCAAGAACGGCATGGTGCTCAAGCTCGAAGGCGGCCAGCTCTGGTCCGTCGTCGAGTTCCAGCACGTCAAGCCCGGCAAGGGCCCGGCCTTCGTGCGCACCAAGCTCAAGAACGTGCTCTCCGGCAAGGTCGTCGACAAGACCTTCAACGCCGGCGTCAAGGTCGAGACGGCCACTGTCGACAAGCGCACCATGCAGTTCTCGTACATGGACGGCGAGTACTTCGTCTTCATGGACATGGACACCTACGACCAGCTCATGGTCGACCGCAAGGCCGTCGGCGACGCCGCGAACTTCCTGATCGAGGGCTTCGAGGCCACGGTCGCGCAGCACGAGGGCGAGGTGCTCTTCGTCGAGCTGCCGGCCGCCGTCGAGCTGACCATCCAGGAGACCGAGCCCGGCGTCCAGGGCGACCGCTCCACCGGTGGCACCAAGCCCGCCATCCTGGAGACCGGCCACCAGATCCAGGTCCCGCTCTTCATCACCACCGGTGAGAAGATCAAGGTCGACACCCGCACCAGCGACTACCTCGGCCGGGTGAACAGCTAACCGTGGCTGCCCGCAACACGGCCCGCAAGCGCGCCTTCCAGATCCTCTTCGAGGGCGACCAGCGTGGCGTCGACGTCGTCACGGTCCTCGCGGACTGGGTCCGGCACGCGCGCAGTGACACCCGGCAGCCGCCCGTCAGCGAGTACACCATGCAGCTGGTCGAGGGGTACGCCGAGCACGCCAGGCGGATCGACGAGCTGATCGCGCAGTACTCGGTCGGCTGGACGCTGGACCGGATGCCGGTCGTCGACCGCAACATCCTTCGTCTCGGCGCGTACGAGCTGATCTGGGTCGACGAGACGCCGGACGCCGTCGTCCTGGACGAGATGGTGCAGCTGGCGAAGGAGTTCTCGACGGACGAGTCGCCGTCCTTCGTGAACGGCCTGCTGGGCCGTCTCAAGGAGCTCAAGCCGACGCTGCGCCGCGCCGACGGCTGAGGCTCGCCCTCTTGCCATGTCAGGGCCCGCGGATCCGTCCGCGGGCCCTCGGCGTTCCCCTCGCGCGGCTTCAGACCTGGCCCGCACCCGACGGCAGCTCGCCGGTGGAGTCGGACATCACCGCCGGTCGTGCCAGGGCCGCCAGGTCGATGGTGTGCAGGACCGGCGGCAACGCGGCGCGACTGCGCAGCAGTCTCATCCTGCGCAGCGAGGCCGCCACGATCACCTCGGCCCGCACCGCCGCGCCGGCGGGTGCGCCCACCACCATCGCCAGCAGGAAGTCGCCGCTGACGGGGTGGCCGGGTGCATCGCGCAGCAGCCAGCCCGGGAAGCTGCTGCCCCGCCCGTGCGCCACGACGTACTGCTCCTCCGCCGACCCGTCGGTCGCGTACTCGACGGACGGCTCCGCGACCACGAGCGGAACCGTCAGAGCGAACCGCAGGCTGCGCCCGCTCGCCGCGCTCTCGGTGTCCGGGGAGAGCGCGAGCGCCACCGGTTCGCGGTCGCTGCCCGGTGCGCTGAGCCGGATCCCGATACGCGACTCCACGAACGGCGCCTTGTCGTCGTCGGATTCCGGGCGGTACGTGCAGACGAACGCCAGCACGAAGTAGTCGTCGTCCGGGGACAGGGACGCCAGGATGAGCGGACTCACCCCGAGTTCCGGCAGCTGGTCGAGGCGCAGCCGGGTGACGTACGGCTCGGTGACGTTGAGCCGACGGCGGACGCGCTCCTCCGTGGTGTCGCCCTGAAGCGTCGCGGGCACCACCAGGTCGACCTCGTGCGCGGTCATCGGTGGCAAGGTCAGGGGCATCAGACGTTCCTCTCGTCGGGGCGGGTCCAGCCGCCCTGATAGACAAAGGCACCCCAGTCCCGGTATTCGGGGAACCGTGCCCGCGTGACGTTCTGAGCGTGCCGGAACGCGCCCAGGGTGTCGTGCCGGAGTACGAGGTGCTGGTACAGCTCGCCGAAGAAGCAGGTCGCCGTCTCTGTCCGCACCGGCCACAGGCAGCCCACCACGGCTCGTGCCCCGGCGAGCAGGAATGCGGCCGGGAGGCCTCTGAGGTTGTCGGCGGAGTCGAAGCGGCCCAGGCCGGACTCGCAGGCACTGAGCGTGACCATGTCGACGCCGCGTAGGTCGGCGGCGAGCACGTCGTGCCCGAAGAGACGGCCGTCCCCGCCTTCCGCGGGCGGGTTGAGATACAGGCACTGGAACCACGAGGCCTCGGGGCTGTGCGACCCGTGCGCTGCGACGTGCACGTACCGGGCGCCCTGCGCACGCGCGAGCAGGGAGGCCGGTGTCGCGTCGGGTCCGACGAGGGCCTGCCCCTCCGCGGAGCGCGCCACCGAGACGGCGTGCTCGTCGAGCACCGGTTCCGGTCGCAGGCGCCACGGAGTGCCGCCCAGCGCGGCGCCCAGCGAGATGAGCCCCGTGCCGGTGCGGGAAGCGTCCTGCCCGGGTTCGGTGACGCACACCAGGCTCGGCACCGTACTGACGGTCCAGTCGTCGGCCAGAGGCTTTCCGCCCACCTGGAGAAGCGGGAACGGCAGGAAGTGGAACGGGCCGTGTCCCCAGAAGCACAGGTGCCGTTTGCCCTCGCCGTGCAGCCGCGCCAGCACGTCGGCGAGTCCGTCGCCGAAGAGCGTCGCGAAATCCAACTCCTCCTCGCCCTCCCAGGTCACCACGCCGTGCAGCGGATCCGCGCGCACCGCGGAACGGATGGAATCGACCTGGTAGGCGAAGGGATGCATGGTGTGGAGGTAGCCCTCCTTGCCGATCTTGATGACGCCGCCGGGAACCCCGTCGAAATTGCGCACCCGTACGTCCTGCACACCCTCCTGCGTGACGGTGACCAGATACAGTGCGGCGGACCGCTTGCCGTCCGAGTCCTTCGGCGCCGTGACACTGGTTTCCAGGCCGATGAACAGGCTGATCAGCACCGTGTCGGCGGGCAGCGCCGCGGTGACGTCGTCCAGGGTGGGATGCTGGGAGAGCTCCGTGGACCGCTCCAGCCCGTACAGACGGCGCGAGAGCCGGCGGTCGAAGGAGCGTCGGAGGTTGCTCAGCAGTTCCGCGTCGGCGTCGCCGTGGGCGCTCTCCCGGGATCCGGCGTAGCACAGCATTTCGAGGTCTTCGCCGATCTCGTGCAACCTTGGTGCTCCGGCCGCGCCCGACCGGCGTTCGAGGTCATCGATGCGGTGCAGCAGTTCGTCCAGCACCGGTGCGGGCTGCCGGGGGCCGCGGCCGGTCAGGGCACGCGAGAAGTCGAGCCCCTTGGCGGCGGCCATGAGCAGCAGCAGCGCACCCGGTGACGACGAGCCCACGGCCATCGCGGCGGCCAGACGCTGGGCGGCCATGTTGAGCGCGAACGCCGATTCCTCGAACAGAGCGGTGTCCAGCCACGGGGCCACGGCGATGCGCAGGAGCACCGCGGCACGGATGGCGTCCGAGGTGCTGCCCTCATAGGCGCAACTCACCAGCAGTTCCAGCTCGCGCAGGGCCAGATCCCGCAGTCCGAGGGTGCCGTAGTGCCGCGCGGCCTCCGCGTGCAGGTTGATCGCCTCGGCGAGGGCGCTGTCCTCGCGGTGGGCGACGGCGGCTCGGGCTGCCGTGCTGCCCAGCAGATGGATGACGGCCTCCCCGACCTCGGGCGGCTGGTTCCGTGTGTAGAGGTCGGCGTCGCGTACCAGTCGGTGAGCCGCTCTGGGGTCGCGGCCGTGATACAGATGGGCCGCCATGTGCAGGCGGGCCGCCGTCTGCCGCTCGGGGTCGTCGGCGACCTCCGCCAGAAGGCCGGAGAAGTCCTCCGGGCTGAGGGTGTCGTCGGGACAGGGGAGAGGATCGCCGGGGAGCACATGGACCTGGCTCTCCCAGGTCTCCCGCATGTGTTCCCGTTCGGGGAACGGCGTCAGTTCGGCGTGGACGGCCGCCACCACCTGCCGCAGGGCCTCCCGGTTGCCGGTCTCCCGCAGCAGGCACAGCACCTGGTCCGTCACCGCACCCGCCTCGCGCTTGCCGAAGCGCTCGACGAGTTCGGACACCGGCATGGGCAGGGCCTCGTCGAGCGTCGTGGGCGGTGCCTGGCCGTCCAGGGCCACGAGGATGCGGCGCAGCCGCGTCCAGTTGACCGGGTCCTTCGCCGGGTCGAGCAGCTCGGCGGCGGCCCGGCTGTTCGCCAGCCAGGCGTCCCGCATCCAGTCCTGCGGGTCTGGCTCCTGCATCAGCAGGGAGAGAGCCTCGTTCACCGCGTTGAGACAGCGGGCGCGCAGATGGCCCTGGCTCAGTCCGGCCGCCCCGTACAGATAGGGCAGCGCTTCCAGGGCGGCGTCCACCGGATGCGGCAGATTGTCGAGCGACTCTTCGTCCTCGGTGATCTCACCGGAGTAGAACTGACTGCGTATCAGGCCGCGGACCTGTCGTTCGCGGAAGCTGCTCGGGTCGTCGTGCGTGACCGGGCGGCCGGTGTGCGGATGGATCCGCAGGATGCCGGCGGCGTACATCGTGTCCGCCATTTCCTCCAGCTCGCCCAGCTCCCGCAGGGTGGCGATCTGCTCGTCGGCGATCGAGCAGGCCAGCCGCAGCCGATTGCCGCTGGGGCGCTCGACCAGGTCCAGGCGGACGGCCTCCACCAGCAGATCGGCCGCGCCCCACCAGGGCGAGGTGTGGGTGCGTCCCCACCGCTCCTCCGCCGCGGCCAGAATCAGCCGGGCCAGCAGATAGCCGCTCTCCGGGATGCCCAGGTGCACCTGGCGGAGACCCACCGAGACCAGCACGGCCGCCTCCTGCTCGGTCAGCTGCCACTGCGGTGAGCGCACGCGGCTCTCTGCCGTGTCCAGGCTGAGATGTCCCGCGTGAATCTCTCGTACGAGTTCGATGACCCCGTCGATCGCTCCGCTGTCCACGGCTTCCTCGTACTGCGCCACCATGACCTCCCCGTTTGCCCGCTCGAGACCGGCAGAGCCCGGGGGATCGTGGCACAGGACGGGCGGCACGATGGCGAAAACGGGACATCGAGGCGACGCCGGCCTGCCCCGGAAACGACAAGGGCGGAGCCGTGAGGCTCCGCCCTGCGAAGGCTGTGACGTTTCTGCTCAGCCGGTCGGTCGCTCAGCCCTCTTCGTGGGAGACCGCGCGCCGCGCGTCCGCGTCCAGGACACCCCAGCTGATCAGCTGCTCGGTGAGGACGGACGGGGACTGGTCGTAGATGACGGCGAGGGTGCGCAGGTCGTCCTGGCGGATCGAGAGCACCTTGCCGTTGTAGTCACCGCGCTGGGACTGGATCGTCGCCGCGTAGCGCTGCAGGGGGCCCGCCTTCTCGGCCGGCACCGTGGCCAGCCGCTCCAGGTCCAGGACCAGCTTCGGCGGGGGCTCGGCGGCGCCGCCGGGGGTCGTGCCCGGAAGCAGCTCCTGCACCGGCACGCCGTAGAAATCCGCCAGCTCGGCGAGGCGCTGCACGGTCACGGCACGGTCGCCGCGCTCGTACGAACCGACCACGACGGCCTTCCAGCGCCCCTGGGACTTCTCCTCGACACCGTGGAGGGAAAGACCCTGCTGGGTGCGGATGGCCCGGAGCTTGGCCCCGAGCTGTTTGGCGTATTCGCTGGACATATAGCTCCCCGGCACTGGGTCGACGCGGCCGGCTTGGTTTCCGTGCCGCGCGGCTGGTAACTCACTGTGAGGTTACGCAGCGTTACTCTGCCGCGTCAAGCCGAATGGTCCGCACCGGCGCTTCCGTGGTGGCGGGGTCCGATTGGGCCAAGGGGGTGACGAGAGGTGTCCCCGGGGCCTGCTACGGTGGATGGCGCAATCCCGACGTCCTTTAAGGTCCGTCCCGTGAGGCGGAGAAGGAGGTCCGTTTCGTATGGACGACAACCAGGACGCGCAAGCGTCCGATGCCCGGCCCGTTCTCGAAGGCCCTGACATCGCGCGGGTCCTGACCCGCATCGCCCACGAGATCGTCGAGCGCGCCAAGGGCGCCGACGACGTGGTGCTCCTCGGCATCCCGACCCGTGGCGTCTTCCTCGCCCAGCGGCTCGCCGTCAAGCTGGAGCAGATCACCGAGCGCAAGGTCCCCGTCGGCTCGCTGGACATCACCATGTACCGCGACGACCTGCGCATGCACCCGCCGCGCGCGCTGGCCCGCACGGAGATCCCCGGCGACGGCATCGACGGCAAGCTCGTCGTCCTCGTCGACGACGTGCTCTTCTCCGGCCGCACCATCCGCGCCGCCCTCGATGCCCTGAACGACATCGGGCGCCCCCGCGCGGTCCAGCTCGCGGTCCTCGTCGACCGCGGCCACCGCGAACTGCCCATCCGCGCCGACTACGTCGGCAAGAACCTCCCCACGTCGCTGCGGGAGACGGTCAAGGTCCAGCTCGCCGAGGAGGACGGTCGCGACACCGTGCTGCTCGGTGTGAAGCCGGCCGCCCAGTAGCAGGTCGGGCGCACGGCTCGCTTCGGCGTGCCCGCGTGTGCGCCGGATCGCCCTACTGCGCCCTCTGGGGGCATCCCCCAGACCCCCGGATCCCGAAAACTGCCTTACGGAGCCTGACAGATGCAGCGTCATCTCATCTCGGCCGCCGACCTCACCCGCGACGACGCCGTCCTGATCCTCGACACCGCCGAGGAGATGGCCCGGGTCGCCGACCGGCCGATCAAGAAGCTGCCGACCCTGCGCGGCCGGACCGTCGTGAACCTCTTCTTCGAGGACTCCACGCGCACGCGTATCTCCTTCGAGGCCGCCGAGAAGCGGCTGTCGGCGGACGTCATCAACTTCACCGCCAAGGGGTCGAGCGTCTCCAAGGGCGAGTCCCTGAAGGACACCGCCCAGACCCTGGAGGCCATGGGCGTGGACGCCGTCGTCATCCGGCACGGCGCCTCCGGAGCGCCGTACCGCCTGGCGACCTCCGGCTGGATCGACGCCCACGTCATCAACGCCGGCGACGGCACCCACCAGCACCCCACCCAGGCCCTGCTGGACGCCTTCACCATGCGCCGCCGCCTGGTCGGCCGGGACGCCGGCCTCGGCCAGGACCTGTCCGGCCGGCGCATCACCATCGTCGGTGACGTCCTGCACAGCCGGGTCGCCCGCTCCAACGTCGACCTGCTGCACACCCTGGGCGCCGAGGTCACCCTGGTCGCCCCGCCCACCCTGGTGCCGGTCGGCGTCGAGACCTGGCCCTGCGAGGTGTCGTACGACCTCGACAGCACGCTGCCCAAGTCCGACGCGGTGATGATGCTGCGCGTGCAGCGCGAGCGGATGAACGCCGCCTTCTTCCCGACCGAGCGCGAGTACTCCCGCCGCTACGGCCTCGACGGCGACCGCATGGCGCGGCTGCCCGAGCACGCCATCGTGATGCACCCCGGCCCGATGGTCCGCGGCATGGAGATCACCGCCGAGGTCGCCGACTCCGACCGCTGCACCGTCGTCGAGCAGGTCGCCAACGGCGTGTCCATCCGGATGGCCGTCCTCTACCTGCTGCTCGGCGGCAACGAGCCCGCCGTCGCCCACGCCCGCACCACTGAGGAGAAGTAAGACATGAGCAAGATCCTGATCCGTGGTGCGAAGGTGCTGGGCGGCGACCCGCAGGACGTCCTGATCGACGGCGAGGTCATCGCCGAGGTGGGCCGGAACCTGTCCGCCGAGGGTGCGGAGGTCGTCGAGGCGGCCGGCAAGGTGCTGCTGCCGGGCCTGGTCGACCTGCACACCCATCTGCGCGAGCCGGGCCGCGAGGACTCCGAGACGGTGCTGACCGGCACCCGCGCGGCCGCCTCCGGCGGCTACACCGCCGTGTTCGCCATGGCCAACACCTTCCCCGTCGCCGACACGGCCGGTGTGGTCGAGCAGGTCTGGCGGCTCGGCCAGGAGTCCGGCTACTGCGACGTGCAGCCGATCGGCGCGGTCACCGTGGGCCTGGAGGGCAAGAAGCTCGCCGAGCTGGGCGCCATGCACGAGTCGGCCGCGGGCGTCACCGTCTTCTCCGACGACGGCAAGTGCGTCGACGACGCCGTGATCATGCGCCGCGCGCTGGAGTACGTGAAGGCCTTCGGCGGCGTCGTCGCCCAGCACGCCCAGGAGCCGCGCCTGACCGAGGGCGCCCAGATGAACGAGGGCATCGTCTCCGCCGAGCTGGGCCTGGGCGGCTGGCCGGCCGTCGCCGAGGAGTCGATCATCGCCCGGGACGTGCTCCTCGCCGAGCACGTCGGCTCGCGCGTGCACATCTGCCACCTGTCGACCGCCGGCTCCGTCGAGATCGTCCGCTGGGCCAAGTCCCGCGGCATCGACGTCACCGCCGAGGTCACCCCGCACCACCTGCTCCTCACCGACGAGCTGGTGCGCAGCTACAACCCCGTCTACAAGGTCAACCCGCCGCTGCGCACCGAGCGTGACGTGCTGGCCCTGCGCGAGGCGCTCGCCGACGGCACGATCGACATCGTCGCCACCGACCACGCCCCGCACCCGCACGAGGACAAGGACTGCGAGTGGGCCGCAGCCGCCATGGGCATGGTCGGCCTGGAGACCGCGCTGTCGGTGGTCCAGGAGACGATGGTGGAGACGGGCCTGCTGGACTGGGCCGGGGTCGCCGCGCGCATGTCCTTCAAGCCGGCCGAGATCGGGCAGGCCAAGGGCCACGGCCGCCCCGTCTCGGCTGGTGAGCCCGCCAACCTCACGCTCGTCGACACGGAATACCGTGGCCAGGTGGACCCCGCGGGCTTCGCCTCGCGCAGCCGCAACACTCCGTACGAGGGGCGTGAGCTGCCGGGCCGTGTCACCCACACATGGCTGCGGGGCAAGGCCACCCTCGTCGACGGGAAGCTCACGTGACACCTGTAATCCTGCTGGCCGCCGAGAAGAGATCGGCCGAGGTCACCGACTGGGCCGCACGGCTCGGCTGGGTGATCGGGCTCGCGCTGTTCGTCGCGCTCGTCTACTGGCTGATGCGCGAGGGCTGGAAGTGGCGCGGCACGCTCCAGAGCGACCTGCCGGAGCTGCCCAGCGCGCCGGAGTCGACCGGCCCGGTGAAACTGAAGCTGAGCGGCCGCTACCACGGCTCCACCACCGCCGGCCAGTGGCTCGACCGCATCGTGGCGCACGGCCTGGGCACCCGCAGCCGGGCCGAGCTCACCCTGACCGACGCGGGACTGGACGTCGTACGACCGGGCGCGACGGACTTCTTCGTCCCCCGTGAGGCGCTGCGCGAGGCCCGCCTCGACAAGGGCATCGCCGGCAAGGTCCTCACCGAGGGCGGACTGCTCGTGGTGACCTGGGCGCACGGGGAGAAGCTGATCGACTCCGGCTTCCGCTCCGACCACGCGGCCGAGCACAACGAATGGGTCGCCACCCTCAACTCCATGATCGAATCCAACAGCACGGAAGGCGCCGAACGATGACGACCTCCACCAGGGGAACCGGAAAGGTTCCCGCCGTACTCGTCCTGGAGGACGGCCGGATCTTCCGCGGCCGCGCCTACGGGGCCGTGGGGGCGACCTTCGGCGAGGCCGTGTTCTCCACCGGCATGACCGGCTACCAGGAGACCCTCACCGACCCCTCCTACCACCGTCAGGTCGTCGTGATGACGGCCCCGCACGTCGGCAACACCGGCGTCAACGACGAGGACCCCGAGTCCCAGCGGATCTGGGTCGCCGGCTACGTCGTGCGCGACCCCGCGCGCGTGCCGTCCAACTGGCGCTCGCGGCGCTCGCTGGACGAGGAGCTGCGCGAGCAGGGTGTCGTCGGCATCTCCGGCATCGACACCCGCGCCCTGACCCGCCACCTGCGCGAGCGCGGCGCGATGCGCGTCGGCATCTTCTCCGGCAACGCCCTGCCGGACGAGGGCACCATGCTCGCCGAGGTCCGCCAGGCCCCCGAGATGGAGGGCGCGGACCTGTCGGCGGAGGTCGCCACCAAGGAGGCGTACGTCGTCCCCGCGATCGGCGAGAAGAAGTTCACCGTCGCCGCCGTCGACCTCGGCATCAAGGGCATGACCCCGCACCGCATGGCCGAGCGCGGCATCGAGGTGCACGTCCTGCCCGCCACCGCGACCGCCGAGGACGTCTACGCCGTGAACCCCGACGGCGTGTTCTTCTCCAACGGCCCCGGTGACCCGGCCACCGCCGACCACCCGGTCTCCGTGATGCAGGCCGTCCTGGAGCGGGGCACCCCGCTGTTCGGCATCTGCTTCGGCAACCAGATCCTCGGCCGCGCGCTCGGCTTCGGCACCTACAAGCTCAAGTACGGCCACCGCGGCATCAACCAGCCGGTGCAGGACCGTACGACCGGCAAGGTCGAGGTCACCGCGCACAACCACGGCTTCGCCGTCGACGCTCCGCTCGACAAGGCGACCGACACCCCCTTCGGCCGAGTCGAGGTCTCCCACGTCTGCCTGAACGACAACGTGGTGGAGGGCCTCCGGCTCCTCGACAAGCCTGCTTTCAGCGTCCAGTACCACCCCGAAGCGGCCGCCGGTCCCCACGACGCCGCCTACCTGTTCGACCGCTTCGTGAAGCTCATGGAGGGCCAGCGTGCCTAAGCGCACCGATATCCAGTCCGTCCTGGTCATCGGCTCCGGCCCGATCGTCATCGGCCAGGCCGCCGAGTTCGACTACTCCGGCACCCAGGCGTGCCGGGTCCTGAAGTCCGAGGGCCTGCGGGTCATCCTCGTGAACTCCAACCCGGCGACGATCATGACCGACCCGGAGATCGCCGACGCGACCTACGTCGAGCCGATCACCCCGGAGTTCGTCGAGAAGATCATCGCCAAGGAGCGCCCCGACGCGCTCCTGCCCACCCTGGGCGGCCAGACGGCCCTGAACACCGCGATCTCCATGCACGAGCAGGGTGTGCTGGAGAAGTACGGCGTCGAGCTGATCGGCGCCAACGTCGAGGCCATCCACAAGGGCGAGGACCGCGACCTGTTCAAGGACGTCGTCGAGGAGGTCCGCAAGAAGATCGGCCACGGCGAGTCCGCCCGCTCGGTCATCTGCCACTCCATGGACGACGTCCTCCAGGGCGTCGAGACGCTCGGCGGCTACCCCGTCGTCGTGCGCCCCTCCTTCACCATGGGCGGCGCCGGCTCCGGCTTCGCGCACGACGAGGAGGAGCTGCGCCGCATCGCCGGCCAGGGCCTCACGCTCTCCCCGACCACCGAGGTGCTCCTGGAGGAGTCCATCCTCGGCTGGAAGGAGTACGAGCTGGAGCTGATGCGCGACAAGCACGACAACGTCGTGGTCGTCTGCTCCATCGAGAACTTCGACCCGATGGGCGTGCACACCGGTGACTCGATCACCGTGGCGCCCGCGATGACGCTGACCGACCGCGAGTACCAGATCCTGCGCGACGTCGGCATCGCGATCATCCGCGAGGTCGGCGTCGACACCGGCGGCTGCAACATCCAGTTCGCGGTGAACCCGGTCGACGGCCGTGTCATCGTCATCGAGATGAACCCGCGGGTCTCCCGCTCCTCGGCGCTCGCCTCCAAGGCGACCGGCTTCCCGATCGCCAAGATCGCCGCCAAGCTGGCCGTCGGCTACACCCTCGACGAGATCCCGAACGACATCACCCAGGAGACCCCGGCCTCCTTCGAGCCCACGCTCGACTACGTCGTCGTCAAGGCGCCGCGCTTCGCGTTCGAGAAGTTCCCGCAGGCCGACTCCACCCTCACCACCACCATGAAGTCGGTCGGCGAGGCCATGGCCATCGGCCGCAACTTCACCGAGGCCTTCCAGAAGGCGCTGCGCTCGCTGGAGAAGAAGGGCAGCCAGTTCACCTTCGTCGGCGAGACCGGCGACAAGGAGACGCTGCTGCGCGAGTCGGTCCGGCCCACCGACGGCCGGATCAACACCGTCATGCAGGCCATCCGCGCCGGCGCCACCCCGGAGGAGATCTTCGAGTACACGAAGATCGACCCCTGGTTCGTCGACCAGCTCTTCCTCATCAAGGAGGTCGCGGACGAGCTGGCCGAGGCGCCCGAGCTGACCCGCGAGCTGCTCGCCGAGGCCAAGCGGCACGGCTTCTCCGACCAGCAGATCGCCGAGATCCGCGGCCTGCGCGAGGACGTCGTCCGCGAGGTCCGGCACGCGCTCGGCGTCCGCCCGGTCTACAAGACGGTCGACACCTGCGCCGCCGAGTTCGCCGCGAAGACGCCGTACTTCTACTCCTCCTACGACGAGGAGACCGAGGTCGCGCCCCGCGAGAAGCCGGCCGTCATCATCCTGGGCTCCGGCCCGAACCGCATCGGCCAGGGCATCGAGTTCGACTACTCCTGCGTCCACGCCTCCTTCGCGCTGTCCGACGCCGGGTACGAGACCGTGATGGTCAACTGCAACCCGGAGACCGTCTCCACGGACTACGACACCTCCGACCGCCTGTACTTCGAGCCGCTGACGCTCGAGGACGTGCTGGAGATCGTCCACGCCGAGCAGCAGGCCGGCCCGGTCGCGGGCGTCGTCGTCCAGCTCGGCGGCCAGACCCCGCTGGGCCTGTCGCAGGCGCTGAAGGACAACGGCGTGCCGATCGTCGGCACCTCCCCGGAGGCCATCCACGCCGCCGAGGACCGCGGCGCCTTCGGCCGCGTGCTCGCCGAGGCGGGCCTGCCCGCCCCCAAGCACGGCACCGCCACCACCTTCGCCGAGGCCAAGGCCATCGCCGACGAGATCGGCTACCCGGTCCTGGTGCGCCCGTCGTACGTGCTGGGCGGCCGCGGCATGGAGATCGTCTACGACGAGACGCGCCTGGAGGCGTACATCGCCGAGTCGACCGAGATCAGCCCCACCCGGCCGGTGCTCGTCGACCGCTTCCTCGACGACGCGATCGAGATCGACGTCGACGCGCTCTACGACGGCCAGGAGCTCTACCTCGGCGGCGTCATGGAGCACATCGAGGAGGCCGGCATCCACTCCGGCGACTCGGCGTGCGCCCTGCCCCCGATCACCCTCGGCGGCTTCGACATCAAGCGGCTGCGCGCCTCCACCGAGGCCATCGCCAAGGGCGTCGGCGTGCGTGGCCTGATCAACATCCAGTTCGCCATGGCCGGCGACATCCTCTACGTCCTGGAGGCCAACCCGCGCGCCTCCCGCACGGTCCCCTTCACCTCCAAGGCGACCGCGGTGCCGCTCGCGAAGGCCGCCGCCCGGATCTCGCTGGGCGCGACCATCGCCGAGCTGCGCGAGGAGGGCCTGCTCCCGGCGAACGGCGACGGCGGCGAGCTGCCGCTGGACGCGCCGATCTCCGTCAAGGAGGCCGTCATGCCGTGGTCGCGCTTCCGCGACATCCACGGCCGCGGCGTGGACACCGTCCTCGGCCCGGAGATGCGCTCCACCGGCGAGGTCATGGGCATCGACTCGGTCTTCGGCACGGCGTACGCCAAGTCGCAGGCCGGCGCCTACGGCCCGCTGCCCACCAAGGGCCGCGCGTTCATCTCCGTCGCCAACCGCGACAAGCGCTCGATGATCTTCCCGGCGCGCGAGCTGGTCGCCCACGGCTTCGAGCTGCTGGCCACCTCCGGCACCGCCGAGGTCCTCAAGCGCAACGGCATCAACGCCACGGTCGTGCGCAAGCAGTCCGAGGGCACCGGCCCGAACGGCGAGAAGACCATCGTCCAGCTCATCCACGACGGCGAGGTCGACCTCATCGTCAACACCCCCTACGGCACCGGCGGCCGCCTCGACGGCTACGAGATCCGTACGGCGGCCGTGGCGCGGTCGGTCCCGTGCCTGACGACGGTCCAGGCGCTCGCCGCGGCCGTCCAGGGCATCGACGCCCTCAACCACGGAGACGTGGGCGTCCGATCGCTCCAGGAACACGCCGAACACCTGACCGCGGCCCGCGACTAGCAGCCCACGAGGGGGACACCGGAAACGGTGTCCCCCTCTTCATGAGGACATCGCCCCATGTACAAGCTCTTCTTCACCCTCGTCTTCAAGCACATGGACCCCGAGAAGGCCCACTACCTGGCCTTCCGCTGGATCCGCCTCGCCGCCCGGATCCCGGTGCTGCGCACGTTCGTCGCGGCCGTCCTCGCGCCCCGCCACAAGGAGCTGCGCACGGAGGCCTTCGGCCTGCGCATGCACGGCCCCTTCGGGCTCGCGGCCGGGTTCGACAAGAACGCCGTGGCGATCGACGGCATGTCGATGCTGGGCTTCGACCACGTCGAGATCGGCACGGTCACCGGTGAGCCGCAGCCCGGCAACCCCAAGAAGCGGCTGTTCCGCCTGGTCGCCGACCGGGCGCTGATCAACCGCATGGGCTTCAACAACGACGGCTCGCTGGCCGTCGCCGCCCGTCTGGCCTCCCGGGAGCCCGTCTTCAAGACGGTCGTGGGCGTCAACATCGGCAAGACCAAGGTCGTCCCCGAGGAGGAGGCGGTCCTCGACTACGTGAAGTCGGCCGAGCGTCTCGCGCCGTACGCCGACTACCTGGTCGTGAACGTCTCCTCGCCGAACACGCCGGGCCTGCGCAACCTCCAGGCGGTGGACCACCTGCGCCCGCTGCTGAGCGCCGTACGGGAGGCGGCCGACCGGACGGTCACCACGCGCCGGGTGCCGCTGCTCGTGAAGATCGCCCCGGACCTCGCCGACGAGGACATCGACGCCGTCGCCGACCTCGCGGTCGAGCTGGGCCTGGACGGGATCATCGCCACGAACACCACCATCGCGCGTGAGGGGCTCGGTTTGAAATCCGAACCTTCCCTGGTCAAGGAGACCGGCGGTCTGTCCGGCGCGCCGCTGAAGGCCCGCTCCCTCGAGGTCCTGCGCCGCCTCTACGCGCGCGTGGGGGACCGCATCACCCTGGTCGGCGTCGGGGGCATCGAGAACGCCGAGGACGCCTGGCAGCGCATCCTGGCCGGCGCCACCCTGGTGCAGGGCTACAGCGCCTTCATCTACGAGGGCCCGTTCTACAGCCGCGCCCTGCACAAGGGCCTCGCCGCCCGGCTGCGCCAGAGCCCGTACGCCACCCTCGCCGACGCGGTCGGCGCCGACGTGAGGAACGCCCGATGACCAGCATGAGCCTCCTGGAGCCCTTCGGCGCCCGACTGCGCCGCGCCATGGACGAGCGCGGCCCGCTGTGCGTGGGCATCGACCCGCACGCCTCCCTGCTGTCCGAGTGGGGCCTGAACGACGACGTGGCGGGCCTGGAGCGGTTCAGCCGTACCGTCGTGGAGGCCACGGCGGACCGGGTCGCCGTCCTGAAGCCGCAGAGCGCGTTCTTCGAGCGCTTCGGCTCGCGCGGGGTCGCCGTCCTGGAGAAGTCCGTGGAGGAGGCCCGCGCTGCCGGTGCCCTGGTCGTGATGGACGCCAAGCGCGGCGACATCGGCTCGACCATGGCCGCCTACGCCGAGGCGTTCCTGCGCAAGGACTCCCCGCTGTTCTCGGACGCGCTGACGGTGTCGCCGTACCTCGGCTACGGCTCGCTGAGCCCGGCCGTGGCGCTGGCCCGGGAAACCGGCGCCGGTCTGTTCGTGCTCGCACTGACCTCGAACCCGGAGGGCGGCGAGGTCCAGCACGCCGTCCGGGAGGACGGGCGCAACGTCGGCGCGACCATGCTGCGGCACCTGGCCGCGGAGAACGCGGGGGAGGAGCCGCTGGGCTCCTTCGGCGCGGTCGTCGGCGCCACGCTGGGCGATCTGTCGACGTACGACCTGGACATCAACGGCCCGCTTCTCGCACCCGGCATCGGGGCTCAGGGGGCGACCCCGGCGGACCTTCCGCGGGTCTTCGGGGCGGCCGTGCGCAACGTCGTGCCGAACGTCAGCCGGGGGGTGCTGCGGCAGGGTCCCGACGTCAGCGCGCTGCGGACGGCCGCGGACCGGTTCGCGGAGGAGATCCGGACGGCGGTGGCGGCCGGCTGAGGGTGCCTGGACGCGCGTTCGAAGGGGTGCGGGAGCGGTCCGGGACCGACTTGAGCCTGGATACATTCTCAAATCCGGGGCAGTATGTCTGAAATATCCTGTCCTGACAGAGGCTGACCAGGACTTTTCCTCTGTTCTCGCTGACTCTGGCGGACTTGACCGCTAGTCTCCGACGAGAGAGCGGGCAAGCGTGTTGCTCGTAGCTCCCCAGGTGTGGGGCGACTAGGTTCCTCACCGGTCCGTATCCGACAGTTCGACATCCGAGGTGACGTAGGCGTGGCTCTTCCGCCCCTTACCCCCGAACAGCGCGCAGCCGCGCTCGAAAAGGCCGCCGCGGCTCGCCGGGAGCGGGCCGAGGTCAAGAATCGACTCAAGCACTCCGGCGCCTCCCTTCACGAGGTCATCAAGCAGGGCCAGGAGAACGACGTCATCGGCAAGATGAAGGTCTCCGCCCTCCTTGAGTCGCTGCCGGGCGTGGGCAAGGTCCGCGCCAAGCAGATCATGGAGCGACTCGGCATCTCCGAGAGCCGCCGCGTGCGCGGTCTCGGGTCCAACCAGATCGCCTCCCTGGAGCGCGAGTTCGGCAGCACCGGTTCCTGACGCACGGGGCACTCCGGGACCGGCGTCCCGGGCACCCCGTGATTGCTGGAATAATCGCTGCATGGCTGTAACACCCCGGGGGACGACCCCCGAGCCCCCGGACGCACGTCCGCGGCTGACCGTGCTCTCCGGCCCCTCCGGGGTCGGCAAGAGCACGGTCGTCGCCCATATGCGCAAGGAACACCCCGAGGTCTGGCTCTCGGTGTCGGCGACGACCCGCAGGCCCCGCCCCGGCGAGCAGCACGGAGTCCACTACTTCTTCGTCACCGACGAGGAGATGGACAAGCTGATCGCCAACGGCGAGCTGCTGGAGTGGGCCGAGTTCGCCGGCAACCGCTACGGCACCCCGCGTGGTGCCGTGCTCGAGCGCCTGGAGTCGGGCGAGCCCGTGCTGCTGGAGATCGACCTCCAGGGCGCCCGGCAGGTCCGCGAGTCGATGCCCGACGCCCAGCTGGTCTTCCTGGCTCCCCCCTCCTGGGAGGAGCTGGTGCGCCGGCTCACCGGCCGGGGCACCGAGCCGCCCGAGGTCATCGAGCGGCGCCTTCAGGCCGCGAAGATCGAACTCGCGGCCGAACCGGAGTTCGACGAGACCCTGGTCAACACCTCCGTCGAGGATGTGGCGCGTGAGCTGCTAGCCTTGATGGATGTTGTGTGATCGTTTCCGGTCACCCTCGCTGAAACTTCATCTTTCCCATCCATCGGAAGGTAGAGCGTGTCCTCTTCCATCTCCGCGCCCGAGGGCATCATCAACCCGCCGATCGACGAGCTCCTCGAGGCCACCGACTCGAAGTACAGCCTCGTGATCTACGCGGCCAAGCGGGCCCGCCAGATCAACGCGTACTACTCGCAGCTCGGCGAGGGCCTCCTCGAGTACGTCGGTCCCCTCGTCGACACCCACGTCCACGAGAAGCCGCTCTCGATCGCCCTGCGCGAGATCAACGCGGGCCTGCTGACGTCCGAGGCCGTCGAGGGCCCGGCGCAGTAATATCAGCAGCTCGCAGCTGACTTTTCCACAGGCCCGGCGGCGTACCGCCGGGCCTGTGGTGTGTCATGGGGGTGTACGGAGTTGTGGGTTTCCGAGTCCGGGGAGTGACGGTGGACAAGCCGAAGGTCGTGCTGGGGGTCAGCGGTGGCATCGCCGCCTACAAGGCCTGTGAGCTGCTCAGAAGGCTCACCGAGTCCGGCCATGACGTCAGGGTCGTGCCCACCGCCTCGGCGCTGCACTTCGTGGGTGAGGCCACCTGGTCCGCGCTGTCCGGCAACCCCGTCTCCACCGAGGTGTGGGACTCCGTCCACGAGGTCCCGCACGTCCGCATCGGACAGCACGCCGACCTGGTCGTCGTCGCCCCCGCGACCGCCGACATGCTCGCCAAGGCCGCCCACGGCCTCGCCGACGACCTCCTGACGAACACCCTGCTCACGGCCCGCTGTCCGGTCGTCTTCGCGCCCGCCATGCACACCGAGATGTGGGAGCACCCGGCCACCCAGGAGAACGTGGCCACCCTGCGCCGGCGCGGCGCCGTCGTCGTCGAACCCGCCGTCGGCCGCCTCACCGGCGTGGACACCGGCAAGGGCCGGCTGCCCGACCCCGCCGAGATCTTCGAGGTCTGCCGCCGCGTCCTCGCCCGCGGGGTCACCGCACCGGACCTCGCCGGCCGCCATGTCGTCGTCAGCGCCGGCGGCACCCGCGAGCCCCTCGACCCCGTCCGCTTCCTCGGCAACCGCTCCTCCGGCAAGCAGGGCTACGCCCTCGCCCGCGCCGCCGCCGCGCGCGGTGCCCGCGTCACCCTGGTCGCCGCCAACACCGCCCTGCCCGACCCGGCCGGGGTGGACGTCGTCCGGGTCGGCACGGCCGTCCAGCTGCGCGAGGCCGTGCTGAAGGCGGCCGCCGACGCCGACGCCGTGGTGATGGCCGCGGCCGTCGCCGACTTCCGGCCCGCTGCCTACGCCGCCGGGAAGATCAAGAAGAAGGACGGCCTGGAGCCCGAGCCGATCGTGCTCGTGCGCAACCCCGACGTCCTCGCCGAGATCTCCGCCGAGCGTGCCCGCCCCGGCCAGGTGGTCGTCGGCTTCGCCGCCGAGACCGACGACGTCCTCGCCAACGGCCGCGCCAAGCTGGAGCGCAAGGGCTGCGACCTGCTCGTCGTCAACGAGGTGGGGGAGCGCAAGACTTTCGGGTCGGAGGAGAACGAGGCCGTGGTGCTGGGTGCCGACGGCTCCGAGACGGCCGTACCGCACGGGCCCAAGGAGGCGCTGGCCGAAACCGTGTGGGACCTCGTGGCCGAACGCCTTCGCTGAGCGCCCCGAACGCTTCCGGGCGCCCGTCGGACACGCGCACTTTGGCGCGTGGCGACCCTGGCCAACGGCGCTCGCGATTGGGCAGAATGCCCGTGCCGCAGGTCACAGCGCTCCCGAGAGGCGAGACACGTGAGCCGGTGGCCGAGCGCGACCGATAAACTGTTCTCGGACGACGCCGGGCGCAGCCCCCAGCCCGTCCGCCCATGATCAGCCAGCAGCCGCTGCAACCCCAGGGAGCGTTGTGTCCCGTCGCCTGTTCACCTCGGAGTCCGTGACCGAGGGTCACCCCGACAAGATCGCTGACCAGATCAGCGACACCATTCTCGACGCTCTGCTGCGCGAGGACCCCACGTCCCGTGTCGCCGTCGAGACCCTCATCACCACCGGCCTCGTGCACGTGGCCGGCGAGGTCACGACCAAGGCCTACGCGCCGATCCCGCAGCTGGTCCGGGAGAAGATCCTGGAGATCGGCTACGACTCCTCGAAGAAGGGCTTCGACGGCGCCTCCTGCGGTGTGTCGGTGTCGATCGGCTCGCAGTCCCCCGACATCGCGCAGGGTGTCGACGCGGCCTACGAGACCCGTGTCGAGGGCGACGACGACGAGCTGGACCGCCAGGGCGCCGGCGACCAGGGCCTGATGTTCGGCTACGCGTCCGACGAGACGCCCACCCTGATGCCGCTGCCGATCTTCCTCGCGCACCGCCTGTCCAAGCGGCTGTCCGACGTCCGCAAGAACGGCACCATCCCCTACCTGCGCCCCGACGGCAAGACGCAGGTCACCATCGAGTACGACGGCGACAAGGCCGTCCGCCTCGACACGGTCGTCGTCTCCTCGCAGCACGCCAGCGACATCGACCTCGACTCCCTCCTCGCCCCCGACATCCGCGAGTTCGTCGTGGAGCCGGAGCTGAAGGCGCTGCTCGACGAGGGCATCAAGCTCGACACCGAGGGCTACCGCCTGCTGGTCAACCCGACCGGCCGCTTCGAGATCGGCGGCCCGATGGGCGACGCCGGCCTCACCGGCCGCAAGATCATCATCGACACGTACGGCGGCATGGCCCGCCACGGCGGCGGCGCCTTCTCCGGCAAGGACCCGTCCAAGGTCGACCGCTCCGCCGCCTACGCGATGCGCTGGGTCGCCAAGAACGTGGTGGCGGCCGGCCTCGCCTCCCGCTGCGAGGTCCAGGTCGCGTACGCGATCGGCAAGGCCGAGCCGGTCGGTCTGTTCGTCGAGACCTTCGGCACCCACAAGGTCGAGATCGAGAAGATCGAGAAGGCCATCGACGAGGTCTTCGACCTGCGCCCGGCCGCGATCATCCGCGACCTCGACCTGCTGCGCCCGATCTACGCCCAGACCGCCGCGTACGGCCACTTCGGCCGTGAGCTGCCCGACTTCACCTGGGAGCGCACGGACCGCGTGGACGCCCTGCGCACGGCGGTCGGCCTGTAAGGCCCCGCACGGCTTCACCGAGGCCCGGCACCCCCGAAGGGATGCCGGGCCTCGGCGCGTCCCGGGACCGGCGCACCACCGCCGGTGTCAGTGGCATTTGGTAAGAATGCAAGCGTGAGCGGGGAGAACGGATCAGTGCGGGGCGGGGCCGACGGGGCGCCGCCCGAGCAGCTTGCGCTGATCCGGGAGAGCGTGCGGAAGGCGAAGGAGCCGCGGGCCAGGCCGAGGACCTGGCGGGGGGCCGCGCTGGCCAAGGAGCTGCCCGTCGCACGGGTGCTGGTCGACAAGGGCGTGCTGCATCTCGACCGGTACTTCGACTACGCCGTCCCCGAGGAGCTCGACGCAGACGCCCGGCCCGGGGTGCGGGTGCGGGTGCGGTTCGGCGCCGGGCGGCACCGCGTGCGGGAGGGGCGGCGTGAGGGCGGCGGGCTGATCGACGGGTTCCTGATCGAGCGGCGGGCCGAGTCCGACTACTCCGGGCCCCTTGCGGCGCTCGCCCAGGTCGTGTCACCCGAGCCCGTGCTCAGTGAGGAGCTGCTCGGGCTCGCCCGGGCCGTCGCCGACCGGTACGCGGGCAGCCTCGCCGATGTGCTGCAGCTCGCCGTGCCGCCGCGCAACGCCCGGGCCGAGCAGAAACCCTCACCCCCGGCGTTGCCGCCGCCCCCGCGGCCCGAGCCGGGGCCCTGGACGCGGTACGAGCGCGGGGCCGCCTTCGTGGAGTCACTGGCCTCCGGGGGAGCGCCGCGAGCGGTGTGGAACGCGTTGCCCGGACCGCTGTGGAGCGAGGAGCTCGCCCGGGCCGTCGCCGCCACGCTCGCCTCCGGGCGTGGCGCCCTGGTCGTCGTACCGGACGGGCGGGCCGCGGCGCGCGTCGACGCCGCACTGACCGAGGTGCTCGGTGAGGGGCGGCATGCCCTGCTCACCGCGGACGCGGGGCCCGAGAAGCGGTACCGGGAGTGGCTCGCCGTGCGGCGGGGGTCCGTACGGGCCGTCGTGGGCACGCGTGCCGCGATGTTCGCTCCCGTGCAGGATCTGGGCCTGGTGGCCATCTGGGACGACGGCGACGACAGCCACAGCGAACTGCACGCCCCGCAGCCCCACGCGCGTGAGGTGCTGCTGCTGCGCGCCGCGCAGGACAGGTGCGGCTTCCTGCTCGGCGGCATGAGCTGCACGGTGGAGGCCGCGCAGCTCGTGGAGAGCGGCTGGGCGAGGCCGCTGGTCGCCGCGCGGGAGCGGGTGCGGGCGCTGACACCGCTGGTGCGCACGGTCGGGGACCAGGACCTGGCCCGGGACGAGGCCGCACGGGCCGCCCGGCTGCCCAGCCTCGCCTGGCAGGCCGTACGGGACGGGCTGCGGCACGGCCCCGTGCTGGTGCAGGTGCCCCGGCGCGGCTACGTACCGCGGATGGCGTGCGCGCAGTGCCGTACGCCCGCCCGGTGCCGGACGTGCGCGGGGCCGCTCGAGGCGCGGGACGGCGGCGCGCTCGTCTGCGGCTGGTGCGGGCGTGAGGAGACGTCCTGGCACTGCCCGGAGTGCGGGTCCTTCCGGCTGCGGGCGCAGGTCGTGGGGGCCCGGCGTACCGCCGAGGAGCTGGGGCGGGCCTTCCCGAAGGTGCCGGTGCGCACCTCGGGGCGCGAGCATGTGCTGGACACCGTGCCGGGGACGCCCGCGCTGGTGGTGAGCACCCCCGGCGCCGAGCCGGTCGCCGAGGGCGGCTATGCCGCGGCCCTGCTCCTGGACGGCTGGGCGATGCTCGGACGGCCCGACCTGCGGGCAGGGGAGGACGCGCTGCGGCGGTGGATCGCGGCGGCGTCCCTGGTGCGGGACCGGTCCGCCGACGGCACGGTCGTCGTGGTCGCCGACCCCACCCTCAGGCCCGTACAGGCACTGGTGCGGTGGGACCCCGTCGGACATGCCGTGCGCGAACTCGCCGAGCGGGCCGAGCTGGGCTTCCCGCCGGTGTCCCGGATGGCAGCGGTGTCAGGGAGCCCCGAAGCGGTCGCCGACTTCCTCCGCGCGGTCGGCCTGCCCGCCGACGCCGAGGTGCTGGGACCGGTGCCGCTGCCCGTCACCCCTCCCGGACGTCCCCGGCGGCCCGGCGCACCGCCCCCCGGCGAGCAGTGGGACCGGGCGCTGGTCCGCGTCCCGCCGGGCAGTGGTGCGGCGCTCGCGGCCGCGCTGAAGGCGGCTCAGGCGGCACGGATGGCGCGGGGCGCGGGCGGCGGGGAGCCGGTGCGGGTGCGGATCGATCCGCCGGACATCGGGTGACGGGGCCCGCCCGGCGCTGGGCCGTGGCCTTCGTGGCCAGGCGGTCCAGGGTGGTCAGGGTGCGTCGGGCAGGAGAGTTCGGGTGGTCAGGGGGTTGCGCGGCTACCGGTTCGTCGTGGCTTGTCGCGCCCGCGCGGCGGTAGCCGCACATCGAGCACAGCCCCGCCCCCCTGACGTGCGCTGCCCTCCCGGTAGGCGCACACCAGGAGGGCGGTCGCGGTGGGAGGGTCAGCCGTTGCGGGGGCCGGGGAAGGCCGGGGGCCTGGGGTCGTCGCGCAGGGACGGGCTGCCCGCGGTGGGCTGGGTCGGCATTGAGCGGGCCGCGGGGACCGTGGGCGTGGGGAGGGCCGTCGTGGCGTTGAGCGTGCGGGAGCCCGACGGCTCCGGCGTGCGCTCGGTCTCGGCGGCCGCCTGCGCGGCGGCGCGGCGGGAGCCGTAACGGCGGTGCACCGCCTGCTTGGTGACGCCGAGTGCGGAGCCCACCGCGTCCCAGGAGAAGCCGAGCGAGCGGTCGAAGTCGACCGCCGCGGTGACCAGGGTCTCGACACTGTCCCGCAGTTCCTGGGCGAGGCGCACGGTGGGGGCGGGAGCGCGTCCGTAGACGACGAAGCCCGTGGACGGGCCGGAACGTCGCGGGCGGTAGACGTTGCCCAGCTGGGCGGTCAGCGTACGCAGTGCGTCCACCTGCCGGCGGACCCGCTCGATGTCCCGCACCAGCAAGTGCAGGCTGGCCCGAGCCTGGGCGTCGTGGGTTGCGTGGTCGGCCATGAACAAGCCTCTCGAACCGGCGTTGAGGAGAAAGGGTCGGGCCTCGAAAGCGGCCCGTTGTGGGTCAACTCTTTCTTGACCAACGCGCTTGCGCTCCGCTGGTCACGGGGTGGGGGCGTAAGGGCATATGCATACGCCCCCACAGGCCCGCGTGCGCGGGGAACCGGGAGCCATAGACTGGTGCGCTGCCCGTGTCCGAGGGGTGCGCTGTCCGCGTCAACCCCCGCCCGAGAGGCCCTGACCCACCCATGAAGCTCGTCTTCGCCGGCACCCCCGAGGTCGCTGTTCCCGCCCTGGACGCCCTGCTCGCCTCCGGGCGGCACGAGGTGGCCGCCGTCGTCACGCGCCCGGACGCGCCGGCCGGGCGCGGACGCCGGCTGATCGCGAGCCCCGTCGCCGAGCGGGCGGCGGAGGCCGGCATCGAGGTGCTGAAGCCGGCGAAGCCGCGCGACCCGGAATTCCTGGAGCGGCTGCGCGCGATCGCGCCCGACTGCTGCCCCGTCGTGGCCTACGGTGCCCTCCTGCCGCGCGTCGCCCTCGACGTCCCCGCGCACGGCTGGGTCAACCTGCACTTCTCCCTGCTGCCCGCGTGGCGCGGGGCCGCGCCCGTGCAGCACGCCCTGATGGCGGGCGACGAGATCACCGGCGCGACCACCTTCCAGATCGAGGAGGGGCTGGACTCCGGCCCGGTCTACGGCACCGTCACCGAGACGGTCCGGCCCACCGACACCAGCGGCGACCTGCTCACCCGGCTCGCCTTCGCGGGCGCCGGGCTGCTCGCCGCGACCATGGACGGCATCGAGGACGGCAGCCTGAAGGCCGTCCCGCAGCCCGCCGAGGGCATCTCCCTCGCCCCGAAGATCACCGTCGAGGACGCACGCGTCGACTGGGCCGCGCCCGCGCTGCGCGTCGACCGCGTCGTGCGCGGCTGCACGCCCGCACCGGGAGCCTGGACGACCTTCCGCGGCGAGCGCCTGAAGTTGATCCAGGTCGCCCTCGCGCCCGACCGCACCGACCTCGCGCCGGGGCAGCTCGCCGTCGGCAAGAACAGCGTCCACGTCGGCACCGGCTCGCACGGCGTGGAGCTGCTGTGGGTGCAGGCGCAGGGCAAGAAGCCGATGAAGGCCGCGGACTGGGCCCGCGGGGTGCGCATCGGCGCCGACGAGACGGTCGGCGACGCCTGACGCCTCCGGCGTGGTTCACCTGTGGGCGCGGCTCTCGGCGGGGTCGGCTCAGGAGGACGGGCCGGCTTTGTGTGGGGGCTTGCCTGCGGGCTGCGGGGGCTGCGCGGGGGGCGGCTCCTGCGGGTCCGCGGTGCTGTGCCGGGTCGGACTCGGGCGCCCGGGGCCTGGGCGGGGCTGGGTCCTGTACGGGGGTGGGGGCGGGCTCGACCCTCTGCCAGGGGTTCCGGCGCGGGCGCGTGGCCCGGGGCGGGGCCGGCTTCGGTGCGGGACGCCACCCTCCGCTCAGCCTCCCAAGCCCGGCCAGGGACCCGGAGCTCAGCCCTCCCAGAGCCCGCCCCAAGCCCGGCCAGGGACCCGGAGCTCAGCACTTTCCGGGCATCCCAAGCTCCGCCCTACCCCCCTGCCAAGCCCCCAGCCCCCCGCCCTGCGCGGCCGCACCCCCTCCCGACGTACGCTGGCCACAGACCGTATACAGAGATCCGGAGCACCTTTTCGTGAGCGACACCCCCCGTCGGCCGCGTCCCGGCGGCAAGCCCTATCGGCGGCCCAAGAAGGACCCCGTCCGCTTTCTCGCCTTCGAGGCGCTGCGCGCTGTGGACGAGCGGGACGCGTACGCCAACCTCGTGCTGCCGCCGCTGCTGCGCAAGGCCCGGGAGAACGGCGACTTCGACGGGCGGGACGCGGCGCTGGCGACCGAGCTGGTGTACGGGACGCTGCGCCGGCAGGGGACGTACGACGCGATCGTCGCGGAGTGTGTGGACCGGCCGCTCCGCGAGGTCGACCCGCCCGTCCTGGACGTGCTGAGCCTCGGGGTGCACCAACTGCTCGGCACCCGTATCCCCACCCACGCGGCCGTGTCCGCCTCCGTCGAGCTCGCCCGGGTGGTGCTCGGCGACGGACGGGCGAAGTTCGTCAACGCCGTGCTGCGCAAGGTGGCCCAGGACGACCTGGACGGCTGGATCGCCAAGGTCGCCCCGCCCTACGACGAGGACCCCGAGGACCATCTCGCCGTCGTGCACTCGCATCCCCGCTGGGTCGTCTCCGCGCTGTGGGACTCCCTCGGCGGAGGACGCGCGGGCATCGAGGAGCTGCTGGCCGCCGACAACGAGCGGCCCGAGGTCACCCTGGTCGCCCGGCCCGGCCGGGCCACGACCGAGGAACTGCTGCGCGAGGAGGCCGCGGTGGCCGGGCGCTGGTCGCCGTACGCCGTGCGGCTCACCGAGGGCGGTGAGCCCGGGGCTATCGAGGCCGTGCGGGAGGGCCGGGCCGGTGTCCAGGACGAGGGCAGCCAGCTCGTCGCGCTGGCGCTGGCGAACGCGCCGCTCGACGGCCCCGACGAGAAGTGGCTCGACGGCTGCGCCGGGCCCGGCGGCAAGGCCGCGCTGCTCGGCGCCCTCGCCGCCGAGCGAGGGGCCACCCTGCTCGCGAGCGAGAAGCAGCCGCACCGGGCGGGGCTGGTGGCGAAGGCCCTGGCCGGCAATCCGGGGCCGTATCAGGTGATCACCGCGGACGGTACGCGCCCGCCGTGGCAGCCCGCGACCTTCGACCGGGTGCTCATGGACGTGCCCTGCACCGGGCTGGGTGCGCTGCGGCGGCGGCCGGAGGCGCGCTGGCGCCGGCGGCCGGAGGACCTGGACGGCTTCGGGCCGTTGCAGCGCTCTCTGCTGAGGACCGCTCTGGAGTCGGTGCGGGTGGGGGGCGTCGTCGGGTACGCGACCTGCTCGCCGCATCTCGCCGAGACCCGGGCGGTCGTCTCCGATGTGCTGAAGCAGTTCCCCGACGCAGAGCTGATCGACGCGCGGCCGTTGCTGCCCGGGGTGCCGGACCTGGGTGACGGGCCCGATGTGCAGCTGTGGCCTCATCTGCACGGGACCGATGCGATGTATCTGGCTCTTATTCGGAGGACCGCGCCGTAGGGGATCCGTCGTCGCCCCGTCCGGCGGCCGTCGTGGCTTCTCGGGCAGTTCCCCGCGCCCCTGGGGAACTGTCCCCGGAACCCTTCGACAGTGCATGGGGCCACCACACACGGGGGCCCACGTCCAGGAACAGCGCCGTCACCAGCACCGAGCGGACGATGAAGGTGTCCAGGAGCACACCGAGAGCCACCGCGAAGCCGATCTCCGCGAAGGCCACCATCGGCAGGGTGCCCAGGGCGGCGAAGGTGCCCGCGAGGACCAGGCCCGCCGAGGTGATGACGGAGCCGGTGGCGGCGAGGCCGGTGACCACGCCGGGGCGGGTGCCCTGGCGGGCCGCCTCCTCGCGGATGCGGGTCGTCAGGAAGATGTTGTAGTCGATGCCCAGCGCGACCAGGAACACGAAGACGAACAGCGGGAAGTCCGTCGACTCGCCCGCGTAGTCGAACAGGTACCGGAACGCGAGCGCGCTGATGCCGAGGGCCGCCGCGAACGACAGGATCACCGTGCCGATCAGCAGCAGCGGGGCGATCAGGGCGCGCAGCAGGGCGCACAGGATCAGCAGCACCACGACCAGCACCAGCGGGATGATCAGCAGGTTGTCGTGGGTGGTGGCCTCGTCCATGTCGAGCAGGGCCGCCGTACCGCCGCCCACCTGGGCGTCGGCGTCGGGCACCGCGTGCACGGCGTCCCGCACCCGCTCCACGGTCTGTTTCGCGGCCTCGCTGTCGGCGGGGGCGGTCATCGTCGCCTCGAACAGCACCTTCCCGTCGACCACCGGTTTCGTGCCCGGAGGCAGGCCGAGCGAGGTCGGCACCACGCCCTCGGTCCCGGCGACGGCCTGGCCCACCTGCCGGGCCTGCGCCTCGTTGGAGATGATCACGAGAGGGTCGCCGCTGCCCGCCGGGAAGTACCGCGCGGAGACCTCCTGACCGGTGATGGAGTCCGGTTTCCCGGTGAACGCGTCCGCGTTGGAGATGCCCTCCGCGCGCAGCTGGATCAGGCCCAGGGAGCAGACCGCGAGGACCACCGCGGTGACGCCCCAGACCATGCGCGGACGTGCGGCGATACGGCGGCCCATGCGCGCCCACTGCCCCCGCTCGTGCGGGTTCGGCGCGCCCAGGTGCGGGATGACCGGCCAGAAGATCCACCGGCCGAAGATCACCAGCAGGGCGGGGAACAGCGTCAGCATCGCCAGCAGCGCGACGGCCACACCGATGGCGGCCACCGGACCGAGGCCCCTGGTGGAGTTCATCTCGGCCGCCAGCAGCACCAGCATGCTCAGCACGACGGTGGCCCCCGAGGCGATCACCGCCGGGCCCGCCCGGTGCAGGGCGAGGGCCATCGCCTCGTGCCGGTCCTCGTGCGCGCGCAGCTCCTCTCGGTAGCGGGCGACGAGCAGCAGCGCGTAGTCGGTGCCCGCGCCGAAGACGAGGACGGTCAGGATGCCCGCGCTCTGGCCGTTCACCGTCAGGCCCGCGTGCTCGGCCAGGAAGTAGATCAGCGCCTGTGCGGTGAACAGCGCGGCGATCACGCCGAGCAGCGGCACCACCAGCAGGGTCGGGCTGCGATAGGTGATCAGCAGCATCACGATCACGACCGCCATCGCGGACAGCAGCAGCGTGGAGTCGATGCCCTCGAACGCCTCGGAGAAGTCCGCGGAGGTGCCGCCGGGCCCGGTGACGTGCACGGCCAGGCCGCCCTGGCTCTCGCCGACGACGTCGCGGATGGAGTCGACCGCGGGCCCGATGCGCTCCCAGCCCTTCTCGTCCATCGTGATCGGCACCTGGACCTGAGCGGCCTGCGGGTCGTCCGGACGGTTGTAGACCGGGCCGCGGGTCTGGTCGCCGATGATCCCGTGGGCGGTCAGCCGCTTCAGCTGCCGTACGTCCTCCTGGATCTGCGCCCGGTCCTGGGAGGTCAGCCCGCTGTCCCGGGCGTAGACCACCACCGCCGGGATCTGCTCGGGCCGGAAGTCCTCCGACATCTCCAGGACCTGCGTCGACTCGGCCGACCCCGGCAGCCAGGACGCCGCGTCATTGTCCTGCGCGTCGGTCAGCTTCTGCGCGAAGGGAGCGGTGAGGAACAGCACCACCAGCCACAACGCCAGCACGACCCACTTGGCCCGGCGCCCGCAGACCAGGTGGGCGATTCCCCGGCCGCCGTTCACGAGGACCACCGTCCGGACAGGGACGACCCGCGGCCGAAGTAACCGCATAGTCTTGGGTCATGGCGCAGATCAACCCCAGCATCCTGTCCGCCGACTTCGCCCGCCTCGCGGACGAGGCCAAGGCCGTCGAAGGAGCCGACTGGCTCCACGTAGATGTGATGGACAACCATTTCGTCCCCAACCTCACGCTCGGCGTGCCGGTCGTGGAGTCCCTGGCCCGTGCGACGGACACTCCGCTGGACTGCCACCTGATGATCGAGGCCCCCGATCGCTGGGCCCCCCAGTACGTGGAAGCGGGTGCCTCCTCCGTCACCTTCCACGTCGAGGCGGCCGCCGCCCCGGTGCGGCTCGCCCGGGAGATCCGGGCGAAGGGCGCGCGTGCCTCGATGGCGCTGAAGCCGGCGACGCCCATCGAGCCGTACGAGGACCTGCTGCCCGAGCTCGACATGCTGCTGATCATGACGGTCGAACCGGGCTTCGGCGGCCAGGCGTTCCTCGACATCATGCTCCCGAAGATCCGCCGAACCCGCGAGTTGATCAGCAAGCACGGCCTGCAGCTGTGGCTCCAGGTCGACGGCGGAGTCTCGGCCTCCACGATCGAGCGGTGCGCCGACGCCGGCGCCGACGTCTTCGTGGCCGGTTCCGCGGTCTACGGCGCCGACGACCCGGCCGAAGCGGTCCGCGCGCTGCGCGCTCAGGCGGAGTCGGCGACCGCCAAGGCGTCCTGGGCGTGCGACCACTGAGCATCAGGAAAATGAACGGCGCCCATCAGGGCGGATCGACCGCGCCACATCTGCAAGGATGAACGGCGAATCCAGAGTGTGAACAGCAGTGAGGAGATCGCCGTGTCGGGTATGTCGGCGGGCCGGTCAGCCATGCGGATGGGACCCGCTGAGCTGGTGCAGGCGGCGGCCATGGCCCGCCGCTTCTACCTCGAGGGCAAGTCCAAGATCCAGATCGCGGAGGAGTTCGGCGTCAGCCGCTTCAAGGTGGCCCGGGTCCTGGAGACCGCCCTCGAACGGGATCTCGTACGCATCGAGATCCGGGTCCCCGCCGAGCTGGACGCCGAGCGCTCGGACGCGCTCCGCGCCCGCTACGGCCTGAGGCACGCCGTCGTGGTCGAGTCCCCGCCCGAGTCGGAGGAGACGCCCGACCCCGAGAACCTCGGCGAGGTCGCCGCCGATCTGCTCGGCGAGCTCGTCAACGAGGGGGACGTCCTGGGACTGGCCTGGGGCCGGTCCACCATCCACATGGCGGCGGCGCTCGACCGGCTGCCGCCCTGCACCGTGGTGCAGCTGACGGGCGTGTACGACGCCGGGACCGCCGAGCGCGGCTCGGTGGAGGCCGTGCGGCGCGCCGCGCAGGTCTCCGGGGGCGACGCTCACCCCATCTACGCGCCGATGCTGCTGCCGGACGTGGCCACCGCGCAGGCGCTGCGCCACCAGACCGGTATCGCCCGGGCCTTCGAGTACTTCGACAAGGTCACCGTCGCGTGTGTGTCCATCGGCTCCTGGGAGCCGGGCATCTCCACGGTGCACGACATGCTCAGCGACGAGGAGCGGGCGCACTACGCCTCGCTCGGGGTCGCCGCCGAGATGTCCGCGCACCTCTTCGACGCCCAGGGCCGCCGGGTGGGCCGCGACCTGGGGGAGCGGTGCATCACGGTCAAGGCCGACCAGCTCCGCCGTATCCCGGAGGTCGTGGCGATCGCGGGCGGGCAGCGCAAGGCGTCCGCGATCGACGCGGTGCTGCGCTCGGGGCTCGTCACCTCCCTGGTGACGGACACCTCGGCCGCGGACTACCTCATGACCGCGGGTCCGACGCCCAAGCCGGCCCTGAACCGGGCCGACCCGGACGGAGTCTGACAGCGGGTGCCCCGGGGACGGCCGTGACGGCATCGACGGCATGCCGCCGCGGTCCGTCCCCCGGGGCGGCCCGCCCTTGGACGATCCTCCCAAGGCACCCTGCGTAACCTGGAGGAACTGACCGTGCACGGCGTTCCGGCCGTCATGGGACAATGAAGTACGTGCTCTTCGCCCCCCTGGCTGTCCTGTCCGGGGGCCACCTCTGATCGACTGGGATGTGCAGCACGTGCGTTTCCTCAACGACATCCAGCCCTCGTACGACCTGACGTACGACGACGTCTTCATGGTGCCGAGCCGCAGCTCGGTCGGCTCGCGGCAGGGTGTGGACCTCAGCTCGCCCGACGGAACGGGCACCACGATCCCGCTCGTCGTCGCCAACATGACCGCCATCGCCGGCCGCCGCATGGCCGAGACCGTGGCCCGGCGCGGTGGCCTCGTGGTCATCCCGCAGGACATCCCGATCGAGGTCGTCACCGAGGTCGTCTCCTGGGTCAAGAGCCGGCACCTCGTGCTGGACACGCCCATCGTGCTCGCCCCCCACCAGACCGTCGCCGACGCGCTGTCCCTGCTGCCGAAGCGGGCGCACAACGCCGGTGTCGTCGTGGACGAGAACCACCGGCCCGTCGGTGTCGTCACCGACGCCGACCTGTCCGGCGTCGACCGCTTCACCCAGCTCGAGGTCGTCATGTCCAAGGACCTGCTCCTGCTGGACGCCGACATCGACCCGCGCGAGGCCTTCAACACCCTCGACCAGCACAACCGCCGCTACGCCCCGGCCGTCGACCGGGACGGCAGGCTGGTGGGCATCCTGACCCGCAAGGGCGCCCTGCGCGCCACGCTGTACACCCCCGCCGTCGACGCCCGGGGCAAGCTGCGCATCGCGGCCGCCGTCGGCATCAACGGCGATGTGGCCGGCAAGGCCAAGCAGCTGCTCGACGCGGGCGTGGACACGCTCGTCATCGACACCGCGCACGGCCACCAGGAGTCGATGATCACCGCGGTCAGGACGGTGCGGGCGCTCGACCCGCAGGTGCCGATCGTCGCGGGCAACATCGTCTCCGCCGAGGGCGTCAAGGACCTGATCGACGCGGGCGCGGACATCATCAAGGTCGGTGTCGGCCCCGGCGCCATGTGCACCACCCGCATGATGACCGGCGTCGGCCGGCCGCAGTTCTCCGCGGTCCTGGAGTGCGCCGCCGAGGCCAGGAAGTACGGCAAGCACGTGTGGGCCGACGGCGGTGTCCGCCACCCCCGCGACGTGGCGATGGCGCTGGCCGCGGGCGCGTCCAACGTGATGGTCGGCTCCTGGTTCGCCGGCACCTACGAGTCCCCCGGCGACCTCCAGCACGACGCCCAGGGCCGCGCCTACAAGGAGTCCTTCGGCATGGCCTCCGCGCGTGCCGTGGCCAACCGCACCTCGGACGAGTCGGCGTACGACCGTGCCCGCAAGGCACTGTTCGAGGAGGGCATCTCCACCTCGCGCATGTTCCTCGACCCGGCCCGCCCGGGCGTCGAGGACCTGATCGACTCGATCATCGCGGGCGTCCGCTCCTCCTGCACCTACGCCGGCGCCGGCTCCCTGGAGGAGTTCGCCGAGAAGGCCATCGTCGGCATCCAGAGCGCGGCCGGCTACGCCGAGGGCAAGCCGCTGCACGCCAGCTGGAGCTGACGCTCCCTCAGTTGCCTTGCGGACGGCCCCCGGTGGGAAAAACCGGGGGCCGTCCGCAGGTCCGGGACCGTACCGTCGGGGCATGGAGATGCCCGTCTGCCGCCCCGCCGACGTGGCACTGCTCGACCGGTACATGGGGTCGTCCGCCGCCACCTCGTTCCACGCCCGCCGGTTCGCACGCCAGGAGGCCGGCCGGAGCACCTACCTCCTCGCCTGGCTCGACGGGCGGCCCGTGGGCCACACCGAGCTGCGCTGGGGCGGCTGCGCCGACGAACGCGTCCGCGCCGCCCGGCCCGGCTGCCCGGAGATCAACGCGCTGGCCGTACGGCCCGAGACGCTGCGCTCCCGCGGCATCGGCAGCGCGCTGGTCCGCGCCGCCGAGCGGCTCGCGCACGAGCGCGGCCGCACCGCCGTCGGACTCGGCGTCGCGGACGACAACCCCCGCGCGGCCGCCCTGTACACCCGGCTCGGCTATCTGCCCCTCACGACCTACCTGGACCGCTGGTCGTACGAGGACCACGACGGTGTCGTCCACGAGTGCGCCGACCCCTGCACCTTCCTGGTGAAAGACCTGCTCGCGAGCCCCCCGCGCAACACTTGAAAGCCGTCGTGCAACGAATGTGCACCCCCTTGCGATGAACGCAACGATCTTGCGGGCACGCGCAAGGTTGCTGCATTACGACGGCAACGTCCCAGATCGTAGGCTCCTGCGCTGTACGAGGCGTGGCGGGGTTTCCGCTCGGTGTGCGGACCCCGCGGGACGGGGTGCGACACATCCCCGTCCCCCTGATCGGCAGCGATAAGGAGCCGCGCGTGCTCGACCAAGGCGCACCCCCGCAAGTCCGCAGTGAAACCGTCCCCGCCGCCCCGGGGCTCGGCGCGCGCCTGATGCGCAGGAAGCCGGTAGAACTCCTGGTCGCCGAGGGTGGCCAGGGCGAGGGAGGCTCGCTGAAGCGCTCCCTCGGACTGTGGCAGCTGACCATGATCAGCATCGGTGCCACCCTCGGCACCGGCATCTTCGTCGTCCTCGGTGACGCCGTCCCCGAGGCCGGCCCGGCCATCACGCTGGCCTTCGTCATCGCCGGTCTGACGGCCCTGTTCTCCGCGCTGTCCTACGCCGAGCTGGCCGGCTCCATCCCGGTCGCCGGGTCGTCGTACTCGTACGCGTACGCAACGATGGGCGAACTCGTCGCCTGGATCTGCGGCTGGTGCCTGGTCCTGGAGTACGGCGTGTCGGTGGCCGCCGTCGCGGTCGGCTGGGGCGAGTACCTCAACGAGCTGCTCGACGGCACGATCGGCGTCACCATCCCGTCCGCGCTGTCCTCGGCACCCGGTGAGGGCGGCATCGTGAACCTGCCCGCGCTGATCGTGGTCCTGCTGGCGATGGTGTTCCTGCTCGGCGGTGCCCGTGAGTCCGCCCGCGCCAACACCATCATGGTCATGGTGAAGATCGCCGCGCTGGTGCTGTTCTGCGCGGTCGGCTTCCTGGGCTTCAAGTCCGGCAACTACGCCGACTTCATGCCGCTCGGCATGGCCGGGGTGAGCGCCGCCGGGGCCACCCTGTTCTTCTCCTACATCGGCTTCGACGCCGCCTCCACCGCCGGTGAGGAGGCCAAGGACCCCAAGAAGGACCTGCCGCGCGCGATCATGCTGTCGCTGATCATCGTCACCGCGCTGTACGTGCTGGTCGCCGGTGTCGCCGTCGGCGCCTGGCACTGGACGAAGTTCGAGGGCTCCGAGGCGTCCCTCGCGGCGATCATGAACGATGTCAGCGGCCAGACCTTCTGGGGCACGCTGCTCGCCCTCGGCGCGGTCATCTCCATCGCGAGCGTGGTCCTCACCGTGCTCTACGGCCAGACCCGCATCCTGTTCGCGATGGCCCGCGACGGCCTGGTTCCCAAGGCGCTCGGCAAGGTCGACGCGAAGACCGGCACCCCGCGCCTGAACACCGTCATCGTGTCGCTGTTCTGCGCCGTCCTCGCCGCGTTCATCCCGCTCGGCAAGCTCGTCGACGCCACCAGCATCGGCACGCTGTTCGCCTTCGCCCTGGTCAACATCGCGGTGATCGTGCTGCGCTACAAGCGGCCCGAGCTGGAGCGCACCTTCAAGGTGCCGTTCGGTCCGGTGCTGCCGGCGGTGGGCTTCCTGTTCTGCGCCTGGAACATGTTCAGCCTCGACACCGTCACCTGGGTGGTCTTCGGGTGCTGGATGGCCGCCGGTCTCGTGTTCTACTTCATTTACGGCCACCGCCGTTCCCGTCTCGCGACGCCCCAGGCGTCCGTAGCTGAAGTGAAGTGAACCACCCGCAGTGCTGAACGATCTCGACGAACGCATCGTGCACGCCCTCGCCGAGGACGCCCGCCGTTCCTACGCGGACATCGGGCAGCTCGTCGGCCTGTCCGCGCCCGCCGTGAAGCGGCGCGTGGACAGGCTCAGGGCCACCGGGGCGATCACCGGGTTCACCGTCCGGGTGGACCCGGCGGCGCTCGGCTGGGAGACCGAGGGGTTCGTCGAGATCTACTGCCGGCGCAACACCTCGCCGGAGACCATCCAGCGGGGTCTGGAGCGGTACCAGGAGGTCGTGGCCGCGTCCACCGTCACCGGGGACGCGGACGCGGTCGCCCAGGTCTTCGCCTCCGACATGCGCCACTTCGAGCGGGTGCTCGAACGCATCGCGGGGGAGCCGTTCGTGGAGCGCACCAAGTCGGTGCTGGTGCTGTCGCCGCTGCTGCGGCGGTTCTCCTCCGGGTCGCCCACGTAGTACGTCCACTGCTTGTACCTCGACTGCGGGTGGTTCCAGCCGGGCGCGTGTGTTCTCCGCGCCCTCAGGGACGTGTCCTTCCCGTGTTCCCGGCAGCCGCGCGACGACCGATCGACGACAGCAGTCGCCGTACGACCACGGCGTGGGCGCCCGACCTGATGACCAGGGTCCGGTAGAGCGCACCCGCCGCCCCCGGGAACCGGGCCCGGGTCTCCGCGCGCAGCCGGGTCCGCGCCGGGCCCGCCTCCTCCAGGCGGAAGATCAGCGCGTACGACGAGAAGCGGTGGCTTCCGGTCAGGGTCAGCTCCCCGGGCGGCCGCGCCCCCGCGACCCGGAAGCCGCCCGTCCTGGAGCCGTCCAGCACTTCCCCCAGCGCACACCACACCACGTCCCGCTCGGCGTCGGCGACGACCGTGTGCGTGTCGACGTACGGCAGGTCGAGGATCTCGGTGACGTCCATGAGGGCCCCTTCGGTTCGGCGTGTCCCTCAGTCTCGGACGCGCCGCGGGCCGTCGGCCTCCTCCGACGGGACGACCTTCATGGCCGTACGGGGGAGGGGCGCCTCGTCACAGCGCAGGGTTCCACGGCACCACCGTGAAGTCGCCCGTCCCCTCGCGGACCTTCTCGAACGGCGCCGAGCTCACGCACTTCGGCAGGTTCCGGGGGCCGAGGTCCTCGGTCGCGGCCCAGCTGTAGCCGAGCCGGTCGTGCCGGCCGAGGTCGTGGACGGTGACGCCGACCCGCCGGCCCTTCGCGCCGGGCAGGTCGGATTCGGTGATGACGCCCGAGACCACGGCCACCGCCCCGCCGGTGACCAGGCAGTCGACCCGCGCCTCGGCCCGGGCGCCCTTGCCGTCGAGGTAGTGGCTGAACTCGAAGGTGCCGGTCGCCTTCGACGGGTCGGCCGTGTCCTTCGCCGCCAGGTGCGCGTCGAAGGTGAAGGTGATGTCGTCCCCGGCCGAGCGGTACAGCTTCGCCGTGCCGGTGAGGGCGGCGGCCTCCCGGGCTCGCGGCCCGTCCGAGGCGGTGGCGGACGCCGCGCCCGTCGCGGTCAGCAGCAGCGCGGCGCCGAGCACAGCGGTCTTCGTACGTCGGTTCATGATGGTGCCTTTCCGCAGGTCGACAAGGTGCCACCACTCTCCCGGGCACACGTCCCCGGCACATCGGACCCCGGGCGGCACCCGCTCTCCGCCGGACGGGGGAGGAGACCTACGACGGGAGGCGCAACGAATCGCCGCGCATCGCCCGGGGGACGCAACGAACAGCGCACGGACGCGCAACGGCTTCTCCTTGTCCGCCCAGGTCGCCCGCCCGTACCTTCTAGATGGCCCCCGCACTCATCCGCGGAGGCGCCCCCAGACCCGCCCGTCCCGGTGAGGAACCCGTATGCGCACCGCCCTGCTGCAGAGCTCCGGCCGCCCCGGCTCGACCGTCGAGAACCTGAAGGTCCTCGACGAGGCCGCGGGCCGGGCCGCCGCCGCGGGGGCCGGGCTGCTCGTCACGCCGGAGATGTTCCTGACCGGCTACGCGATCGGCGACGACATCGCCCGGCTGGCCGAGCCCGCCGACGGCGAGGCCGCCGACGCGATCGCCGACCTGACCGCCCGGCACGGCCTGGCGATCGCCTACGGCTACCCGGAACGCGACGGCGACACGGTGTACAACTCCGTCCAGCTGATCTCCGCGGACGGCGCCCGGTCGGCCAACTACCGCAAGACGCACCTGTTCGGCTGCTTCGAGCGCGACCACTTCACCCCGGGCGACACCCCGGTCGTGCAGGCCGAGCTGGACGGCCTCACCGTCGGCCTGATGATCTGCTACGACGTGGAGTTCCCGGAGAACGTCCGCGCCCACGCCCTCGCCGGCACCGACCTGCTGCTGGTGCCGACCGCGCAGATGCACCCCTTCCAGTTCGTCGCCGAGTCGGTGGTGCCGGTGCGCGCCTTCGAGAACCAGATGTACGTCGCGTACGTCAACCGGGTCGGCACCGAGGGCGAGTTCGAGTTCGTCGGGCTCTCCACCCTGGCCGGCCCCGACGGCGTCGCCCGCACCCGCGCCGGCCGCGCCGAGCAGCTCGTCCTCGCCGACGCCGACCCGGCCTTCCTCGCCGCCTCCCGCGAGAACAACCCGTATCTGCTGGACCGCCGCCCGGGCCTGTACGGGTCGCTCGTCTGAACCTCCCCCGCCTTTCTGTCTTCTGTAGCAGTCGCAAGGAGTCCGTACCCCATGACGTCCACCGTGCCCAACGCCGTCGAGCACGCCGACGAGCAGCAGCCGCCGATCACCATGTTCGGCCCGGACTTCCCGTACGCGTACGACGACTTCCTCGCCCACCCGGCGGGCCTGGGCCAGATACCGGCGACCGAGCACGGCACCGAGGTGGCCGTCATCGGCGGCGGCCTCTCCGGCATCGTCGCCGCCTACGAGCTGATGAAGATGGGCCTGAAGCCCGTCGTGTACGAGGCCGACCAGATCGGCGGCCGGCTGCGCACGGTCGGGTTCGACGGCCCCAACACCGACGGTCTGACGGCCGAGATGGGCGCGATGCGCTTCCCGCCGTCCTCCACGGCGCTGCAGCACTACATCGACCTGGTGGGCCTGGAGACGCGGCCCTTCCCGAACCCGCTCGCCGAGGCCACCCCGTCGACCGTCGTCGACCTCAAGGGCGAGTCGCACTACGCCGAGACCATCGACGACCTGCCCCAGGTGTACCGGGACGTGGCCGCCGCCTGGAACAAGTGCCTCGAAGAGGGCGCCGACTTCTCCGACATGAACCAGGCCATGCGCGAGCGGGACGTACCGCGCATCCGCGAGATCTGGGCGAAGCTGGTCGAGAAGCTCGACAACCAGACCTTCTACGGCTTCCTCTGCGACTCCGAGGCCTTCAAGTCCTTCCGCCACCGCGAGATCTTCGGCCAGGTCGGCTTCGGCACCGGCGGCTGGGACACCGACTTCCCGAACTCCATCCTGGAGATCCTGCGCGTCGTCTACACCGAGGCCGACGACCACCACCGCGGCATCGTCGGCGGCTCCCAGCAGCTGCCGCTGCGGCTGTGGGAGCGCGAGCCGGAGAAGATCGTCCACTGGGCGTACGGCACCTCGCTCGCCAAGCTGCACGAGGGCGGCCTCCCCAAGCCGGCCGTGACCCGGCTGCACCGCACCGCGGGCAACCGGATCACCGTCACCGACGCGGCCGGCGACATCCGCACCTACCAGGCGGCGATCTTCACCGCGCAGTCCTGGATGCTGCTGTCGAAGATCCAGTGCGACGACGAGCTGTTCCCGATCGACCACTGGACGGCGATCGAGCGCACCCACTACATGGAGTCCTCCAAGCTCTTCGTGCCCGTGGACCGGCCGTTCTGGCTGGACAAGGACGAGGAGACGGGCCGGGACGTCATGTCGATGACGCTCACCGACCGCATGACCCGCGGCACCTACCTGCTGGACGACGGCCCGGACAAGCCCGCCGTGATCTGCCTGTCCTACACCTGGTGCGACGACAGCCTGAAGTGGCTGCCGCTGTCCGCGAACGAGCGGATGGAGGTCATGCTGAAGTCGCTCGGCGAGATCTACCCGAAGGTCGACATCCGCAAGCACATCATCGGCAACCCGGTGACGGTGTCCTGGGAGAACGAGCCCTACTTCATGGGCGCGTTCAAGGCCAACCTGCCGGGCCACTACCGCTACCAGCGGCGCCTGTTCACGCACTTCATGCAGGACCGGCTGCCCGAGGACAAGCGCGGCATCTTCCTCGCCGGCGACGACATCTCCTGGACGGCCGGCTGGGCCGAGGGCGCCGTGCAGACCGCGCTGAACGCCGTCTGGGGCGTCATGCACCACTTCGGCGGCACCACCGACGCGGCCAACCCCGGCCCCGGTGACGTCTACGACGAGATCGCCCCGGTGGAACTGCCCGAGGACTGACCGGGCCCCCTGATCGAGGCGCGGCCGGCCGGACACCGACTACGGCCGACCGCGCCTTTCCCACGCGCGCGCCGCAGCCGTGGCGCCTCCACTCGCGCCGGCGCTTGCACTCCCGCCGGCCGTGGCGCCGGCGATGCCCCGGCGGCGGCCCCGGCCGCCTGGCAGAATCCCCTCGGGTGAGGGGTGGCCGCACGGGTCGGGGGCGAAGCGGATGGACCGGGTGAGGGCGGGGGCCGCCGTGGCGCTGTCGGCGGTGCTGCACCTGGTGACCTGGGCCGTCGCCGTGGGCGGCGTGCTGCTCGTCGTCCTCGGCTGGGAAACGGTGGTCCAGCCCGTCCTCGGGCTCATCCTGCTCGGCCTCGCCGTCCATCTGCGGCCTCCCGCCGACCCGGTCGACGCGGACGGCGTCCTGCGCCGGACCGACGCGCCGCGGCTGTTCTCCCTGCTCGACGACATCGCCCGGGCCCTCGGCGGCAGGTCCTGCGACGCGGTGCGGCTCACCCCCGGCTTCGAGGTCCGCGCCGTGCGGCACGGGCTGCGCGGGACGCGGCTCGACCTCGGGCTCGCCCTGTGGGCGACGCTGACCCCGCAGCAGCGCGTGGCGTGCCTGGCCCAGGCCCTGGCCGGGCTCACCGGCACCGATGTGAGCCGGCACCTGCTGGTGCGCACCGCCCTGCGGATCGGGAGCCGGCCCGTCGCGCCCTCCGACGACTCCGCCGCACTGCGCGAGCGGGCCTTCGCCACGCCCCGCACGAGCCGCCGCACCGACGACCTGGCCGAGGCCGCGGGGCGCTTCCGCGTGGACAACGCCCTGAGCCGGTGGACCGTCTGGCTGGTCACATGGCCGCTCAGACAGGTCGTCCGGCTGGTGCGGCGCCTTGTCGCGCCCCTCGCCGCGGAGGCCGAGCGCCGCTCGGACGCGTCGGCAGCCGAGGTCGCCTCCACCGAGGCCGCTGTCGCGGCGCTGACCCGACGGGAGGCGGCGCCCGCGCTGGACACCGAGCTGCGCCGGCTGGCGGTCGAGGCAAGGGCGTTCGGCCGTGAGGACGCCTCGGACGCGCTCTGGGGGCGGCTCGCCTCCCACACGGCGAACCTCCCGGCGGCCCCGTCGCCCGGCGGCGCCGCGCGGTCACGGGCCGGCCTGCTCGCCGCGGCGGAGCCCCGTCCTGCCCGGGTGACGCTCGATCCCGAGGCGGCCGCCGCGCTGGAGCGCGAGTTGGAGCCCGCGGGGCGGGCCGTCGCCCGGCGGTACATCCGTGACGTCGCCGGTCTCCCGGGATGACGAGCGCCCGTGTCAGTCCGGCAGCGGCGTGAGCAGCATGCGCCCCGCGAAGCCGACGGCCGCGTCCAGCCGGCCGGTGAACTCCTCGGCCACGTCCGGGAGTCGGCGCAGTGCCCACAGCGCGCGGGCCGCGGTCCAGGTGGCGTCGCGGGCGCGTTCCAGGCTCCATGAGCCGAGCAGATGGGTGAGCGGATCGGCGATCTGGAGCAGGTCGGGGCCCGGCATCAGATCCTCGCGGATGCGCTCCTCCAGCGCCACGAGGAGGTCGCCCACCCGGTCGAACTCGTCCTCCAGCTCGCCCGGTTCGCAGCCGAGGCTGTGACAGGCGTCCACGACGGCGAGCGCGAGGTCGTGCCCGATGTGGGCGTTGATGCCGGCGAGCGCGAACTGCAGCGGACGTACGCCGGGATGGCGGCGGAACTGGAACAGCGGACGCCAGCAGGCCGGCGGACGGCCGTCCGCCGTGGCCGCGTCCACGGCGCAGAGGTACCGCTCCGCGAACCGCACGTCCAGCGTGATCGCCGCTCGCGGGTCCGGGAACCGGCCCGCGTCCAGCTGCCGGTCGACCGCCTCGGTGACGGCGAGGTAGACACGGTTGAAGACGGCGACCCCGTCCCGTGCGGGCAGGGCCGCGTCCAGCGCGCGCATCCGGGAGACGACCGCGTCGACAGGGGTGGTGAACTGTTCCAACTGCGCCATGGGGGCAGGGTCCCAGCCCCGGGCCGGCCGCAGGGGCGGCGGGCCGGGCGCTTCCCCAGAACGGGGGAACGCCCGGCCCCCCCCACCTCGAAAGCGGCACGCCTACGACTCGGCGCGCCGGGCCTCCTCGCCGTACGACGACGTGCCTTCGTCCAGGAGGGGCTCCTGGGTCTTGAGGTGGGCCGGGGCGAAGGCGCGCAGGGCGTGGTAGCCGGTGATGACGACCAGGGTGCCGAGGGCGATGCCGCTGAGGGAGAAGGTGTCGGTGAACTCCAGGGTGACGTTGCCGACGCCGATGATGATGCCCGCGGCGGCCGGGACGAGGTTCAGCGGGTTGCGCAGGTCGACCTTGGCGTTGATCCAGATCTGGGCGCCGAGCAGGCCGATCATGCCGTAGAGGATGACGGTGATACCGCCGAGGACGGCGCCCGGGACGGCGGCGACGACCGCGCCGAACTTGGGGCACAGCCCGAAGAGGAGGGCGAAGCCGGCGGCGGCCCAGTAGGCGGCGGTGGAGTAGACGCGGGTCGCGGCCATCACGCCGATGTTCTCGGAGTACGTGGTGTTGGGCGGACCGCCCACGGCGGTGGAGAGCATCGAGGCGACGCCGTCGGCGGAGATCGCGGTGCCCAGCTCGTCGTCGAGATCGTCGCCGGTCATCTCGCCGACCGCCTTGACGTGCCCGGCGTTCTCCGCGACCAGCGCGATCACGACCGGCAGCGCGACGAGGATCGCCGACCACTGGAAGCTCGGGCCGTGCAGGTCGGGCAGGCCGATCCAGTCGGCCCTGGAGACGCCGGAGAGGTCCAGGCGCCAGTGGTCGGTGACCTTGCCGCTGCCGTCCGCCGCGTGGATCCTGCCGAAGACCCGGTCGAACGCCCAGGAGATGCCGTAGCCGAAGATCAGCCCGAGGAAGATCGCGATCCGGGACCAGAAGCCGCGCAGGCAGACCACCGCGAGGCCGGTGAACAGCATCACCAGCAGAGCCGTCCACTGGTCCTGCGGCCAGTAGGTGGACGCGGTGACCGGGGCGAGGTTGAAGCCGATCAGCATCACCACCGCGCCGGTGACGATCGGCGGCATGGCCGCGTGGATGATCCGCGCCCCGAACTTCCGCACCGCGAGACCCACCAGGAACAGGGCCACGCCCACCACGAACACCGCGCCGGTCACGGTCGCGCTGGAGCCGCCCTGGGCGCGGATCACCGCCGCGACGCCGACGAAGGACAGCGAGCAGCCGAGGTAGCTGGGCACCCTGCCACGGGTGGCGAGGAGGAAGACGGCCGTCGCGACGCCCGACATCATGATCGCGAGGTTGGGGTCCAGTCCCATCAGGACCGGAGCGACGAAGGACGCCCCGAACATGGCCACCACGTGCTGGGCGCCGAGGCCCACCGTGCGCGGCCAGGACAGCCGCTCGTCGGGCCGGACCACGGCGCCGGGGGCCGGGGTGCGTCCGTCGCCGTGCAGTTTCCAGCGGACGCCGAGATCCATGGTGGGGTTTCGCTTTCGTCGTACGGGTGGATGCCGCCGACCATTGTCCCTGCCCGAAGACCGTGCTGAGCGCCCGCTTAGGATGAGGTGGTTGAACCGTTGACCTCAGGAGACCCACCCGTGACCGCCGAAGCACCACCCGCCCCCGCCCTGTCGTACGGCCGGCTCGTCCCCGTCACCGTCCACTTCGACGACCTCGACGCACTCGGCCTGCTGCACAACGCCCGCTATCCGCTGATGGTCGAGCGGGCCTGGACCGCGCTGTGGCAGGACCACGGTTTCCGCTTCGAGGGCGACTGGGCCGCCGCCGGCGACGCCTGCAACGCCGTCAAGGAGCTGCGGATCAGCTACGAGGCCCCGGTGACCAGGCCCGGCGAGTACGCCGTCCATCTCTGGCTGGAGCGGCTCGGCACCACGGGCCTGACCTACGGCTTCCGCTTCTGCTCGGCCGACGGCGTCACGACCTACGCCCACGGCAGCCGGGTGCTGGTCCGGCTGGACGCCGACACGCTGCGCCCGGCGCCGTGGAGCGAGGGGTTCAGGGCCGCGGGTCGGGCACTGCTGCGTCCGTCGGACGGCTGACCTTCGGCCGGTCGCGGTCGCCCGCCCGCAGGACTCCCGCGAACACGACGAGCCCGCAGGCCAGCAGGGTGACCAGGCCGAAGGACACCACCAGGCTGGTCGCCTGGGCGAGCCCGCCGATCGCGCCGGGCGCGACCAGGCCCGAGGTGTAGGTGATGGTGGCGACGCCCGCGATGGCCTGGCTGGGGTTCGGGCCGCTGCGGCCCGCGGCGGCGAAGCACAGCGGTACGACGACCGCGATGCCGAGGCCCATCAGCGCGAACCCGGTCATGGCCGCCGCCGGGTGCGGGGCGGCGACGATCAGCAGCCCGCCTAGGACGGCGAGGACACCGCCCGCCCGGACCGTGCGCACCGAGCCGAAGCGGTCCACCACCTTGTCGCCCGCGATCCGGGCCACCGCCATGGTGAGGGTGAAGCCCGTGGTGCACGCCGCCGCGAGGCCGGCCGAGGCCGCCAGCTCGTCGCGCAGATACACCGCCGACCAGTCCAGGCTCGCCCCCTCGGCGAACACCGCGCAGAAACCCACCGCGCCGATCAGCAGCGCCGACTTCGGCGGCAGCGCGAACCGCGGCGGAGGCTCCTCGTCCTCGGCCGGCTGGAGGTCCAGCACCCAGCCGCACGCGGCCACGCCGAGGCCGGTCAGCACCGCGGCGGCCAGCAGATGGTGCAGGCGGGCGTCGACACCCAGGTGCGCGGCGAGCGTGCCCGCCGCCGAGCCGATCAGGGCGCCCGCGCTCCACATGCCGTGCAGGCCGGACATGATCGAGCGCCCGAGCCGGTTCTCGACCTCCACGCCGAGGGCGTTCATCGCCACGTCCGCCATGCCGGCGGTGGCGCCGTAGGTGAACAGCGCCAGGCAGAGCGTGAGCAGTCCGGGGGAGAGGGCCGGCAGCACCAGCGACAGGGTCCACAGGGCGATCAGTCCGCGCAGGGCGTTGCGAGCGCCGAAGGTGTGGCTGATGCGCCCCGCGAGCGGCATCGCGACGGAGGCGCCCAGCGCAGGAAAGGCGAGGGCGAGGCCCAGCTGTCCGGCGCTCACCCCGGCGTGGTCCTGGATCCAGGGCACCCGGGTCGCGAACGAGCCGGTCACCGCGCCGTGCACCGCGAACACGGCGGCCACGGCGTACCGCGCCCGCCGGACATCGCGCTGCTCGTAGGACACTGCGTCCATCTTCCCGCCCTCCGCATGCTGTGTCAGTGCGTCGGTAAACTATCAGGAACCCTGCCTGATAGATAGCCGTTAGGATGCGCCCATGCCCGCATCACCGAGCACCGCCCGGGCCATCAACGACCGGCTCGCCCTGCGGCTGCTGCAGCAGGAGGGCCCGCTGACGGCGGCCCAGCTGAAGCAGCTGACCGGACTGTCCCGGCCGACCGTCGCCGACCTCGTCGAGCGGCTGACCTCGGCCGGGCTCATCGAGGTCGCCGGAGAGGCGGGGGAGCAGCGCCGCGGCCCCAACGCCAAGCTGTACGGCATCGTCGCCGGGCGCGCGCACCTCGCGGCGCTCGACGTACGCACGGAGGGCGTCTCCGTCGCCGTCTGCGACCTGGTGGGCCGGGTGCTGGCGGAAGCCTCCGCGCCGATCGCCGGCGAGGCCGGGACCGGGTCCGCCGTCGAGCAGGCGGTCGCGCTGGTGGAGCGGGCGGCCAAGGAAGCCGGGGCCGCCGCACTGCACACCGTCGGGATCGGCGCGCCCGGCCTGATCGACCCCGCGACCGGCGAACTCCGCGACTCCACCGGGCTGCCCGCCTGGCACCGCCGTCTGGTGGCGGCTCTCCAGGAACGGCTCCCCGCGGCCCGGGTGACCGTCGAGAACGAGACCAACCTCGCGGCCCTGGCCGAGCAGCGCGAGGGCGCCGCCCGCGACCGCGACACGTTCGTCCTGCTCTGGCTGGGCGCCGGCACCGGCGCGGCCGTCGTACTCGACGGCACCTTGCGCCGCGGCGCCTCGGGGGGCACCGGCGAGATCGGCTTCCTGCCGGTGCCGGGGACGGACACGCTGCCCTCGGCCACCGACTGCGAGGGCGGGTTCCACTCCCTGGCGGGGGCCCAGGCGATCGAGCGGCTCGCGGACGAGTACGGAGTGGGGGCGCGGGGCGCGGGGGAGGAGCTGGGTGCCGCGGCGGCGGTCCGGGCGGCCGTGGCGGAGGAAGGCGCGGGCGAGGGGGGTGCCGGCTTCCTGGACGCCGGTGCTCCCTCGGCTGCCGCCGCCTTCCTCGACGCCCTCGCCGGCCGGCTCGTCGTCGGGGTCGCCTCCGTCGTCGCCGTACTCGATCCCGGGTGTGTCGTCCTCGGTGGAGAGGTCGGCCGGGCCGGGGGCGAGGCTCTGGCCCGGCGTGTGGCGGAGCGGCTGCGGAGGATGTCCCCGCTGGGCGCGGAGGTCCGCAGCAGTGCCCTCGGCGGGGGTGCCGTGCTGCGCGGGGCGCTGCTCACCGCACGGGAGCGGGCGCAGGAGGAGCTGTTCGGGCCGGGCGGGCCCTGACCGGGTGGTTGCCGGGGCCGACCTGGCCCCGACCGGGTGGTTTCAGATGCTCGCTCGGCGCTTCGGGTTCGCCCGGCCCCTCCCTGACCGCGCGCCCTCCAGGGCCTCACCGCGACCGGCCCCCGGCCGCGTGGCTCAGCCCCCGAGGCGCCCGGGGCCCCCGAAGCGCCGTTCCAGATACTCCTCGAACGTGCCCTTTCCCACGGCCGGTTCGGGCGTGAGATGGCCGCCCTCCCGGAACGCGCGGTACGCCGTGCCCCACAGCGGCACCCGCACCAGGGGCCGGCGGCGGCCGGTGGCCGAGAGGTAGGCGCGGGCCAGCGAGTCCAGGGAGCGCACCTCGGGGCCGCCCATGTCCGGGACGCGGCCCGCCGGGGCGCCGACGGCCAGCTCCGCCAGGCGGCCGGCGACCTCGGCCACCTCGATCGGCTGGTCGCTCACACCGGCCGGCAGCAGCATGACCGGCGGCTTGGCGAGCCCCTGGAAGAGCTGCACGAGCAGGTCGTGGAACTGCGTGGCGCGCAGCGTCGTCCAGCCCAGCCCCGACTGCTCCACCAGGCGTTCCACCGCCAGCTTGCTCTTGTAGTAGCCGAACGGCACCCGGTCCACCCCGACGATGGAGATGTAGACCAGGTGGCCCGTCCCGGCCCGCCGCGCCGCCTCGATCAGGTTCGCCGCGGCCCGCTCGTCCCCGCCGCGCGGCGTGCTGGCGCAGTGCACGACCGTGTCCACGCCCGCCAGGGCCGCGTCCAGCCCGCTGCCGCCCTCCCGCAGGTCCACGGCGTACGGCTGCGCATGCCGGCTGAGCACCCGCACCTCGTGCCCGTCCGCGCGCAGGCGCTCGGTGACGAGCCGGCCGAGGACTCCGGTTCCGCCGGTCACCAGGATCGTGGTCATGACGTTCAGCTCCTTCGGACGCCGGGCGCTCCCCGTGGAACACCCTTCGCCGACTGAGACGACGCGGCCCCCGCGGAATGTGACAACCGAGGGGGCCGGCTCTCATGGACGCCCGAGCTGGCGCTGCAGGTAATCCAGCTTGTCCGGGTTCATCACCGTGTGCGCTTCGCTGATCAGCCCGTCGCGCAGCTCGAACGAGGACACCGAGACGAGCCGCTCCCCGTCCCAGGCGAGCAGCGCGACGCCGCCGTTGACCTCGGCCAGGGTGAAGCGCACACCGCCCAGGTAGCGCTCGGCGACGCCCAGCAGGAAGCGGAGGACCTTGTCGCGGCCCTCGATCGGCCGGCGCGCCGCGGTGACCTTGCCGCCGCCGTCGCTGAACCAGATGACATCGGCGGCGAGGAGCTTCTCCAGGCCCGCCAGGTCCCCCTCGCGGGAGGCGTTGAGGAAGGAGACGACGAGCTCCTCCCGGCGCTCGGGAGCGGATTCGAAGCGGTGCTCGTCGGCGGCCACCCGCCGCACCGCACGCCGGTAGAGCTGACGGCAGTTGGCCTCGGTCAGGTCCAGCACGCCCGCGATCTCCCGGTGCCCGTACCCGAAGGCCTCCCGCAGGACGTACACCGCCCGCTCGGTCGGCGTCAGCCGCTCCAGCAGCACCAGCATCGCCAGCGACACGGCCTCGCGCTGCTCCGCGGACTCCAGCGGCCCGAGCGTGCCGTCGGAGGTGGCGACCGGCTCGGGCAGCCAGGGCCCCGGATACGTCTCGCGCCGCGCCCGGGCGGAGGTCAGCCGGGTGAGGCAGAGGTTGGTGACGACCTTGGCGAGCCAGGCCCCCGGGTGGTCGATCCCGGCGCGGTCGGCGCCACTGAAGCGCAGCCAGGCGTCCTGGACGGCGTCCTCCGCCTCGTCGGCGGAGCCGAGCAGCCGGTAGGCGAGAGCGAACAGCCGGGGGCGGTGCGTCTGGAACTCGTCGGCGAGCGCGGCGGCAGTCGTCATGCCCTCACCCTGCCAGAAGGCCCCGCCCGGGCGTCGCTTGGGAGGCCCGGCGGCGGGCAAGGGCCGTCGTCACCGCCGCCGGGCCGGTCCGTCGAAGGGCGCTAGCAGGAACCGAGGTCCTGCCACACCCCCCACTCGCCGGTGGTGCCGGGCTCCTCGCCCTTCGTCCACCACTTGGCCTTCCACGAGTGCCCCTTGTGGGAGACCTGACTACCGCCGCCGTACTCCGTCGTCGCGCTCCAGGCGGGCGCGGTGCAGGCACCCGGGGTCGGGGTCGGGGTCGGGTTCGTCGGGTCGGGGGAGGGGCCGGTGCCCGTGCCCGGCTCGACCACCGTGGTGCCCCGTGCCAGGTTCCCCGCCAGCTGGTACGTCGTCCCGGCGATGGTCACCGTCCAGTTCCACGGCGTGGACACCGGCAGGTAGTAGTTGAACGACAGCTCCACCGACGCGCCCGGCGCCAGCGACTGCCAGCTCGGCAGCTTCAGCGAGACCCGGTGGAAGTCGCCCTTCAGCCCGCCCACGTTGGAGCCGGTGTGGTCGCTGCTGATCACCTTGGTGCCGAAGCCCGACTGGTCGGAGGCGTTGCCCGGCGCCGCGGTGGAGTAGTCGAACTGGAACTCCGTACCGCCCGGCAGGGTCGTCTTGGTGTTGTTGGTGATCCGCACCTTCGGCGTGATCGGGTAGTTGGAGTCGCCCAGCTTGAAGTCGCCGAACTCCACACCGATGTCGACGGCCTTGTCGGGCAGCGCCTTGTTCGAGACCTTCGCGCCGTAGGGGGCGGCCGACTTGAACTTGTCGTACATCAGCGAGGTGAGCGTCGAGCCGGGCTCGTACTGGCCCTTGGCCGCGTTCCAGGCGTAGTCGCCCGCGAGCTCCCACACCATCGTGCCGCCGATGCCCCGGCTGACGACGTAGTCGGCCTTCGCGGCCACCGACTGCTCGTCCTCGGTGGACAGGAACACCTTCTTCTCGGCGTTCCACAGCCACGGCGCGACCAGAGTGGAGTCGTACCTGCGGGCGTAGGTGCCGGTCAGCCTGGTGCCGGACGGGAAGCCGTACCTGGTGAGGTAGTCGCCCACGACGCCCTTCTCCAGGTTCTTCGCGTGCCACATCGGGTTGGAGCCGGCCGGCGACTCCATGCCGTTGGTGTCCAGGTCGTGCCACAGGTTGTCGATGCCGACCGCGCCGTCACCGCACTTGGTCAGACCGGACCCGGCCGGGCAGGTGGTCGCGGCCGCCTTGCCCCACAGGCCGTCCGTGCCGCCCTGGACGTTCTTGAACCCGCGCGTGTAGTACGGCAGGCCGATGTTGATGCGGCCGGCCGGCATCGAGCCGCGGAAGTAGTGGTACGCCCAGTCGGTGTTGAGGTAGCCGATGCCGCCGTACTGCTGGCTGCCGTAGACGCCCGCCGCGGCCAGCTCGGCGTCCTTGCCGTCGTCGAAGAGGGAGGCGTTCGGGCCGACGTACTCGTTCCAGGCGCCGTGCAGGTCGTAGGACATGATGTTGACGTAGTCCAGGTACTTCTGGACCTGGAAGGTCTCCATGCCGCGCAGCAGATAGCCGGAGGAGGGCGCCGCCACCGACAGCAGGTAGTGCCTGCCGTCGGCCGCGCCCGCGCGGTCGAGCTTCTCGCGCAGGGTCTTCATCAGGGCCGCGTAGCCCTTGACCAGGCCGGCCCGGCGGGCGTTGGAGATCGACCAGTCGAGCGGGTTGCCCGCGTCCTTCATGGTCGTCGGGTACTCGTAGTCGATGTCGACGCCGTTGAAGCCGTACTTCCTGATGAACTCGACGGCCGAGCCGGCGAAGGTGTCGATGCCCGCCTGGTTCACCGAGCCGTCGGCGTTGGTGGCCATGGAGTAGAAGCCGCCCGAGTTCACGCGCGAGCCGTCGTCGGCGAAGTAGCCGCCGGTCTCCGCCCAACCGCCGACCGAGATCAGCGTCTTGACGTTCGGGTGCTGCTTCTTGAACTTGTTCAGCAGGTTGAAGTGGCCCTTGTACGTGTACGCCGGGTCCATGTCGGCGCCCGCCACACCCGGCCAGGTCATGCCGGTGGCGGCGTTGGCCGTGCCGTCCGCGCCCACGGAGATCCTGTTGGAGCCGTCGATGTGGGCGAAGGCGTAGTTGAGGTGGGTGACCTTGTCCCACGGGATGTCGGAGGCGAGGTAGGCGGGCGTGCCGTCCTTGCCGGTCCGCCAGCCGGTGAAGTAGCCGATCACCCGGCGCTGGTGGTCCGCGCCCATCTTCTCGCGCCCGTCGGCGTCGTAGACGGAGCAGTAGGGGACGTCGACGCCGGGCGTGCGGTAGAGGCCGTCGGGGCGACAGGAGTCCTGGTCGGCGGCGTGCGAGACGGTCGCCGGGAGGCCGGCCAGCAGGAGACCGGCGACCGCGCCGGCGACGGCGAGCAGTGCGGGTCTGGCGCGATTGCGTGCGGGGGACAGCAATTCGGCTCCTCTCCAAGGAAGTTGCGCAGACCCTAGGGAGGACTAGACCAATGCGTCAATAGGTATGGACCAATCCCGTGCCGATGGTTCCCGTGACGCGTTCTCGTCATGTGCATGTGAGCCACTCCACAGGCCTCACCCGCATGGACGAGTGGCGGCCGTGGCACACTGGCCCTGTACCAGTAGCAGCGCACTCCGGGGTCGGTGAAAGTCCGAACCGGCGGTTACAGTCCGCGACCCGGTCGCCTCCAGCGGCCGGTTGACCAGGTGAAACTCCTGGACCGACGGTTAAAGTCCGGATGGGAGGCAGTGCGCGGCGGGCGGGCACATCCGTGCGCGTCGCCGTATCTACGGTTCGCCTTCCCTGGCGAACCCTGTCCGGCGTCGGCGTCCCCGGTGTCCTCGCTCGTACCTTCTGTCGTCATCGACAGCCCCGGAGTCCGTGCCCGAAGAGGCAGGAGGACCCGGGAAGTGTTCACCGGAATCGTCGAAGAGCTGGGCGAGGTCACCGCCGTCGAGACCCTCGACGACGCCTGTCGCTTCCGGCTGCGCGGCCCCGTCGTCACCGAGGGCGCGAAGCACGGCGACTCCATCGCCGTCAACGGAGTCTGCCTCACGGTCGTCGACCACGAGGGCGACGAGTTCACCGCCGACGTCATGGCCGAGACCCTCAAGCGTTCCAGCCTGGGCGCCCTCACCGTCGGCTCCCGCGTCAACCTCGAACGCCCCACCGCCGTCGGCGCCCGCCTCGGCGGCCACATCGTGCAGGGCCACGTGGACGGCACCGGCTCCGTCCTGGAGCGCACTCCCTCCGAGCACTGGGAGATCGTGAAGATCTCCCTCCCCGCGGACCTCGCCCGCTACGTCGTCGAGAAGGGCTCCATCACGGTCGACGGCATCAGCCTCACCGTCGTCGAGGCCGGCCCCGACTACTTCACCGTCAGCCTCATCCCGACGACCCTCGCCCTGACGACGCTCGGCCACAAGCAGCCCGGCGACCCGGTCAACCTCGAGGTCGACATCATCGCCAAGTACGTCGAGCGCCTGCTCACCACCGGTCAGGGGGAGGCCAAGTGAACTGGCTGAACTCCGAGGCGTTCGTGCTGCTCGACCAGCACATCATCTGGTCGGACATGATCGGCAACATCTTCGGCCTGATCGCCCTCACCCTCGGCTGGCGCCGCTCGGTGTGGACCTGGCCCGTGCAGTTCCTCGCCGGCCTGATCCTCTTCGCCGCCTTCTACGGCCACCTCACCGGCAGCGCCGGCAAGCAGGTCGTCGTCATGCTGGTGGCGCTCTACGGCTGGTGGCAGTGGAACCGCGGCAAGGGCCAGGGGGAGGACGGCCACATCTCCGTGCGCTTCGCCACCTGGCGCGAGCGCGCCGCGATGACCGCCGCGGCCGCCGCGGGCACCGTCGCGGTCGCCCTGCTGTTCAAGGCGTACCCGAGCCTCTCCTGGGACCCTTGGCCCGACGCCTACATCTTCGTCGGCACCATCGTCGCCATGTACGCCCAGGCCAAGGGCATGGTCGAGTTCTGGTTCGCCTGGCTGCTCGTCGACCTCGTCGGCGTGCCCCTGAACTTCGCCAACGGCTACGCCTTCTCCGGCTTCGTCTACGTCATCTACGGCGCGCTGGTCCTGTGGGGCATGCGCGACTGGTGGCTGCGCTCCCGCAAGGGTCCGCGGCCCGCCCTGGAAGGAGCGCCCGCATGAGCACGGCATCTGTCCTGTACCCCGGCGACGACCTCGACGACTTCGCGCTCGACCCCGTGGAGCGGGCCGTCGCCGACATCGCCGCCGGCCGGCCGGTCGTCGTGGTCGACGACGAGGACCGCGAGAACGAGGGCGACCTCGTCGTCGCCGCCGAACACGCCACCCCCGAGATCGTGGCGTTCATGATGAGCGAGTGCCGCGGCCTGATCTGCGCCCCCATGGAGGACGACGAACTCCAGCGGCTCCGGCTCCCGCAGATGGTCGCCGACAACACCGAGTCGATGAAGACCGCGTTCACCGTCTCCGTCGACGCCTCCGGCGCCCACGGCGTCACCACCGGCATCTCCGCCGCCGACCGCGCCACCACGCTCCAGCTCCTGGCGAGCGGCACCGCCCAGGCGGACGACTTCGTCCGCCCCGGCCACATCTTCCCGCTGCGCGCCAAGCCCGGCGGTGTGCTGGCCCGCAACGGCCACACCGAGGCCGCCGTCGACCTCGCCCGCCTCGCCGGACTGCGCCCGGCCGGCGCGATCGTCGAGATCGCCGGCGAGGACGGCCGGATGCTGCGCCTGCCCGAGCTGATCCCCTTCGCCCGCAAGCACGGCCTGACGATCATCTCCATCGAGGACCTGATCGCCTACCGCCGCTCCAGCGAGCCCACCGTCCGCCGCGAGGCCGAGACCCGGCTGCCCACCGCCCACGGCACCTTCACGGCGTACGGCTACCGCTCCACCGTCGACGGCGTCGAGCATGTCGCGCTGGTGCACGGCGAGATCGGCGACGGCGAGAACGTCCTGGTCCGGGTCCACTCCGAGTGCCTCACCGGGGACGTCTTCCACTCCCTGCGCTGCGACTGCGGCCCCCAGCTGGAGACCTCCCTGGAGCGCATCCAGGCCGAGGGCAGGGGAGTGGTCGTCTACCTGCGCGGCCACGAGGGGCGCGGCATCGGCCTGCTGTCCAAGCTGCGCGCCTACGAGCTCCAGGAGCAGGGCCGCGACACCCTGGACGCCAACCTGGAGCTGGGCCTGCCCGCCGACGCCCGCGACTACGGCGCCGGGGCGCAGATGCTGAAGGACCTGGGCGTGCGCAGTGTCCGGCTGATGACCAACAACCCCGACAAGACCGACGCGCTCCTGAGGCACGGCATCGCCGTCACCGAGCGCGAGCCGATGCCCGTGACCGCGGGCGAGCACAACCTCCGCTACCTGCGCACCAAGCGGGACCGGATGGGCCACGATCTGCCCTGGCTGGACACACCCACCGTGTCCACCTGCGGCAACCAGTAAGCGAGCACCGAGGAGACACGAGAACGTGAGCGGCAAGGGCGCACCGGAACTGTCCGTACGCAACGTGGGTGACCTGCGGGTCGCCGTCATCGCGGCGCAGTGGCACGAGAAGGTGATGGACGGACTGGTGGACGGCGCCCTGCGCGCCCTGCACGACCTGGGCATCGACGAGCCGACCCTGCTCCGGGTCCCCGGCAGCTGGGAACTCCCGGTCGTCGCCAAGGTGCTCGCCGGACGCGGCTACGACGCGATCGTCGCGCTCGGCGTCGTCATCCGCGGCGGCACCCCCCACTTCGACTACGTGTGCCAGGGCGTCACCCAGGGCCTGACCCAGGTCTCCGTCGACACCGGCGTGCCCGTCGGCATGGGCGTGCTCACCTGCGACACCGAGGAGCAGGCCCTCGACCGGGCGGGCCTGGAGGGCTCGAACGAGGACAAGGGGCACGAGGCGGTCACCGCCGCGGTCGCCACCGCGGCCACCCTGCGTTCAGTATCCGAACCGTGGCGCTGAGCGGTGCCGGGGACCGCGTAGGGTAAGGACCACCATGTCCAAGAAGACGTTCGAGGAGCTCTTCACCGAGCTCCAGCACAAGGCCGCCCAGGGCGATCCCGCCACCTCCCGCACCGCGGAACTGGTGGAGAAGGGCGTCCATGCCATCGGCAAGAAGGTCGTCGAAGAGGCCGCGGAGGTCTGGATGGCCGCCGAGTACGAGGGCAAGGAGGCGGCCGCCGAGGAGATCTCGCAGCTGCTGTACCACGTCCAGGTGATGATGGTCGCCCGCGGCATCTCCCTCGACGACGTCTACGCCCACCTGTAAGCACCCCCGAGAAGCCGCAACCACCCCCTTCACGCAAAGGAAGCCGACCTCATGCTGCGCATCGCCGTCCCCAACAAGGGTTCCCTCTCAGGCCCTGCGGCGGACATGCTGCATGAGGCCGGCTACCAGCAGCGCCGGGAGTCCAAGGAACTGCGGATCGTCGACCCGGAGAACGAGGTCGAGTTCTTCTACCTCCGCCCCCGCGACATCGCGATCTACGTCTCCTCCGGCAAGCTCGACATCGGCATCACCGGCCGCGATCTGCTGATCGACTCCGCCGCCGACGCCGAGGAGATCCTGCCGCTGGGCTTCGCCCGCTCCACCTTCCGCTTCGCCGCCAAGCCGGGCACCGCGAACACCCTCCAGGACCTCAAGGGCAAGACGGTCGCCACCTCCTACGAGGGCATCGTCGCGGGGCACCTCGCCGACCACGGCGTCGACGCCTCCGTCGTCCACCTCGACGGCGCCGTCGAGACCGCCATCGAGCTCGGGGTCGCCGAGGTCATCGCGGACGTCGTCGAGACCGGCACCTCGCTGCGCAACGCCGGCCTGGAGGTCTTCGGCGAGCCGATCATGAAGTCCGAGGCCGTCGTCGTCCGCCGCACCGGCGCCGACGCCGACGACCCCAAGGTCCAGCAGTTCCTGCGCCGACTTCAGGGAGTCCTCGTCGCCCGGACGTACGTGATGATGGACTACGACATCCGCGCCGAGCACCTGGAAGCGGCCGTGGCCATCACCCCCGGCCTGGAGGGCCCGACCGTCTCCCCGCTGCACAACGAGGGCTGGGTCGCCGTGCGCGCCATGGTCCCCACCAAGGAGGCGCAGCGCATCATGGACGACCTGTACGCCATCGGCGCGCGGGCCATCCTCACCACCGCCATCCACGCCTGCCGTCTCTGAGAGGACCGCGGCACGATGTCGGACCTCCCCCCGCTTCCCGTCACCTTCCGGCCGAGCCGCACCCGCGCGGTGCTGCTCACGGCCGCCGCGGCGATCTTCGTCACGGTCTCGGCCATCGCCCTGCTGCTGGACAGCCTCGGCCCCGGTGAACGGCTCACCTTCATCCTCACCGCGGCCGTGTTCGCCGGTGTCGTGCTGATGCTGGCCCGGCCCAAGGTCGTCGCCGACGACAGCGGTGTGACCGTCGTCAACTTCGTCAGCTCACGCCGGCTGGAGTGGGCCGAGATCGTGCAGGTCAACCTGCGGGTCGGCGACCCGTGGGTGTTCCTCGACCTCACCGACGGCACCAGCCTGCCCGCCATCGGCATCCAGCCCGGTATCGCCAAGGAGCAGGCCATCGCCCACGCCCGTGCCCTGCGCGCGCTGGTCGATGCCCGCTCGGGGGACGCGCGCACCTGATGGGCCCGCTCCCCCTGACGCGGTCACCGGTGTCTTGATTAATCTGGTGACGGAGGCGCACGAACCGCGCCTCCGCCCCTGGAGTGCCGGACGGCGCACAGGGGCTCCTGCTACTCGAGGAGTGACTCCCTCCAGCGATGGACGGATCGTCCTGTAGTACCTGCGCCGCCCCCGGTCACCGAACTCGGGCGGCGGCATCATGACCACCCCCCTGCTGCTTCTGGCAGCCGCTTTCGTGCTCATCCTGGCCAACGGCTTCTTCGTGGCCGCCGAGTTCGGCCTGGTGACGGTCGAGCGGCCCGAGGCGGAGAAGGCCGCCGCCGAGGGCGACCGCCGCGCCCGTACGGTCGTGGAGTCGCTGAAGGAGCTCTCCTTCCAGCTCTCCGGCACCCAGCTCGGCATCACCATCACCTCCCTCGTCGTCGGCATGCTCGCCGAGCCCGCGCTGGCCGAGCTGCTCGGCGGCCCGGTCACCGCGCTCGGCGTGCCCGAGGGCGCCGTGTCCGGGGTGGCGGTGATCATCGGCATGCTGCTGGCCTCCGCGGTCCAGATGGTGGTCGGCGAGCTGGTGCCCAAGAACTGGGCGGTGTCCCGGCCGATGCAGGTCGCGCGCTTCGTCGCCGGCCCGCAGCACCGGTTCGCCCTGCTGTTCCGGCCGGTGATCGCCGCCCTGAACGCGGTCGCCAACCGGCTGGTCCGCGCCATGGGCGTGGAGCCCACCGAGGAGCTGGCCTCCGCCCGCACCCCCGGTGAGCTGGTGTCGCTGGCCCAGCACTCCGCGCAGGCCGGTGCCCTGGAGCAGGACACCGCCGACCTGTTCGTGCGGACCCTGTCGCTGGCCGAGCTGACCGCCCAGCATGTGATGACCCCGCGCGTGAAGGTGAGCGCGCTGCAGTCGTCGGCCACCGCCGAGGACGTCGTCAACCTCACCCGCGCCACCGGCCTGTCCCGCTTCCCCGTCTACCGGGAGAAGATCGACGAGATCGTCGGCATGGCGCACCTCAAGGACGCCCTCGCGGTGCCCGTGCAGGACCGGCTGCGCACCCCGGTCGCCCGGATCGCCCGGCCCGCGCTGCTCGTCCCCGAGACGCTGCCGGTGCAGCCGCTGCTGGCCCGGCTGCGCAGCGAGCAGCCCATCGCCGTCGTCGTCGACGAGTACGGCGGCACGGCCGGGGTCGTCACCCTGGAGGACATCGTCGAGGAGATCGTCGGCGAGGTCCGTGACGAGCACGACGGCCACGACACCCCCGAGCTGGCGCCCGCCCCCGCCGAGGACGGCCGGCCCGCCTGGGACGTCGACGGCAGCTGCCGCGTCGACACCCTCGCCCGGATAGGGCTGGAGGTCCCCGAGGGGCCCTACGAGACCGTCGCCGGACTCGTCGCCGACCTGCTCGGGCGCATCCCGGCCGCCGGTGACCGCGCCGAGCTGCCCGGCTGGCGGCTCTCCGTGCGCCGGGTCGGCCACTACCGCGCCGAGCGCGTCCGCCTGGTGCGGACCTCCGCCGTGCGGGAGGCCGCCCGATGAGCGTCCTGCAACTGCTGTTCGCCGCGCTGCTGGTGCTCGCGAACGGCTTCTTCGTCGGCGCCGAGTTCGCCCTCGTCTCCGTACGCCGAAGCCAGATCGAACCGCTCGGCACGACCCGTGCCCGCCAGGTGCTGTACGGCCTGGAGCGGCTGCCGCGGATGATGGCCGCCGCCCAGTTCGGCATCACCGTCTGCTCGCTGACGCTCGGCGCGGTCGCCGAGCCGACCGTGGCACACCTGCTGGAGCCGGTGTTCGAGTGGGTCCACCTGCCGCACGGCATGATCCACCCGCTCGGCTATGTCATCGCGCTCGCGGCCGTGGTCTTCTTCCACCTCGTCATCGGCGAGATGGTCCCGAAGAACCTCGCCATGGCCGCGCCCGAGAAGGCCGCGCTGTGGCTCGCGCCCGGCCTGGTCGCCTTCGCCCGGGTGTGCGGGCCCGTCACCTCTGCCCTCGGCGCCTGCGCCCAGGCCGTCCTGCGGCTGTTCCGCGTGGAGCCGAGGGACGAGGTGGAGGCGGTCTTCACCAGCGTGCAGCTGGGCCGGCTGGTGGAGGACTCCGGGCAGGCCGGTCTGCTCGACCCCGAGGAGCAGGAGCGCCTGGAGGACGCCCTGGAGCTGGGCTCCCGCCCGGTGACGGACGTGCTGCTGCGCCGCGAGTCGCTGGTCACGGTAGGCCCGTCCGTCACACCTGGCCGGGTCGTGGAGCTGACCGCCCGCACCGGGTACTCCCGCTTCCCGGTCGCCGCGGACAACGGCGCCTTCATGGGCTACGTCCACATCAAGGACGTCCTCGACCTGGAGGACTCCGACCGGGCCGTCCCGCAGCACGTCTGGCGCCATATGACGACCCTGCGCTCCGACCTGCCCCTGGACGACGCCCTGACGGTCATGCGCCGCGCGGGCACCCACCTCGCCCAGGTCGCGGACGCGTCGGGCCGGGTGCTCGGCCTGGTCGCGCTGGAGGACGTACTGGAACTGATCGTCGGCGAGGTCCGGGACCCGGCCCACCGGCAGCAGACCCCGGAGGTCCGGGTGACCGAGCCGAGGCTGAGCGGGGAGCCGGAGGAGGCGATGGCGACCTAGCAGGGCCTGTCAGCCCGGCGCTAGTCGAGATCCTGGGGACCCCGCCCGGACAGCACCTCGCCGTAGGCCTGCATCAGGTCCGGCAGCCGCAGGGTCGCCAGGTCGTCCCTGGTGAGCGTGCCGGGATAGGCGGACAGCCGCAGATCCCGGTACGCGCAGCTCTTCTCGTACAGCGTGCGCAGGAAACGGCCGTTGCCCAGCTCGTCGATCCAGCCCTGGTCGACGACGTGCCCGGCGATGGAGCGCAGCTCCTCCAGTGCCTCCTCGTCCCAGGCGTCGCCGTTCTCGGCGGCCAGCACCTTGCCGATCGCGGTGAGTTCGAGCGGCCGGTAGGAGGGGAAGTCGACGCGGGTGGTGAAGCGGGAGGACAGCCCCGGGTTGGCGGCGAGGAGGCGGTCCATGCCCTCCGGGTAGCCGGCCAGGATCACCACCAGGTGGTCGCGGTTGTCCTCGGCCCGCTTCAGCAGCACCTGCAGGGCCTCGTCGCCGTAGGCGTCGCCCTTGCCGTAGCCGGAGTTGGACAGCGAGTAGGCCTCGTCGACGAAGAGGACCCCGCCGAGCGCGGAGTCGATGAGCTCGTTGGCCTTCACCGCGGTCTGGCCCAGATACTCGCCGACCAGGTCGGCCCGCTGGGCCTCCACCAGGTGGTCGCCGCCGAGCAGGCCGAGGGCGTAGAAGACGCGGCCGAGGATGCGGGCGACGGTGGTCTTGCCGGTGCCGGAGGGGCCGGAGAAGACGAAGTGCCGTTTCGGCGGCTGGACCGGCAGCCCCTGACCGGCCCGCAGCCGGGCCATGTTCAGCTGTGCCGACAGCGCCTTGACCTGGCGCTTGACCGGCTCCAGCCCCACCATGCGCTCCAGTTCGGCGAGCGCCTCGTCGAGTAACGCCGGGTCCGTGGGGCCGGCCGGCAGCGGCCCGGACACCACCGTCGTCTTCTCCCGCACCGCCGGGTCGGGCACCGAGGGCAGGGGCGCCACCGGGGGCGCCGGCTCGGGCTCGGGCAGCCGCAGGTCACGGGCGTCGGTGCCGAACAGCGGGTCGAGCACGTCGAGCCCGTCCACGCTGTCCTGCCCGGCACCGGCGAGGCTGATCGCCGCGAGGTCGGCGGAGTCGTCGTAGCCGTCGCCCTCGGAGATGGCCGCGAGCCGTGCGGCGGTGTCCATGAACGCGGGGTCGACCCGGTGCACGGCCCGGTACAGCGGCAGCGCGGCCGCCGAACGGCCCGTGCCCTCGTGCGCCCGGGCCAGCCAGTAGCGCAGTTCCTTGCGCTGCGGCTGCTCGCTGCGGCAGCGCATCAGCGCCGCCGACAGCAGCGGCTCGGCCTGTCCGTACATCTCCAGGCGTACCCGGGCCATGCCGCCGAACAGCCCGGCCTCGATGCCGAGCAGCGGATCGTCCAGGAGCGGGTCGGTGTGCCGGACGAGCTGCTCCCAGTCCTTGACCAGGTAGGAGCGGCAGGCGTGCAGGAAGCGCACCTGCGGGTCGGTGTCCACCGGCGGCAGTCCGGCCAGCGCCCGGTCCAGCTCGGGCACGTGCCGGCCGTCGAGCCAGTGCGAGGCGTGCGCGAGCAGCAGATCGCGGGGGCTCTCCAGCACCGGCTGGACCCACCAGCCCAGCCAGTACCAGGAGTTCAGGGTGCGCCCGTGCCGGGCGCGCTGCTCGCCGAACCGGTCGCGGTGGCGGAACATCCGCAGCAGCGCGGTCGTCGTGTCGACGCGCAGCGCGTGCAGTCCCAGCCAGCCGTCCGCCATGCCCGGGTCGATCCGCACCGCGGTGCGGAACTCCTCCTCCGCCTGCGGATAGGCGCCCATCGTGTAGGCGTCGACCCCGCGCAGCCAGGCGAGGTCGGCCGGGGCCTCGGGGCCCTGCGTGCCGAAGTCCATCCCGTCCCCCACAAGCCGTGCCCCCGCTGGTTCACCGCCGGGCCGTCGCCCGTGGCCGCTCCGCTCGAACCGCTGTACCGCGGGCCGGAGTTGACCGGTGTGCGGCAGCCGTCCGAAGGTCGCGCCGAGGGCATCGTACCTGCGTGGGCGGTGCCCGCCGTAGGGTGCGTGGCGGGGCGTTCGGGGAGGTGGGAGCGGACAGGCACGCTTCCGTTTCGGTGACCCAGGGTGATCGCGCGGCGCCCCACGGCGGTCGCCGAAGGGGGACCGGACAGAACGAAGCCCCCGGTCACGGGGGAACAACCGGGGGCTTCGCGTCAGTGGGTGGCCCCGAGGGGGCGCACATTGAGAACGTAAGACCTGTACGGGCCGCCGGTCAAGCGGAGTTGAGGCACTCCTGGAAGTTCCCCGAGGGGCCGTCTTCACAGGTTCACCACATTGTCTACAGCTGCTCACGGAGCGTCACCCAGCGGTTCCGGCCGCACGCCCGGGCAGCACCTCGTACCCCTCCCGCACCTGCCGCACCACGAGGTCGGCGTACGGCTCCGACGGGTCCTCGGCGAAGTGCCGCGCCTCCGCATCGACCCACCCGTCCCAGAAAGCGCGCTGCTCCTCACCGTCCCGTTCCCGGCCGCGTGCCCAAGCCTGCTCCCGGGGCATCCGCATCCACATCAGCCGCGCCAGACACGGCCGTAGCACCCGTCGGCCCGCCCCCACGCCCTCGATCAGCACGACGTCGGCCGGCGGCAGCGCCCGCGGCGGCCCGAACCGCCGGGTCCGCCAGTCGTAGGGCCGGTACACCGCCGGCTCGCCGCGGCCGAGCGGCTCGACGACCTCCTCCATCAGCCGGCCCGTCCACGTGAACAACTCCTCGTGCGTGGCGATGTCGTCCAGGTGCAGCGCGGGCGCTCCGCCGAGCTCGGCGGCGAGGCGCCCGGCGAAGGTGGACTTGCCGGAGCCGGCGTGTCCGTCGACGGCGACCAGCCGGACGGGGCCGAGCGAGGGCGGCAGGCTGCGCAGGTGACGGGCGAGTCGGGGCAGGGAGAGCGGAGCGGTCGGGGAGTGCACGTGCCCATCATCCCCGTGGCCCTCGATCGTCGCGGGCGCGGGTGGCGTCGGCCGTTCGCGCGGTGCGCCGGGCCCCTGAGCGGCCCGTCCCCGGGGGCCCGGGGAACTGCGCGATCAGCCACCGCCGCCCCGCAGCCGGCCACGCGCACCGGACCGGGCGCCACTGGTCGACACCAATATTGCTCGGCACGGCATGCCCCGAGGTGCTGGATGGAGCGGGGACCCTGCGGCCATAGTTGGCGCACGCAGCCACCCGACTCGGACACCTGGGGGTCACCCGCCCATGAGCAGAGCCGAACAGCCGTCGCGCAGAACCGTCCTGGCCGCGGTGGTCGCCGCCGCGGTCACCACCGGCGCGGCCCCGGCGGCGGCCGACACCGACGCCGCCGGGCAGCAACAGACCGCGCCGGCGCGTCTCGTCGACAACCGCGCCTGGACGACGTACGCCGACTGGCGTTCCGGCACCGTGCGCGGCGCGCGGCCCGTCGCCGGGGTCCGGCCGGGACTCGTGATCGGCACTCCGGCCGGCACCACCGACTACACCGACCCGCACACCGGCACCACGGCCCCCTGGGAGTACGCCACCTGGACCTCGCCGGTCCACACCCCGGCGGTGCCCGCGACCGAGGTGATCGCCTCCTGGAACGCGGCCACCCCGGCAGGCACCTGGATCCAGATCGAGCTGCGGGGCACCTACTCGGACGGCACGCAGACGCCGTGGTACGTCATGGGCCGCTGGGCCGCGGGCGACCAGGACATCCGGCGGACCTCGGTCGACGACCAGAGCGACGGCAGGAGCAGCGTCTGGACGGACACCTTCGCCATCGACGACGCCACGACCGGCCTGCGCCTCACCTCGTACCGGCTGCGCCTCACGCTGTACCGCCGCCCGGGCTCCGAGTCGACCCCCACCGTCTGGCGGCTCGGCGCGATGGGGTCCGACGTCCCCGACCGCTTCACCGTGCCGGCCTCCACGCCGGGCCTGGCGCAGGAACTCGCCGTCCCGCGCTACTCGCAGGAGATCCACAAGGGCCAGTACCCCGAGTACGACAACGGCGGCGAGGCCTGGTGCAGCCCCACCTCCTCGCAGATGATCATCGAGTACTGGGGCGGCCGGCTCACCGAGGAGCAGCTGTCCTGGGTCGACCCCTCCTACGCCGACCCGCAGGTGTGCCACGCGGCCCGCCACACCTACGACTTCCAGTACGCCGGCTGCGGCAACTGGCCCTTCAACGCCGCCTATGCCGCCACCTTCCGCGGCCTGCAGGGCGTGGTGACCCGGCTGCACTCCCTCACCGACCTGGAGACGCTGATCGCCGCGGGCATCCCGGCCATAACGTCCCAGTCCTTCCGGGCCGACGAGCTGACCGGCGCCGGATACGGCACCTCGGGGCACCTGATGACGGTGATCGGCTTCACAGCCGACGGCGACGTGATCGCCAACGACCCGGCCTCCGACAGCAACGAGGCCGTACGCCGCGTCTACCGGCGCCGCGAGTGGGAGAACATCTGGCTGCGCACCAAGCGGTACGACGCGAACGGCCGGGTCAGAGGCGGCACCGGCGGCGTCTGCTACCTCTACTTCCCGGCCCACCCGACCCCGCGGCAGCGCCGCGCGCTGGCGGCGGTGGGCGTGCGCTGAGCCCGCCGGTGCTCCCGGGGCGGCTGTGACCAAGCGCACGGTCGCAAAAGCCGCCCCGGGTGGCAAGGTGGACAGCATGACCACGAACGCAGCCACCGCCGCCCGGGTGGGCACCGGCGGACCTCAGGAAGACGACGGCCCCGAGGTCGTCGAGCACGTCATGGGCTGGACCCTCGTCGTGGTGGTCGCCATGCTGATCGCCCAGCTCGGGCTGCTGTGACGCCGTTCGGCCCGCTGTGACCGCCGCCGCGATCACTGCTCGGACGGCTGTGAGCTGAGCCACCCATGACCTGACATACTGCGGGTGTCCTGCCGCCCGTCGGATATCAGGTTGGAAATTGACCATCAGTCATCAGCGCGGTGCCGCCCGGCCGCCGGTCCGCGGCACCGACCGCTCGCTGGCGCGTCGCGTCGAACTACTCGCCATCGGGCGGAAGTTGTTCGCCGACACGCCCTACGACGCGCTCTCCATGGACGACATCGCCCGCCAGGCCCATGTCGCCAAGGGACTGATCTACTACTACTTCCACTCCAAGCGCGGCTACTACCTGGCCATCGTCCAGGACTCCGTCGCCGATCTGGTCGGCTTCGCCGCGAGCGGCCGTGAACTGCCCCCGGGCGACCGGGTCCACCGCACCATCGACGGCTACCTGCGCTACGCCGAGCACAACCACGCCGCCTACCGCACGATCGTCAGCGGCGGAGTCGGCTTCGACACCGAGGTGCACGCCATCCGCGACGGGGTGCGCGAGGCGATCGTGGGGACCATCGCCGAAGGGGCGTACGGCAGGCGGGACATCGCTCCGCTGGCCCGGATGGGGCTGCTCGGCTGGGTGTGCGGCGTCGAGGGCGCCACGCTGGACTGGATCGACCGGCCGGGCCTCACCCGCGACGACATGCGCGAGCTGCTGGTACGGATGCTCGGCGGCACCCTGCGCGCCATCGAGGAGCTGGACCCGGCCCACCCGGCCCCCGAGCCGGCCCGCAGGGAGGCGTAGCCGGGCGGGAGGCCTGCCCCCGCCCCGGCTGTCTCCCGCCCTCGGTCAGTTGATCGCCCTGATCAGCTCACCGCTCGCCGTGTCCCCGCTGAGCTCCCAGAAGAAGGTGCCGCCGAGGCCCTGGCCGTTCTTGTAGGCCATCTTGGTGGCGATGGTCGCCGGGGTGTCGTAACTCCACCAGTTGCTCCCGCACTTGGCGTACGCGGTGCCGCCGACGGTGCCGGTGACCGGGCACTTGGCCTTCAGGACCTTGTAGTCGTCGATGCCCTGCTCGTACGTCCCCGCCGCCGGGCCGGTCGCGGTGCCGCCGGGCGCGGACTGGGTGACGCCGGTCCAGCCGCGGCCGTAGAAGCCGATGCCGAGCAGCAGCTTGGAGGCGGGGATGCCGAGCCCCTTGAGCTTGGCGATGGTCGCCGAGGTGTACATGTTCGCCTTGGGGATGCCGCTGTAGGAGTTGAGCGGCGAGTGCGGGGCGGTCGGGCCCGTGGCGTCCCAGGCGCCGAAGTAGTCGTACGTCATCGGGTTGTACCAGTTGACGTACTGCGCGGCGCCCGCGTAGTCGGCGGCGTCGATCTTGCCGCCGGCCGTGGCGTCGGCGGTGATCGCCGCGGTCACGAGGTAGGTGGAGCCGAACTTGGCCCGCAGCGCCTGCATCAGGTTCCTGAAGGCCGCCCTGCCGCTGGTGTCGCAGCTCAGGCCGCAGGCGTTGGGGTACTCCCAGTCGATGTCGATGCCGTCGAAGACGTCCGCCCACCTGGAGTTCTCGACCAGGTCGTAGCAGGACTGGGCGAAGGCGGCGGGGTTGCGGGCCGCCTCGCCGAAGCCGCCGGACCAGGTCCAGCCGCCGAAGGACCACAGGATCCTCAGGTTCGGGTGGAGCCGCTTCAGCTTGCGCAGCTGGTTGAAGTTGCCGCGCAGCGGCTGGTCCCAGGTGTCGGCGACGCCGTCCACCGACTCGGCGGCGGTGTAGGCGCGGTCGGTGGCGGCGTAGGCGTCGCCCATCGCGCACTTGCCGCCGGTGACGTTGCCGAAGGCGTAGTTGATGTGGGTGAGCTTCGCCCCGGACCCCGAGGTCTGGATGTTCTTGACGAAGTACTTGCGGTCGTACGTGCCCCATTCGGTGAAGTAGCCGACGACCTTGGAGCCGGCGGCGGCCTCGGCGGTGGGGGCGGTGGTGGTGGCGGTCGCGGTGGCGGTGCCCGCGCCGGCGAGCAGTCCGGCGCCGAGTACGGCGCTGCACAGCGCCGAGACGAGGGAGCGGAGGGGGGTTCGCATCGGTGTCTCCTCGTGGGGGGAGGGGGACCTGCGCCGGTGCGCGCCCAGCATTGGCATGGACGCGATAAACAGCCGGTGATCCGACACCGTAGGAGGACTAGACCAGTGCGGTCAATGGTGCGGACCAATCCGGTGTCCTCGTAGATTCTCTGAAGTAAGCGGTCGTTAACCAGTGACGCGCCGCCGCCGATCGGGCATACTCACAGCGCCGAGCCGCTGGTCACAAGCGTCCGAGACCCGGAACTGCGAGCATCGGAAACGGCACCAGAGAGACCTGGCGGAGCCGCCCCCACAACGGGCCGGGCCGCCCGTGCCCGAAAGGGAGGAGAGCGTCGCCATGCCCGACCGCGCCCCGCAGCCGGTGGACCGCCAACTGCCCACCGACGAGGCCCGGGATCTGATCTCGCTCGTCCGCGACATCGCGCAGCGCGAGATCGCTCCGGCGGCGGCCGAGGAGGAGGACGCCGGACACTTCCCGCGCGAGATCTTCACCCTGCTCTCCCGCTCCGGCCTGCTCGGCCTGCCCTACGACGCCGAGTACGGCGGCGGCGAGCAGCCCTACGAGGTCTACCTCCAGGTGCTCGAAGAGCTCGCCATGGCCCGTCTGACCGTCGGCCTCGGCGTCAGCGTGCACACGCTGGCCTCCTACGCGCTCGCCGCCTACGGCACCAAGGAGCAGCAGGTGGAGCATCTGCCCGCGATGCTCGGCGGCGGCCTGCTCGGCGCCTACTGCCTGTCCGAGCCGGCCTCCGGCTCCGACGCGGCCTCGCTGCGCACCAAGGCCGTGCGCGACGGCGACGACTGGGTGATCACCGGCACCAAGGCGTGGATCACCCACGGCGGCGTCGCCGACTTCTACACCGTGATGGCCCGCACCGGCGAGGAGGGCCCGCGGGGTGTCACCGCGTTCCTGGTGCCGGGTGACGCCGAGGGCCTGAGCGCGGCCGTGCCCGAGAAGAAGATGGGCATGAAGGGCTCGCCCACGGCCCAGGTCCACCTCGACGGCGTCCGCGTCCCCGACAGCCGCCGCATCGGCGAGGAGGGCCAGGGCTTCGCCATCGCCCTGTCCTCGCTCGACTCCGGGCGGCTCGGCATCGCCGCCTGCGCCGTCGGCGTCGCCCAGGCGGCCCTCGACGAGGCTGTCGCCTACGCCAAGGACCGCCGCCAGTTCGGCAAGCCGATCGCCGACTTCCAGGGCCTGCGCTTCATGCTCGCCGACATGGCCACCCAGATCGAGGCCGGCCGCGCCCTGTACCTGGCGGCGGCGCGGCTGCGCGACGCCGGGCTGCCCTTCGCCAAGCAGGCCGCGATGGCCAAGCTGCACTGCACCGACGCCGCCATGAAGGTCACCACGGACGCCGTGCAGATCCTCGGCGGCTACGGCTACACCGCCGACTTCCCGGCGGAGCGCTACATGCGCGAGGCCAAGGTGCTGCAGATCGTCGAGGGCACCAACCAGATCCAGCGCATGGTCATCGCCCGCCACCTCGCGGGTCCGGAGACCCGCTGAACTGACCCGGCCGCACCAGGGGCGCCGCGAGCCGTACCCACTCCGGGTCGTGGCGCCCGGGCAGCGTACGGCCGCGGTCGGCCCAGGTCCGCAGCAGATCCCGGTAGATGGGCGGGTCCACGGGCTGCGGAGGAGCCATCGGAGGCGGCAGCGGAACCGATTCTGCGCCGGCCGGGACGAACACTAGGAGCTGACGCCCGGTCGTGGAGTAGGTGGGGGTCATACCAGGCCAACGCACGAAGCGGGCAAGGAGTCACCGGCCGGCGTAATAGGCCGTGAGTTCGCGCCGTGAGTGCTCCGGTCGTGCGGCGTCGCCGGCGTGCGGCCGTGAGCTCGCGCCGTCGGGGGCCCGGCCACCCGGCGCTGCCTGACGTACCGTCACCTGAGCCCCCGTCAGGGAGGTGTGCCTCGGCCGACGACCGCCCCTGCCGCTCGACGAGTACCCGGTCCGCCAGGTGCCGCTGTTCACGAAGCACGTCGCCACCGGCGACCACAACGCCTACGACCGCGGCACCTTGCACGTCTTCGACCACGCCGGCCGGGCGCTGCTGACCACCGGCCTCGGCGTCTGTCCGAACCTCGGGGTGATCGACGCCTACGCCACCCTGCGCCTGGACGACACCCTGTACGCGGGCGGGCACACCGATCCTGCACCACGGCGGCCTGCCGGCCATGGTGCAGGGCGGTCAGCGGGAGCCGGCGGAGCGGCTCAGGCGGCGTGGCGGCGCATCGAGGGGACGCGCATCGGGCGCGAGCCCGGGCCGCCGACGTGCGAGAAGGGCTGCATCCGCCAGTCGAGGCCCTGAGGCAGCGTCAGCAGCAGGGCGGTGTCCTGCTCCTGCGGCTCGAAGGACTCGTCGGCCGGGCGGGCGTCGGTGGCGCTGCGGCCGGTGCCCGGGCACACCGTGAGCCCGAACGGGTTCCACTTCGAGGCGCACAGCGCGTGCTCCGGCAGGGACTCCTCGTCCGCCAGCAGGGCGATGGGCTGGGCGCAGTCCGGGCAGATCACCCGGTACATCTCGAAGGTGTCGTACGTGTCGCTGTCGAAGTCGTCGCCGTCGAAGGCGTCGGTTTCGACGCCCTCCGGCTCGGGCTCGACGACCGGCTGCTGCCGCTTGGGCGCAGTACGACCAGGACGCTTAAGACTCTGCATGGGATTCTCCCCCTCGGGCTGGGCCGTGAAGGCGCTGCGGCCTCGACCACAGCAAGCACTTCCCGTCCGGCCTCCGAGGTAATCACGAGTCCATCACGGACGTCAGCCGGTGACTGTGGTGTTCGTCACATGCCGTCCGCAGGTGCCCGGAAAACAACGTGTCCTCGCCCCGACCGCTCCACCGGTCCTCCAGCGGTTCTCCGGCGGTGCCCGAGCGGGGACGGCGGGCCCCAGGTCACGAACCGGGTATGACCGGGCTGTCGAGGTATCGGAAGAGATCAACCGCACTGTAGGTTCTTGCGCCATGGAGGAGCTGGACCGTCAGATCGTGCAGCTGCTCGTCAAGGACGGGCGGATGAGCTACACAGACCTCGGCAAGGCCACGGGTCTGTCCACGTCGGCCGTGCACCAGCGGGTGCGCCGGCTGGAACAGCGTGGGGTCATCCGCGGCTACGCCGCGGTGGTCGACCCCGAGGCCGTCGGGCTGCCGCTGACCGCCTTCATCTCCGTGAAACCCTTCGACCCCAGCGCCCCCGACGACATCTCCGACCGGCTCGTCGGCGTCCCCGAGATCGAGGCCTGCCACAGCGTCGCGGGCGACGAGAACTACATCCTCAAGGTCCGCGTGGCCACCCCCCACGAGCTGGAGGGCCTGCTGGCCCGCATCCGCTCGCTCGCCGGGGTGTCGACCCGTACGACGGTGGTGCTGTCGACGCCGTACGAGGCACGGCCGCCGCGTATCTGACCACCTGGGTGCGGTGCGCCCGGGCCGAGGCGCGAGACTGTTCCCCATGAGTGAGCGCACCGCCCCGACCAAGACCGTCCTGCTGCGCCGCGGAGAAGTGCACAGTCCCGCGGACCCCTTCGCCACCGCCATGGTCGTCGAGCACGGCCAGGTCGCCTGGGTCGGCTCGGAGGGTGCGGCCGACGCCTTCGCCGACGGCGTCGACGAGGTCGTCGACCTGGACGGGGCGCTGGTCACCTCCGCGTTCACCGACGCCCATGTGCACACCACCGCGACCGGTCTCGCGCTGACCGGCCTCGATCTGACCGGGGCGACCTCTCTGGAGGCCGCGCTGGCCCTCGTACGGGAGTTCGCCGCCGCCCGTCCCCACGACCGGGTGCTGCTCGGCCACGGCTGGGACGCGGCCCGCTGGCCCGGCGGCCGCCCGCCGACGCGCGCGGAGCTGGACGAGGCCACGGGGGGCCGCCCGCTGTACCTCTCCCGCATCGACGTCCACTCGGCGGTCGTCACGACGGCGCTGCTCGACCTGACCCCCGGTGTCCGCGGCCTGGACGGCCTGGCGGAGGGTTCGACGCAGGGGCCGCTGACCGCCGACGCCCACCACGCCGTACGGGCCACCGCGCTGGCCGCCGTCACCCCGGCCCAGCGCGCCGAGGCCCAGCGCGCGGCCCTCGCCCACGCCGCCTCCCTCGGCATCGGCTCGGTGCACGAGTGCGGAGGGCCGGAGATCTCCTCCGAGGACGACTTCACCGGCCTGCTCCGCCTGGCCGCCGAGGAGCCCGGCCCGCGGGTCGTCGGCTACTGGGCCGAGCAGGATGTGGCGAAGGCGCGCGAGCTGGGCGCGCTCGGCGCCGCGGGCGACCTGTTCGTCGACGGTGCCCTCGGCTCCCACACCGCCTGTCTGCACCAGCCGTACGCCGACGCCGGGCACACCGGCACCGCCTACCTGGACGCGGCGGCCGTGACCGCGCATGTCGTCGCCTGCACCGAGGCCGGGCTCCAGGCGGGCTTCCACGCCATCGGCGACGCCGCCGTCACCGCGGTCGTGGAGGGCGTGCGCGCCGCCGCCGACAAGGTGGGGCTCGCCCGCGTCCGCGCCGCCAGGCACCGCGTCGAGCACGCCGAGATGCTCGACCCCGAGGCCATCGCCGCCTTCGCCGAGCTGGGCCTGACCGCGTCCGTGCAGCCGGCCTTCGACGCGCTGTGGGGCGGCGAGGACGGCATGTACGCGCAGCGGCTCGGGGTGGAGCGGGCGCGCGCCCTCAACCCGTTCGCGGCCCTGCTGCGGGCCGGTGTGCCCCTCGCCCTAGGCTCCGACAGCCCGGTCACCCCGCTCGACCCGTGGGGCACGGTCCGGGCCGCCGCCTTCCACCGCACGCCCGAGCACCGCGTCTCCGTGCGCGCCGCGTTCACCGCCCACACCCGGGGCGGCTGGCGGGCGACCGGCCGGGACGACGCGGGCGTCCTGGTGCCCGGCGCACCCGCCGACTACGCGGTCTGGCGCACCGGCGAGCTGGTGGTCCAGGCGCCCGACGACCGGGTGGCCCGCTGGTCCACCGACCCCCGCTCCGGCACCCCCGGCCTGCCCGATCTCACCCCGGGCCGTGACCTGCCGGTCTGCCTGCGCACGGTGGTGGCCGGGCGGACGGTGTACGTACGGCCGGGCGAGTGATCTACGGCGGCGGGCCCCGTCCGGCGGCCCGCCGCTCGACCTGCGCATCCGCCCCGCCGACCAGCGCGTTCCGAACGTATGCGCAGGTCAAACGGCTGTTGACAGGGGACGGCCCGGGGCCGGTAGGTTCGGCGGAGTCCACCACAGGACGCCCGACGGGAGCACGTCCGCGCACTCGCCGCCGCGCCGCTGGGTCAGGGACGGTGTACCGCACCGGGCACCGCCACTGGCAGCCAGGCTCAGCGCCCGCGCCGCGGCGAGGGAACGTTCCGGCCGGTCGGGAAGGTGTGACCCGGGTGGGGCCCGGCCGCTCAGTAGACAACGGCCTCAGGTCGATCCGCAGCCAGCGGATCCCGGGCCGGCCCGAAGGGCGCCGGGCCCCCATCCGCAGCCGGACGCGTCCACGCCGGGCTGGGATAAGCGCGCCTCGCGCGTCCACGCCGTGGGGGAATGCGCGCCTCGTGCGTCCACGCCGTGGGGGAATGCGCGCCTCGTGCGTCCACGCCGTGGGGGAATGCGCGCCTCGTGCGTCCACGCCGTGGGGGAACGGGCGCCTCGCACGTCCCGCTGTGCGGGATCCGCGGTTCTCGTGCGTCCCGCTGTGCGGGAAATCCGCGGTCTCGTGCGTCCCGCTGTTGTGGAATCGGCATGAGCATACGAACCGCCCGTCACGTCATCGCAGGCGGCGGCCACTATGGTGGACGTCTGCGCATGAAGACTGAAGGGGCAGCAGTGAACGACGGCGAGGGGACCGGGGCGGCACAGTCCCAGGGCAGGCGTTTCGGCCCGCTCGGCACCGCCCTGGTGATCATTCCGACCTACAACGAGGCGGAGAACATCAAGGCGATCGTGGGGCGGGTGCGGGCCGCCGTCCCCGCGGCGCACGTCCTGGTGGCCGACGACAACAGCCCGGACGGCACGGGCAAGCTGGCCGACGAGCTGGCAGCGGCCGACGAGCAGGTCCACGTCCTGCACCGCAGGGGCAAGGAGGGCCTGGGCGCCGCCTACCTCGCGGGCTTCCGCTGGGGCCTGGAGCGGGACTACGGCGTCCTGATCGAGATGGACGCCGACGGCTCCCACCAGCCGGAGGAGCTGAACCGGCTGCTGACCGCCCTCAAGGGTGCCGACCTGGTCCTCGGCTCGCGCTGGGTGCCGGGCGGGCGGGTCGTGAACTGGCCCAAGAGCCGTGAGTTCATCTCCCGCGGCGGCAGCCTGTACTCCCGGGTCCTGCTGGACGTCCCGATCCGTGACGTCACCGGCGGGTACCGGGCCTTCCGCCGCGAGACCCTGGAGGGGCTCGGCCTCGACGAGGTCGCCTCGCAGGGGTACTGCTTCCAGGTCGACCTGGCCCGGCGGGCGATCAAGGCCGGCTACCACGTGGTCGAGGTGCCCATCACGTTCGTCGAGCGTGAGCTGGGCGACTCCAAGATGAGCCGGGACATCCTGGTCGAGGCGCTGTGGCGGGTGACGACCTGGGGTGTGGGGGAGCGGGTCGGCAAGGTCGCCAAGCGGCTCCGGCCGTAGGGCGTTTATCCCGGGCTGAGCTGCCGAGAGGCACACTGGACGCATGACGCAGACCTCCACGCAGCCGGCGAGGCCCCGCCGCGGCCGGCTCCGCACCTTCCTGCCCCTCGGCATCGCCGCATGGCTCGTGCTGGAGATCTGGCTGCTGACCCTGGTCGCGGGCGCGGCCGGCGGGCTCACCGTGCTCCTGCTGCTGCTCGCCGGGCTCCTGCTCGGCGCGACCGTCGTGAAGCGGGCCGGGCGCAGGGCCTTCCAGAACCTCAACCAGGCGGTGCAGGGCGGCGGCACGCCCTCCGGCAGCGGGGGCAACGGCTGGCTGATGCTCGGCGGACTCCTGCTCATGCTCCCCGGGTTCCTCTCCGACGTGCTCGGTCTGCTCCTGCTGGTTCCGCCGGTGCAGAAGGCCCTCGGACAGCGCGCCGAGCGCACGTTCGAGCGACGGTTGCGCGCTGCCGCGCCCGGCGGCTTCGGCGACGCCTTCCAGCAGGCTCGTATCCACCGCCCGGACGGCAAGGTCGTGCAGGGCGAGGTCATCCGCGACGAGCCGCGCGGGGACGCCCCGCAGGGGCCGCGCCCGCCGCTGACGCACTGAGACCCCTGAGCACTGAGCCTGGCTGACACACAGAGACCCGGGGGCGAGACGGCCTCCGGGCGCCCCGGGAGATGACCTCCGGGTGCCGAGAGGGCACTCATGGCAAAGACCGAGGGCGCCGTACGAGATCTCGTACGGCGCCCTCGGTCATTTCGGCGTGTGTTGTCGCTGCCGCCGGTCAAGTCCCGCCGGGACTCATGCGGACTTGCGGCTGTCCCGGGGGTGAACGGCGATGTTCATCGCCCCGGAGCGGAGAACGGCCAGCCGCTCCTCGAGAACCTCTTCGAGCTCCTCGCGGGTGCGCCGCTCCATCAGCATGTCCCAATGCGTACGCGCGGGCTTGGCCTTCTTCTCCTCAGGGCCGTCGCCATCAACGAGGAGTGCCTGGGCCCCGCAGACCTTGCACTCCCACTCCGGCGGGATCTCCGCCTCGACCGAAAAGGGCATCTCGAAGCGGTGCCCCTTCTCGCATGCGTACTCCACGGCCTGGCGCGGGGCCAGGTCGATGCCGCGGTCCGTCTCGTAGCTGGTCACCACGAGGCGCGTGCCGCGAAGAGCTCGCTCACTCATGAATCGTGCCTCCCGGGCTTGTCGCCCACAGGACAGGTGTCGCTGTCGTCGTCATCCGGTCAACGTCCGGTCGGCGGTAAAGATTCCCGTCCCGTGTCCCGTTTCGGGTCATGCGTCGCCGTCGTAGCCGCAGCCTTGTCAACCAGTGCAGTACCCACCGGCGCCCGGTTTGTCACATCTGCTAGGAGATGTCACCCAGCGTTTTTGCATCTTTGACGCGCAGTAACGGTACGCCTGGCAGGCCAAAGGCGTACACTACCGCCCTTTCGCCCTGAGTGCTAAATCTTCTCCGGAACGGGATTGCCCGCGTCGCCGATCGCCCGGCGCACCGGGACCCTGGCGAGCAGCACAGAGCCCAGGACGAAGAAGGCCACCAGGGAGATGATCGCGTCCCGGTAGCTCCCGGTCAGCTGGAAGGTCAGCCCGAACAGCAGCGGCCCGAGCCAGCTCATGCCGCGGTCGCTCACCTCGTACGCGGCGAAGTATTCGGCCTCCTTGCCGGGCGGGACCAGGTGGGAGAACAGGGAGCGCGACAGGGCCTGGCTGCCGCCGAGGACCAGCCCGATCCCCGAGGCGAGCACGAAGAACCACACCGGCTGCCCCGCCGGCAGGAAGTAGCCCGCGGCCAGGACCGCCGTCCAGGCGGCCAGCGAACCGAGGATCGTGCGCTTCGCCCCGTAGTGCCGTGCCAGCCGCCCCAGCGCGAGTGCGCCCGCCACCGCCAGCACCTGCACCAGCAGGACCGCGCCGATCAGGGTCGACTGGCCGAGGTCCAGCTCCTTGGAGCCGTAGACGGAGGCCTGGGAGATCACCGTCTGGATGCCGTCGTTGTAGACCAGGTACGCCAGCAGGAAGCCCAGGGTCAGCGGATGGCGGCGCATGTCGCGGACGGTGGCGGCCAGCTGCCGCAGACCGGGGGCGGTCGCCTCGCGCGCGGGGCCGCGGTCGCTCGCCGCGGGGGCGCGCCGGTCGCGCAGCCGGCGCAGCGGGACCAGCGCGAACCCGCCCCACCACAGCCCGGCCGACGCCAGGCAGATCCGCACCGCCATGCCCTCGGACAGGCCGAAGCTGTCGTGCGCCGTGTAGAGCACGAGATTGGCGACCAGCACCAGGGCGCCCGCCGCGTAACCGAAGGCCCAGCCGCGCGAGGAGACCGCGTCGCGTTGCTCGGGCGGGGCGATCTGCGGCAGGTAGGAGTTGTAGAGCATCATCGCGACCGACTGCGCGGTGTTCGCCAGGACCAGCAGCAGGCCGCCCAGCAGATAGCGGTCGCCGGACAGGAAGAACATGCACGCCGTCGCCCCGGCCCCGACGTAGGCGGCGGCGCCCAGCAGCGGCTTCTTGCGGCCGGTGCGGTCGGCGGCGGCGCCCACCAGGGGCATCACCAGCACCGCGACGATCACCGACAGGGACACCGAGTAGGCGAAGAACGACCCCGCGCGGACCGGTATGCCCAGCGGATGGACGAAGCCCTCGGCGTCGGCGGCCTCCTCGGCGACGGACGTCAGATAAGGGCCCAGGAACACGGTGAGGACGCTCGTGGAGTAGACCGAGCAGGCCCAGTCGTAGAAGTACCAGCCGCGCTGCTCGCGCCGTCGGTCGGCCGCCTCGTCGGCGACCGCCGTGCGCACGGTTTCGGTCCCCACCCGCGCCCTCGCTTCCGGTCCGGCGCCGCGCGGGGGCGCGTTCCGGGGGTCAGACCCAGACGCCCCGGTCCTCCATGACCTTGCGCAGCGTGTCGATGTGATCGGTCATGATGCCATCGACACCGAGGTCCAGGAGCCTGTGCATTCGATCGGGTTCATTGATCGTCCACACATGCACCTGGAGCCCGCGCGCGTGTGCGGTGCGTACGAAGCGGTCGTCGACCACCTGGATGCCCGACTGGGACTCCGGGACCTGGGCCGCGACCGCCGAGGCGCGCAGCGCGGCCGGGACGCCCCAGGACCGCAGCCGCAGATTCAGCACCCCGCGGGTGCCGCAGGACGTGGCCAGGCGCGGTCCGGCCAGTCGCTGGGCGCGCACCACCCGGGCCTCGGAGAACGAACCGACACAGATCCGGTCCCAGGTGTTCGTTCGCTCGATCAGTTCCAGAAAGGGGTGAAGGGCGGACTCCGCCTTGACGTCGACGTTCCAGCGCACCTCCGGGAACTCCTCCAGCAGTTCCTCGAACAGCGGTACCGGCTCCTGGCCCGCCACGCGCGCGTGCCGTACCTCTGCCCAGGGCAGGTCGGCGATCCGGCCGGCGCCGTCCGTCACCCGGTCCAGCGTCGAGTCGTGGAAGGCGACCAGCTTTCCGTCGCGGGTGGTGTGGACGTCCGTCTCGATGTACCGGTAACCCGTTGCCACCGCCCGCCTGAACTGGAGCGCGGTGTTCTCCAGGCCGCCGGCCGCGCCGCCCCGGTGGGCGAACGGGATCGGGCCGGGGTGGTCGAGGTACGGGTGGCGTATCCGCGTGGTGGTCACCGACGCAGTATCGCTCCACGGGGTTGACCGGTGGCAACGACCGTGCTGCCACCCGGTGCCGACGGAACGGCGAACACGCGCAGGAACACCTGGGCGAGCGGGCCGATCGACACCGCGTACAGCAGCGTGCCGATTCCGATGGTGCCGCCGAGGAGGAACCCGGTCACCACGACCGTGATCTCGACGATCGTGCGCACCAGCCGGATCGACCAGCCCGTGCGCCGGTTCAGGCCCGTCATCAGCCCGTCCCGCGGACCGGGACCGAAGCGCGCCGCGATGTACAGGCCGGTCGCCGCGCCGTTCAGCACGATCCCGGCCGCCATGAGCGACACCCGCACCGCGAGGCCGTGAGCGTCCGGCACCGCGGCCAGCGTGGCGTCCATCGCGGCACCGATCACCAGCACGTTGGAGATCGTGCCGAGGCCCGGCCGCTGGCGCAGCGGGATCCACAGCAGCAGGACGGCCGCGCCCACCAGGGTCAGCACCACGCCGATCGACAGCCCGGTCCGCTCCGCCAGCCCCTCGTGGAGCACGTTCCAGGGCTCGAGCCCGAGCCCGGAGCGGATGAGGAGGGCCGAGCTGGCGCCGTACAGCGCCAGGCCGCCGTACAGCTGGACGAGGCGCCGTAGGACATGGTCCGGCGCGGAGGAGATGGACAAAGGAACCCCCGGGATGGTGTGAGTGGCCTGACGCATGTCACTCTGTGGCTTGGGGTGAAACATCATCCATGGCCAATTCGGGGAAGGTGGACTGGTAATCATGGCGCAGTGGACCTCTGCGGTGGGGGCCGCGCAGCTCGCCCGGCTGCTCAAGTCGCAGCAGGACCGGCCCGCCGGTCCCGGCAGCCGCCGCCCGCCCGCCTACCGCGCGCTCGCCGACGGCGTCCGGCTGCTGGTGCTGGAGGGCCGAGTCCCCGTGGCCGCCCGGCTGCCCGCCGAGCGGGAGCTGGCCCTCGCGCTGTCCGTCAGCCGGACGACCGTGGCCGCCGCCTACGAGGCGCTGCGGGGCGAGGGATTCCTGGAGTCCCGGCGCGGCGCCGGCAGCTGGACGGCCGTACCGGCGGGGAATCCGGTGCCCGCGCGGGGCCTGGAGCCGCTGCCGCCCGAGGCGCTCGGCTCGATGATCGACCTCGGCTGCGCCGCCCTGCCCGCCCCCGAGCCCTGGCTCACCCGCGCGGTGCAGGGCGCGCTGGAGGAGCTGCCGCCGTACGCGCACACGCACGGCGACTACCCGGCCGGTCTGCCCGCGCTGCGCGCGATGATCGCCGAGCGGTACACCGCGCGCGGCATCCCCACCATGCCCGAGCAGATCATGGTGACGACCGGCGCGATGGGCGCCATCGACGCCATCTGCCATCTCTTCGGCGGCCGCGGTGAGCGCATCGCCGTCGAGTCGCCCAGTTACGCCAACATCCTGCAGCTCATGCGGGAGGCCGGCGCCCGGCTGGTGCCCGTGGCCATGGCGGAGGGGCTCAGCGGCTGGGACATGGACCGCTGGCGTCAGGTGCTGCGGGAGGCCGCGCCGCGCATCGCGTACGTCGTCGCCGACTTCCACAACCCGACGGGCGCCCTCGCCGACGACGACCAGCGCCGCCGCCTGGTGGAGGCCGCCCGTTCGGCGGGGACCGTGCTGGTCGCCGACGAGACGATGACCGAGCTGTGGCTGGACGAGGAGTTCGCGGGCGGTGGCATGCCGCGGCCGGTGTGCGGCTTCGACCCGGCGGGGTCCACCGTGATCACTGTCGGCTCGGCCAGCAAGGCCTTCTGGGCCGGCATGCGCATCGGCTGGGTGCGGGCCGCCCCGGACGTCATCCGCAGCCTCGTCGCCGCCCGCGCCTACGCCGACCTGGGTACGCCCGTGCTGGAACAGCTCGCGGTGAACTGGCTGTTCGCCACCGGTGGCTGGGAGCAGGCCGTCGAGCTGCGCCGCGCCCAGGCCCGGGAGAACCGGGACGCGCTGGTCGCGGCCGTACGGCGGGAGCTGCCCGACTGGGAGTTCGAGGTGCCCGGCGGCGGTCTGACCCTGTGGGTGCGGGCCGGGGGCCTGTCGGGGTCGCGGCTCGCCGAGGCGGGGGAGCGGGTCGGCGTGCGGGTGCCCTCCGGGCCGCGGTTCGGGGTCGACGGGGCCTTCGAGGGCTATGTACGGCTGCCCTTCACCGTCGGCGGGGCGGTCGCCGAGGAGGCGGCGGCCCGGCTGGCCGCGGCGGCGCGGCTGGTGGAGAGCGGCGGAACGGCCGGAGGCGAGGCCCCGCGCACCTTCGTGGCCTGAGGGTCTCGTGACGGCGAGAGGGCCGGGCGGCTGGCGGCCGCCCGGCCCTCTCCTCGTGCTCGTGTCCGCTCAGCTCTCCGCGGCCATGGCCTCCGTCGGCACCTGGTTCATCGGCACCTCCTCCAACGGCGGCTTCTCCATGGGCACCTTCTCCATGGCGACCTCCACCGGGATCTTCTCCAGCGGCGGCTTACCGGCCGGCAGCTTCTCCAGCGGCGCCGCCTCGGGCTGGGGCGTCACGATGGCCGGCTCCGCGTCCGCCGGGGTCGTGCGCGGCGGCAGGAGGTCGAGGACGGCCTGGCGGTGGGCGTCGCTGGTGGCGTCGTCGTACGGGTCAGGCGTGGCCGGCACCTGTAGGCGCAGGACGGGGCCGGTGCCCAGGCGGGCGTAGCCGCGGCCGGGCGGGACATGGGTGGTCGGGGTCGTGTGCGGCGGGGCGCCGAGGACCGCCTCAAGCTGCGCGCGGGTGGCCGGTCCGAGGACGACACGCGCGCGCGTGTGCTGCCGTACGGCGTCGCTGAGCAGATCCAGGTGGTCGAACTGCTCGGCCACCACGATCGTGACGTTGGCGGCGCGGCCGTGCCGCAGCGGCAGCTGGAGCAGGGACTGCGGATCGCGCTGCCCGTCGCCGCCGACGAGGCCGAGCGCGCCGGGGCGGTCGAGGAGGATCCACAGCGGGCGCCGGGTGTCCTCGGGCGGCGCCTGTCCGGCCTGGCGGGCGCGGTTGACGGCGACGAGCCGGCGCTCGGTCTCGTGCGCGGCCCATTCCAGGCTGGTCACCGCCCCGGCGGCCCCGCATTCGACGGCGAGGACGCCGTCGCGGCCGGTGAGGCAGGCGTACTCGCCGGTACCGCCGCCCTCGACGATCAGGACGTCGCCGTACTGCAGGGCCTGCAGGGCGATCGAGCGCAGCAGGGTGGAGGTGCCGCTGCCCGGCTGGCCCACGGCCAGCAGGTGCGGCTCGGTGGAACGCACACCGGTGCGCCACACCACGGGCGGGACGTCGCGCTGCTCCTCCCCGTGGGTGAGGGGGAGCGTGCGCGGGACCTCGCCGGGGTCGGTGAAGCCGAGGACCGTCTCGCCGGGGGAGCTGACGAACCGCTGGGCGGCGATGTCGGTGGGCAGCGGGGCCAGGACGCTGACCGTGAGCTGGTTGCCCTCCTCGTCCCAGGCGAAGTGGTACTCGCGGCCGCGGCCGGACTTGGCGGTCAGCAGCTGCTCGATCCGCGCGCGGGCGGCCGGTTCGCCGTCGGTGAAGTACGCGGGGTAGCGGATCACCAGACTGCTGACCCGGCCCGAGTCGTCGAACTCGAAGTCGGTCAGGGCCTTGTCCCACTCGCCGCCGTGGGCGTACAGCGGAGCGGGATCGTCGGCGGTGGAGAAGTACGGGACGAGCGCCTCGTACAGCGCCTGCAGGCGCTGCGTCTGCGACTCGTCGGGGCCCTCGGGGGCGGACGGGGTGCGGTCCCGGCCCTGCCAGGCCGCCGCCGCCATCAGGGTGATGACGGCCACCAGCGGGCCGTACGGCACGAGGGCGACGACCAGGATCACCGACGCCACCAGGAACAGCAGTGGCCCGCGCCTGTCCTTGGGCGTCTCGGCCCACCTGCGCCGCCCGGCCGAGGCCAGCCGGCGCAGCCCGCGGGTGATCGTGATGAGCGGGTGGAGGACGTCGGTGGCGCTGTCGGCCGCCGTGCGGGCCAGCTCCCGGCTCCGGGCGATCTGTGCGCTGCCTGTGCTCAGGATGCGGGGGAGGGGGCGCCGGGCCACTGCTGTCTCCTGAAGGTGCGTACGGACGGGGTCTGCGGCGTCAGAACTTGATGCCGCCGAGAAGGCTCGCCAGGCTCTCGCCGCCGGCCTTGATGCTCGGCGCGATGGCCGTGCTCGCGAGGTAGAAGCCGAAGAGCGCCGCCACCAGGGCGTGCGATGCCTTGAGTCCGTCCTTCTTGAAGAAGAGGAAGACGATGATGCCGAGCAGGACCACGCCTGAGATGGACAGGATCATTTGAGTTCTCCTGGTTGGTGGGGACAGTCACCATGAGTACTTCCAGGCTCACAGGATGTATCCATACGATAAAAGGTGCAAATGGGGGAAATTCTGGAGATTTCCCCCGGGTGGCGTAGGCTCTGGGGGTCCGGCTGAGCAGGGGAGTTGCGTCGAACGGTCCTCCCGGTGATCTTTGCCTCGGGCGACTCCGGTCATGTGCGCCCGCAGCCAGTACTCTGGCGATTCACCTGAACGGCTGTAAGGAGAGGTGGACCGGCCGATGACTGAAGCCCCCGACCCCGAGGTCGTGGAGCTCGCGACCAAGATCTTCGATCTGGCCCGGCAGGGGCAGACCGACACGCTCGCCGAATACGTGGACGCGGGCGTTCCGGCCAACCTCACCAACGACCGCGGCGACTCGCTCGTGATGCTCGCGGCCTACCACGGGCACGCGGAGACCGTACGGGCTCTGCTCGCCCGCGGGGCCGAGGCGGACCGGATCAACGACCGCGGCCAGACGCCGCTCGCAGGGGCGGTCTTCAAGGGTGAGGAAGCCGTGATCCGGGCCCTTCTGGAGGCCGGCGCCGACCCGTCGGCCGGCACTCCGTCGGCCGTCGACACAGCCCGGATGTTCGGCAAGACGGACCTGCTCACACTGTTCGGAGCGAACTGATCCGAACGCCCTGACCAGGGAAAACAGGGTCCCTGGCAGGACAGGAAACGGAAAACGGGGGAGGCGGTACAAGGCCGCCGGAAATTTCGGTCGCGGCATCGAAGAGCGCCGAGTCATCATGACGTCGTGATTCACGGACGCGATGGCTGGGCAGGTGTTGCCGCACCGCGCGGGCCGTGATGCGGCCCGCATGGGCCACCGACGAGAGGCAGAGAGAGATGGTCTACAGCAAGCATGAGACGGCGGGCGCCCCGACGTGTTGTCACGCGGCCCGGTAAAGCACATTTCCCGGTTGCGTCAACGCTTGATGTGAGGCTGTTTCCCATGTTCGATCCGGTCATAGCGCCCAGCGGTACGCTGCTCGGCCTGCTCCAGCGCGGCCGTGGCGACGGCACGCTGCACGCGCTCACCGCCCCGCGCGCCGAGGCGCTCGCGGCGCTGAACCACTGTGTGGTGCGCGACCCGCGCCACGACTGGCAGGTGGAGAACCGCTCCCTGTACTACGCCCGTCTGTACCTCGACCTCGGCGGCGAACTCGACGCCATCGAGGCCCACCTCTTCGACGCCGAGGACATCCTCGACACCGAGGAGAACCGCACCGGCCTGGCCCTCGCCGTCCTCGGCCACCTCGCCTCCTACGGCAGGCGCGACGCCCTGGAACTGCTGCGCAGGTACGCCGCCGAGGGCACCAACTGGGCCTGGGCGCTGGACGAGCTCGCCCTGCGCGACGACGACGCCGGGCTGCGCGCCCTCGCCGCCCCCGTCCTCGCCCGCTTCCCGGCCGGCGCCGAGGGCGACGCGGAACTGGCCGCCGTGGTCCGCGACGCCTTCGAGCCGCGGCCCTGGCGGCTGTGGGCCGACGACCCGCGCGCATGGATCGCCACGCGCGTGCGTGCCGCCCAGGAGACCGGCTGCTTCGACCGATGGCAGCGCCAGATGAACTCCTCCGGGCCCCGCCCGGGCTGGAGCGTCCAGGCGGTGTTCGACTGGGCCCAGCAGGGCCTCGAACGCGGCACACCCCTGCACGTCCCGGCCGCCCGTTGCCTGACGGCCGTCGCCGGCCCCGAGGACCGGCCCGAGATCCTCCAAGCCGCCCGCGGCGGCAGCGAGGGCGCCCGCACCACGGCCCTGCGCTACCTCGCCGACAGCAACGACCCGGACGCCCTCGACCTCGTCGAGCAGGCCGTCACCACCGGCCCCACGCCGGTCGTGGAGGCCGCCGTGGAGGCCTACGAGCGCATGCGCAGCGTCGCCGCCGTGGAACGGGCCCGCCGCTGGGCCCGCAGGCCCGACCCGCTCGGTGCCGCCGCCGGACGCATGCTCGCCTGCCGGGGCGGAACCCAGGACAAGGAACTGGTCCTCGGCGCCCTGCGCGAGGCCGTTCGCGGCGAGGGACCCGACGCGCCGACCCTGTGGACCCTCGTCGACGGCGCCGGCCGGCTCGGCATCGGCTGCGCCGCCCCCGTCCTGCGCCACATCTACCGCGAGACCGCCTCCTCCCATCTCCGCGGCCGCGCCGCCCGCGCCCTCGCCGCCACCGACCCCTCCTTCCCCGCCGGATTCGCGGTCGAATGCCTGTGGGACTGCGAGGAGAGCACCCGCGAGCTCGCCGCCCGCCACGCCGAGACCGGCGACACCCGCGTCGTCGACCGGCTCCGCAGGCTCGCCGCCGACCCGGCCGAGGAGGACGAGGTGCAGACGGCCGTCCGCAGCCGGTTCGGCAGCGAGACGCCTCCCGTGTGACCCACCCCGCGGCAGGGAACGCCGCACGCCTACGAGGTGAACGGCAGCCGACGTGCGGGTGAGGCGCGCATGACCGGCGGCCGGCCCGCGCGGAGCGCCGTTCGAGCGGTTCCGGGCCGCGCAAGTGCGCGTTCGGCCGACCGACCCGCGAGGCGAGACCGCGTCCGCCGCGCCGACTCGCACCAGGGCGCGGCGCGCGCGGTGTCACACGGCTCCCGTGCCCCGGGCGGCGGGTCAGCGGCGGCGTACCGCCATGAAACGGATCGACGTGCCCGGGGCGGCCTGGGCGGTGTCACACGGCTCCCGCGCCCCGGGCGGTGGGTCAGCGGCGGCGTACCGCCATGAAACGGATCGGCGTGCCCGGGGCGGCCTGGGCGGTGTCACGCGGCTCCCGCGCCCGGGGCGGTGGGTCAGCGGCGGCGTACCGCCATGAAACGGATCGGCGTGCCCGGGGCGGCCTGGGCGGCGGCCGGGAGGTCGGCCGCGCGCACGACGGCGATCATCGGGTAGCCGCCCGTGGTGGGATGGTCGGCGAGGAACACGACGGGCCTGCCGTCCGGCGGCACCTGGACCGCGCCCAGCACCATGCCCTCGCTGGGCAGCTCACCCGTACGGGCCCGCTCCAGGGCCGGACCCTCGGTGCGCAGGCCGATGCGGTTGCTCGCGGCGGAGACCCGGTACACACGCGTGATGAAGTCACGCAGGGCCCGCGCGGTGAACCAGTCGTCGCGCGGGCCCGCCGTCACCCGCAGCACCAGCTCGGCGGGCGGGGCCGGCTGCGGGGCCACGTCCACGCGCGCGTGGAGTCGCTGTTCCCGTCCCAGCGGGAGCACCGCCCCGTCCGTCAGCGGCGCCGGGCCGAGCCCGGACAACAGGTCGGTGGAGCGGCTGCCCAGCACCGGCTCCACGGCGACTCCGCCCGAGACGCCCACATAGCTCCGCACGCCCGTCACGGCGGGGCCGACGTCCAGCAGGGCCCCGGCGGGCACCCGCACCGGGGCGCCCCAGGCGGCCGGCCGCCCGTCCACGGTCACCGCGCAGGGCGCCCCGCCGACGGCCACGGTGACCCCGGAGCGGGGCCGCAGCGCACAGCCGGTGAGGGTGGTCTCCAGTACGGCCGCGTCCGGCGGATTGCCGACCAGCCGGTTGACCATCTCCGCCGCCGGCCCGTCGAGCGCCCCTGAGCGGGGCACCCCGAGGTGCGCGTACCCGGGGCGACCCTGGTCCTGCACGGTGGTGAGCGCGCCGGCGCGCACGACGGACAGTGCGCGATCGGTCATACGTCACCGTCCTGAACGAACGACCAGGTGCTCGGACGAACGCTCATGCGACTGCCCATATGACCGCTCATGTGACCGGTCATCCCCTCACTGCCCCTCGTGCGCCTGCGTCGCCCACCGGCACGAACCGCACCCGCGCGCCCGGTGACAACAGGGCGGCCGGCACGCGCGTGTGGTCCCACAGGACGGCGTCGGTGGTGCCGATCAGCTGCCAGCCGCCGGGGGAGGAGCGCGGATAGACGCCCGTGTAGGGCCCGGCCAGGGCCACCGCCCCCGCGGGCACGGCCGTACGCGGTGTCGCCCGGCGCGGCACCTCGTACCGGGGCGGCAGACCGGTGAGGTAGCCGAAGCCGGGCGCGAACCCGCAGAAGGCGACGCGGAACTCGGTGCCCGCGTGGATCCGCGCCACCTCCCGCTCGGCGACGCCCCAGTGCGCGGCGACGTCGGCCAGGTCGGGACCGTCGTACCGGATGGGGAGTTCGATCACCGCACGCGCGCGTGGTGGCACCGGCGGCAGCTTCGTCGCGGTGAGCTCCGAGGCGAGCCGGGCCGGGTCGGCGAGGCCGTCCAGCAGCACCGTACGGGCGGCGGGCACCAGCTCCCGGACGCGCAGGGAGCCCTCCGCGCGGCGCCGCAGCAGCTCGGCGTGCAGGGCCTCGGCCTGCTCACCGGAGGAGACCTCGACGAGCAGTGCGTCGTCGCCGACGGGCAGGACCCTCATGCGAACGCCTCCACCCGCACGCCCGCGGCCTCCAGCCGTGCGCGGACCCGGCGGGCCAGTTCCACTGCGCCCGGGGTGTCCCCGTGGAGGCACAGCGAGCGCGCCCGGACCTCGATGGGCAGGCCGGAGTGCGAGACGACCCGGCCGTCCCTGGCGAGGCCGACCGACCGCTCCACGACCGCAGGCGGATCGGTGACCACCGCGCCGTCCGTGCCGCGCGGCACCAGTGTGCCCTGGTGGGTGTAGGCGCGGTCGGCGAACGCCTCGGTGACCGCGGGCAGGCCCGCCTTCTCCGCGCGCTCCAGCAGACGCGACCCGGGCAGCCCCAGCACGGGCAGGGTGGGGCCGGCCAGGAGAACGCCCTCGACGACGGCCCCGGCCTGCTCGTCGTCGTGCACGACCCGGTTGTAGAGCGCGCCGTGCGGCTTGACGTACGCCACGCGCGTGCCCGCCGCCCGGGCGAACACCTCCAGGGCGCCGATCTGGTACGCCACCTCCGCGGCGAGTTCGTCGGAGGGCACGTCCATCGCGCGCCGCCCGAACCCGGCGAGGTCCCGGTAGGAGACCTGGGCGCCGATCGTCACACCGCGCTCGGCCGCCAGCTCGCACACCCGCCGCATGGTGGCCGCGTCCCCGGCGTGGAAGCCGCAGGCCACGTTGGCGCTGGTGACGACGGACAGCAGCTGTTCGTCGTCGGTGAGCCGCCAGCGGCCGAAGCCCTCGCCGAGGTCGGCGTTCAGATCGATCGAGGTGGTCATGATTCCTTCCTGCGCTTCTTGCTCGGTGCTTGAAGCTTCTTGCTCGGTGCCCGTGCTTCGTGCTTCGTGTTGCGTGCTTCGTGTTGCGTGCTTCGGGCTTCCGGGTTCGGGCTTTCGTCCGGTCAGGCCACGCGGTACATGGGGACGTTGCGGCCCTGCTCGACATGACGGATCGGCACCCCGGCCGAGGACAGCGCCCACTCGAAGGTGAAGCTGCATCCGATCAGGAACGACACCAGGTCGTCGCGCCAGTACGCGCGTACGTCCGTCGGTTCGTCCACCGGCTCGCCGTCCCGCCACACCCGGTAGCGCGGCAGGTCGGTGCGCAGATCGGCGCCCTCGGCCAGCACGGTGGTCCAGGACCCGGCGTCCGTGACGTCGAGCACCGGGCAGGGCTTCGGATCGCGCTGGCAGAACAGCAGCATGTCGTACGCCCAGTCCGCGGGCACCGCGATCACGTTGACCTGCGTGTGGCCGGCCGCGACGCCCGCGGTGGGGCCGGTGAGGCCCTCCCGGAAGCGGGCCCGGGCGGTTTTCGGGCTCCACGCGTGCGCGTGCTCGGCGACGAGGGTCAGCGGGCGGTCGTCGGTCTGTGTCATGCCAGCTCCCTCCCCCGGGTTTCCGGCAGGCCGAACAGGGCCAGCGCCGCCAGACCGTAGCCGATCGCGCCGAAGGCCAGCGCGCCGCCCACGCCCCAGCTGTCGGCCAGGAAACCGACGGTGGTGGGGAAGACCGCGCCCACCGCGCGGCCGGTGTTGTATGTGAAGCCCTGGCCCGTGCCGCGCACGGCGGTCGGGTACAGCTCGCTCAGGAACGACCCGAACCCGCTGAAGATGGCCGACATGCAGAACCCGAGCGGGAAGCCCAGCAGCAGAAGGAGGGTGTCGGCGCCGTTCGGGATGTTGGCGTACCCGAGGCTGCACAGCGCCGACAGCACCGCGAACAGCCAGATGTTGCGCCGGCGGCCCAGCCGGTCCGTGAGGTGGCCGCCGGTCAGATAGCCGGCGAAGGCGCCCGAGATCAGCAACGTCAGATAGCCGCCGGTGCCGACGACCGACAGGTCGCGCTCGGTCTTGAGGTACGTCGGCACCCAGGTGGCGAGGGTGTAGTAGCCGCCCTGGACGCCCGTGGACAGCAGCACCGCGAAGAGCGTCGTCCGCGCCAGGCCCGGCTTGAAGATCTCGGCGAACGACCCCCTGGCCGGGCTCTTCGCGCGTATGGCGGCCGCCTCCGGCGCGTCCTGCACACGGCGGCGCATCCAGATCACCAGCAGCGCGGGCAGCGCGCCGGTCCAGAACATCACGCGCCACGCCAGATCGTCGCCGACCAGGGAGAAGACCAGCGTGTACACGATGGCCGCGAGCGCCCAGCCCACGGCCCACGAGCTCTGGACCGCGCCGAGGGTACGTCCGCGATGGCGCGCGCTCGCGTACTCGGCGACCAGGATCGCGCCGACCGCCCACTCGCCGCCGAAACCCAGACCCTGCAGAGCCCGGAAGACCAGCAGCCACTCGTAGGTCGGCGCGAAGCCGCAGGCGACGGTGAACACGGCGTAGGTGATCACCGTGATCATCAGCGCCCGGACCCGCCCGATCCGGTCGGCGAGCACGCCCGCGAGCGCCCCGCCGACCGCGGAGACCACGAGCGTGACGGTGGTGAACAGGCCGGTCTGTCCGCTGTCCAGGCCGAAGTACGCGGCCAGCGCGACCATGCTCAGCGGCAGCGTGAAGTAGTCGTACGAGTCGAGGGCGTAGCCGCCGAACGCGCCGGCGAAGGCACGCCGGCCACGCGGGCCGAGGGCGCGCAGCCAGCCCGGAGGGCCGGTGTCGGCGGCGGTTTCCACGGGAGTGGCGGTCGGTAAACGAGTCGAGCTCATGAGCACCTCGCAGTGAGGAGACGGAGGGTGCGGTGCTGAGCGTGTGGTGAGCGGATGGAGCCGTACAGTGAGCAGCAAGGTAGAGGATCGTTGAACAATCCTTCAATACCCGTGTTGTTTCGCCCTCTTCGCTGCGGTTGAATTCCGGGCATGGCAGAGCAGCTGACGGGACTGGCCGACGACCGCGCACTCCTCGGGCGCACCAGCACCGCGGAGCGCGTCGCGGACATCCTCAGGAGCCGAGTCGCCGAGGGCTTCTTCCCGCCCGGCACCCGTCTCTCCGAGGACGGCATCGGCGGTGCCCTCGGCGTCTCCCGCAACACGCTCCGCGAGGCGTTCCGGCTGCTCACCCATGAGCGTCTGCTCGTCCATGAGCTCAATCGAGGCGTTTTCGTCCGAGTGCTCACCGTGGAGGACGTCGAGGACATCTACCGCACACGCGCGTTGGTCGAGTGCGCGGTGGTGAGGGGCCTCGGGGAGCCGCCGTACGCGCTCGACGGGCTCGTGGCGGCCGTCGCCGAAGGGTGGCGCGCCGTCCGCGAGGACGACTGGAAAGCGCTGGGCACCGCCAACATCCACTTCCACCGGGAACTGGTCGCGCTCGCCGGCAGCGAGCGTACGGACGAGCTGATGCGCAGTGTGTTCGCCGAGCTGCGGCTCGCGTTCCATGTGGTGGACCACCCGCGGCAGCTGCACGAGCCCTATCTCGCGCGAAACGAGGAGATCCTCCGAGCCCTGGAGTCGGGCGACCGGGACGGGGCGGAGCGAGTGCTGGCCGTCTACCTGGCGGACTCGCAGGAGCGGGTCGTGGACGCGTACCGACGGCGGGTGGACGGTCTCTAGGGGCGCGGGGCCGTATCGATCCGTGGATCCGCCGCGTGACCGGCCCGCGGAGTCGCGACGCCTCGCGCCCTCCGGTGACCGGCCCGCGGAGTCGCGACGCCTCGCGGCTCTCCGGTGACCGGCCCACGGAGTCCCGCGGCCTCGGGGCTCTCCCGATTTGGGCTGATGTCAGACCCAGCACCTAGTCTGTGCACCGTGACTTCGCCAGCAACGACGGACAGCGTTCCGCCCCAGCTCAGCGCGGGGCCGCGACCCGCACCGGGCCCGGCCGCCGACGAAGGGCTGGCGCGGCGCCTGCGCGCGCTCGCCTGCACCGCCCCGCTGCACGACCTCGACGCCCGCAAGGCCAACCTCGCCGGCGAGTACTCGGTGTACGGCATGGCCGAGGTGGCGCTCTCCGCCATCGACCTCGTCACGCTCAACATGGACTTCGACACCGGCGCCGACCACGAACAGGTCGTCGCCCGGCTCGTGCCGCGCATCGCCGCCCAGGCCCCGCAGCGCCCCACCGCCGAGCACGAGCGCGTGGCCCGCTGGGTGCTGGAGAACCTGATCAACGTCGGCAGCGTCGACCGCGGCTTCCGCGCGGTGTACGGCACCTTCGCCGCGGACGGCACCTATGTCCGCCGCGACTACGACTTCAAGCTGATCGAGGAGGTCCCCGGCCCCGGCGGCAGCGTCTATCTGCGGACGACCGACGAGGCGGTCAACGTCCTCGTCGGTGCCCTCGACACGGACGTCACCAGCGCGCAGATCGCCGCCGAGGTCAAGCTGGAGGTCCTGATCAGCCGCGGCCGCCTCGCAGACGCCCAGCTCGCCGCCGAGCAGGCCCGCTACCGGACCGTGCAGTACTCCGAGACCCTGCGCAGGGCCCTGGAGGCGACCCGGCGCAACGTCCGCGCGGTGGACTGGCTGAACGCGGTGCCCGACATGATCGCCGAGGCGCTCGACCACGTGGCCGACCGCTACCGCCACGAGAACGCCATCCTGACCAACATCCGCAAGGCCCGCGACGAGTCCGAGGACCCCGAGCACAAGCGGCGCGCCGCCGAGCTCGTCGACATCGTCAAGGACTGCATCCGGCGCCACACCCAGCTGCAGTCGCGCCTGCTGGAGGCCGGGCCGCTGTTCCGCGCGGAACAGGACCGGCAGGCCTTCGCCACGCCGACGGCCTCCTCGGGGACGGACCTGTACGGCCACCTCTTCGCGCCCGTTCTGCCGCTGCCCCTGGAGCAGGCCGTCCGGGTCACCGACGCGTTCTTCGCGCAGGGCACCGGGCTGCGCACCCCGGTGTCGGTGCGGGTCGGCGACCTGGTCGACATACTGCTGACCCCGCCGATGGAGCGCGAGCACCTGGGCGCCGAGATGCCCGAGCCGGACCTCATCGCCACGCCCGACGACAGCCGCTTCAGCGAGGAGCAGCTCGCCCAGGCGAGAGAACTGCTCGACCTGCCCGCCGACGCGCCCCGCAGACTCTCGGGCCTGCTGGCCGAGGCCCGCGACCGCGATCCCGACCTGCCCTATCTGGTCGCACTGCTCGCCGTCCACGCGGCGAGCCCCGCGGTCGGTACGGCCTACCGGCAGGGCGAGGAGAAGCTGCTGTTCGCCGTGGACGACGGGACGGAGCTGGACGATCCCGAGTTCGGCGGCGCGGACCTGATCGTGGGCACCGCCCTGCTGGACGCCGCGGGGATGGCGGCGGACCGGACGGAAGCAGCATGAGTGACCGAGACACGCGACACCCGCGCCACCCGCGGTACGCGCGACAGCTGAGCGAGGAGCCCAAGCCGTGACCGAGCACGTCGAGTGGAGTGAGCCGGAGACCGGCGCCGCGCCGGTGAGCAGTGCCGTCACTCCCGCCGACGCCGCCGACGCGGCGCGGCTGGTCGCCTTCGGCCTGCAGCCCAAGCTGCAGCCCGCGCGGGACCAGGAGTACGCCGAACTGCTGCGCCGCTACCGGGAGGACCCGGCGTTCGCGCGGCTCGCCGACGCCGTGGCCGCCGGCCTCGGGCTGGTGGTACTGGAGGTGTCCGCGCGCGCGGGGATGGCCGTCACCGCCGCCGAGGACTCGGTGTTCGCCGTGCGCATGGGCGACTACGCGCGTCGCACCTCGGCCGACGGCTCCGACCGCTTCCTGCACGGACTCGCTCATCTCGCGGTCGCCGCCATGGCGTTCCCGCGGCCCGAGGACCTCGCCGACGACGGGTACATCGGCCGGGTCAGCGTCAACGGCGTCGACGCGTTCGTCCGCCAGGCCTGCCGCCGGCTGGAGGAGCGGGCCGAGGAGCAGGGGGAGAACACCGACCCGGCGACCGACGCGCCCGGACTGGAGGCCGCCTGGCGGGTCTGGGCCAGACGCAGCGCCACCGGAGCCACCAAGGACGCCCGCCGTCTGGCCGGCTCCACCACCGGCATCGTCGGGAAGGCCGTCGCCTTCCTCACCGACTCCGGCTTCCTGCAGCGCACCGGCGACGACCACGGCGGCACCTACCGCACCACCGCCCGCTACCAGCTCCAGGTCCGCGACATGGCCGGCAGCGCCGCCATGGCCGAGCTGCTGGAACTGGGCGTCGTCCCGGTCACCGACGGCACCCCCACGCTGCTGCCCCCACAGGACGGGGACGACCTGGACCTGGTGGCCGACGCCGGTCTGCCCTTCCACTCCTGAACCCCCCTCACCTGCAAGAAGACTGACGAGAGTCCGCCATGTACGAGCTGTCCCGGGTCCGCCTCTACTCCATCGGACCCGCCGGTGCGCGCTACGCCGACACCGTGCTTGACCTGCGGGGCGTGGGTGACATCGTGCCCGACCCCGCGCCCACCCAGGCGGAGTTCTTCGAGGAGGAGCCCGTCGGCCCGCCGCGCCGCCCCGCGCCGGCCGGTGTGCTCTTCCTGGAGAACGGCGGCGGCAAGTCCGTCCTGCTCAAGCTGATCTTCTCGGTGATGCTGCCGGGCCACCGCAACACCCTCGGCGGCGCGAGCTCCGGCGTGCTGCGCAAGTTCCTGCTCGCCGACGACTGCGGTCATGTGGCCCTGGAGTGGCAGCACGTGCTGACCGGCGAGTGCGTGGTCGTCGGCAAGGTCAGCGAGTGGCGCGGCCGCCAGGTCTCCAACGACCCGCGCAAGTTCGCCGAGGCCTGGTACTCCTTCCGGCCCGGCCCCGGCCTCACCCTGGACAATCTGCCCGTCGCCGAGTCCACCGCCGTGCGCCCGCCCGTGGAGGGCGCCTCCGGCGCGCAGGGCCGCCGCCGCACCATGAAGGGCTTCCGCGACGCCATCGCCGAGGCCGGGAAGACGTATCCGCACCTGGAGGTGCACTGGGAGGAGATCCACGACCGGTGGATCGAGCACCTCGGCGACCTCGGCCTCGACCCCGAACTCTTCCGCTACCAGCGGGAGATGAACGCCGACGAGGGCGAGGCCGCCGGCCTGTTCGCGGTGAAGAAGGACTCCGACTTCACCGACCTGCTGCTGCGCGCGGTCACCGACACCCGCGACACCGACGGACTCGCCGACCTGGTCAGCGGCTTCGGCAGCAAGCTCGGCCGGCGAGCCGAGCTGATCGCCGAACGCGACTTCACCGCCGGGTCGGTGGACCTCCTCGGCCGGATCGTCGAGGCCGCCGAGACCCGGGCACGGGCGCGTGACGTGCACGCGGGCGCCGAGCGACGTACCCGCACCCTCGCCCGGCGGCTGTCCGCGCGGGGCGTGCAGGAGCGGCGCAGGGCCGCCGACCTCGCCCAGCGGGTCACGGCCGCCGCCTACGCCGTCACCCACTCCGAGTCCGCGCGCGGGCGCGCCGCACTCGTCGCGTCCGAACTCGCCTACCGGCACGCCTCCCTGGCACTCGCCGCCGCCGAGAAGTCCGCCGCCGCGCAGAAGCGCGAGCTGGCAGACGCGCGCACCCTGCACGCCGCCTGGCAGGCCGCCGAGGCCGTCCTGCGCCACCGCGCGGCAGCCGACCGGGTCGCGCGCGTGGCCGCCGCCATCCAGGAGGCCGAGCGGGACGCCGCCCCCGCCCTCGCCGCCCGCACCAGGGCCGCCGTGGATCTCGTACGGGCCCTGCACGCGGCCGCGGAGAGCGCCGAGACCCTCGCCAACGAGGAGGAGGAGCGCTCAGCCGCACTGCAGGAGGCGGGCGACGCCGCCCACCGGGACGCCACCGCCGCCGCCACCGAGGCGCAACGCGCCCGCAGCGAGATCGGGCATCTGCGCCAGCGCCTCACCGAGGTCGAGCAGGAGACCGCCGAGGCCGTCCGCGCGGGCTGGCTCGACGACAGCGCGCCGGACGCCGACCCGGCCCGTGCCGCGCTCGCCGCCAGCGACGCCGAGAAGACCGCCGTCGCCGCCTGGGACACCGCCCGCGAAGCCTCCCGCCGGGCCGCCGAGCAGGCCCGCGAGACCGCCTCCGCCGAGTCCCGCGCCGAGCTGACCGCCGCCCGCGCGGCCGACGCCGCCGTCGCCGCGGAGCGCGCCTACGGCGGCGAGCGGCGCACCGCGCAGGCCCTCGCCGCGGAGGAGCGCCTCGCCGAGCTGCTGGGCCTAGCCGGGCACCAGGTGCACGCGGGTGTGCCCCAGCCGCGCCGGGAGGACGGCTCGTCGGGCGAGGCCGCCCTGAGCGCCGAGGAGCTGGACCGATTCGCCGACGAACTGCGCGAACTCCTCGACGACGCCGTCTCCTCCGCCGAACGCCAGCTGTTCGAGCTGCGCACCGCCGCCGCCGACGACTCCCGCATCCTCGGCGCGCTCGGCGACGGCGGCCTGCTGCCGCCCGGCCCCGACGTGCTGGCCACCGTCGAGTTCCTCGGCGAGCACGGCATCCCCGCCCTGCCCGGCTGGCGCTACCTCGCCCAGGCCGTCGACCCGGCCGACCACGCCCGTGTGCTCGCCGCCCGGCCCGAGCTCGTCGACGGTGTGATCATCACCGACCCGGCGTCCCACGCACGCGCGCGTGAGGCGCTCAGCGACGCCGCCCTGCTGCCCCGCTCGGCCGTCGCGGTCGGCACGGCGGCCGCCCTGCTCGCACCCACTCCGGCTCCGGCGGCGGACGACGGGGACGTGTTCCTCGTACCGCCGAACCCGGCCATGCACGACGAGCACGCCGCCGACGAGGAGCGGCAGGCGTTGCGCGCCCGGGCCACCGAGCGTGACGAGGAGATCCGCGCGCTCGCCGCCCGGCTCGGCAAGGACCGGGAGCTGGCCGCGCGGCTGGCCTCCTGGCGCACCGGCTGCCCGGCCGGACGGCTCCAGGAGCTGGCCGAGGCCGCGCGGGAGGCGCGTACGTTCGCCGAGGAGACCGAGGCCGAGCTGGCCGAGGCACGCATCGCCCGCGCCGAGGCGGAGGAGTCCGCCGCCGAGGCCGCCCAGATCCGCGACGAACGGCAGGAAGCCGCCCAGAGGGCGCGCCGCGCAGCCGACGCCCTCGCCGGGCTCGCCTTCCGGCTGCGTGAACGCGCCGGCTGGCAGGCGCGCCTGCGCGAACTGGCAGACGAGGCCACCGAGTCCGAGGCCCGCGCCCAGGCATGCCTGGAGCGCGCCCGGGCCGCCGACGAGGACCGCCGCGCCGCCCAGCGTGCCGCCGACGACGCCCGCCGCACCGCACGTGCGCTGCGCGCCGAGCGCTCCGAGATCGCGGGCGCCCCCGACGACGTGCCGGAGACCGACGCGGACACCGGTGCGGGAGCCTCCAAGGCGTCCCTGCCCGCGCTGCGCGAGGCCTACCGGGCCGCATCGCAGGTCTACGAGAAGGTCGGCGTCGGCGCCGATCTGCGCGCCGAGCAGGCCCGCGCGGAGAGCGACGAGAGCGCGGCGCGCGCCGAGCTGGACCGGCTGAGCAACAAGGTCCGTACTCGCGCCGAGCAGCTGCTGCAGTCACCCGACGGCTCCGACGGACCCTCCCGGCAGGCGGCCGCCGCCCGCGCGGAGGAGCTGGTGCAGCTCCTGGAGACCCGGGTGTCCACCGCCAGCGAGCAGCTCGGCCGGCTGCGCGGCGAGGCCGAGCGGCACGCGCCCGAGGAGGGCGAGGCGCACACCGAGCTGTCCGAGGAGATGCAGCCGCGCGACGCCGACCACGCCCAGGCCCTGCTGCGCACCGCCACCGCGGAACTCGCCTCCCGCACCGAGGCGCTGGACCAGGCCCGCGAGGCCCACGCCGAACTGCTCGACGCGCACCGCGCCGCCGAGGACGCGGCCGGCGGCTTCGACGAGATCGCCGCGCTGCTGCGCGACCTGCTGCGTGAGCACACCACGGAGGAGGAGCAGGAGGACGTCGAGCCCTACCCCGGCAGCCTGGAGGAGGCGCGGCAGTCCGCTGCCGAAACCCGTCGGTCGCTGCGCGGCTGCGCCACCGACCTGTCGGCCGCCGAGGCCGCCGTGCGCGAGGCGAGCGACGTGCTCGTACGACACGCCAACTCCACCCGCTACGAGCAGGTCCGCACCCCCGCCCGGCAGCAGATCCGCGAGCTGCCAGCCTCCGCGCTGCCCGAGCACGCCGCGAAGTGGGCCGACGCCTTCGCCCCCCGGCTGCGCGTCCTCACCGACGAGCTGGCCCAGCTCGAACGCAACCGCGACTCGATCGTGGACCGGCTGCGCGGACTCGTCGAGTCGGCCCTCGCCACCCTGCGCTCCGCCCAGCGGCTGTCCCGGCTGCCGGAGGGACTCGGCGAGTGGTCCGGGCAGGAGTTCCTGCGCATCCGTTTCGAGGAACCCGACCAGGCGACCCTCACCGAACGCCTGGGCGAGGTCATCGACGAGGCCACTCGCGCGGCCGTGAAGAAGAACTCCGACCTGCGCCGTGACGGCATGTCCCTGCTGCTGCGCGGAGTCGCCGCCGCACTCCAGCCCAAGGGCGTCGCCGTCGAGATCCTCAAGCCCGACGCCGTGCTGCGCGCCGAGCGGGTGCCCGTCGGCCAGATGGGCGACGTCTTCTCCGGCGGGCAGCTCCTCACCGCCGCCATCGCCCTGTACTGCACCATGGCCGCCCTCCGGTCGAACGACCGCGGCCGCGACAAGCACCGCCACGCAGGCACGCTGTTCCTCGACAACCCCATCGGCCGCGCCAACGCGACCTATCTGCTGGAGCTCCAGCGGGCGGTGTCGGACGCGCTCGGTGTCCAGCTCCTGTACACCACGGGCCTGTTCGACACGACCGCGCTCGCCGAGTTCCCGCTGGTCATCCGGCTGCGCAATGACGCGGACCTGCGGGCGGGCCTGAAGTACATCAGCGTCGAGGAACACCTCCGCCCGGGACTGCCGCAGCAGCCGCAGGCAGGCGAAGTGGTGCACAGCGAGATCACGGCGACACGGATGTTCAGACGACCGTCCTGATGTTCTGTCCGGGTTTCCTCGGTCGGCTTTGATCCTGCTCGGCGCGCTTCTGTGGTGCAGCACGCTCCCTCTTGTTGCGCAACGCACTATGGGTTGTGGGACAGGGAACGCACACAGAACGCTGCCTGGGCCGTCAAGAGGCACGCGGCAACCCTCGGCGAAAGCGGTCGCTCCGCCCCGACCCGCCGAGGGTGCGTTGGTGGCGCGCTTCGGGTCAGAAGCCGTAGCCCATACGGCGGGACAGCTCAGCCCCCGCCGCCACGGCCCGCTTCGCCAGCTCAGGGAGGCGGTCCGCGTTGAGGCGGTACACCGGCCCCGACACGCTGATGGCCGCGATGACCTCGCCGTCATGGGCCCGCACGGGCGCGGAGACGGCGGCCAGACCCACCTCCAGCTCCTCGACGGTCACCCCGTAGCCCTGTTCGATCACCGCCTCCAGCTCGCCGCGCAACATCGAGGCGCCGGTGACCGTCCGCTCGGTGAACCGCGGCAGCGGCCTCGCCAGCAGGCCCTCGCGCAGGGTCGGCGACATGTGGGCGAGCAGCACCTTTCCGCTGGACGTCGCGTGCAGCGGGGTGCGCCTGCCGAGCCAGTTCTGGGCTGTGACGGAGGCCGTGCCGCGCGCCTGCATGATGTTGACGGCCGCGTCGTCGTCCAGGACCGCGATGTTGACCGTCTCGCCGAGTTCGTCGGCCAGTTCCCGGCACACCGGCACGCCCTCCTGGGAGATGTCCAGGCGCACGGCCGCCGCGCCCGCGAGCCGCAGTACGCCGGCCCCCAGGTAGTACTTGCCGCGGTCCTTGGCCTGCGACACCAGGCCACGGTTCTCCAGGACGCCGAGCAGCCGGAACGCCGTCGACTTGTGCACGTCCAGCTCGCCGGCGATCTCCGTCACGCCGGCCTCACCGCGCCGGGCGAGGATCTCCAGGACACTCACCGCCCGGTCCACGGACTGCACGGCGCTCCCCGCACCCCTGCCGCCGCTCTGCCGTGCCGGGCTCTCGCCGGGCTTCTCGGGGACGTCTGTCCGCTTCTGCGTGCGGGCCATGGGCTGCTCAACTCTCGGCGCTGTTGCGTACAGCGTGCACCTGTGCGCTATGTGAGACGCCATGTTACCCACGTGTTTGTGAGGGCGGAGTGGAGGTGAGCGAGGCAGGGGCCCCCTTCCGGCTGACCGCCGCTCAGGAGTGGGACAGCCACCCCGCCCCGCCGGGCCGGCGTATCCGCTCCTGGGCGCGCACGGTGGCCCGGGCCTGCCTACGGGCCCTGCGCCGCTCCCGGCGCAGCGCACGGGCGGTGCTGCTGGGGGTGGACACCACGCCATGGCGCTGGTTCCACACCTGGCGGGTCACCCACACGTCGAGCACGCCCCACGTGGCCGCCACCGTACTGGCCACGCTGGTGAGCACCATGGGGAAGGCCAGCCAGGACCCGGCCAGCGTGCACAGGAACGCGACCATCGCCTGTATCAGTGTCACGGCGGCGATCAGCACCGCCCGCACCGCCGCCGTGCGCACCGGGTCGGGCAGTCGGCGCCGCTTGGCGGGCTCCTCAACCCACAAGGGCCGGTAGTAGGGCTGTTGCTGCGCGGTCCCCTCCGAGTCGGTGGTCCGTGCTCGGCCACCACTGGTCGAAGCTCCACCGGCCACGGCCGGGGTGTCCCCGGTCCCACGCGGGACCTGGCGGGGGTTTGGGGGAATCTCCGGATCCGGTGCCGCGACGCCGCCCTGAACCGCCACCCGCGCCGCCGCGCCCCTCGCGGGTGCTTCGCTCCGCTCCGCCGTGCCCATCACCGTGTCACTCCCCACCGCCAGCAGACTCCGCGTCCCGGCCCGAAGACCGACTCCCCATTGACTGCCCGGCTTGCGTCTATTTACGCCGCCCAGGTGCGGGATGCGGCTCCTGTGGCCGATTCCGCCCCCATCTCCCGTAGGGAAAGACGAACAACACCCCTCGAAGATTCCCAAGCGCCGAAAATTTCCGGCCAATTGGCTTCTCGTACCAGCCACGTCGGCCCCCCTGGGCACCCGGGCTTTCGGGGTTGCAATCTCCCGCAATGGGCGGACAACGGGCCATCTCGCCCTGGCAGTGCGGAAGTTCGGCTTCCGGATGGCTCTTCGAGTTAGCTCTGCGTCGGTAGTAGGCTCGCGCCGTTTGTTGACGCACATGTGTGCCCCCTTCCGGTGGGGGCCGAGCTGGGGGAGGCCATGCGCTTTCGCGGGAAATCCATCCGCCGGAAGATCGTGGCGCTGCTTCTCGTGCCGTTGGTGTCCCTGACCGCGATCTGGGCGTTCGCCACCGTTCTCACCGGACGCGAGGCAGCCCGGCTGTTTAGCGGGTCGTCCGTCGTCGAGGAGATCGGTTACCCGGCCGAGGACACCGTGCGCGTCCTGCAGGAAGAGCGCCGGCAGAGCCTCGCCTACCTCGCCGACCCCCGGGCCGCCGACGCGCTCGCCGCGCTGCGCCGCAGCCGACTCGCCACCGACCGTGCCGTCGCCGAGATCAGGAAGAACGCTCAGGACCCCGATCTGCTCGACGCCGTCGGCCCGGGCACCGACGAGCGCCTCACCACCGTCCTGGACGCCTTCGACGGCATCCAGCCGCTGCGCCAGAGCGTCGAGGACGGCACCGTCGACCGCGCCCACGCCCTCGACCTCTACAACCACCTGGTCGACCCCTGCTACGAGCTGCTCGCCGACCTCCAGGCCCTCGACAACGCGGAGATGGACAAGCAGTACCGCGCCCTGGTCAACCTCAGCCGCGCCCGCGAACTCCTCTCCCGTGAGGACGCCCTCCTCGGCTCCGCCCTGATCGTCGGTGAGGTCACCCGCGGCGAGGCCAGGAACATCTCCGACCTCGTCGCCCAGCGCACCCTGCTCTACGACCTCAACCTTCCCCTCCTGCCCTCCTCGGAGCGGGACCGCTACACCCGCTTCTGGAAGAACGCCGCCACCGCCCCCCTGCGTGTGGCCGAGTACGCCGCGGTCCGGGCACGGGACGGGCAGCCTCGCGGCGTCACCACGGCAGGCTGGGACACCGCCGCCGGCAACGTGCTCGACGAGCTCGCCTCCCTCAACGACCAGGCCGGCAACCGCTATCAGGACCGCATCAGCCCCATCGCCACCGGCGTCATCGTCAAGGCGGTCGTCGCCGGCGTCCTCGGCCTGGTCGCCCTGCTGATCTCTCTCGTGGTGTCGGTGCGCATCGGCCGCGCCCTCATCCGCGACCTGCGGCAACTGCGCATGGAGGCCCACGAGGCGTCCGGCGTCCGCCTGCCCAGCGTGATGCGCCGTCTGTCGGCCGGAGAACAGGTCGACGTCGAGACCGAGGTCCCCCGCCTGGAGTACGACCGCAACGAGATCGGCGAGGTCGGCCAGGCCCTCAACACCCTGCATCGCGCCGCCGTCGAAGCGGCCGTCAAGCAGGCGGAACTGCGGGCCGGCGTCTCCGAGGTCTTCGTCAACCTCGCCCGCCGCAGCCAGGTCCTGCTGCACAAGCAGCTCACCCTCCTCGACGCCATGGAACGCAGGACCGAGGACACCGAGGAACTCGCCGACCTCTTCCGCCTCGACCACCTCACCACCCGCATGCGCCGCCACGCCGAGGGCCTGGTGATCCTCTCCGGCGCCGCCCCCTCCCGGCAGTGGCGCAAGCCCATCCAGCTGATGGACGTCGTCCGCGCCGCCGTCGCCGAGGTCGAGGACTACGAACGCATCGAGGTGCGCCGCCTGCCCCGCGTCGCCGTCACCGGCCCCGCGGTCGCCGACCTCACCCACCTGGTGGCGGAGCTCCTGGAGAACGCCACGGTGTTCTCGCCGCCCCACACCGCCGTGCAGGTGCTCGGCGAGCGAGTCGCCAACGGCTTCACCCTGGAGATCCACGACCGTGGTCTGGGCATGGCGGCCGAGGCTCTGCTGGACGCCAACCTGCGGCTCGCCGAGACCCCCGAGTTCGAACTGTCGGACACCGACCGGCTCGGCCTGTTCGTCGTCAGTCGCCTCGCCCAGCGCCAGAACGTGCGCGTCTCATTGCAGCCGTCGCCGTACGGCGGCACCACGGCTGTCGTCTTCATCCCCGACGCCCTGCTCACCGACGACGTGCCGGACACCAACGGCATCGGCTTCCGCCTCGACCGCCCCCGCGCGGCCAAGGAACCCGACCCCGTGGCCGGCCGCCGGGCCGCGCTCTCCCAAGTGCCCGTGCAGGTCCCCGGCCTGCCCGGCTCCCTCCTCGACGGGCCGGTCGAACTCGAGGCACCCGTTGACCTCGACACCATCGACGAGTACCCCGGCGCCCTCGGCGAGGAGGACACCGGACGGGGCGGACTCTTCCGCCCGCGCCGATCGCTCACGCGCACGGACGCCGACACTCACGGCGGCTCCCTCACGCCCTACCCGGGCCCCCACGACGGCCCCGGCCGCGCGGAACCCGAGGAGGACGCCGACGCACCGGTGCCGCTGCCCCGCCGACGCACGCCGAAGCTGGTCAGTTCCCACGGCCGCCCGGTGATCGAGCAGCGCTCCCGCCGCTCCGAGCCGGACGGGGAGCGCCTCCCCGCTGTGGACGGCCCGGCGCCGGACACACGCCGCCGCAGCGGCACCGACCTCCCGGAGCGGGGCGGCGACCGCCCCAAGAGCCTTCGCGGCCCCCTCCCGGCCGCCGAGCGCACCAGCGGCCCCCGTGGCCCGATAGCGGGCTCGCAACCCCCTGGCACGCTGCAGAGCAGGGAGTCGTCCGACGCCTCCGGCCCCCGGGGCACGGCAGCGGGTGCGGATCGTCCCGCCGACCCCGGCCGCCCGCCCTCGGACGCCCTCGCCCCGCTGCCCACGCGCCGCCGAGGCACAGGCAGCACCCGCCGCGGCACCGGACCCAGCCGCCCCACCGAGGACGCCTGGGCCACGAGCGCCGCCGGCAGCGGCACCGGCGACGACACCGCGGCCGGCACCACGGCACTGCCCCGGCGGGTCCGCCAGGCCAATCTTGCTCCGCAGCTCAGGCAGGACCCGGAGCGCCGCACCGAGGACCGGGCCGACCCCGCCGACCGGGACGCCGACGAAGTACGCAGCCGTATGGCCTCGCTCCAGCGCGGCTGGAAGCGCGGCCGTGAGGAGAACGCCGCGGGCAACGACGCCCACAGCGGCACAGCAGCACGAGGAACGACTAAGGGGGACGGTCGATGACCGCACCGAAGGCGACCGACCACGCGCCGACCAGCAAGTCCGGTGAACTCAACTGGCTTCTCGACGACCTGGTGGACCGCGTCGCGAGCATCCGCAAGGCAGTCGTCCTGTCCGGCGACGGCCTGCCGACCGGGGTGTCCAAGGACCTGACCCGCGAGGACAGCGAGCACCTGGCCGCCGTCGCGTCCGGCTTCCACAGCCTGGCCAAGGGCGTGGGCCGCCACTTCGAGGCGGGCAGCGTCCGGCAGACCGTCGTGGAACTCGACGACGCCTTCCTGTTCGTCACCGCCGCCGGGGACGGCAGCTGTCTCGCCGTCCTGTCGGACGCCGACTCCGACGTCGGCCAGGTCGCCTACGAGATGACCCTGCTCGTCAAGCGGGTCGGCGTGCATCTGGGCACCGCTCCGCGCACCGATCTGCCCGCAGGCGGGTAGTGGGATGACATGAGCGCAGACGGTCAGGCAACAAGCCACTGGTTCGACGACGAGGCGGGACCGGTCGTCCGTCCGTACGCCATGACGCGCGGCCGGACCAGACACGCGGCCCAGCACCGCCTCGACCTGATCGCGGTCGTCGTCACCGAACCCCGTGCCGGCGATCCGGAGGCCGACCCGACGCTGTCCCCGGAGCACTCGGACATCGTCGACCTGTGCCGCAAGGCTCCGCAGTCGGTCGCGGAACTCGCCGCCGAGCTCGACCTGCCCATCGGCGTGGTCCGGGTCCTGGTCGGCGATCTCGTCGACAGGGAGCTCGTCCATGTGACCCGCCCCGTCCCCCCGGCCGAGCTGCCGGACGAGAGTATTCTGCGCGACGTGATCAACGGTCTCCGGGCGCTGTGAGCAGTGCGGAAGCGAGGTGGAGACGTGACGGGCTGGCAGTTCTGGGTCGACCGGGGCGGCACGTTCACGGACATCGTCGCCCGGCGCCCGGACGGCCGCCTGCTCACGCACAAGCTGCTGTCGGACAACCCGGCGCGCTACCCCGATGCCGCCGTCGCCGGCGTCCGCGAACTGCTCGGCCGAGCGGATCGACCGACCACCTCGGGCGTCCGCGAAACCGCTGAAGCGAGCTCGCAGGAGGCGGCTGAGCGCGGCACGCAGGAGGCGGCTGAGCGCGGCACGCAGCCGACCACCGACGCGAGCGCGCGGAAGACCGCCGAGGGCGCCCCGCAGCAGGCCACCGAAGCGGGCCCGAGCGAAACCACCGGAGCCGGCCGCTCGGAGACCGTCGAGGCCGTCCGCATGGGCACCACTGTCGCCACCAACGCCCTCCTCGAACGCAAGGGCGAGCGAACCGTCCTCGTCGTCACCAAGGGCTTCCGCGACGCCCTGCGCATCGCCTACCAGAACCGGCCGCACATCTTCGCCCGACGGATCGAACTGCCGGAACTGCTCCACGAGCGGGTCGTCGAGGTCGACGAACGCATCGCCGCCGACGGCACCCCGCTGCGCGCCCCCGACCTGGACACCCTCGCCAGGGAACTCCAGGAGGCCTACGACGACGGAATCCGGGCCGTCGCCGTCGTATGCCTGCACAGCCACCTGCACCCTGCCCACGAACAGGCCGTGGGTGAGGTCGCCGCGCGGATCGGCTTCCCGCAGGTCTCGCTCTCCAGCGAGGTCAGCCCCCTGATGAAGCTCGTCCCGCGCGGGGACACGGCCGTGGTCGACGCCTACCTCTCGCCCGTGCTGCGCCGCTACGTCGCCCAGGTCGCCGACGCCCTCACTGGCGTTCGCCTGCTGTTCATGCAGTCCAACGGCGGCCTCGCCGAAGCAGGCCAGTTCCGCGGCAAGGACGCGATCCTGTCCGGCCCGGCCGGCGGCATCGTAGGCATGGCCCGCATGTCCCGGCTCGCCGGCTTCGACCGGGTCATCGGCTTCGATATGGGCGGCACCTCCACCGACGTCTCCCACTTCGCCGGGGAGTACGAGCGCGTCTTCAGCACCCAGATCGCCGGAATCCGGCTGCGCGCCCCGATGCTGGACATCCACACGGTGGCCGCCGGCGGCGGCTCCGTGCTGCACTTCGACGGCTCCCGCTACCGCGTAGGGCCGGACTCGGCGGGCGCGGACCCGGGCCCCGCCTGCTACCGGGGCGGCGGCCCGCTCGCCGTCACCGACGCCAACGTGATGCTCGGCCGTATCCAGCCCGCCCACTTCCCCAAGGTGTTCGGCCCCGACGGCGACCAACCCCTGGACGACGCGCTCGTCCGCGACCGCTTCACCGCCCTTGCTCGCGAGATCCGCGAGAGCACCGGCGACGACCGCACCCCGGAACAGGTCGCCGAGGGCTACCTGCGCATCGCCGTCACCAACATCGCCAACGCCGTCAAGCGGATCTCCGTCCAGAAGGGCCACGACGTCACCCGCTACGCCCTCACCACCTTCGGCGGCGCGGGCGGCCAGCACGCGTGCATGGTCGCCGACGCACTCGGCATCCGCACCGTGCTCGTACCGCCCATGGCCGGTGTGCTGTCCGCGCTCGGCATCGGGCTGGCCGACACCACCGCCATGCGCGAACAGTCGGTGGAAGCCCCCCTCGAACCGGCCGCGATGCCCGGCGTACGGAAGACGGCGGACGACCTGGAAGCCGCCGCGCGTGCCGAACTCCTCGCCGAGGACGTGCCGGAGGACCGCGTCCGTGTCACCCGCCGCGCCCAGCTGCGCTACGACGGCACCGACACCGCGCTCACCGTGGAGCTGACCGAAGCAGGCGCGATGAGGCACGCCTTCGAGGAACGTCATCGCGCCACCTACTCCTTCACCCTCGACCGGCCGATCGTCGTCGAAGCCCTCTCCGTGGAAGCCACCGGCATCACCGAACCCCCCGATCTGTCGGCCCTCGCCCCGTACGAAGGCCGTACCACCGCACCCGAGACCGTCCGCCTGCACACCGGCGGCGCCTGGCGCGACGTCCCCCTGCACCGCCGGGAGAGCCTGCCTCCAGGCGAGCCCGTCACCGGACCGGCGATCATCACCGAGTCCGGTGCGACGACCGTGGTCGACGAGGGCTGGCGGGCCACCGCGACCGACGGCGGGCATCTGGTCATGGAACGGGCGGCGATCACGCAGAGTTCCCACGCCGACACAAAAGCCGACCCGGTTCTCCTCGAGGTCTTCAACAACCTCTTCATGTCGATCGCCGAACAGATGGGCGCCCGGCTGGAGTCGACGGCCCAGTCCGTCAACATCAAGGAGCGCCTGGACTTCTCCTGCGCCCTCTTCGACCCGGACGGGAACCTGGTGGCCAACGCCCCGCACATCCCGGTCCACCTGGGCTCGATGGGGACGAGCGTGAAAGAGGTCATCCGGCGCCGCGGCCCGCGGATGCGGCCCGGAGACACCTACGCGGTCAACGACCCGTACCACGGCGGCACCCACCTCCCCGACGTCACCGTGATCACGCCGGTCTTCGGCACCGGACCCGACGCCGACACGGACAGTGAGCGCATCCTGTTCTACGTCGCCTCCCGAGGCCACCACGCGGAGATCGGCGGCATCGCCCCCGGCTCCATGCCCGCCGACAGCCGCACCATCGACGAGGAGGGCGTCCTCTTCGACAACTGGCTGCTCGTCCAGAACGGCCGCTTCCGCGAGGAGGAGACGCTCCGCCTGCTCACCGAGGAGGCACCCCACCCCTCCCGGAACCCGCGGACCAACCTGGCCGACCTGCGCGCCCAGATCGCCGCCAACCACAAGGGTGTCGAAGAGGTCACCCGCATGATCGAGGACTTCGGCCTCGACGTCGTCCAGGCCTACATGCGGCACGTCCAGGACAACGCCGAGGAGGCGGTGCGCCGCGTCATCGACGCCCTCGACGACGGCGCGTACGCCTACGGGACCGACTCCGGCGCCGTCATCCGGGTACGCGTGCGCGTGGACCGCGACAACCGTTCGGCGACCGTCGACTTCACCGGCACCTCACCCCAGCTGGCCACCAACTTCAACGCCCCGTACTCGGTGGTCAACGCGGCCGTCCTGTACGTCTTCCGCACCCTCGTCGCCGACGACATCCCCCTCAACGACGGCTGCCTGCGCCCCCTGGAGATCGTCGTACCGCAGGGCTCCATGCTGGCGCCCGAGCCGCCCGCCGCCGTCGTCGCCGGCAACGTCGAGACCTCCCAGGCCATCACCGGCGCCCTCTACGCCGCGCTCGGCGTCCAGGCGGAGGGCTCCGGCACGATGAACAACGTGACGTTCGGCAACGCCCGTCACCAGTACTACGAGACCGTCGCCTCGGGCTCCGGCGCGGGGGAGGGCTTCCCCGGCGCGAGCGTCGTACAGACCCATATGACGAACTCGCGGCTGACCGACCCCGAGGTCCTCGAATGGCGCCTGCCCGTCCGCCTGGAGGAGTTCTCCGTCCGGCGCGGCAGCGGCGGAGCCGGACGCTGGCGCGGCGGCGACGGCGCCCTGCGCCGCATCCGGTTCCTGGAGCCGATGACCGTCTCCACGCTGTCCCAGCACCGCCGGGTGCCGCCGTACGGCATGGCGGGCGGCGAGCCCGGCGCCCTCGGGGCGAACCGGGTCGAGCGTGCCGACGGGACGGTCACCGAACTGGGCGGCAGCGACACGACCGACGTCGGCCCCGGTGACGTCCTGGTCGTCGAGACCCCCGGCGGCGGAGGCTACGGGCCGCCGTCCTCACCCCCATCAAGCAGGAGAAGAGATCGATGATCTTCGGGCGTTCTGAGCGCGCCAAGCCACCGGTCGAACCCGTCACGCTGAAGATCCTCGTGGCCGGCGGCTTCGGCGTGGGCAAGACCACCCTCGTCGGCGCGGTCAGCGAGATCAGACCGCTGCGCACCGAGGAGACGCTCACCGAGGCGGGCCGCCCGGTCGACGACACCAGCGGCGTGGAGACCAAGCACACCACCACTGTGGCCATGGACTTCGGGCGGATCACGCTGCGCGAGGACCTGGTGCTCTACCTGTTCGGCACACCCGGCCAGGAACGCTTCTGGTTCATGTGGGACGAGCTGTCCGAAGGTGCCCTCGGCGCGGTGGTGCTCGCCGACACCCGCCGGCTGGAGGACTGCTTCGCGGCCGTCGACTACTTCGAGCGCCGCTCCATACCCTTCATCGTCGGCGTCAACTGCTTCGAGGGAGCCGCCCGTTACCCCGTCGACGACGTCCGCGGCGCCCTGGACCTCGACGACGACGTACCGGTGGTGCTGTGCGACGCCCGGGACCGGGAGTCGGTCAAGGATGTCCTCATCGGCGTGGTCCGGCACGCCATGGCCTACGCGGCCGATCGCCGCGCGGCCGCAGCCGTCGCGACCTGAGGCCGGCAGGACGGGCCGCCGCGACCCGCGGCCACCAGGGCGAGCCGTCCTCTCCTGAGACCACCGGATTGCACCCTCGTCACCTGAGACCACCGCTGCGAGCCCGCCGCACACGGCCCGTACCCCCGCCGCACACGGCCCGTACCCCGGCCGACCGGGGTACGGGCCGCGGTCCGCGGCGACGTACGCGCGTGTGTGCCTACGCGCCCCCGTCCTCCAGCCAGCCGAAGCTCTTCTCCACGGCCCTGCGCCAGTTGTCGTACTCGCGGTCGCGTACCGACGCGTCCATGGACGGTGTCCACTCGGCGTCCTTCTGCCAGTGCGTCTTGAGTTCGTCCAGGCCGTTCCACACGCCCGTGGCCAGACCGGCCGCGTACGCCGCGCCCAGACACGTCGTCTCGGAGACCCTGGGCCGCATCACGGGCACGTCCAGCACATCGGCCTGGTGCTGCATGAGCAGGTTGTTCTTGGTCATGCCGCCGTCCACCTTCAGGGTGGTGATCCGCACCCCCGAGTCCTGGTACATCGCGTCCACGACCTCACGCGTCTGCCAGCTCGTCGCCTCCAGCACCGCCCGCGCGAGATGCGCCTTCGTGACGTACCGGGTGAGCCCCGTGACGACCCCGCGCGCGTCCGAGCGCCAGTACGGCGCGAACAGGCCCGAGAACGCCGGGACGATGTACGCGCCGCCGTTGTCGCCGACGCTCGCCGCGAGGGTCTCGATCTCGTCGGCGGTGCGGATGATGCCCAGCTGGTCCCGGAACCATTGGACGAGCGCGCCCGTTATGGCTATCGAACCCTCCAGGCAGTACACCGGCGCCTCCCCGCCGATCTTGTAGCCCATCGTCGTCAGCAGGCCGCTCTTGGACGGCACCGGCCGGCTGCCGGTGTTCAGCAGCAGGAAACTGCCCGTGCCGTACGTGTTCTTGGCCGTGCCCACGTCGTAGCAGGCCTGCCCGAACACGGCCGCCTGCTGGTCGCCCAGCGCCGAGGCGACCGGCACGCCCGAGAGCTGTCCCACGGCGGAGCCGTACACCTCGGCCGAGGACCGGATCTCGGGGAGGATCGCCTCGGGGATGTCCATGGCGGACAGGATCGACCGGTCCCACTGGAGCGTCTCCAGGTTCATCAGCATGGTGCGCCCGGCGTTGGTGACGTCGGTGACGTGCCGGCCCCCCTCGGTGCCGCCGGTCAGGTTCCAGATGAGCCAGGAGTCGATGGTGCCGAAGGCGATCTCGCCGCGCTCGGCGCGGTCCCTGAGCCCGGGGACGCTGTCGAGCAGCCAGGCCGCCTTGGGGCCGGAGAAGTAGCTGGCCAGCGGCAGGCCCGTCTGCTCGCGGAACCGGTCCTGCCCGTGCGCGCCGCCGAGTTCGTGGCACAGCGCCGCCGTGCGGGTGTCCTGCCACACGATCGCGTTGTGCACGGGCTTGCCGGTCGCGCGGTCCCACAGGACCGTCGTCTCGCGCTGGTTGGTGATGCCGAGCGCGCTGAGCTGGTCGGCCCGCAGGCCCGCCTTGGCGATCGCCCCCGCGACCACCGCCTGGACCTTGGACCAGATCTCGGTCGCGTCGTGCTCCACCCAGCCCGGCTTGGGGAAGATCTGGCGGTGCTCACGCTGGTCCACGGCGACGATGGAGCCGGCGCGGTCGAAGATGATGCAGCGGCTGGAGGTGGTGCCCTGGTCGATCGCGGCGACGTACTTCTCGGCGTTGTCCGTCATTGATTCCCCTTGGGCTTCGGTTCAGAAGGCTGCGTTGTAGACGAGGCCGGCCAGAACCCCTCCGATCAGCGGGCCCACGACGGGGACCCAGGCGTAACCCCAGTCGGACGTGCCCTTGTTCGGGATCGGCAGAAAGGTGTGCACGATGCGCGGCCCGAGGTCACGTGCGGGGTTGATGGCGTAGCCGGTCGGCCCGCCGAGGGACAGGCCGATCCCCACGACCAGCAGCGACACGATGAGCACGGTGGTACCGGATGCGCCGAGCCCCTCGGTCAGTCCGAACGCCAGGACGGGCAGGACCAGTCCGATGGTCGCGATGATCTCGGTGATCAGGTTGGCGACCGGGTTCCGGATCTCCGGGATGGTGGAGAAGATGCCGAGCGTGGGAGTGGGCTCTTCGGCCGTGCCCTCGGTCGTGCCCGTCCGGCGCACATTGGCCTGGAACTGCGCGAAGTACACCAGGTACGCCAGTACGGCGCCCAGCATCGCGCCGACCGTCTGCCCCAGCAGATACACCCAGACCTGGTCCCAGTCCCCGGTGTCGACCGCGATACCGATGGTCACGGCCGGATTGAGGTGCCCTCCGGAGAGCGGCGCCGCGGTGTAGGCCCCGGCCAGCACGGCGAAGCCCCAGCCGAAGGCGATCACCACCCATCCGGCGGCCCGGGCCTTGGAGTATCTGAGGGTGACGGCGGCGCACACACCGGCGCCGAACAGAATCAGGATCGCCGTACCGATGATCTCGCCGACGAAAACGTCTCCGTTGCTCATGGCGGCTCCTCGACGCTGGGCCCCCGGTCCCAGGCGGCCCCGGCGGGCGTGCAGGGCGCGTTTCCTCGGGTCCCGTGGCTCTCGTGGCGACTTTCCGCCGGTGGCAGGGAGGGTCCCGCGCCCCGCCCGGCGTCCATGACGAGCGTGCCGTGGCAGCCGAATCGCCCGTGGGGGAGTGGGCCTGGCCGCGCTGAGGCCCCGGGCGTGCCGGATTACGCCGAGAATGTACGGCGATGTCGACCGACACCGGGAAGTGTTCACCGGCGCTCACAGGGCGTCAAGGTCGCCGGCAGCAATGGACCGACTCGACCGAACCGGCCGCCGCCGAAGGGGCGTTGGTGGCGAGGCCCGACCTCCCTGAGCCTTGTGCCGCCTGATGTGCCGGGCTCGGCGAAACGGTTCCGCCGCGCAGGACGGCGTGTCCCCCCGGGCGCGTGTCCCCGGGGGCGTATGCCTCTCCCGTCCGCGCCCCCGTCAGACGCGTGCACCCGCGCTCAGGTCTTCAGCCGAGCGGCTCGGCCACGGCGACCCCCGTCCGGCTGGTCGTCGGCCCCGCGCCGCGCCGGATCTCGTGGCCGGGCAGCCCTGCCCGGCCCAGTACCCAGCTCGTCCCGGCCAGCGCCTTCGCCGCCTCTTTCAGCGGTGCCAGACGCGCCGCCGCCTGGCGGTGGTCCTCCACGCTCCCCGGCGCGCACAGCACCGTGGCCAGCGACAGGGTGACGGGCCGCCCGCCCGCGGACCACGGCGCGTCCAGCAGGGACGCCGCCAGCGCGTCGAGCCCCTCCGGTTCCGCCAGGACCAGGAAGTCGTCCCCGCCGATGTGCCCCACCCCGGTGTTCCCGGACGCGGCGTTCTGCAGTGCCCGGCCCACGGCACGGATGAGGTCGTCCCCGGCCGCGAAGCCGGCGCCGTCGTTGACCCGCTTGAAGTGGTCCACGTCCAGCCAGCTCAGCGTGAACGGCCGCCCGTCCGCGATCCACCGGTCGACCTCGCCGGTGATCGCGTCCGATCCCGGCAGCCGCGTCAGCGGATTCAGCCCGGCCGCCTCCTCGACACGCGACTCGGCCAGCGCCCGCACGAGATCGGCCAGCCGTACGACACCGACACAGCGCCCGTACCGGTCGACGACGGCGACATCGTCCGACGTACGGTCCCGGTCCCCGTCCGCCACGACGTCCAGCACCTCCCACGCGGTGGCGTCCGCACCCACCGTGCGCGGCACATCGCCCAGCCGGGCGGCGGGCCGGTCGGCGTACAGGGCGTGTCCGTAGCGCCCCGACATCGACAGCAGGAAGCGGGACCGGTGCACCGACCGCACCGGCACACCCTCCCGGTCCACGAGCAGCACTCCGGACACGTCAGGCGAGCCCGTCAGCAGCGCCCGCACCTGCCCTGCGGACGCCGTGTCCGGAAGCAGCGCGGCCGGCCGTACGAACTCCCGCACCGGCGGCCCCGGACGCGGCCCGGACACGGACCAGGACGGGCGGGGCGGAACGTACACCTCCGCGATGGGCAACCGTGCCGGCGGCGCGAACAGCTCGCCCTGCCCCAGCTGCGCACCGGCGGACACGGCTGCCCTGTAGTGCAGTTCGGTCTCCACGCCCTCGACCGACAACAGGGCGCCGAGCTGGTCGCACAGGGTGCGCATGGCCCGGACCGCCGCAGGCCGGTCCAGCAGTGACATGTCGAGTTTCACCAGGTCGGGTGCCATGTCGTGGAGCATCCGCAGGGGCAGGTCCCCGTCACCGACGCCGTCCGCGCCGATCCGGAATCCCACGCCCCGCAGCTCGGCCACGGCGTCCAGCAGCGCCTGCCGCGGCACGTGCGTGAAGGGCGGCCCGACATCGAGCGTCACCTCCCACGGCAGCCGGCCGGCCTGGCGCACCGCCTCGTGCAGCGGCCCGAGGCCGCCGAGGTCGGCGAGGGTGCCGGCGAACACGTTGATGTGGAGCGGCAGCAGTGTCTCCTTGCGCGCCGCCGCGCGGACCGCCAGCACGGCCAGTCTGCCGTCCAGTTCGGGGTCCCGGCGGGCCTCGGCCAGGATGTCTCCCGCCTCCGGCCGGGCGAGGACCTCCAGCGCCGCGACTCCGCCGGTGGTCAGATTGGCCACAGGCTGGAAGGCGAAGCGGAGAGTATCCGTCCAGGAGTGCACGGCAAGCATGATGGCGCTGCCGGGGTGCAGGCCCGGGCTCAGTTCATGAGACGTTCACGCAGCATTCCTGCCCGATCACGGTACGTGTACGTTGCCCCTGGGTGCGGCCTCGGGACTGTGAGGCGGCGTCAGTCGAGAGGCCCCGGACGGCGCCCCCCGTTCCTCCCCGGCGAATCCGCCTGCGACCACAGGAATGCGTGTACGCGCCAAAACCCCTGCCCGGTAAGGGATGTGACGCGGCATCAGAAATGTGCCACGGGCAACCATAAATCTGCAGGTCAAAGAGGTGAACCAAGCGCGCCCGAAACGGCGTCGACGTAACGGGAGGGGCGGGCGAGGCCCACGGGGGTGGTCCCGGTCGCCCCTCCCACGACACCGCTCGACCGCGGCCGGACCCCGCGAACCGCTTTCCCCGAGACGCAGCCTCCTGATAGACGCAGGAGACATGACACGACTCTCCGCCGCAGTACGCGTCTCCCCAGCACTCCGCGGGATCGTCACCACCCTCGCCGCACTCGCGGCCGTGACCGCCGCGCCCGCCCCCGCCGAAGCGCAGCCCGAACCCCAGGCCCCGGCCGACTTCGTGGCACTGCGCAGCGTGGACCGGACCATCATCCAGGAGATGCGTTACTTCACCCCGCACAACTTCGTCGGTGAACGCATCGACGGCTACCGGCAGCCGCTGTGCATCCTCACCCGCCCCGCCGCCGAAGCTCTCCGTACGGCACAACAGCGGCTGCTGCGCCAGGGGTACAGCCTCAAGGTGTACGACTGCTACCGCCCCCAGCGCGCGGTCGACCACTTCGTCCGCTGGGCCGAGGACCTCGACGACGAGGCGATGAAGGCCGAGTTCTACCCGAACGTCGACAAGAGCAGGCTGTTCACCGACGGCTACATCGCCGAGAAGTCCGGCCACAGCCGCGGCTCCACGGTCGACCTCACCCTCGTGAAGCTCCCCGCGGAACCCACCCGGCCCTACCACCCGGGAGAGCCGCTCCTGCCCTGCTACGCGCCCCGAAGCGAACGCTTCCCCGACAACTCCGTCGACATGGGCACCGGCTTCGACTGCTTCGACACACTGAGCCACACCCTCGACCCCCGCATCCAGGGCGAACAGCGCGCCAACCGCCTGCGCCTGAAGAACACCCTTGAGAGCCTCGGCTTCGTCAATCTCGCCGAGGAGTGGTGGCACTACACCTACAAGCCCGAGACCTACCCGGACACCTACTTCGACTTCCCCGTCACCGCGGGATCGCTCACCGGCCACCGCTGAACCGACGGTTCGGGACGAGGACGCCCTCTCCGTGATCGGATACAGTCCGCCACGTGTCCGAGAACCAGCACTCCACCCCCAACTCCGCGCCGGGCTCCCACTGTTCGAGCTGCGGATCGCCCTACGGAGAGGGCGTCTCCGGCTGGCCCCGCACCTGCCCGGCCTGCGGCACGGTGGCCTACCGCAACCCACTGCCCGTCGCCGTCGCCATCCAGCCCGTGTACGACACCAAGGGCACGGCCCTGGTCGTCATCACCCGCGACGTGCCACCCGCGCGCGGGGGCACCGCACTGCCCGGCGGCTACATCGACGACCGCGAGGACTGGCGCCAGGCCCTCGTACGGGAGCTCAAGGAGGAGACCGGCATCGACGCGGCGAGCCGCGACGTACGGCTGGTGGACGCCATGAGTTCCTCCGACGGCCATCTGCTGCTGTTCGGCGTCCTCCCCGAGCGCCCGGCCGACCGCCTGCCGCAGCCCGCCCCCACCGACGAGACAGCGGGCTGGCATCTGCTGCGCAGGCCCGAGGAACTCGCCTTCCCCCTCCACACCCTGGCCGTACGCGCCTGGTTCGAGGGCCGCTACGTCTGAGCCGAGCCGTCGGCAAGCCCCCGCACACGCACCGGGTGAGGCGGCACGCTCACGCCGTCCTCACCCTCGCGCCGCACCACCACCCGACGGCCCTCCCAACGGCTGACGTACCGCTCCATCGAGGGCTCCTCCCAACCGTCACCCGCGTCCGGCACGACCAGCCCACCCCCGGTCCGGCCCCGGGCCGGCGCCCACACCTCCAGCTCCAGACCACCGTCCTCGCCCCGCACCGGAAGCACGGCACCGGCGCGTGCCAGCACCGGAATCCGCGCCAAAGGCGCGTCCACCAGCACCTGCCCCGGCCCCTCGTACGCCCGCCCGGTCGCCGTGTCGTACCAGCGCCCGCGCGGCAACCGCACCGCCCGCCGGTCCGTCCCCGGACCCAGCACCGGCGCCACCAGCAGACTGTCCCCGAGCAGGAAGGCGTCCTCGCAGTCGCGCAGCGCCCGGTCCTCCGGAGCGCCCCACCACACGGGCCGCACATACGGCGCACCCGTACGCCGGGCCAGATGCGCCAGCGTCACGAAGTACGGCAGCAGCCGCCGGCGCTCGACCAACGCCACGCGCGCGTGCTCCAGCACCTCGGGCCCGAACTCCCACGGCTCCCGTCGCCCCGCCCGCAGACCCGCGTGCGTACGGAACAGCGGCAGATACGCGCCCAGCTGGAACCAGCGCAGGAACAGCTCCGGCGAGGGGCTGCCGTCGTATCCGCCCACATCCGGCCCCGAGTACGGCACCCCGCACAGCCCGAGCCCCAGGACCAGCGACAGCGACGCCCGCAGCCCCGGCCATCCCGTGGCCACGTCCCCCGACCACGTCCCGCCGTAACGCTGCATGCCCGCCCAGCCCGAGCGGGAGAACACGAACGGCCGCTGCCCGGGCGACAGCTCCCGCAGCGCCTCGTAGCCCGCCCTGGCCATGCACAGCGCGTACACGTTGTGCGCCTCGCGATGATCGCCGCCGTGCCCGTCCAGGTCGTGCCGGGCCGAGCGGGGCAAGGTCGCCTCCCCGAACGCCGCGAACGACGTCGGCTCGTTCATGTCGTGCCAGAAACCCGAGAACCCCTGCCCGAGCCGCTCCTCGTACCACTGCCCCCACCACTTGCGCACGCGCGCGTGCGTGAAATCCGGGAAGACAGCCTCACCTGGCCACGCCACCCCCCGCACGACCCGGCCGGAGGCGTCGCGAACGAAGGCGTCCTCGGCCGAACCACTGTCGTAGACGGCGTTCCCCGCAGCGGCCTTCACCGCCGGATCGACGACCGAGACCAGCCGCACGCCGTCCCGGCGTAGTTCCTCGGCCAGCCCGGACAGCCGGGGAAAGCGCTCTCGGTCGACCGTGAACACCTGGTGCTCGTCGAAGTGGTCGATATCCAGGTGCACGGCATCCAGCGGCAGCCCGCGCTCCCGGTAACCGGCGGCGATCCGGCGCACCTCCCGCTCGCTGCCGAACCCCCACCGCGCGTGATGGTGACCGAGCGCCCACGACGGAGGCAGCGCGGCCCGGCCGGTCAGCGAGGCCCACGCCAGCAACACGCGCGCGGGTGTCCCCACCATCACCCAGCAGCGCAGCGGGCCGCCCTCCAGGCGCAGCTCGCTCGCCCCGGTGCGGTCGTGCCCCGAGCCGGCGCCCTCCTGGCCCTCCCGCAACGTCACCGTCCCGTCCCACGACGTGTCGTGGAAGACCAGATGGGTCCCCGCGTCCGACACCACCATCTGCACCGGCATCGTGACGTACAGCGGATCGTCGCCGGGCCGGAAGGCGAGACCCGGATCGGTGTTCCACAGCCGGTACACCCCGTCCCGCAGCCTCGGCCCCGAGGCACGCCCGCCCAGACCGAAGAACCGGGCGTCCGCCGGCACCTCGGACCGCTGCATCCACCGCGCCCGGCCACCCCCGACGGGCTCCCACCAGCGAGGCGGCTGGTCCCGCCGCAACATCACCCCGCCTGGCGTCTGCACCTCCACCGCGCCATGACGCGAGACGACCACCGTCACCCGCTCCGCCACCACCCGCCAGCCGCCGTCCTTGTCCGGCTCCAGCACCGCCCGGGCATCCGGCTCCGGGCAACGCCCGGCCAGTGCGTACGACGGCTCGGGCCCGGCCCCGTCCCAGCCCCAGAACACCGCGCCACTGACGGTCACCGCGATCCGCAGCTCCGCCCGGCTGAACCGGATCACACCCCCGCCCGGACCCGGCTCCGCCTCCAGCACCGGACCCGGCACACGCGCGCGCTCCGCACCGCGCGGCGGCAGGCCGGCCGCATCGGTGCGGCCCCTGCGCCACGCCGCCCGCACGGTACGCAAACCCTGGGCCACCCCCACAGCACCGACCGCCTTTATCGAACGCACCAGGTCACGACCGTCCATGCTGCTCACCCTGCCATTGACGGGTCCACGCGCGTGTGTCGTTCAACTTCCGTTCACCCGTGCCGGGACCACACCTTCACGACACGGACTATGTGGGGTGGACCCTGGTGCGGAAGTCGATCACATGGCATCGTCCGTGTCATCCGCGTCACGCGCACACCCCGCCCGTGCGCGGACGACGCACACGACGCGCACAGTCCGGGAGCCGCCCCATGTCGACCGAGAACCCGCAGCCGCTCTGGCAGCCCGATCCCGAACGCATCGCCGACGCGCGGATCACCAAGTTCCAGGCCTGGGCCGCCGAACACCACGGAGCGCCCGCCGACGGCGGCTACGCCGACCTGCACCGCTGGTCCGTCGACGAACCCGAGGCGTTCTGGGCGGCGGTCACCCAATGGTTCGACGTGCGCTTCTCCACGCCCTACGCGCGCGTGCTCGGCGACCGCTCGATGCCCGGAGCCCAGTGGTTCCCCGGCGCGACCCTCAACTACGCCGAGCACGCCCTGCGCGCGGCGGCGACCCGCGCGGACGAACCGGCCCTCCTCTGCGTCGACGAGATCCATGAGCCGCGCCCGGTGACCTGGTCGGAGCTGCGCCGCCAGGTCGGCTCCCTGGCGGCCGAGCTGCGCGCCCTGGGCGTCCGGCCCGGCGACCGTGTCAGCGGCTACCTGCCCAACATCCCCGAGGCCGTCGTCGCCCTCCTCGCCACCGCCGCCGTCGGCGGCGTCTGGACCTCCTGCGCACCCGACTTCGGCGCCCGCAGCGTCCTCGACCGCTTCCAGCAGGTCGAACCCGTCGTCCTGTTCACCGTCGACGGCTACCGCTACGGCGGCAAGCGGCACGACCGCCGCGACGTCGTCGCCGAGCTGCGCGGCGAACTGCCCACCCTGCGCGCGGTCGTCCACATCCCGCTCCTCGGCACCGACGCCCCCGAGGGTGCCCTCGACTGGTCCGCCCTGACCGGCGCCGACGCGGAGCCCGTCTTCGAACAGGTCCCCTTCGACCACCCGCTCTGGGTCCTGTACTCCTCCGGCACGACCGGTCTGCCCAAGGCCATCGTCCAGTCCCAGGGCGGCATCCTCGTCGAACACCTCAAGCAGCTCGGCCTGCACTGCGACCTCGGCCCCGAGGACCGCTTCTTCTGGTACACGTCCACCGGCTGGATGATGTGGAACTTCCTCGTCTCCGGCCTGCTCACCGGCACCACGATCGTCCTGTACGACGGCAGCCCCGGCTACCCCGACACCGGCGCCCAGTGGCGCGTCGCCGAACGCACCGGGGCCACCCTCTACGGCACCTCCGCCGCCTACGTCATGGCCTGCCGCAAGGCCGGCGTCCACCCGTCCCGCGACCACGACCTCTCCACGGTCCGCTGCGTCGCCACGACCGGCTCCCCGCTGCCCCCCGACGGCTTCCGCTGGCTGCACGACGAGGTCCGCGACGACCTGTGGATCGCCTCCGTCAGCGGGGGCACGGACGTGTGCTCCTGCTTCGCCGGAGCCGTCCCCACCCTGCCCGTCCACGTCGGTGAGCTCCAGGCCCCCGGCCTCGGCACCGACCTGCAGTCCTGGGACCCGAGCGGCAAGCCGGTCATCGACGAGGTCGGCGAGCTCGTCGTCACCAACCCCATGCCGTCGATGCCGATCCACTTCTGGAACGACCCCGACGGCAGCCGCTACCACGACAGCTACTTCGACACCTACCCCGGAGTCTGGCGCCACGGCGACTGGATCACCGTCACCTCCCGGGGCTCCGTCGTCATCCACGGCCGCTCCGACTCCACCCTGAACCGCCAGGGCGTCCGCATGGGATCCGCCGACATCTACGAGGTCGTCGAGCGGCTCCCCGAGATCAAGGAGTCCCTCGTCATCGGGGTGGAACAGCCCGACGGCGGCTACTGGATGCCCCTCTTCGTGCACCTGGCCCCCGGCGCCACCCTCGACGACGCCCTGCTGAACCGCATCAAGCAGACCATCCGCGAGCAGCTGTCACCGCGCCACGTCCCCGACGAGGTCATCGAGGTGCCCGGCATCCCGCACACCCTCACCGGCAAGCGCATCGAGGTCCCGGTCAAGCGCCTCCTCCAGGGCACCCCCCTGGACAAGGCCGTCAACCCCGGCTCCATCGACAACCTCGACCTGCTCGGCTTCTACGAGGACCTCGCCCGCAACCGGACCTGACCGCAGCAGCACGAGCGCCGGCCGCGGACCGTTCCGATCGGGTCCGCGGCCGACGCGCGCCCATCTCCCAACCAGGCTTCTGACGTGCGGCGATTCCATTCGCAGACCCCGTTGTCAGTGGTGCCGGTTACGGTGAGTGAGCATTGATCGACCGTGCACAGGGGGAGAACATGGCACACACCGACCACCGGACCGTGCGACGTGTCCTGCGCCGCGAAATCGCCGGCACCATCGGCCTTCTCACCGACGAGCAGGACTTCCGGGCGATGCGGCGCTACCGCAGCTTCACCTTCGACGACCACACCACCTACCTACGACAGGTGGAGGCGCTCCTACGCACCCGCGCCGCCCAGGGCGGCCACACCACAGTGGCCCTCTTCGACCCGCAGGAGTACGCCGACTACTGCACCGACACCGGCCTCGACCCCGACAAGGCGTCCAGCCGCACCCGCTTCACCGCCGAACTCGCCGCCCTCGGACCCGCCCTGCCCTACGACGGCCGGCCCCTGACCGAACTGGTCCCCGCCCTCATCGACGAGGCGGTACGACAGGCGACCTGGGAGTACGCCTCCACCCTGCTATCCGGACTCGGTGCCTGTGCCTCCTGCGGCGAGGACCTCGGCCGGGCCGCCCTCACCCGAGCCTCCGACCTCCTCGCCCGCATCCTCGAGACGGCACCGCGCGGGCACCACCATCTCGTCTGCAGCGTCTCCAGCACCCCAGAGCCCCTCCTCGCCGTCCTGCACGTGGACGAGAGCCAGACCGGCGAACTGGAACTGGACCACACGGAGTCCCTCGAATTCACCACCGTCCTGGCCCTCGGCCTCGCCACCCACTCCCCCGGCGGCCTGGTCATGCGCACCATGGCCGCCGGTGAGCCCGACCAGATCTACGGATGGCGCCTGCGCGGCGACGGCCTCGAACCACTCACCGCGGGTGAGATCTTCGACGCCTACTGCACGGACACCCAGTCCGGCGACCTCATCTCCCCGGAGTCCAACGTCGACTACCGCGAACCGCCCGACCTCGGCGGAGAGGGCGCCGTGACCACACATGGTCACTGAACGCGTGAAGGGCGCCCCACCCTGTGGATGGAGCGCCCCTCGACGACCACCGGTACGGCAGCCGACGGGACCCGGTCACTCGCCGGACAGCACCGCCTGCGCGGCGGTCCGCGCCTCCTCGGCGCTGTCCGCCGCCCGCGCGGCCGCCGCCGCCCGCTCGCACTGAGCGAGCGTGTACTTCGCCAGCGTGGCCCGGACGTACGGGATCGACGCCGCACCCATGGACAAGGAGGTGACACCCAGACCGGTCAGAACACACGCGAGCAGCGGGTCGGACGCGGCCTCACCACACACACCACAGCTCTTGCCCTCGGCCTTCGCGGACTCCGCGGACAGCGCGACCAGGTCGAGCAGCGCCGGCTGCCACGGGTCCTGCAGACGCGACACCGCACCCACCTGACGGTCCGCGGCGAAGGTGTACTGGGCGAGGTCATTGGTGCCCAGCGACAGGAACTCCACCTCCTGCAGGATGGAGCGCGCCCGCAGCGCGGCAGACGGGATCTCGACCATGGCACCGAACTTCGCCCGCAGCCCGGCCTCACGGCACGCGTCCGCGAACGCCTTGGCGTCGGCACGGTCCGCCACCATCGGGGCCATCACCTCGAGGTAGACAGGCAGACCCTCGGCAGCCCTGGCCAGCGCCGTCAGCTGCGTGCGCAGTACCTCCGGGTGGTCGAGCAGGGTCCGCAGACCGCGCACACCCAGCGCCGGGTTCGGCTCGTCGGCGGGAGTGAGGAAGTCCAGCGGCTTGTCCGCCCCCGCGTCCAGCACCCGCACGACCACACGGCCCTCGGGGAACGCCTCCAGAACCGTCCGATAGGCCTCGACCTGCTTCTCCTCGGACGGCGCGCTCTTGCTGTCGTCCAGGAAGAGGAACTCGGTACGGAACAGGCCCACACCCTCGGCACCCGCCTCCACAGCGGCGGCCACGTCGGCCGGACCACCGATGTTGGCGAGCAGCGGCACCTTGTGCCCGTCGGCGGTGGCACCCGGACCGGTCGACGCAGCCAAGGCAGCCTTGCGCTCCGCCGCAGCGGCCCGAAGCTGCGCCTTCTTCTCCTCGGCCGGGTCCACGAACACCTCACCGGTGCTGCCGTCCACCGCGATCAAGGTGCCCTCGGCGAGCTCGCCCGCACCCGGCAGCGCCACCACGGCGGGCACGCCGAGCGCCCGCGCCAGGATCGCACTGTGGCTGGTCGGCCCGCCCTCCTCGGTCACAAAGCCGAGCACCAGGGTGGGGTCCAGCAGCGCGGTGTCCGCCGGCGCGAGGTCACGCGCGACCAGCACGTACGGCTCGTCACTGTCCGGCACGCCCGGCATGGGCACACCGAGCAGACGCGCGACGATACGGTTCCGCACGTCGTCGAGGTCGGCCACGCGCCCGGCGAGATACTCGCCGGCACCGGCCAGCAGCTCGCGGTAGGCGGCGAAGGCGTCGTACACAGCACGCTCGGCCGTGCTGCCGACGGCGATCCTGCGGTCCACGTCCGCCATCAGCTCGGGGTCCTGAGCCATCATGGCCTGCGCCTCGAGCACCGCCTGCGCTTCACCTCCCGCCAGGTTGCCGCGCGCTATCAGGTCGGCCGCCACCGCTTCCACGGCCTTGCGGGCACGCCCCTGTTCGCGCTCCGCCTCCTCCGCCGGGATCTGCTTGGCGGGCGGCTCCAGGACCGCCGTCCCCATGTGCCGAACCTCGCCGATCGCCACCCCGTGGCTCACGCCGACGCCTCGCAGCGTTGTTTCCATCTCACCCGTCTCCGATAGTGCGGCGACTCCCGTCGCCGCGGTGGTAGTCCTTTACGCCGTCCTCGGACGGCGTCGATGTCACTGCCAGGCGAAGAGGCTGTCGCCGGCCTTGAGGTCGCCTTCCTCGCGAAGACCGGTGAGTGCCTCCGCCGTGGCCTCCAGCGCCACGACCGGGCAGACCGGGGACTTGCCGGCGGCCTCGACCGCAGCGGGGTTCCAGCGGACGACCGCCTGGCCGCGCCGCACGGTGTCCCCCTTGTTCACGAGGAGCTCGAAGCCCTCTCCGTTCAGCTGAACGGTGTCGATGCCGAGGTGCACGAGCACGCCGTGCCCCTCGCCGTCGACGACCACGAAGGCGTGGGGGTGCAGAGAAACGATGACCCCGTCGACGGGGGCAACGGCCTCGGAGGGCTCCCGGACGGGGTCGATGGCGGTACCCGGGCCGACCATGGCCCCGGAGAAGACGGGGTCCGGCACTCCGGCCAGCCCGATGGCGCGTCCTGCAAGAGGGGACGTCACGGTGGTCATGGGAAGCCTCCCAGCGGTGGAGATGCTCACGCGTCGTCACTGTCTGTTCACAACGGCGCACTGTTGAGCAGGGTATGTCATATGAAGTCCCGGTTCCGTATGAATGGTCCCGGGTCCAGAGGTCTAGACCACCAGCTTAATGGATTTGCACGGGGTTCGTAGCCCCGTGTACTGTCGTACTCCTGCCTGGGGCTGAGCGACGCAGCATGCGTCCTCGCCTGGCAGCATCCAACTCGTCAGAGCCTATCCATGGGTCTCCTTCTGCATGTCTGCGGAAGGATGGTCAGGGAGACGGAGAAACACTGATAAAGTTGGGACCGCCGGAAAGGGAAACGCGGAAGCGGGAACCTGGAAAGCACCGAGGAAATCGGATCGAGAAAAGATCTGATAGAGTCGGAAACGCAAGACCGAAGGGAAGCGCCCGGAGGAAAGCCCGAGAGGGTGAGTACAAAGGAAGCGTCCGTTCTTTGAGAACTCAACAGCGTGCCAAAAGTCAACGCCAGATATGTTGATACCCCGACCTGATCGGTTCGATCGGGTTGAGGTTCCTTTGAAAAAACACAGCGAGGACGCTGTGAACGGCCGGGCTTATTCCGCCTGGCTGTTCCGCTCTCGTGTGTGTGCACCGGCTGAATTAATTTTCTGGCCG
>NZ_JBITYN010000007.1:391401-516826 GCF_044545925.1 Streptomyces sp. NPDC053367 | reverse complement strand
ACTGCAGGGGGGACCCTGTGGGAGAGTAGGACGCCGCCGAACAATCATTGGAGAAAACCCCGCACCGGGAACGGTGCGGGGTTTTCTGCGTTTACGGCCTTTTACGGTGCGACCAGCCCCGTCTCATAGGCGAAGATCACCGCCTGGACCCTGTCCCGCGAGCCGGTCTTCGCCAGGATGCGACCCACGTGGGTCTTCACCGTCGACTCGGCGAGATGGAGGCGGTCGGCGATCTCCGTGTTCGTCCAGCCTTTGCCGATGACCGTCAGGATCTCGCGCTCGCGTTCCGTCAGCGCGGTCAGGCGCCCGTCCGGTGCCGAGGGGTCTCCCGTCGTCGCCACCGGGAGGTGATGGGCGTAGGCGTCCAGAAGGCGGCGGGTCAGGCTCGGGGCGACCACCGCGTCGCCCGAGGCCACCGCGCGGATGCCGGACAGCAGCTCCTCCGGCTGGGCGTCCTTGACCAGGAAGCCGGAGGCACCGGCGCGCAGGCCGGCGTAGGCGTACTCGTCGAGGTCGAACGTCGTGAGGATCAGGATGCGGGTGCGGTCGCCTGCGGCGGTGATGCGGCGGGTGGCCTCGATGCCGTCCAGCCCAGGCATGCGGACGTCCATCAGGACGACGTCCGGGTGGAGGTCGGCCGCCTTGCGGACCGCCTCGGTGCCGTTGGCGGCCTCGTCGAGGACCGTCATGTCGTCCTGGCTCTCCAGCAGCATGCGGAAGCCGAAGCGCTGGAGGGGCTGGTCGTCGGCTATGAGGACGGTGGTCACTGTGCGGGTTCCTCCGGGAGATGCAGATGGACACGCCAGCCCTGCTCCGGGTGCGGGCGCGGGCCGGCTTCCAGGGTGCCCCCGTACAGGGCCGTGCGTTCGCGCATTCCGGTGAGTCCGCGGCCGGCGTTGCCCCGGAGCGGGCCGCCTCGGCCGGTGTCCGTCACCGTGACGGTGACCGCGCCCGTGTCGGCGTAGGAGAGGACGATCGACGAAGTGGCGTTCGGGCCCGCGTGTTTGAGGGCGTTCGTGAGGGCTTCCTGGATGACGCGGTAGAGCGTGAGCTGGCGGCCCGGGGAGATCTTCGGGGTGCCTTCGACGGTGGTGGTGACCGGGAGACCGGCCGCGCGGACGCCGTCGAGGAGGCGGTCGAGGTCGGTGAGGGCGGGCTGCGGAGTGAGGTCGGCCGGTTCGGGTTCGTCCTCGCGCAGCACGTCCAGGAGGCGGCGGAGTTCGGAGAGGGCCTGGCGGCTGGTGCCGGCGATGGCGTCGAGGGCCTGGCCGGCGCGCTCGGGGGACCTGGCGGCGGCGTAGCGGCCGCCGTCGGCGAGGCCGGTGATGACGGAGAGGTTGTGCCCGATGATGTCGTGCATCTCCCGGGCGATCCGGGCGCGTTCGGCGGCGGCGGCGAGACGGGCCTGCTGGTCCCGCTCGGTCTCCAGGCGGCGGGCGCGGTCCTCCAGGGCGGCCGTGTAGTCGCGGCGGGTACGGACCGTGACGCCGACGGCGGCGGCGACGAGCAGCGACATCGCCTGCGGTACCAGGTCCTCGTCGGCGGGGCCCTGTGGATGCCGTACGACGGTCAGGACCACGGGTGCCATGCAGACGGCCGCCGCCCACCACAGGGACCGCAGCGGGCTGCGCAGGGCGATGTGGAAGACCACGAGCAGCTGGAGAAGTGCGGCCTGGAGGAGGGCGCCGGTCCAGGCGTTGGCCAGCAGGGCCGGTGCCATCAGGAGCAGCACCGCGCGCGGGTGGGAGCGGCGCCACAGCAGCGGTACGGAGAGAGCGAGGCTGAGGGCGAGGACGAGACCGCCGGGGACGTCGGTGCTGCGGGCGATGCGGGTCCAGCCGTCGCCGGTGAAGTCGATCAGGGCCGCGGTCGTCCAGAAACCGGCGAGGTGCAGGTCCCAGACGAGCGGGTGGCGCCGGTCGAAGGCGCGCACCCGCTGCACGGTCCGCTGGAGGTACTGGGTGAGGGGCTCCGGCGTCCGGGGCTTCTCGGTCGTCTGGTCCTCCGGCACGCCGTCCATGGTGCTGGTCGCGCCGCGTGCGCGGAAGTCCCTCATACGTCCCGTCGCTTGAGCAGTACCGCCGCCAGGCCCAGGACGGCCGCGGTCCACAGGGCCATGGCGAGGAAGGCGCCCGTGGGGGAGGCCAGGTCAGGGGTGGGGTCGGCGTAGGTGAGGGCTTCGAGGGCCTTGCCGGGGAGGTAGGGGGTGGCGTCGTCCACGAAGTCGTAGGGGAGCAGGGAGAGGACCTCCGAGAGGATCATCACCAGGCCGATCAGGGCGCCGATGCCCGCCGACACGGAGCGGACCAGCGAGCCGAGGCCCAGGGCGAGGACGCCGAGGAGGGCGAGACCGGCGGCGTTGGTGACGAGCGCACGCGCCACGCCGGGGTCGGAGAGGGAGGCGGCCTGGTTCGTGTCGGCGAGGAAGGTCTGGGCGAGGGGGAAGGTGAGGAAGTTCGTGATCAGGACGGTGACGAAGCCGACCGCGCCCAGGACGGCGGCCTTGGACCACAGCACGGGCAGCCGGCGCGGCACGGCCGTCATGGTGGCGCGGATCTGGCCGGTGGTGTGTTCGCCGGCCGTGGCGAGGATGCCGAGCGTGCCCAGGATGACCTGGGAGAACTGCATGCCCAGCAGCACCAGGAGGACGGTGTCGATGTCGTCGTCGCCGCCTCCGCTCTCGTAGCTCGCGCCGATGAGCAGGCCCGTGCCGATGGTCAGGACGACGGTCAGGGCCAGGCTGACCCAGGTCGAGCGGAGCGTCCACAGCTTGTGCCATTCGGCGCGCAGCACGCGGGCGGGGGTGACGGCGACGGGGGCCGTGGCGGTGGTCATGCGCGGGCTCCTTCGAGGTGGGAGGCGCCGTACTCGACCGAGTCGTGGGTGAGCGCCATGAACGCGTCCTCCAGGGAGGAGGCGTGCGAGGAGAGTCCGAAGAGCGGGATGCCGTGGGCCGCGGCCGTGCGGCCGATGTGCTCGGCGTCGGTGCCGCGGACGTCGAGGGTGCCGGGGGCGGTGGCCGTGACGGTCACGCCGGGGGCCCGGAGCAGCCCGGTCAGGGTCTCGGCGTCCGGGGTGACGACCCGGACCGTGCCGGCGCCGGAGTCCCGTACGAAGTCGGAGACCGTGGTCTCGGCCAGCAGGCGGCCGCGGCCGATGATGACGAGGTGCTCGGCGGTGAGGGCCATCTCGCTCATCAGGTGGGAGGAGACGAAGACCGTACGGCCCTCCGCCGCGAGGGTCTTGAGCAGGGTGCGGATCCAGAGCACGCCCTCGGGGTCGAGGCCGTTGACGGGCTCGTCGAGGACGAGGGTGTCCGGGTCGCCGAGCAACGCCGCCGCGATGCCCAGGCGTTGGCCCATGCCGAGGGAGAAGCCCTTGACCCGGCGGTGGGCGACCTCGGTGAGGCCGGCCAGTTCCAGCACCTCCTCGACCCGGGAGCGCGGGATGCCGTGGGTGAGGGCGAGGCCGACGAGGTGGTGGTAGGCGGTGCGGCCGGGGTGGACCGAGCGGGCCTCCAGCAGGGCACCCACGCGGGTCAGGGGCGCCGGCTGGGCGGCGTAGGCCGTGCCGTCGACGGTGGCGGTGCCCTCGGTCGGGGCGTCCAGGCCGAGGATCATCCGCATGGTGGTGGACTTGCCGGCGCCGTTGGGGCCGAGGAAGCCGGTGACGGTGCCGGACCGGACGGTGAAGGAGAGGCCGTCGACGGCGGTCTTTCCGCGTCGGCCGCCGTAGCGTTTGGTGAGCTGCTGCGCCGTAATCATGCTTCGATGCTCGTCCTCGCGGGCGCCCGGGGCGTCGGACGGCGGCCGTATATCGGGTGAGCCCGTAGTACCTCGGTACTACGGTGGCCCGCATGACCGATTCCGCTGATCAGAAGTTCGTCGTACGGCCCGTCAGGGCCGAGGAGTGGCGGGAGGCCAAGGCGCTGCGGCTGCTGGCGCTGCGCGACCCGGTCGCGCCGATCGCCTTCCTGGAGACCTACGAGGAGGCCGTGGAGCGGCCCGACTCCTTCTGGCGGGAGCGGACGGCCCGTACCGCCGAAGGGGCCTCGGGGGCGCGGCAGTTCATCGCCGAGACCGCCGACGGGGAGTGGGCGGGCACCCTCGCGCTGCTCGTCGAGGAGGCCGGCTCCACGGACTGGGCCGGGTTTCCGGTCGAGCGGCATCAGGGTCATGTCGTAGGGGTGTTCGTACGACCGGAGTGGCGGGGCGGCGAGGTCGGTGGGGCCCTGCTGGACGCGGCCGTGGAGTGGGCCTGGGAGCGGGGGCTGGAGCGGGTGCGGCTGATCGTGCACGAGGACAACGCCCGGGCGCAGGGCTTCTATCGCCGGGCCGGGTTCGTGCCGAGCGGGCTGACCGTGCCGCTGCCTCAGGCGCCCGGGGAGAAGGAGCTGGAGTTCGTGCTCGAGCGTCAGGGGTTCGCCCGGATCGCGTCACCGTCCGAACTGACGGGCTAGACGGGCAGTTCGTCGTGCGGCCAGCGGGAGCGGGCCTGTTCGCGGGAGCGGACCAGGGCGAGGGCGGGCAGGCCGGTCTCGGTTCCGCGGGCGAGGAGTTCCGGGAGTTCGGCGAAGGGGGCCACGGCCGCGATGTCGTCGAGGACCAGCGTGAGTGGTGGGTCGAGCCGACCGGAGGATGACCGTTCGGCCATGCGCCGGCCGCGCTCGACCACGCTTGCGACGAGGGCCGTCAGGAGGGGCATCGCGCCCGGGTTCGTGCGGGGGTCCTCGATGGACTCGCCTACCACATAAAGCGTTCCCCCTTCGTGGATGAAGGAATCCAAGGCGAGGGCATCAGTTCGGTTGGGAGTGCACGCCTCGCGGATGTTCACCGTGGACAGCGCGGCGAGGGCCCGGCCGGTCAGTTCCTGGGCCATGTCCCGGCGCTCGGGGTGGGCGGTGAGAGCGGCCTCCAGCTCGCCCGCGGAGCCGGGCGCGGCCTTGGGGTGCGTGCGGAGCGTCTTGACGGCGTCCTGGATCTGGTTGCCCTGGGACCAGCGGTGGACGTGGCGGATGGTGCGGCCGTCCAGGGCGGCGGCGTGGAGGTAGCTGCGCAAGAGCGTTTCGGCGGTGTCGCCGACCGCTTGGTCGAGCCGGGAGGTGGGGCGGACCGGGGTGAGGAGCGCGGCCGCTCTTCGTGCCGCGGTCTCCTTGGTCTCGCAGCCGGTCGTGGGGGACCAGTGGAGCCGTGCCGGGGTGTCGCAGCGGTGGGTGGGGTCGTAGAGGTGGGCCGGGCCGAGTTTCGACCGGGCGTCCTTGGTGGACCGCCAGAGGGCGGGGTTGGAGGTGACGACCAGGGCCGGGCCTTCCGCGTCCTGGAGCGCCCGCGTCGCCGTGTCCTGGCGGCTTTCGCTCGTGGTCGCCACCAGGGCGTTCGCCCAGCCGCCGGCCCGTTTCGCCGGCCCGGGCGGTGTCGCCGGCCCGGGCGGTGTCGCCGGGACCGCCTCCAGGGCGGGCTCGTCGGGGAGCGGCTTCTCGGGGGCCAGGGCCTTCTCCGGGACCAGCGCCTTCTCCGGGAGCGCCTTGTCAGGGGTGGGCCGCTGTTCGGTCCGGGGCTGCGGTACGTCGTACCGCGGGTGCTGCTCCCGCTGTCGCGGCTGTTCCTGGGGCTGCTCTCCGCGTCTCCTGCGCACGGCCCGCCAGCGCGCCACCGTACCGAGGACGAAGACCGTGAGGACCACCAGGATCATCAGCTGGCCGATGAGCAGGCCCCAGAACAGGCCGTAGCCGGACAGGGCGGTCGCGGGGGTGTCCGGCCAGGCGCCCGGAAGGTCGTGCGGCCGGCCGATGAGGTGGCGCATGGCCGGCGGGGTGCGGGCGAAGGTGACCGTGTCCGGCCAGCTGCCGTGGGCGAACCACGCGGCGAGGCCCGTGGCCGACCAGACCAGCACGGTCATGCCGACCAGGAACGCGAGTATGCCGATCAGCAGGCCGTCGGGGATGCCGCCGCCCTGGGACTCCCGTTGTTGATGCTGGGCCTTCACCCGTCGCTCCCTCACGCCACCGTCGACTCGGAGTCGCCGAGGTGCTGTTCCACGAAGGCCGCCGCGCGCTCCTCCGCCTCCAGCTCGGCGGCGAGCAGGGCGTCGTGCGCGAGGTCGGCGGAGGACTCGGTCATCGCGCGGTCGGTGAAGACCAGCGGGCGTTCGGTCTCGGTGACCAGGTGTTTGACGACCTGGACGTTGCCGTTGACGTCCCATACGGCGATACCGGGGGTGAGGCTCGGGATGATCTCCACGGCCCAGCGCGGCAGGCCCAGGACGCGGCCGGTCGCTCTGGCCTCGTCGGCCTTCTGCGCGTAGATCGTCCGCGTCGACGCCATCTTCAGGATCGCCGCGGCCTCCTTCGCCGCGGCCCCGTCCACCACGTCGGACAGATGGTGGACGACGGCCACGAAGGACAGGCCGAGCCGCCGGCCGAACTTCAGCAGCCGCTGGAACAGCTGGGCCACGAACGGGCTGTTGATGATGTGCCAGGCCTCTTCCACCAGGAAGATGCGCTTCTTGCGGTCGGGGCGGATCCAGGTGTGCTCCAGCCACACGCCGACGATCGCCATGAGGATGGGCATGGCGATGGAGTTGCGGTCGATGTGGGAGAGGTCGAACACGATCAGCGGCGCGTCCAGGTCGATGCCGACCGTGGTCGGGCCGTCGAACATGCCGCGCAGGTCACCGTCGACGAGCCGGTCGAGCACCAGGGCCACGTCCAGGCCCCACGCCCGTACGTCGTCTATGTCGACGTTCATCGCCTCGGCCGACTCCGGCTCGGGGTGCCGTAGCTGCTCGACGATGTCGGTGAGGACGGGCTGGCGCTCGACGATCGTCTCGTTGACGTAGGCGTGCGCGACCTTCAGGGCGAAGCCGGAGCGTTCGTCGAGGCCGTGGCCCATCGCCACCTCGATGATGGTGCGCAGCAGCGCGAGCTGGCCCGTGGTGGTGATCGCCGGGTCCAGGGGGTTGAGCCGGATGCCCATGTTCAGGGCGGCCGTCGGGTCCAGCCGGATGGGAGTTATCCCCAGCTCCTGCGCGATGAGGTTCCACTCGCCGACGCCGTCCTCGCCCTGGGCGTCCAGGACGACGACCTGGCGGTCCTTGAAGCGCAGCTGGCGCAGGACGTACGTCTTCTCCAGCGCGGACTTGCCGTTGCCGGACTCGCCGAGGACCAGCCAGTGGGGGGCGGGGAGCTGCTGGCCGTACAGCTGGAAGGGGTCGTAGATGTAGCCCTTGCCGGAGTACACCTCGCGGCCGATGATCACGCCGGAGTCGCCGAGGCCGGGCGCGGCCGTGGGCAGGTAGACGGCCTGGGCCTGCCCGGTGGAGGTGCGCACGGGCAGACGGGTCGTCTCCACCTTCCCGAACAGGAAGGAGGTGAAGGCGTCGGTGAGGACGGACAGCGGATCCCGCATGCGGATGGTCCCTACCTTCGGATGCCGGTGGCGAACGGAAGCGTGTTCACGAAGGCCCGGTGGTGCTCGCGGTCGCACCACTCCAGCTTCAGGTACGACTTCCCGGCCGACGCCCTTATGGTGCGCTTGTCGCGGGCCAGAGCCTCGGGACTGCGCGAGGAGACGGTGATGTAGCCGACCAGGTTCACTCCGGCGGCGCCGCTGGCGAGGTCCTCGCCGCGCTGGTCGAGGCGGGTGTGGGCGGCGACGTCCCGGGGGTCGACGGTGCGGTTCATCTTCGCGGCGCGGGACGCCTCCGCCTCGTCGTTGGTCTTCTCCGTCAGCATGCGTTCGATGGCGATCTCGGTGGGTTCGAGGTCCATCGTGACGGCGACCGTGCGGATGACGTCCGGGGTGTGGACGAGCAACGGCGCCAGGAAGTTCACGCCGACGGGCGTCATCGGCCATTCCTTCACCCAGGCCGTGGCATGGCACCAGGGCGCGCGCGTGGAGGACTCCCGGGTCTTGGCCTGGAGGTAGGTGGGCTCCATGGCGTCCAGCTCGGCCGGCCAGGCATTACGTTTCGTCATCGCCTGGATGTGGTCGATCGGGTGGTCCGGGTCGTACATGGAGTGGATCAGGGAGGCGAGCCGGCCCTGGCCCAGGGGCTGCCGTACCCGGATGTCGGCTTCCTGCAGCCGGGAGCAGATGTCGGTCAGCTCGCGCGCCATGACGACCGCGAGGCCGGAGTCCCGGTCGACCTTGCCGCCGTGCGGGCGGGCCGCGCGGGCCATGGCATTGGCCTCGGCGGCCAGTTCGCGCGTGAAGTGCATGCAGGCCACGAGATAGGCGCGGTGCTGCTCGCTGCTGGTGGACACCATCGACTGGAGCTGGTCGTACGACTGCTGCAGCCAGGCCGGTGCCCGCTCGTCGCCGCGCTGGGCGACGTCCTTGGCGTGGGCGTCGGGGTCGGCGGGCAGGGTGCGGGCGAGCATCTGCAGGCGGGTGACGAAGCCGTCGCCGTTGGCCACGTGCTTGAGCAGGGTGCCGAAGCGGTCGACGAGGGCCTCCTGGTCCTCGCTGTCACGCAGGCCGACGCCGGGGCCCTCGATCTCGATGGCCGCGGTGACGGTCCTGCGGTCGGCGTGCAGCAGCACGGCGATCTCGTCGGGCCCGAAGGGGGCCGCCAGCCAGGTGATGCGGCCGATCCCGGGCGGGGGCCCGACCTCGACCTCGCGGCCGTCGATCCGGGTGCCGGCCTCCATGGCGCCGGAACGGTAGACGGTGCCCTGCCGCAGGGTGCGCTTGTAGCTGCGGTTGATCTCGAACCACTTGTAGAACGTGCGCTGCTTGTACGGCACGTAGACCGCGGCGAGCGCGAGCAGCGGGAAGCCCATGAGCAGCACGATGCGCAGGGACAGCACCGGGACGAGGAGACCGCACATCATGCCGAGGAACGCGCCGCCGATGATCAGCGCGATCTCACCGGACTCACGGTTCCGGCCGACGATCGCGTTCGGCCGGGCGCGGCCGATCAGATATGTACGGCGGGGCGTGACCGGATGGGACAGATGGGACTCGGTCGTCAACGCCCTTCACCTCCCGTGCGGTTGGTACTGCTGTTGCGGGTGCTGCTGGCGTGGGGTGTGTTGACCGGACTGACGGGGCTGCCCGCGCGGGGCGAGGGCGCGGCGGAGGGGACAGATCCGCCGCCACCGGTCGAGGTGCGCGAGCTGTGCGCGGCCATGCCGCCGGCGGTCTGACCGGCGGGGCGGGGGGCGCCGTTGCCCGTGCCGCCGCCGTTGCTGTCGGCGCGGGTGCTGTGGGTTTTGATGCCCTGCGCGACGAGGGTCGCGGGGGAGCTGATGACGGCGGCGGCCTTGCCCTCGGCGCCCTGCATGATGCGGTTGCTGCGGGAGCCGGCGATCTCGTCGCCGAAGCCGGGCACGAAGCGGTAGATCATCGCGGACGCGAAGATGGCGAGCAGGATGATGGCGAGGCCGGAGACGACCGCGGAGAACGCGTCGGGGCCGTCGTCGGCGGACAGGGCCCCGGCCAGGCCGAGCACGATGACGATCACCGGCTTGACCAGGATGACCGCGATCATGATGCCCGCCCAGCGGCGGACGTGGCCCCAGAGGTTCTTGTCGACGAGGCCGGCGTAGACGACGGTGCCGAGGAGTGCGCCGACGTAGAGCAGGGCGGCGCGGATCACCAGCTCCAGCCAGAGGACGCCGGCGGCGAGGATGGACACGAGGGAGACGACGATCAGCATGATCGGGCCGCCGCCGATGTCCTCGCCCTTCTCCAGGGCGCCGGAGAAGTTGCCGAAGAACACGTCGGTCTGGTCGCCGGTGGTGTTCGCGAGGACCTCGCTGATGCCGTCCGTCGCGGAGACGATGGTGTACAGGACGAGCGGCGTGAACGCGGACGCCAGCACCGTCAGCCAGAGGAAGCCGATGGCCTCCGAGATGGCGGTGCTCATGGGCACGCCCCGCACGGCCCTCTTCGCCACGGCCAGCAGCCACAGCAGCAGGGTGAGGATCGTCGACGCCGCGAAGACCACCGCGTACTGCTGGAGGAACTTCGCGTTCGTGAAGTCCACCGTCGCGGTGTCCTTCACGGCCTCACTGAGCTTGTCGATCGTCCACCCCGCCGCGTCGGCGCATCCGCGCGCCAGCGACGAGAGGGGGTCGAGCGTGGAGGTGGGGTCGAGGGAGGGGTTGACCGCGGCGCCTCTGTCGCTGTCGCCTTCGCAGTAGCGCTTGGCGGGGCCTGCGATGAGTCCGCAGGGGTCGTCGCTCTTGGACGGGCTGGGCGACGGTTCGGCGAAGGCACGGCCGGCCAGGAGGACGGCGGCTGCCTGCGTGGTGGCCACCAGGCCGGCGAGCCTGAACGTGCGGCGCGGGTTACCGGGCATAGGTGAAGCCTCCGAACTCCTCGACCGCCTGGCCGATCTCGTCAGCATCCGACACCGGGTTGTCCCCGGGCACGGGAGTGGGGCCGGTTCTCTGACTGGTCTCCAGGACCTTCCAGTCGTTGCCGCTCCAGTTCAGCTCCACCGTCACGGTGAACCAGCCGTTGGTCACGGGGTTCGTCGAGTTCTCGCCGGCAAGACCGAAGAGGCCGTTACACCAGACCTCTACGGTCGCCGCGTCGGAACTGAAGGCTGTGACCTTGGTGCCTGCCGGCAGCGTGCGGTTGACGAAGGTGCTTCCGGCAGGGGCCGTGCCGTCCTTGTCGAGGCCGATCTTCTTGAGGAAGTCCGGTGAGTAGTCGGCGTCGAAGCCGGCCTGGAGGCGCCCCACCGCGCTGGGATCGGCGATGGCCTGCACGATGGCGTGGCGTCGATCGCTGTTGAACATGCCGTCCGAGCCCAGTACAGCCGCGTAATTGGCCGCCGCGCTCTCCGCCCCCTGGCGGTCGTGGGCGAAGCCCGCGGCGACCGGGCGGGTCCCCGTCGGGGCCGTCGATGACGTCTCAGGGGGCTTGCTGCCGGGTTCGGCGTCGGTTGGTGAATCGTCTCCTCCGCGGTTGGCGAAGGCGATCGCGGCGATGAGGAGGACGACGACGGCCACGACGGTGATGAGGCTGCGGGAGGAGGCGGGCCGGCGGCGGGGGCCGCCGGTGTAGGGGTCGCCTTCGGGGAGGCGCGTGCGGGTGCCCGCGTAACCGCCGGAGGCGTGCGTGTCGTGCTCGTCTCCCAGACTCATGCGGCCCACGCCCCCTCGGCGTCGTACGGAAGCACCTCGTGCCGGAACACGTCGTCATACGACGGTAGCCGTGCTGGTTCCCGCGCGGGCGCGGTGTGGTGACTCGACATCAGGGAGACGCAACCTCAGCCGGTGGGCACGACGGACGGGTGGGACGTGGGGACAGGACGGGGCCGGGCCGGGCGTGCGTGCCCGTCGGGCGCGAGGTGCTACACCGCCCTACACCGCCATGCCGTAGACGATCGTGAACAGCGTGCCGAGCGAGCCGATGATGAAGACGCCCGTGAGGCCCGCGATGATCAGGCCCTTGCCCTGCTCCGCGCTGAAGGTGTCCCGCAGGGCCGTCGCGCCGATGCGCTGCTTCGCGGCGCCCCAGATGGCGATGCCGAGGCACAGCAGGATGGCGACCGCCATCACGACCTCGATCATGACCTTCGCCTCGTTGCCCAGGCTGCCGAAGGGGCCCCAGTCCGGAGCGATCCCGCCGATGATGGTGTTGATGTCTCCCTTGTCGGCCGCAAAGAGCATGTAAGTCACCGCCCCTGGTGGGTAGTTCCGCTATCCCCTGCGGTGTGCAGAGGTCAGGCCCATTCTCGCCGACAATGGCGCCGCAGTATGTCGACTTGGCGTCATTGGTTGGCGGGTTTCGTACGAATACCTTGGTAACTCTGTGTATCACGGCAGGTCACGCCGGGCAATGAGGCCTGAGCGGAACCTGTCGGCGGTTCCGTCGTTGACCCCTTTTACCGTCGGGGCGGCGCGCCGTGACGGTCCGTCGGGTGAAGGCTAACCCTGCCGGGGGGTGAGGCCGTGCAGCAGGTGGTGGACCAGCTCTCCGACGGAATCCAGCGCGGCCTCGGCCGGAAGGTGGCCGCCCGCGGTGAAGGCGGCCACACCGTGCAGGGCGGCACCCGCCAGAAGGGTGATGCGCTCGGGGTCGCCCGCGATGATCTCGCCGCGCGCCTGGGCGTCGGTGACGAGCCGGAAGAAGGGCGTCATGGCGCCCTCCACCGCCGCTGCGAGCTGGTCGGAGATGTCCGGGTCGTGCTTGCGGGCGTACATCAGTTCCAGCAGGGCCGCGTTGTCGACGGCGAAGCGGAGGTAGGCGCGGGCGAGGGCGGTGAGCCGGGTCTCGAGGGGGAGGGAGGGGTCGTCGGCACCGTGGACGGCCCGGGTCATGCGCTGGAAGCCCGAAAGTGCGAGCGCGTCGAGGAGGGCCTGCTTGTCCTTGAAATGGCGGGTCGGGGCGGCGTGGCTGACGCCGGTGGTGCGGGCGAGCTCGCGCAGGGAGAGCGCGGCGGCCCCTTTCTCCCGCAAGGTGTCCTCGGCGCCGGCGAGAAGGGCGGCGCGGAGGTCTCCGTGGTGGTAGGGGCGGTGCTCGGACATGGTCAGCATCGTAGCTGTACGTAGTCACTGACCGGCCGGTTCCGGCTTGGCTGATGTTGTCATTGACAGCATTGTTGCTGATGCCTACATTGACGTCATGTCCTCTACGCCCTCCTCCACGCCCTCCGCATCCACGCCGGCGTCCCGGCCGGCCAAGTGGAACGCCTCCCGGCTCCCCGATCTGTCAGGCCGTACGGCACTGGTCACCGGCGCGAACAGCGGCATCGGCCGGGCCGCCGCCGCGGCGCTGGCCCGCGCGGGCGCGCACGTCGTGCTGGCGGTACGGGACCCGGAGCGGGGGCGGAGCGCCGCCGCGGCGATCGGCGGCAGCACGGAGGTGCGCCGGCTGGACCTCGCCGACCTGTCCAGCGTGCGCGCCTTCGCCGACGAGTGGGGCGAGCGCCCGCTGGAGGTGCTGATCAACAACGCGGGCGTGATGATGCTGCCCCGGCAGGAGACCAGGGACGGTTTCGAGATGCAGTTCGGCACGAACCATCTCGGCCACTTCGCGCTGACCAACCTGCTGCTGCCGTATGTGACGGACCGGGTGGTGACCGTCTCCTCGGGGGCCCACCGCTGGGGCGGCGCGAGGAACCGCATCCGCTTCGAGGACCTCCACTGGAGGTCCGGCTACACCCCGCAGGCCGCCTACGCCCAGTCCAAGCTGGCCAACCTCCTGTTCACCCTGGAGCTGCAGCGCCGGCTGTCCGAGGCCGGCTCCGCCGTCCGCGCCCTCGCCGCCCACCCCGGCTGGTCCGCCACCAACCTGCAGAGCCACGCCGCCAACCCCGTCACCCGGGCCGTCATGCAGCTCGGCAACCGCTTCATCGCCCAGGACGACACCGCCGGCGCCCTCCCCACCCTGTACGCCGCCACCCAGAACCTCCCCGGCGCCAGCTACGTCGGACCGTCCGGCCCCGGCGAACTGCGCGGCGCACCCACCCTGGTGGGCCGGTCGCCCGCGGCGAGCGACCCGGAGGCGGCGCGGCGACTGTGGGACGTGTCGGAGGAGCTGACGGGCGTGGGGTTCCCGGTGGGCGCCGGGAGGGCGTGAGCGCCGCCACGGACGCCCCGTCAGGTCCCCATCCCTCACGAGAGCCTGGCTTGCACTGGATTCCGGGCGGGCAGCTCCTAGACTGACGCGGGCGTACTCCCGGCGGGTGAGGGGCGGTTGACGGTGCGTAAGGCGTGGGTCGTGGCGGGTGCCGCAGTCGCGGCGGGGCTCGGCTTCGTGATGCTGCTCGTGGTGGGCGTGTACGTCGTCGCCGGGAACCTGATGAACGGCGTCGGCGGCGGCGGGCGCGCCCTGGCCAAGGGCGCGGTGCCCGCCGCGTACCAGAGCCTGGTGCAGCGCTGGGGCAACCTCTGCCCCGCCATCAGCCCCGCGCTGCTCGCCGCCCAGCTCTACCAGGAGAGCGGCTTCGACCCGAAGGCCAAGAGCCCGGCGAAGGCCGAGGGCATCGCGCAGTTCATCCCCGGCACCTGGGCGACCCACGGCGTCGACGGTGACGGGGACGGCGACCGGGACGTGTGGGACCCGCAGGACGCGATCCCCTCGGCGGCCTCCTACGACTGCACGCTCGCCAAGTACGTCAAGGACGTGCCCGGGGACGCCACCAGGAACATGCTCGCCGCCTACAACGCGGGGGCGTACGCGGTCATCAAGTACGGAGGCGTGCCGCCGTACAAGGAGACCCAGAACTATGTGAAGACCATCACGACCCTTCAGGCGAGCTTCGCCGCCCCCGTCGACCGGGTCGAGCCCTCCCAGCAGGCCGCGGGAGCCATCCACTTCGCGCAGAGCAAGCTCGGCACGCCCTATCTGTGGGGCGGGAACGGGACGCCCGAGCAGGGGGGCCGGTTCGACTGCTCGGGGCTGACCAAGGCGGCGTACGAGAGCGTGGGGATCACGTTGCCGCGGGTGGCGAACGACCAGTACAACGCGGGGCCGCATCCGGGGCGGGACGAGCTGCTCCCCGGTGACCTGGTGTTCTTCTCGACCGATCCGTACAACTCCCGGGCCATCGACCACGTGGGGATCTACGTCGGCGGCGGGTACATGATCGACGCGCCGCGCACGGGAGCCGTGATCCGGTTCGACCCGATCGATACGGCGAAGTACTTCGGTGCGACCCGCGTCACGGCCGATGGCGCGAAAGCGTTGCCCACAGGTGTCTGAAACCGGGTGAACCGAGCGTGAACCCCTCCCCTGAGCTGCGGCGATGGGTCTCTCTTCGATAACGTCTGCGTGATCATTCAGTGGAGTGTGGAACGAACCAGTGGGAGCCGTGCGTTCCTGTTGACGGATCGGCCGAACGATCCGCCGAACGATTCACCGGACGGTCCGTCGAACGACTCTTCGCACGGATCACCGAAGGATCCTGACCGCCCGTACGACGAAGGGGCCGCTGCACCATGGCTGGACTCGCGCAATCCGGGTCGAACCCCGACGTCGAGCTGCTCTACGACATCAACGGCCTGGCCAAGGACGCACCGCACTGGTTCGACAGGGTCATGGAGTTCGTCGGCGAGTTCGGGCTGCTGTTCGCCATGGTGCTGCTCGTGCTGTGGTGCTGGTGGACCGTGAGCCGGCGCGCGTCCGCCGAGGAGGCCGCCTCCTCCGTGGCCGCGCTGGTGTGGGCGCCGCTCGCGGCCGGGATCGCCGTCCTGGTCAACGTACCGATAAGAGGCTTCGTCGAGCGGCCCAGACCCTTCCGTGACCATCAGGGCCTGGAGGTCCTGGTGTCCGGCAAGGACGACTTCTCGTTCGTCAGCGACCACGCCACCCTCACCATGGCCATGGCGGTGGCGCTGTTCGTCGCCAACCGCCGCTTCGGGCTCATCGGCATAGGGCTGGCGCTGCTGGAGGGCTTCTGCCGCGTCTACATGGGCGTGCACTACCCGACGGACGTCATCGGCGGGTTCGCCCTCGGCACCGCGGTGGCACTGCTGCTGTCGCCGCTCGCGATGGCGCTGCTCACCCCGCTGACGCGCGCGGTCGAACGCTCCCCGCGCGCGGGCCGGCTGATCCGCCGCAGATCGCCCGAGGGGGGCGCCGTGACCCCCGGGACCCGTGCGGAGACCGTCCCCGACACCGAGAAGGACCTCGCGGCCTGAGGCCCGCGGCGGCCCGGCGTTCAGCTCTCCTCGTGGCCGGCCGCGTCGGCACGGGCCAGACTCCGTGCCCTGCGCGCCGGGCCGCGCCAGCCGCAGCTGCAGCGGGCCACACAGAACGGCCCTTGTTCGACGGTGGTGGTCCGGTGCTCGACGGGCTCCTGAGTGGGCGCGAAGCGCTCCTGCTGCGTCACGTCGACAACGTTACCCAGCCCGGGTGAACCACGGGCTTCCCGCATCTCCGCCTCCCCCGGCCGACCGCGTGACGGCACCCCCTACCCGTCGTTAACCGTCACATCGGGGGCCCTTGACGGACGTACGGCTGGGGGTAGGCAGGCGATGGCGGAGCGGCAGCACGGCAGGGCGGGCGGGACGGTTGTGGCGGCGGGGCTCATGGCCTGTGTCTGCCTCGGCTCCGCCGGATGCGGGAGCCCCGGATCAGCCGCCGAGGACCCGGTGCACACCCTGCACGAGGCGGCGGACGCGCTGGTGGACGCGAAGAGCTCCAAGGCGCGTACGTCGATGGAGATGGCGACCGGCGGCACCCGGGTCACCATCCGCGGCGAGGGCGTCTACGACTACACCCGGCAGCTGGGCCGGCTCAGGGTGCTGCTGCCGCAGGATCCGGCCGGCCGGACCGAGCACCGGCCGATCACCGAACTCCTCGCGCCGGGCGCGCTGTTCATGAAGAACCGGGGCGCGGGCGTGCCCGCCGACAAATGGGTGCGGGTGGAGACGGCGACGCTGTCCGACGGGAACCTGGTCACCGGCGGGGCCACCGACCCGTTCGCGGCGGCCGAGGTGCTGCGCGGCACCCGCTCGGCGACCTTCGTCGGCACCACCGACATCGCGGGCACCGAGGTGTGGCACTACCGGGGCACGGCCGACCTCTCGGCGGCCGCCCGCGGCGCCTCCCGGGGCGCGCGGGACTCCCTGGCGGCGGCGGCGAAAGGGTTCGCCACGTCCGTGGTGCCGTTCGACGTGTTCCTCGACGAGGAGGGCCGCATCCGTAAGATCCGGCACCGCTTCAGCTTCGTCAACGGCCGCCACCGGGCGACGGTCGCGGTCGCCTCCACCACGCTCCTGTATGACTTCGGAGTCCCCGCCGACGTGCGGCTGCCGGCCGAGGAGGACATCTACGCGGGCCGGATCGCGGAGGAGTGAGCAGCCCCGCACTTGTATGAGAACTAGCCCGTCCGTGCCATGCGCGGTGCGTAGGCCGCTCCCTACTCTAGGAAGCCGGTGACGGCGGAGGAGAGGTGATGCGCGTGGCTCCGGTCGGCGGTACGGCGGTGCAGGACCACGTGGCCCTCGCCGAGATCGAGCTGTGCGGGGAGCTGATCATCGCGGCCTCGGCGGCCGATGTGGAGCGGCTCAGCCTCGACTGCATCGACGCGGTGCTCAGGGTCGCCGAGGAGCGAGCCGGGACGAGGAACGACCCGGGCGCCGAGGCGTAGACGGACGGCGACGGCGGACGGCCGAGAACCACCGCCCGCCGCACAGCGCCTCCCGTCCCGCGGCCCGGCTCAGGTGCGCAGCATCCGCCCGATCGCCTTCGTGGCCTCCTCCACCTTCGCGTCGATCTCGTCGCCGCCCTTGAGGGCCGCGTCGGCCACGCAGTGCCGCAGGTGTTCGTCGAGGAGCTGCAGGGCGAAGGACTGCAGCGCCTTGGTGGAGGCGGACACCTGCGTGAGTATGTCGATGCAGTAGACGTCCTCGTCGACCATGCGCTGCAGGCCGCGGATCTGGCCCTCGATCCGCCGCAGGCGCTTGAGGTGCTCGTCCTTCTGCTTGTGGTACCCGTGCACTCCATGGTCGTGGTCGGTCACCACGGCCTCGGCGGGCGCCTCTGCGCCGGCCTCGGTGGTCGTCATCACGGCCTCCCAATCAAGACGAGCTTGGTCATATACCCCCGGCGGGTATATGGTACCGAATTTCGCGGGTATGAGGGCCCTGTGTCCGAGACCACCTTCTGTACGGCCTGCCCCGCCCGCCTGCCGATAACTCTGCCTGATGGGCGACACTGGGGGACGGCCCGTTAGCCGTGGCCGAATGTTGCGCCTAGCATCAGCCTGACCGAAACCGAAGCACCCCGAGGACCCCACGTGCGCTTTCGTCTGACCCCCAGGGAGACGAGCTTCTACGACATGTTCGCCGCGTCCGCGGACAACATCGTCACGGGCTCGAAGCTCCTCATGGAACTGCTCGGGGCGGACACCTCCGCCCGGGCCGAGATCGCAGAGCGTATGCGGGCCGCGGAACACGCCGGTGACGACGCCACGCACGCGATCTTCCACCAGCTGAACTCCTCGTTCATCACGCCCTTCGACCGCGAGGACATCTACTCCCTCGCGTCCTCCCTCGACGACATCATGGACTTCATGGAGGAGGCCGTCGACCTGGTCGTCCTCTACAACGTCGAGGAGCTGCCCAAGGGCGTCGAGCAGCAGATCGAGGTCCTGTCCCGGGCGGCCGAGCTGACGGCCGAGGCCATGCCCAACCTGCGCACGATGGACAACCTCACGGAGTACTGGATCGAGGTCAACCGCCTGGAGAACCAGGCCGACCAGATCCACCGCAAGCTGCTCGCCCACCTCTTCAACGGCAAGTACGACGCCATCGAGGTCCTGAAGCTCAAGCAGATCGTGGACGTCCTCGAGGAGGCCGCCGACGCCTTCGAGCACGTGGCCAACACGGTGGAGACCATCGCGGTCAAGGAGTCCTGACCCGTCCATGGACACCTTCGCTCTGGTCGTGACCATCGCGGTCGCGCTCGGCTTCACGTACACCAACGGCTTCCACGACTCCGCCAACGCCATCGCCACCTCGGTGTCGACCCGCGCGCTCACGCCACGGGCGGCGCTGGCGATGGCCGCGGTGATGAACCTCGCGGGTGCCTTCCTCGGCCAAGGGGTCGCGCACACCGTCAGCAAGGGCCTGATCGAGACGCCCACCGGTGACAAGGGGATGGGCATCCTCTTCGCCGCGCTCGTGGGCGCCATCGTCTGGAACCTCGTCACCTGGTACTTCGGCCTTCCCTCGTCCTCCTCGCACGCGCTGTTCGGCGGCATGGTGGGCGCGGCCCTCGCGGGTGGCACGGACGTCATCTGGTCGGGCGTCCTGGAGAAGATCGTCATCCCCATGTTCGTGTCCCCGGTGGTCGGCCTCGTCGCCGGTTACCTGGTCATGACCGCGATCATGTGGATCTTCCGCCGCGCCAACCCCCACAAGGCCAAGCGCGGCTTCCGCATCGCCCAGACCGTCTCGGCGGCGGGCATGGCGCTCGGCCACGGCCTCCAGGACGCCCAGAAGACGATGGGCATCGTCGTGATGGCCCTCGTCATCGCCGACGTCCAGGGATCCGACGATCCGATCCCGATCTGGGTGAAGATCGCCTGCGCCGTGATGCTCTCCCTCGGTACGTACGCCGGCGGCTGGCGCATCATGCGTACGCTCGGGCGCAAGATCATCGAGCTGGATCCGCCGCAGGGGTTTGCCGCCGAGACGACGGGGGCGTCGATCATGTTCACGACGGCCTTCCTCTTCAAGGCGCCCATCTCCACGACGCATGTCATCACGTCCGCGATCATGGGCGTCGGGGCGACCAAGCGGGTGAACGCCGTCCGCTGGGGTGTGGCCAAGAACATCGTCCTGGGCTGGTTCATCACCATGCCGGCGGCGGGGGCCGTGGCCGCCTGCGCGTTCGGCCTGGTGAATCTGGCCTTCCTGTAGGGCGCCGTCCCACTCGGCCCGTTCTCGCCGTGCGCGGGTGCGGGCCCGTCGGCGGCTTGTCGCGCAGTTCCCCGCGCCCCTGAAAGACCGCCATCCCGGCAGGGTTCGTTCCGCCGTGTGCGGGTGCGGGCCGTTCGTGGTCGGTCGCGCAGTTCCCCGCGCCCCTGAAAGGCCGCCATCCCGGCAGGGTTCGTTCCGCCGTGTGCGGGTGCGGGCCCGTCGGTGGTTTGTCGCGCAGTTCCCCGCGCCCCTGAAAGCGCCCATCCGACCGGGCCCGTCTCGCCGTGGGCGGGTGCGGGCCCGTCGGTGGTTTGTCGCGCAGTTCCCCGCGCCCCTGGAAGCGCCCATCCGACCGGGCCCGTCTCGCCGTGTGCGGGTGCGGGCCCGTCGGTGGTTTGTCGCGCGGTTCCCCGCGCCCCTGGAAGCCGCCCATCCGGGCAGGCCCGTCTCGCCGTGGGCGGGTGCGGGTCGTTCGGGGCTGGGCGCGCAGTTCCCCGCGCCCCTGGGGGCTGCCGTCAGGTGCGTACAAGGGGAAGCGACCCCCCCTCCCCGGCCCCGGCCCGCCCACCGAACTCGGTGGGCTACAGCAGCCCCCACCCGGCCCGCGCAGGCCGCCGCAGGCGGACGAGAGCGGGCCCGCCCCCCGGGAGCCGGGGGGCGGGCCCTCTTCTGCCTCGCGGTGGCACCGCCATGCAGCACCGCGAGGGGTTCGGGGAGGAACGACGGCTCAGCCGAAGCGGCCGGAGATGTAGTCCTCGGTCGCCTGGACGGACGGGTTGGAGAAGATCCGCTCCGTGTCGTCGATCTCGATCAGACGCCCCGGCTGGCCCACGGCCGCCAGGTTGAAGAACGCCGTCCGGTCGGACACCCGCGCCGCCTGCTGCATGTTGTGCGTCACGATGACGATCGTGAAGCGCTCCTTCAGCTCACCGATGAGGTCCTCGATCGCGAGCGTCGAGATCGGGTCCAGCGCCGAGCACGGCTCGTCCATCAGCAGCACGTTCGGCTCCACGGCGATCGCCCGCGCGATGCACAGACGCTGCTGCTGGCCGCCCGAGAGCCCGGAGCCGGGCTTGTTCAGGCGGTCCTTCACCTCGTTCCAGAGGTTCGCGCCCTTCAGCGACTTCTCCACGATGTCGCTGAGCTCGCTCTTCTTGTAGTTGCCGTTCAGCCGCAGCCCCGCCGCCACATTGTCGAAGATCGACATCGTCGGGAACGGGTTCGGCCGCTGGAACACCATGCCGACCTCACGCCGCACGGACACCGGGTCGATCCCCGCCCCGTACAGGTCCTCGTCGTCCAGCAGCACCTTGCCCTCGACCCGTCCGCCGGACGTGACCTCGTGCATCCGGTTCAGCGTGCGCAGGAAGGTCGACTTGCCGCACCCGGACGGGCCGATGAAGGCCGTCACCGAGCGGGGCTCGACGGTCATCGAGATGTCCTCGATCGCCTTGTGGGATCCGTAGTAGGCGGTCAGTCCGCTTACGTCGATTCGCTTGGCCATGATTGCTTCACTTCCAGATTTCGATCGGTCGCCGTTGGCCGCGTCAGCGACCGGTCTTCGGGGCCTTCCAGCGGGCGATCCCGCGGGCCACCAGGTTGAGGATCATCACGAAGGCGATCAGCGTGAGGGACGCGGCCCAGGCGCGGTCGTACGCCGCCTCGGACTGGCTCTGCTGGTACTGCTGGTAGATGTACAGCGGCAGCGACGCCTGCGCGCCCTCGAAGGGGTTCGTGTTGATGAACGGGTTGCCGAACACCAGCAGCAGCACGGGCGCGGTCTCACCGGCGATCCGCGCGACGGCGAGCATGATGCCGGTCGTGATGCCGCCGATCGCGGTCGGCAGGACCACCTTCAGGATCGTCCGCCACTTCGGCACGCCCAGCGCGAGGGACGCCTCGCGCAGCTCGTTCGGGACGAGCTTGAGCATCTCCTCGGTGGAGCGCACCACCACCGGCATCATCAGGATGGCCAGGGCGAGCGAGCCGGCGAAGCCGAAGGGCTGCATGTCCCACATCAGCATGAGGCTGAGGATGAACAGGCCGGCGACGATCGACGGGATGCCGGTCATCACGTCGACGAAGAAGGTGATGGCCCGGGCCAGGTTGCCCCGCCCGTACTCGACCAGGTAGATCGCGGTGAGGACACCGATCGGCGCGCCGATCGCGGTGGCGAGACCGACCTGCTCCAGGCTGCCGATGATGGCGTGGTAGATACCGCCGCCCACCTCGGAGTCGGCGACCACACCCATGGAGTGGGTCAGGAAGTAGACGTCGAGGACCTTGATGCCGCGCTGGACGGTCGCCCAGATCAGCGACGCGAGCGGGACGATCGCGAGCACGAAGGCGACCCACACCACGGAGGTGGCGACGCGGTCCTTGGCCTGCCGCTTGCCCTCGACGCGTGCGGCGATGGCGTACGTACCGAGGACGAAGAGCAGTGCGGCGATCAGGCCCCACTGGATACGGCTGTCCAGGCCGGCGGCGAGGCCGATGCCGACCGCGACGGCCACGGAGCCCGCGGCGATGGCCCACGGGGACCACTTGGGCAGGCTGGCGCCGCGCAGGGTGCTGGGGCGCTTGTCGGTGACGACGGCTGCGTGGCTCATGCGTTGGCCCCCGAGTACTCCTTGCGGCGGGCGATGATCGCGCGGGCCGCGCCGTTGACCAGCAGGGTGATGACGAACAGCACCAGACCGGAGGCGATGAGCGCGTCACGGCCGAAGGGCGTCGCCTCGTTGAACTTGCCGGCGATGTTCTGGGCGAAGGTGCCGCCGCCCGGGTTGAGCAGGCTGGCCTCGATGGTGAAGCTCGGGGAGAGCACGGTGGCGACGGCCATGGTCTCGCCGAGGGCGCGGCCGAGGCCGAGCATGGAGGCGGAGATCACGCCGGAGCGGCCGAAGGGCAGGACGGCCATGCGGACGACCTCCCAGCGCGTGGCGCCGAGGGCCAGCGCGGCCTCCTCGTGCATCTGCGGGACCTGCCGGAAGACCTCGCGGCTGACGTTGGTGATGATCGGCAGGATCATGATCGCGAGCAGGATGCCCACGGTGAGCATGGAGCGCGGGGCGCCGCCCTGCCACTCGAAGATGCCGGTCCAGCCGAGGTAGTCGTCCAGCCAGCCGTAGAGGCCGTTCATGTGCGGGACGAGGACCAGGGCGCCCCACAGGCCGTAGACGATGGACGGCACGGCGGCGAGCAGGTCGACGACGTAGGCGATGGGACTGCTCAGTCGGCGGGGGGCGTAGTGGGTGAGGAACAGCGCGATGGCGACGGCGACCGGGACCGCGATGACCATGGCGATGACCGAGGAGACGATCGTGCCGAAGGCCAGGACGGCGATGCCGAACACCGGGGGCTGGAGGTTGGTGTTCCACTCGAAGGTGGTGAGGAAGTTGCCCTCGTCCTCGCCGATGGCGAGGAACGCCCGGTAGGTGAGGAAGATCGCGATCGCGGCCATGACCGCGAGCAGCAGGATGCCGGAGCCGCGGGAGAGGCCGAGGAAGATCCGGTCCCCGGGGCGGGTGGCGCCGCGTGCGTTGCGCTTCTGCTCGGTCACGGTCGGCTGTGGGGCGGGCGGAGGTACGTGGGTGTTCTGCGTCTTTGTGTCCATCGGGTTCTCCGGTCTGCGGAGCCGTCCGCGGAGGGCGGCTCGGTGGAGCCGTACTCGTCGTGCGGCCCCTGGCGGCGGTGCACCGGACGGTGCGGTCCGGCCCCGGTGGGGACCGGACCGCACCGGGAGGTCAGCTCAGCTCTTCGATGGTCGTGCGGACCTTGGCGATGATGTCGGCCGGGATCGGCGCGTAGTCGTTGTCGGCGAGGACCTTCTGGCCGTCCTCGCTGGCGATGTAGCGCAGGAAGGCCTTGGTGGCGGGCAGGCTGTCGGCCTTGTTGCCCTTGTCGCAGACGATCTCGTAGGTGACGAGGGTGATCGGGTAGGCGCCCTCGGCCTTGGTCTTGTAGTTCAGCTCCAGGGCGAGGTCCTTGCCCGTGCCGACGACCTTGGCGTCCGCGATGGCCTTGGTGGCGCTGTCGGTGGAGGCCTTGACCGGGGCGGAGGCGCCCGTGTCGAGGGAGACGACCTGGAGGTCCTTGGCGTAGGAGAGCTCCATGTAGCCGATGGCGCCGGAGTTCTGCTTCACCTGCTGGGCGACGCCCGCGGAGCCGGAGGCCGCCTGGCCGCCCTTGGCCTGCCAGGCCTTGCCGCCCTCGTACTTCCAGTTCTCCGGGGTGGTGGCGATCAGGTACTTGGTGAAGTTGTCCGTGGTGCCGGAGTCCTCGGCGCGGTGGAACGCCTGGATCTTCAGGTCGGGCAGCTTGGCGTCGGGGTTGAGCGCCTTGATGGCCTTGTCGTTCCAGTTGGTGATCTTGCTGTCGAAGATCTTCGCGAGGGTCGGCGCGTCCAGGACGAGGTTGTCGACACCCGGGACGTTGTAGGAGATCGCGATCGGGCCGCCGACCATGGGCAGGTCGATGCCCTGGCCGCCCTGGCAGATCTCCTTGGAGGCGGTGATCTCCTCGGGCTTCAGCGCGGAGTCGGAGCCGGCGAAGGCGACCTGGCCCTGGGTGAACGCGGTCACGCCGGCGCCGGAGCCGCCGCCCTTGTAGTTGATCTGCACGCCGTTGCAGGCCTGCGTGAAGGCCTTGACCCAGGCGTCGATCGCGTTCTTCTGCGCGGACGAGCCGTCGGCCAGCAGCTGGCCCTTGGCGTCGTCGCACTTGATGTCGCCGGCCTGGGTGCTGGTGGAGGCGCCGCCGCCGCTGGTCTTCTCGCCGGTGTCGTCGGAGCCGCACGCCGTGAGGGCCAGGGCGCCGGAGACGGCGAGAGCACCGAGGGTGAGGGCCCGCCGGTTCATGCGCTGAAGCTTCACTTTCGGGAATTCCTTCCAGGAGCCGCCGTCCTGATCGGCGGCGTGCGAAGTCTGACCGGCACGAGCCGCACTGGGCGCGCCCTCACCGGGTAAGGCCGAAATTAGGCAGAACAGGTGAAGCCGCCGATGGCCGGAAGTGAACGGGGGGTGAACCCCTGCGGTCGGTGCGGTTAGGTCACGGAATGCTCACGGGGAGGGCACGTGGAGGTACCGGAGCAAGTCGGCCGTCCTGCAACAGCGACTCCATCTACCAGGACAAAAAGGATACTTGTCTCTGGTGTCGCACACGCGGCCGGCCACCGGCGCACGACCGGCGCCCGGTCTGGAACCCGGCGGCCCGCGGGCCCGTCTCGTTCCATGGGGACCGGCGCGATGCGGAGGCGGACATGGAACGGCGTACGTTCATCGGCGGCGGGGTCGCCGCCCTCGCGGCGGCCACGTCGGCCGCCTGCACCGGCGGCGACGGCACGGCCCGCCCGAGCCGTACGCCCCCGTCCAAGGCGCCGACGGTCACCGCGATGACGGCGACCGGCGCCTCCGCGGCGGCGGCCGGCTGGGCCGCCCTGGCCCGCGACCTCGACGGCCCGCTGATCCGCCCGGGCGACGCCTCCTGGGCGGCGGCCCGGCAGCTGTACAACACCCGCTTCGACGGCCTGAAGCCCTCCGCCGTCGCCTACGTCGCCCACCCGGCCGACATCCGCACCGTCCTGTCGTACGCGAAGGCCCATGATCTGCGCGTGGCGATCCGCAACGGCGGCCACTCCTACGCGGGCTGGTCCTCGGGCAACGGACGGCTGATCATCGACGTCTCCAAGCTGAGCCGGGTCCGCGCGAGCGGGAGCACGGCCGTCGTCGGGGCCGGCGCCAAGCTGATCGACGTCTACCGGGCGCTGGCCGCCAAGGGCGTGACCATCCCGGCGGGCTCCTGCCCCACGGTCGGCGTCTCCGGGCTCGTCCTCGGCGGCGGACACGGCGTGGTCTCCCGGGCGTACGGCCTGACCTGCGACAGCCTCACCCAGGCCACCCTGGTCACCGCCGACGGCAGGCAGCTGGTGGCGAACGCCCGCGAGAACAAGGACCTCTTCTGGGCGCTGCGCGGCGCGGGCAACGGCAACTTCGGCGTCGTCACCGAGCTGCACTTCCGCACCCACCCGGCGCCGCAGGCGGTGTCCGCGTACATGAGCTGGCCGTGGTCGAAGGCGGCCGCGGTGGTGAAGGCCTGGCAGGAGTGGGGGCCCGGTCAGCCCGACGAGATCTGGTCGTCGCTGCACCTGGCGAACGCGGCCGGCGGGACCCCGACCGTCTCCGTCGCGGCGTTCTCCCTCGGCACCTACGGCGAGCTGCAGAACGCCGTCGACCGCCTGGCCGACCGGATCGGCGCGTCGGCGACGAGCGTGTCCCTGCGGCGGCGGTCGTACGAGGAGGCGATGGAGGTGTACGCGGGCTGCTCCTCCTTCGCCACCGACGCGCAGTGCCATCTGCCGGGCTCCACCCCGGGCCGTTCCCCGCAGGGCGCGCTGGGCCGCGAGACGTACGCCGCCCGCTCGGACTTCTTCGACCGCTCGCTGTCCGCGGCCGGCATCCGCACCCTGCTGTCGCAGATCCGCTCGGTGCGCGGCGGCACCGGCTCCATCGCCCTGACCGCGCTGGGCGGGGCGGTCAACCGGGTCTCCCCGACGGCGACGGCCTTCGTGCACCGCCGCTCCCGGATGCTGGCCCAGTACATCGGCGCCTGGCGGGCGGGCACCTCCGGCTCCACGGCCCAGTCCTGGCTCACCGACGCCCACCGCGCGATGCGCCCCTACGCCTCGGGCGCCGCCTACCAGAACTACACCGACCCGACGCTGACGAACTGGCGCACGGCGTACTACGGCGACGCGGCGCCGCGGCTGACCCAGCTGAAGCGGCGGTACGACCCGGAGCGGGTGTTCACCTACCCCCAGGCGCTGTGACCGGCCCCGGCGACCGGTCGGGAGCCGGTCCGCTGCCGATCCCCGGTTTCAGCGGCATGGAGCCTTCCGCTACGTGCGTTCGAAGGACCGCAGCAGCTCGTCGACCAGCTCCCGGTCGCGCGGCTGGGTCAGCCGCGCCCGGGCCGCCTGCGGGCGGAGCCACAGGACGCGGTCGACCTCGGTGGTGGGGACGAAGCCGCCGCCCGTGGCCTCGGCGGCCCAGTAGCGGACCTGCTTGGGGCGGCCGCCCGCCAGGTAGTGGACGGTCGACAGCTCGCCGCCGGGACGGGCGGTGTGGCCCGTCTCCTCCACCACCTCGCGCAGCGCGCCCGTGAGCGCGTCCTCGCCGCGCTTGAGCTTGCCCTTGGGGTGCGACCAGTCGTCGTACCTGGGGCGGTGCACCAGGCAGATCTCCGGCTCCCCGTCGGCCGGGGAGCGGCGCCACAGGACACAACCGGCCGCCAGGACCGGGGAGTTCTTCGCCGGGGAGGACATCCACGCCTCACCGCCTTCCGTGCGGGCGGCTCAGGGCGCCGCCACCGTCTGCTTCTGCCAGGACCGCTGGAAGGCGAACCGGGCCGCCTCCACCTCGTGCCGCTGGTCGGCGTGCAGCACGCCGAGGGCGTACGCCGTCGCCGGGGCGATCCGCGGAGTACGGGCCGCCTGCGCCGCGGCAGCGGCCGCCTCCGAGGCGTCCCGGTGCCGGTCGAGGGCTTGGCCCGCGGCGAGCAGGCGTACGTTCACCGGCCCGTCCTGGCCCTGGAGCACCTCGCGGGCGTAGCGGTGCAGGCGCAGCAGCAGGCGGACCTGGTGCCAGGGGGCGTCCTGGGGGTGCGGGGCCGGGTCGGTGGACAGGCCGTGCACCAGGGCCTCGGCGTTGTAGGGGCTGCCCGCGGTGACCAGCGGCAGCGCGGCGACCGCGTCCGTGAGCCGCTCCTCGGCGGCCGCCGCCAGCGCGCGCAGGTCGGTGTCGGCGGCGGCCTGGGTGAGCGGCACCTCGCTGGCGAGTAAGGCGACCTTGTCGGCGACCGCGTGGAAGCGGCTGCTGCCCAGGGCCTGCAGGGCGGTGGAGTGGGCCCGGGTGCGGGCGAGGGTGAGCTGCCGGTCGAGCAGGGCGCTCGCCTTCGCCGCGCCCACGGTGAGGCTGCCGCGCTCGGGGGCGGGCGGGGCCCCGCCGGGGGTGCCCGGCTGGACCGGCAGGCCCGCCGAGCCCGACAACCGGTGCAGTGCGGCCAGCAGCCGCTCCAGGCGGGCGGAGAAGGCGTGCTCCAGCGCCAGGGTGCCGGACAGCCAGGCGAGTTCGGGGCGCATGCCCTCCGACCAGTCGGCGTCCAGCAGGGGCCGGTAGGTGTGCAGGCTGCCGCTGATCCGGCGGGCCGAGCGGCGCAGGGCGCGCGCCGCCTGGGCGGACTCCGGCGAGCCGCTGTCCGCCACACCCGGACGGCCTCGGGCGGGGGCGCCCCCGCCCGCGCCGGACTCCCGGAGCCGGCGCAGCGCGCGCAGGAACTCCGTGGCCTGGCACCGGAGATAGCCCGCGAGGGCCTCCCCGGTCACCGGGCGGGCCAGGGGGTCCGTCGGTTCAAGGTGTTGCTGTGCCACGCCGGCGCCTCCGGGCGTCTATGAGCATCTCCTGGATGTTCCGCAGGGGCTGGCCCTCCGCGTCCACCGCGTGCCGGGTCCACTCGCCGTCCGCGCCCAGGTGCCAGGAGGCCGTCGCGCTGGACATGCCGGTCTCCAGCAACCGGTTGAGGGAGGCCCGGTGGCTGGGGTCGACGACCCGGACGAGCGCCTCGATACGGCGGTCGAGGTTGCGGTGCATCATGTCGGCGCTGCCGATCCACACCTCGGGCTCGCCGCCGTTGCCGAAGGCGAAGACCCGCGAGTGCTCCAGGAAGCGGCCGAGGACCGAGCGGACCCGGATGTTCTCCGACAGGCCCGCGACCCCGGGGCGCAGCGCGCAGATGCCGCGCACCCACACGTCGACCGGCACGCCCGCCTGGGACGCGCGGTAGCAGGCGTCGATGACGGCCTCGTCGACCATCGAGTTGACCTTGATGCGGACGTACGCGGGGCGCCCGGCCCTGTGGTGCTGGATCTCCTTGTTGATGCGGGAGACCAGGCCGTCGCGCAGCGACTTCGGCGCGACGAGCAGGCGTCGGTAGGTCTCGCGGCGGGAGTAGCCGGACAGCCGGTTGAAGAGGTCCGAGAGGTCGGCGCCGACCTGCGGGTCGGCCGTCAGCAGGCCGAGGTCCTCGTACAGGCGGGCCGTCTTGGGGTGGTAGTTGCCGGTGCCGACGTGGCTGTAGCGGCGCAGGGTGTCGCCCTCCTGGCGGACCACCAGCGACAGCTTGCAGTGGGTCTTCAGGCCGACCAGGCCGTAGACCACGTGGCAGCCGGCCTCCTCCAGCTTGCGCGCCCACTTGATGTTGGCGTGCTCGTCGAAGCGGGCCTTGATCTCGACCAGGACCAGGACCTGCTTGCCGGCCTCGGCGGCGTCGATGAGCGCGTTGACTATCGGGGAGTCGCCGGAGGTGCGGTACAGGGTCTGCTTGATCGCGAGGACGTCCGGGTCCTCGGCGGCCTGCTCCAGGAAGGCCTGCACGGAGGTGGAGAACGAGTCGTACGGGTGGTGCAGCAGGACGTCCCTGCTGCGCAGCGCGGCGAAGATGTCCGGCGGGGAGGCCGACTCGACCTCGGCGAGGTCGCGGTGGGTGCCGGCGACGAACTTGGGGTACTTCAGCTCGGGCCGGTCCAGGCCGTGGATGCGGAACAGGCCGGTCAGGTCGAGCGGGCCGGGCAGCGGGTAGACCTCCGCCTCGGTGATCTTCAGCTCGCGCACCAGCAGGTCGAGGACCTCGCGGTCGATGGACTCCTCGACCTCCAGGCGCACCGGCGGGCCGAAGCGGCGCCGCATGAGCTCCTTCTCCAGGGCCTGGAGGAGGTTCTCGGCGTCGTCCTCCTCGACCTCCAGGTCCTCGTTGCGGGTGATGCGGAAGGCGTGGTGCTCCAGCACCTCCATGCCCGGGAACAGCTCTTCCAGGTGCGCGGCGATGACGTCCTCGATGGGGACGTAGCGGCCGGGGCTGGACTCCAGGAAGCGCGACAGCAGCGGCGGCACCTTCACGCGGGCGAAGTGCCGGTGGCCGCTGACGGGGTTGCGCACGACGACGGCCAGGTTCAGGGAGAGGCCGGAGATGTAGGGGAAGGGGTGCGCGGGGTCCACCGCCAGGGGCGTGAGGACCGGGAAGATCTGGTGCCGGAACAGGGTGAAGAGCCGGGCCTGCTCCTTCTCGGTCAGCTCGCTCCAGCGGACCAGGTGGATGCCCTCCTCCGCGAGACCGGGGGCGACGTCCTCGTGGAAGCAGGCGGCGTGCCGGGCCATCAGCTCGCGCGAGCGGGCCCAGATCATCTCCAGCACCTGGCCGGGCTGCAGCCCGGAGGCCGAGCGGGTGGCGACCCCGGTGGCGATACGGCGCTTCAGGCCGGCGACCCGGACCATGAAGAACTCGTCCAGGTTGCTCGCGAAGATCGCCAGGAAGTTCGCCCGCTCCAGCAGCGGCGTGTTCGGGTCCTCGGCGAGTTCCAGCACGCGTTCGTTGAACGCGAGCCAGCTGCGCTCCCGGTCCAGGAAGCGGCCCTGCGGGAGCTTGGCCCCGTCCCCCTGGCTCTCCGGGCTCTCCTCGTACGCGTCGAGGTCCGCGTCGAGATCGGGTTCGAGATCGGAGACGACGGCCGCCACGGTGTGCGGGCGGTGGGCGGCTATGGAGCCCACGGAGGGCTGCGCGTGCTGGACCTCGGCCTGGGTGTTCTGCTGGCTCATGGACCCATTCTTCCGCGCGAGCAGCGAGACAGGCGCGTCGGAAGTCGCGGGCGGGAGCGTGAAGGCGGCCCACTCGGGAGGCGGCGAAGGCTCTGGCACGGCGGGGTTCATTGGCCGAGCGTCGCAAGCCTGTTTGAACCGGTGGTTACGGAGACATGGCGTGCGGGATAGCGGGGGGAGGCTCACGAGATGCGACAGCGGGCCCCTCTATGGAACAACTGTTCGATAGCAGCCTTGGGGGGCGCGGGGAACTGCGCGAGCAGCCGCCCACGGCCGGGGGCGCGGGACGGGCCGGGGCGGCTGCTCGGTGGGCGAGGGCGTCCTCGCACGGGGGCGCGGGGACTGCGCGAGCAGCCGCCCACGGCCCGGGGACTCGGACCGGCCGGACCGGCTCAGGTCTCCGTGCGGTACATCAGGTCGGCCTCGTGGGTCGTGAACCCCAGCCCCTCGTACACGGCCACCGCCGCCTTGTTGTCGGCGTCGACGTAGAGCATGGCGGTCGGCAGGGTTTGGGCGGCGAGGTGGTTCAGGCCGATCGTGGTGAGGGCCTTGCCGAGGCCCCCGCCCTGGGCGTCGGGCGAGACGCCGACGACGTAGACCTCGCCGAGCTGCTCCTCGGCGTGCACCTTCGTCCAGTGGAAGCCGACCAGCCGGTCCCCCCGGAAGGCGAGGAAGAAACCGGCCGGGTCGAACCAGGGCTCGGCCTTGCGGTCGTCGAGGTCGCGCTGGGTGAGGGAGCCCTGCTCGGGGTGGTGTGCGAAGGCGGCCGCGTTGACGGCGAGCCAGGCGGCGTCGTCCTGGCCGGGGATAAACGTACGTACCGTCACATCCTCGGGCAGAACGGGCTCGGGGAGTTCGAGGCCGGCCAACGGGCGGCGCATCTGACGCAGTTCGCGGAAGAGGGTCAGCCCCAGCACCTGGGCCAGATGCCGGGCGGCCGGATGCCCGCCGTGCGCCCACACCCGCAGCCGCTTGCCGGTCGCGGCGAGCAGGGCCGAGCCCAGCGCGCGGCCGTGGCCGTGGCCCCGGTGCGCCGGGTGGACGACCAGCTCGGCGGCCGGTGCCTCGACGGGGTCGGTGTCCTCCAGCTGGGCGTAGCCGACGAGTTGGCCGTCGAGGGTGAGCAGCAGATGGGACACGCCCTCGCGTGCCCCGCCGCGCAGCTGGAGCCTGCCCTGTTCGGACACCGCCTGCTGGCCGTCGCCTCGGGCCGCCTCGGCGAGCAGGTCGAGCACCGCGTCGGTCTGCTCCGCGTCGAGCGCGGCGTAGGTCTCGATGGCGCGTGATTGGCCGGGCCGTGCGAAGTCGTCGCTGGTCATGCCTACGAGGGTAAACGGCGGCACCGCCGGAGTCCGGGCAAAGGGAGACCCAGATGTGACCTGAAACCCCTGTCGCGCTACGCGCGTTGACTCTAGGCTGCGCCCGGACCGAGCCACACCTCTTCATGCACCACAGGGGGGCGCATGCCTGCCATATCCCAGCCGCACCACCGCCGACGCCGTACGCACCGGCTGCTCGCGGCCGCCGCCGGACTCGCCACGGTCGGCGCGCTCGCCGCCGCGCTGCCCGGTACGGCGAGCGCCGACGAGGGCGACCGCACGGGCAAGCACCCGGGCCGCTACCAGGAAGTGCAGCTGCTGTCGTTCAACGACTTCCACGGCAACCTGGAGCCCCCCACGAGTTCTTCGGCGCGGCTCACGGAGATTCAGCCGGACGGCAGCGTCAAGACCATCGAGGGCGTCGGCGGCGTGGAGTACCTGGCCGGCTCGCTGCGCAAGGCCCGCGAGGGCCACCCGTACTCGATCACGGCGGCCGCGGGCGACCTGATCGGCGCCAGCCCCCTGATGTCCGCGCTCTTCCACGACGAGCCCACGATCGAGGCGATGAACGCCCTCGACCTGGACGTCACGGGCGTCGGCAACCACGAGTTCGACGAGGGCGCCGCCGAGCTCAAGCGGATGCAGGACGGCGGCTGCCATCCGAAGGACGGCTGCTACGAGGAGGGGCGGACCTTCGAGGGCGCGCAGTTCCCGTACCTGGCCGCGAACGTCGTCGACGAGAAGACCGGGAAGCCGATGCTCGACCCCACCTACGTGTGGGAGAAGAACGGCGTGAAGGTCGGCTTCATCGGCGTGACCCTGGAGGGCACCCCGAACATCGTCACCGCCGACGGTGTCAAGGGCCTGAAGTTCCTCGACGAGACCGCGACGATCAACAAGTACGCGCGTGAACTGCAGAAGCGCGGCGTGAAGTCGATCGTCGCCCTGATCCACGAGGGCGGCGCCCCGGCGTCCGACGCGTACAACTACGACTGCGACGCCGGCGGCGCGGGCTCCGGCATCTCCGGCCCGATCGTCGACATCGCCAAGGGCGTCACGGCCAAGGTCGACGCGCTGGTCACCGGCCACACCCACGCCGCGTACGCGTGCACCATCCCGGACCCGGAGGGCAACCCGCGCACGGTGACCTCCGCCGCGTCCTTCGGCCGTCTCTACACGGACACCACGCTGACCTACGACCGGCGCAGCGGCGACATCGTGCGCACGTCGGTGCAGTCCGCGAACCACGTCGTCGTCCGGCAGAACCCGGCCTCCGACATGACCGACCTGATCGCCCACTACAAGGCGATGTCCGCACCGGTCGAGAACCGGCCCATCGGCTGGATCGCCTCCGAGCTGGCCCAGCCCAAGACGCCGGACGACTCCACGCTCGGCAACGTGATCGCGGACGCGCAGCTCGCCTACGCCAAGTCCGTGGACCCGAGCGCCGACCTGGCGCTGATGAACTCGGGCGGGGTGCGGGCCAACCTCACGTACGTGTCCTCCCCGGCGGGTGAGGGCGACGGCGTGGTGACGTACGGCGAGGCCTTCCGGGTGCAGCCGTTCGCCAACACGGTGAACATGGTCGACCTCACCGGCGCCCAGCTGCTCACCGTGCTGCAGCAGCAGGTCTCCGGCGCCAACGCGGCTGCCCCGAAGATCCTGCAGCCGTCGGGTCTGACGTACACGCTGGACCTGACGAAGACCGGCGCGGACCGGATCGTCGCCGACTCCGTCCGGGTCGCGGGTGCCCCGCTGGACCCGGCCGCGGTCTACCGGGTCGCCGCCAACTCCTTCCTCGCCGGCGGCGGGGACGGCTTCACGGAGCTGGCCAAGGGTGCGAACCCGTTCGTCGGCCAGGACGACCTGAGGGCCTTCGAGTCCTACCTGTCCGCCAACTCCTCGGCGGCCGCCCCGCTGCCGACGCCCGCGACGGACCGGGTGAACGTCATCAAGTGACCGACCGCGCGAAGGGGCCCGGGGACGCCGTCCTCGGGCCCCTTCGCCGTGCCGCATGTCAGGATGCCGAAGGCGTCCAGCCCGCCAGCCAGTCCTGGACCTCCTGGTCCGCCGCCTGGGTGTCCGTCAGCTGGGGGCGGTCGGCGGAGGCGGGGCCGGAGCCGGGGCCCGTGTTCCGGTACTCGGCGAAGCGGTCGTCCTTCCAGGAGAAGCCGCTCATGTCGGTCCAGGGTGCCGTCCTGACGGCGGCGCTCAGGGTCGTGTTGCGGACCGTGGTCTGCGGGTCGAGGGTGGCGTCGCCGCCGGCGTGCCAGGGGCGGCCGAGGTAGAAGCTGCGGTCCGAGACCGCGCCGGTGACCGTCGAGTTGGCGATCAGCAGGCCCTTGCGGCCGGCGGCCGTGCTGGGGGCGGTGACATAGCCGGCCGAGGTGCCGTCCCAGCGCTTCTTCAGGGTGATGACGGACCTGTCCACGACCGCCGTGGCCCGGCCGAAGATGAAGTCGACGTTGCCGACGACGTAGGAGTTCGTCATGTAGACCCGGCCCAGCCGGTCCTTCGACGCCGTGTCCAGGAGCAGGGTGTCCTGATCGCCCTCGACGATGACGCCGTCGAGGAAGACCTTGTCGGAGGCGGTCCGCAGGGCCACCGCCTGGTGGCCGGAGAGGGACTGGTTGGCCTTCTCGTCGAAGTCGTTGGCGATCGTCAGGTTGCGGGCCTGGAAGTCGTCCGCCTCCACGGCGACCGTGGCGCTGCCGCCCGTGCCGTAGGTGCCGCCGCCGGGCTTCGGCGTGCCGGACGCGTTGTTGTAGACGATCACCGTGTCCTTGCGGCTCGCTCCCGTGCCCTGGACGGTGATGTGCGGCTTGCCGGAGGGGACCTTCACCGTCTCGCGGTACGTGCCCGGCCCGACGGCGATCACGACCCGGGCGGGGTTGTTCGCCGGTACGGCGTCCACCGCCGCCTGGACGGTCGTGTACTGGCCGGTGCCGTCCTTGGCGACCGTGAGGGTGGTGGCCGCCGGTGCCGCAGCCGTCGTGCCCAGTGAAGTCCTCGGGCCGGCACCCGACTTGACCAGGGACGGGACCTTGTCGGCGGCGTCGAGCGTGTAGCCGTAGTACTGCCTCGGGTCGAACGCCGTGCCACCGCCGCTCTCGTTGCGGCCGCTGGTGCCGGAGAAGACGCTGCCGCGCTGGACGAGGACGGCGGTGCCGTCCCGGATCACCGGGTTGGTGAAGCCCCGGAAGTAGGAGTTCTCCAGCACCATCCTCGTCTTCCCCCGGGCGTAGTTGCCGTACGACGACCTGACCGCCGTGTTCGGCTCGTCCTCCAGGAAGTTGTTGTAGAGATGCGCGTGGGCGGCGTTGTCCGTGGACGGGTTGCGCTGTTCGGTCTCGCGGATCCAGTTGTGGTGGATCGTGATGTCGGTGACGACGTTCTCGGTCCAGCCGATCCCGAACGCCTTGTTGTCGTCGCTGAGGCGGTTCCAGGAGACCGTGACGTACGTGCTGTCCTTGCGGACGTCGATCAGACCGTCGGCCATGTGGCGCAGGTCGTTGTGGTCGATCCAGACGTGGTGCGCCCCGTCCATCTGGATCGCGTCGAAGTCGTGCTCCTTGTCGTTCCAGACGCCCTGGTAGGCGTCCCTGATCGTCAGGTTCCTGATGATCACGTTGTGGACGCCCTGGCCGAGGAAGAAGCCGCCGCCGACGATGTGACCGGAGGTGCCGGAGCCGATGATCGTCTTGTCCGAGGCGACCTTGATCTCCTTGCCGGCCGGGTTCATCGTGATCGTCCCCGCCACGACGACGACGTACGGCTCGGGGGCCGTCGCGTACTTCTCCAGGTCGGCGAGGGTCCTGACGGTGACGGTCCGGCCGTCGCGGCCGCCGTACGTTCCGTTCTGGCCCAGCGCGTCGACGGAGGCGAAACCGTCCGCCGTCGCGGTCGCCCAGGCGGGGGCGGTGGCCGCGGAGGCGCTCTCGGCGGCCCCGAGTCCGAACACCGACCCGTAGGCCAGCACCCCGGCGGCTGCCACGGCCGGCGGGACCCCGGTCATCAGGGCCGTCCTGCGCCTGCGGTGACGGGACGTGGACCTGCGGCGGCTCTCACTCATGTGGGGATTTCCGTTCCGTGGGGAGGAAGGGTCGGTGAGTGGTTGCCGCCGGGGGCGGGCGGGTTGCCGCGTCCGTCCGAACGAAAGGGCGGGGTCGTGCGTCGGGGTGGTGTGAAGAGACTTGTGGGGAGAGGAAGCGCCCTCGCGGTGGTGCTGCTCGCGGGGGTGCTGCTCGCGGGGTGCACGGTGAGCGGCGGCGACGGCGAGGCCGCGGGCTCCTGCGCCTATGTCGCGCTGTACGACGGCCGCCGGTACTCCGGCTACGAAGCCGGTGACGTCCAGGTCGGCGAGCGGCTCGGTACGGCGGTGCTGCCGGCCTGCGACGACACGGGCGGCCGGCCCGACGACCCCGGCACACCCGGGCGACGCGTGCCCGCCTTCGCCGTCGAGGGCGTCGACCCTGCCGTGGCCATCACCACGGGCACCGGCTCGCCGGACGTCGTCCTGGTGGCGGAAGGGGCGGGGCAGACGCTGCCGCCCGAGGTGCGGGAGGTGGTGCGCATCGGGGAGTGACCGTCGCCGGGCGGTTCCCGGGCGCCCCTACGGGGTCGTCGAAGGCGGCGGTGTGGCCGCCCCCGGCAGCCGGACCGTCACCAGGGTGCCGCCGCCCTCGGCCGGGGTCAGGGCCACCTCGCCGCCGGACCGGTGGACCGTGCGGGCGACGATCGACAGGCCGAGGCCGGAACCGGGGAGGGAGCGGGCGGAGGGGGAGCGCCAGAAGCGGTCGAAGACATGGGGGAGTTCGTCGGCGGGGATGCCCGGGCCGTGGTCGCGGACCCGGAGGACGCCCTCGTGCAGGGTCACTTCCACGGTGCTCGCCTCGGGGCTGAACTTCACCGCGTTGTCCAGGATGTTGACCACCGCCCGCTCCAGGGCGGCCGGTTCCGCGCGGACGTACCAGGGCTCCAGGTCCGCCGTGATCGTCAGCTCCGGGCCGCGCAGGCGGGCCCGGCGCAGGGCCGAGCCGACCGTGTCCTCCAGGGAGACGACTTGGACGCGTTCGCCTCGCTGCCCTTCGGACCTGGACAGCTCCTGCAGGTCACCGATCAGCGCCGCCAGTTCTGTCACCTGGGCCTTCACCGAGGCCAGCAGCGCCTTGCGGTCGGCCTCCGGGATCGGGCGGCCCGTCTCCTCGCTGCGGGTGAGGAGTTCGATGTTGGTGCGCAGGGAGGTGAGGGGGGTGCGCAGCTCATGGCCGGCGTCGGCGATCAGCTGCTGCTGGAGGTCCCGGGAGCTGGCCAGGGACGTCGTCATGGAGTTGAAGGAGCGCGAGAGGCGGGCCACCTCGTCGTCGTCGCCCTCCTCCACCGGGATGCGGATGGTCAGGTCCTCCGTGCGGGCCACGTGCTCCACGGCCTCCGTCAGCCTGTCGACCGGGCGCAGTCCGGCCCGCGCCACCGCGAGGCCCGCCGCTCCGGCGCCGACCACGCCGATGCCGGAGACCAGGAGGAGGAGCAGCGCGAGTTCGTCGAGGGTCTTCTCGGTGTCCTCCAGCGGCAGGGCGACCAGGACGGCGACGCCGTCGATGGGCGGCAGGGGGACCGTGAGCGTACGCACGGAGTTGCCCTCGGTGTCCTTGGCGGTGCCGAAGCGCGGCTCGGTGCGGGTGCCTGCGGCGACCTCGACATCCCCGGGGGAGATCTTCACCGAGCCGGTGGAGTCGTCGAAGACGCAGTACTGGCCGTCGGCGGTGACCAGTTCGATGTAGGTGCGGCTGCGCGGCCCGTACGGCAGCCCGTCGTCCGCCGACTGCGTGCAGCCGGCCAGGGTGTTCCGGATCCGGAGGCTGTCGAGCTGCACGTTGCTGTGGCGCAGGTTGTCGTCGATCTCCGCGTACAGCTTCTTCTGCACGATGAACCAGCACGTCACCGAGACCGCCGCCACGGCGAACGCCACCGCCGACGCCGCCAGCAGGGCGAGCCGGGAGCGCAGGGGGAGCCTCATCAGCTTCCTCACTCGGTGCCGCCCTGCCGCAGTACGTAGCCGACGCCCCGCACGGTGTGGACCAGGCGCGGCTCGCCGCCCGCCTCGGTCTTGCGGCGCAGGTACATGACGTACACGTCCAGGGAGTTCGACGACGGCTCGAAGTCGAAGCCCCAGACCGCCTTGAGGATCTGCTCGCGGGTGAGGACCTGGCGGGGGTGGGCCATGAACATCTCCAGGAGCGTGAACTCCGTGCGGGTCAGTTCCACCGGCCGCCCGCCACGTGTGACCTCGCGGGTCGCGAGGTCCATGCGCAGGTCGGCGAAGGTGAGGGCCTCGTCCTCCGCGGCCGTCCCGGAGGCGGAGGCGTAGGAGCTGCGGCGCAGCAGGGCGCGGATGCGGGCGAAGAGCTCGTCGAGTTCGAAGGGCTTGACCAGGTAGTCGTCGGCGCCCGCGTCGAGGCCCGTCACGCGGTCGCCGACCGTGTCGCGGGCGGTGAGCATGAGGATCGGGGTGGTGTCGCCGGCCCCGCGGATGCGGCGGGCCGCCGTCAGGCCGTCCATGCGGGGCATCTGGATGTCCAGGACGATCAGGTCGGGCTGGTAGGCCCGTGCCTTGTCCAGCGCGTCCAGGCCGTCCACGGCGACCTCCGTGCCGTACCCCTCGAAGGCGAGGCTGCGCTGGAGGGCCTCGCGCACCGCCGGTTCGTCGTCGACGACGAGGATGCGCTGGGGGGCACGGTCACGGTCGCCTTCGGCGCTGGTCATGGGTGTCGGGTTCCTCGTGTGCGTGGGGACGGGGGTGCTGCTCTCGCTGCGCTCGTTCTCAGCGTCGCACGTCCGGTGCCGAACGGCGGCCGGCTCACTCCGTCGAGCCCGCGCGCAGCTTGGCGAGGTCGGCCTTCAGCGTGTTGACCGGGATGGCGAAGCCCAGGCCCACGCTGCCCGCCTCGGACGAGGAGGAGCCCGAAGCGGAGGAGTACATCGCCGAGTTGATGCCGACGACGTTGCCGTTCATGTCGATGAGCGCGCCGCCGGAGTTGCCCGGGTTGAGGGAGGCGTCGGTCTGGATCGCCTTGTACGTCGTCGTCGAGGAGCCGGTGTCGCCGTTGAACTCACGGCCGCCGAACTCGAACGGCCAGCCCTGGTCGGGCTGCTGCTGTCGTCCCTCGTCGGTGGGGACGGTCACGTCGCGGTCGAGGGCGGAGACGATGCCGCTGGTCACCGTGCCGGTGAGGCCCTCGGGGGAGCCGATCGCGACGACCTGGTCGCCGACCTCGACCCCGTCGGAGTCGCCGAGGGTGGCCGCCTTCAGGCCGGACGCGCCGGACAGCTTGATCAGGGCGAGGTCCTTGGCGCTGTCGGTGCCGACGACCTCGGCGCCGTACTCCTTGCCGTCGCTGGTGCGGACCTTGATCTGCGAGGCGCCGGAGATCACGTGGTTGTTGGTGACGATCTCGCCGTCGGCGGTGATGATCACACCGGAGCCGGTGGAGGAGCCGGCGTTCCCGGTCGCGCTGATCTCCACGATGCTCGGGCCGACCGCCTTGGCGACCCCGGCGACCGTGCCCCTCTGGCTGGCCGGCACCACGTCGGTGCCGGTGGAGGACGCGGCCACGGTGGGGGAGCCCTCGGTCAGCTCCTGGATGCCGTACGCGGTGCCGCCGCCGACGGCCGCCGCGACGATCGCCACGGCGGCGAGCAGGGCCACGGGCCCGCGCTTCCTGCCGCGCCGCCGGGCCACGGGCTCCGTGAGGAGCGCGGTGGGCTCGTACGGCCCGTACGGCTGGGCCGGCTGGTACGCCGGCGGGGGCGGCCACTCGGGGTTCACGTTGCTCTCGGTCATGTCCATGAGCTTCACGCCCGACCATGAGAGCTTCCTGAGGGCCGCCTGAGAAGCCCGGCAGAACCTCGTACGCCCGACATAAAGGGCGGGGGCGAAAAGGCCGGGGGAAGCCCTCAGGCGCAGCCGCAGGACTGGCGCAGGACGAGCCGCGACGGGAACACCTTCAGCCGCTCGCGGCGCGAGCCCGCCACCCGCAGCCCGTCGTCGAGGACGAGGTCGACGGCCGCGCGGGCCATCGCCGAGCGGTCGGAGGCGACGGTGGTGAGCGGCGGGTCGGCCAGATCCGCTTCCTTGATGTCGTCGAAGCCGGCCACGGCCAGCTCCCCGGGGACGTCGATCCGCAGTTCGCGCGCCGCGCGCAGCAGGCCTATCGCCTGGTCGTCGGTGGAGCAGAAGATCGCGGGCGGGCGCCTGGGGCCGGAGAGGATCTCCAGCCCGACCCGGTAGGCGTCGTAGCGGTTGTACGGCGCTTCGAAGAGGCGGCCCTCGGTGGACAGGCCCGCCTCGGACATCGCGCGCTTCCAGCCCTCGACGTGGTCGGAGACCGGGTCGCCGACGGCCGGGGTCTCCGCGGTGCCGCCCATGCAGGCGACGTACGGGTGGCCGTGCTCCAGCAGGTGGCGTACGGCCAGCTGGGCGCCGCCGAGGTCGTCCGTGACGACGGCGACGTCGTCGATGGACTCGGGCCGCTCGTGCAGCAGCACCACACGGGCGTCCCAGGCCTCGATCTCGGCGGCCGCCATGTCGTTCAGCGCGTGGGAGACGAGGATCAGGCCGGAGACCCGCATCCCGAGGAAGGCGCGCAGGTAGTGCACCTCGCGCTCGCCCACGTAGTCGGTGTTGCCGACCAGCACCATCTTTCCGCGCTCGGAGGCGGCCTGCTCGACCGCGTGCGCCATCTCGCCGAAGAAGGGCTGACGGGCGTCGGGGATGATCAGGCCTATGAGGTCGGTGCGCCGCGAGGCCATCGCCTGGGCCACCCGGTCGGGCCGGTAGCCCAGCTCCTTGATGGCGGCGAGGACACGCTCGCGCGTGGCCGGGGCGACCGGCCGGGGTCCGTTGTTGATGACGTAGCTGACGACGGCGGTGGAGGTACCCGCCAGTCGTGCCACGTCATCCCGAGTCACCTTGGCCACGCGCGGAGTCTACGCGGATGGACCGCCCCTGGGCAGGGCGTAAAGGGGGCCGGCTGGGGGCCGTGCGGGCGCCCGGGGAGCCCCGTCCGTATGTCCGTCACGCGTCGGCCGTGACCTCTGCGGTGGCCTTCGCGGCCGGGTTGTCCGCATCCTCCGGCTTTGGCCGGGCGGCCTTGGCCTTGGCCTCGTCGGCGGCACGCTCGACTTTTTCGGGCGTAACGAATCGATAACCGACGTTCCGGACGGTTCCGATGAGTGCCTCGTGCTCGGGCCCGAGCTTGGCCCGCAGCCGCCGTACGTGCACGTCGACCGTCCGGGTGCCGCCGAAGTAGTCGTAGCCCCAGACCTCCTGCAGCAGCTGGGCGCGGGTGAAGACCCGGCCCGGGTGCTGGGCGAGGTACTTCAGCAGCTCGAACTCCTTGAAGGTCAGGTCCAGGACCCGGCCCTTGAGTTTGGCGGAGTAGGTGGCCTCGTCCACGGACAGGTCGCCGTTGCGGATCTCCATGGGGGAGTCGTCGTTGACGATCTGCTGGCGGCCCATGGCGAGCCGGAGGCGGGCCTCCACCTCGGCGGGGCCCGCGGTGTCGAGGAGGACGTCGTCGATGCCCCAGTCGGCCGTGACGGCGGCGAGGCCGCCCTCGGTGACGACCAGCAGGAGCGGACAGCCGGGTCCGGTGGAGCGCAGGAGCTGGCACAGGCTGCGCACCTGCGGCAGGTCACGCCGGCCGTCGATCAGGATCACATCGGCACCGGGGGTGTCGACGAGTGCGGGCCCCTCGGCCGGGGCGACCCGCACGTTGTGCAGGAGCAGGCCGAGCGCGGGCAGCACCTCCGTCGACGGCTGGAGGGCGTTGGTCAGGAGCAGCAGAGAACTCATACGTCTGGTTCCTCCTCGGTCCCTGCGAGGACGTGTGCGGTACGGAACTGCTCTGCGATCCCGGTGCCCCATACACGAGCGTTCGCCTGAGGTTTCCCGCTTCGTATACAACGCTTCCGAAAGCACAAAAGGACCCGGGGGCTACGCTGCCCGAGTCCTCTGCCCAGCAGAATAGCCGACATGAGCGACGGTCCGGCAGGTGATGTGGCACGTTCCACCGTTCGTCCGCATTCCGAGACGAGCGGGAGGGGACCCTTGCGGACGTATCTGCGCACGTCCGACGGGGTGGCGATCGATTCCGTATACGATCCGCCGTCCGTTGTATACGACTCCTCGGCTTCACCCCCCGTCGACCTGGTGTTCGTCGTCGCCCACGGCTTCACCGGGGATGTGGACAAGCCCCACATACGCCGTATCGCCGCCGCGTTCCGGCGGTACGGGGCCGTCCTGACCTTCTCCTTCCGCGGTCACGGCCGCTCCGGCGGGACCTCCACGGTCGGCGACCGGGAGGTCCTCGACCTGGAGGCGGCGGTCGCCCACGCCCGGGGGCTCGGGCACACGCGGGTGGTCACGGTCGGCTTCTCGATGGGCGGCTCGGTGGTGCTGCGGCACGCGGCGCTGTACGGCGCCCCGGACGCCGTCGTCTCCGTCAGCGCGCCCGCCCGCTGGTACTACCGGGGCACCGCCCCCATGCGGCGCCTGCACTGGCTGGTCACCCGGCCGTCGGGCCGGCTGGTGGGCCGCTACGGGTTCCGCACCCGCATTCACCACCGGGAGTGGGACCCGGTCCCGCTGTCGCCGGTGGAGGCGGTCCCGCGGATCGCGCCCGCGCCGCTCCTCGTCGTCCACGGCGACCGCGACGGCTACTTCCCCCTCGACCACCCGCGCATGCTGGCCGCGGCCGCGGGCGAGCACGGCGAACTGTGGCTCGAGCCGGGCATGGGGCACGCCGAGCACGCCGCCGCCGACGCCCTGCTGGCGAGGATCGGGGACTGGGCGGTGTCCCGGGCGGGCTAGCCTGGGCCTGTTCACTGCCGAACCGACTGTTCACCGCCGAACCGACTTGAGGACGAGATGGCAAAGGTCACGGTCCGCTACTGGGCCGCCGCCAAGGCCGCGGCCGGTGTCGCCGAGGAGCCGCACGAGGCCGCGACGCTCGCCGAGGCGCTCGACGCGGTGCGCGAGCGCCACCCGGGTGAGCTCACGCGCGTGCTGCTGCGGTGCTCGTTCCTCGTCGACGGCGACCCCGTCGGGACGCGCGCGCACGACGCGGTACGGCTGGCCGAGGGCGGCACGGTCGAGGTGCTCCCGCCGTTCGCAGGAGGGTGACCGGAGCGATGACCAACCAGCCGTACCAGGACTACCCGGGGCCGTACGGCGCCCACGGGCAGCAGCAGCCGTACCAGCAGTCGTACGAGGACCCGCAGTACACGCAGCAGTGGCAGGGGCAGACCTGGGAGACGCAGGCGCAGGAGCCCGTCGCCCCGGGCGCCGCCGAGACGGCGTACCTGCCCCAGCAGCAGGAGCCCTGGGCCGAGCCGGCCGCGGTGCACGCCGCTCACGGCTCCTACGACGCCCGGCACGAGGCCGGGTCCGCCGCCGAGCCCGGCCCCGGACCCGCCGCCGACGCCGGCTACGGGCCCGCCACCCTCGCCGGGAACCCGCGGATCACCGATGCCCAGCGGGCCCGGCTCGAAGGGCGCTCGCCGATCATCGAGCCCGGGATGCAGCCCGCGCTGCTCACGGCGGCGCTGGGTCTGCTGCTGTCGGGGGCCGCGGCCCTCGGCTCGTACGCGCTGCTGGTGCCGCTCGTCGTGCTGCAGGGCGTCACCGCCGCGGGCTGGTTCCGGCTGAACGGCATGTGGCCGGCCCGGCAGGGCATCGCGCTGGCCTTCGCCGGGGCGCTGACCGCTGACGCGGCACTGCTGGTGGTGGGGCGGGACAACGCCCCCGCGGCCATCCTGGGCACGCTCGGCGTCTGGGTGCTGCTCGTCCTGGTCCTCCAGCTGCGCTCGCACGCCGACCCGGACGAGCGGATGTACGGCCTCATGGCCACGGTCGTCTCGGCCGCCCTGGCCATCCTCGCGACCGGCTTCCTCGCCGCCGAGCCCGACGCGGTCACGGTCGGCGCGGCCGCGGTCGCGGTGGCCGTACTGGCCCGCGCCCTGCCCCTGCCGACGGCCGCCTCGGTCGTCGTGGCGCTGCTCGCGGCGGCCGGCGCCGGGATCGCGGTCGGCGGTATGACCGGGGCCGGCCCCGCGGGCGCCGTCCTGGGCGCGGGCGCGGCGGTGTGCGCGCTGATCGGCCACCGGGTCGCGAGCTACGACTACCCGTCGAGGTTCGTCCACTTCACGGCGGGAGTCGCCCTTCCGCTGGCGGCGGCGGCACCGGTGGTCTGGGTGCTGGGCCGGGGCCTGTAGCCGGGGCGGCGTTCCGTCACAGCTGATCGACAATCCGGCGGTCCCCGCCCCGCACCGGGTTACCGTGACACCCGACCGGACGGACGCCGAGGGTGGGGAACATGCGAGCGCTGCGGATACTGGGGATCGTCATAGTCGTGCTCGGTGCTCTCTTCGTCGTCGCCGACCGCCTCGCGGTGAACTTCGCCGAGGACGAGGCCGCGGACAAGCTCCGCACCAGCGAGGGCCTGGCCGAGACCCCGGACGTGTCGATCAAGGGTTTCCCGTTCCTGACCCAGGTGGCCGGCGGTGAGCTGGACGACGTCGAGGTCGGGATCACGGACTACGAGGCGGCCACCGGCGACGGCGCGGAGAAGATCCGCATCGACGACCTGAGGGCGAGCATGAAGGGCGTCCGCTTCGAGGGCGACTACAGCTCCGCCACCGCGTCGACCGCGACCGGTGTGGCGACGATCTCCTACGAGGAGCTGCTGCGGACCGCCAAGTCCGAGCCCACGCAGGTCGCTCCCGGCGTCACCGCGCAGGTCGTCGGCCTCTCCGACGGCGGCAACGGCAAGATCAAGGTCGCGGTCGAGGCGACGGTCCTCGGTGCGAAGCTGCCCCGGCCGGTCGACGTGCTGAGCACCGTCACCGTCGAGGGCGACACCGTCCGTGTGAAGGCCGACGCGCTGCCCGAGATGGGCGGCGTCTCCATCGCCGAGGACCGGGTCCGCGAGATCACCGACTTCGACCAGGTGATAGAGCAGCTCCCCGGCGGCATCCGGCTGGACAAGGTGGAGGCCGCCGAGGACGGCGTGGAGATCTCCGTGAAGGGTTCGAACGTCCGCCTGGCCGGGTAGGGCGGCGCTGTAGGTGCCGGACGGCCCTGCGGGTGCAGCGGTGCCGCGGTGCCGCGGTGCCGGGGGGCCGGCAGTGGCGCCGGTGGCGCCGGTGGTGCCGGGGTGCCGCTCTGATCGGGCGGCTGTCCGAAGGGCGAGACGGGGCCGTCCGCAGCGCAGATGCCGGTGGCCGAGCAGGGGGCCGGGGGCCGCGCGGGAGGGGCTGTCGGCCGTAACCGGTCCCGGAATGCGGACGATCGTGTCTCAGTATGCGACACGCCGGTGACACGCCCCGCTGTCCGTCCCTACGATCGACGGCATGAAGCGACAGGCGGATCTCACGAAGCGGCGGGCAGTAGACCTGTGCCGCGTCGCCGCCATGCTCTGTCGCACCTTCTGAGCGGCCCGGCACCGCAGCCGGCCGACCGCCTTCCCCAGCCGCCCTGCCCTGGGCATCCGTGTGCGCCGCCGCACGCCCGGCCGCGCACCCGCACCCTTCCCGCACACCCCCGCCGTAACTGCCCCGGAGGAGAAGAAGCATGAGCCGCAGCGACGTCCTGGTCGACGCCGACTGGCTGCAGGAGCACCTGGACGACCCGACGATCGCCATCGTCGAGGTCGACGAGGACACCTCCGCCTACGAGAAGAACCACATCAAGAACGCCATCCGGATCGACTGGACCAAGGACCTCCAGGACCCGGTCCGCCGTGACTTCGTCGACCAGGAGGGCTTCGAGAAGCTCCTGTCGGAGAAGGGCATCGCCAACGACCACACGGTGATCCTCTACGGCGGCAACAACAACTGGTTCGCCTCGTACGCCTACTGGTACTTCAAGCTCTACGGCCACGAGAACGTCAAGCTGCTCGACGGCGGCCGCAAGAAGTGGGAGCTGGACGCCCGCGAGCTGGTCGCCGGCGACGAGGTCCCCGAGCGCGCGAAGACCGAGTACAAGGCCAAGCCGCAGGACACCTCCATCCGCGCCTTCCGCGACGACGTGGTGGCGGCGATCGGCTCGCAGAACCTCGTCGACGTCCGCTCGCCCGACGAGTTCTCCGGCAAGCTGCTCGCCCCGGCCCACCTGCCGCAGGAGCAGTCGCAGCGTCCGGGCCACGTCCCGAGCGCCCGCAACATCCCGTGGTCGAAGAACGCCAACGACGACGGCACCTTCAAGTCGGACGAGGAGCTCAAGGAGCTCTACGCCGAGGAGCAGGTGGACCTCGCCAAGGACACGATCGCCTACTGCCGCATCGGTGAGCGCTCGGCTTTGACCTGGTTCGTGCTGCACGAGCTGCTGGGCGTGGAGAACGTCAAGAACTACGACGGCTCCTGGACCGAGTACGGCTCCCTCGTCGGCGTGCCGATCGAGCTCGGCGCCAACAAGTAAGACCTCCCCGACCTTTACCCCTCAAGGAGTTCAACATGTGCGGAGCGAAGGCCGGCGGCCCCGACGCCTCGACGATCAAGCCCGGTGAGACCACCATCCAGGGCCAGGTGACCCGCGACGGCGAGCCGGTGCAGGGCTACGTGCGCCTGCTCGACTCGACCGGCGAGTTCACCGCGGAGGTCCCCACCTCCGCCACGGGCCAGTTCCGTTTCTACGCCGCCGAGGGCACCTGGACCGTTCGCGCCCTCGTTCCCGGTGGCACCGCCGACCGCACGGTCGTCGCCCAGCAGGGCGGCCTCGCGGAGGTCGCGATCGCCGTCTGACGGCCTGAGCACCGTAGGACCGCATCTCTCGGGTTGGACGCCTGAGGTGCGGTCCTACGGCGTTCTACGCTGGAGACATGTACGCACGGCGACGGCACGTCTACTTCGCCATGATGGGCACCTGCCTGGTGCTGTTCGTCCTGGCGTGGGCCCTCGTACGGCTGTGGTCGACGGAGGCCGCGGTCGGGATGTGCGTGGTCGCCATGGTCATCCCGCCGGTCGCCGCGATGGTCGCGAACCGGCGAGGGCCGGACGACCGCTGGTGGGACGACCCGTCCGGCGATCCGAAGTCCGACGAGTGGTGGGACGAGCTGGACGGGAAGAAACGGCCGCGGTAGGAGGCGTCTCAGTAGACGAGCGCCTGCGTGTCCTCCGCCAGCGCCTCCTGCACGAACACCTGCGCCCCGGCGATCCGCACGCCCTCGATGACGTCCTTCTCGGTGATCTCCCGGCGGGCCGCGCACTGCGTGCACAGCGTGATCCTCCCGCCCGCCAGCAGCGAGTCGATCAGATCCGGCAGCGGCGCGGCGTGCGGCAGCTCGAACTCGGCCGCCCGGCCCGGCAGCGCGAACCACGCCGACTCCCCGGTCAGCCACAGCGACACGTCCACGCCGCTCGCCACGGCCACCGCCGCGACGGTGAACGCCTGCGAGCACCGCTCGGGAGCGTCGGCCCCGGCCGTCACCTTGATCACCAGCTTCTTCGCCATGCGGGCAGCGTAGCCGCTACAGCAGAAGGCGCAGGCCGGCCGCCACGAGCAGGCTCCCGACGCTGACGGCGGTCAGCAGGACGGTCCACAGGACGTCCTCCCTGCGGCTCGGCTCCGCCGGGGGCGGGGGCAGCAGCGGGGGCGGCACGGCGTACCTCGGGCTCGCCTCCTGGATGATCCGGCGCCGGGTCATGCGTGCGCCTGCCGCTGGTGCTGGCGCAGCAGCACGTTCGCGTCCGTCTCCGCACTGCGGTCGTACGCCGCCTGCGCGGCCTCCCGCAGTCCCGCCAGCTCCGCGCAGAGGGAGCAGCCGGGCACGGGCCGGGGCGGCAGCAGTTCACGGGTGCGGCTGTTCGCGGCCCGGACCCCGGCACCGATCCGCTCCCGGTCGGTCGCGGGCCGCAGCGCAGCGGGGTCCGCCTGCCACTCGCGGCCTCCGCCGATCGGCCGCAGCAGGGCGTAGGGCCCCGAGCGGTCCTGGTACTCGCCGACCTTGTCGGTGGCGGGGTCGTAGAGAAGGGTTCCGGGTTCCATGCGGTATCTCTCCTTTTGCCCAACATCTGTACGTAATGCGACAGTTGCACTACTCTGCGTGTTCCGAGCATGTCGCAGCGTGGGGGCGGACCGCGAGGGGAACGGGCGCAAACGCAACAAGGGGCGCTCCAAATGCAACAAACGCAACAGCCGGGAGGGACACATGCCGCCGAGGCGGGCGATCACGGGCAGGAGTCAGGAGCCGAGGCTGCGGTTCGCCGAGGAGCTGAGGCTCCTGCGGGCCAAAAAGGGGATGACCTTACGAGACCTGGCGGACGCCGTCGGCTGGGACGCCTCCACCCTCAGCCGGCTGGAGAACGGGCACACGCTGGGCGGCCCTGAGATCGCGGAGGCGCTGGACCAGTTCTACGAGACGCCGGGACTGCTGCTGACCCTGTGGGAACTGGCGATGGCCGACCCGACGCAGTTCAAGGAGCAGTACCGGCGGTACATGGTGCTGGAGGCGGAGGCGATGGCCCTGTCGCAGTACTCCGTGATCCTGCCGCCTGGTCTGCTTCAGACGCCCGGGTTCGTGCGGGAGGCGCTCGCGGCGGGTGGTCTTCAGGGCCGCGAACTCGAGCAGCAGGTCGATGCCCGCCTCGGGCGGCGGATACTCCTGGAATCGGACGACGCGCCGCCGTTCCGCGTGGTCCTCTCCGAGGCGGTGCTGCACAATTCCCTGCGCAATCCAGGCGACTGGCGTGAGCAGCTGGAGCACCTGGTGCGGATGTCTGAGCGCCCGAACGTCACCCTTCAGGTGCTGCCGCTGGGCACCGGGCTGCACGGCTTGGTGAACAGTGACGTGATGTTCCTGCGGCTGCTGGACGGCCGGACGGTGGCCTATGCAGAGAACGACGTATGGGGTGAACTGGTCGAGGAAACAGGGCGGGTTGAGCGCCTGCTCCGTGCCTATGATGCGGTGCGCGACCTTGCGCTGAGCGCTGCCGAGTCGCGGGCGTTCATTCTTCGGAAGCTGGAGGAAGTGCCGTGCGAGCCATCGACCTGAGCAACGTGACGTGGCGCAAGAGCAGCTACAGCAACACGGACGGCGGCAACTGCGTCGAAGTCTCCGACAGCCTCCCCTCCCTCGTCCCCGTCCGTGACAGCAAGGACACCACCCGCAGCCCCCTGCTCTTCGGCGCGGGCGCGTGGTCGGCCTTCGTGGGCGGTGTGCGGAAGGGCGACCTGGCCGGCTGAGCGGTGGTGCGCGGCGGGCCTACCTCACAGAGAAGGCCGGGGGCCGGCGGCGTAAGCTGGGGGCCGGCCGTGCATTCGTAACCCTCCGCTCACCAAGGAGCGCCCCGTGATCCTCTTCTTCGAGCTGCTGCTGGTCGCCGTGGCCGTCGCCGTCATCGCCTTCGCCGGGCTGACCGTGAAGAAGCTGTACCAGGGCCAGCGCTGAACCACGTCTAGGAACTTCCGCTGATGATCGAGATCCCGTCCGACCTCCACAAGAGCCTCGTCCCGCTGGCCTTCCTGCTCGGCAAGTGGGCCGGTGCCGGCGTGCACGACTTCCCCGGCTCCGAGAAGTGCAACTTCGGCCAGGAGGTCTCCTTCACGCACGACGGACGTGACTTCCTGGAGTACCGGTCGCACACATGGGTGCTGGACCAGGACGGCAACAAGGTCCGCCCCCTGGAGTCGGAGTCCGGCTTCTGGCGTATCGACGACAAGCGCCAGGTCGAGGTCACGATGACCCGCGACGACGGTGTCATCGAGATCTGGTACGGCGAGATGGCCGACAAGAAGCCGCAGATCGACCTGGTCACGGACGCCGTCGCGCGCACCGCGGCCTCCCGGCCGTACAGCGGTGGCAAGCGGCTCTACGGCTACGTCCAGAGCGATCTGATGTGGGTCGGCGAGAAGCAGACCCCCGAGGTCGAGCTGCGCCCCTACATGTCGGCCCAGCTGAAGAAGGTCGTCACGCCCGAGGAGGTCGAGCGCTGGGCGAAGGCCCTGCCGCAGGACCTGCCGGACGACGGGATCGCCTTCTTCAAGTAGGCCGGCCGCCGTCTTCCGGCGGGCCTCGAGCCGCGTGGTCCTAGACTCGTGGGTGTGGTGAGCACCGACTGGAAGAGTGATCTGCGGCAGCGCGGCTACCGGCTGACCCCGCAGCGGCAGCTTGTGCTCGAAGCCGTGGACACCCTGGAGCACGCGACCCCCGACGACATCCTCGCGGAAGTGAGGAAGACGGCGTCGGGGGTCAACATTTCCACGGTGTACCGGACCCTGGAGCTGCTGGAGGAGCTGGGGCTGGTCAGTCACGCGCACCTGGGGCACGGGGCGCCGACGTACCACCTGGCCGACCGGCACCACCACATCCACCTGGTGTGCCGGGACTGCTCCAACGTCATCGAGGCCGATCTGTCGGTGGCCGCCGGCTTCACGGCCAAGCTGCGCGAGGAGTTCGGCTTCGACACCGATCTGAAGCACTTCGCGATCTTCGGCCGCTGCAAGGACTGCACCGGGAAGGCTTCAACTACCGAGTCGTAGTCTTGAGGCTATGAAGAGCCCCCTGCTGTCCCTGCCCGGCGCCGTTCCCGCCGAGGGCGTGGACGAAGGCGTCGCCGCCCACTACGGCGACCTGTTCCGCGAGCAGCGCGCCCTCGCCGACGGCGCCGGTTTCGTGGACCTCTCCCACCGCGGTGTCGTCACCGTCTCCGGCGAGGACCGGCTGAGCTGGCTGCATCTGCTGCTCACCCAGCACGTCAGCGAGCTGCCGGCCGGCGAGGCGACGGAGGCGCTGATCCTTTCGGCGCACGGCCACATCGAGCACGCCCTGTACCTGGTCGACGACGGTGCGACGGTCTGGGCGCATGTCGAGCCCGGCAGCCAGGAGTCGCTGATCGCGTACCTGGAGTCGATGAAGTTCTTCTACCGCGTGGAGGTCGCAGACCGCACCGCGGACTTCGCGGTCGTGCACCTGCCGGCCGGGTCCATCGCGCCGGTGCCCGAGGGGGTCGTCGTCCGTGAGACGGCGTACGGCCGTGATCTCTTCCTCCCGCGCGCGGACCTGGAGTCGTACGCCGAGACGGCCGGGCCCGCCGCCGGGATCCTGGCGTACGAGGCCCTGCGGGTCGAGCAGCACCGTCCGCGGCTCGGCTTCGAGACCGACCACCGCACCATCCCGCACGAGCTGGGCTGGATCGGCACGGCCGTGCACCTCCAGAAGGGCTGCTACCGCGGCCAGGAGACCGTCGCCCGCGTCCAGAACCTGGGCAAGCCCCCGCGCCGCCTGGTCTTCCTGCACCTCGACGGCAGCGAGGTCCACCTCCCGGCGCCCGGCACGGAGATCCGTCTCGCCGACGACGGCCCCGACGGCCGCAAGCTCGGCTTCGTGACGACCTCCGTACGCCACCACGAGCTCGGCCCGATCGCCCTGGCCCTGGTCAAGCGCAACGTTCCCGTGGACGCCCGCCTGGTGGCCGGCGACACGGCGGCGGCCCAGGAGGCCGTGGTCGAGCCCTGAGGGGTCAGATCTCCAGCAGCACGGTGAACGGGCCGTCGTTCGTCAGGGACACGCGCATCTTCGCGCCGAAGCGGCCCGTCGCCACCGTGGCGCCCAGGGCGCGGAGTTGGGCGACGACCTCCTCGACGAGGGGTTCGGCGACGTCACCGGGCGCGGCGGCGTTCCAGGTGGGGCGGCGGCCCTTGCGGGCGTCGCCGTACAGGGTGAACTGGCTGACGACGAGCAGCGGGGCGTCGATGTCGCTGCACGAGCTCTCGTCGGAGAGCATGCGGATCGACCAGAGTTTGCGGGCCAGCTGGGCCGCCTTCTCCTTGGTGTCCTCGTGGGTCACCCCCACCAGGACGCACAGACCCTCGCCGGTGATCTCCCCGACCGTCTCGCCGTCCACGACGACACTCGCGCCGTCCACCCTCTGTACCACTGCTCGCATGCGGACCATCATGCCGTGGCGTCCGGACGTGCCGTGCGGTCGTTTTCCTTTCGCTCCTTAAGAGCCCATCTGGGGCCGTTCGGGGGCACTCGGTCACATTGCGGCGGGTTGGGGTGGCACGATGCTTCCCACACGCCGGTCGAGGGGACGGTAGAGGCACATGAGCACACCGAGCACCGGGCAGCTGGGCATGACCACCCAGCGCACGCCCGTGCAGCGCACGGACGGTTCCGCAGGAGCCGCCGGCGGCGCGCTGGGCGCCGAGCCCGCCGCGCCCGATCTGAACCTGCTGAGCCTGCCCGAGCTGCGGGCGCTGCGTCGCGACGCGCAGCGCGACGAGGCCGACCTCAGCTATGTGCGCAGGCTGCTGCAGGGACGGATCGACATCCTGCGCGCGGAGCTGGCCCGGCGGAGGCCGGCGGCCGTGCCCGCGCAGCCGGGTGAGGCGTCCGTGGTCGACCGGCTGCCGGAGATCCTCACCGACGCGCCGGCCCGGCACCGTTCCTCGGCCCGGCACGTTACGCTGGGCACGCCGCACGGGGAGGAGTACCGGCGGCTCGCCACCGAGATGCTGGGCGAGGTCGAGCTGTCCGACCTCGCCGCGCGCACGGATCCGGAACTGAACGCCGCGATGGGCCGGCTCGTACGGTACGAGCAGCAGGTGTCCCGGCGGCGGGCCGGGCTGCAGCACACCACCGACGCGTGCAGCGCGGAGATCGCCCGCCGGTACCGGGAGGGACTGGCCCAGGTGGACGACCTGCTGATGTGAGCACCGCCCGTGTTTCCGCAGGTGGAAATACGGGCGACAGCGTCCCGGACCGCACCTACCGTGGGCCCATGACTGGCCACACCGACATCGCCGTACGCCCCGTCGACGCGTCCGAGATCGCCGACTGGAGCCGTGCCCTGAACACCGGTTTCCTGCGCGCGCCCGAGAGCTCCGAGGAGGAGGTCGCCGACCGGGCGTCGTACATCGACCCGGCCCGCACGCTGGGCGCCTTCGAGGACGGCCGTTGCGTGGCCACCTTCCGGTCCTTCGCGCAGGAGGTGACGGCGGTGGGCGGTGCGGTCGTGGCCGCGGACGCCATCTCCAACGTGACCGTGTCGCCGACCCACCGGCGGCGGGGTCTGCTCAGCCGCATGATGGCCCATGACCTGGCGGCGGCGAAGGAGCGCGGGGACGTGCTGGCGACGCTGATCGCCGCCGAGTACCCGATCTACGGCCGCTTCGGCTTCGGCCCGGCCACCTGGGCCGCCGAGTGGACGGTCGACGTGCGGCGCACCGGGCTCGACCCGCGCTGGTCGGGGCCGGACGACGGGGGCCGGGTGGACCTCGTGGACCCGGCGGACGTGCGCAAGCTGGGGCCGGAGCTGCACGAGCGGGTGCGGCGGGCGCAGCCGGGCGCGATCGACCGGGGCGAGCGGTGGTGGCAGGTGGCGACCGGTGCGCTGCGGCTCGGCCGCAGTCCGTGGAACGAGCCGTTCTTCGCCGTGTACCGGTCGGCGCGGGGCGAGGTCGAGGGCATGGTGTCGTACCGCTCGGACGACAACTGGCAGGCGAAGCAGCCGGAGAACACGGCGAGCGTGAACTGGCTGGTGGCGGCCGGCCCCGCCGCCGAGCGGGCGCTGTGGCACTACCTCTGCTCGATCGACTGGATCACCCAGGTCAAGTCCGGCTGGCGGGCCCCCGACGACCTGCTGCCGCTGCTGCTGCCCGACCCGCGGGCGGCCCGGATCACCACGCAGGCCGACTGGCTGTGGGTGCGGGTGCTGGACGTCGTACGGGCGCTTCAGGCGCGTACCTACGGCGGTGAGGGCACGCTCGTGCTGGAGGTGGCGGACCCGGACGGGCTCACCGCGGGGCGTTATCTGCTGGAGGCGTCCGCCGAGGGGGCGTCCTGCGCGCCGACCGGCCGGGACGCCGATCTGGTGCTGGGCGCCGGTGAGCTGGGCGCGCTGTGGCTGGGCGACGAGTCGGCGGTGCGGCTGGCCGCGCTGGGGCGGGTACGGGAACAGCGAGCGGGCGCCGCCCGGCTGGCCGACGCCCTGCTGCGCACGTCCCGGCGGCCTTGGTGCCCGGACGTGTTCTGACCGGTGCCTCCTGTTCTGCGCGACCCCGCTCCGCCGACTGCCTGTTCGGTTGTGGCTGTGCTCTTCGGTTGTGGCTGTGCTCATCCGTAGCCGGTGTTCAGTTGTGACTGTGCGTGGGCCGGGCTTCCGGCTCCCCTCCGGGAGGAAGTCCGACCGGGCCAACTCCCCCGGAAGTGTGACCAGGTCGCTCAAGTTGGCGACCAACTCAACGGTAGTCATGCCCACTTGAGGCAGCTCATAACCACCTGCCGGTGAAGGCGTCACAGAGCCGGCCCGGTGACCAGCAGGGCGAGCACCACCGCGCCGGCGGAGCTGACGGCGGGGTTCTTCGCCTTGAGGCCGACGGTGAGCAGGAGCAGGCCGACGATCCCGGTGGGGCCGTACTTCCACTCGACGAGCTGCTCGAAGGCGACGACGAGGACCGCGGTGAGGAGGGCGAGTACGGGCACGGTGGTTCCCCCTTCGGGCAGGAGGCGGAAGCCAGGGGCGGAGGCCCGGGAAGTGGGAGGTAAAGCTTCCGCCAACTTGGCCGAGTTGGTTGCCAACTCTGATTAAGTTGTCCCCACTTGGTCGGTGCTCATAAACAACTTTCAAGCAACTCCCCATAGATGGGTGGAAGTTGTAGCGTTTGGTCGTGACCCAGGAGAACGTGGCGGTGAACGGCAGCAGAAGGCGCACGCCCCAGGAGATAGCCGGCACTCTGCGCGAGCGGATCCGGAGCGGCGAACTGCGGGCCGGCGACCGCCTGCCCACCCAGGCCGAGCTGGCCGAGGAGTTCGGGGTGGAGCGCGGCACCGTCCGCCAGGCACTGCGCGCCCTCCAGGAGGACGGCCTGCTGAGCAACGTCAGCAAGGGCAGCCCCCCGCGCATCGCCGAGCCCACCCCCGCGCAGGCCGAGCCGCAGCCGACCATGGTCGCCCTCGCGCCCCGCCTCACCGAGGCGTTCTCCGCCCGGCACGTCCGCATCGACGCCGCCTGTCTGACCGCGGAGACCCTGATGCTGGCCCTCGGCGAGCCGCTGCGCCGCATCCACGAGGGCAGCATCAGCCCCGAGTCCATCGACGTACGCATCCTGCTGCCCTCCCGGAAGATCAACCTCGCCTTCCCGGTGCCGGTCGGCGGAAGCGGCGACGACGACCCCGTCCACGAGCGCTGGCTCGCCCAGCGCAACGCCCAGGGCCACGTCCTGCGCCACAACCTCCAGGCCCTGCGCGCCACCCACGGCATCGACGTCAAGGTCGCCTTCCGTGCGCTGCCCTTCACCCCGCCGGTGAAGCTGTACCTGCTCAACGGCACGGAGGCGCTGCTCGCCTACTACATGGTCGCCCGCCGCGAGGAGACCACCGACGGCGAGACCCTCGACATGTACGACGTGCTGGGCACCGAGTCGCTGCTGTTCTCCTTCGACCGGCGCAGCGGACAGCGGGACGAGGCGTTCGTGGCGCAGTCGCAGCTGTGGTTCAACGCCCTCTGGGAAACCATCACCACGGACCTGACACTCTCCTAGTGACTTCCGACGCGACTTCCGACGCGATTTCCGATGCGATTTCCGATGCGACTTACGACGCGGTTTCCGGCACGAAGGCGCTGCACGAGCTGATCGGCCGCGCCCGCGTGGTCCTCTGGGACTTCGACGGCCCCGTCTGCCGTCTCTTCGCCGGCCACTCGGCACGGCGCGTGGCACGCGCACTGGTGGAGTGGCTGGAGGGACAGGGGCTCAGAGGGCTGCTGGAGGACGGCGAACGCGACACCGCGGACCCGCACGTGGTGCTGCGCGCGGTGGACCGCCGGCACCCCGGCAGCGACCTGCTGACCGAGCTGGAGGAGCACCTCACCCGGCACGAACTGCGCGCCGTCTCCTCCGCGATGCCCACCGCCTTCGCCGACCCGCTGATACGCACCTGGGCGGCGGTCGGCGTCCGGCTGGCCGTCGCCACCAACAACTCCCCGCGCGGAGTGCGCGCCTACCTGGACGGCCGGGGCCTCGCGGACTGCTTCCCGTACATCTACGGCCGTACCGCCGACCTCCATCTGCTCAAACCGCACCCGCACTGTCTGCACCTGGCGCTGAACGCCACCGGCGCGGCCCCCGAGGAGGCCCTGATGATCGGCGACACGGCCACGGACTTCCAGGCCGCCGCGACGGCCGGGGTCCCCTTCCTCGGCTACGCCCGCAACCTCCGCAAGGAGAAGCGGCTGCGGGAGGCGGGCGCCACCACCGTGGTGAACTCCCTGGAACCGGTGCTGGACGCCGTCCGCCGACGCGACCGGGCGGCAGGGGCGCCATGACCGCGCCCGGGGACCCGACGCGTTAGCATGCCCGCACCGCGCGAGCCGTCTCCCCGTCCGCACGAGGCCGGGGCATGTCGAGCAGCTTCGAACGACCTCATGCCGAAGAGTGGCGGACCACCCGTTGCGCCCACTCGCACCCGGCCCCGGTCGTGGGCTGTGACTGTCGAGCCTTACCTTTGCCCTACCTCTCGTGACAGCCCTCGGAGCGGCCAGTGGACGTACCTCCTGTACCCGGAGGCGTTCTCCAGGCGTTCGCCGAGCGCGCCGCCGCCGAGGGCGTGGAGCGCGGCGGCCGGCACCACCGCAGTTTCCTGCTGACGCTTCCCGAGGACCTGGCGCCCTGGGTGGGCCGCGGCCCGGGAACGCCGGTGACCGTGCGGGTACTCCGTACGGACGCGCCGGCCGTGGCGATCAGGACCTGGGCGAGGGAGGCCGCGGTCCACGCGGCGGCCCGGACCGTCCTGCCGCAGGTGCCCCGGTGCCTCGCCGAGGGCGACGGCGTCGCGGTCCTCGACTTCGTCGAGGGCGTCACCCTGGCCGCGCTCTGCCCCGACGGCAAGCCCGTCGACACCCTGCTGGTCGCGGAGCTGACACGGCTGCTCGCCGGCACGGCCCGGGTGCGCCGGTCCGCGGTACCGCCCCTGCCCGCCGGCCGGCCCGGCAACCACACCGACAGCCGGGCCTTCCTGCGGGGCCTGGCACATCTGGCGGAGCTACAGGTCCGGCGCCCCAACTGGCCTGCCTACGGGGGCCTGTTCAAGGCGCTCGGCGTGCCCGAGGACGCCCTGCCGCGGTTCGCCGAGCGCGTCCCCGCCCTGGCCCGGCGGCCGTACGGGCTGTTCCACGGCGACCTGCACCGCGGCAATGTGATCGTCCCGGCGGGCGACGGCGCCCCGCTCGTCCCGATCGACTGGGAGACGGCCGGCTTCGGCGACCCCCTGCACGACCTGGCGGCCCATCTGTGGCGCATGCGGTACCCGGCCGCCCAGTGGGACGAGGTGATCGAGGCGTGGACGGACGCCATGGGCCGTGTGCGCCCGGCCGCGCTGAACGGCGTCGGCCGGGACCTCGGCCACTACGTCGACTTCGAGCGCGCGCGGTCCGCCTACGCCGAGGTCATCCGGGCCGCGCGCTCCCTGGAGCGGTCCACCGGGGACCCGGGCCTGCGAGCGGCGGCGCGCGCCGTCGACCGGGCCCTGGCGGACGCCGAGGGGCCGCTCGGGCTCCGGCGGCGCCCCGGCCTCGGGGAGATCGCCGGCATCCTGCACCGCTGGAGCGCGTCGCGGGCCGGCACCCCGGGACGGCCGGTGCTCACCGTCGCCTGGGAGCCCGACGCCCGCGTCGGCGAACACCCCCGCTTCCCGGCCGACGCGGTGACGCGCGCGCTGCTCGCCGAGGGCGCGGCCCCGGCCGAACGGGTCCTCCAGGGCACCGCGCACCTCAACACGGTCGTCCAGGTGCCCGGCGTCGGCTTCCCCGTCGTCGTACGGCGCAAGGTGAGCCACGTCGAGCGGCGCGAGACCGGCTACCTCAGCGAGCACGCCGTCCTGCGGGCCGTAGAGGCGTCCGGCGCCGCCGTCGCCGCGCCCAGGGTCCTCGCCCTGGGCCGTTGCGGACAGGGCGAGCCGTTCGCCGTCCACACCTACGTCGGCCCCCGCGACCTGGACCGGCCGCCCGCCCACCCGGTGTACGGGCTGCTGCCGCACGAGGCGGACGGGCTCGTCGACCAGCTGTGCGAGCTGACCCGGGTCGACTGCCGGCAGATCGACCCCACCGCGGGCGAGGGCGGCTTCCACCCCTGGCTGTGCGACCAGCTCGCCGTCCTGGTCGCCGGGCTGCCGGACCGCACCCAGCACCTCGCCCGCTCCCTCGGCCTGCCGGACGCCCCCCGGCTGCGGCAGATCCTCGCGCGCCACGCGGTCGCGCGGCGCACGCCCGTACTGCTGCACGGCGACCTCAACCCGTGGAACCTCGTACGCCGCCCCGACCGCAGGGCGCTGACCCTGATCGACTGGGAGATGGCCCTGGTCGGCGACCCGCTGCACGACCTCGTCCGGCATCTGCACCTGACGCCGACCCGGCCCGAGATCCGCGACCGCATGATCCGCCGCTGGGCGCAGCGGATGCCCGAGGAGTGCACCCGCGGCTGGGCCGAGGACTGGCGGGTCTACCGCTGGCTGGAGATCGTCCGGTCGGCGTACGTGGACCTGGACCGGCTGGTCAGCGGCGCGAGCCTGGACGTGCCCAACGTCCGCCGGGCCGTCGACTCCTACGCCATGACGCTCGCGGCCGCGCTGGCCGCGCTGGGGCTGCGCCGGCCGCGGACCGCGGGGCCGTGCCTGGTCCGGGCACTGGCCTGAGAGGGCCTCGCACGCGCACGGCCCGGGCCGGCTTTCACACCTTCAGCACCACCTTCCCCACCAGCCCCCGCCCCTCGATCGCCGCGTGCGCCGCCGCCGCGCGGGCCAGCGGGAACACCTCGCCGATCACCGGCCGCAGCCGGCCCGCCCCCACCTCGGTGAACGCGGCGGTGGTGAGGCGGCGCACGTCGGCGGGGGCGTACCGGTAGTCCTGGATGCCGTAGAGGGTGATGTCCCGGCGCTTCGCCTCGTCGGCGTCGACGGGCGCGAAGCCGCCGGTGGGGGCGCCGTGGGCGGAGAAGCGGCCGCCGTCGGCGGCCAGGGCGAACGCGGCCGCGCCCAGGGAGCCGCCCACGCCGTCCAGGACGACGTCCGCCGCGCCGCCCAGCGCGACCCGGGCCCGCTCGGTCCAGTCGCCGGCGGTGAGGTCGACCGTCTCGTGCGCGCCCAGCTCCCGCACCAGGGCCAGCTTGGCCGCGCCACGGGCGGGTGCGACCACACGGGCGCCGCGGGCGCGGGCCAGCTGCACCAACAGGGTGCCCATGCCGCCGGACGCGCCGAGGACCAGGACCCGGTCACCGGCGCCCACGCCGGTGCGTTCGATCACCCCGCAGGCCGTGACCCCGTCGTGGACCAGCGCGGCGGCCGTCAGCAGGTCGAGGCCGTCCGGTACGACGGTCAGCGCGTCGACGCCCGCCACCGCCAGCTCGGCGTAGCTGCCGGTGACGAACGCGCCGACCCGCCGCCCCAGCCAGGTCTCCTCCACCCCGGCCCCCAGCGCCCGCACCACACCGGTGACCCCGCCCCCGGGGACGTACGGCGGGCGCACCGGGAAGTACTCCTGGCCCCAGCCGGACCGCAGCTGCGTCTCCAGGAAGATCGTGTCGGCGTGCGCCACCTCGATCAGCACCTCGCCCGGTCCCGGGACCGGGTCCGGCAGCCGGACAGGGACCAGGCCCTCGGGCCCGCCGAACTCCGTCACGTGCACTGCGCGCATGGCTTCTCCCCAGGAGGTGATCTGTTGCCGTGCCCGCAGTCTTCGACCTCAAGCGGAGTTGAGGTCAAGCCCTGCCCCGGTCGACCAGCAGCGGAAGCAAGTGCTCCTCCTCATACGCGAGATGGGCCTCCAGCTCGCGCGTCAGCCGTTCGACCTCCGCGCGGGCGGTCGCGGTGTCGCCGCCGGCGACGACCCGGCGCAGCTCCTCGACGAGCACGGCGATCCGCTCGTGCTCCGAGCGCAGCCGCACCAGGGCCGCCGCGGCCCGCGGGTGCTCCGCCTCGACGGACGGGAAGAGCATGAGCTCCTCGCCCATGTGGTGGTTGTGCAGGCCGTGGCAGAAGGTGAGGCAGTTGATCCGCAGCTGGGCACCGAGGCCGGCCCCCGTGGTGTCCATCTCCTGTCGCAGCAGGGCCAGTTCGCGGCGGAAGCCGTCGTGGGCGACCTGGACGGCCTCCGCGGCTGAGCGGGCGTTGACCCGCGGCGGCCCGTCGTTCGCGCTGTGCAGGGCGACCACGGGGATGACCCGCTCGGTCTTCGCCTGGTACTCGGCCCAGCCCGGATCCGCCTCCACGGCCCGCGCGAAGGCCGCGTCCCGCTCCTCGCCCACCAGCGGCACGGCGCGCGCCCGGTAGGTGAAGAGGCCGCTCTCGACGGTCACTTCGGGGTGGGCGAGGAGGTTGAGGTACCAGTCGGGGTGCCGGGGGGCGCCGCCGGCCGAGGCGATCACCAGGACCCGCTCGCCGCCGTCGGGCAGATAGCCGACCGGGGTGGTGTGGGGCCGCCCGGTGCGGGCGCCCGTGGTCGTCAGCAGCAGGAGCCGGCCTCCCTCGAAGGGCCCGCCGACGTGCCCGTGCCGGGCGCGGAACTCGTCGATGACACGCTGATTGAAATCGTTGGGCATGTTGTCTCTCTGTCGCTCGCTTCTCTTCCTGGGACGGGGAGGAGAGACAGAGACGGCGGACCCCTGGTCCGCACCGGCCTCACTCAGAGGCCGGGCAACACCCAACTCGTTCGCGGCACTTGGCCGACCCGGCAGTCATGATCGCCACGCTAGCGGGGGAGCGGCCGGAGCGCCACGGGAATTCGGCCGCTTCTCAGCCGCGCCGCCCCAGCAGCTCGGCCACCCGCATGAACCCGTCCCCGCCGTGCCCGAGCCCGATGACCCGCCGGGCCAGCCCCTCCGTCGCGCGCATCACACTCGCGTCGATGCCGTGCGCCTCGGAGGCGTGCACGATGTGCGCCATGGTGGACACGGCCGAGGTGACCGGGTTGATGTGCCCCGAGTACGTCCCGTCCTCGACGTCCCCCGCGAACTCCTCGAACAGCGGCGGCAGGATCGCCGCTATGCCCTGCGCGAAGGGTGCCAGCTCCCGCGGCAGCACGCCCTCCGCCCGTGCCATGGCGAGCGCGTGGGCGTACCCGGACATCGCCGTCCAGAACACGTCCAGCAGGGCGAGGTCGTACGCCGCCGCGCGCCCGATCTCCTCACCGACGTGCGTGTGGGTGCCGCCGAGCGCGCCCAGCACCTCGCGCGTCCGCTCGTACAGCGCGGCCGGCCCGCTGTGCAGGAACACCGCCTCCGCGGTGCCGATGCTGGGCGCCGGCGTCATGATCGCCCCGTCGAGGTAGTCGACCCCGTGCTCGGCGGCCCATACGCCCAGGTCACGGGCCCGGGCCGCGGTGTCGGCGCTGAGGTTGACGACCGTGCGCCCCTTCAGCGCGGCCGCCACCTCGTCCTGCCGCAGGACCGCGTCCACGGCGTCGTAGTTCACCACGCAGACCACGGTCAGCGGGCTCGCCTCGACCGCCTCACGGGCCGACCCGGCGCTCCGCGCGCCGCGGGCGACCAGCTCCGCGTCCCGTCCGGGCGTACGGTTCCACACGGTGGTCGGCCTGCCCGCGTCGAGGAAGGCCCCGGCCAGCGCCCGCCCCATCGGGCCCAGGCCGATGACGGTGACGGCGGACTGATCGTCGTAGAAGGACATGCTTGAACTCCTCTGGAAAACTGCACAATTGACCGGACGCAGGAACAACGCAGAAGAAACGGGGCGAGGATGACGCGCAGCCGGGCCCAGGACCCGAACGTCTGCGGAGTGACCGCCGCGATCGCCGTGATCGACGGCAAGTGGAAGACCGCGCTGCTGTGGCTGCTGGAGTCGGGCCCGCACCGCCCCGGCGAACTGCGCCGCAGGCTGCCGGGCCTCAGCGAGAAGGTGCTGACTCAGGCACTGCGCGAGATGGAGGAGGACGGTCTGGTGCACCGCGAGGTGTACGACGTCCTGCCGCTGAAGACGGTGTACTCGCTGACCGCCTTCGGCCGTGAACTCTCCGAGGCCCTCGCCCCCCTCTCCGACTGGGGCCACCGTCGCCTGGAGCGACTGGCGGCCGCGGCCTCCTGATCACCTGCGACCAGCGTCGCGCAGGGCCCGGCGGCCGCCAAGTACCCACAAAAAAGTGGGTAGGGGCCGGCTCCCCCTCCCCGGCACACTGGCCCCATGAATCCAGCTGATCCCGACCCCGAGGTCGCCCTCCGCTTCTACCTCCAGTCCGCCCGCGACGCACTGCTGTGGAAGCTGGAGGGGCTCTCGGAGTACGACGCCCGCCGCCCGATGACCCCGACCGGCACCAATCTGCTGGGGCTGGTCAAGCACGTGGCCACCGTCGAGCTGGGCTACCTCGGCGACACCTTCGGCCGGCCGCACGGCGAGGCGCTGCCCTGGCTGGAGGGAGCGGCCGAGGACAACGGCGACATGTGGGCGACGGCGGAGGAGTCCCGCGAGGAGATCGTGGGGCTGTACCGCCGGGCCTGGGCGCACGCCGACGCCACGATCGAGGCGCTCGCGCTGGACACGGTCGGCCGTGTCCCCTGGTGGCCCGACGGCCGGGACGAGGTCACCCTCCACCACGCCGTCACCCGTGTGATCGCCGACACCCACCGGCACGCCGGCCACGCCGACATCCTCCGCGAGCTCATCGACGGCTCCGTCGGCATGGACGAGACCAACACCAGCCTGCCGTCCGGCGACCCGGCCTGGTGGGAGCGTCATCGGGAACGGCTGGAGGCGGAGGCGCGGAAGGCGGCCGAGGGGCGCTGAACACCTCCGAGTAACTCTTGCAAGCGGGTTGCTTGCAATTGTTAGCGCGATGGGTGCACAGTGGAGCCATGGCATCGCTCAATGTCGGCAACCTCGGTGAGTACCTGCGCGAGCAGCGGCGCAGCGCGCAACTGTCGCTCAGGCAGCTCGCCGAGGCCGCCGGGGTGTCGAACCCGTATCTGAGCCAGATCGAGCGCGGGCTGCGCAAGCCGAGCGCGGAGGTGCTGCAGCAGGTCGCCAAGGCGCTGCGGATCTCCGCGGAGACGCTGTACGTCCGCGCGGGAATCCTGGACGCGGAACGAGGCCGTGACGAGGTGGAGACGCGTGCCGTCATCCTCGCCGACCCCACGCTCGACGAGCGGCAGAAGCAGACGCTGCTGCAGATCTACGAGTCGTTCCGCAAGGAGAACGGCACCGACGCCGTCCGGGTGGACGGCACCGACGCCTTCCCGACGGACGGCACCGACGTCCGGAAGGACGGCGGCCCCGCCGACGGAGAGCCGCGGCAGTCGGCCGGTTGACCGGACCAGGGGACCGGCCGACGTACCGCGGACCCACCGAACCCTCAGCCGAACGCGAATCCGGGAGGACCCTCACCATGGCCATCACCGACGACCTGCGCAAGACCCTCAGCGACCCGACCCCGCTCTACTTCGCCGCCGGCACCGCCGACCTCGCCCTGCAGCAGGCGAAGAAGGTCCCGGGCCTGGTGGAGCAGCTGCGCACCGAGGCCCCGGCCCGGATCGAGGCGGTGCGCAACACCGACCCGAAGGTCGTCCAGGAGCGCGCAGCCGCGCGCGCCAAGGAGGCCCAGGAGACCCTGCAGACGAAGGTCACCGAACTCCTCGGCGCCCTCGACGGCGACCTGAAGAAGCTCGGCGAGTCCGCCCAGGACCTCGCGCTGCGCGGGGTGGGCGTGGCCGCGGAGTACGCCGTCCGCGCCCGTGAGACCTACGAGAAGGTCGCCGAGCACGGTGAGCTGGCCGTGCGGTCCTGGCGGGGCGAGGCCGCGGAGCAGATCGAGGACCTCGCCGTGGCCGTCGAGCCGAGCGGTGAGCCGGTCACGGTCAAGCCGGAGCCCGCCGAGCCGGTCGCGCCCGCCGGGGCCGAGGCCGCCGCGCCCGCGAAGAAGGCCCCCGCCAAGAAGGCGCCGGCCCGCAAGCCGGCCGCGAAGAAGGCGACGCCGCCCGCCGAGTGATCACTCTGTCCCGCAGGGCGGGCCGGGCACTTCCCGGGTGCTCGGCCCGTTGTCCGGGTAGCGGGGCCGGGCTTGCGGGTACGGTGACCGGGTAGGACGAGCCGAACCGGATGGTGGACATCATGCTGATGGAGGGATTCGCGGGGTTCATGGCCCTGCTGAGCCTGGCCTTCACCCTTTTCAGCGGCTTCGCGCTGGTGGACGCCGCCGTGCGCCGCGAGGACGCCTATCGCGCCGCCGACAAGCAGACCAAGACGTTCTGGCTGGTCATCCTCGGTCTGGCCTTCGTGGTGAGCCTGATCTTCGGCATCCTGTCGTTCCTGCCGATCATCGGCCTCATCGCCACGATCGTGTACATGGTCGACGTCCGGCCGGCGCTCCGCCAGATCTCGGGCCCGCGGCGCCGGGGCGGCAGCAGCAGCGACGGGCCGTACGGGCCTTGGAACGGCGGCCGCTAGGCCCTCCGGGCTCCTTGCGGGGGCGGACGGACCGGGCTGTGGTGCGGCCGGCGTGCGGTGCGGCTCGGCGGACGCCGGGCGTGCGGTGCGGTGTGGCTGGTCGCGTCGTCGGGCTGCGGACCGTGGTGGGCTGCTCGCGCAGTTCCCCGCGCCCCTGGGGCGTGGCCGCGGGGCGTCCCCGTCGCGGGCAGCGGGCCTGCGGGTCGTGGTGGGATGGTCGCGCGGTTCCTCGCGCCCCTGGGGCGTGGCCGCGGGGCGTCCCCGTCGCGGGCAGCGAGCGGGCCTGCGGATCGTGGTGGGCTGGTCGCGCGGTTCCTCGCGCCCCTGGGGCGTCCCGGTCGCGGGCATGCGTGCCGCCTGGGGCGGCACGGGTGGGCGCGGCGGCACCTCGTAGCGCCGAGTCGCGCGAACGCCCCGCCCTCGGCCGCCACGCCCGGCGCCCGGTCGGGCAGCCTCAGCGAGCCCAGCCCGTGGCCCCGCCGCCAGCCTCAGCGTGCCAGCCCCCGGCGCCGCCGGAGATTACGGCCCGCTCAGTCAGGCGGCCTCAGCGAGCCGAGCTCCCGACCCAGCCCGCCGGAGGCTAGGGCAGCCGGTCCAGCAGCAGCACGGCCACGTCGTCCGTGAGCTCGCCGCCGTTCAGCTCGCGCACCTCGTGCACGGCCGCCCGCAGCAGTTCCTCCCCGCGCAGGCCCTCCGCCAGCTGCCGGCTGACCATCTCGACCATGCCGTCCTGGCCCAGCCGCTCCCGGCCCTCACCGATGTGGCCCTCGATCAGGCCGTCGGTGTAGAGCATCAGGCTCCACTCGGCACCCAGCTCGACCTGCATCCGGGGCCACCGGGCGCCGGGCAGCAACCCGAGAGCCGGCCCGTTGTTGTCGTACGGCAGCAGCCGCGGGGCCCGGCCGGGGCGGGCTATCAGCGGGGCCGGATGCCCGGCCAGGCACAGACCGGCCCGACGGCCGTCCGGCGCGATGTCCACCGTGCACAGGGTCGCGAAGATCTCGTCGTCGGACCGCTCGTGCTCCAGAACCTGCTGCAGCGTGCTCAGCAGCTGGTCCCCGCACAGCCCCGCCAGCGTCAGCGCGCGCCAGGCGATACGCAGCTCGACGCCGAGCGCGGCCTCGTCGGGGCCGTGCCCGCAGACGTCGCCGATCATGGCGTGCACGGTGCCGTCCGGCGTCCGGACGACGTCGTAGAAGTCACCGCCCAGCAGCGCGCGCGAGCGGCCGGGGCGATAGCGCGCGGCGAAGCGCAGCGGGGAGCCCTCCAGGAGCGGCGTGGGCAGCAGCCCCCGCTCGAGGCGGCGGTTCTCCTGCGCGCGCATACGGCCCTCGGCGAGCCGCCGCTCGGCCGTGTCGGAACGTTTCCGCTCCACGGCGTAGCGGATCGCCCGGCTCAGCAGCCGGCCGTCCAGCTCGTCCCGGAACAGGTAGTCCTGGGCGCCGACGCGCACGGCGTGGGCGCCGCGCTCGGCGTCACCGGAGGCGGTGAGCGCGAGGACGGCGTGCCGGGGTGCGATCTCCAGCACGTGCTTGAGCACGGCCAGCTCGTCGTCGTCCGGCTCGCCCGCCCGGCCGGGCGCGGTCAGCGCCAGGTCGAGCAGGATGCAGTGGACGTCGTCGGTGAGCAGCCGCTCGGCCTCGGTGAGGTTGCGGGCGGTGCGGACGCGGATCGGCTGGCCGGCCGAGTCGAGCAGGTCCGGCACGATGGCGGAGCCGGCCGGGTCGTCCTCGATCAGCAGCAGCGTCAGGGGGGCGGTGGTGTCCTCCTTGGTGGGGCCTGCGGTGGACGCGGCCGGCGCCTGACCACTCTCCACGGCCGGGATCGCTCTCTGCCGCGGTACGGGTACGGGCATTGTCCTGTGTTCCTTCCCTCCCCCCGAGGGCGTGGCGGGGCGAAGACCTCGACCCACCGATCGGGACCATAGCGGGTGACGCCGCCGCAGCGGAATGGTCCACGCCACCCCGCCCCGCGGCAGGTCACTGTCATATGCCGCGTTCCGTACCGCAGTTGGGCGAGGTGACCGGGGCCAGGGAATGACGAACGTCACGTCCGGGCGGAGTTTGCGGGGGACTTGGCGTGCGCCAGGTCACGTGGCCGCGGTCACGGGGCCGGGTTCGCGGCGGTGGCCCCCGTCACGAGGTGTGTGTCACGCGCCCGTGGTGCCGACGTGCGTCACGTACCCGTGGCGCCGCCCCTCCCCGGCCGTGCAGGGCCTTGGCGAAGCCGGGCGGGACCCCCGGGGGGCCGTACAAAACCTCAGGAGAGGTGCGAGACCTCACGCATCCGGCCGTACCACCCCGAGTATCGGCATCGAACCGGCGCCCGCGACCGTCACCGTGCGTCCCGGGCGCGGGGCGTGGACGATCATGCCGTCGCCGATGTACATCCCGACATGGCTGGCGTCTTCGAAGTAGACGACGAGGTCGCCGGGCCGCATGTCCGCTACGTCGACATGGGGCAACTGGGCCCACTGCTGCTGAGAGGTGCGCGGGATGGTGCGGCCGGCGCTCGCCCAGGCCTGGGAGGTGAGGCCGGAGCAGTCGAAGGAGTCGGGGCCCTCGGCGCCCCAGACGTACGGCTTGCCCTGCTGCGCGGCGGCGAACTCGACGGCCTTCTTTCCCTGTTCGCTCGCCCCGGCCGTGCTGCCGTCGAGGACGCCGGTGCCGAGCCAGGCGGTCTGGGCCTTCTGCGCGGCCTGGCGCTCCAGGCGGGCCAGGCGTTCCTTCTCCTCCTTCTCCAGCTGCTTCTCGAGCTCCTCGGCCTCGGTGATGCGCTGGTTGATCCGCTGCCGGGCGGCGGCCCTGGCCTTGCGGTTGGCCTCCAGCTTCCTCCACTGGGCGGAGGCGTCCTTGGCGTACTGCTCCAAGTCCTGCTGGGTGCGGGTGATTTCGGTGAGCACGTGACCGGTGGCGCGCTCGCCCTGGCGGATGCGGCCGGTGCCGTCGAGGAACTCGCTCGGGTCGTCGCTGAGGGCCAGCTGGGCCTCCGGCGGCAGTCCGCCGGTGCGGTACTGGGCGGCGGCCGCGGCGCCCATGCGGTCCTTCAGCTCCGCGAGCCTCTCGCGGCCCGCCGTGATCTTCTTGGCCAGCGCGACCAGCTGCGCGGACTGCTGGTCGGCCTTCTCCTCGGCGGCGTTGTAGGCGTCGGTGGCGACGGCCGCGTCGTGGTAGAGCTCCTCCAGCCGCTGTCGTACGGCCTCGAGCTCCTTGTTGGTGGCGGGAGCCGGCCGGGTCGCGGAGGCGGACGGCGACGGGTCGGGCGTGGGGGCCGGAGCGGCGAAGGCCGTGCCGGGTGCCGACAGTACGGTGACCGCGCAGACGACGGTCAGGGCCGCCGTGATCAGGCCGCGCTTTCCCGTTGCCATTCCTCTTCCCCCAAACAGATCCAGAACTGATTAACCGTCAGTAACATACGGACGCCTGAGGGATCGTGCCATGCCGCCGCCCAAAACGACAGAGGTCCCGCCCGGCCGGGGCGGGAACCGCCATCCCCCCAGCGCCATACGGCCGTGTCGATTCCCCCGGCCCGTCCCCCGGCCCGTCCCCCGCCCGTCCCCTGCGCGTCCCCTGCGCGTCCCCCGCCCGTTCGACGAACGGCTCGCCGGGATCGTTCCCGCAGCTCACCCGTGTGGGTGACGGTCCGCCGGCTCCGCCGCCGGGCGGATCAGCGGCGGGGCGCCAACGCCTCCCAGGCCACGGTCACTTCGCCCTGCCGCCAGCGCACCGGCCCGTCCGTCACCGGCCAGTCGGCGGTCAGGTCCCGCACCGCGCGCATCCAGCGCTGCCGGGCGCCGTAGGAGGCGTACGGCGCGGCGGCCGCCCAGGCGCGGTCGAAGTCGCGCAGGAAGGCGTGCACCGGCTCGCCGGGGACGTTGCGGTGGATCAGCGCCTTCGGCAGCCGCTCGGCGAGGTCGGAGGGCCGCTCCAGGGAGCCGAGCCGGGTGGCGAAGGTGACCGTGCGGGGCCCCTCCGGGCCGAGCGCGACCCAGACGTGCCGGCGCCCGATCTCGTCGCAGGTGCCCTCCACCAGCAGCCCGCCGCGCGAGGGTCCGGCGGCCGGGGCGAGCCGGGCGCACAGCCGCTCCCAGACGGCGGTGACCTGCTCCTCGTCGTACTGGCGCAGCACGTTGGCGGCGCGGATCAGCAGGGGCCGCTGGGGGAGCGGGATCTCGAACCCGCCGTGCCGGAAGGTGAGTCCCTCCCGCTCGTAGGGCCGGGCGGCCCGCACGCGCGCGGGGTCGATCTCGATGCCGACCACGCGCGCGTGCGGCGCGACCGTGCGCAGCCGGCCGAGCAGTTCGACGGCGGTCCAGGGCGCGGCGCCGTAGCCGAGGTCGACCGCCACGGGGTCGGTGGCCCGGCGCAGTTCGGCGCCGTGGGCCGCGGCGATCCAGCGGTCCATGCGGCGCAGCCGGTTGGGGTTGGTCGTCCCGCGCGTGACCGTGCCCACGGGGCGGAGGGCGGCGCGGGATGTCATACGTACGAGGGTATGCGGCGCGCCGGGCGGCGGGCCCGGTCGGGGCGGACCCCCGGGGATATCGAACGGTTGAGCGACAAACCGTAATGATTCGGCAAAGATCCCCCGAGGGGAAATGGAACCGGGCCGTCCATGGTTGGACCCCCTTGGAGGGCGCGGCAGGTCCTCCGTCCGGCATGCCCGCAGCAAGGAGGAACGCCTCGTGAGCCACTACGTCGGCAGGCTCGGGCGTCGCTCTCCGGCGGCTCCCTCGCGGCTCCGGCTCGGGCACCGCCGCCCGCGGCGCGTCGCGATGCTCTCCGTGCACACCTCCCCGCTGCACCAGCCGGGCACCGGCGACGCGGGCGGCATGAACGTCTACATCGTGGAGCTGGCCCAGCGGCTCGCCGCGATCAACATCGAGGTCGAGATCTTCACCCGCGCCACCACGGCCGCGCTGCCGCCCACGGTCGAGATCGTCCCCGGCGTGACCGTCCGGCACGTCGACGCCGGCCCCTACGAGGGCCTGGCCAAGGAGGACCTCCCGGCCCAGCTGTGCGCCTTCACGCACGGTGTGATGCAGGCGTGGGCAGGCCACCGCCCCGGCCACTACGACCTCGTCCACTCGCACTACTGGCTCTCCGGCCACGTCGGCTGGCTCGCCGCCCAGCGCTGGGGCGTGCCCCTGGTGCACGCCATGCACACCATGGCGAAGGTGAAGAACGCCAACCTCGCCGACGGCGACACCCCCGAGCCCGCCGCGCGGGTCATCGGCGAGACCCAGATCGTCGCCGCGGCGGACCGGCTCATCGCCAACACGGCCGAGGAGGCCGACGAACTCGTCCGGCACTACGCCGCCGACCCGTCGAAGGTCGCCGTCGTCCACCCCGGCGTCAACCTCGACCGCTTCCGCCCCGCCGACGGCCGCGCCGCCGCGCGTCAGCGCCTCGACCTGCCGCAGGACGCCCTCATCCCCCTCTTCGCGGGGCGCATACAGCCCCTGAAGGCACCGGACGTGCTGCTGCGCGCGGTGGCGGTCCTGCTGGACGAGCGCCCCGAACTGCGCTCCCGCATGGTCGTCCCGGTCGTGGGCGGCCCCAGCGGCAGCGGTCTGGCCAAGCCGGAGGGGCTGCAGAAGCTGGCCGCGCGCCTGGGCATCGCGGACGTCGTACGCTTCCGCCCGCCGGTCGGCCAGGAGCAGCTCGCGGACTGGTTCCGCGCGGCGTCGGTGCTGGTCATGCCGTCGTACAGCGAATCGTTCGGCCTGGTGGCGATAGAGGCGCAGGCGGCGGGCACGCCCGTCCTCGCGGCCGCGGTCGGCGGCCTGCCGGTGGCGGTCCGCGACGGCGAGACCGGGTTCCTCGTCCAGGGCCACGACCCGGCTGCGTACGCGCGCGTGCTGCGCGACTTCGCCGACGCCCCGCACCTGCCGGCGACCATGGGCGAGGCGGCCGCCCGGCACGCCCGCTCCTTCGGCTGGGACACCTCGGCCGCCGCGACCGCCGAGGTCTACACCGCCGCCCTGCACGCCCATCGGCGTCGCGTACGCTCCCACCATGGGTGAGTCACAGCAGGCCGCACGCATCGTCGAAGGCGCCCTGAAGGACGCCGAACTGGAGTGGGAGTCCCCGGAGCCCGACCACTACGTCGTCAAGCTCCCCGGCACCCGCAAACTGTCCACGACGGTCTCCCTCAAGATCGGCCGCCACTCCCTGTCCCTGAACGCCTTCGTCATCCGCCACCCCGACGAGAACGAACCCGCGGTCCACCGCTGGCTCCTCGAACGCAACCTCAAGCTGTACGGCGTCAGCTACGCGGTCGACCCCCTCGGCGACATCTACGTCACAGCGAAGCTGCCCCTCGCCTCCATCACCCCCGACGAGATCGACCGCCTCCTCGGCCAGGTCCTCGAAGCAGCCGACGGCTCCTTCAACACCCTCCTCGAACTCGGCTTCGCCTCCGCGATCCGCCGCGAGTACGAATGGCGGACCTCCCGGGGCGAGTCGACCCGCAACCTGGACGCCTTCGCACACCTGCTGGAGCGGCCGACGGACTGACGTCTCAATTTCGAACAGCCGCACGCACTCTGGCTGTAGCCTGCTGCGACTTGCGGACGAACAGTGAAGAGGTCGTGCATGCGCACAGGAAGAACCGGCACGGTGGTCGCGCTCGCGGGAGCGCTCGCACTCGGGGCGCTCGCGGCGCCGACCGCTCAGGCGGCGGACACCGGGGTCACCGTGACGAACATGGTGGTGAACGGCGGCAAGACCATCGTCGTCGGCCCCACCGAGGTGAAGCGTCCGAAGTTCTCGTTCCACGTGACCCTGCCGGGCCGACTCACCCTCGACGACGTCGACGTCATTCCGTTCCTGTACCGCTACGACACCACGCCCGCGGGGGCCTGGAGGTCGGGCGGCATCCTGCCGAGCGGCGTGGGCTGCGGTGACGCGCCCTCGGGCGGCTACAACTGCTCCGGTGACTTCTCTGTCGACCGGTCCACCCTGGACTCCAACGGCGACGCCGCCACCTGGAAGTTCGCCGTGCTGGCCAAGGTGTGGTCAGGTGACGAGTTCAAGACGGAGGAGTATCTGACCGGCCTCGGCTATGAGCGTGTCAAGCGCTCCGCCCGTGTCACCGTCAACGCCTCGCCCGAGCCGGCCGTAAAGGGCAGGCCGATCACGGTCACCGGCAAGATCACCCGCGCCGACTGGGCCCTCGACCGCTACGTCAACTACGGCGGCAAGCAGGCCACGCTCCAGTTCCGCAAGGCCGGCACCACCACCTACAAGGCCGTACGCACGGTGACCGCCAACTCCACAGGAGACCTGCGCACCACGGTCACGGCCTCCTACGACGGCTACTGGCGCTGGTCCGCCGGCGGCACGGCCACCACCTCGGGAGCCGGCTCCACCGCCGACTACGTCAACGTCAGCTGACAACGCGTTCCGGCCCGCCGTCCGGCTGTGGCCGTACGGCGGTCGGTCGGCCTCTTCTCATGCTCGGCGGTACGCGGCCCACTTGCGGGCAGCGGCTGCGAGGCCCTGAATCCACGCGACGTCCGACGCATCGGCGGCGATGCCGACCCAGAGCCGCTCCTGGGCGGACGCGAACACATCGAGGGCACGCCGCGAGGCACTGGACCAAGCAGAGGTCGTAGCGGCCCACTGCTCGGCATCCGGGACGGTATGGCCGGCGGAGACCAGCCACACGACCCAACAGGCGGCGTCGATCCACGGGGCGCCGCGCGTGGGCCAGGCCCAGTCGACAAGACGGGCGGCACCGCTCACGATCAGCACATTGTCCGGGTGCCAATCGGTGTGCAGCAGCGCCTCGCCGCTCAGCAGCTCGGCATCGGCGGGGGTGTCGACGTACTCCGCGAAGCGCTGCTCGATGTGTGGGCTCCCGTCATCAGGGGCCCTCACAAAGCAGGGGCTACTTCTTCTTGCCCGGGGTCTTGCCGGGGATCTTGGTGAGCTGGGTTTCGCTGGTCAGGGGCGGTGAGATCGTGCTCCTGGTGGTTGTCGTTGGTCGTCACTGGCCACTGTCGAGCGACTTCGGACGGCCCAGGGACGGCCCACAGCCCTGGCGCGCTCAGCTGACGGCCGGCACCCTCGCTGCACCCCGTCCGAACCTCAGCCGACGACAGTCAGCCGCGACGGCGGGTGCGCCGACCGACCACGCACGCGTGTGCCGCGCTATACCCCCACCGGCCTTGGCCACGCTGCTCACGCCGTCGACCAGAGCGGGCCACGACGGCCGGGCCGCCATGACGGTGCTGAGCCACCAGCCGTGAAGCTTGGGTGCTTGATGGCGTCCCGCCGAGTGACACTCCAGCGGGCGTGACCTAGGGGGAGGGCCTGTCAGCCCACGTGATCCCCAACCCAAGAGATCACCGCGCCCCAGTCGTCGAGCCATCCAAACAGCTTCGCTACCAATAGCAGTACTCCCATAAGGGCGATCGTCCACAGCGCAGACCTAAAAGCTAGCCAGTCGTGCTGAATGACGCCAACAGCAATGAGCAGTACGGCACGTATCCCCGCCAGTATAAATACCGCCAATTCCATGGCCGCGGTGAGCCCCGACCATAGTTGACTGCGGTCCGGAGTGACACTGAAAGAAATAAGGACGCTTAGGGTCCCATAAACAACGGCGAGGGCGGGCAGCAGCACGCGGTTCACCCTTGGGGGAATCCGTGACAGGACTGCGGATGGCAAGGCCTCAGCGGTTGATCCAGTCGTGGCGGAGTCAAGCACATCGCGGATGGTTGATCCCATAGGTGCGGCGGGCTTGGAGTCCAGCAGGGGCATGTTTATTCCAATCCGCCTCCAAATCCAGATGGCGAGAAAGGCGCATATCGCTGCTACAAGCAGGGACTGGACGCGCAGATAGCTGATAGGGCTAATTACGCTAGCTTCTTCAAGTAACGTCAGGAAGCCTCCAAGTGAAAGCGCACTGCTCGCGGCGGCGAATACTCGGTGCGTGAATCTACGGTCAGCGCTCGTAGCGATGCGCGTTCTTGAAAATCCTGGGCGCCCGCGAGTGATTTCGACAATCTCATGGCCTGCAATTCCCGCTTCAAACAGCTTTTCATCCGGCGGGATGAACCATTCGGTGATTTCCTGGCCCGGCTGCGGACCGTTGCGCACGGAGAACAGCATCCGTAGACCTATTGCTGCGGCAGTGGCGGCGATCCCAGCTTTCCAGCCCCAGAAAAGCCAGCAAGTCAAGGTGCTGCCGAAAATGAACGCGACAGTGGGGATTGGGTGTATTTTGGGGCTGTCCGCTTCCCAGGTGATCTCGTGCGTCCATCCGTCCGGGGTGAGTCCGATTGCGAGACTTCGCTCTAGTTCGGCTTGGAGTGGTGAGATTTGCGAGTTTCCATCCCTGAGTCCTTCAGGGAGTTTAGGTCGTTTGACATCGTCTGGCATCTTGATACGACCTTCCGATCGCAATCTCTTTGCGACGTCTTCCACTGCGGCCTTCCATTGCCGGCCGCACGGAGTGCAGGTCAACATTCGGTCAGTTCCCCGGTCGCCTGGCAGCCATTAATGATGGCGGCTGGCGATATTCATTGAATCTGCCGAAAGGCTCGCCATGTATTGGCCCATTCCATTTTCATTGTAGGGGCGTATCTTCTCCCAAGCAACCGCGAACCGTTGCTCACGAGTCGCCAACTGGCCACCCGGCATCAGCATTGTTCTCGTGAGGCACCGCCGGGTGTGTACCCATTGGCTTCCCCAATACCGTCCCGCTGGCCACCACGACAGGCGCGTCCACCTTGGGGCAGTGCTTTCACGGCACAGAGACGGCCTTCTGCGGCACTTCCACCACCGCCCGCCTGGCCGCGCGGTGAGCGGAGCGAGCCGCCTTGAACCAGTAGAGAAAGTTGTAACTCAGTCGGTTGTCTGGGGACTAAGGGTGTGTGCGCATGCCGGTAATTGCGTGTCTCGGCGGTCTGCGAGTGGCAGGAAGGTCACGGGGCGGACCGTCCATGTGATGCGGGTGTGGGCTTGCGTGATGGTCACCGTGCAGGGCTGCATGCGAATCAGGGCGCGTCTCGTGTCGATGCGGCCGTTGTAGAGCCATTCCCATGCCGCGTTGGTGGCGGCGGGGCCGAGGGCCGGTGAGATGGTGCGGAGGGCGACTGCGATCCATCGGTCTGCCTGTGGTGCCGAGTAGGCGTCGAACGAAGCTTTGAGCTCAGGGAGCTCTCGCTCCCTGACGTCTGCGGTCCAGCACTCGCACCAGTAGCCGCGGATGGATGCGTTCATGCGCTCGTCGTCGGGGGGTAGATCGCTAGGACGTAGCGGGTACTGCCGTCGTAGAGGATGAGTTGGTAACCCGTGCCACCGACCAGGTAGGCGAGGGCGCGTTCGTGTTCGGCCTGGTCCGTCAGCCAGTGCAGTCCTGGCTGTGCGTATGCCGGTTCGAGTTGGCCTGTGATGTGCCAGGTGCGTTCGCGTAACCACTACGCATAGGCCTGGCCTGGCACTGGTAGGGCGGGGGCTGACTGCTGCTCATGTCCGGCATCTCGGTGTTGGCGGCAGTCAGCACGGGAGGTCTCCTGGCCGAGGGGCCGTGAAGAGTTCGGCCGTGACCGTGCGGCCGGCCTGGCTGGTGTGGACGATGACCCGGTGGGCCAGTGCGTTGACGATGCCCAGGCCCCGGCCGTGTTCGGCGTCCTGGTCCTGGTGCTCGACCTTGGGGGCGGTGCTCGTGCCGCCGTCGTCCGTCACCGACAGGGCCACCGCTTGCGGTGATACGGCGAGTGCCAGGTGGAAGGTGCCACAGTTCCCGCCGCTGGCCGTGTGCAGGATCGCGTTCACGCTCAGCTCGCTCAGTCCGTGTTCAACGGGTAGCAGCGCCACGGCATCGCCTACCGCGCCGCTGCCGTCACTCCGGCGTCCTTCCCGGTGTCCACGGGAGCCGCTGCCTGATGACCGACCTGACGACGCTCCTGGAGGTGGGTGGTCCTGTCGCCGCGCTCGGCGGCGGGGCCGCCTACTCCCGAGGCCGGTATCCCGCCGTGTACTGGTCCACGGTCGGCGGTCCGATATCCACTGTCCGGCTCCTCAGCTCGTACGCCTCCGTCATGGAAGCCTGCGGACTGACCGTCCAGCCTTCCCGACTGCGTGTCCTCGCCGCGAGGGCGATCACTCGTCGGGAGGTTCGGCCCGTGCCGCCCCGGCGGGGCGTCATCCGGCCCATGACGACCGGGTTACGACTCCGGCTTCGCCTCGCGCCGGGGCAGGTGCCCGCCGACGTCGCCGCATCGGCCGAACGGCTGCGGCACGCCTGGGGCGTTCACGCCGTATACGTCCACACCGTCAAGCCTGGTGTTGTCGAACTCCGCCTGGTCGGCTTCGCCGTCGTGGACGGCCCAGTCCTCGACGGCCGCGCCCACGTCTTCGCCTTCGGCCCTCGCTCACCGGCGGCACCAAGATCAACGTCTCCCCGCTCGGTGCCCTCCACTCGACGTCCGCACCATCCGCTCGGCCGACTTCGAGGGCGACCAGGAGCTGACCGAGCGGGCTGTCGCCGCGTACATCGCCAAATACGCCGCCGAGGTCGCCGAGACCGCCACGGGAGCTCTGGACCGGCCGCTGAGGTTCCTCGCCGAACTCGCCCAGCTCGATATCAGCGACAGCGCCCGCCGCCTCATCCGCACTGCCTGGACCCTCGGCGCCCGTAAGGACCTCGAACACCTCCGCCTGCGGGCCTGGGCCCACATGCTCGGGTTCCGCGGCCACTTCTCCACCAAGTCCCGCCGCTACTCCACCACCCTCGGCGCCCTCCGCGACGCCCGCGCCGAATGGCGCCGCGCACAGGCCCCGGCAGCGGCCGAGACCGACCCGGACACGACCCTCGTCCTGGCGCACTGGGTCTACGCCGGGACCGGTCTCACCGACACCGAAGCCTGGCTCGCCGAAACCCTCGAACCCGCCGCCGGAACGGAAGGAGAACCCACCCATGGCTAGCCGTCGCCTCGCTGTCGCGGAAGCGGCCTCCGAGCCGCGTGGCCTGCCGTCGCGGTATCTGACTCCCGACGACCTAGTGGCGATGTTCGACCTGCCCAGCGTCGAGACGGTTTATCAGTGGCGCCGCAAGCGCACCGGCCCCCGCGGCTTCCGGGTCGGCCGGCACCTGCGGTACGACCCCGCGGACGTCCAAGCCTGGGTGGAGTCCCTGCGGGAAGGGGCTGCCGCCTGATGGCCGGGCACATTCAGGACCGTTGGTACAGGACGGAGACCGGCCCGGACGGGAAGGCGCGCAAGGTGAAGACCGAGCGCTACGGGTCCGGCCTCCGCTACCGCGCTCGCTACGTCGGCCCTGACGGCACGGAGAAGTCCAAGAGTTTCCCCGACCGGCAGAAGCGGCTGGCTGAACAGTGGCTGGCTCACACCGAGGCGGACATGGCACGCGGGCAGTACATCGACCCGCGCGCGGCTCGGATCACGTTCCAGCAGTACGCCGAACGCTGGGTGGCCCATGCGCCGGACCCGAACACGCAGGCGTCGATGGAGTCGCAGCTTCGGCTGCACGCCTACCCGTACCTGGGCTCACGCCCGCTCGGGTCCTTCCAGCCCGCCCACATCCGCGACTGGATCACGCAGCTCCAGGAGAACGGTGTCCGTGGCTCGTACGCCCGGACGATCTACTCCAACGTACGGGCGGCCCTGAGCGCGGCCGTGGACGACGGGCACCTTCCTCGGAACCCGTGCGCCGCCCGGTCGGTCCGGCCGCCCACCCCGGACACCAAGCGGATCACCCCGTGGACGGTTGAACGGGTCTTCGCCGTCCGGGCCGGCATGCCGGAGAGGTACCAGGCCATGGTCGACCTGGGCAGCGGCTGCGGCCTCCGACAGGGCGAGATCCTTGGCGTTGCCGTGGACGCGATCGACTTCGACTCGGAGACGCTCCATGTGGTCCAGCAGCTCAAGCTCAGCCGCAGTAAGCCCGTCTTCGCCCCACCAAAGGGCGGCAAGCTGCGGGACGTGCCGTTGCCGGGCCCGGTCGCCGACGCCCTCCGGGCCCACATAAAGCGGTTCCCGCCGGTTGAGATCACGTTGCCGTGGAAGGTCGCGGACGGACCTCGGGTGACCAAGCGCCTGATCTTCACCGGACCGCGCGGCGGGCATGTGTGGCGCACGTCCCTGAACGAGGAGGTGTGGAAGCGAGCGCTCGCGGGCGCCGGTGTGATCCCGGAGCGCAAGCCGGGCGGCTCGTACGCCGAGTCGCGTGAGAACGGCATGCACGCCCTCCGCCACTTCTACGCCTCGGTGCTCCTGGACGCGGGAGAGAACATCAAGGCCCTCGCCGAGTACCTCGGCCACTCGGACCCGGATCTGACGCTCCGCGTGTACGCGCACCTGATGCCATCCAGCCGGGAGCGCACCCGCAAGGCGATTGCGGCCATCTTCGCCTAGCCGAGGGTGCCCCACTACACAACCTCACCCTCTTGCCCAGAATCGAGAAGCCATGGCCCACGAATCGTCGAAGCTAGCATTTGGAATCACCAACCGTGATTCGGCACCACCACGACAAAGTCGCAGCTCGTGAATCGTCGAAGCTAGCATTTGGAATCGCCAACCGTGATTCGGCACCGCCACGACAATGTACCGGTCCACGTCCCCCTCCCGCCTTGCCGCCTGGCCGCCCGCCCGGCTGCCTGCCCGGCCGCCCGCCCGCCTGGCCGCCCGCCCGGCCGGGCAGCCGCCACATTCCGCTTCAACGGTTCAACGGTTTTCCGTTTTTTTACGGTTGCCACGTCTCGGCCCTGCCGGACAACGCTGCAACTACACTTTCTGATTGCGCTGCGAGACTAAGCGAAGGGCTCGCTCAAGTGGTTTTAGCTGCGGGTTTGTGGCACTCCCCACTAGGTCGCTAAAGTCCCCTACGCGCCGAGGGAACAGGAGGGGCCGCTCACGGGCATGAGCGGCCCCTTACTCCGTCGGCACGCTTATTCACCGCTGATATAGGAGAAGTCATGCGTCCTACGGAGAAGCCCATGGTGCCACGACGCGGTCTGCGTATCGACCTCATGCCCCGCGAGCTGCCGCTCGGGCTGGTCGGCCTCGGTGGCTCGACCCTTGCTATGTGGGTCGGCGCCGAACCCGTCGCTGTCCTCCCGCTGGCCTTCCTCGTGTCGGTCCGCGTGAGACTGCACCGCATCTGACCGCGACGGCCCAGACACGGCACCGACGCATAGAAGAGCCCCCTCCTGACGGAAAAACCGCAGGTAGGGGGCTTCTTCAGGTCGTGTTACTTCTTCTTGCCCTGGTTCTTGACCGCCTCGATCGCCGCCGCGGCCGCAGCCGGGTCGAGGTACTTGCCGCCGGGGGTGACCGGCTTGAAGTCGGCGTCGAGCTCGTAGGCGAGCGGGATGCCCGTGGGGATGTTCAGGCCCGCGATGTCGGCGTCGGAGATGCCGTCGAGGTGCTTGACCAGGGCGCGCAGGGAGTTGCCGTGCGCGGCGACCAGGACGGTGCGGCCCGCGAGGAGGTCGGGGACGATGCCGTCGTACCAGTAGGGGAGCATCCGGACGACGACGTCCTTCAGGCACTCCGTCCGCGGGCGCAGCTCCGGCGGGATCGTCGCGTAGCGCGGGTCGGCGGACTGGGAGAACTCCGAGCCGTCCTCGAGGGGCGGCGGCGGGGTGTCGTACGAGCGGCGCCACAGCATGAACTGCTCCTCGCCGAACTCGGCGAGGGTCTGGGCCTTGTCCTTGCCCTGCAGGGCGCCGTAGTGGCGCTCGTTCAGGCGCCAGGAGCGGTGGACCGGGATCCAGTGGCGGTCAGCCGCTTCGAGGGCGAGCTGCGCGGTGCGGATCGCTCGCTTCTGGAGCGACGTGTGCACCACGTCAGGGAGCAGGCCGGCGTCCTTGAGCAGCTCACCGCCGCGGACCGCCTCCTTCTCGCCCTTCTCGTTGAGGTTGACGTCCACCCATCCGGTGAACAGGTTCTTCGCGTTCCACTCGCTCTCGCCGTGGCGGAGGAGGATCAGCTTGTACGGTGCGTCGGCCATGGCCTTTAGCCTACCTAAGCGCTCTGCGGCAGAGGGTGTGTGCTCACTGTGTGGAATGGTGTGGGCTTGGCCCCACCGGTGCGTCCGGAGGGCGATCTGACAGCCGGCCGCCCGGGCCTCTAAATTAAGGTGAACTCTTCCACAACCCAAAGCCACGTCCACCTGGCTGCCAAGCGCAGGTGTAGCGGTTCAGATGAGGAGCACAGAACGTGACCGTGCGTTCCTTTGCGCGGCGGATGCGACCGCGAATCGAGCGGAAGGCCGCCGAGCGAGTCTGGCAGCTGCGAACCATGCGACGGCGCCGTATGGCTGCGGAGACCAACCCGGGCCTGCGCCCCGTCGTCGTCCGCGGCCAGCAGCTGTTCGGGCGGGTTGTGACGGAGTTCACCGCCGTCGGTGCGGCCGCCGCCAACCTCGACCTGGTCGTCGCCGCGCTGGAGCAGGAGAACATCTCCTACTTCCTCGTGCCGACCGCCCGGACCCGTCATGTCGTCGGCGTCAACGTCGTCGACCGCGACCGGTTCCTCGCGGCCCTGGAGAAGCTCTACGCCGGCAAGGCGGTCTTCATCGGCCGCCCGCTGCCCGGCGGCCAGCTCAAGCACCCGGCGATGTTCCTGGACGGCATCCTGCCCGCGGGCCTGCGCACGTCCCCCGTGCTGCGGATCGGCGAGAACCACCTCGGCCCGGCCGGTCAGCTGCTCGCCGGCCCCGAGCTGGCCTGCGACGTGGAGTTCTGGGAGGACGGCGGTCAGCTGCTGGCCGGCGAGGACGGCGAGCGCCGCCTGGCCAAGGTGCAGCCGCAGGCGTCCGAGGACATCTTCGCCGAGTCGCTGATCGCGCCCCGCAACAACGGCATAACGGACGTCCTGCCGGCCTCCGAGCAGAAGCCGGTCACCGTGAAGGTCGGCGGGCGCGAGCTGCCGAGCTTCGCCCCGCTGACCCTGCCGACGGTGAACCGCGTCACCTTCCCGGTGGACATCGTCTACACGTGGGTGGACGGCGAGGAGCCGGCGATGCGGGCCAAGCGCGCCAAGTACCGGCAGAAGGGCACGGCGGAGATCCTGGACAAGGAGATCAACGCCTCCCGCTACACCAGCCACGACGAGCTGAAGTACTCGCTGCGCTCGCTGGCGATGTACGCCGACTTCGTGCGGCACATCTACATCGTCACCGACGGCCAGAAGCCGCACTGGCTGGACGACACCGCCGAGGGCATCACCGTCGTCGACCACCGCGACATCTTCCCCGAGGGTGTCCTGCCGGTGTTCAACTCGCACGCGATCGAGACCCGGCTGCACCACATCCCGGGCATCTCGGACCACTACCTGTACTTCAACGACGACGTCTTCTGCGGCCGCCGCGTCACCCCGGAGCACTTCTTCCACGGCAGCGGCCTGATGAGGATCCCGGTGTCCCCGCTGAAGATCGGTGTCGGCAAGCCGCACGCCGAGGAGACGGCCACCAACTCCGCCAGCAAGAACGTACGGGCGCTGCTGCTGGAGAAGTTCGGCAAGTTCACGACGAACAACTTCATGCACACCCCGCTGCCGCAGCACCGCAGCACGCTGCTGGAGATCGAGAAGCTGTTCCCCGAGGACGTCCAGCGGACCATGGCGTCCCGGTTCCGTTCCCCGACGGACATCGCCGTGACCGCGCCGATGCTCTACAACTACTCGCTGATGACGGGCCGCGGTGTGCCGGGCAAGTTCAACTTCCGGTACGTCAACATCAGCCGCCCGGACGCCGACAAGCGTCTGGAGGACCTGAGGACCAACCGCCGCTTCGACTTCTTCTGCCTGAACGACGTGGACGTTCCGGAGGAGGAGCGCGAGCAGGTGCACACCCGTATGGCGGAGTTCCTGGAGAACTACTTCCCGTTCCCCAGCCCCTACGAGAAGCGCGACTGACGGGCTGAGGCCATGGAGATACGTCACCGCCTGCCGGCATCCGCGGGCATGCGGGCCGCCCGGGACCTGCTGCTGCGCTGCCGGCTCTGGCTGACCGCCCGGCTGTGGGCGCCGCGCGTCGCCGTGCGCCGCCGCCGGCTGCGGCGCACGGTCCCCGGGCTGCGCCGTGTCGCCTTCGGACCGCAGCGGCTGTACGGCCGGACCGTCACGGCCTACACCGCCGCGGAGGCCGTCGAGGCCGACCTCGCGCAGGTGTGCGACCTGCTGGAGGCGGCGGGGGTGCCGTACTTCCTGGTGCCCTCCGAGCACGGGCACGGCGCGCCGCGGCAGGTGGTGGGTGTCGCCGACACCCATCGCCGTACGGTGCTGGCGCAGGCCGCGCGGAGTCTCTCGGGCACGGCGGCGTACGCCGGCGCGGTGGCCGCGGACGGAACGGTGTCCGGCGCGGTGCTGTGGGCCGACGGCAAGCTGCCGCGGGCCCTGCGCCGGGCCGCGGTGCTGCGGATCGGCGAGGTGCGCCTCGGACCCGCCGGGCAGGTGCTCAGCGGCCTGGAGGCGGGCTGCGACATCGAGTTCTGGCGGCACGGCCGGGACCTGGGCGCGGAGCCCGGCCATCTCACGGTCCCCGGCGACAAGCTGGAGGACGTGTACGCCGCCGCGCTGGTCGCCCCGCGCCGCAACCCGGTCTCCGAGGTCGTCCCCGAGGCCGCGCAGAAGCCGGCCACGGTCGGCTTCCACCGCCGTCCGGTGCCGACCTTCGCCGCGTTCGCCGAGCCCGGCATCGACGAGGTGCTGTTCCCGGTCGACGCCGTCTACACCTGGGTCGACGGCAACGACCCGGCGATGGCCGCCAAGCGCCGCGCACACCAGGAGCGTTCCGACAACGACATCGCCGCCCGCGAGACCGGCGCCTCCCGCTACACCAGCCACGACGAGCTGAAGTACGCCCTGCGCTCGCTGGAGATGTACGCCGGTTTCGTACGGCACGTGTATCTGGTGACCGACTCGCAGGTGCCGGACTGGCTGGACCCGGAGGCCGAGGGCATCACGGTCGTCGACCACCGGGACATCCTCCCGGCGGACGCCCTGCCGGTGTTCAACTCGCACGCGATCGAGAGCCGGCTGCACCACATAGCGGGCCTTTCGGACCACTACCTGTACTTCAACGACGACGTGTTCATCAACCGTCCCGTGCAGGCAGGGCACTTCTTCCACGGCAACGGCATCGCGCGGATCCCGTTCTCGCCGCTGAAGCTGGGTGTCGGCACCCCGCATCCGCTGGAGCCGGCGCCCAATTCGGCGGGCAAGAACACCCGCGAGGTGATCAAGCGGTTCCACGGCCGGCAGATCACCAACAAGTCGCTGCACACGCCGCACCCGCAACTCCTCTCGGTGATGCGGGAGATGGAGGCCCTGGAGATCGAGGAGCTGCGGCGCACCTCGTACTCCCGGTTCCGCTCCACCTCGGACCTGGCACCCGCGTCGACGCTGCACCACCACTGGGCGCTGGCGACCGGCCGGGCCGTACCGGCGGAGTACCTCTTCCGGTACGTGCAGCTCGGCTCGCCGGACATGCGGCAGCGCCTCGCGCGGCTCGCGGCCGGTGAGGACGTCGACTTCTTCTGTCTGAACGACGTGGACACGCCCCCGGCGGCGCGGGCCGCGGCCCAGCGGGCGATCGGGGCGTTCCTGGAGCGCAAGTACCCCTTCCCCAGCCGGTTCGAGCGCCGCGCCCAGGTCGCCGCGCCGCGGCCCGCCGGGCGGCCCGCACGTCGGCGGACGCGCGAGAAGGAGCCGGTGCAGCCGGTCGATTGACGGGGAGCGTCAATCCAGTGGCGCGGGCGGCAGTCACCTTCGTAAGTTGTGGCTGCCGCTTTTGCCGCTTACCGCCGTGGGGGATCGCGCGATGTCACCAGCCTCGTTGAGACGTGCCGCCCGGGAGACCGTCTCGGGTCTTCCGAGGGAGTTCTGGTGGCTGTGGACCAGCACGCTGGTCAACCGGCTCGGCGCGTTCGTCGCCACCTTCATGGCGCTGTACCTCACCCTGGACCGCGGCTACTCCGCCTCGTACGCCGGTCTGGTCGCCTCCCTGCACGGCCTCGGCGGTGTCATCTCCTCGCTCGGCGGGGGCGTGATGACGGACCGGCTGGGCCGGCGCCCGACCCTGCTGATCGCGCAGACCGCGACGGCCCTGTCGGTGGCCCTGCTCGGCTTCATGCACCACCCCGTCGCCATCGCGGCCGTGGCCTTCCTGGTCGGCATGGCGTCCAACGCCTCGCGGCCCGCCGTGCAGGCGATGATGGCCGACATCGTGCGCCCCGAGGACCGGGTGCGGGCGTTCTCCCTCAACTACTGGGCGATCAACCTCGGCTTCGCGGTCTCCTCCATGGCGGCCGGTTTCATCGCGGAGTTCAGCTATCTCGCCGGCTTCCTGATCGAGGCCGGCATGACCCTGCTCTGCGCGGTCGTGGTGTTCCTGAAGCTGCCCGAGTCCAAGCCCGTGAGGACCGCCGCGGAGGAGGCCGGGGGCGAGGCGGTCGGCCTCGGCACGGTGCTGCGCGACGGCCGTTTCATGGGCGTCGTCGGCCTGTCCTTCCTCATCGCGGTGATCTTCCAGCAGGGCGCGGTGGGCCTGCCCGTGGCCATGGGCGCGGCCGGCTTCACGCCCGCGGACTACGGCCTGGCCATCGCCGTCAACGGCGTCCTGATCGTCGCCCTGCAGATCCCGGTGACCCGCTTCATCGAACACCGCGACCCGCAGCGCCTGCTGGTCGTCTCGGCGCTCCTCGCGGGCTACGGCTTCGCCCTCACGGCCTTCGCCGGCTCGGTCGCGGCCTTCGCCCTGACGGTGTGCGTGTGGACCCTCGCCGAGATCGTCAACGCGCCCACCCAGACCGGCATCGTCGTCCGTCTGTCCCCCGTCCACGGCCGCGGCCGCTACCAGGGCATGTACACCCTGTCCTGGTCCGTCGCCGCCCTCGTCGCCCCCCTGATGTCCGGCCTCCTCATCGACCGCTTCGGCGCCGAGTGGCTGTGGGGGCTGTGCGCCGTCGTCGGCACGGTGACCGCGGTGGGCTACTGGCTGCTGATGCGCTCGCTGCCCGCGGAGCCGGCGCGGGCGGAGGCCCAGCCGTCCGCGGGGCGTCCGGTCCGCCGGGACGAGTCGGAGCCGGTGACGGGCTGACGCCACCGGGGGAACGGCCCGGTGATGTGATCCGGGCCACATCCTGTCACACCCCCCGGACCCCCGGTGTCTTGAGGTCGAACGCGCTACGGACGACGGACGCGGACGACGGAGGAGACACCATGAACGAGGACACGCAGGTGGTCGTGGTCGGCGGCGGGTACGCCGGGGTGATGGCGGCCAACCGGCTGACGCAGCGGGACGACGTGACCGTGACACTGGTCAACCCGCGGCCGGGCTTCGTGCACCGGGTGCGGCTGCACCAGCACGCCGGGGGCACCGGCGAGGCGGTCGTCGCGTTCCGGGACGTGCTGGCCCAGCGCGTGCGGCTGGTCGTCGACAGCGTGGAGCGGATCGACGCCGACGGACGGGCCGTCGCGCTGAAGAGCGGGGAGAGCATCCGGTACGACTACCTCGTCTACGCCGTCGGCAGCGGAAGCGCCGACCCCAGCGTGCCGGGCGCGGCCGAGTTCGCACACGCGCTCGGCACCCTGGAGGAGGCCGAGCGGCTGAAGCCCGTGCTCGACGCGGCCGGCACCACCGTGCCCGTGGTCGTCGTCGGGGCCGGGCCGACCGGTATCGAGGTCGCCTCCGAACTCGCCGAGCAGGGCCGCCCCGTGACCCTGGTGTGCGGCGGGGTCCTGGGCCCGTCCCTGCACCCGCGGGGCCGGCGTTCGGTGGCCGGGCGGATGGCGAAGCTCGGGGTGACCGTGCTCGACGGGCCCGGCAGCAAGGTGACGGCCGTGACCCGGGACGCCGTACGGCTCGCCGACGGCCGCGAGGTCGCGAGCGGCGTGACCGTCTGGAGCGCCGGCTTCGCCGTGCCCGACCTGGCCGCGCGCAGCGGACTGAGCACCGACGAGGCGGGCCGCCTGCTCACCGACGAGACCCTGACCAGCGTCGACGACCCCCGGATCCTCGCGGCCGGCGACTCGGCGGCGCCCTCGGGCGTGCCGCTGCGCATGAGCTGCCAGGCCGCGATGCCGCTGGGCGCCCGCGCCGCCGACACGATCCTCAGCCGGCTCGCCGGCGAGCAGCCCGAGAACCTCAAGACGTACTTCTTCGGGCAGTGCATCAGCCTGGGCCGCCGCCACGGCATCTTCCAGTTCGCCCACCGGGACGACGTCGCCCTGTGGTTCCACGTGGGCGGCCGTCCCGGCGCGCGCCTGAAGGAACTCGTCTGCAACGTCATCGTCAAGCACCTGACCGAGGAGGCGCACAAGCCCGGCGGATACCGCCTGCACCGTGCCGCGGGCAGCCCCAAGCGGCAGCAGATGCTCCAGGCCCGGCGCGACGAGGCCGTCGTGACGACATGAGCGGCCACGCCCCCGAGCACGACCCGGAACCCGGCCCGGTTCCGGAGGAGACCGACCGGGCCGTCGAGCGGGCGACCGACGCCTTCGTCGCCCACCGCAACCTCCTCTTCACGGTCGCCTACGAGATGCTCGGCTCCGCCGCCGACGCCGAGGACGTCCTCCAGGAGACCTGGCTGCGCTGGGTGCGGGCCGACCTGCGGCAGGTCCGCGACCCGCGCGCCTACCTGGTGCGGATCACCACCCGGCAGTCCCTCAACCGGCTGCGCACCGTGAGGCGCCGCAAGGAGGCCTACGTCGGCCAGTGGCTGCCCGAGCCGCTGCTCACGGCGTCGGACGTGGCGGAGGACGCCGAGCTCGCCGAGAGCGTGTCGATGGCGCTGATGCTGGTCCTGGAGAGCCTCACGCCGACCGAGCGGGCCGTGTTCGTGCTGCGCGAGGTGTTCGACGTCGGGTACGACGAGATCGCGGAGGCCGTCGGGAAGACCCCGGCGGCCGTCCGCCGGATCGCCCACCGGGCCCGCCGGCACGTCGACGCCCGCCGCCCGCGCAGGACGGCCACGCCCGGCGAGGCCTGGGCGGTGCTGGAGTCGTTCCGGCGGGCGCTGGACACCGGCGACCCGCGGGACCTGCTCGACGTGCTCGCCCCCGACGTCGTCCTGGTCAGCGACGGCGGCGGCGTCAGGCGGGCCGCGCTGCGCCCGGTCGTCGGCGCCGAGAAGGTGGTCCGCTTCTACCTCGGCGGCATCCGCAAGGTCAGCGCCACCGTCACCAGCGAACCGACCCTCGTCAACGGCAGCCCCGCACTCGTCGTACGCCTGGACGGCGAGCTCGACGGCGTCATGGCGCTGCGCGTCGAGGACGCCCGCATCACCGGCCTGTACTTCGTGCGGAACCCGGAGAAATTGACCCATGTGGCGTCGGGGACACCGCTCACCCTGCGCTGAACAGTCCATCAGTACGAAGGGAACCCCAGCATGACCGCGACCCTGACCGCTCCCACGCCGAAGGCCGCCCGCACCCTCGCCCTCCTGAAGACCGCCGTAGCCCTGCAGACGCTCGGCATCTTCTTCCAGGCGTCCACCGCCGGCCTGCTGCTGACCTCCTCGCAGGGCGAGACGCTGCACAGCGTCGGAGCGCGCGTGATGTACGGCGCGTCCATGCTGTACGTGCTCGCCGCGGTCCTCGCGTGGCGGCCGGGCGGCGGCTCGCCCCGACCCCTCCTGTACTCCTCCGGCTTCCTCGTCCTCGCCTCGGTACAGGTCGTCCTGGGCGTCACGCACACCGCGTCGCTGCACGTCCCGCTGGGCGTGCTGATGTTCGGCCTGAGCGTGCTGGACCTGGCGCGGGTGCTGACCGCGCGCCGGCCGTAGGGCGGTCAGACCGTGAGCGGGACCGGGTGCACCTCGTCGGCGGGGTGGCCGGCGCGTTCGTGGATGCGCTGCACCGCGTCGGCCGAGGGCGCCTCGGACAGGCAGTAGACGACGCCGGACTCGGGATCGGCCCAGGCCCGCTCGAAGTGCACGGCCTCGTCCTCCTCGATGGCGAGGTCGGCCCGGTGGGCCTCCATCAGCTGGTCGGCCGTGATGCCCTTCATCCCGCGGTGGACGTCCATGAACTGGGGCATGGCCGGACACCTCCTTCCCGGGGGGGCGGCGCCATGAACGGCGCCGGAGTGGCTGCACCTCCATGGTGCGCCCGCCCCACGGCCCCGGCGACACGGCGAAGGCCCCCGGTGTCCCGCGACACCGAGGGCCTCACGTCATGTCGTCAGCCGCACTGGCAGGGGTTGCCCGACTGGCACCCGCAGCCGCAGCCCGAGCCGCAGCCGCACGCCGCGATCAGGGTCAGGTTCCTGATCTCGGCGGGCCGCTCGGTCGGGCGTTCCTGTGCGGGGTCGGACGTGCCGCTGCGCGCGGCGGGGGACTCGGCCATGGTTCCTCCTGGAGAGGCAGGTGCCTGCCCCCATTGCATGCCCGCCCCGCCAGGCGCATCAACGGCGCACGGAGGCGAAGCCACGCCCACCGGGAGCAGGCCCCGAGACGGCCCCGAGACGGCCCGAGACGGTCCGAGACGGCCCCGAGACGGCCCGCGAGGACTGCCGGGAGCCGGCCCCGGCCCGGACGGAGCGGTCAGGAGCCGGTCGTCAGGAGCTGGGGCGCCAGGAGCTGGGGCGCCACAAGCCGGCCGTCAGGAGCCGGCCGTCAGGCCTAGATCTCCTGCTGCACATCCGCCTGCAGCTCGTCCGCGTGCTCACCCGTCACCAGGAACACCACCCGCTTGGCCACCGACACCGCGTGGTCCGCGAACCGCTCGTAGTAGCGGCCCAGCAGCGTCACGTCGACCGCCGTCTCGATGCCGTGCTTCCAGCGGTCGTCCATCAGGTGCTGGAAGAGCGTGCGGTGGAGCAGGTCCATCGCGTCGTCGTCCTGCTCCAGCTGCATCGCCAGGTCGATGTCCTTGGTGATGATGACCTCCGCCGCCTTCGCCATCAGGCGCTGCGCGAGCTGGCCCATCTCCAGGATGGTGGCGTGCAGGTCCTGCGGGACCGCGCGCGCGGGGAAGCGCAGCCGGGCCAGCTTCGCCACGTGCTGGGCGAGGTCGCCGGAGCGCTCCAGGTCGGCGGACATCCGCAGCGACGTCACCACGATGCGCAGGTCCGTCGCGACCGGCTGCTGCCGCGCGAGCAGCGCTATCGCCCGCGCCTCCAGCTCGTGCTGCAGCTCGTCGACCTTCTTGTCGGCCTCGATCACCGCCTCGGCCAGCTTCAGGTCGGCGTCGAGCATGGCGGTCGTGGCGCGCCCGATCGCCGAGCCGACCAGCCGGGCCATCTCCACCAGACCGTCGCCGATCGAGTCCAGTTCCTCGTGGTACGCGTCCCGCATCAGGGTTCCCTCTCGTACGTGTGTCCCAGGGGTCGGGCCCCTTCGGCCTCTCGGGGGTTCCGCCCCCACACTCCCACGTTCGGCCCTCTACGCGTCCGATTCCGCCACCTCGAATGAACCGGTACTGGCTCCCAGGTGAACTCTGGGCGACGAGTGTTCGAGGTCGCACTCGCACGGCTGTGGCCAGTCCGTATCCCATGCCTAACCTGGGGGCATGGACGTGAACGCGGCGGTCGCCGCAGCGGCAGCGATCGCCGGAGTGCTCACCGGTGTCATCGCCATGCTGGCGTTCCGCTGGAGCGAACGCGACCTGAAACGCCCCACCCGGACCTCCCTGCACACCGAGGCGGTGCTGCCGCCCGGCGTGGACACCGTCCTGTCGGTGCTGCGCTCCTCGGCGGTCGTCCTCGACGAGGCCGACGCCGTCGTCAAGGCCAGCTCGGCGGCGTACGCCCTGGGTCTGGTGCGCGGCGGCGAGCTCGCCGTCGAGCCGATGCTGCAGATGGCCCGCGACACCCGGCGCGACGGTGAGATACGCCAGGTCGAGCTGGACCTGCCCAGGCGCGGAAGCGGCCGCGGCGAGGCCCTCGCGGTCTCCGCCCGGGTCGCCCCGCTGGGCTCGCGGCTGGTGCTGCTGCTGGTCGAGGACCTCACCGAGGCCCGGCGCATCGAGGCGGTGCGGCGGGACTTCGTCGCGAACGTCAGCCATGAGCTGAAGACCCCGGTCGGCGCGCTCTCCCTGCTCTCCGAGGCCGTCATGGACGCCTGCGACGACCCCGAGGCCGTGCAGCGCTTCGCGGGCCGGATGCAGATCGAGGCGACCCGGCTGACCAACCTCGTGCAGGAGCTGATCGACCTCTCCCGGGTGCAGAACGACGACCCGCTGGAGGACGCCGAACCGGTCCGGGTCGACGAACTGGTCGCCGAGGCCATCGACCGCTGCCGGCACCAGGCATCCACCAAGCAGATCACCATGGCCGCGGGCGGCACCGCCGAGCTGCACGTGTGGGGCCATCGCGGCCAGCTCGCGGCCGCCCTCGGCAATCTCGTCGAGAACGCCGTCAACTACTCGCCCGCCCGCACCCGCGTCGGCATCGCCGCGCGCCGGGTGACCGCCCCGGGCGGGGACTTCATCGAGATCGCCGTCACCGACCAGGGCATCGGCATATCCGACAAGGACAAGGAGCGCATCTTCGAGCGCTTCTACCGCGTCGACCCGGCCCGCTCCCGCGCCACCGGCGGTACGGGGCTCGGCCTGGCGATCGTCAAGCACGTGGCCGCCTCGCACGGCGGGGAGGTCACGGTGTGGAGCTCCGAGGGACAGGGCTCCACGTTCACCCTGCGGCTGCCGGAGGCGGGGGCCTCCCGCGACCGCGCGCAGCAGCACCCCGCCCTCGACGAAGAGAGCGGAGCGGGATCGGCCGGGCACGCAGCCGGAAGCTCCCGCACGACGTCTTCCCCCACCCCCGAGTCAACCGCGTACCAGACGCTTTCCGCCCCGGAGGTCCTTCCGTGACCCGTGTGCTCGTCGTCGAGGACGAGGAGTCCTTCTCCGACGCCCTGTCGTACATGCTCCGCAAGGAGGGCTTCGAGGTCGCCGTCGCGACCACCGGCCCCGACGGACTCGACGAGTTCGAGCGCAACGGCGCCGACCTCGTGCTCCTCGACCTGATGCTGCCCGGCCTGCCGGGCACGGAGGTGTGCCGTCAGCTGCGTGGCCGCTCCAACGTTCCCGTGATCATGGTGACCGCCAAGGACAGCGAGATCGACAAGGTCGTGGGCCTGGAGATAGGGGCCGACGACTACGTCACCAAGCCCTTCTCCTCCCGCGAGCTGGTCGCCCGCATCCGCGCGGTGCTGCGCCGCCGCGGCGAGCCGGAGGAGGTCGCCCCGGCCGCCCTGGAGGCGGGACCGGTCCGCATGGACGTCGACCGCCATGTCGTCACCGTCTCCGGCTCCAAGATCGACCTCCCGCTGAAGGAGTTCGACCTCCTGGAGATGCTGCTGCGCAACGCCGGGCGCGTCCTGACCCGGATGCAGCTCATCGACCGCGTCTGGGGCGCCGACTACGTGGGCGACACCAAGACCCTCGACGTCCACGTCAAGCGCCTGCGCGCCAAGATCGAGCCCGACCCGGGCGCGCCGAGGTACCTGGTGACGGTGCGGGGGCTGGGCTACAAGTTCGAGCCGTAGACACGGTCGTACGACGACGAAGGGCGGGACCTCCGTGGAGGTCCCGCCCTTCGGGCGTCCGGCGGGTCAGTGCGCGGCGGCGCTCTCCGAGGCGGAGGCGGACGCCTCGTCCGACGGCGTGCCCGAGGGGGACTCGGACGCGCCCTCGGAGGGCTCGCCGCTCTCGGAGGCGGACGCCGAGGCGCTGCCCTCCGGGGCGGACGGGACGTCGGCCGGACCCCAGGAGCTGAAGTAGCTCTCGGCGGGGACCACGAGGGCCGCCAGGCTGACGTCGCCGGTCTCGCTGAACGCGAAGGTGACCTTCTGGTTGGCGCCGTCGGCCAGCGCCGCGGCGTCCTGGAGCAGGGCGGTGGCGTTGCCGTCACCGCCGATCACGACCGAGCCGCCGGCCGGGACGGTCAGCGCGCCCGAGCCCTCGGCGGGCTTGATCTCGGCCTCGCCGACGCCGTCCACGGTGATGGACTCGACCGTCTGGGCGGAGTCGCCGGAGTTGTAGAGGGTGGCGGACACCGCGGCGGGGCCTTCGGACTCGCGCTCGGGCTGGATGATCACCAGCGCGTTCTGGACCTTGATGTCGCCGACGCTGGTGGCCGCGTTGTCCGGCTTGATCCCGAGGGTCTGCGCGTCGTTCCCGGCACCGCACGCGGCGAGCGAGGCGAAGGAGAACGCGATGACGGAGGCGGCGAGGGCGCCGCGTCGAAGGCTGCTGCTCACGGCGGCGGCAACTCCTTGAACGCAGGGGCGGCTCTCCTGATAAAGCCGCCCTAAGTGTCTGTCAGCGGCCCCAGGTTACCGAGCCGTTCCTGTGCCGCCGCACCCGACCCTCCCCCCGGCCCGTCGCGTCGCTCGGCAGGGGGTACCGAGACCGGTCGCCGGCGCGCCGGTCACTTCACCCGGCGCGGTCCGGCATTCACACAATCCCGCCTCGCGAAAGCGCGAGGATCCGCTCGCAAATTTTCCGTGAAGGAATGCGCCAAGGCGCCGGAAATTGATCATCCGCGACCGTGGCGTACGCCTGAGCGGACCAATTCCGGAATCGTCTTGTACCCGACTCCTCTCACCGAACGGAGTAGCGGAAGTCGATCACTTGGAAGCGGACATTTCGGGATGTTCGTCCGCTTGGCGGAGGCTCCGGAGGTGTGCAACGTGCACGTTTCGCCCCGCCCGAACAACCGCTCCGACCTGCGAATACCTGGTTCCGCGGACCCGTCGCAGCATGTTCCTGTCGCTGTTGTCAAGCCCCGAGATATGCCCTGACCTGCGAAAACGCCATTCAGAAGACGCCGTATCCGTGTTACCCTGGATAGCCACGGAAGGGGTACCTGTCACATGACGTTCAAGGTTGGCGACACCGTGGTCTATCCCCATCACGGGGCCGCGCTGATCGAGGCCATCGAAACTCGCCAGATCAAAGGCGTGGACAAGACCTACTTGGTGCTGAAGGTCGCCCAGGGTGACCTGACGGTACGTGTGCCAGCGGACAATGCGGAGTTCGTCGGCGTGCGTGATGTGGTCGGCCAGGACGGGCTGGACCGGGTCTTCGAGGTGCTGCGCGCGCCGTACGCCGAGGAGCCCACGAACTGGTCCCGTCGCTACAAGGCAAACCTGGAGAAGCTTGCCTCCGGTGATGTCATCAAGGTCGCGGAAGTCGTGCGTGACCTGTGGCGTCGCGAGCGCGAGCGCGGACTGTCCGCCGGTGAGAAGCGCATGCTCGCCAAGGCTCGCCAGATCCTGGTGAGCGAACTCGCCCTCGCGGAGAACACCAACGAGGACAAGGCCGAGGCCCTGCTCGACGAGGTTCTCGCCTCCTGAACCGAGCGGTGTGAACCCGCCCGGCCCAGCACGCCCAGCACATCGAAATGCCGCGGTGCCCGATGACACTAGGACTGTCGCCGGGCGCTGCGGCATGTCCGTACACGGAGTACGGGATGTCGTACGCCCGAGCCGTACGCCGAGGGGAGACCCCCCGGTACTGTGCGGGCCCGGGACGATGGCTCGACCGGAGTCACGGAAGGGGCCGGTCGGACCACGTGCCAAGCACGCCGACTGAGGCCATACCCACCAAGGCCGCGCACACAAACCTGACAGGAAGCGATGTCTGACGTTTCGCGCCCTTCACCCTCGGACACCGGCTCCGAGGCCCGCCCGGCACGCACGGCCGCCGTCATCCCGGCCGCTGGCCGGGGCGTCCGTCTCGGCCCCGGCGCCCCCAAGGCGCTCCGCGCCCTGAACGGCACGCCGATGCTCATCCACGCGGTGCGCGCCATGGCCGCCTCCCGCGCGGTGTCCCTGGTGGTGGTCGTGGCCCCGCCGGACGGCGCCGCCGAGGTGAAGTCCATGCTCGACGCGCACGCGCTGCCCGGGGGTACCCCCAGCGGTAGCTGGGGGAGCACCGACTTCCTGGTCGTGCCCGGCGGCGCGTCCCGTCAGGAGTCCGTCAGGCTCGGCCTGGACGCGCTGCCGCCCGGCTACGACATCGTCCTGGTGCACGACGCCGCCCGCCCGCTGGTCCCGGTCGACACCGTCGACGCCGTGATCGAGGCGGTCCGCGAGGGCGCCCCCGCCGTGGTGCCCGCCCTTCCGCTCGCCGACACGGTGAAGGAGGTCGAGCCCGCGACCGCCCCCGGCACCCCGGAGCCGGTCGTCGCCACCCCCGAGCGCGCCCGCCTGCGCGCGGTGCAGACCCCGCAGGGCTTCGACCGGGCCACCCTGGTCCGCGCCCACGAGACGGTCACCGGCGACGTCACCGACGACGCGAGCATGATCGAGCAGCTCGGCGTCCCGGTCGTGACCGTCCCCGGCCACGAGGAGGCCTTCAAGGTCACCCGCCCCCTCGACCTCGTCCTCGCCGAGGCGGTCCTCGCCCGCAGGAGGCTCAACGATGGCTTCTGAGGCGCCTCTCCTTCCCCAGGTCGGCATCGGCACCGACATCCACGCCTTCGAGGAGGGCCGCGACCTGTGGTGCGCGGGCCTGAAGTGGGAGGGCGAGGGCACGGGCCTCGCCGGGCACTCCGACGCGGACGTCGTCGCCCACGCCGCCTGCAACGCCCTGTTCTCCGCGGCCGGGCTCGGGGACCTGGGGCAGCACTTCGGCACGGGCCGCCCCGAGTGGTCCGGTGCCTCGGGCGTGACCCTGCTGACCGAGGCCGCGCGGATCGTCCGCGAGGCGGGCTTCGTCATCGGCAACGTCGCCGTCCAGGTCGTCGGTCCCCGCCCGAAGATCGGCAAGCGCCGCGACGAGGCGCAGAAGATCCTCTCCGAGGCGGCCGGCGCTCCCGTCTCCGTCTCCGGCGCCACCACCGACGGCCTCGGCTTCCCCGGACGCGACGAGGGCCTGATGGCGATCGCGACCGCACTGGTGGCGAGGAAGCAGGCCTGACGAAACAGGCCTACGGCGCCACGCACCACCCGCCGCCCACTACCCTGGACCCGTGACTATTCGCCTGTACGACACCAGCGCCCGGCAGATTCGTGACTTCACCCCGCTCACGCCGGGCTGTGTCTCGATCTACCTGTGTGGCGCCACCGTCCAGGCGGCCCCGCACATCGGGCACATCCGGTCGGGGCTGAACTTCGACATCATGCGCCGCTGGTTCGAGTACCGCGGCTACGACGTCACGTTCATCCGCAACGTCACCGACATCGACGACAAGATCATCACCAAGGCCGCCGACCAGGGCCGCCCCTGGTGGTCCATCGGCTACGAGAACGAGCGCGCCTTCAACGACGGCTACCGCGCCCTCGGCTGCCTGCCGCCCACCTACGAACCGCGCGCCACCGGCCATGTCACCGAGATGGTCGAGATGATGCGCGGCCTGATCGAGCGCGGTCACGCCTACGAGGCCGACGGCAGCGTCTACTTCGACGTCCGCTCCTGGCCCTCGTACCTGGAGCTGTCCCGGCAGGACCTGGACGAGATGCGGCAGCCCGCCGAGGAGGGCATCACCGGCAAGCGCGACCCGCGCGACTTCGCCATGTGGAAGGCGACCAAGCCGGGCGAGCCCGACTGGGAGACGCCGTGGGGCCGCGGCCGCCCCGGCTGGCACCTGGAGTGCTCGGCGATGGCCCACAAGTACCTGGGCTCCGCCTTCGACATCCACGGCGGCGGCCTGGACCTGATCTTCCCGCACCACGAGAACGAGATCGCCCAGGCCAAGGCCTACGGCGACGAGTTCGCCCGGTACTGGGTGCACAACGCCTGGGTCACCATGAGCGGCGAGAAGATGTCCAAGTCGCTCGGCAACAGCGTCCTCGTCTCCGAGATGGTCAAGCACTGGCGGCCCGTCGTCCTGCGCTACTACCTCGGCACCCCGCACTACCGCTCGATGATCGAGTACAGCGAGGACGCCCTGCGCGAGGCCGAGTCGGCGTACGCCCGGATCGAGGGCTTCGCGCAGCGCGTCGTCGAGCTCGCCGGGGGCCCGGTCGAGCCCGCCGCCGAGGTGCCGCCGGCCTTCGCCGACGCGATGGACGACGACCTCGGTGTCCCGCAGGCGCTCGCCGTCGTCCACACCACCGTCCGGCAGGGCAACAGCGCCCTCGCCGCCGACGACAAGGACGCCGCCGTCGCCCGCCTCGCCGAGGTCCGCGCCATGCTCGGCGTCCTCGGCCTCGACCCGCTCGACCCGCTCTGGGCCGGCGAGTCGGACCAGGGCGAGGAGCTGCACGGCGTCGTCGACAGCCTCGTCCGCCTGGTCCTCGACCAGCGTGAGGCGGCCCGCGCCCGCAAGGACTGGGCCACCGCCGACGCCATCCGCGACCAGCTCAAGCAGTCCGGGCTCGCCATCGAGGACAGCCCGCAGGGCCCGCGCTGGAGCATCGGCCGCTGACCACCGCGAATGTGCCGCCCGGCCTCCTGGGCGGCACACTTGCCACGACGTACGTATCCAGTTCTCAGAACACCCGAAAAGACAGGTAGCTCATGGCAGCCAACAACCGCCGCATGTCCGGCAAGAAGGGCGCGCAGGTCGGCAGTGGCGGCCAGCGGCGCAGGGGCCTGGAGGGCAAGGGGCCGACCCCGCCCGCCGAGATGCGCAAGGGCCACAAGAAGAACCGCCTCGCCAACGCCAAGGCGAAGCAGTCGGTGCGCCGCCCCGCGCCCAAGGGCCGCGGCGGCAAGTCCGCCTCCGAGCTGGTCGTCGGCCGCAACCCGGTCGTCGAGGCGCTGCGCGGCGGCGTCCCCGCCTCCACGCTCTACGTCCAGCAGTTCATCGACAACGACGAGCGGGTCCGCGAGGCGCTGCAGCTCGCGGCCGACCGCGGCGGCATCAACCTCATGGAGGCGCCCCGCCCCGAGCTCGACCGCATGACCAACGGCCTGAACCACCAGGGCCTGGTCCTGCAGGTCCCGCCGTACGAGTACGCGCACCCCGAGGACCTCCTCGACGCCGCCGCGGACGAGGGCGAGGACCCGCTGATCGTCGCGCTCGACGGGGTCACCGACCCGCGCAACCTCGGCGCCGTCGTCCGCTCGGTCTCCGCCTTCGGCGGGCACGGCGTGGTCGTGCCCGAGCGCCGCGCGGCCGGTATGACCGCCGGCGCCTGGAAGACGTCCGCCGGTACGGCCGCCCGTACGCCGGTCGCCCGGGCCACCAACCTGACCCGCGCGCTGGAGCAGTACAAGAAGGCGGGCGTCACGGTGATCGGGCTCGCCGCCGACGGTGAGGCCGAGGTGGGCGAACTGGAGGCGCTGGGCGGGCCGGTCGTCATCGTCGTGGGCAGCGAGGGCAAGGGCCTGTCGCGGCTGGTCGGCGAGACCTGCGACTTCCGTGTGCGCATCCCCATGCCGGGCGGCGCCGAGTCGCTGAACGCCGGTGTGGCCGCGGGCATCGTGCTGTACGAGGCGGCGCGCCGACGCGCCTGAACGCACGTCCACAGGATCACCCGTACAGGGCAATCCTGGCGTCCAGGGCAAGCTTGACGGGGTCCGGACAGATCCGGCAGGTCAAGACAGTGTCCTAACCTCGCGTCACTCGGTTAGATGAGTGTGGACACCAGAACACCCCGCACACCCACGGGGGACCGCTCGTCGGGATTCACTTCCGGACCCGACGACGCTCCCGCGCTGAGCATGGTGAAGGTGCCGAGCGACCCGGCGCAGATCATCGTCAACCATGCGAGTTTCCGCGTGCAGTTGGGCGCCTCCTCGCGGCGCGCCCAGTCCGTGCGGGTCGCACGGCACCTGAGCGCCACCGAGGACACCGCCCGCATCCCCGCCGGCGCGGCGGGCGCGGCGGCCGGGCCCGGCGGCGCCCGTCGCCGCCCCGTCGTCTGGAGCGGCCGCTCGGCCCCCGACGACACCGGCGCCCACCGCCTGCTCCAGGCCGTGCGCACTGCGGGCGTCCGCCCCGCCGAGGAAGCCGACGCCGGCGCCACCCAGGTCATCCCGCGTGTCGGCGTCACCGGCCCCGGCTACGACCACGGTTACGACGACGGCTACGACGACGTCTACGACGGGCTCGACCAGACCGTCGAGACCCCCGTCGTCGGCGCCCAGCGCACCCCCGACGGCGCCGGCACCCGCCTCCTGCCCGCCATGCGCACCGTGGGCAGCGCCTACGACGAACCCGGCTACGACGCCCGGTACGCCGACGGTCCCGACACCGACCCGGACACCGACCTCGACGGCACGCGACGCCGCGGCGGACGGCACGCCGACGACCCCGCGCGGCACGCCTACTACCCCGGCCGCCGCCTGAACCTCGGCGTCGTCCTCCTCCCGCTGCGCATCTTCCTCGGCTTCATCTCCATCTACGCCGGCATGGGCAAGCTGTGCGACCCCGTCTACTTCGACGGCGGCAAGCGCGGCTCCATGGTGAAGTGGCTCAACACCCTCCACCCGTGGGAGGTCGCCGAGCCGCTGCGCCAGTTCGCCCTCGAGCACCCCGTCGGCTCCGGCCTCGTCATCGCCTTCGCGCAGGTCGTCGTCGGCGTCCTGACGGTCCTGGGCTGCTGGCAGCGGGTCGCCGCCGTGTTCGGGGCGCTGCTGTCGGCCGCGCTGCTCGTCACCGTCAGCTGGAAGAGCGTCCCCGCCTACGACACCCCCGACATCATCTACCTCGCCGCCTGGTCGCCGCTGATCATCGCCGGCGCCCCCGTCTACTCCGTCGACGGCCGCCTCGCCGGCATGGCCTGGCGCCGGCTCGGCCCCCGCTCCGACATCTGGGACCTGCGCCGCTACGTCCTGCGCCGCGGCGCCCTGGTCACCGCCGTCGCCACCGGCCTGACCCTGCTGCTGGGCTCGCTGCTCGGCGGAGCCGTCCGCGACGCCGACCGGATCGTCGTCCCCGGCCCCGGCGGCATCCCGCGCAACGAACTGCCCGGCTCGCCGCTGCCGCAGGAGCCCGGGAAGCGCGAGAAGAAGGAGAGCAGCAGCCCCTCCGCCGCCACGACGCCCACCGAGGAGGCCGCCACCTCGGCCGCCCCCACCGCGGGCGCCGCGACCACACCCGGCGCCACCCAGGACGACGCCCCCGCGGGCAGCGCCCCCAGCCAGACGCAGGGCACGGTCGGCGAGGCCCCGCCGCAGCAGTCCATCCCGGCCCAGGAGCAGCCCCCGAGCACCAGCACCGGCCCCGCCTCCGGCGGCGCCACGTCCTCCGGCGGCACCGGCTCCGGAGGAGGCGACTCCGGTGGTGGCGGGGCACCCGCCCCCGAGGAGCCCGGCCTGGTCGGCGGCCTCCTGGGCTGACGCCCGGCCGGCTCCACGACGACGGGGTCCCGCATCTGCAGCAGATGCGGGACCCCGTCGTCGTACGCCCCGGGGAGGCCGGGGCGGAGGCGGCTCTAGCGGCCCATGGCCGCCAGTTCCTTCGCGGCCTCCGTGAGGTCCTTGGCGGTGTCGATGGCGCGCCAGTAGGCGCCCTGGGGGAGCGGGAAGCCGGCCAGGCGGTGCTCACGGGCCAGGTGCGGGAACGTGGTGCGCTCGTGGTCGCCGCGCTCGGGGAGCAGGCCGGCGAACTCGGGGGAGAAGACGTAGACGCCGGCGTTGATCTCGAAGGTCGACGGCGGGGCCTCGATGAAGTCCGTGATGTGGCCGAAGCCGTCCGTCTGGACGGCGCCCCACGGGATGCGCGGGCGGGCCAGGGCGAGGGTCGCGACGGCGTCGCGCTCGGTGTGGAAGTCGGCCATGTCCCGCAGGGAGAAGCGGGTCCAGATGTCGCCGTTGGTGGCGTACCAGGGCCGGTCCGGGTGGGGCAGGTGCGCGGCGGCGTACTTCAGGCCGCCGCCGCGGCCGAGGGGCTCGGTCTCGACGACCGTGGTGACGTTCAGCGGCAGGTCCGCGGTGTCGAGCCACTTCTGGAGCACCTCGGCGAGGTGGCCGCAGCTGACGACGACGTGGGTGACGCCCTCCTCGGCGAGCCAGGCGAGCTGATGGCCGATGATCGGCGTGCCCGTGCCCGGGATCTCCACCATCGGCTTGGGACGGTCGTCGGTGTACGGGCGCAGGCGTGAGCCCTGGCCTCCGGCGAGGACCACGGCCTGGGTGGGGCGGGAGGCGGCGTTCGGGTCGGTCATGCCCGAACTTTACGCGGGCGCTGTTCCGGGGCCGCAGGCGCCTGTGGGGGCGGGGGTTCTGCGCATGTGCGGCCGCGGGCCGTCGTGTGTTGCTCGCGCAGTTCCCCGCGCCCCTGGGGCGTCGCCCCTTGCGGGGCGTTTCTCGGCGATTCAGCCCGTCGCGACCATGACTCCCGACGCGTACGCCGTGTCGCAGACCGGGCGGGCGAAGGACTGGGCTCGCTTGGGGCCGTAGAGGGCGACCGCGGCCCGGCCGAGGGCGCGGGCGATGGAGGTGCAGTGCTCGGCGAGCGAGGGACGCTCGTCGACGGCCTGCTGGAGGTGGGTGAGGGCGATGCCGGGGTCCTTCTCCTGGAGCTCGGTCAGGAGCTGGTCGCGCAGCCGCTCGTGCGGGCGGCGCGGGGCGGCCGGCTTGGCGTCGTCGGAGACGGTGGTGTCCGACGCGGTGAGCACCGAGGTCGACGGGTCGCCCGACCAGTTGACCCGGGTCACCGCGAGGGTCCCGGAGAGCACCAGGACGACGGGCAGGACGAGGGCGAGGCTGCGGCCGATCCGGCGGGCAGGGCCCCGGCCGCTTCGCGTCTGGGTGGTGGTGGAGTGCTTCACGCTGGGCAGCGTAGCCTCTGGTAATGATTTGGCGACATTTAGTCACCGGTTCGGGGGATGAGAAGGTGCCGATTTCGGGGTAACGGGTTGACGCCCGCTGCTCGAAATGCGGGGTTTGCCGGGGTATTCGTCGACAGCGAAGAGGGCCCCGCGGGAGTCTGCGGGGCCCTCTTCGTCAACCTGGGTGAATTACCCGGGGATGTTCCGCGGTTGCGGGTTTCAGTCGGACAGGCGCGCGCCGGTCGAGGTGGAGAAGACGTGCGTCTCACCGGCCCGCGGGACGACGTGCAGCGTGCTGCCCTTCTCCGGGACGTCACGGCCGCCGACGCGGACGACGAGGTCCTTGGACGCGCCGCCGACGTTGGCGGTGCCGTAGACGAACGCGTCGGAGCCGAGCTCCTCCACGACGTTGACGACGACCTCGACACCGAGGTCGGACTCCGGGCCCGCCACGTCGAAGTGCTCGGGGCGCACGCCGACCGTGACGGTCTTGTCGCTGGTGGCGGAGAGCGCGTCGCGCTGTACCGGCACCACCGAGTTGCCGAACTTCACGCCGCCGTCGGCGACCGGGACCTCGACCAGGTTCATGGCCGGGGAGCCGATGAAGCCGGCGACGAACAGGTTCGCGGGCTTGTCGTACATGTTGCGCGGGGTGTCGACCTGCTGGAGCAGACCGTCCTTGAGGACCGCGACCCGGTCGCCCATGGTGAGGGCCTCGACCTGGTCGTGGGTGACGTAGACGGTGGTGATGCCGAGGCGGCGCTGCAGCGAGGCGATCTGCGTACGGGTGGAGACACGGAGCTTGGCGTCCAGGTTGGACAGCGGCTCGTCCATGAGGAACACCTGCGGCTCACGCACGATCGCGCGGCCCATGGCGACACGCTGGCGCTGACCGCCCGAGAGGGCCTTCGGCTTGCGGTCCAGGTACTCGGTCAGGTCGAGGATCTTCGCGGCCTCCTCGACCTTCTTGCGGATCTCCGCCTTGTTGACGCCGGCGATCTTGAGCGCGAAGCCCATGTTGTCGGCGACCGTCATGTGCGGGTAGAGCGCGTAGTTCTGGAACACCATGGCGATGTCCCGGTCCTTCGGCGGCAGGTGCGTGACGTCGCGGTCACCGATGCGGATCGCGCCGCCGTTGACGTCCTCGAGACCCGCGAGCATCCGCAGGGAGGTGGACTTGCCGCAGCCGGAAGGACCGACCAGGACGAGGAACTCGCCGTCCGCGATCTCGATGTCCAGAGCGTCGACGGCGGGCTTTTCGGAACCCGGGTAGATCCGGGTCGCCTTGTCGAAAGTGACAGTGGCCATGGCTCAGAGGCCCCCTTCTACCGGCAGGAACGTGCCGGACGATCCGTTGTAGGAAGGTGGTTGGTGTAGTCCACGCGAGTGAACCGTGCAGGACGCTACCTGCCGTCCACCCACTCTGTCAGTACCTGGACCTCTGTGAACTTCGCGGAAATTTTCGACGGGCCCCCGCCCGGGCCTGGGTACACTGCCTGGGCGCGCTCCTGAAGCGCACAGGCCTCCTTAGCTCAGCTGGTTAGAGCGCCGCTCTTGTAAAGCGAAGGTCGTCGGTTCGAATCCGACAGGGGGCTCTGGGTGGAAGCCCAGGCCGGCCGGGGCCGGCCTGGGCTTTTGTTATGCCTTGGCCAGGGCTGTCAGGGCCTCGTCCGTCAGGCGGTACACCGTCCACTCGTCCTGGGGTACGGCGCCCAGGGAGCGGTAGAAGCCGATGGCGGGTTCGTTCCAGTCGAGGACCGACCACTCCAGGCGCTGGTAGCCGCGTTCGACGCAGAGGCGGGCCAGGGTGGTCAGGAGGGCCTTGCCGTGGCCGCCGCCTCGGGCGGACGGGCGGACGTAGAGGTCCTCCAGGTAGATGCCGTGGGTGCCGCGCCAGGTGGAGAAGTTCAGGAACCAGAGGGCGAAGCCGACGGGGGTGCCCGTGGCGTCGTCCTCGGCGATGTGGGCGTAGGCGGCGGGGCGGTCGCCGAACAGGGCGTCGTGGAGCTGGGCCTCGGTGGCCTTGGCCTCGTGCGGGGCCTTCTCGTACTCCGCCAGTTCGCGGATCAGGGTGTGCAGGACGGGGATGTCGGCCGGGGTCGCTGTGCGGATCATGAGTGGAGCGTAGAACGGAGCCGGCGGGCGATCTCCAGGTTTTCGGGGGCCGGGGGAAGGCCCTCCTCGGTGGCCCAGACCGCGTTCTGCAGGGCCCTCGCCATCGTCCAGGCGGCCGCCCGGGCCCGGTCCAGGGACATCTCGCCGGTCATCGTGTCGAAGCGCGGCAGGATCTCGTCCACGTCGAAGCGGTTCAGCAGGGCCGGCAGCAGCTCGAACGCGGGGTCGCCCGCCAGCGGTTTCGGGTCGATCGCCAGCCAGGGGGCGCGCTCGGACGCCAGGACGTTGTCGTAGTGCAGGTCCCAGTGCAGCAGGCGGTCGCCCGGGTCGGCCGCCACCTCGGCCGTGGCCGACGCGCAGTCGGTGAGGAGGCGGCGGACCGGCTCGTAGGGGACACGGGCCAGGGCCTTGGGCGTGCGGTCCAGGAGGGCCCGGGTGATGTCGCCCAGGTCGCGCAGTCCCCGTGGGGCCCTTGTCGCGGTGAGGCGCACGAGCAGCCCCGCGACGATGCGCGCCGCCTCGCGGGTGTCGGGGTGGCTGGAGAGCGGGCGGGCCGCGTCCAGGCGTTCCAGGAGCATGGTGCCGGTGGCCGGGTCGTGGTCGAGGAGGCGTACGGCGCCGTCGCCGGCCCAGGCGCGCAGGGCGAGGGGCTCGTCCGTGGTCTCCGGGTCCTGGAGCTGGAGCTTGAGCGCGGCCCGGGTGTCGTGGCCGCGTACGACCGGGAGGACCAGGGCGCAGACGCCGTAGCGGGGCGGGCCGTCGGGGCGCAGGTTCCAGCGGTCCAGGAACGTGGTGATCAGGGCCGGGAGTGCGGCGATGAACGCGCGGCCGGCCTCGCCGTTGTACCGCGCCTGGGTCGCGGCCAGTTCCTCCGGGATGTCGGTCACCGGGCCGAGGCTACCGGCGCGCGGGCGTCCGGCCCACGGGTCCGGATTCCGTGGCCGGGCCGGGCCGGGCGGCGGCCGCCGCGCGTCGTGCACGTCGCGTACGGCGTTCCGCTCGCGCCGGGGCGCTGCTTCGCCGGTCCGATCTCGGGCATCTCGTCGCGCCGCCCGCCCTCGCCCCGGGGATCGGGTGCTGCCGCTGGTCAGAGGGGTGGGAAAGTACGGAATCCGAAGGAGACACCGGCGGTGGGGACGGGTTAACGTCCGCGCCATGAGCAGCGTTGTGGTCAACGGTGGTGTCTCCTTCTGGTACGCGCACGACGGGCTTCCGGCGGTGCGGGAGCCGCTCGCCGGGGACGCGTCCGCCGACGTGGTGATCGTGGGCGGCGGCTACACGGGCCTGTGGACGGCGTACTACCTGAAGAAGGCGGCGCCGTTCCTCCGGGTGACCGTGCTGGAGCAGCGGTTCTGCGGCTACGGCGCCTCCGGGCGCAACGGCGGCTGGCTGTACAACGGCATCGCCGGCCGCGACCGGTACGCGAAGCTGCACGGGCAGGACGCCGCCGTACGGCTGCAGCGGGCCATGAACGACACCGTCGACGAGGTCGTCTCCGTCCTCGCGGCCGAGGGCGTCGACGCCGACGTCCACAGGGGCGGCGTACTCGAAGTGGCCTGTACGCCCGCGCAGTTGGCGCGGCTGAAGGCGTTCCACGCGCACGAGCTGTCGTACGGCGAGAAGGACCGGGAGCTGTACGGCGCGCGGGAGACGGCGGAGCGGATCCGTGTCGCGGGCGCGGTCGGGTCGTCGTGGACGCCGCACGGGGCGCGGGTGCATCCGGCGAAGCTGGTCAAGGGGCTGGCGGCCGTGGTGGAGGCGCTGGGGGTGACCATCCACGAGGCGACGCCGGTCACGGAGATCCGGCCCAAGCACGCGGTGACGCCGTACGGCACGGTCCGCGCGCCCTATGTGCTGCGCTGCACCGAGGGGTTCACCGCGTCCCTGAAGGGGCAGCGGCGGACCTGGCTGCCGATGAACTCCTCGATGGTGGTGACCGAGCCGCTGAGCGAGGAGCAGTGGGAGTCGGTGGGCTGGGCCGGGCGGGAGACGCTCGGCGACATGGCGCACGCCTACATGTACGCGCAGCGCACCGCCGACGGGCGGATCGCGCTGGGCGGGCGCGGGGTGCCGTACCGCTTCGGGTCGAGGACGGACAACGACGGCCGTACGCAGCCGGAGACGGTCGAGGCGCTGCGGGAGATCCTGGTGCGGTTCTTCCCGCCGCTGGCCGGGGTGCGCGTCGAGCACGCCTGGTCGGGGGTGCTGGGCGTGCCGCGCGACTGGTGCGCGACGGTGACGCTGGACCGGTCGACGGGGCTCGGCTGGGCGGGTGGTTACGTCGGCTCGGGTGTGGCCACCGCGAACCTGGCCGGCCGGACCCTGCGGGACCTCGTGCAGCAGGACTCCGGGCAGGGCGGGCGGACCGAACTGACCGAGCTGCCCTGGGTGGGGCACAAGGTGCGGCGCTGGGAGCCGGAGCCGCTGCGGTGGCTGGGCGTGCAGGCGCTGTACGCGGCGTACCGGGCAGCCGACCGGCGCGAGACGGTCTCGCACAGTGCGGGGTCCTCGCGGATCGCGCGGGTGGCGGACCGGGTGTCCGGGCGGCACTGAGCGCTCCGCTCGGATTGCTCGGGTTCCGGTCCGTGCGGCGGGGCTTTGTGGGGCCTTGGGTGCGGCTTCCGTGCGGCTTCCGTTCCGCCGGGCGGGGTCTTGGGTGTGGCTTCCGGTCGGTCGGGCGGGCCGTGCGTGCGGCTTCCGTTTCCGGCTGACCGGGCCCTGCGTGAGGCGTTCGTCCCGTCTGGCGGGCCTGTCCGTGGGCGCCTGTTCCGTCTGGCGGGCCTGTCCGTGGGCGCCTGTTCCGCCTGGCGGGCCTTCCGTCGCCGCCTGTTCCGCCCGGCGGGCCTTCCGTGGTCGCCCGGTCCCGCCCGGCGGCTCTCCCGCGGGTTCTCCTACGCCACCGACTCCGGCAGCGGTCGGGCCGGTGCGGCTCCGTGTGCGGTCGGCTTCGCCTTCACCATGAGGGCTGCGACGAGGCCGGCGCAGAGCATGATGCCCGCGGCCCACCAGATGGCGACGGTGTAGCCGTGGACGACGGCCTGCCGGGCGATGAGGGCGCGGTCGCCGCCGGAGGTGAGGTGGGCGGTGAGGTAGGCGCTGCTGGTGGTGGTGGCGATGGTGTTGAGCAGGGCCGTGCCGATGGAGCCGCCGACCTGCTGGGAGGTGTTGACGGTGGCCGAGGTGACGCCGGAGTCCTGGGGGGCGACGCCCGCGGTGGCGGTGGAGAAGACCGGCATGAAGATCATGCCCATGCCGAGGCCCATGAGGATCAGCGCGGGCAGGATGTGGGTGGCGTAGTCGGAGTCGACCGTCAGCTGCGTGAGGACGACCATGCCGCCCGACGCCAGCAGGGCGCCCGGGGCCATCAGGGCGCGCGGGGCGACGCGCGGCAGCAGGCGGGCCGAGACCTGGGTCGAGCCGACGATGATCGAGGCGGTGAGGGGGAGGAAGGCCAGGCCGGTCCTGACCGGGGAGTACGCCAGGACGACCTGGAGGTAGTAGGTCATGAACAGGAACAGGCCGAACATGCCGATGACGGCGAGCCCGATGGTGAGGAAGCAGCCGGCGCGGTTGCGGTCCTTGACGATGTGCAGGGGCAGCAGCGGCGACGGCGCCCGGGTCTGCCACCACACGAAGGTCGCGAGCAGGACGACGCCCAGCGCGAACAGGGCCAGCACCAGGGGGTCGGTCCAGCCCCGGGGCTGGGCCTCGCTGAAGCCGTAGACGATCGCGACGAGGCCGCCGCAGCCGAGCAGCACGCCGGGCACGTCCAGGCGGGCGCCCGCGTGGCCGGGCCGGTCGTGCAGCAGGGTGAGGGCGCCGACGACGGCGGCGATCGCGATGGGCACGTTGACGTACAGGCACCAGCGCCAGCCCAGGTACTCGGTGAGCAGGCCGCCGAGGATGAACCCGATCGCGGCGCCGCTGCCGGCGAGGGCGCCGTAGATGCCGAAGGCCTTCCCGCGTTCCTTCGGGTCGGTGAAGGTCGTGGTGAGCAGGCTCAGTGCGGACGGGGCGAGGACGGCGGCGAAGACGCCCTGGAGGGCGCGGGCGCCGAACAGCATGCCCGCCGTGGTGGCGGCGCCGCCGAGCGCGGAGGCGCCGGCGAAGCCGATCAGGCCGATGACGAAGGTACGGCGGCGGCCGACGAGGTCGGCGATACGGCCGCCGAGCAGGAGCAGGCCGCCGAAGGCCAGCGTGTAGGCGGTGATGACCCACTGGCGGTTGCCGTCGGACATGTCCAGGGCGCGCTGTGCCGAGGGGAGCGCGATGTTCACGATCGTCGCGTCCAGGACGACCATCAGCTGGGCGAGGGCGATGACCGTCAGGCCCCACCAGCGATGGGGGTCGGCCTCCGCCCTGTCGGCTGTCCGGGTGCCGCTCATTCGGCCAGCAGACCATGGATCGGGGCGGGTCGCATCCGGGGTGCCCCCCGGGTGGGGGCGCGTCGGCTCAGGGCTCCAGGACGACCTTCCCCGTCGTGCCGCGGTTCTCCAGGGCGCGGTGGGCGGCGGCGGCCTCGGCGAGCGGGAAGCGCTGGACGGCCGGGGTGAGGCGGCCCGCGGCGGCCTCGGCGAGGGCGCGCAGTTCGAGCGTGCGGACCGGGTTGGGGCCGCCCGCCCGGCCGAGCATCACCGGGCCGAGAACCTCCTCGGAGACGCCGTCGACGAGATACGCCCGGCCGTCCTTGATGCCCTCCGCGGACCAGCCGAAGACGAGGTGCTTGCCGCCCGGGCCGAGCAGGGCGACGCTCTCGCGGGCGACGTCGCCGCCGACGCCGTCGAGGACGAGGGTGGCGGTACGGCCGCCCAGATGGGCGCGGACCTTGCCGGGCCAGGCCGGGTCCTTGTAGTCGACGGCGAGGTCGGCGCCGTTCTCGCGCACGCGGGCGACCTTGTCCGGGCCGCCGGCGAGGCCGATGACGGTGGCACCGGCGTGCCTGGCGTACTGCACGAGCAGGGTGCCGATGCCGCCGGCCGCCGCGGGGACGATCACCACCGCGCCGGGGCCCAGGTCGGCGAACTGCAGGATGCCCATCGCGGTGCGGCCGGTGCCGATCATGGCGACGGCCTGCGCGAAGTCGAGGTTCTCCGGGATCTCGTGGACGCGCTCGACCTCGGTGACGGCCAGTTCGGCGTAGCCGCCCGGCACGAAGCCCAGGTGGGCGACCACGGGCTTGCCGAGCCACAGGGCGGCGACGCCCTCGCCGAGCGACTCGACGACGCCCGCGACCTCACGGCCGGGGATCGTGGGCAGCTCGGCCGGCACCGGCGCCGGGCCGCCCTGGACGCCCTCGCGCAGGGCGGTGTCGAGGAGGTGCACGCCGGCGGCCCGGACCCGGACGCGGACCTGGCCGGGGCCCGGACGCGGGTCCTCGACCTGCTCGTACGTCAGGTTCTCGGCCGGGCCGAAGGCGTGCAGGCGGATGGCGTGCATGGGATCCCCCCAGGGTCTCGTCGGTGCGACGCGACCCACCCTTCATCCTCAAGCATGCTTGAGGTCAAGGGCGTTCCGGCCGAGCATCAGCGACACCGCGGTCAGCGCGCTGTTGAAGGACACCTCGGACAGCACACCGGGGGCCGCGACCTGGTCTCCGACGAGGTACACGCCGTCGCCGCGGTCCACGGCGGGCCGGTCCCGCCAGCTGGTGCCGGGCAGGTCGACCGCGCCCGTACGGCCCTGGGCGACGGCCTCGCGGCGCCAGGTGACGCGCTCGCGCCAGCCGGGGAAGCCCAGGTCGAGGAGTTCCTCGGCGCGGGCGACGCCCTCCGCGCGCGGGGCGTCCGGCGCGATCGGGATCTGGCCCTGGATCAGCTGCTCGCCGGCCGGGGCGAGGGTGCGGTCCTGCGCGGTGAACCGCTCGATCCAGCCCGGCGCGTCCAGGTCCGACACCGCGAACGCGTCGCCGCGCCGGGTCCGTACGGCCAGATCGACGAGGACGGTACGGCCGCTGGGCCAGGTCAGCGAGTCGTCGCGGAGCAGCCGGCGGGCGGCGTCCAGGGAGGTGGCGACGACGACCGGCGTGTCCGTGGGCAGGGTGTCGACGCGCGACAGGGTCTCCATCCGCACGCCGAGGTTCCAGGCGCGGGCCGCCATCCGGTCGATGACCGTGCCCCAGCCGCCGCGCGGGTAGTGCGCCTCCGGCGGCAGCTTGGTGGCGCGCCGCAGCCGCTCCTGCACGAACGCCGCCGACAGTGAGCCGGGGTCGTGGTGGAACAGCGCGACGGCCGCGTAGTGGGCGGCGGCCCGGGCGCCCTCCTCGCCCGCCTCGCGCGTCGCCCAGGTGAGGAAGTCCACGTCCACGGGCGCCTGCGCGGCGCTGCGGCGCAGCAGCTTGAGCATGGCGAAGGGCGGGGTGCGGCGCAGCACGCCGTGGTGCCGCAGCCGCAGCCGGGCGGCCTCCAGCGGCGGCAGCGGTGCGAGCGGCCCGATCAGGTCGCGCCGCCGCAGCCAGGTCCAGTGCGGACCGCCGTTGTACAGCGCGTGCGGGCCCTCGTTGGTCCGGTACGGGCCGTCGGCGGTACGGGCCCGTCCGCCGAGGGTGTGGTGCGCCTCGTACACGGTGACCCGGGCGCCCGCCTCGGCGGCGGTGATGGCCGCGGTGAGTCCGGCGAAGCCGCCGCCGACGACAGTGATGCGGTGCATGGCTGGGGGTCTCCCTCTGCTGGGGTTCGCCTGTCACTCCTTACGACGACGCGGACCCGGGGAAATGTGACAGGGGAGGCGTTCGTGCTGGTCAGGGGGATTGTCAGTGGCGGGGTGCAGGATGGGGGCATGGCGAGCGGGCGGGTCGGACGGGGTGGACGGGGTGGACGGACGGGTGCTGCGGCGGTGAAGCGGGCGCGGCGGCCGCAGGTGCGGCTGCCCGGGCTCGAGCGATGGCAGGGCGGCGCCCTGGAGCCGGACGGGGACTACGACGGCCTGGAGCTGAAGGAGGCGGACCTCGCGGGACAGGACGGCGCGGGCGCCCGCTTCATGGACTGCGCGCTGACCGGTTGCGTCCTGGACGAGACCCGGCTGCACCACGCCCGCTTCCTCGACTCGGTCCTCGCAGGTGTGCGCGGGGTCGGCACCGACCTGGCCGAGGCGACCCTGCGGGACGTCGAGCTGCTGGACGCCCGCCTGGGCGGCACCCAGTTGCACGGGGCCGCGCTGGAGCGGGTGGTCGTGCGGGGCGGCAAGCTCGACTTCCTCAACTTCCGCGCGGCGCGCCTGAAGGACGTCGTCTTCGACGGCTGCGTGCTGGTCGAGCCGGACTTCGCGGGCGCCCACCTGGAGCGCGTCGAGTTCGTCGGCTGCGCCCTCAAGGAGGCCGACCTCACCTCGGCCACCCTCAAGGACGTCGACCTCCGTGGCGCCGCCCCGCTGGAGATCGCCCGCGGGGTGGACCGGCTCTCGGGTGCGGTGATCAGCCCGGCGCAACTGCTGGACCTGGCCCCGGTGCTGGCGGCGGAGCTGGGGATACGGGTGGAGGGCTGAGGGCGTCAGCTCACGCGGGGGAAGCGGGCCTGGAGGGTCCAGACCGCCGGGTTCTCGCCCAGGTCCTCGTGCAGGTCGACCAGGTCGGCGAGCAGGTCGTGCAGGAAGTCCCGGGCCTCGCGGCGCAGCTCGGTGTGGGAGAAGGTCAGCGGGGCCTCCTCGGCCGGCATCCAGTCGGCCTCGATGTCGACCCAGCCGAACCTCCGCTCGAACAGCATCCGGTCCGTGGACTCGGTGAAGTCCAGCTCGGCGTACTGCGGCCGTGAGGCCCGCGAGCCGGCCGGGTCCTGGTCGATTCGCTCGACGATGTCGCACAGCGCCCACGCGAAGTCGAGCACCGGCACCCATCCCCAGGCTGTGGACAACTCCCGGTCGCTCTCGGTGTCGGCGAGGTAGACGTCCCCGCAGAACAGGTCGTGCCGCAGCGCATGGACGTCCGCCCGCCGGTAGTCCGTCTGCGGCGGGTCGGGAAAGCGGTTGGAGAGGGCGTAACCGATGTCGAGCACGTAGGGATGGTGTCACGACCGGGAGATCGGCGATCCCACGCCGGCGGCCACCGGGGTCCTGCGTCCGGTGCCCTCCGGGATCGTGCACCCGGTGGCCTCCGGGGTCTTAGGCGCCGGGGGGCTTTCGCTCCCGGGCCCGGCGGAGCCCTTGCCCGGCGTTCTCCCGGTCCCGTGGCCGGCGGGCTCTTGGTCCCGTGGCCGGCGTTCTCCTGGTTCCGCGCCCGGCGGGTTCCGAGGCTGAGCGGTCGTTCCATCCCGTGCCCGGCCATTCCGTGCCTGGCCATTCCGTGCCTGGCCATTCCGTGCCCGGGGGGCTCACGCTCCGGCGCCCATAGGATCATGCTCGTGCCCCGATTCGTGCCCCTTGTTCCCGCCGTAGCCGCGCTCTCCCTGTCCCTTTGCCTTGGCCTCGGCGCGTGCGGTGGTGGCGGTGTGCAGGGCACTCCCGGTGGCGCGGGCGTGCGGGATCCGTACTTTCCCAAGGCGGGCAACGGCGGGTACGACGTCACCCATTACGGCCTGGAGCTCGCCTACGAGCCCGACCGGCGCCGGCTCACCGGGACGGCCGTGCTCACGGTCCGGGCCACTCAGGATCTGTCCGCCTTCGACCTGGATCTGAAGGGGCTGGACGTCGCCGCGGTCGAGGTCGGCGGGCGGCAGGCGCGCTGGAACCGGGCCGGGCAGGAGCTGACGGTCCGGCCGGAGGGGGAGCTGCGGGAGGGCGGCAGCTTCCGGGTGACCGTCCGGTACGGCGGCACGCCCGAGACCGTCACCGACCCGGACGGCTCGCGGGAGGGCTGGCTGCCCACCGCCGACGGCGCGCTCGCGCTGGGCCAGCCGGTGGGGTCGATGGCGTGGTTCCCGGGGAACCACCACCCGTCCGACAAGGCGCCCTACGACATCACGGTCACCGTGCCGCGCGGCCTGACGGCGGTGTCCAACGGCGAACTCGTGAGGGAACGCCGGGGAAAGGACCGTACGACGTTCGTGTGGCACACGGGTGAGCCGATGGCGAGCTATCTCGCCACCCTGGCGATCGGCCGCTACGAGGTGAGCCGGACGACGGCCCGGGAGGGGCTGCCGGTGTACACCGCCGTGGACCCGGCGGAGGCGCGGGCGAGCCGGGCGGTGCTGGCCCGGCTGCCGGAGGCGGTGGCGTGGGCGGAGGACACCTTCGGGCCGTACCCGTTCGCTTCGGCCGGCGCGATCGTCGAGCCGGACACGGACGTGGGCTACGCCCTGGAGACGCAGAACCGGCCGGTCTTCCCGGGCGCGCCGGACCTGCCGCTGCTGGTGCACGAGCTGGCCCACCAGTGGTACGGCGACTCGGTCACCCCGCGGACCTGGCGGGACATGTGGCTCAACGAGGGCTTCGCGACGTACGCGGAGTGGCTGTGGGCGGAGGAGCACGGCGGCGACAGCGCGCAGCGCACCTTCGAGGAGCTGTACGCGCACGGCGAGGACACCTACCCGGACCTGTGGGCGTTCCCGCCCGCGCGCCCCGACGGCGCGGCGCAGATCTCCGGCGACCCGGTCTACCAGCGGGGCGCGATGGTGCTGCACAAGCTGCGGCAGCGGCTCGGCGACGACGCGTTCCGCACGCTGCTGCGCGGCTGGGCGGGCGCGCACCGGCACGGCACGGCGGACACGGCCGGGTTCACGGCGTACGTCGAGAAGCAGGCGCCGCGCGAGGACTTCTCGGACATCTGGCGGGAGTGGCTGTACGGCGACGGAAAGCCGGGCCGCCCCTGAGGGACGGCCCGGCCCGTATCACCGTCGGGGGGACGTCAGTTGACGTTGACGCCCTTCCAGGCGGCGGCGACCGCGTTGTACTCGGCGCTGCCCGCGCCGTACAGGTCGCGCGCGGCGTTCAGGGTGCCGACGCGGGCGCCCGCGTAGTCGGTGGTGGAGGTGAAGTAGGTGGTCAGGGCCTTGTACCAGATCTGCTCGGCCTTGGCGCGGCCGATGCCGGTGACCGTGGAGCCGTCGTAGGTGGGGGAGTTGTAGCTGACGCCGTTGACCGTCTTGGCGCCACTGCCCTCGGACAGCAGGTAGAAGAAGTGGTTGGCCGGGCCCGAGGAGTAGTGCACGTCGAGGCGGCCGACACCGGAGGACCAGTAGTCGGCGGAGTTGCCGTCCTTGCTGGGCTTGTCCATGTAGCGCAGCGGGGTGCCGTTGCCGCGGATGTCGATCTTCTCGCCGATCAGGTAGTCGCCCTGGTCGGAGGAGTTGTTCGCGAAGAACTCCACGGAGGTGCCGAAGATGTCGGAGGTGGCCTCGTTCAGGCCGCCGGACTCACGGCGGTAGTTGAGGCCGGCCGTGGACGCCGTCAGGCCGTGGCTCATCTCGTGGCCGGCCACGTCGAGCGAGGTGAGCGGCTTGACGTTGTTCGCGCCGTCGCCGTACGTCATGCAGAAGCACTGGTCGGACCAGAAGGCGTTGTTGTAGGCGTTGCCGTAGTGGACGCGGCTGTAGGCGGCCTTGCCGTCGTTGCGGATGCCGTTGCGGTTGAACGCGGTCTTGTAGTAGTCCCAGGTGACCTGGGCGCCGTAGGCGGCGTCGACGGCGGCGGTCTGCCGGTTGGTCGGCGAGCCGTTGCCCCAGACGTCGTCGGCGTCCTGGAAGAGGGTGCCGGTGCCGGACGTGCCGCCGTTGAGGTCGTACGTCTTGTGGCCGCCGCGCCCGGCGTCGGTGAGGGTGAAGCCGCCGGAGACGGGGGTGGTGCCGAGGGTGACGGTGCCGCTGTACTGGCTGGTGCCGGTACCGGTCTCGATGGCCTCGAAGGAGTGCAGCTGCCTGCCGGTGGCGGCGTCGGTGACGATGTGCAGCTCGCTCGGGGTGCCGTCGTGCTGGAGGCCGTGGACGACGGACTCGTAGGCCAGGACGGGCTTGGCGCCGGCGGCCCAGATCACCTTGCGGGCGGTGGCGGAGGTGCCGTCCCCGGCGGCGGCGAGCGCCGACTTCTTCGCGGCGGTCGCCGATATCGCGGCGTCGGTGGACGCCACGGCTATCCGGGCCTTGGTGGCCTTGGTGACGCCCTTGAGGGCGCCGCCCTTCGCCTCGTGCGTGATCAGGTCGCCGCCGAGGACGGGGAGTCCGGCGTAGGTGCGCTCGTAGCGGGTGTGGACCGTGCCGTCGGCGTCCTTGACGACATCGCGGACGACCAGCTTCTCCTGGGCGCCGAGCCCGAGTTCGCGGGCGGTCGAGGCGGCCCGGTCCTGGGCGGCGGCGATGGCGGTGGCGCGCGCGGAGGCGCTCAGCGGGAGGGCCGCGGAGGTGGAGGCGGGCTCGGGGGCGGCCGCGGTGGCGGCGCCGCTCTGCGTCGCGAGGACGACCATCGCGGCCGAGCCGATCAGGGCGGCGGCGCGCAGGACGGTCGTGCGGGGAGTGCGGGTGGCGTGGGACTGCAGTCTCACTCGGTCTCCTTGGTCACCGGCCTCTGGGGGGAGGCACAGGCTGTGGGCTGCGCCTCATGGGGTGAGGCACAGGTGGGGCACAGATTGCGGCGGCGAGGAGAGAGTGACACCTGCACCGGTCTGTTTGACAGACCGCCGTCAAGACTTTACGTGTTCGTATCCGAAAGCCGTGGTGGGGCCTCCGCTATCCGGACGTAAGTGTGGCCCCAACTCGGCTTTCGTCAGGGGGAGTTGTCATCGGCCCCTGTGTTGGTCCGGTCCAAGTCGTCCAAGTCGTCAAGCAGCCGGGCGAGTTCCGGCGGCCACACCGGCTCGGCCTCCTCGGCCAGTTCCTCGCGGGTCCACCACCGCCAGCTGAGGATGCCGTCCTCGGCGTGCGCGGCGGCGAGGTGGGGGCCGGCGGGTTCACGGCGGGGGCCGTGGGCGACGTAGATGTGCTCGTGCTGGCGGACCGGGCCGACCGCGTGCGTGAAGTCGTGCTCCCAGGTGGTGAGCAGCGGCCCCGGCTCCAGGTCCGTCCAGCCGGTCTCCTCGTGAAGCTCGCGCAGAGCGCCCTCGCGCGGGGACTCGCCGGGCTCCAGGCCGCCGCCGGGCATCGCCCAGTGGACGCCGACCTCGACGTTGTCGTACCGGAACAGGAACACCGCGCCCTGCGGGTCCAGCACCGCGATCCGGGCGGCACGCCGGGGGATGCGCGGCGGCTCGCCCTGCGGTGTGCCCGGGGGTGTGCCCTGCCTGGTGCCCGGAGGTGTGCTCAGCGGTTTGCGCAGCACGGCGCAGGGGCGGCCCCGCTCGCGGTCCGCGCGCCGGTCGATGACCTCATGGCCGAGCGCGGTCCAGAAGGCCAGCGCCGTGGGGTTGTTCTCCAGCACGGCGAGGCGTACGGCATCCCGTCCGGCCGCGCGGAAGCGGTCCTCGACGAGGGCGGCGAGCCGCCTGCCGTGTCCCTGGCGCCGGACAGCGGCGTCGACCATCAGCAGCCCGATCCACGGGTCCGGGTCGGCCGGGTCCGGGTGGTGGGCCAGCGTGACGGCGATACCGACCAGCCGCCCCTGACTGCGTGCCAGCAGCACCTCGGCGTCCGGATGGGCGAGTTCGGCGGCGAGCGCGGCCGCGACCTGCTCCGGTCGGATGTCGTCCGGGTCGGGGAAGTCACCGCTCAGCGCGAAGAACTCGTGCTGGGAGGCGTACAGGGCGGTGAGTTCGGTGAGAAGCGGCCCGGGGATGTCCTGGCCGGGCGGTACGTCCAGCTGCTGGAGGATCATGCCGGGACGCTACCGCGCTGCCCACCCGGTGATGAGGGGCCGGAGGGGAAGGACCCCTGGCCGGAGCCTGGGGTCCTCACACACTGCGTGGCGTCCGTCAGACGTTGACGCCGAAGTCCTGCGCGATGCCCGCCAGGCCCGAGGCGTAGCCCTGGCCGACGGCGCGGAACTTCCACTCGGCGCCGTTGCGGTACAGCTCGCCGAAGACCATGGCCGTCTCCGTCGCCGCGTCCTCCGACAGGTCGTAACGGGCGATCTCGGCGCCGCCGGCCTGGTTGATGATGCGGATGTAGGCGTTGCGGACCTGGCCGAAGTTCTGCGAGCGGTTCTCGGCGTCGTAGATCGAGACCGGGAAGACGATCTTGTCGATGTCGGCCGGGAGGGCCGCCAGGTTGACGTTGATGGCCTCGTCGTCGCCCGCGCCCTCGCCGGTGCGGTTGTCACCGGTGTGGACGATGGTGTTGTCCGGGGTCTGCTTGTTGTTGAAGAAGACGAAGTGGGCGTCGGAGTAGACCTTGCCCTGAGGGTTGACCGCGATGGCGGAGGCGTCGAGGTCGAAGTCCGTGCCGGTGGTGGTGCGGACGTCCCAGCCGAGGCCCACGGTGACGGCGGTCAGGCCCGGAGCTTCCTTGGTGAGCGAGACGTTGCCGCCCTTGGACAGGCTTACAGCCATTGTTGGGAGTCCCTTCCCTCGTTGCGTACGACGAACCTACAGCTACCCCAATGAACGTCCAGAGAGGTGCCATAGGTTCCAGGTGTCTTTACTTTCTTTACCGGGATGCGCCCACTCGGGATATTCGGGTGACGTGGACCGGTCGGAAACGGGAACATGGTCGGCATGTCCGGTCCCCATGTCATCCGTGGCTCCGTCTCGCTGCCCGAGGCCGAGCTGATGTGGCGTTTCTCGCGCTCCTCCGGGCCGGGCGGACAGCACGTCAACACCAGTGACTCACAGGTCGAGCTGCGCTTCGACCTCGCGGCGACGAAGGCACTGCCCGAGGTGTGGAAGCAGCGGGCGCTCGAGCGGCTGTCCGGGCGGCTGGTCGACGGGGTCGTCACCGTGCGCGCGTCCGAGCACCGGTCGCAGTGGCGCAACCGTGAGGCCGCGGCGGTGCGCCTCGCCGCGCTGCTCGCCGAGGCGACCGCGCCGCCGCCCGAGCCGCGACGGCCGACCCGGATACCCCGGGGCATCAACGAGCGGCGGCTGCGGGAGAAGAAGCAGCGGGCCGAGACGAAGCGCGGCCGCACCGGGCGCGACTGGTAGTCCTCCGGCCCACGCCCGCCGGACTCCCCTGGGCGGCTGGTCGGCACGCCGACGGCCCGCCCACCCCCCCCTCGTCCTGAGGTGACGGGAGGGAATCAGCCCAGCTGGCGGTAGCGGCCCCGGAAGTACAGCAGCGGCCCGCCGTCCGCGCTCGGCACGCGCGCGGTCAGCACGCGGCCCACGACCAGGGTGTGGTCTCCGGCCGTCACCCGCTGCTCGGTACGGCACTCCAGCGTGGCGAGGGCGCCGCCGACCAGGGGCGCGCCGGAGGCCTCGCCGCGCGTGTAGGCGATGTCCTCGAAGAGGAGGCGGTCGCTGATGCGGCCCTTCATGGCGAAGCGGCCCGCGATGTGCCGCTGGCTCTCGGCGAGCACGGACACCGCCCACAGCGGCTGCTCGTCGAGCAGGTCGTCCATGCGGGAGCCCTCGCGCAGGCTGACCAGGACCAGCGGCGGGTCCAGCGACACCGACATGAACGCGGTGGCCGTCATGCCGACGTCCTCGCCGCCCGGCGCCGTGGGGTCGTCCGGGTCGAGCGGCGGCTCCTTGGCGGTCACCAGGACCACGCCCGCGGCCAGCCGGGACATGGCGGCGCGGAACTCGTCGTTGCTCACCCCCACAGGATGCCCGGCGGCGGCGGCCGTGACGGGCGGGGACTGGGCGGGGAACGTGACGGGAGGATGGTTCAGCACAGGAGAGACGCTAGTGTGCGCCCCACGGCCCCCGCATCGGACCTCGGTCCGAGACCGGGCCTAGGACCACCGGCCGAGTTACGGTGCGTTCCGGTGCTTCCCGCACATCTCCGCCGGATATGCGCTCAGTAAACACACAGGGAAAACGCAGAAACCTCACGCAATTGTTCACATTTACCTGTGACTTGAGTCACAAGGGGCACTAATTGTTGACCCTGTGTACCGAGTGGGCAGCGCGCTGTGATTCAGTGGCGGGGACGATGCGAACCCTTTATTCGCTGCGAGGTCTCGGGGGGAGGGCGAGCATGGAGACCGAGTCGGAGCCCTACGTCCGTCTGGCGTCCCTGCGGCAGCTGCACCAGGTCATGGCCGACATGAACACCGCGCGCAGCCTCGCCGACACCCTCCAGACGGTGGCCGACGGCGTGGTCAGCGCCCTCGGCTACGAACTGGCCTGCGTCAACCTCGTCCGCCAGGACGGCGACCTCGTCGTTGCCGCGTTCTCCGGCAACCCCGCCGCCGAGGCCCTGATCACCGGCCGGGTCGGCTCCCGCGAGTCCTGGGAGCGGCGGCTGAACATGGGCGAGGCCTGGGGCGACCTGATCTTCATACCCCACACCGAGGGCTGGGTCCTCGACGACGACGACGTCCCGCAGTGGTTCACCGAGGGCCCCGCCCCCCGCTTCGAGGACGAGTGGCACCCCGCCGACCGCCTGTTCGCGCCGATGTACGCGCCCGGCTCGCAGGGCGGCCCGCACGGCGAACTGCTCGGCGTGCTGTCCGTGGACCGCCCGCGCAACGGCCGGCGGCCCGGAGCCTGGGGCCGTGAGGCCCTTCAGATGTACGCCTTCCAGGCCGCCATCGCGATCAGCAACGCCCGGCTGCGGTCCAACATGCAGCGCGCCCTGGTCCGCCTGGAGCGCGAGCAGCAGGCCCTCAGGGCGAGTGAGGAATCCTTCCGGCAGGCGTTCGAGTACGCGCCCTCCGGCATGGCCATCGCCGAGATGGGCGGTGACCAGCACGGCCGCATCCTGCGCACCAACGACGCCCTGTGCCGCCTGCTGGGCCGGCCCGCCGCCGCGATGCGCCGCTACTCCTTCTCCGACCTCGTCCACCCCGAGGACATAGGCACCCTGCTGCGCACCTCGGCGGAGGGCGGCCGGGCCGAGCTGAGGCTGGGCCGCCGCGACGGTACGTACGTGTGGGTGAGCCTGCGCAATTCCGTCGTCGCCGACGCCGCCGACGGGCCCCGCTTCCTGCTCACCCACGTCGAGGACATAGAGGAGCGCAAGCGCCGCGAGCTGCAGCTCGCCCACCGCGCCTCCCACGACTCCCTCACCGGCCTGCCGAACTCCGCCGAACTGCGCGCCCGCCTGTCCGCGCGGCTCTGCCAGCGGCCGCACTCCGGCCACCCGGGCGAGCTGGAGTCCGTCGACGCCGCCTACGGGCACCCCGTCTACGACAGCGGCGGCCACGGCTTCGACTTCCGGCCGGGCACCGACCCGTACGACGCCTACGACCACCATGTGCACACCGTCGCCCCCGAGAGCGAGCACGACGACGGCACCAAGGGGCTCGCGGTGCTCTTCTGCGACCTCGACGGGTTCAAGTCGATCAACGACCGGTTCGGGCACAACGCGGGCGACGCCGTCCTCATCGAGGTCGCCCGCCGCCTGTCCCGGGGCGTGCGCGACGGCGACACCGTCGCCCGGCTCGGCGGCGACGAGTTCGTGATCCTCGCCGACGGCCTCGGCCGCGCCGACGCCCAGGACCTCGCCGTCCGGCTGCGCAACGAGATCATCCAGCCGATCCGGGCCGAGGGCCGCGCCGTGCGCGTCGGCGCCAGCTTCGGCATCGGGTGGGCACACTGCGGGATGACCGCGGACGAAGTGCTCAAGTCCGCCGACGAACGTATGTACGTCGAGAAACGATCTCGTCCCAAACAGCATCGGCGTGCGGGATGATCCCCAGGTCAGAGGGTTGATGCGGTCTGAGTCACCTGTTTGGGGCAGCTGGAGCGGGTAGGCTCGCCACCCTGACATCCGTATCGCATCTGTTCCGCATGTTGAGGAGTACCAAGGGATGACGCCCGGCAACAACGGCGCGAGCACGCCCGAGGACGACGACCCGTTCGGCTACCTGTACGCCGACGGTCAGGCCAACGGCGCCCAGCCGCCCTCCGGCGGCTACGGCTACCCGAACTCCGTGAGCAGAGTGCGGACGGTCGGCGAACGCCAGTACGGCCAGCAGCAGGCCGCCGCCCCCGCCTACGGTCAGCCCATCCCGCAGCAGGGCGCCTACGGCAGGCCGAACCCGCACTACGCGGCCCCCGAGACCCTCCCCGGCGGCGCACCGACCGCTCCCCAGCAGGGGTACGGCAGCGGCGGCGGCCGCGGCCGCGGCCCCAACACCAAGGGCCTGCTGATCGGCGCCCTCGCGGTGGTCGGCGCGGTCGTCATCGGCATCGGCATCGCCATGGTCGGCGGCGACGACGCCAAGGGCGACGACCGGACCCAGACCGGCCCCACCCCGTCCGTCTCCCGGAGCGAGCAGCCGAGCCCGTCGGTCAGCTCCAGCATGGAGGAGGCGATGGAGCCGCTGGAGACCGATGCCAAGGCGCTGCGGCTGTCGCCGGGCGTGGCCACCGCCACCGAGATCCCCGGCGCCAAGTCCGAGGGCGGGGTGTACATCACCGGGCTGAACCAGCCCGGCGCGTCCGTCACCTGGACCGTCGACGGCATCCCCGAGGACGGCAGCTACACCCTCTTCGCCGACTACAGCGCCGCGGGTGAGGACCAGTCGATGACGCTCCTCGTCAACGGCAAGGAGTTCGGCAGCAAGCTGAGCATGAAGAACTACGCCGGTGCCCCCGACGGCGACTTCTCCAAGGGCTGGACCACCACCTACGCCTACCCGACCCTCACCAAGGGCACCAACGTCCTCACCGTCGCCTGCGGCGCCGGCGACAAGTGCAACGTCCTGCTGGACCGGCTCCGGCTGAAGCAGGGCCAGGTCGAGGAATAGCGGTGCAGGGGTCAGGCCGCGCTGACCTCTCCCGTCACCGACACCCCGGCCAGCAGCTTCTCGTAGGCCGGGCGGTCGAACTCGCCCGCCACGGGGGACAGTACGGTCGCGGCGGACAGGGCCGTCGCGCGGGCCAGGCGGGCCGGCCAGGGGAGGTTCTCCACCAGGCCCGACAGCAGGCCCGCCACCGCCGAGTCACCCGCGCCCGTCGGGTTGCCGTGCACACGGGCCGGCGGGGCGGCACGCCAGCGGCCCTCCGGGGTCACCGCCAGAAGGCCCTGTGCGCCGAGCGAGGCCACCACGGACCGTGCCCCGCGTCTGCGGGCGTCCTGGGTGGCCCGCAGCGGCTCGTGGGAGCCGGTCAGTTCGGCCAGTTCGTCGGCATTCGGCTTGATCAGGTCCGGGCGCGCGGCCACGCCCCGGCGCAAGGCTTCGCCGCCGGTGTCCAGGAGTACCGGGACGCCCGCTGCCCGGGCTGTTCGGACGAGGCCGGCGTAGGCGCCCACCGGGACGCCCGGGGGGAGGCTGCCGCAGAGGGCGACCGCTGAGGCCGAGGTGAGGAGGTGTGCGTAGGCCTCCTGGAACGCGGACCACTCCGAGGGGGTGATCAGCGGGCCCGGCTCGTTCAGCTGGGTGGTGTCGCCGGTGGAGGTGTCGACGACCGCGACCGTGCGGCGGCTCGCGCCGGAGACCGGGACGAGCGCGTCGGTCACGCCGGGCGTCGCGGTGAGCTGCTCCTGGATCGCCCGTCCGGTGCCGCCGCCGGCGAACCCGGTGACCGTCACCGGATGGCCCAGCGCCGCGAGGACCCGGGCCACGTTGATCCCCTTGCCGCCGGGCCGCTCGACGACCTCGGAGACACGGTGGGAGGTGTGCGGCCGCAGGGACCGTACGCGATAGGTGATGTCGAGAGCGGTGTTCGGTGTGACCGTGAGGATCACCTGGTCCGACCTCCCCCGATGCGTTCGCCGACCGACTTCTTCCGAAGTCCTGATCATGCCAAAGAGACGGCGACCGGCCCAGCCCCGGGACCGGCCACCGTCTCGTCGACCCGCGGCTGAATCAGCCCAGTTGGGGATCGACCACCCATTCCCCTCGCCGCATGACGCCCTTGACGTCGAAGTCCGCGTCCAGCAGCACCAGATCGGCGTACTTGCCGGGCTCCAGGGAGCCGATGGAGTCGTACAGGCCCAGCAGCCCGGCCGGGGTCGCCGACAGCGCGGCGACCGCGTCCCCGACCGGCAGCCGGTCGACCGTCACCGCCCGCTTGAACGCGCGGTCCAGCGTGAGGGTCGAGCCCGCGATCGAGCCGCCCTCCACCAGCCGGGCCACCCCGTCCGCGACCTCGACCTCCAGCGGGCCCAGCATGTAGCGGCCGTCGCCGATGCCGGCCGCGTCCATCGCGTCCGTGATGAACGCGACCCGGCCCGCGCCCTTGTGGCGGAACGCCAGCTCCAGCGCCGCCGGATGCAGATGCGTGCCGTCGTTGATCAGCTCGACCGTGACCCGCTCGTCCTCCAGCAGCGCCGCGATCGGGCCCGGCGCCCGGTGGCCGAGCGGGGGCATCGCGTTGAACAGGTGTGTGGCGACCGTCGCGCCCGCGTCGATCGCCTCGACCGTCTGCTCGTACGTCGCGTCCGTGTGGCCGACCGCCGCGATCACGCCGTGCTCGGCGAGGAGCCGTACGGAGTCGATGCCGCCCGGCAGTTCCGTGGCCAGGGTGACCATCCTGGCGTGGCCGCGCGCCGCGTCGATCAGCTTGCGCACCTCCGCCGGCTCGGGGTCGCGCAGCAGCGCCTCGGAGTGGGCGCCCTTGCGGCAGGGGGAGATGAACGGGCCCTCGAAGTGGATGCCCGCGAGGTCGCCCTGCTCGGCCAGCTCGCTGAGCAGGCCGGCCTGGCGGACCAGGAGGTCCATCTCGTCGGTGACCGTGGAGGCGACGAGGGTCGTCGTGCCGTGCAGGCGATGGGTGTGGATGCCCCTGAGGACGTCCTCGACCGTGCCGGAGGAGAAGGATGCCCCGCCTCCGCCGTGGTTGTGGAGGTCGACGAAGCCGGGCACCAGCCAGTGGCCCGAGACGTCGAGGGTCCTGGCGTTCTCGGGGGCCTCGGCGGAGATGCGGGTGCCGTCGACGGTGAGCCGGCCGTTCTCGGCCGTGCCGGCGGGGAGGACCACGTTGGCTCCGGTCAGGACCAGCGGGGTCCCGTCCGTCGCGGGCCGCGGGTGCGTCGAGGCTTCTCGCGCAGTTCCCCGCGCCCCTCGGGGCGATGCCGTCACGTCGGTTCCTCCATACGGTCCGAGTGGTTGAGGAGATCCCAGGCCAGGAGGCCTGCGCCCAGGCAGCCCGCGGTGTCGCCCAGGGCGGCGGGGACGATCGTCGGCAGCTTCTGGAAGGTGACGCGGCGCCGGACCGCGTCCCGCAGCGGTGAGAACAAGGTTTCCCCCGCCTCGGCGAGCCCGCCACCGATGATCAGGGTGCGGGGGTCCAGCAGGGTGAGCGCGGTGACCAGGCCGTCGGCGAGGGCGCCGACCGCCTCACCCCACACCCGTACGGCGTTCGGGTCGCCGGACGCGACGGCCCGCGCGCAGTCGGCGGCGTCCGCCCCGGGGCCCCCGCCGGCGGCGGCCCACGCCTCGCTCACCGCCGACGCGGACGCGTACCGCTCCAGACAGCCGCGCTGACCACAGGGGCAGGGTGCTCCGTCGTGCCGTACGACGATGTGGCCGATCTCGCCCGCGAAGCCGTGCGCGCCCGCCTCCACCCGGCCGTCGATGCCGATCGCGCCCGCGATGCCGGTGCCGAGGGGCACGAAGAGGAAGCGGTCGGCTCCGCGGCCCGCGCCGATCCTGCCCTCGGCGAGGCCGCCGGTGCGGACGTCGTGGCCGAGGGCGACGGGGATGCCGCCGAGGCGCTTGGTCATCAGCTCGCGCAGCGGGACGTCCCGCCAGCCGAGGTTCGCGGCGTACGCGGCGACGCCGTTCTTGTCGTCGACGATGCCCGGTACGGCCACGCCCGCCGCGCTCGCCGGCTCGCCGAAGTGCTTCTCGCCGTACGCGTGCAGCTCGGCGGCGAAGTCGAGGATGCCGTCGACGACCGCGTCCGGGCCGCGCTCGCGCCCGGTCGGCCGGCGGGCCCGGTGCAGCAGCTCGCCGTTCGCCCCGGCCAGGGCGGCCTTCATCCCGGTGCCGCCCACATCGAGGGCGATGACATGTCTCACGGGGGACAGTGTGGCCCGAGGACCCACAAGAGGTCTAGTCCACTTGCGTGGTGTAGACCTTAATTCGGATAGCGGACGCTCGACAGGTGTTCGACGGAAACTCACGCAGGGTTGGGGCTCGGTTCGTGCAGCGGCGTAGGACAGGGATGGTCGCGGCGGTCGCCGCGCTGGGGATGACGGCGGTGCTCGGGGGCTGCGGCGTCGGGGGCGGATCCGGCGACGACGTCACGCTGAAGCTGGTCGCCGCCGACTACGGCGACAGCTCGGCCAACAGCTCCGAGAAGTACTGGGACAAGCTGGTCGCCGAGTACGAGGCCGACCACCCCGGCGTGCGCATCGACGTCTCCGTCTACTCGTGGAACGACGTCGACCGCAAGGTCAAGGAGATGGTCGACGCGGGCGACGCGCCCGACATGGCGCAGATCGGCGCGTACGCCGACTACGCCGCCGACGGGCAGCTGTACACCGCCGACGACCTGCTCTCCATCACCACCCAGGCCGACTTCGCCGGGCAGCTCGCCGACGCCGGGAAGGTCGACGGGGAGCAGTTCGGCATGCCGTTCGCGGCCTCCACGCGCCTGCTCTTCTACAACAAGTCCCTCTTCGCCGAGGCCGGCCTCACCCCGCCCACCACCTGGGCCGAGCTCGCCGCCGACGCCGAGGCGCTGAAGGAGGAGGGCGTCAGCTGTCCGTACGCCCTGCCGCTCGGGCCCGAGGAGGCACAGGCCGAGACCATGCAGTGGCTGCTCAGCGGCGGGGGCGGCTACACCGACACGCTGGGCACCTACGGCATCGACTCCGCCGAGAACGTCGAGACCTTCACCTGGCTGCGCGACCAGCTGGTCGGCAAGGGCCTGACCGGGCCGGTCCCGCCCGCCAAGCTGAACCGGGCCGACGCCTTCGCGGCGTTCGCCTCCGGCGAGGTCGGCATGCTCAACGGGCATCCCTCGCTGATGAAGATGGCCGCGAAGAAGGGCGTGAAGTTCGGCATGGTGCCGATGCCCGGGCGGGACGGGGAGACCGAGTCCACGATGGGCGTCGCCGACTGGATGCTGGCGTTCAAGAAGAACGGCCACCGGGACCAGATCGGGGACTTCCTCGACTTCGTGTACAGCGAGAAGAACGTGCTCGCGTTCTCCCGTGAGTACGACCTGCTGCCCGTGACCAACTCGGCCTCCGCCGTCATGTCCGCCGCCGCGGAGGACCGGGAGCTCAAGCCGTTCCTCGACGAGCTGGGGCTCGCCGAGTTCTATCCCGTGGGCAAGACGTCGTGGGCCTCGGTGAGCGCCGAGGTGAAGTCCGGCATCGGCAAGGCCGTCGCTCCCGGGGGGAGCCCGTCGGCCGTGCTGGGGAAGCTGGAGGCGTTCGCCACGCAGGCCGACGCGGAGGCTGCCGCGGAGGGGTGAGCCGGTGCTCTTGCGGTTGCGGTTGCGGTTGCGGTTGAGGGGGGGGCGGGGACCGGGCCGTGCCCGTTTGTCGGTGGCCGGGGTTAGTGTGCTGGGCATGGACGGTGACGGTGACGGTGACGGGCTCGGGCGGCGGGAGCGGGACATCCTTGCGCTGGAGCGGCGGGGGTTCGCCGGGCCCGGCGCGAAGGAGCGGGCCGTCCGGGAGGAGCTGGGGCTGGCGCCCGTGCGCTACTACCAGCTGCTGAACGCCCTGCTGGACGATCCGCGGGCCCTCGCCCACGACCCCGTGACCGTCAATCGGCTGCGGCGGGTGCGGGAGGCCCGGCGGGCGGAGCGGTGAGGTTGCCGCGCGTGCGGTGGGCCTTCCGTGGATAGGGTCGTTGTATGGGCAGCCATGAGCATGATGCGAGTGACGGAGGGCCGGCAGGCGTGGGTGCTCTGCCGGAGCCGGTGACCGAGGCCGGACGCGTCGGACTCGACGCGCTACTCGCCCGGCCGGGCAAGGCGGTGATCGCCCTCGACTTCGACGGCACGCTCGCCCCGATCGTGCCGGACCCCGACCAGGCGCGGGCGCACCCCGACGCGGTGCCCGCGCTGGCGCGGATCGCGCCGCGGGTGGCGTCCGTCGCGGTGATCACCGGGCGGCCGGCGGGGGTGGCGGTGCGGTACGGGGGGTTCGCGGGGGTGGCCGGGCTCGAGCACCTCGTCGTGCTCGGGCACTACGGGGCCGAGCGGTGGGACGCGGCGAGCGGCGGTGTGAGTGCGCCCGCGCCGCATCCGGGCGTTGCCGCGGTGCGGGCCGAGCTGCCCGGGGTGCTCGACGGGGTCGGGGCGTGGCAGGGCACATGGGTGGAGGAGAAGGGGCGCGCCGTCGCGGTCCACACGCGGCGGGCGGAGGATCCGCAGGCGGCGTTCGAGGCGTTGCGGGAGCCGCTGGGGGCGCTGGCCGCGCGTCATGGGCTGATCGTCGAGCCCGGGCGCATGGTGCTGGAGCTGCGGCCGCCGGGGGTGGACAAGGGGGTCGCGCTGGAGGAGTGGGTGCGGTCGGTGGGTGCCGAGTGCGTGGTGTACGCCGGGGACGACCTCGGGGACCTGCCCGCGTTCGCCGCCGTCGACAAGCTCCGCTCGGACGGTGTGGCCGGGCTGCTGGTGTGCAGCGGCAGCGACGAGGTCGCCGAGCTGCGGGAGCGCGCCGATGTCGTGGTCGACGGGCCTGCGGGCGTCGTCGGCCTGCTGACCGCCCTCGCGTCCCGCCTGACCTGAGCGCCGGATGCCCGCGGCGGCCCGCGCGGCTCCGGTGGGGGTTGCTGCAGCGCGCCGGGTTCGGTGGGTGGGCCGGGGCCGGGCCGGGGGGTTGTCCGTCCTCGGTCCGGCGATCTGGTCGGCCGAGGGGTCCAACCGGGTTTCCGCCGGCCGCTGCGGGCGGACAACCCCCCGTCCCGTCCCCTTCCCGCCGTACGCGGCTGACCGCCGATCCCACCTTCCGTGGTTTGTACGCACCTGCCGGCAGCTCCCCAGGGGGCGCGGGGAACTGCGCGACCGGCCGTGGACGGGCCCGCATTCGCGTACGGCGGGGCGGGCCTGGTCGGGTGGGCGGTTTCTCAGGGGCGCGGGGAACTGCGCGACCGGCCGTGGACGGGCCCGCACTAGCGTACGGCGGGACGGGCCTGGTCGGGTGGGCGGTTTCTCAGGGGCGCGGGGAACTGCGCGACCGACCACGGAC